>NZ_JAOWHO010000029.1:170218-812322 GCF_030332605.1 Citrobacter sp. Cpo103 | reverse complement strand
TTAACTGCATGACGCGGTAATTTTTAAAATCACTAAAGAACGCCCAAGAGCATGTGTTTTCTTTAGGTTAATCAGTGCATTATAAGACGCCTCCATATGAAATTCGGTTAAGTTCATATGAGTTAAAATGTCCCAACCATGCCCCAAAACTGGCATTTATGCCCCATACATGCCCCAAAAACCTTCCTTAAAAAGCTACGTGCCCAACCGTTGACGCTGTATAAATAAACAGTATAAATTGCGTGCAAAATCATTGTTGCTTTGGAGGCGGTATGTTCGTTGAGTTGGTGTACGACAAACGGAATGTTGAAGGATTAACAGGTGCCAGAGAAATAATTCTGAATGAGTTAACAAAGCGAGTGCACCGGATCTTTCCGGATGCAGAAGTGAAGGTTAAGCCGATGCAGGCGAACGGCTTAAACAGCGATGCCAGCAAAAGCGATCGGGAGAAGCTGAACCGCATGCTGGAGGAAATGTTTGAAGAATCCGATATGTGGTTAGTTTCGGAGTAGTGCCAGCTTTTACCAAGTCCTTTTCATACCTTTCTGGATACGGGAAACCAAATTCCCGTATTGGATGAACCATTGCCGCCCTTTTTTAAAGCTGCTCTACCAGCGGATAAAAATTATTATCCTCGCGCTGCATTCGTTCATGCACCTTGCGCAACACTACATTCGCGTCGCGGCGAAATGCCTCGTCACAATTGATAAGCTTATTTGCCGTATTCCAGCGACGGGAAAACTTTTCATACTCGGCAACAATATCAGCCATCTCGCGCTGAAAATTTACGCCCATTGTTTTTAGCTTTTGATCGTTCACCTTTTCCAGATAAGGATATAAAAACTGATCTTCGGCAGAAAGGTGTACTTTAATCACAGAACTCATACTGATAACGGTTTGAGCGATTTCTTGCGCATGAGCCGTCACACCCGCCCGGCTAAGCTCCCTGAGGCGGCTAATTTTATGGATAATCTCGGCATGCTGGATCTTCATTTTATCAATATTCACTGGGGAATCCCTTAATGAGCTTTGCAATTTATAACATATATATTAAATGCATCTTTTAAAATAAGCAATCTGAATTGTTTTTATTAAATTTTATAAATTTACGTTATGTAAATACATAATAAACAAAATTTGAATGCAAATATAAAGAGATCTATTGCCAATCTTCGGAATTTTTCTATCGTACATATGTCTCAAAACTGCGCCAATGCCGCCTCAAGAGATATCGCAGCATCAGTGCTGTTGATAAAGTGCGTCACCCGCCTCATAACCTCAGCCTCTTCAGCTGCATCACCTTCGATCGCTTCGCCGTCATCCGTGATTAACGCTTTCCCCCTAAGCTTCGCAAACTGCGTCCGACCTCCGGACAGAATCAACAGCGCATCACCCTGCTGTGGGCGCGTGACCGGGACGATGATCGCATAACCCGCCGACGTCTCGAGGATGCGACTGTCGGGAGTCATGCATCCACTGGCTGGCGTAACCCGCTGCTCTATATAGTCGGTAGCTGGTGAAGGAAAGCCCATGTTTACGCCCTCTCTTGACTACTGGATAAAAACACAGCATAAATACTGTATATCTATCCAGTAAAGAGGCAATAAGCAATGTTCGTGGAACTCGTTTATGACAAAAGGAATTTTGATGGTCTGCCCGGTGCAAAAGATATCATTCTGGGCGAATTGACCAGGAGGGTTCACCGGATTTTCCCTGATGCTGATGTTCGGGTAAAACCGATGATGACACTGCCGGCGATCAACACTGACGCCAGCAAGCATGAGAAGGAACAGATAAGCCGTACTGTTCAGGAAATGTTTGAAGAGGCTGAATTCTGGTTAGTGAGTGAGTAAAGATTTTCAATGCCCGCCACAGTTACGTATTGATTATGCTGTGGCGGATATTCATTTTCGTAAACGTTCGTTTGGGAGCGGGCGCACCACCGATAGGAATTCCGTTCTTCTGGCCGTCTTCAGTAATGCCGAATGCAGTCATGACTGAGTGGTCAGACATGGTATTTCTCAAGTTTAACGGTGCGTCATTCTCTGCTGCTACTTACCCCAGGCTTGCGCTTGCCGTTCCTGGTCTGGTTCTGCCTGATGCGCGAGGCGATTTCCCGCGAATCTGGGATGATGGCCGTGGCGTTGATAGTGGACGTACGTTGCTATCAGTGCAGGGAGACGCGTCACGAAATATTACCGGTGCAATATCACCTAACGCTACCGGGAAAGATAGCGGTACTTGGCTTGGGGTAAACAATGGATCCGGCGCACTGAAACCAGCGTCATTATCAGGAAATGTTGGTGTCGTTACCAATTCCACGGGGACAGGAGCGTCGGGAATCTCGCTAGATATATCCCGCGTGGTGCCAACTGCCGACGAATTTCGTCCCCGCAATATCGCATTCAATCTTTTGGTAAGGGCTAAATAATGAAACCTGTATTTGATGAAACAACCGGCCACGCAACCACTGCCGGGGATATTAGATGTTATTATTTTGATTCAGAGACAGGGGAATATACCGGCTGGTCTGACGAATTTATTAATGTAGGCGTGAGCATGCCTGGTAACTCAACCGATATCGACCCCGGCGAGGAGGTTGCTGGCCAGGTATCCGTATTTGCTGGTCAGGCCTGGGTGTCTAGACCTGACCAGCGCGGTACCATTGTGTATTCAACAACTGATCTGAGTGAGTCCGTTGTTGATTATATCGGAGATATTAAGCCTGATTTTACTACTATGTCACCCGCAACACCGTTTGATAAATGGGATGGCAGCGAGTGGGTGACAGATATCGAATCGCAGCGGGCATCGGCTATTACACAGGCAGAGAATGAGCGTCAACGACTGCTGGAACAAGCCGATTCTGTAATGCTGGACTGGCGTACCGAGCTGCTGCTTGGTGAAATCAGCGACGCCAACAGGGCTAAACTGTCGGCGTGGCTGGCATATAAGACCAGGGTAAAATCACTGGATGTGACAATTGACCCTGAGCATGTCAGTTGGCCTGTTCCCCCGGAGGCGTAGGCCATTCGATATCCGGAGCACTGGAGATGTCTACCGCTTCCAGTGCATCCAGATAATCCAGCCACAAGTTGTACTGCGCCAGTTCGTCGCCCTTCAGCCGACCAATCGCAGCTTTACCTGGCCACTGTTTTCTGTTCATGAAGTCGTTAGCGACATCTATTCGACGCTGGCGCTCATACTCTGCCGCCTGAGTCAGTTCTTCCTGTGTCGGCACCGGCGCATCCTGCCACACCGGGCCGTTATCGCCGGCAACCATGATTTGAGTTTCTGAACCCGCAATAAACTGGTTGTATACGTCCTGACTAACCTCTGTTAAATCCTCCCCGTCATATTCTTCTGCTGTCGCCTCAAGTAAAAAACCATTCAACGATGGACTGTAAAATATTTTCATCAGTAGCCCTTAACAAAATATTGGAGATGAATTGCTGAGTTAATTAGCGGAACACCTGTTTTAGAATTGCGTACTGCAAACGAAATCGTCGAAGTTGGTCCATTCGAGGCAGAGTATGATGAGAAAATAAAAGGGTCCACATCAGCGGCATAGTTGCCTTTGGACTGATGCGCCTCTGCATAAACAACCCGGTTTAAAAACGTGTCAGGTAATGCGATAAACACATTGCCATCTGCATCCGTAGGTACAGAGGTTTCCCCGCACATAAAACGAAGTCCACCCGGTTGATTACCTACGACAGACGAACTAGTTTTGGAATATGTAAAGTCTGACAGAGCGGCCTTCTGTCCCAGTGCATTGTTTACTGTGGAATAAAAACTAGCGTCGTTATTAATTGCCAACGCCAGTTTTTTTAGTGTGTTCAATGCGGCAGGTGCACCGCCATTCAGATTCGCGATGGCCTGAGCAACAAATGCAGTATTTGCAATACGAAAATCTATTTCAGACTGGGCTGCTGTTGGCACGGACGGGGTACCAGTAAACGACGGGCTGTTGATCGGTGCATAGATTTCTCCAATACGAAGGTTTGTGAGAGCCGTAGAAATCGCCGCTTCACCATCTGATTTGATATCGGCAAATGGGTTTGCACGGCTCAGTGTGAGTTTTTGAATGGCTTTTAAAACCTGAGTCATATCGTTAATGTCGAGCGCCAATCCTGCTGACTCTACGATATGCGCTAACTCTTCCTGCATGGCGTTAAACGCTGCTGCCCGCAGCCTCGTTGCGGCAATACCACCAGCAACACTTCCATCAGTATATTTGCCATCCTGCGTTGCAGTGGCTTCGACTTGCCCGATTCGGAGCATAGTTAATCCTCACTTAGTGTTAAGCGATAAAATCAGAGGGGGAAATATCAGTTATGAATAATTGAAAATGATGTTCAGATGGGATGGGGCAATTTTGTTGATTGAACACTCCAGTTGTTTATTGCCCCACGATGCGAGCGGATCTCCGCAGTAGGACGCGCCAGCAAGCGAATACTTGATCGTTGTTTGTGGCGCATTTATCCGCCAGGTAAATGGCCACTCGTCACCGTTAAGCGCATCACCGCATACTGACATCCCACTCATAGCGGGCCGGAACTGTGTGATAGTGATGGTATAACCAAGAGCTGCAGCCACCCGGATGTAATAATCGCGGTTCAGGCCGCCGGTGCTGATTAACTTTGCCACCACGGCGCGCTGGCGATCGCTGACGCCACCGGATTCACCAATCGCACAATCATCTGGTAACCCCAGAGAGCTTTCCCATTCTGACAACATTACCGTCGCTGTAGGGGGAAAAGCACCAGTAATCAGGCTTTGCGCATCGTTGTCAGAACGCTGAAACGCGCTGCCCAGTGCCCGTAATACCGCAGCCTGTACCGTTTTTTGCGATCTGGGCCACGCCCTGCCCGTCGGCAGCAACGCGCCAAGCGCACCGGCATAATCATTTTTTGAAAAGAGGCTCATACAAAATTCACCCCGCCAAGCACCGGAATTTCGCCAACAGCAAAGGTGATATTGACCATCGGAGAGTTAAGGATATAGCCCGTCGTGCCACTAACACCGCCGATACTCCCGTTAATATCAGAGAGGTAAACTTTCCCGGAACCATCAGGGTTAGCCTCATCAAAAAACAGCGCCGTCAGCGCGTCTTTTATACCCTGAACTGTGGTGCTGTCGGCATTTTTGATACCAGAGATTTCAATATTGATGACTTTCTTGATCGGGGAACATACGAAAACAATGGCAGTGTCTGTCTGCTGCGGATAGATGTGGTCGGCGACAGCGAGCTGGTCTCCGGTGGCTTTAACAGCCCCCCAGTCCTCAAGTTGGGATATTCCATCGGTACCGACCGGAAACCCACCATTGTCATTCCGATCACACATGATATACACGCCAACGGTCCCGGCCCCGTTCAGACGCCGCTTTACCCACGCGCGGGTGACGCCCGAAACCTCAAGCGCCCATTTTTTATAATCGGCGTCGCTTCCACCCTGAGGCGGATTCTGCCATGCCAGCAAGCCACGACTGCGAAAGTCCTCTTCCGTTTCAATATCGGCTCCGCCGGTCGCAGCGGACAGTAACGTTACCTGTGGATCCACGCCAGCAATATTCGCGTCCAGGGTCATTATGGTCCCGGCATCAGCGTTACCGCGCGCGCCTCCACCCGTTACATCACTGGTAATATCCGGCAGGATGGCCGTCACCGCGACGATACCAAATCCATCTGCCTGAATTTTAAGATCTGCATCCGTCCGGTACTGGTATCCGTCCCCGCGGTTAATGATCGAGCCAACAGGGATAATACTGTCAACACTGCCACTAGCCTGTACCGCAGGCGACTTCGCCGCTGCAGCTGGTTTTCTGAATACCTGCTTAAGGGCCATCCACCCGGCGAGATACTCATCGGTAGAGGTAAACGGGTTTGTCTGCAGGGCAATATAGTCAAGGTAGGCGTAATGCAGATGCCCCATCCCCGCATCCATGTCAGCCAGTACCTTCAGGTTCGCGAAGCGCAGGAGCGCACCAACATCCTCAAGCTCCGCCTGCATAAATTTCCGGTTTCCGTCGCGGAGTTCGCTCAGCGTCGGTCGTTTAAACGGCATATTAACGTTGCTCCCATATCCAGTAAAACCTGAATTCCTGCCAGTCCTTCCCCGGTGCCTGATAGCGGATAATGAGATTGAGCCGGTCAGGCAGGACGATCCTGGCAACAGGAATAACCTCGCTGACAACGCCATCAACCTTTAACCAGTTGAGCGCTTCACTCGAGTATTCCTCCGCTTTTTTTGCTACATCCGGGGTCAGTTTTTTCCGCCGTAGCAGCCACAGCCGGGATCCCAGTTGGGATTCCTCCCCAGAATCCCCCCACCAGCCGCGGCGATCGCTATCCTCATAATCATCGTCAGCGCGCGCCAGCCTGTCAGTAAACAGGCTGTCCAGTATTGCAGTCTGTAAATCGTTCCCCGTGGTGAGTTCGCCCAGCCCTTTCTGCCAGTCAGCAAACATCTCATCCACATTCCAGAATGAAGCGATGTCACTCATGTCACCTGATCCTCTGTTTTTTGGCTGCGGATATTGTCATTGCCACTCTGGGCATTTTTAACCACATGATCATGGTCATTATGTGCATCCCGCAGCTCTTTCAGTGTTCGGGTATTGGTTTCACAGTTATCAACAATGTCACCCGTGCACCTCAGGATCGGGGTATTTGCAAGAATCCCCTGGCTGGCATTGATGGTCACGTTAGTGGCGTTATTGACCTCAACATTCTGGCCCTTTGCATCCAGGAAGATCCCCTTCTCCGTCAGGAGAATATTAAGACCCCACTGGTTATACATGACCGTTTCGCCCGCTTTCAGGCCTGTATGACGGAACCCCTGATGGTTGGACGCAATTACCACCGCGCTGGAACGATCACCGCCAATAAAAGCCAGAACCACGTCAGTCCCTGACGGCAGGCCGGATGAAAAACCAAATTCAGCCATCCGCGGTGCGCTGGCCACCTCCAGCGGAGTCTGGTACTGGATTGACTGCACCACCCCACCATCTTTCATAGCCGTGATCCGGCCAATCCCCAGCATGCCGGCGATCCTAGTCGCTGCATGTTTAAATAGTTGCTTCATGTATTGAATCCCGCCAAGTTCTGGTAGAAGGCATATGGCTGAACGGCGAATGCTTCAGGCGGCATCAGCGTCATGCGTGCATGGGTGCCGTAGTCATCGCGCATATAGGTGACTTCTGCCAGTAGCAATTCCGTCTCCGGCAACCGTAAGGTGGGAAGATCAACGGGGATCAATGTGTTTGGTTCCCACAGTTTCCCGTCTTTATCCCGCCAGGAATCGATGGTTACCGAGAGCTGTTTTGAACGTCCGTACCGCCGGTTCATTTCCCAGTCGATCGCACTTTGTGCCTGTTGAGTAGCCATCAGGGTACTTTCCACAATCGATATATGTTTTCGGTACCGCATACGGGCGGCCTCCGGATCTCTCGCCGTTGCCAGAGTCACAGCGTCATAGGCCGTATCAGGCGAATACCCTGCAATTGGAGAAACGCTCATTGATACACCGACATAATCTGAAAACCTGTCAGCCATCGATTTGCGGTAGTATGCCTGCTCGACATTTACCCCTTCGCCTATCCCACTCGCCGCACGACGTGTTCCCACCCGGGTCAGTAACAGGTTTCCATCGGGCTGATCGTAGTAAAGCAGAGCAGACCATCTGGCCACCCGATCGATGACTTCTTGCGGAGACTCACCCCAGTTCAGAGTGAACTGGGGTACCTTCACAAGTTCATCAACATCCGTGGTTACGGTGATGCCGTAGTAGGATGCCAGGCGAGAAGCAATTTCAAGTGCATTACTGGCATTAATGACGTTGTTAGGCCACTCAGCTGAGCAATCCACCAGGTCCTGACATTTGCTCCTGCCCGTGGCGCGGACCTCATGGCGGGAGCGCGATAGTGCGGGTTCCCAGTCATCAACATATCCCGTCAGTGTCAGATCATCTCCGATACGAACTTCACAAGAAATTCCCTCTTCAACGAGTTGACGATCTTCGTTGCCAGGGAAGTAATCCATTAGCCCAAGATCGAAATCAGAGGGAAAACGCTCAATACCCCGCGTTACCCGGACAGAATCCCACCCCTCGATGATTTTGCCGTCGACCGTCAAAGAAACAACATCCAGATCGCTGTCTGCATTCATTGCCTCAGTACCTTCATGGTTGTCGGCATAAACGCCGGATGCGGTACGCGCGCTTCCTGTACCAGTTCATCTGCACGGGTGGCATCCTGGTATAATCGGTTTGCCAGCGTCAGCGCCGGAAGCGGCTGAGCGGTAGTAACCTGCAGAAGCTCGCTCAGACCAGAAGCACGCTCACTCATCGTAGAAAGGAATGCCGATCTGACGGCGAGAAGCGCGTTATACATATCATCGTCCGCGCGGTCTCCAGCCAGAACCAGCGCCGTATCAAGTTGCACAGAAACTCGTTGAGTTAACTCTTCTGCCTCGTCTGTACTGGCTGGTCTGGAGTCCGCAGCGGCACTGGTCATGGCACCAGTACATAGCACAACAATCAGCGTGTTCATGGTCGCCGAAATCGCTTTGCTGCTGTCGGACTGCTGGTACTCCGTGCTGATTGAATTAGCCAGTTTTTCCAGCGCTGTGATTCGGTCATTAACGCTGCCGGCGCTGTTAAGAATTGCGTTTACCACGTCGGCGACGCCCTGGACAAACTCATCAGGTGTGTTGGAGCTGCTAAGCTGGCTCGACCTGTCGGTAACATTTTTCCGGTCCATTACCGACTGGGCTGTTACCTTGTCAGCCAGTGCTCTCTCATCATCCACATCAGCAACTGACGATTTGCCAGCAACAGCAGAGGAACTACCGCCCACAGAGCCTTTACTGTAACGTCCGTACCGGGTATTCCCGAACGTGGAGTTCAGGACATTGCTGAGATTCGTGACCTGACTGATGGTGCTGTCAACCATGTTAGTCCAGAACGTGACCGTGCCTCTGATGGTGTTTATAGCCTGTGTGACACCGCGGATTTCACTCTTAACCCTGGCAATCGTGCTCAGCACAGCAGTGCTGACCAGTTTCAGATAGTTGGTTTTCACCGTGGCGCCTGCAACGGTACTGCCCGTGACAGCAAACACTTTAAGCCCTGATTCAATTGCCATCAGGGTAAATTCAAATACTCGCCCGTTCTCCATCGAACCGGAAATACGCAAACCATTCTCAGGGATGGAAACCGTTAATTCGCCCAGTGTCGGATGGACAAGCGTACCGCTACCTTTTTGTTCACAGGCTTCAATCAGTGACTGGCGCTGCGTGATAGCATCGCCGCCGCCGTAAACCTGGCTGTTCTGGATCAAGAAACCGCGAATAACAAATCGCCGTGTTGCCCGCCCGATATCCTCTATCCAGGCTGTATCACGGTAGGGATATTCATGTACCGCCTGGCGTCGGCCGTGGCTCCCTTCCTCAGCAACAATTGCAAATGGCACACCTCTGAATGAGCTGGGCCGTAACTGCCCCTGCCAGTCATCGCTGGTATCTCCCCCCAAAAGAGAAGTTATTGCGTCCTGGATAATTGACGGCATCACGCCTCCGGAAATAAAAAAACCGCCATGTCGGCGGTTTACATATGCACTGAAATGACTTATCTATTTATCGCTGGATCCATTACGGTCAAGAGATTCGGCGATCCTATAAAGATGCTCAGTCGCCTTGAATGAGTTCATTAGGAACTCATAAAGCACACGTAAAAGCAATGCACTTACCACCGATATCGTAATCACCGTGAAATTCATTGAGACAACAGAAAAAACGAGGAAAATGCCAATTACCAGGTAAACAAGCGCAAAAACCTTTGGAGTCTAAATGGCTTTTGCTCCAAAAACTTTTTCATTCATAACTTCTTCCTTAACGAAATGACGACAGTGATCAGTAATTCATGGCCGTTGTTATTCTGCCATTATTTTCCGCATTATAGGTTTTACGCTCCCCCTTATCATTGACCATCGTGATTTCAAGCTTGAGAGACTGATCGGACATGGCCTCCTTAAACGACCGCGCCAGATTTTCACTAAGGGCAACTTCATCACTTTTCCCTTGTTGTGTTCTGAGTATCGTGGGTTCTTGATCCACGCCGCGTGATCCAGAGATAATGTCATACCGCTGCTGGGCCAGCACATCCGGATTTCTCTTCCCTGACCACCGATCATCAGTAATGGCGGTCTGGATGGCGTTTAGCAGTTGTTCCTCAGTATAAGGTTGTGCGCCATTCTCATGTTTAATCATGGCTGCCATTATCGTTTTTAATGTTTCCGGATCGTGCAGATTTACTTGCTCTTTGGCTCCATATCCAGTGGCTTTTGAGACGGAGTCAATATATGCACGAGTATTATTCTCTGATTGCGGAGCATAGGTATGAATAATCCCATCCAGAGTATTATTCCCCCTGTCACCATACAACATCAGCTGTCTCGCCATTGCAGCTCTTCCGTCGGCATCATTCGCAAAGGTAGAAAATCCGCCATTTTTACCCGTTGCGTTTGCTGCAACCCTCAAATTACCGGGATTATTATTTCTGAAGCCAATTGCGTTATTCCTTGTTTCCCCGTAAGGAACATTGCCGCGTGCAACGTTGGATTGTGGCTGGCTGATAGCGGATAAGTCATTCTGCAATTGAATCGCAGAATCGGTCGCGCGGTAATTCGCATCGTACCGCTTTCTTACAGCATCAGTCATGAAACCCGCGTCAACCTGCCCACGTTCACTGCGGGGTAAGCTGTTATAAAGTTCCTTATCGTTCTGAATGCGCCGTAGTTTCTCAGCATCATTGCTGTTGATAAAACCGAGAGCATGAGACAGCCCAGTAAAATCACCATTAGTGAACAGATCGGTAACACCTTCAAGGCCGTCTTTGACTGAACCATCCGAAAGAATGGTCTTAAGTGCCTTGTTTTTTGAACGTTGCCACAGACCATCCCAGGATGCGCTGAGCTCATTCATAGTGCCGTTCACTTCACTCAATTGCTGATTTAGTGCCGGATCCACAGTCAGACCAAATTCATCCGATTTCGCCAGCAGCTTTTTCATGCGCTCACCGTCACGCATTAGCGCCAGCAATTCGGGCGTCAGCCCAAGTGCATCAGCGGCGGACTTCTGCTGTTCAGGTCGCAAGGTTGGAAAAATTTTTGCGATAGACTCCAGTGTTTTAAGGGTATTTACTGAACCATCGCTGTTTTTTTGGATTTGAGCACCAATTTGCGCCATCGCTGCCATAACCCCCTCGTTTTTACCACTGGCAGCCTCATTGAATGCTTTGAAAATACCTTCTATTGATGCATTAGCGCTCTCGCTGTCTGCCCCAAGAATACGCATTGCCCCGGAAAGTCGGGTAAAATCGTCAACGCGCATTCCCGCATTTTTTGCCGAGACATCAAGATTATAGGCCTGACGGGATGCCTCCCGAAATCCATAAGCGACCTGTTTCAGTCCGTAGCCGGCAGCACCGGCTAACCCCAGCGCCCCCATCTTCCCCGTGAGCTCCCCCACCATTTTCAGTGGGGGAACCATGTCGCCAATAAACTGCACGTTATCCCGCGCGCTCTTCGACATATTCTCGAGGCGAGAAATAAAACCGCTCAGTCCGTCGGCTGTTTCCTGACCGCCTAACTTGAGCCCTTCTTTAGTTTTATCTAGCTTCGGCTCCAGGTCACGGACAGCCTCATTAATGCGGTCTATAGCCTCGCTAACCTGGTCGCTGGCCACCAGCTCAAAATCAAAAGAATTACTCATCGTCTTCAGGTTTCCTAAGCTTGTTTATCCGGGATGCCTGCGCCACCCACCATTTCAGCCGGGCGCGGGTCATTCCCCACGCCCTGTCCTCAGACCAGCGGAAATAGAAGGTGACGTCAGCGGCCATTTCCTGCCAGGTTGTCAGGGCTTCCAGGTCAAAAAACTGAGCAGATACTCCTCACACTTACGGAAGTCGAGAAAATCCATCGGCTGCAGTACGCTTTCACGCGTACCGGAAACCAGCGCAATAAGCAGGCGCATCGCCGCGAGCGACGTTGACGCAGCCTGTTTCTCATAAAACTGCTCAGCCTGGCTTAGCGTGGGTGCTTTCAGCTCCAGCTGCGTATAAGTGGTCTTCTCCGCAGCATCATCCAGCGCTACGGTTAATGGAATGGTTTTAACGCGTTCAATCTCAGCCATCTTAGTTCTCCGTTACGTCGCGGCCTTCCCAGCGAACATCAAATACTGCATCTTCGCTTTCCACTTCCTGGACGTTGACCGTCCAGAGTGAACGGCCAATGATAGTTTTCCCGTTAGCCAGCTCGGCGATCACGTTGACGTTCGTCTGCTGGTTAAAGCCCTGCACATTCGTTCCGCCACTGTCACGCAGTCGGGCAGAAATGTATGGCGCCACAGGTTTTTCCTTATACCCGTGCACACCATCCATCCCTGTCAGGGTGGTACGGTTTACGGTGGCAGCCTGGTATTTAAACGAGCCCTCCACCATTACCGTCACACCGTTAACAGTGACATAGGCGGTTCCCGCCAGGCGGTTAGTAGTATCACCTGCCATCGTTTAAGCTCCTGTTGATTCAGCCCGAGTGCGGAACTGATTGAGCAGCGCGAAAATGCGCAACTGGTTCATGAGGGTTCCCGGCCACAGCACATCGACGCGGTTCGGATTTTTGGCGTTCTGCTCGACGATGATATTTTTTGCGAATGCCTCCGCATCCTGCGCATAACCGTTCCATACCAGAGTCTGGTACTCGGCAATCTGATCGGCCTTGATAATGTTCGGCGTGACGATCGCCGCGCCAGGTGCAAATCGGGTTCCATCCGCAGCAAGCTTCATACGGCCAAACTTGCTGGTCACCGCTGTGCGCAGGTAGCGGGTCACAAACATCAGGCTGAACAGCGTCTCCACTTCCAGATAACTGTCATCTGCATCGCCATAGCTGTTTTTCTGGTAGGTGGTGATCAGGTTTTCAATGCGCACCGTGCCATCGTCATCGACCGTAAATGTCGAAATGCCGCTGTACAGCAGATTGTTACGCTCGGTCAGCTCAAAGCGATCCTGCAGTTCTGGCGCAAGCACCCCCTGAACAGCGAGCGACTGTAGCGGGCGGCCGGGGTCATTACGCAGACTCACCGCAGCTGCGCCGGTGTAAGCTGCAGACCATGCCCAGGAAGGGGACGGCGATTTATTTACGCCCAGCAGGGTCTCATGCTGGTTATTGCGCAGCTCACCTTTGGTACCGAGCTGGGCGTAAGTCCCGGTGGTGGTACCAAAGGAATGGCCATAAAGCTGCTTGTCCCATGCCCAGCGACCGCCAGTGTCTGACAGGAACTCCTTCATCACATTCAACGAGGTTGTATCGTCGTAAGGGTTGATGATGAAATCGAATGTCCGATCCTGCAGGTTTGCCAGCTCGCCGGTAATATCCGGAGCCCCGACTCCGTTAGACATAGCAGTAATCGTCAGTTCCAGGCCTGCAGGTGTGGACTCGCCTCCAGGTAAGCCGAGGAAGTTCAGGCGAATGTCGATCCCATTACCCGTAGCACCAAGATTCTTCGCGGTCAGGGTTACGGTATCCGTAGTCGCACTGGCGGTTACAGGTAGCGTGGTTTTTGCGTTAATCGCCGCGGCCAGAGAGGTGGCGATCGCTGCCACCGTATCTGTTGCTACAACGGTCAACTGAATGCGCTCACCAGCAATATAAAGGGAGATCACTCCGGTTGCCGTCGGTGCGCTGCTCACTTTAATGGTGCCGGTTGCAGCCACCATGGAATCGGAGTCTTCCTCCAGCGGCAGGATCCAGACTTCGGCTGCGGTATCATTTTTCTGATACGCCGCCATCATGGCCTGCAGAATTCCCCCTTTTCCTGTCAGCTCACCGACGGTATCCGAAGAGGAAACTCGCTGCGGAATACCAGGGGGGGTTGAGCCGGTACTGAGCATCCCACCGATAAGCAGGGTGCGCTGCGTGGCAGTGGCGTTATTCGCCATTGAGTTATCAAACTCAACGAAGAAAAGCCCTACCCGCAGGTTATCGGGAACACGAGCGAAAGGTACGGTCATTCATTTTCTCCCGCTTTTTTAGGTAATGATTGTTTCTCTGGCGCGCCCTCATCCTTTTTAGAGAGGATCACGTCCCCATCGCTCAGACGGCGACGCCAGAAAATATTGTCAGGTACTTCAGCACCCTCTTTAGGCAATGGGATGCCCTTGACGGGGCAGCGAACGCTGAGCCCGTTGTTCGGCTTAACAAACATGGATTACTCCTGAAGATTGAGGCTGATACCCGGTTTAACTGTGCCGTCTGGCATGTCGACCGCAATATCCATGCCCTCAAGGGGAACCGACTGGACAGGATAAAAATCTTCCGGCCCCTGGTAATGCTCTATGTCGATCTCGAAAAGAAGCTGCCCCATATGGGCCTCTCCTTCTGAATCAACATTGATGGTTGAACGAACTTCCGCGTATTTCTGAATATTCCGCGTCAGTTCGTAGCTGTTGATCACCGCGCGCTCCACCTGCTCGCGAAGGCTTTCAAGCGCCAGCTCTGCCCGCATGGCTCCATCATCCACTGTATTGCCGTCATACTCCTGAACGCGCCCAGTGATCCTGACAGTGGTGAGGGTGGTAAAAGCAGGGGTATTACGCCCCTGTGATTTTTTCTGTTCAAAAGGCGTCTGAACCAACAACACAGGATACATATCTGGTGAAGTTGACCAGTCGCGTGGAGAGAATACGCGGTCGCCCGCGCTGGTTGCCCCGGTTAGTGCAGTGACAACCATTTGCCGTATCGCTGCTGAATTCATCGCGGTTTTACCACATTGAGGACAAGACGAGATCCGCCATGACTGTCGGGTTCGACGTTTGACACAACAAATAACTGATTGATGATGTGACCACCGACCGTCTTTATAAATACCCGGTCAGATACAGCAGGTTGCGATTTACCCAGCTTGCGAAATTCAGCATCGCGCACACCCAACATCGGGCTGGAGGTGTTAATTTCTGAATCGCCATCAAGGTTTTCAGCAACCTGCGCATAACCACGGTCAAAAATCCCGTTAATTGTAAAAGGAGTACCGTTACGTGGACGGTACTCGTGCTCATCGCCAAAGACATCATGCAGCGGACTCAGAAGATGAGAATCCCAGTCCACGCCCATGTCATTACCCTGTCGTAACTGAAACTGATGGCTGAGAAGCAAGAACTCGCTTACGAAGCACATCAACATCAGCAATAACGCCGGACTGCAGAAGACGCTCAGCATCTTTGCCGGTTACAGGGATGCGCATATTTTCGCGGTACATCTCCCCGTCATGACGAATGCAATTCCCTTTCAACACCACATACTCCTGCGATTCAGTGTCTCCGGATTTTTCGTCACCACCATCGTCATCAACAGACAATTCGGCATCATCTGTTTTGCTCAAAGGCTGTTTTTCCTGGGTGTTATCGCCAGCATTCAGGTCGTCAACGCTCAGGCCGTCTTTGGCAGATCCTTCTGCATTCAGATCATCAGCCAACCCGGTATTAGGTTGTTTTGCCATATCAGACCACCGTTGCGCAGAGGGATGCATTTACCCGGCTCGGAATAACCAGCGGGGAGGATTGCATCAGGATAAGACGCTGGGCTGGATCTTCTTTCACCCAGGATTTTGGCGCATAAGCCAGCGGACCGTAGTTGAAAGCCGGGTCCAGGATAACGCCAAAGGCGCGGGTACCCATCAGATCGGCACCACTCATAATGACAGCGCCATCGGGGATCATAGGCTTCTCGACGTTATCCAGCGGGTCAATAAACCAGTCGTTATATAACCAGAGGTCAAAGTTACCCCAGCGCCCTTTATAAATTGCGCCCTTCATTACCTGTGGGCCGGCGTTAATCTGGTTACCAAACGGGCTCAGCGCCGGGAATGTAATGGCGTTATCCTTGATGGTGGTATCCAGTCGGAATGCACGCCATGACTTATTCGTAAAGACCAGATCCGTGGCGACAGAGCCGGACTCTTTCAGGAAAGTAGTCTGCCAGATTTCAATGTCATCTGATGGCTGGGTATTGGTAGCGCCAGCTGCAACGGTCAGTGGCCATTTATCCGAGCCGCTAAGAGTGATGGTCAGATCCGAAGCACGCCCGAAATCCACCACCTTAGTTTCATAGCCCTCCCCGGCGACGGTTACGGTCCCAGACACCAGCGCACTCGCCGCCATCCATTCCAGACGACGGTTGATCATGTCAATCTGGTCAGTCATTTCAAACTGAAGGTTCAGCATTTCGCGCTCGGCAGCGGTATATTCCCCGCCAATACGCTCACCAATCTGGCGGCGGATAGGTTTGCGCAGGTCCGGCGCGCGCTTATCTTTGATGTATGCCGGTTTGAAGGTATTGGTCTGGTATTTACGGGATTCGACCAGCTTACCTTCCACCAGCGGGGAGACGAACGGCGCCATACGACGCAGGCCGACATCAACATCAATCGCCACTTCTTCAGTCTCGTAAGTCACTACATTCGGGAAGAAGCGATCGAGCAGCCAGTTCTGACTGGTTTTCAGGTTAGGAACAACCTGCACCAGCACGCTGGTATCAAAAATATTTTCCATATTCAGTCTCTTGATAGTGCCAGCCGCAGCTGGCAAAAAATTTAAACGAGCCAGCCCCTGCCGGTTAAAGCATTCGTCAGGAGAGCCGTGGGGGAAATCAGGAGGTGGTTACAGGTGCCTGGTCACTGTCTTTCAGGAAGATAGCCAGCGGTCGGAGCGCTTTTTTCAGGTCAGCGGTCGTCCAGGAGTTATCAAAAATAATTCGGTGCTGGTTGAATTCCCCCATCAGATACAGGCCGCCGTTCTGATCGGAAGACGATGCATCAACATCATCAACCAGAATAGCAACGGGTAACTGACTGCCATCTTCAGCCGTTTTCACACATTGCGTGTATTTCCCGCTGGCAGCCACCAGGCCCAGGACAGTACCACGCTTAAAGGCACCGCCCGTAATGATCCCGGTGTCAGTCACCAGCTGGAGCGTGCCAGCGACAAGCTGATCCGGAACAAACAGCGCGCTCTTCATGCCAGGCGCAAACGCATTCTGACCAAACTGATCCATTATTTCTCTCCTCTTGTGGAGTTGTAGAGGCCGGTCATTTTACTTACCAGCGCAGACTTTCCGGTCTCTTTCTGTCCGCTATCCGGATTAAGCCGGACCTGGTGGCTTTCCTGCATACGCTGATCGAGAGAGCGTTTACGGGATGGCTGAGATGCGGCTGCGGCCGGAGCCGAAGAGGCTAGGACATTAATTGCTGCCGCAGAACTCATCCCGGTATTGAAAGCCAGTGACGCGGCCAGTGAAGGATTCGCAGCTGCATGCTTACTGCCGAAAATACGGGCGCAGCGTTTACGCTCAGCAGCGCGTGCATTTTTTACCGCCTTACTCTCTTTGCGATCGTCGTCGCCGTCGTCTTCAGAATCATCATCTTCTGACGCATCCGGATCATCGCCGTCATCTTCAGCATCATCGTCGCGTTCGTCTTCTTCCGCGTCGTCGTCGCGCTCATCATCATCGGCATCATCTTCGCGCTCGTCCTCTTCCGCGCGACGGGCTTTCGCTTTTTTGGCTTTTTTATCCTCTTCTTCCTCAGAAGCGGAAGGGCCAAGACCAATGAGGTGAGCAAAACTAAACGTCTTTTTCTTTGCCATTTCAGGCTCCTGTTTTTTCAAGTAAGTTTTTGAACGCAGCGTCAGGAGGACACACCTCATCAGCCAGTCCAATTTCAACGCCATCAGCAGCCATAAAACAGGCGGCCTGGGTACTTTTTATAACCTTTGCGCTAATCCCCCGGTTTCTGGCAACAGTGTTCACAAACAATTCGCCCATGGTGTTAATGTCCTGCTGGATGGCGGCCAGCGCTTCATCTGACAACTCTCTCAGCGGCGAACCTTCAGCCTTGCGGGATCCATAGGTGATGATCGTAACTTTAAGACCGTCATCTTTAATCCGCTGCGTCCAGTCAAGGTGCATGGTGATCACACCCACAGAACCCACTCCGCCGGTGCGCGGAACAGAAATCCGGTCCGCTGCACTGGCAATGGCATACGCAGCGGAATAAGCGCTTTCCGTCAGAATGGCATGGATAGGCTTTTTCCCCCGGGAGCCGTAAATGACATCAACCAGATCGAAGCATCCAGCGACCTCGCCGCCGGGTGAGTCGATATCCAGGCAAATGCCCGAAATGTCGGGATCTTCCATCGCAGTAAGAAACGCCTGACGAATGCCGTCATACCCAGTCATTCCACTGTACGGACGCAGACTGCCCAGTTTTTGCACCAGCGTTCCGCATATCGGGATGACGGCGACACCCAGCACATTGTCATAACCCGGATCACTACGGGATTCACGTCCCCGGTTATCGTCATATCCGTACCAGTCATCCTCCATGGCAAGAGAAGATTCGATTTTACTGATACCAAATCGGTCCATTACGGATGCCATGATGACTTCGGCTTTACTCGGGTGCAGCGCCAGCGGGGTGTTAAATAATCGCTGGGCCAGATGGGGTAGATTCACTTTTCCTCCGGATCGGTAATGGTCTGGCTCGCAAACTGGTCAGCCTGTGCCCAGCTCGGAAGCGGTAATCCGCGTTTAAGACATGACTCAATTTCTCTCTGGCGCTGATCAAGCACTTCTTCCCAGTCTTCACCGACGTTTTCACCCACCTCAATCTCGAGGGTGGAAAGTCCGGCATCCAGACCAAGAATGGCGCCTTTTTTCTCTGCAACCGGATCCACCCAGCCGCGCCCTGGCCCCATCCAGCGCGCGCGAGAATACGCGGCTCTGGCGTCAACAAAATCAGGTGCGCCTGCGGGCAGGGGTAAATCCTCATTGTCGTGAACTTCTTCAACAAAGGCGGTGAGAATGGGCTGAGCGAAGCCGGTAGAAAAATCGTCCCGGCGGCGAGTCAGTGTTTTCCATGCCTCCAGCAACGAGGAGCGTGCAGAGCTGTAGTTAACGTCAGACCAGTCCTGGGTGACCTGCTGTGGGGACAACCCTGTTCCTGAAGAAAAATTACGGAGAACAGCAGATTCGAAGACTTCAAAATTGCTGTAGGGCCGCGCCGCGTTAACCGTCGTGATTTTCTCACCAGGATAAAGAATGGGCATTCGGGCACCATTCTGAAGTGTCAGACGCCGATCGTTATGGAACTCAACACGCCCGTCCTGATAAGTGCCTAACTCCGACTCGTCATAGGTCTCGCCCAGGGCAGACTGAACCATCGCAGGGTCATAGGGTGACTCAATGTAAGCGGCGAATATGGCATTAAGAATTGCTGCCTCAAGCTCACTCTGGTCATACTTCACCAGCATTTTCAGACGCTGAATAACCGGAGTCAGGATGCCGTTACCGCGGTGCTGCGCGCCACGCTCATGATCAAAATCGTGAACCACATGCGGGCGGCCCCAGTCAGTTTCACGCGGGATACGCTGCCACGTCATGGTTTTAGCCCCGCTCCACCAGTCACCGATATGGGCCTCCCTGATGTGGTAAGCAACCGGCGCACCGTCCGCATCAATTTCAACGCCACCACGGACATTTGGCATATCGAAATTCTGCTGAGGATTACTGAGGCGGTCAGGATCGACAATCTGTACCGTGGTGGCGTAACGCCCTCTTCCGGGACCAAGCCTGTCAGTTCTGTACTGGAGAATGGCCAGAGCATCCCCGTCAATAAGCTTGTGACGAAATCCCAGGCGTAACATCTGCGACACGGTGAGTTTTCGTTCAACATCACAATACCGGCCAGGATCGTTACTCCAGGTCCGCCAGTGCCCGTCCAGTGCTTTTCCGTACTCTTCCGCCCAGGACGCATCAAACGCCTTGTTTCCGGTGATCATTCTGAGAACACGGTAATCGGGTTTCATGATGGGGCGGAAGTTGGCACCAACCGCATTATCCAGCAGACGTGTGACCGCACCGTTTGCCCAGCCGTCATTACGGACCAGATCGCGTGCGCGGGACACGATGCGATCCCGGTAAATGTTAATTTCATTGTCCGGGGACCACAGCGCGGGTTGCCAGTTCGCCAGTTGATCGCTGAAAGAGTCAGCTGCGTCATAAGGTACGCGGCTCCCCCCCACCAGCATAGAGGGACGCTGCTGTCGCAACGGCTGCCCATCAGAGCCCAGTATCTGTACTTTATTCATCAGAATCTAAACCTCGCTGGTTTCCGGGGACGAGAGATAATCCCCAGTTGCGCCTGCAGAAGTTGAATCAGGGCCAGCAGATCAGCCAGGGTGCTTTGCTGATAGGACACTGATCGCGTCCCGTCTCCCTGCGTATAGGAAAACGAAACACCGTGGCTCCCGGTTGCTAAATCAATGTACGCCTGCTGAGCTTTCGCAAGCGCATCCCTGAGCTGATCGTCAGTCATTGCGCCGGCAAGCAGGCTGGTGTTCCGGTTGAACATGATTTTCCTTATTTCGGCAGGAGTTGCGATATTCGCTTACGTTTGACCGGCGCTGGTTCTTCAATAACCGCACCCGGCAGCTCGTAATTGATTTTTTCTTCCTGTCCAACTAGCGCTGGCAGGAACTTATCCGGATCGGCTTCGAGGTTGGCGGCCCGGACGTTGAGTTTTAACCCCATATGTTTGAGACCGCACAGCGCGGCATAGCTGTAAACGAGGCAGTCAAGCGCTTCGTTAGCTCGTCCTGGTATTGCTTCCCAGATACTGTACCGCTGCCCGGAAATGACTTTGTAAACCAGTCGCTCCGCCAGCAGCTGATTGAAGTACCCGAGATCGCGATCGTCAGGAAAATGCATATAACCCGCAGCGGCGGCGCCAGGTTTGGGTGGCTCAAGATGCAGGCGACCGCGTATCACGTCTTTCGCTGAGTTAACCCCCAGAATGACAGGGCGGAAACTGGCTTTGCTTTTCGATGATGGTCGTTTGGTCGGCCAGACAGGATTGCGTTTGCCTCCCTGTGCAGACTCCCCCTTAATTGCCCAGACACGACGGCCAAGACGCTCTTTGGCGAATTCGTATACCTTCTGCGTATGGTGGCCGCCGGAGTCCATGCACGTTGCCATGATATTCAGGCCGCGCCCGTCACCACGTCGCCAGATCTGTTTCAGGTATGCATCCAGTCGCTTCCAGGGTTCTTCCGTCTCAAGGTCACCATAAATAACGTCATGCGCGACCGACCACGATTCTTCATCTCTCCCCCAGCCGGTGATCGTAATTTCGAAGCGATCGTCCTGGGTATCAACTCCAGCTGTTAACAATGCCACCCCGTCCGGAACGACGGCCGGAAATATTTCCCGGCGCGCCAGCAGAACATCAACAGGGAGCTGTTTCCCATGATTAGGTCGGTGCGGAAGCCCCATCTGGGTATTCCACCACGCCTGTTCCTTATCCGGATCGCCCTTCGCATCGATATATTTTTTCGCAATATCCGACGGCTTATCTTTTTGCCAGGGGCTGAAAAGCTTGGATGCCTGGTACCCCGCGTGGTGGTTATCGACTGCCTCCTTTCCACAGGAGGGGCAGATTGCGCGATAGACCGCATGCCGTTCCGACTCTGACCATTGCCAGACCTTTTCAACGCTGCCCTCGTCTGCCGCCCGCCAGGCAAGGTCATAATCCATCAGCGGTGAGTGCCGCTCCCCGCAGCACTCAAATGGGCGCGTCTGATGCCATCGAATAGTTTGCAGAGCTCTGAGGCGCTGTCCTTCGGACCAGCCACTACCACAGCATTCGCAATAGAGCATCGCCGATTTAGTCAGGTGTTTATCTCCCTCTTTCGGCCACTGAACGTGTTTGAAAAAGTCGGGGAACTGGCGGTGGCCACAGTGCGGGCAAACCACAGATGCCCGGCGCTGATCGGAGTCGGCGTAGCTGTCAGCAATGCGGCTCTCATCCTCCACCGTCGGCGAACAGGCGCGTACAGACAGCCAGGTCAGGCCAAATGTCGCTGTACGCTCTTCGGCCAGCGCAATTGGATCGCCTTCGCGGGTTATCGGGTACTTGTCCACTTCATCCGCCAGCAGGACACGAATCGGACGACGCGCAAGGTTATCAGGGCTACCAGCACCCGCCAGCGCCAGAAATCCGCCAGTGAACGCCTTGTAAAGAATGGTTTCTTTCGAGCTTTTCTGTTTCGAATCACCGATGATTTTACGCAGTACCGGCGTCACCCTTACCAGCGGGCTAATACGCTCTTTCGAAAACTGTTCAGCGGCTTCTTCTTTCGGCTGCAGCAGCAGTATCGGACAAGGATCGAGGTGGGCAAAATAGCCAAAAAGGTTTTCCAGCAGTGCTGTCTTCATCAACTGGGTACAGCACATTACAGTGATGATATGAACCCCGGACTCCGTCGCGGCAAGCATCGGTCCGCGGGCAATTTCTACCGTCGATGTTTCCCAGTTTCCCGAAGTGCTCCCAGCCTCTTTTGCCAGCTTACGATAGTCATCTGCCCACTGCGGCACACTGATACGCGGCGGGGGTGTCCAGCCTTTGCGGACGCTTAATTCAAGACGCTCAATCTTCTGCCGGGTTAAACTCTGGCTCTCCGAGGACTGAGATGTGTTTGTGGACATGTTCAATCAGCACCTCTGTCATCCTGTCCGCCGGTACATCCAGATCAGCAGCCATTAGCGGCGCCACCCTGGACGGCCAGTTAAGCCAGGCATCACGCTGTTGGCGAAAGGCGTTGAATAAAACCTCCTCGGCTGCTGTCAGCTCAATAAGCTGGCCGCTGTCTTTTTCATACTGCAGCTTTGCCTGCAGGGCCATGTAATTCTCGCGGATACGTCCCGCTTCCTCTCTCGAAAGATCTGCCCCTTCAGTGAGCATTATCTGGCGGACAGTTTTATTGATTTCATCACCGTCATCATCGTTATCGCTAACGACGGGAGTTTTCTTTTTCTTCGCGTTCGAGGCGCGCGGGTCTTTGCCATCGCGGTTTTTCTTCAATGCCGCATCGCTGGCCTCTACGTCAATCAGGTCTCCGTCCATCACAATGAAGCGCCCGGCTTTAATCCACCGACCAATTGTTTTGCGATCCACACCTGAATGTTGTGCGTACTGACTCTGGTTCATCGTGGTCATGGGACATCACCTGGGACATTTTCTGGGGTGGGACATTCGCCTGGGACATTTTTGCCATGTCCCACCAGAATGTCCCACTGGAATAAACTGGAATAGCCAGAGCTGGCGAGGTGTCCGTAATGATCGCCAGAGGTGGGACATGGGACACAAATCTGAAAGTTGTAGCTAGGAAAACACCGCGGCGCGCAATGCCCGTGCCTTACAAAAGTCTCAGGAAGGACCCATTTTTTTAATGGCTTCGACCATTCGCTCCGACTATGATTATTCCTATTCAATACAAGGAGAATGTAATGGGTAACAATATAATCAAAATAACTTTCGTAGCCGCAGTGCTGGCATCACCAATTGCTCATGCCCAGTGGGTAACTAATACTGAAGATGACCTTTTCTCTGGTGGTAAGAAAGCAATGATGCTTGGCGAGGTTTCATCCGACAATGGCGCCATTGTGTTTGACTGCACTAAAGAAAAGCTATCGGCGGCATACGTTGAAATGGATAAAAGCACCGAATCACTATCAGAGGTACCAATGGACCTGATAATGAAGGTCGACGGGAATACCGCAGTGAAGCTCGATGCTACCCTTTCAAGACGTAATGTTCAGAGCCTCCAGATTCAATCGGATGACACGGACCAACTGAAAACAGTGCTTAAGCAGCTTCAGGGGGCGAAATCCAAAGTGTTAGTTGGTGTGCAAACAAAGGATGGCGGAAACCAGCATTCCATGTCAGCCAATGTTTCTGGATCGACAACTGCAGTAAACAGCTTCATAAAAGCTTGCGAAATTAACTTATAAGTTACTGCTTTTATTTTGCCGTCCTGATGGCTTCTGCTATCGCCTGATTTAAAGCAGACGGTAGCAGTGCGTTCGCCATGGTACGGGCCCTATCCATATACCCCAGCACTGGAGTCACAGGTAGCGCATCACCAAACCGGATCAAAAGCTTTGGAGAACGCTGTTTGCGTTTCGGTCTTCGCGTCCCGTTAGCGGAACGTTTGGCCCGTCGCTTCTTAGCTTTCATCGGCTTCTTACGCTGCCAGACAGCGTTAACGCCATCAACCTCACCTACGAATACATTTTCCTTTGCTTTAAGCTGTGAGAGCTTATTACGCGGCATGTTGCCGTATTTGTTTAGCTTAACGTTCTTGGGATTTAATAGAGCCTGGCTATTGAGCTTGTGCTCTCCGCCAAACTCGAATGGTTCCAGATAACCAGCAGCGGTATCACGGACAAAAACCTTTGCGGTCAGATTGTTCTTTCTTGCCGCCACCGAACCAACTGATTTAACGGTAAACGGCGTGGGGCTCTCCAGATGTCGTTCGAATGCCGTCTTCTGAGCCAACTCAATCTGGCGTACAACTTTTGTCATCGCCTGAGCTGTGGCAAACGGGATTTGCTTTTGCAGTTGCTTTAACTGGTTTGATAAATCCTTCAGTGTTGCCATATCAGTCACCTGTATTTACTGCCTATTCTTCAGCATTATCGATTACAGTTACTGTCTGAATATCAGGATGTTACTTATCGTTGAGTCTGGGTAAGGTAATGGCTCAGCCCGTCAGCGGTGGGACGTTGGCGTACCAGCCTTGAGAGGAGTGCTGATTGCCTCTTGATAAGGAGACTTATGCAATTTCTTCACAAACGAATGCACCTGAATGCAGGTGATGTCGTTGTTGTTGACTGCTCGCACCAGTGCAACATCCTTCTCACTACCGACAGTAACTTCAATAGTTATAAAAATAACCGGGGTTTTCATCATCATGGTGGTGGTGGTTTCTTCGAGAGACTTCCGACCCGGTTGGTTGCGCCTCAGCCTGCAGGGCCAAGAGATATCTCAGATGAGATTAGGGACATGCTTCATTAATTATTTTAGTAATATCTGCGGCTAACTTATTCAGCCAACCTGAATTAATCCGAATGCCAGCCATCACATTTGCAGATGTGGTGGCTTTTTTATTTCGCTTATGTCTTTTCATTTTTTCCCTTTTTTGTATCGCCCCTTTCAGGCCGGCCTTCGGTGTGCGCGGTGGCATATTCACTCCGATAAAAATATTGAGCATTATCGCAGGCACTCAGTAATTCCTGCTGTAATACCCGTCGTGATGACCATTAAAAAAGCCACTCGAAAGTGGCCTTTGTGATGGCAATAAAAAACCGCCCGTAGGCGGTTATATTCAGCAGGTCGCATGTTATCTGTGAATGACAAACAGCGATTTACATTTAGGGCAAAGTAACGCCTGTTGTTGGCGTACTTTCGTGGTCGAGTGTGTGGATTTATGTCCGCATATCGGGCACATGACAGTCGTATTGGCTGCAAGCCCAACACGCTGCATTGCATAATCGAAAAATGACATGGTGGTTAACCTTTCAATGAATGGGGCTTATTATACCATGCATAGCTCAATTATTAATCAATCATCATCGCATGCTTGATGCCATTTAACTTTGTCGCAGGCACTCAGTGAATGTCTGCTGTAATGCCTGCTCAGCCAAGTTGAAGCACACCGTGTTCTTTTGAATCAGAGAATGCAACAAACCCAGTGTATTCGGGGATAGTGTTCCGTCATCAGCATCAAATGCTGAAATGGTTGCGTGAAGAATCAAAAATGCTCCAAATCCCGCGCCGCTGCTGCCCCTCGATGGTCAGAATCGTCAAGGAGGACCCGTTAAAAGGTAAGCAGAAAATCTGTGGTTAGAAGTGAAGGCTTTGACAACGTTCTAAATTTTATGACAGAAATAAAAAAGCATTACCTTTCAAGATAATGCTTTTTCACTCGAACTGAGTCTTATAACAATTAGATTAATGTGATTTTAATATCATAGCTTTCAAGCCCAGTCATTTTTTCACGAGCATTAAACTGGATATCGGAAACTTCTTTTCCTGTCTTTTTTTTGAGTTCAATAATTTTTTTTGTGATGAATTCAGAAATATCCGCTTCAGTTTTTCTTTTTAAATCTTCGACGTTCATTGTTTACCTCTCTTGATCTCTAACGTATCAACGCCAGGCATGTTACATTCCCCGTAGAGCACTTGTATAAGCGCTGATATGTTTAAAAGATAGAATAGAAAGACTCAATTATCAATAGTTTGCAGTACAATCTTCATGCAAAAGAGCTCGCGACCACACAAACCACTGTACTAAAATCCGGGTCGGTCACGAAACAACCAGATCTCATTTCAAAAGCTTCGAGGCTGCCTCGAGGATCTCTTCTGAACTGACATCACGATCAGAGGCTACATAAACTATTTTATGGTCTCCTGTCAGAGATGGAAATCCCGCTGACATCACGGGTAGGTGTGCTTTTTCCCCATTGGGAAACTCACGCATTATCGTAGTAATACCTTTCATTACGGTTACAACAACTGCTGGTTCTGCATTAAAAAAAACGATGACTTTTTTCATAATTTTACCGTGATGTCTCTTACAGAGATTGTCGGTTCAGCATACAAAAAAGGCTCCATAAGGAGCCTGAAATTTATTTTCTGAATTCTAACGAAGACTGACCAGAACGAATGTACAGTGCAATATTATCAAATGTAATCATTGTTGATTTGCAAAAAATACATTTTGCTCCGAAAGGATTTTTTTCAGTAACATCAAAGTTTGACGTTCGGTACTGAGATCCGTGGCAACACGGACATCTGAAGTGAATATTATTAGTAATAACAGTTACCTTATACAGCCACGACATTAACTGCCGTGGGGCCTTTAGGTCCCTGTTCAACACTAAATTCAACTTCCTGATTCTCATTCAACGTCTTGAAATCATTACTCTGGATAGCAGAGAAGTGAACAAACACATCTTTACTACCATCTTTTGGAGTGATAAAACCAAAACCTTTTTCAGGATTAAACCATTTAACTAAACCAGTCATTTTATTAGACATAAACATTACCTTTATTGAGTAAGCCCTTGGGCAGAATGGTCCGAAAAAAAATTATCAGAGAGAAAAGCTAACAAGGAAATCTCAACAGGAACAAGGAATAAAATTATTACAGCGACTGCTTCAGATAAATTCGTTACAAACCAGACATTCATTAACGCATGATTAACCAGACATAGCAAGGTTTAGTTTTGTAAGTAAATCTCAGTGGGTTTTGATCTTAAAAATTAATTTAAATAGCTTAAATCGAAAATTATGTCATGCTGCGTAAGACCTTTATCTATCACCCTAAGTTGTCAGGGATTTTGACTCAAGGAAGAGTCGTATTTCCTTCATAGTAAAAATTCACAAATTTATCCACGAAAACCGTCAACATCTTAATTTATAGAGCTATTATTTTTCCTCTACGGTTCATTGTTAGTATTTTTACGGACTCATAAATCCGCTCACATGTCATTCCTGCTCGGTAGTTTTCATCAGCGCGTTCAGCATGGTATCGAGCTTCTTCTGCCAGGCTTCCTGGCATGTCTACGAGCATTGTGGTGTCATGGCGGATGGAAAGTTATGTTGATTCGTTAGTTATCGAGCTGTAGAACGCTATGCTCTAGCGACTCGGAATAGGCAATCAGCCCGGTGTACTCAGGGATAACCTCGCCATCATCCGCTTCGAACTCAGGGATTGTTCCGGTAGTGATGGTATATTGTGGCTGGCCATCTTCTTTTGCGAAGGCAGCCAGGTCTTCAATCTGCTTAGCTGTAAGAACTACTGTAATGCTCATTCCTCAGTTGTTAAAAAGCCCCGCTAT
The DNA here is from genome assembly GCF_030332605.1 of Citrobacter sp. Cpo103. Lineage (NCBI taxonomy): Bacteria > Pseudomonadati > Pseudomonadota > Gammaproteobacteria > Enterobacterales > Enterobacteriaceae > Citrobacter > Citrobacter sp. Cpo103. The sequence continues at coordinate 784,527 of NZ_JAOWHO010000029.1, read as the reverse complement.
TGCGAGGCTTGATTGATTATGGCTAACGACTACATCGTAACGGTTATAAAAGAAGCTATTAGCCAACATGTGGTGTATGGTTGTTAACCGCCCACCAGGACAATCAACATGTCGATACTCAAAGATATCAAGATGCGTACTTTACGCCATGTGAAAAGTACTTGTCCTCATTGCTCCCGCCAGTCAAAGCACAGTCTGTCGAGAATAAAAAACAATATAACGTTAATTTGCCCCTTCTGTGGAAACATCTATCTTCCATCGGAAAGCAAACCAATAAAGTAACTGATTGACTACCAAATAAAACTCATACTCTCAGAATGTGGCAAAGCAGACATAACCTTTTATTGTTGTTCTCATTTAAGAGAATGTAACACCCAGAGTGGAGAGGTTTTTTTTCTTCTCCACAATACGGCGATCAAGTTCAGCCACTGCATGCGGGCGTATGGCATCAAGAAAGGCGTTATCCTGATAGGTAGACTGGATTGTCACACCAAGTCCGGCACCACTTTCCAGTATGCTTTTCTGAAGTTGTAGTTCTTTTATATCGTTATTGAGGTAATACGCTTCACTTAGGTTTTCTGCGTTCATCTTCTAACCCTGTTGTTGTTTGACTGCCTCACTGAGTCGTAAATGCGCTCACACGTCATTCCTGCCCGGTAGCTTTCGTCAGATCGCTCAGCATAATATCGAGCTTCTTCTGCAAGGCGTCCGAGCATGTCGGCGAGCACTGCGGCGTCGGCTCCGGCTGTTTTGCTTCTGACGGCAGTGGCAAGATCTGCGGTGTGCTTTGCGGCGTCCAGGCGAGTGGCAAGCTTTGTTGCTTCGGTACGCAGCTGGTTAACAGTGGCAGACAGGCCAGCAGCAGTGGCAGCGGATTTAGCGGCTTGTGCTTGTGCATCTTTTACAGCCTCATCACGGGCAATAATACGCCCTTGTTCAATCATGCGAGCGGCGGTCTGTGCGTTCGCTGTTTGCGATGATTCTACGCTGTCACGCTCGGCCCACTTCTTTTCCCAACCGCGGCTGCTCCATACACTACCCGCGAAGAATGCAACGGCCACCAGCAACAAAATAACAATGAACTGATAGCGCAGGCTCACTGGTCTATCCCCCAGCACGTCAACGCGCTTTCCTGGTCTCGCCGTTCAACCTGACCATAGCAACCGTTCTTCTGCCCTTTGGTCAGACGACAATCGCGACCACCGTCTTTTATCCACCAGCGGATCGCTTCACAGGCACCTTCACGGTCGCCAGCATTTATTCGCTTATAGAACGTAGATGGGAAACATTTTCCGGGACCGATGTTATATGGGCAGAAAGACGCGATCCCGGCTTTCTGTGGTTCGGTCAGTGGTACTTTGATATTTCGGTCAACCCACGCCAGTGCCTTATCACGCTCAATGGCGTTTACCTGATCGCATTTCTCAGCAGACAGCTTCATGCCCTGAACTACTGGCTTACCATCAACCATCGTGGCGCCACGGCAAATAGTCCAGATGCCGGAGCCATCCTTGTATGCGGTCAGACTGTTGCCTTCTTTCTCATCCAGAAACTGATCGAGAATCACGGGCGCGGAAGCCCCCGCAAGAATTAAACCAACGACCGCTGCACTCAGTTTATTCTTCAGCTTTGGTGGCATAGCCATTGCGCCGATCCTCCCGTTCTTTCCAGCGGAAATACCAGTTCACTGCACAGGTGATAACGGTGCATGCGATACCGACAATAATTGCCCAGTCGCTCAGGCTTAACCCTGCAATTCTGTCGGCCAACATCCAGGACACCTCTTTTGCTGTTTTAGCTGTTTCGGCATATGCCTTCGCTGATACACCGCAGCCGGCAAGCGTGGTTCCTGATCCATATGAAAGTCTGCTGTAAATGGTGCTCATTCTGGTCATAGCCTCACCTCCGATTTTTCGGATGGCGCTGTGTGTGATGAAAAGGTCAGGCTTCACGGGCTGGATTTATCAACAAAGCACGTAGCGGATGATTCCCGTGAGCCTGAAATAGAAAAGGCCACGCAAATGCGCAGCCTGTAACCAGAAATCAATATTGTCTTTACATCAATTTTTCTTAAGGTTAAATTCTTCTGACAAGTTGATGAAAGACAACTTGAATATTAGCTATTTGTTCTCTGTTATGCCCGCAACCCAATGCGGGCTTTTTTTCGCCCTGCTAAAAGTTCCACCGTTGTGAGCCTTTTTGCTATGCAATAATGGATGCGTGGTGCCGGGTGTCTCCCGGTGATCCTTTGGCTGACAACCCATGCCTCACGAACATTTCACAACGGGATATAGAAAAGGCCGTGCATTTGCATAGCCCTGAAAGATGTTTATGCTTTATTAATTCGCTGGAATATCTGGCATGGCGCGATCCATAGAAGAGCTAATTAACGCCTTAATAGCGTTGCATACCTGATAAAATCCACCCAGCTGAGATGAGACAGAAAAACGGGAGACGTCGTCTCCTGAGCCTACTTCAGCATAAAATGATGAGTTCTCATACCAGAGTGAGATGCTTACGCCCTGCCTGTAGCCACCTGTTAGCGGAGAATCATCAAGAGTGGTTGCAATCACGAAATTCAAGTGGTAACGGCTGTCCATATTGAGTTGGGGGATTAAGACAGGAAAGAACTTCCCCTCCTCCTCCCAAATACCAATGTCCACATAAGGCCATCTTGTTCCGTCAGAACCAGTCCACTCACGAGATGTAAGATCAAGAGAACCTGAATACTCTCGTAGTAGTTCGCTCGCCTTCTCCTGAAGTTTATCCTGTAACTTCCATTGCGCCTCGACCAGTTTAGTGCGTTTTTCTTTCAGATCCTTAAATGTTAATTCCATGCCACTCTCCAGACAACTTTTGAAAGGAATCTGCATAGTAACTCACCCTGAAAGCACATGGTTATATTTCACTTACACTGAGTGCGAAAAACAAAAACCCCACCATTTCTGGCAGGGCTTCGATTGTTAAGCTGTGTGTCGAAGTGACCACTCTTAACACGTTACATCACTTTTTGCGGACCGCGCTAATGATCTTCTCAATTATTTATAGTATTTTTCGTCCGTTTATCAGAAATTCTCATCGGATTGATAATGACTACAGAAGATAAGAAGAAAACTCGTCGCGTAAGAGTTGGCTTTTTCACTGGAAATGGAAGTAAAAAAGACGGTCTGTCTACAGCGAAACTTGCATTCGAGCAAATGACAAACACGACTCCGATTACATTCCCTTTAGTGGTGACAGCAGAAACCCAAAACCGCGGTTTAAAACTTGTCATTCTTGAAAAGGATGATAAGCAGCAGAGTTATTTTGGGTATGTCTCGTGGAGGCGTGATTGTCTCTTACCTTTTATCGAGGATGGCACCACAGGAAGCGAGCGAACGATACCGCTTAGCGATAAAGATTCAGTAGTAGAACGGACATATTTTATTTACTACTTTGAAACAGATTTACTAGCAATGACTCTCAACCATTTAGGCCCCAAAGTGAATGATTTATCTTTCATTTTGTACAACAAGACACAAATGAAAAATGTTACATTCGAGGCTATCTGGAAGCACGAGAGCATGAAGGAACTTCTTGAAGATGGGAACATCCTTCGCAGTTTTGACCTCACTGTCGCAGCGCCAAGAAATTTCAATAAAGCTAATTATCAGATTAAGAATGACCTTACTAATGACATCATTGATATGGTGGTTGGTATGGGCGGTTCACACCTGAGACTTAACATGCGCGGTCGCATTCGTCCCAAAAGAGCAGGCTTCAACTATCTTAAATCATCAGTTACTGATGCTATTAAAGAACTGCTTGAACTATTCCCCAAAGGCTCTGGCGGGCTAAACATCAAGAAAATTGATGTAACAGAACCATCAGATACAGCGCCAAAAAGCCTACTTGATCAAGTGCTCATAGGCTCGAAAACTATAGTAGTAAAAAGCGGCTATCCTTCTGATTCTGATATCAGGACGGCGATGATATCTGCTAAAATTGATAATGCAAATTACCTTGCACAGTATGAGCTTGCAAAAAAAAACCAGTAACGCAAAAGGGAGGACAAAATGAGAGAATTTCTAACTCTTTTTTGGAAAGTGGTCCTCTTAGTTCTGATTACTTATGCAGCGACAAAACTGTTTAAGCCTATGAAACATGCTGATGTGTTAACTACAGCAGGTGTGCTTTCGACAATTTCAGGAATTCTTTTTGGGTTTGTTCTCGCCGCTATATCTATATTCAGTAGCGCAGATAGTGACAAAGATGGGGCCATTAACGCCCTCAAAAGGAATAATATATTACCAACATTGATAAATCGCTTGCTATCAACAGGGTTGACGCTGATTTTGGCCTGCTTGTTTCCACTGATCGCTATGTTCTTACCAGAGGATGTTAAGGTCTTTGCTCAACCAATTGATTTTTTATTTCTCCTGTTAGGATTGTCTTCGCTGCTCCTTTCACTTTGCACATTTGGTAGGTGTTGGTTAGTGCTGCGTAGAATTTTCCCTCACTTGTAACATTAGGCCCCTACACGGGGCATAATGTTAACAATTAGTTATTCATCCATATCAAGCCTTACATCCAACATTGAAAGGCAGCCATCAATAAACCCCTCAGCCATCTGTATCTCGATCCGTATCAATTTCTCATCTTTTTTACGCACTTTTGCGATCTTCCTCTTGGATATTCCATACAGATAGTGAGCTACAAGCAGTGAATGCTCATATGGTTTCCGGCTTTTCAATCGCGCCAGGCAACCTTCGATGATCAGCGCATCATCGTCAGTACATGACGGTCGGGATCTACCTGTTTGCGGCAACAGCCCCTTAAATCCTGCAGCTATAGGAGAATAGTCCACGCCAGAACTATCACTGGCAGCCCACCCGCCCCATCTTTCAAGTAACATTTGAATATCACGCATCACTTTTCTCCATACACTTAAGCTTTCGCAATTACACCGATCGCCAGCGCCCGATCCATAAAACGCAGTAGCAGCTCAAGCTGCGTACCATGCTTCTGCTCGAATGCCGGTACATCGGCGTGTAACTCGTCGTGGCACTCTCTGCACAGAGGGATCACGAAGAGGTCATGGGCTTTTGTTGCTGTACCACCCATACCGTGCCCTACGATATGGTGCGGATCATCTGCTGGCCGTCGGCAACACTCACAGGGTTGTGTTTTAACCCAGCGGGTGTACGTCTCATTTATCCAGCGGCGACGTTTTGGCCTGAGCATAAAAGACTCTGGAGACTCCGGATCAACAGAGAGCGTGAGGATCTTCTTCGCCTTCTCCTGCACGAGTCTGGTTGCTGACGAGGAAGGCACTATGTCGCTTTCCCTCATGACAGAACGGATCTTCTCATCCGGAAGGCGCAGCCCTTTGTGCGCAACGCTTTCCGGAATAACATCAGCTAGGTCGTTTCTGACCATCCACCAGCACAGTTCCGGAAGCGTCAGGATATGCGACTCGGGAAAACCAGAATCACGCCGAATGACTTCCAGAATCCAGGATACCAGGTTTCCTGCCGCTATACCTGCAAGCTGTTCGGTATGCTGCCCCGACAAAGTGTGATCGCAATGCCAGCACAGGCGAATGCTTCCTGGTGGGTGCCGCATTGTTGTGAAGTTCTTGTCGTGCCATGATGAATGTGGCCACTGGCATTCAAACCGGGTACTCAACCATTGCTCAAGGGAAGGAAGCCCACCGGCACGCTGAATAACCCGCTCATTCCCGAAGACCTGCCGCATTACCGGATCATCAGCCAGCGGCTGAATGGCTGCCGGAACAGCCCCAGTACTGAATGACGACATTTCTTCTGGTTCAGGCTCGAGCAGAACGCGACCACGCATGAAGAGGTGCATCAGTTCCGCACCAGGACGGAACAGCACAATCCCCATACGATGGGCGATCTCGGGGGTAAGCAGAGCTCTCACGCGACCTGCCCCCTGGCAATGTGTTCTGCCCACAGTCCACCAATCCAGCGCACGCCTTTCGGCGTGAAACGTGCCTGGCTGAATGCATGGTTTGAGGTTACGGATGTGCCGGTTTTCACTTCAAAACGGCCCGCATCAATATGCTGATGCCGTGGGGTCATCGTTCCGCCAAGGCGATACATGATGTCGTTCTCAAGGAGGAATAACCGCAGATCGGGCTCTTTGGCCTTAAGCAGTTTTGCCACCTGGCGGAATGACATTGACCCACTGGCTGTACAGTACCGATCAACAAACGCTACCTTCGGCGCCGCGGCAGCCAGTTCGTTAGTCAACTGCTGTTTTTGTTCTGCAAGGTCAGCTGCAAGACGTAGGGCTTCAGAGAATGATTGAGGAATCGTCTGCTGCTGTGCCTGCTCAAGCTCCTGCCAGCGATCAACCAGACGCGCGGTAAACTCCGGCGACAGCTGCGCGACAACGATATAACTGTCCCGCTTCCCTATCAGATAAACCGATACCGACTGATTGAGGTGATTTTTAACTTCCCCCATTGGGGGGAGTTCAATAACACCGCGCTCTGCCAGGCGTTCAATGGACCGTTTAACATGGTCATGTCGTGATTCCACCAGCTCAGCAATATCGCTGCTGGACATGGTTAATGCTGTTGTTGCTAATTGGCTCATACTTTTCTCCATATCAGGCGGCTGCACCCGCCGGTTCATATCTGCTGATCGTTATCTCTACCCGACCTTTCGGCACTACGGGTCCCCATTCCACCAGCATGCGCTTAATCTGGCTGTCGTCTTCCCAGACACCCGCATGCGTCAGCGCGTCAAACAGGGCTTTGTTGTAATTATCGATATCCCGGCGGCGCGCATCCGGCGGGTACAGAGTGATTTCTACCGCTGCCAGTTCAGTCGATGGCTTCGGGAGACGTCGTAATTGCTCAATGATCGCCACGCAGGCAGCGCTCTGGTATTTACGGCCATCAGCGCTAATGAGGTGACGACCGGCCAGCGGCCCCTTGTTAGGGGCGCGCCAGTAAGTGTTCACGCTCGGAGGAAAAGGCAGGACCAGTTTCACGCAGCCTCTCCCCGCATAATGCGAACAAGTTCAGAAGCAGCAGTAATGATTTCGCTGGTGGCAGTCCGCTCCAGCCAGAGTTGATTGATATTGGCTTTCAGCTTGTGTTGCAGTGACTCATCCAGCATGTCAGCACCATCCACCTGGTCGAATACAATTCTAACCTCCAGCGGCCAGATACGGGACTCGGGAAGCGGATCCGATACTGGTTTAGCTTTCTCACGAATGTGCATGCGGATCTGGCGAATATTGGACCAACTGGAAACATCCAGGCTTCCCATGGCTGCAATGAAGTCAGTGCTGTTCATGCCATATTCACCGGATGCTTCAAGGGCAACAGTGCGAATACGTTCCGACATATCCAGGCGCACAGCAGCGTCATCGAATTCAATCGACAACAGCCACTCATCCACACCGAACAAAATACTCTCACGAATAAGCAGCTTCGCTTTGTCGATCGTTAAAGGTGATACCTGAGTGAATTCCGGTGCTTCGACAGAATCCGCCGCCCAGGTATGCCCAAACTTCGATTCACTGAATGTGTATTCTTCTTTATCGCCAAACGCAGCTCTAACGCATGCCCACGCCTCGACACCGCTGATAGCAAAAATATCTTTCTGGGTGAGTGGCAACTCTGCTTCTGGCTTATCAGCTGCAGGAGGTCTGGCAGTTACAGGTTGAGACTTGCTGGCAGCAAATTGTGCCAAAGCCATAAACGCCCGCCCTTTTGCCTCCAGTTCTGTGCGGTTGATATAGCTGAACCGCTCGCCACGCCATGACTTATCGAATACAGCTATGGCACCGGCAAAAAACGCGCTGGTGGGTTTCTGTTTTTCGTCAGCAGGTACAAACCACACAGGCAGATCGAACCCAATGCGCCCGCGAATGAATACAATGTGATCGGCATCTTCCGGCCACCACGTTTCACTCGGCGCGGCTTTTATCAGGAATACATAGCGACCGCCCTTCTCGCGCTGGGCTGCTGCGTAGTTCATGATGTGCGTCATGCCGGTGATCGCCTGCTTCTCGTGGTACTGCGAACGGCTATACGGTGGGTTGCCATAGCCAGCGCCACCCAGTTCAGCCAGACGTTCAGACCAGTCCTGCGTCAGCGCGTTATCTTCGGCGGTGTACCATGCCGGGCATTTCGCGTTGTCGTCGTCAGCAAACAAATCCAGAACTAATGGACCAAATAGCGCGTTGATCCCCCAAAAAAGCAGATCCGGTGTCCGCCACTGATCGCCAACTTCTTTCAATTCGTGGGCTGGTTGGCTACGCAGTGCCGACAGCGCTAGGCAATATTTATTTGTCATCATGAACGGAACCCCGAATTTTCTGGCAGTGAGTAATCAACACTCTGGAAGTTTGCGCGGCTGGCTGAGTTAGTCTCCCATTTGCCGTTAACTCGTTCAGGCCGCCCAGCACTGGACCATTTGGTCGCGCTTTGCAGGTAACCAGGGAAGTTTTTTGGAATAAACAGAGTTGCCGGGCGGAGATATTGCGCCTGCTCGCTATCACGCCAATCGGCATTTTTGTAATCCACCACAAGGCACAGATCATCAACCGTGAATTGTTCCCGAAGACGGGCGCGAATATTCTCCAGCGACGTGCTGCATACCTGGTAGCGTGAGCCAGTAGTCTGATTCAGGTAAGACAAAACCTGTCTGGCCTGATCAGTAATCACAACCTCAGGGTCGGGTTGCGCCGCAACCGGACAAGAGGGTTTTGAAGTTACTTGTGGATCTTGTTTTGATTTTACTGACGGATCCCCGCCAGATTCTGACGGGTCAAAACCTCCGTTTTTGCCAGATTTCGACGGGTCAGTTTTTGAGGCGTCAAATTTTGATGCGTCAGATTTTGACGTGTCAGAATCTGACAGTTGAGAAAATGCGGCAGCCTGAAGTTTCGCCACATTCAGTCGGTACACGTTCGAAGCATTACGGTTACCATTACGGCGCTGTGTACGCGTGAGCCAGCCATCTTTTTCAAGCTTTGCGATTGCAGTTCTGATCGTGCTCGGCCCTGCGCCAAGCTGGCGAGCAATAGTTTCAATGGACGGCCAGCACACGCCCTCATCGCTGCTGAAATCAGCGAGACGGGCCATGATCGCAACACTTGACAACTTCATGCCCGACGCCGCGCAACCATCCCATACGTAGCCGGTTAATTTAGTGCTCATGATCGTCCGTTATCTCCCTGAACTTTTGCCTGAAATGCTCAAGTGGGCTGAAGCATTCGTGTGGGTAGCCATCACGCAGATAGATAACGCGCTGTGTTTCTGGCTCCCAGCGGATAACACGGACTGGCACTCCGCGGTGGTCTTTGAACCTTCGGTTAAGTTCGCGCACAGGCTTTTTGTCCTCCGGTTGTAGACCCCCACAATTGAAACCGCCCTACTGTGGTTACACGGAACCCAGCGGTTTGATAATCTGCGTTCATACCGAAACAACGGAGTACCCGAAACCGGGATCATCCAGGGTTGCGGTAGACGGTTAAAAGCCGTTAAACTGCTCATGCGGATTATTTCTCCATACTCGAAGAGTTGTTCGCCAAGGCGCCCGGAGCTGCACACTCGCGGGCGTCACTCTTTTCAGCGACACAAAAAACTCGATAAAGAAGCGTTATGTGCTCCTGGAACTTCGCGATAACCTGATAGCTGTTTTCCTCAATCTGAGCACGCTCATCTGCGTCAATTACCCCATCAGCCGTGGCTTTACGTACAAAATTCGAATGACGGCCTATCCATTCGATGGACTCCATCAGGCGCTGATTTATATCGGCGTTATCCAGATCATCGACATCTGCCAGCGGTACAAATACGCCCTGAGAATGGCGCGCAACGGCATCAGCGATATGGGTTGAACCACCAGCACGTTGTAAAACCATTGCCCAGCCCAGCGGGAAGATCTGGTCGCCATCAATACGAAGGCGGTTAAACAATGCGTTCTCTGTCACGCCCAACCATTCCGCCGCCTCGGCATAACCGCCATGTAGATCGGTGATCGTTTTTTTTATCGCCGCAACCAGCCAGGCTGGCTGGCGTTCGACTTTCCAAATAGGTTCGTTACCCACAGCTACCCCCTTATTCCTGTGGTTTGAGTTTTACTGAAGCATCGCTACGCTTTTCGTAAAGGTCGGGATGAAAAACCAATTTCCCCCCGGTCCGATAGGCTGCTTCAGCTGCACGCCCTTTTGGGATAAGGCGACCAGTTCTATTACGCCACTGGTAAACAGCCTCGCTTGTGATTCCAAAAAATTCGGCAACCTTCTCAGTACTGCCGAAGTAGTTTTCAATATCATCGGTTGTCATAACGCCTCCTTAGCTAAGTTTGATTAGATATTAATAACCAATCTAACTTTGGTCAATAAAAACTAAGATTGCTTAGCCTTTTAATTTATTTATGGTGTTCAAATGGAAACTGTCGGTCAGCGCATCAAAGCTCTCAGGCGCATAACCAAAACCTCGCAGAAAGAACTGGGTAAGTTCTGCGGTGTTAGTGATGTGGCGGTTGGGTATTGGGAAAAAGACGTTAATGTGCCAGGCGGCGAGTCACTTGCGAAACTTGCGAAGTATTTCAACACATCAATTGATTACATACTTTATGGCACTGAATTTGAAGGCAATCTGATAACCAAGATGCGAAGGATTCCGGTGATATCCTGGGTTCAGGCTGGACAGTTTACAGAATGTAAAGCAGCAGAAGTTTTCAGCGAAGTAGATAAGTGGATAGAGACATCACTCCGGATAGGGGATAGCTCCTTTGCATTGGAGGTTAAAGGTGATTCGATGACAAACCCTAATGGCCTCCCAACAATCCCTGAAGGGGCAACAGTCATAGTAGATCCAGATGCAGAGCCAATTCATGGAAAGATAGTCGTAGCCAGGCTTGATGGGACAAACGAGGCTACTGTAAAAAAACTTGTCATCGATGGGCCTCAAAAGTTCTTAGTTCCCTTAAATCCACGCTATCCAAACATTTCGATTAACGGTAATTGCCTGATCATCGGCGTTGTCAAAGGCGTTCAGTACGAGCTTTAACCCACCTCTAACCCTCCTCTTAACATCAGGCTAAGAATAGTTTGGTGTTTTTTCTTGATCTAAAAGCTAAGTTAAGTTAGATTTTGTTCATCAACAGCGAACAGGCAGGACGCCCACGAAGTAGCCGCCGGTGGCATATGAATAACCGGATGATTCGCGGATGACTGGGAGACAAAAAATGAAGGTTGAATGCCTAGATGATAATGACCAACTGCTCTGGTCTTACGATACCACCAACCAGCAGAACATAACGGATATGTGTTTTTTAAAGGACGGTACACAACAAACAATCATTACCGCCCTTGAGAGTGCATGCACTCAGGCGAAAGGCCAAATACTGCTATCAGATGACGTTAATGGAGTATCTGATATTTGCACGATGACCGGCGGGAAGGGCTAGCACCACATTCCAGAAGCCTGAGTGCGGAACTGCAATATTGGCAGGAAATCGTTCATAGAAACCACCGTAATAGGTGCAACGACCACCACGTTTGTAAGAGCTGTAATTTGAATCGTCCATGAGTAAAACATTTATCTGATGTGAACATTGGACAGTAACAACATTTCCATCATCCATATGTTCTCGGCTATGTATATGTGACATGAATATTCCTTTTTGTTGTAGGGGCTTAAAGGATACCACCACGCCTGATGTGGTTAAAAGCAGGCCAAAGCAATAACAAGTAACTCCCTGTTCTGGCGGCCCGGTGTTTTCCCGTTTGTCCGGTAACCGCCAGCCTTTTTCAGGGCGCAACGACGAGAGCATTGACGAGCAAGGCATAAGTGCTGGTTCGATTCCAGACAGTCCCATTCGGTTGGGAGGGTTGGGCAGGGAAAAGGTTCGTTCGATTCGGACACCGGCAGTGCTCTCTTCGTTGTGGTGAAGTGCAACCCTTAGAGGTAACCAGAAGATAAGCATCTGGCGCCACAACCTTATTGCTGTGTGTAGTCTTGGCGGTACCAGGGTCTTCAACCTTATGCAAGGGGGACGAAGATAATGTTCTACCTCGGTACCGCCCTTTTTACGCAACAGAAAAGGGCATCACCGGGCGACGGGCTCATAACCCAATCCACCCGGGCAAGAGGATGGCGGTTGCAGTCGCCTACAAATGCAGGTGCCCTTCTCTGTTGTGTATGGAGAAAGTTCGGCGGTTGCAGCCGCCTTAACGAGGGTAAAACCATGAGTAATGACCGCATGACCGTAGTGCCAGATTTTCTTGGCGAACTGGATGCCGGCGTGTTCATGAACAAAATCGCGGCAGCACTTAATACCACCGCGCTTGGCGTTCTGAACAACGGCAACAAAGGCAAAGTAGTCCTCACATTTGATTTTGAGCGCATGGGTAATTCCGTTGAAGAGAAGCGCGTCAAGATCAAGCACAAGCTGAACTACAGCACCCCAACACCGCGTGGTAAAGCCTCAGAAGAGGACACAACCGAAACCCCGATGTGGGTCAACAAAGGCGGGAAGCTAACCATCCTGCAGGAAGATCAGGGTCAGCTGTTCGGGATCACTGGCGCGGTGGATGGAAAGCTTAAAGCGGCTCAGTGATCCGCAACAACAAACTCACTGATACCACTTTGATCATCAGTTAATAAGGAATTTTTATGTCTCAGTTAGACAGCGGTACCTTCAAGCAGGTCAAAGACCTGGTTCTTTCCGGTTATCACCTGAATGATATTCATGGCCTGGCTTGCCCGACCGCATTACTGCCAGAGGGTACTGGCGTTGAAAGCCTCGAGCGCTTTTCTCTGGAGCGTTTCCGCTTTCGTGGCGCCATGACCACAACCAGTATTGACGACTTCGCACGTTATTCTAAAGGTTACGCCAGCGACAGTGAGCCAGCTCGTTGCTTTATTGACGCTGACAACATGACCGCCCGTTCAGTGTTCAACATCGGCACCCTGGATAATCCCGGTCACGCCGATAACGTTGCTTCGATCACCCTGAAGAAAACCGCCCCGTTCCGCGCGCTACTGCAGATCGACGGTCAACGTCTGAAGCAAAAGCAAATCGCTGAATGGCTGGAAGACTGGAGCGATTACCTGCTGGCGTTTGATGCTGATGGCAATACGATGCAGATTTCCCAGGCCGCCCAGGCTGTACGCCGTATCACTATCCAGCAGGCAACCCAGCAGGATCATGAAACGGGTGACTTCGCAGGTAAACGTTCACTCATGCAAAGCGTCGAAGCCAGCAGCAAAGATGTCATGCCGGTGGCGTTCGAGTTCAAGTGTGTGCCGTATGAAGGGCTTGGCGAGCGCCGCTTTAGTCTGCGTAACAGCCTGCTGACTGGTGATGAGCCGTGCTTTGTTCTGCGTATCGTCCAACTGGAAGCCCAGGAAGAAGCGATCGCCAACGAATTCCGCGATTTGCTGATCAGCAAGTTCGAAGGTGAATCAGTGGAAACTTTCATCGGTAACTTTAAAGCCTAATTGCTCTGCATTAAATCCCCGGCGCCGCGGGGATTTATTGAAGCGTAATTCCATTAATTATCGCCATCCGGCGAGGAATTCGTGCAACCAAAATCTGCGCGGTGCAGCGTGACAATATGGAGAAAACCATGAGCTACATTCAGACATTATCCGGTAAAAAATTTAACTACCTGACCGCCACAATCGACGATATCGATGTTGAGGATATCGCGACTGCTCTTTCCAACATCTGTCGATTCGCTGGGCATCTGCCAGAGTTCTACAGCGTGGCCCAGCACTCTGTGCTTGTAAGCCAGATTGTGCCGCCAGAGTTCGCCTTTGAAGCGCTGATGCACGACGCTGCGGAGGCATATTGCCAGGATATTCCAGCCCCGCTCAAAGCCTTACTGCCTGACTACCAGCGCATGGAAACTTATATTGATGGTCTTATCCGCTTTAAATTCGGTATCTCTCTTGAACAAGCTGCTGTCGTGAAATATGCCGATCTAACCATGTTAGCCACCGAGCGCCGTGATCTGGAAATCGATGACGGTTCGAAGTGGGAAATTCTCGAAGGTATTCCCTGCTCTGATCTCGTTCAGGTTATCCCTCTCCGTCCTGGTCAAGCCTATGGCCTGTTCATGAACCGCTTTAACGAACTGGCGGAGCTGCGCCAATGCGCCGCATGAAGGTAAAAGAACTCGTTGCGGAGGCTTTTGCCTCCGTTGCTGAACTGCCACCAAAGCATGCACCGCTTATGCGCGAAGTCGCCACAAGACTGGACGCTACGTTCGCAGCATTAAAAGAGTCTCTGGTGCAACTGGAACAGGAACGTAAAGGTAAAACGCCATGACCGTATTTGAATATCTCCAGGCTCATCCGAATACCACCAGCGGTGAAATCGCCAAAGGTATGAACAAAAAGACACCCGCAGTCGCTGGCGCATTATCGCAACTCTATGGCACCGGCCGGATCATGAAGTCTGGTGTTCGCAAAGGCATTCCAACATACCGTGTTAACGATATGCCGTTTGGATGCAGTAACAGCCTAACCATGTTGTTTAATCAGCTATTGAATAGCGCAAGACAGGGAGCAGCCCAATGACAGCACTCAACAAACAGGCGCTGAACTATGACCCCGCTGACCCTGACAAGATGCGGCTACCTGCTGGCGCTACGTGCGGTAACTGCCATCACATCCGGCGCTGTAAAGCCATGTTCGGCCACACTGAATCTGACACATATTGCGATTGGTCACCATCGCGATTTATCGCGGGCATTGGCGTGAAGGGGGAGTGAGATGAAGATGGGTGATCATATGGAGCCGGTAATCGAGCTCCTGGAAGAACTGAACGGTAACGATACTGACGCAAAACTTAAACTTCTTGCTCTGGTTATCTCTGAGTACATGCTTAATGCGGATGTCACCGGTTTTGAAGTTTCTGCCGGGAAAATGAAAGTTTCCGTTGATATCAGCGTGGAGGACTAACCCATGACAACTAACCACCCGGCGAACGGTCCTGTATCACTCGATCGCCTGCACCACATAAGCGAAATACTCAGCAAAGCAGCAGAACAAAGCGATGGCGGTAATCTCGGCTACGCAATGGCTGATGCTGTGAAGGTGATTGATGGGGCTATAGCAGTGTTTGGTGCTGAGCCTGTGCTTTATGCCGCTGAGGAAACTCTGGCTTATGCCAAGATGGGTGAGCTTCATCTTAAGTGCCTGTCTCAGCCAATGGGAGATGCTGTGATTCCGCTTTACGTTCACCGCCAAGCGACTGACGAAATTGGCTCATGGAATAACCACATGAACACGCCTACTGCTCAGGCTGGCAACTCTCCGGTAACTCAGGATGGTTACGTGCTGGTCCCGAAGAAACTAACCGCTGAGAACGGCGCAAAAAGAGTGCTGTCCGGTGAGTTTTCAGAAACGAAATTTATAAACTGCCCAGAGTGTTTTGGTGATGATGATTGCGAAACCTGCGACGGAAGCGGAAGAATTGAAATCACCGTTCCTGTCACATGGACGACCATCAAAGCTATTTGGGCTAAAGGTGTCGAACATTTCGCAGCAGCACCGCAGCAGGAGAATGTATAACGTGAACAATTTAATGATCGACCTCGAATCCATGGGCAAAAAACCGAATGCCCCTATCGTCTCCATTGGTGCCGTGTTTTTCGATCCGCAAAGCGGTGAACTGGGTCAGGAGTTTTACACCGCTGTTAATCTTGAAAGCGCTATGGAGCAGGGAGCGGTGCCGGATGGTGACACTATTCTGTGGTGGTTAAGACAAAGCTCAGAAGCACGATCAGCAATCTGTGTTGATGATGCGATGCCGATATCATCTGCCCTATCTGAACTGAGCCATTTCATTAACCGGCATTCTGATAACCCAAAATATTTAAAGGTTTGGGGCAATGGAGCTACTTTCGACAACGTTATATTGCGCGGCGCATATGAGCGCGCCGGCCAGGTTTGCCCGTGGCAATTTTGGAACGATCACGACGTAAGAACCATCGTCACATTAGGCAGAGTTGTGGGTTTCGATCCTAAGCGAGATATGCCATTCGATGGGGTTGCACATAACGCACTGGCCGATGCCCGCCACCAGGCCAAATACGTTTCAGCAATTTGGCTACGTCTACTGCCCCACCAGCAATAATTTATAAATATGTAAGCCCGGGTGCAGCCGGGCTGTATGGAGAGATAACTATGAGCAATGTTCTACAGTTAGCCCCCAACGAGTGGGTTTGTGAAAGCGTTCTTATCGCGGTTACCGGGCTCAAACCCGGTACCATCCTCCGGGCCAGAAAAGAATGCTGGATGGTTGGGAGGGAGTATATCCACGTATCACCTGATGGGAATCCAAAACCTTCCAGTGAGTGCATGTATAACAGAAAGGCTGTAGATGCCTGGGTCGCCTCAATGAAAAGCAAGCAGCCAGGATGATTTGACGCCATGAAAAAGGTAAGCTCGTATCGCTCTTGGGCGTCTGGAGGTATTAATGGATAAAATCACATATCCAACAGGCGTCGAAAACCACGGTGGCAGTCTGCGCATCTGGTTTAATTTTAAAGGTAAGCGCGTCAGGGAAAACCTCGGTGTCCCTGACACCGCTAAGAACAGGAAGATCGCCGGGGAACTGCGGGTGTCGGTATGCTTTGCCATCCGCACGGGAAGCTTTGATTATGCTGAACGGTTTCCAGATTCACCTAACCTTAAAATTTTTGGGTTGGGCAAGAAAGAAATCACAGTGAAAGAACTCGAAGAGAAGTGGCTGGATCTGAAAAAGATGGAAATCAGCGCGAACGCGCACAAACGGTACGAGTCGGTCGTGGCAGTTGTTGTACCGCTGATCGGGGCTACCCGACTGGTGACAGCGATTGAGAAAGAAGAGTTGCTGTACATCAGGAAAGAGCTTTTGATGGGTTATCAGTGCGCGGCAAAGGGCAGGATCCCTGTTAAGGGCCGGAGCGCGGTCACCGTCAATTACTACATGACGACTATCGCCGGAATGTTCCAGTTCGCCGCCGATAATGGGTACATAAAGGCAAATCCCTTTGATGGAATAAAGCCATTAAAAAGGGCCAGGGTGGAGCCAGATCCGCTCAGCCGTGATGAATTCATCCGTCTGATAGATGCGTGCCGGCATCAGCAGACGAAAAACATGTGGTCACTGGCGGTGTACACAGGTGTTCGTCACGGAGAACTGGTTTCCCTGGCATGGGAAGATATAGACCTTGAAGCGGGTACAATAACAATTCGCCGTAATTATACAAAACTGGGCGAGTTCACACTACCGAAAACGGACGCCAGTACGGATAGATTGATACACCTCATTCAGCCAGCCATCGATGCGTTAAGGAATCAGATGGAAATGACTAGACTCGGGCAGCAGTATCACATCAACGTGCAATTGCGTGAATATGGTCGAACAACGCAGCACAGCTGTACATTTGTCTTTAACCCTAAGATAGTCCGTCGAAGTAAGGATGTGGGGATTATCTACAAGGTGGATTCGTTTGGTGACTCATGGGACGCAGGGCTAAAAAAGGCGGGGATCAGGCATCGAAAAGCTTACCAGTCGCGCCACACTTACGCGTGCTGGTCATTATCTGCTGGTGCAAACCCAAGTTTTATTGCCAGTCAGATGGGGCATGCGAGCGCACAAATGGTGTTCAATGTTTACGGTGCATGGATGGCTGACAGCAGCGCAGAGCAGATCGCAATGCTGAATCAGAAGCTGGCAGATTTTGCCCCATTGATGCCCCATAGGCCACAAACAAACAGCAGAGGACTATTAAAATCAGTCAGTTAACCCAACATACCCGACATGTTAACTGCGTGGAGGGCAATACCACGCTGTATGCGCTGCCTAAAGCCGATATTGTTGCCCGCTGGCAGGCACAGACCACCGATGCGTTTCGATTTTGTTTTAAGTTTCCGGCGACCATCTCGCACCAGGCCGCGCTGCGTAATTGTGATGACCTGGTACAGGAATTTTTTACGCGTATGTCGCCGCTGGAATCGCGCATTGGACAATACTGGCTGCAATTACCCGCGACCTTTAGCCCACGCGACCTGCCTGCCCTGTGGCAGTTTCTCGATGCGCTCCCGAACCCCTTTACCTACGGTGTGGAAGTTCGCCATCCAGACTTCTTTGCCAAAGGCGAAGCCGAACAGCTATTTAATCGCGGTTTACACGAGCGTGGAGTAAACCGGGTGATTCTGGACAGCCGCCCGGTGCATGCCGCAATCCCACATACTGAAGCAATACGTGACGCTCAGCGCAAAAAACCGAAGGTTCCGGTGCATGTTGTGGTGACGGCAAACCATCCGATGGTACGCTTTATCGGTAGCGATGATATGGCACAAAACAGCGCCCTTTTTGCCGTCTGGCTGACCAAGCTGCCGCTATGGCAACGCAACACGACGCCGTATCTGTTTTTGCATACGCCGGACATCGCGCAAGCCCCGGAGCTTGTTGATACGCTATGGGCAGATTTACACAGTGCTCTGCCAGAGATCGGATCAGCCCCCTCTATTCCACAGCAATCTTCTCTTTTCTGAAAATGCCACCTATCATAGTCAATGCCAGCAGCCATTTAAAAAGGGAGTTTGTATGGTAAGCGCGCTTTATGCCGTATTGGGTGCGTTATTGTTAATAAAGTTCTCCTTTGACGTCGTTCGCCTGCGCATGCAATACCGCGTTGCCTATGGCGATGGAGGTTTTAGCGAGCTGCAAAGCGCTATCCGCATTCACGGTAATGCAGTGGAATATATTCCCGTCGCATTAGTGCTGCTGTTATTTATGGAAATGAACGGCGCAGAGACGTGGATGGTGCATATTTGCGGGCTGATGTTGATTGCCGGACGTCTGATGCATTATTACGGATTCCACCACCGACTATTCCGCTGGCGCCGTTCGGGCATGAGCGCAACCTGGTGTTCGCTGTTGCTAATGGTGCTGGCGAATCTTTGGTATATGCCCTGGGAGTTGGTTTTCTCCCTGCATTAGCGCACAATACGCCACTTTATTTTTCCCGGATTTTTACGTTATGTCTCACCGCGACACGCTTTTTTCTGCGCCTATCGCCAGTCTGGGTGACTGGACCTTTGATGAACGGGTAGCTGAAGTCTTCCCGGATATGATCCAGCGTTCCGTTCCTGGCTATTCCAATATCATATCTATGATTGGCATGCTGGCCGAACGTTTCGTACAACCCAACACGCAGGTCTACGATCTGGGCTGTTCTCTGGGCGCGGCGACGCTCTCGGTGCGTCGCAATATTCATCACGAGAATTGCAAAATTATTGCCGTCGATAACTCCCCGGCGATGGTTGAGCGCTGCCGTCGTCATATTGATGCCTATAAGGCACCGACCCCGGTTGAGGTTGTCGAAGGCGATATTCGCAACATTACTATCGAAAACGCCTCGATGGTGGTGCTGAATTTTACCCTGCAATTCCTTGAGCCACCTGAGCGCCAGGCATTGTTGGATAAGATTTATCAAGGGTTGAATCCCGGCGGCGCGCTGGTGCTGTCTGAAAAATTCAGTTTCGAAGACGCTAACGTTGGCGAGTTGCTGTTCAACATGCACCACGACTTTAAACGGGCCAATGGCTACAGCGAACTGGAAATTAGCCAGAAACGCAGCATGCTGGAAAACGTGATGCTGACCGACTCGGTAGAAACGCACAAAGCGCGACTGCATCAGGCCGGCTTTGAGCACAGCGAATTGTGGTTCCAGTGCTTCAACTTTGGCTCTCTGGTGGCGTTGAAAGCTGAGGTTAGCGCATGATCGATTTTGGTAACTTTTATCAGTTGATTGCCAAAAATCATCTGTCCCATTGGCTGGAAACGCTTCCGGCGCAAATCGCTGCCTGGCAGCGCGATCAGCACGGTCTTTTTAAGCAATGGTCAAACGCCGTCGAGTTTCTGCCCGAGCTGATGCCGCATCGTCTGGACTTACTACACAGCGTTACCGCAGAAAGTAAAGAACCGCTCAGCGAAGGCCAGCTTAAACGCATCGACACCCTGATGCGGAACCTGATGCCATGGCGTAAAGGACCGTACTCGCTGTACGGCGTCAACATCGATACCGAATGGCGTTCCGACTGGAAATGGGATCGTGTCCTGCCGCACTTGTCTGATCTCACCGGGCGGACCATTCTTGACGTCGGCTGCGGCAGTGGCTATCACATGTGGCGCATGATTGGCGCGGGGGCGCATCTGGCGGTTGGCATCGATCCTACGCAACTGTTCCTGTGCCAGTTTGAGGCGGTGCGTAAACTGCTGGGCAATGACCAGCGTGCTCACCTGCTGCCGCTGGGTATTGAGCAACTTCCAGCGCTCAACGCCTTTGACACTGTGTTCTCCATGGGCGTGCTTTATCACCGCCGCTCGCCGCTGGAACACCTGTGGCAGTTAAAAGATCAGTTGGTTAAAGATGGCGAACTGGTGCTGGAAACGCTGGTCGTCGAAGGTGATGAAAATACCGTACTGGTGCCGGGCGATCGCTACGCGCAGATGCGTAACGTCTACTTTATTCCGTCTGCGCTGGCGCTAAAAAACTGGCTGGAAAAATGTGGTTTTGTTGATGTGCGCATCGCCGATGTCTGCGTCACCACCACCGAAGAGCAACGCCGCACCGAGTGGATGGTAACCGAGTCGCTGGCCGACTTCCTCGATCCGAACGACCACAGCAAAACGGTGGAAGGCTACCCCGCCCCATTACGTGCAGTATTGATTGCGCGTAAGCCGTAATAGATTGCCGAATGACCGTTACGTATAGCACCGTTTCTCCAAAATAGTTCAAGTTGCAGCAAGGCGGCAACGCAGAAAATCCCCGGGAGCGTAGATAACTACGTGACCGGGGTGCGCGAGGCGGCCAACGCTGCTGCGGCTTGAAATATGAAGGATAAAAAAAGGCCCCTGTTGAAATTGCAGGGGCCTGGTACGAGCAAGCATCATATTGGGCGACATGATGCAACGGTAAAATCAGCTGGCCTGATGGTGTGCAATGATTGCTTTCATTTCAGCAACCGCCGTCCCGTCTACCGCATAGCGCGAATACTCATCCGCCTGCGCATCCGAAGACATCGACAACCCCGAATTGCGATAACGCATTGGTGAAGCCAGCCATACTCCGGCAGAACTGTGGACTTCCTGCACTCCAGCATCAAGGAGCAGGGACAAATTCGAGGCGCGAACCCCCGCTCCGGCCATAATGATTGGAGCACCGGGCTGCGCAATAAGTTCCATTATTTTTGTTAAACCTTGCGCCGCATCTGATTTTTGCCCTGAAGTGAGTACTCTGGCGATGCCCAGCTCAGCTAATTTTTTAAGCGCATTGAGTGGGTTAGCACACATATCAAAGGCCCGATGAAAAGTGACTTGCAGCGAACCGGCGGCGATCATTATTTTCTCCATGCGCGGCATATCGACATTGCCATCCACATCTAAAATGCCGGTCACCAGCCCTGAGAATCCCAGTTCCCTGACCATCGCAATATCATCCAGCATTGCAGCAAATTCACCTTCGGTGTAGTAAAAGTCGCCTCCACGTGGGCGAATAATGGGATTGACGGGAATCGAAATGTGCTGGCGAACGGAACGCAAGACGCCCAGTGACGGCGTTAAGCCCCCTTCTTTGGGTGCCGAGCATAGTTCAATACGATCCGCGCCTTTTTGCTGCGCCGTGCGCGCGCACTCCATGCTGTAACAGCAGATTTCCAGTATAGCCATGCTCACTCCTGACGTTCGCTTGCCACAATGGTTTCAATCGACCACGGATGGAATTTTATCGTCACGCTGCCATCGCTAACCGCCAGCGTCGGATTCGGTAAACGCTCACGCTCTCCTTTTGGCGAGCTGGTTTTCACAAATATGCCCGGTTGACTCAGACCGTGATCGGAAAGCAGCGCCAGCGCGCGCGCATTCAGCGTTTCCGCCTCTCCCGGCAGAACAATTTCAATATGTTCCCAGCCTTCATGTGGGTAGCGTTTTTCGCCCGGCCACGGCAGTTCGACGATGGAAAATTGCCAATGTTGCACACAAACCGGCTCATGCAGTTTAAAAAGACAAATTGGTCTGCCGTTAATGATGTTTTCTGACAACAATTCACCGCACTGTTCAAACCCACGACGCCAGCGCTCTGCGGTGGTATTTTGATGGCAACGCAAGGAAATGTGATCGGCTTCCAGGCCTGTGATATCCAGCCCAAGACGGGTAGAAAGTTCCGTTAATGCCTGCGTGAAATGCGGTAAATCTGCAGAAATATCCTGTAGTTCTGCAACGGTTTGCCAGTTCGCCATATTAAAAGCTCATATCCATGTTCAAAGTCGCTAATTTACTCTGTTGCGCTGCGCCATCCAACCGCTGTTTTCTCCGAACACATCATGAATAAATTTACGCCATTGCATTGTTTATATTTCAGGCTACTGGCGGTACACACAATGCTGACGGCAACGGGCATTTGCAGTATACTCCCGCCCTTAATTCTTAAACTGGTGCGGTGAATTTTAGGCCGCTTCATAAATGTAAGGTATTCCGGTGAATATTCAGGCTCTTCTCTCAGAAAAAGTCAGTCAGGCCATGATTGCTGCAGGTGCGCCTGCAGATTGCGAACCGCAGGTTCGTCAGTCAGCAAAAGTACAGTTCGGCGACTATCAAGCTAACGGCATGATGGCTGTCGCTAAAAAACTGGGTATGGCGCCGCGACAACTGGCTGAGCAGGTGCTGACTCATCTGGATCTCAACGGGATTGCCAGCAAAGTTGAAATTGCAGGCCCGGGCTTTATCAATATTTTTCTCGATCCGGCATTTCTGGCGCAGCACGTTCAGCAGGCGCTGGCTTCCGATCGTCTGGGCGTCACTCAACCGGCTAAACAAACCGTCGTGGTTGACTACTCCGCGCCTAACGTAGCGAAAGAGATGCACGTTGGTCACCTGCGTTCCACCATCATCGGTGACGCGGCGGTGCGTACGCTGGAGTTCCTCGGTCACAACGTTATTCGCGCTAACCACGTCGGCGACTGGGGTACTCAGTTCGGTATGCTCATCGCATGGCTGGAAAAACAGCAGCAGGAAAATGCCGGAGAGATGGCGCTGGCTGACCTGGAAGGTTTCTACCGTGATGCGAAAAAACATTACGACGAAGATGAAGCCTTCGCGGAACGCGCCCGTAGTTATGTTGTGAAACTGCAAGGCGGTGACGAATACTTCCGCGAGATGTGGCGCAAACTGGTCGACATTACCATGTCGCAGAACCAGTTAACCTACGATCGCCTCAACGTTACCCTGACCCGTGACGACGTCATGGGCGAGAGCCTGTACAACCCGATGCTGCCTGGCATCGTCGCCGATCTGAAGGCGAAAGGCCTGGCTGTTGAAAGCGAAGGCGCTACCGTCGTATTCCTTGATGAGTATAAGAACAAGGAAGGCGAACCGATGGGCGTTATCATTCAGAAGAAAGATGGCGGCTATCTCTACACCACAACCGACATCGCCTGCGCCAAGTATCGTTACGAAACCCTGCATGCCGATCGCGTTCTTTATTACATCGACTCCCGTCAGCATCAGCACTTAATGCAGGCCTGGACCATCGTACGTAAAGCCGGGTATGTGCCGGATTCAGTGCCGCTGGAACACCACATGTTCGGTATGATGCTGGGCAAAGATGGTAAACCGTTCAAAACCCGCGCGGGCGGCACGGTTAAACTGGCCGATCTGCTGGATGAAGCGCTGGAGCGCGCACGTCGTCTGGTCGCGGAGAAGAACCCAGACATGCCTGCCGACGAACTGGAAAAACTGGCAAATGCGGTCGGTATCGGCGCAGTGAAATACGCGGATCTGTCCAAAAACCGTACTACCGACTACATCTTCGACTGGGACAACATGCTGGCGTTCGAAGGTAACACCGCGCCATATATGCAGTACGCTTATACCCGCGTACTGTCCGTGTTCCGTAAAGCAGATATCGACGAAAGCGCGCTGGCAAATGCGCAGGTCGTCATCAGCGAAGATCGCGAGGCTCAACTGGCGGCACGTCTGCTGCAGTTTGAAGAAACGCTGACCGTCGTTGCACGTGAAGGTACGCCACACGTGATGTGTGCTTACCTGTACGACGTTGCTGGTCTGTTCTCCGGCTTCTACGAGCACTGCCCTATTCTCAGCGCTGAAAACGAAGAGATTCGTAACAGCCGACTGAAACTGGCACAGCTGACGGCGAAAACGCTGAAGCTGGGTCTGGATACACTGGGTATCGAAACAGTAGAACGTATGTAATCACCTCAAGTAATATGAAAGCCCGCGCTATGTCGCGGGTTTTTTTATTTCCCCGAATTACCGCCCTCGTAGGCAGCACTATCAGGCCGACGAGAAACGGCTACGTTCACTGTAATTTGTAACAACCCACAAGGAATGACACATTTCCCTAGAGATATGGAACATCTTTTGCCTGTCATCCCGTCTAAGCCTCCGTATCATTAGGCGGCGAATTAATCGGGTACGGGTCAATGACATTCAGAGATTTTGAGGCGGAAGAAAAGCTCTTCCAGCGGCGTGTATTGGTGGCCTTTGGCCTGGTAGTCATCTGTTTTGGCATCCTGATTTACAATCTGTATAACTTACAAATCTGTCAGCACCAGTATTACACCACCCGGTCGAATGCAAACGACATCAAAATGCTGCCCGTCGCCCCAACGCGCGGCATGATTTACGATCGCAACGGCATCCCGCTGGTGCGCAACGTTACCTGGTACGATATTTCTGTTACGCCGTATAAAATCAGCGATATGAATGCGTTACTCCAGCAGCTCACGCCGATCGTTGACCTCACTCCTGATGACATAGACCAGTTTCGCCATGAGCTGAAAACCAGCAGCCGCTATCGTCCTGTGGTGCTAAAAAATGCGCTAACCGATGTCGAAATCGCCCGTTTCTCGGTAAACCAGTTTCATTTTAGCGGCGTCAACATCAATAGTTACGAAGACCGCCAGTATCCCTATGGCGCGGCGCTGGCGCATGTCCTGGGTTATGTTTCAAAAATCAATGACAACGACCTGAAAGCACTGGATCAAAAAGGTCTGGCGGAGAACTACGCCGCCGATCACAACATCGGTAAGCAAGGTATTGAGCGCTATTACGAAAACGAACTGCATGGAAAGACCGGTTATCAGGAGGTGGAAGTAGATAACCACGGACGCATCGTACGCCTGATCAAAGATGTGCCGCCCGTTGCCGGAAAAGATATCCATCTGACGCTGGATTTACATTTACAGCAATACATTGAGAGCTTGTTGGCTGGCCAGCGTGCCGCCGTTTTGGTTGAAGATCCACACGACGGTTCCGTACTGGCGATGGTCTCAAACCCCAGCTACGACCCTAATCCATTTGTCAAAGGCATCAGCTATCAGGACTATAACAAGCTACTCCAGGATAAAGACCTGCCATTAATCAACCGCGTCACGCAGGGATTGTACCCTCCCGCTTCAACGGTCAAACCGTATATGGCGATGTCGGCATTACTGAACGGTGTGATCACGCCGCAGACCAGTTTCTTCGGTGCCCCTACCTGGACGCTACCCGGCACCGAGCGACATTACCGTGACTGGAAAAAAACGGGCCACGGTATGTTGGATGTCACCAAAGCGATAGAAGAGTCTGCCGATACGTTCTTCTATCAGGTAGCGTATATGATGGGGATCGACCGGATTAACAGCATGCTCAGCCAGTTTGGTTACGGTAAACCGACCGGCATCGATCTTGATGAGGAGTATAACGGCCTGCTCCCGAGCCGTGAATGGAAGCAAAAAGTACACAAAAAAGCCTGGTATCAGGGGGACACTATTTCAGTTGGCATCGGTCAGGGCTACTGGATTGCCACGCCTATCCAGATGGTAAAAGCCATGGTCGCACTGATTAACAACGGCAAGGTTATCGTCCCTCACCTGCTGCTCGATGAAGAGAGCGGCAAAACCATCACGCCGTATCAGGCTCCAGAAGCACCTTCACAAATCGCCTCGGCCTCATCGCCCTACTGGGGACTGGTGCGTCAGGCGATGTTCGGCATGGCGAATGAACCAAATGGTACAGGTTATAAGTTCTTTCACACCGCGCCTTACGGCATTGCGGCAAAAAGCGGCACCTCGCAGGTCTTTAGCCTGAAAGAAAATCAGACCTACAATGCGAAGATGATCCCTGTCCGCTTGCGCGACCACGTGTTCTATACCGCATTTGCACCCTATAAGAACCCGAAGGTCGCGGTGGCGTTAATTCTGGAAAACGGCGGCAGTGATGGTGTCACCGCCGCGCCGGTTATGCGTCAAATCATGGATCATCTGTTTGCCCCGCAGGACAACACGGTACAAACAGTGACGACTGAACAATCAGGTCCGATAGCGGTATCGCCATTGAATACCGATATCAAAAATACTTTCGCAAGTATTCGGTAAGGCACAGCATCGCCATCGCCTGTCCGTAAGGCATGGAGGTCCGAGGGATGTTGCGGTAGAAATCAAGATTATGTCCCATCCCGGTACCAAACGAGGTGTGCAGCAGTTCACCTTCCGGTGAAATATGCTGCACAATGCCGCGAATGGCTTTTTCGGCCACCAGCGCATACTCTTGCCCAACATAGCGTTTACGTACTGCTTTGAGGATCCCATAGGCAAATCCGGCAGTTGCCGATGCTTCCAGATACGACTGAGGGTCGTCCAGCAAGGTATGCCACAACCCACTTTCATCCTGGCATTTCGCCAGCGCCGCGATTTGCGCGTTCAGGACCTGTACCAGATAGCGGTGAACAGCATTGTTTTCCGGTAAATCAAGTAATTCGAGGAAGTCCGGGATCACGATAGTTAACCAACTGTTGCCACGCGCCCAGCGGGCATTAGCAAAGTTATGATTTCCTTCATAGCTCCAGCCGTGGAACCACAGCCCCGTTTCTTTATCCATCAGGTTTTGCACGTGCAGCAGGAACTGATACGTTGCCTCTTCGATGTAGTCCGGGCGATTGAGTAGCTTGCCAATCTTCGCCAGCGGTAAAACCGTCATCATCAGCGTGTCATCCCACATCTGTTGATGGTTTTCTTCCGCCAGCGTGATGTGTTGCATACCACCAAATTCGGTACGCGGCATCTCATGCATTGCCCACTCAGCCCAGCTGTCGAGCCACGGCAGAAACGCTGGGTTACGCGTCTCTTCATAGCGATACGCCAACGTTAAAAATGGCGCCATGGTGTTCACGTTTTTGGTGGTCGCACCTTCAGCAAAACGCTCGGCAAACCAGCTATCGATGATATCGCGCATCGTTTCATCGCCGGTTTGCAGATAGTACTGATACATCCCGTACAGGCCGACGCCGTGTGTCCACTCCCATCCCGCCCAGCCTTTAGTATCAATTACGCGTCCATCGTCCAGACGCAGCAAGAACTCGCCGGTTTCGTCATGAATATTGACCAGGTTATGCGTCACCTTTTTGATCAGCGTTTTTAATTCATCCCTGGCAATAAAATGTTCTGGCTGGCGCAATAACGGGCTATGTTTAACCGGGTAAACAATCATTTACTTAACCTCTGTCAATGTCGGATTCAATGCTGAGACTTGCCCCTGTTACGGCGCAGCAGCTTTTTTGGAGGCCCCGCAATCCTCGCTTTGACAATGGGCATCCTTATAGGGTCACAGTAAAAGCTAACAGGAAGTGAAACCTTTCTATTTCTGCCAGAAGGATTCGTGAAATGGCAAGAATACAAAGAGTCCGGCAACGTACGTCACTTATTTTATAAAATGGCGTTTCTATTTAATTGAGTGAGAGACTGAAATGTTGAAACAACCAGCAGTTTCAACTGCTGGTCTGAATGACGGAGGGTGTTAACGGTAGTTCACAATCACCTGATTGCTCTGAATGCGTAACGCGGGGATCAGGCGACCACCGCCGGGGACCTCCCAGACAAAATGCATCGGTTCAATGGCCGGAACGTTATTGAACCCGTTGGTGGTCCCACTTTGCCCGTCCAGCTCGACACAACGGGACTGAGAACATAAACGCACCCGCAAACCTGCGGGCGTGGGGCCATTCAGCTCATAGCGCCAGGCCACCAGCGTCATCAAGCCTGAGACCGGCTGGCTGGGAACCAAAGGATCAGACGAGGCTGACTGGCCACGGTGATTTAAGGTGATCCCCATACCACTTGCCTGCCAGGCCCCTTCTCCAGCGGCCTGCGCCACCAGAGGAAAAAACAACAACCACAGTAACTTACGCATTATTTACCTCCAATGGTCGCCGTCATGCGGATATGGCGGTTATCGGAAAGCTCCATATTCGATAACACCACCAACTGCGGGATGCTGCGACGTAAAAACCGCGCCAGTAACGGACGTAACGCGTGATTAACCAGCAAGACTGGCGGCGCGCCCAACATTTCCTGCCGGGACAGCGCTTCCTGAGTCTGGGCCAGCAGTCGGTCTGCAAGCCCAGGCTCCAGGCCGCCGCCCCCCTGCAGCGCTTGCAGCAGCAAACGCTCGAGCGGAGTATCAAGACCGATAACCTGAACCTCTTCATTACCCGGGAACCACTGCTGAGTGATGGCGCGTCCTAACGCAACACGGACGACCGCGGTAAGCTCATGCGGATCGTTTTGCAGCGGCGCATGTTCCGCCAGTGTTTCAAGGATGGTGCGCATATCGCGAATCGGTACTTTCTCGTCCAGTAAGTTCTGCAGCACTTTATGCAGCGTGGTGAGCGTCACAACGCCCGGCACCAGATCTTCCGTCAGCTTTGGCATCTCCTGCGACACTCGATCCAGTAACTGCTGCGCTTCCTGACGGCCAAACAGCTCAGCGGCGAACTGCCCAATCAGGTGGTTTAGATGCGTAGCGACAACAGTACTGGCTTCAACCACCGTAAAACCCTGAATCTGCGCCTGTTCCTTCAATGCGCTTTCAATCCAGATAGCGTCCAGTCCGAAAGCCGGATCGACCGTTTTCTCACCCGGTAGCGACCCGGCGGCAGTACCCGGGTTAATGGCCAGCCAGCGTCCCGGATAGGCGTCACCGCTGCCAATCTCTACCCCTTTCATCAAAATTCGATAGCGGGCCGGCTGCAGATCCATATTGTCTCGAATGTGTACCACCGGCGGCAGGAAGCCCATATCCTGGGCAAATTTCTTACGAATACTGCGAATTCGCCCCAGCAACTCACCATCTTGTTGAAAATCCACCATTGGGATCAGGCGGTAACCAACCTCCATGCCCAGCGAATCTTCCAGCTGCACGTCGTTCCATGTGGCTTCCACCACGGAGTTGTTTTCCGGCATTTTCACCGGCTGCGGTTCATCTGGCGCTTTTTGCTCACGACCGCGCATCCACCATGCCAGAGCCAACAATGCGGCAGTAAACATCAGAAACACCAGGTTCGGCATGCCCGGAACCAGACCCAAAAGTCCAAGTACCGCCGCACTGAGCAACATGACGCTGGGGTTACTGAACAGTTGGGTCACCATCTGTTCGCCTACGTCCTGGTCGGTACTCACGCGGGTCACGATAACGCCCGCCGCGGTAGAGATAACCAGCGCAGGAATTTGTGCCACCAGCCCGTCACCGATGGTCAGCAGGGTATAACTTTCCGCAGCGCTGCCCATGCTCATACCATGCTGCAACACCCCAACTAACAGACCGCCGACCACGTTGATCACCATGATCAAAATACCGGCGATGGCGTCTCCACGGACGAATTTACTCGCACCGTCCATTGAGCCGTAAAAATCCGCTTCCTGGGTCACTTCCGAGCGTCGTTTTTTAGCTTCATCTTCGCCAATCAGACCGGCATTCAAATCTGCATCAATCGCCATCTGCTTGCCGGGCATTCCGTCCAGTACAAAGCGCGCGCCTACCTCGGCGATACGTCCTGCACCTTTAGTGATTACCATAAAGTTAATGATGACGAGAATCACGAAGACCACGATACCGATCGCGAAGTTACCGCCCACTAGGAAGTGACCAAAGGCTTCAACTACCTTCCCCGCCGCCGCTGCGCCGGTGTGTCCTTCCATCAAAATGATACGGGTCGACGCGACGTTCAGCGCCAGGCGTAATAATGTGGTAAACAGCAAAATCGTCGGGAATGCGGCAAACTCCAGCGTACGCTGGGTGAACATCGCCACCAGCAGCACCATGATCGACAGCGCAATGTTAAATGTGAACAGCAAATCGAGGACGAAAGCCGGCAGCGGCAGCACCATCATCGACAGGATCAGCAGGATGAGGATCGGTCCGGCAAGGATTTGCCATTGCGTGGATTTCAGGTTGCTGGGCAGACGCAGCATCGCGACCAGATTAGCCATCAGTATTCTTCTCGTTCATGAAATCCAGTGCTTCAGGCACCGGAAGGTTTTCAGGTTGTGGTGGACGCTTGCCGCCAGCCAGACGCCAGCGTTTTAGCTGCCATACCCATGCCAGTACTTCAGCAACGGCGGCATACAATTGACCCGGTATTTGCTGACCAATTTCAGCATGGCGATAGAGCGCACGCGCCAGTGGCGGCGCTTCTAATGTCGGGACACGGTGCTCTGCGCCAATTTCACGGATGCGCAGCGCAACCAGCCCGGCCCCTTTCGCAACAACTTTCGGCGCGCTCATTTTGTTCTCGTCATACTTCAACGCCACTGAGTAGTGCGTAGGGTTAGTGACAATAACGTCTGCTTTCGGCACATCCGCCATCATGCGACGCTGAGCGGCCGCGCGCTGCATTTGACGAATTTTGCCCTTAACGTGCGGGTCACCTTCGCTTTGCTTAAATTCATCGCGGATATCCTGACGCGACATACGTAGCTTTTTCACATGGCTATAGATCTGGAAAAAGACGTCGAACCCCACCATCGGAATAACGCCAAGTACCACCAGTAGTGCACACATACCGACTAAATCCAGGGCGTTGCCCATCGCCGTAATCGGTGACTCCGCCATCAGACGCATCATCGCCGGCCAGTTATGCCAGAGATAAAATCCGGCCACGCTTCCCACTAAAGTGGACTTCAGTATCGCTTTGAGCAGTTCTGCGCCGGTTTGCGCGGAAAACATGCGCTTAATGCCCGGCAGCGGATTCAGCTTCGAGAATTTGGGTTGCAGGGATTTACCGCTGAAAATCAAGCCGCCAAGCATCACCGGGGAGATTAAAGCCACCAAAACGACGCCGGTAATCAACGGCAACAGCGCAATCATCGCGTCTTTAATCAGCAGGATGATTTGGCTGAGGATCAGATTCGGGTCGTTAACCATGCTATGGTCAAAACGTAATCCGGCCGACAGCATGCCAGCCAGTCTGCGGGCAAGCGACTCCCCACCTATCCAGATAATGCACACACCCACCAGCAAAATGAGCAGTGAGGTTAGCTCTTTGGATCGGGGGATCTGCCCTTCTTCCCGCGCTTTTTCAAGTCGGTGGGGTGTGGGGGCTTCTGTTTTGTCGTCGTCGCTTTCTTCTGCCACGCATCAGACCCTGGATAGAGATATAGGCGAGAATGATGCCAGAACAGCTATCCAGCAATGGGAAGAGTAAGCGGTAAAAAAGACGGGATTTATGGCTTTAAGCAGAATTGCGCGTAAGCCGGATGAGAGGCCCACGCCTCACATCCGGCAAATACTCATCAGAACCCGAGGCTATCCAGCAGGTCGTCAACCTGATCCTGACTTGCCACTACACCGGCTTTCGAGGCGTCAACCTGCGGGCCGTTAAGCAAGCTTTCGTTTTCACGTTTTGGACGTGCGCCCTGTTCCGGAATGTTTTCCAACAGAACCATCAGCAGCTGACGTTCAATTTCCTGGATAACATCCATCATGCGCTTGATGACCTGTCCGGTGAGATCCTGGAAATCCTGCGCCATCATGATGTCCAGCAACTGGGCATTGGTAAAGCTGGTATGTCCAGGCACATCACCAAGGAACTGACGGGTATCGGTGACCAGTTCACGAGCATCGGACAGTTCGATCGGATTTTCGAACCATTCATCCCAGCGTTTGGTCAGGTCTTTGGCCCCTTTTTCCATCGCGTCCTGATGCGGCTGCGAAGCTTCTACGCTGTTTAGCGCACGCTCCGCCGCCTGCGCGGTCATCTGCACAACATAATCGAGACGATCGCGGGCATCAGGAATCGCTTCTGCCGCTTCGGCAATGGCCTGATCCAGCCCCAGTTCACGCAAGCTGTCGCGCAGCATTCGGGTCAAACTGCCGATGCGCGCGATGATGTCCCCGGCAGAGTGTTCGTCAGCAGGTTTAATTTGTGGTTGCATCATCATCACACCCTCACATGCCCAGTTTCTCAAAGATTTTATTCAGTTTTTCTTCCAGCGTCGCCGCCGTGAACGGTTTCACGACATAGCCACTGGCACCTGCCTGTGCTGCCGCAATGATGTTCTCTTTTTTCGCTTCTGCCGTGACCATCAGCACCGGCAGAGAAGCCATCCCGCCATCGGCACGGATGGTTTTCAGCAGTTCCAGTCCATCCATGTTCGGCATGTTCCAGTCAGAAATAACAAAGCCGAATCCCCCAGCCTGCAGCTTGTTCAGCGCATCCACGCCATCTTCAGCCTCTTCAACATTGTTGAATCCCAGCTCTTTAAGCAGGTTACGCACGATGCGACGCATGGTGGAAAAGTCATCCACAACCAAAAACTTAAGCTCTTTATCCGCCATAAAAATAAACTCCTGATTCAAATACGTATTGCCTGTCCGGCACTAATTTTCACCAGCATTTGCTGGCTCACCTGGCTAAGATCGACCACTTCGCTTACGCCACCCATATTGATGGCCTCGCGCGGCATGCCGAACACCACACAACTTGCTTCGTTTTGCGCAATGGTCCAGGCTCCCGCCTGATTCATCGCTAACATTCCGGCTGCGCCATCGTTGCCCATACCGGTCAGGATCACCCCGACGGCATTGCGCCCCGCATGTTTCGCCACCGAATGGAACAGCACATCCACTGAAGGCCGATGCCGATTAACCGGCGGACCGTCATGAATTTTGATTTGATAGTTCGCGCCACTGCGCGCCAGTTCCATATGCTTGTCGCCCGGCGCGATATACGCATGCCCTGGAAGTACGCGCTCTCCGTCCTCTGCCTCTTTCACGGTTATCTGGCACAGTTTGTTCAGACGTTCTGCGAACGAACGGGTAAATCCTGGCGGCATATGCTGGGTAATAAGAATACCCGGACTTGAAAGCGGCAATGGCTGGAGTACATGGCGAATTGCCTCTGTTCCTCCGGTTGACGCCCCAATCACCAGCAATTTTTCCGAACTGAGTAATGGCCCTGCCTTCAAGGTCGTCGGTGCAGCCATGGGCTTATGGGCCGCCAGTTTTGCCCGCGATGCGGTGCGGATTTTCTCCGCAATCATCTCGCTATACGCCAGCATTCCTTCGCGGATCCCCAGTTGCGGTTTGGTGACAAAATCAATCGCCCCCAGCTCCAGCGCCCGCAGCGTGACCTCTGAACCTTTACCGGTCAGCGAAGAAACCATGACTACCGGCATCGGACGCAGACGCATCAACTTCTCAAGAAAGTCGAGGCCGTCCATGCGCGGCATTTCCACGTCCAGCGTCAGGACGTCGGGATTGTATTTTTTGATTAAATCCCGGGCGACCAACGGATCCGGCGCCGTCGCCACCATTTCCATATCACTGTGACTGTTAATAATTTCGGTCATGATTTGACGCATCAATGCAGAATCATCTACCGACAACACCCTGATTTTACTCATGCTTTATCCTTACCTGGCGCATGCGCATACACGGTCTGTCCACGCAGGCTAAACTCGCGCACAAGGTTGCTAAAGTTTTCTGAATGACCTGCAAACAGCAGCCCGTCAGGTTTAAGAAGTGGAACAAAACGGTGCAAAATGTCCTGTTGAGTCGTTTTATCGAAATAGATCATAACGTTACGACAAAATATGGCGTCGAACGGTCCTGGCACGTTGTACTGCTTATCCAGTAAGTTCACGCTGGAAAATTCAACATGCCCTGCCAGTTCCTGCCGAACGCGTACCAGCCCTTCATGCGGCCCGGTGCCGCGCATGAAATAACGCTGCAACTGCTGGGGTGACAGCGTCTTTAGCTCATCGAGGCGGTAAATGCCGTTTCTGGCCTTTTCCAGCACTTCGGTATCAATGTCGCTGGCAAAAACACGCCAGCGGCCCGGTGCCATACCTAAGGTATCGGCAAGCGTAATCGCAATGCTGTAGGGTTCTTCTCCGGTTGACGCCGCCGCGCTCCAGACGCGGTATTCACCGTTGCGCCGACGAGCATGATCTGACAGCACCGGAAAATGATGCCCTTCGCGAAAAAAAGCGGTCAGGTTGGTAGTCAGGGAGTTAATAAAAGCCTGCCACTCAGCACTGTTCTGGTTAGCTTCCAGCATGCTGAGATAGCGACCAAAGTCATCCAGCCCCAGGGTACGCAGACGACGAACCAGGCGGTTATAAACCATGTCCCGCTTATGGTCGGCCAGTACGATCCCCGCACGCTGGTAGATTAATTGACATATCCGACGAAAATGCGCGTCAGACAGCGCGAGGCGCTGTGTCATCTGTAACAATAATGACGTTTGCCCGGAGGGCAGAGATGATGTCATAGCGCCTTCTCAATCACATTCAGGATACAACGGGCGCAACCTGAGGCTGCGCCAACTCTTGTTTTGCTACGGTTTGCTCTTCAAGTTTAAAAAATGCGACACAAGCAGAAAGATGATCGGCCTGCGTCGCAAGTTGTCCGGCGGCGGATGCGGCTTCTTCCACCAGACCGGCGTTTTGCTGCGTCACGGAGTCCATCTGGCTGACGGCCTGCGCCACCTGCTCAATGCCTCTGCGCTGTTCATCGGATGCCGAGGCAATCTCGCCCATGATGTCGTTAACCCGGGTCACCGAACTGACAATTTCCGTCATCGTGCGCGACGCCATATCCACCAGTTGCGATCCCTGATGCACCCGGGTGACGGATTCCTCAATCAGTCCCTTAATTTCTTTCGCCGCCTGTGCGCTACGGCTTGCCAGATTGCGCACTTCTCCGGCGACGACGGCAAAACCACGCCCTTGCTCCCCCGCTCTGGCGGCCTCTACCGCGGCATTCAACGCCAGGATATTGGTCTGGAAGGCAATGCTGTCAATCACCCCGATAATGTCGCCAATTTTCTGCGAGCTGGCAGAAATCTCATGCATGGTGCTGGCGACCCGGGACGTCTGCTCGCCACCTTTGTGCGCTGTGTCTGCCGCACTTTTGGCGATTCCTGACGCCTGGCGTGCGTTATCAGCGTTCTGGCCGACGGTGGCGGTCAGTTGTTCC
This sequence comes from Citrobacter sp. Cpo103, assembly GCF_030332605.1. Lineage (NCBI taxonomy): Bacteria > Pseudomonadati > Pseudomonadota > Gammaproteobacteria > Enterobacterales > Enterobacteriaceae > Citrobacter > Citrobacter sp. Cpo103. Next base: position 749,233 of record NZ_JAOWHO010000029.1, on the reverse strand, counting down.
ATGCTGGCCGCCGTTTGCGCCAGCGCAGCCGCCTGCTGTTCAGTCCGTGAAGACAAATCGTTATTGCCCATCGCGATTTCTGAAATACCGCTATGCATGGCTGAGCTGCCCTGACGAACGTCACTTACCGTTTCGCGTAACGCCTGTTGCATCTTCTGCAGGCTGGCAAAAATAGCCGAGATCTCATTGCGCCCATAAACCGCTACCGGTCGTGCCAGGTTCCCCGCGGCAATACTGTCGAAATGGCTGCCAATAATCGCCAGCGGCTGAACGATCATCTTGCGTGACCAGAACAGCGCACCGCTGGTGAGCAGTGCCGCCAGTACCACCATGGTGGCGAAAATCACCCCCGACATATGGTAATTACGCTGACTCTGCTCCCCCGCCGTTTGCAACACGCTGTCAATGTTGCTCTGCCACGCATTCACATTCGCATCAAAAGCATCCTGAGCCGCCTGCACCGGCGCGGTCAGAAAATCTGACAACTGATTGTTTTCAAGCCAGGTTGCCTGATGCGCGAGAGCGCTGTGCCACTGGCTGAAGCTATTCTCCGTTGCGCCAAACAGCGCCTTGCCTTGCTCCGTCGAATCCGACGTCGCCATAAAGCGTTTAAACATCAATTCAGACTGCGTCAGGCTATCGCGCGCGAGGGTCATCAGCGTTTTGATGTCCTCTGGCGGATAGCTCAGGGCGGTCAGCGTCCCTGCCTTATTAAGGGCCGTACTGGCCTGTAATAACACAGCGCGGGTTTGGGCCAGCGCAGCGCGTTGCTGATTACTCAGTTCGACCTGATTCAGGTTCTGAAAACCGTCCCGAAATGCCCAGAAGGACAAGCCATTACTGCCAATCTGCAAAACTCCGCAGAGGATCAAAATCAAAAACAGCGTGGTCGAAATTCGAATACGATTAAACATCAACGCTCCCATCGGGCGGCACTGGCCGCGGTTTAACTATCAGTCAAAATGTTTCCCAATTCGTATCTTGTTCAATGCTCTGGCGCGGATAGGATGCGCTCGGGGCTGCAGGTAATCGTGTATCGCGCGGTTTTGTCGAGGCCGGACGTGACGCAAGACGGAAAGTCGATACCGACTGCGTTAAGCGACTGGCCTGTTCTTCAAGAGCGGCCGCTGCGGCAGCTGACTCCTGTACCAATGAGGCGTTTTGCTGCGTAACACGATCCATTTCAGAGACCGCGAGCGCAACCTGATCAATCCCCCGGCTTTGCTCGTCAGATGCCGAGGCAATCTCGCCCATAATGTCTGTCACCCGCGTCACGGCATTGACGATATCGTTCATTGTTTCGCCGGCGCTTTCTACCAGTACGGAACCGGTATCAACCCGGGAAACGGAATCTTCAATCAATGCCTTAATCTCTTTCGCCGCCTGCGCACTGCGGCTTGCCAGATTACGCACTTCACCCGCCACCACAGCAAAGCCGCGGCCTTGCTCACCGGCACGCGCTGCTTCAACCGCCGCGTTCAGTGCGAGAATGTTGGTCTGAAAGGCAATGCCATCGATGACGCTGATGATGTCGGCGATTTTCTTCGAGCTATCGGCGATTTCGTGCATGGTGTTCACCACGCTATCAACCACTTTGCCGCCATGCTGCGCGGTATCGGACGCGCTTTTCGCCAGTTGCGAGGCCTGACGCGCGTTGTCCGCGTTTTGCTTCACGGTTGCGGTCAACTGTTCCATGCTGGCTGCGGTCTCTTCCAGTGCAGACGCCTGCTGTTCCGTACGAGATGAAAGGTCAGTGTTTCCGCTGGCAATTTCGCTGGTACCGGAATAAATCGCATCAGAGCCTTCACGCACCAGGGTGACGGTTTCCGTCAAGGAGCGCTGCATATGATCAACCGTACTGGCCAGCTCGCCGATTTCGTTACGACCGCTAACAGCGAGAGTTGCGGTTAGGTTGCCGCTGGCGATTTCCCGGATATGGGCAATGACACGGGACAGAGGATTAAGCAGGGTATGACGGATGCCGTACCAGACCACCACCAGAATCAGCACCAGCACGACGGCCAACACGCCAAGCTGCCATTGGGCGAAATGGTAATCCCGCGCGCTTTGATCAAATGCCTGGACGTAAAGCTTTTCGCTAACGCTGGCGTACTTGCCCAGCGCCTCGCCGAGCGCGTTTTGCATTCCCTGCGTAGGCTGCGCGAAGTAGGCATCCATATTGCCGCTTTCCAGAAACTGAACCAGTTCTGCCAGGGCAGCATGGTACTGCTGATATTTTTCCTCGACGTTGCCGCTGGCTTCTGCCATTTCCGGCAACGGTGTGATGTTTTTAAATTTTGCGTAATGCGTTTCGGCCTGCGCCAGCGATGCTTTCGCATTCTTCAGCAGATCGTTTTTAGCGCTGCTTTGCTGGTTAGACGCATCCATCATCATGCGCGCAGAAGAACGGCTTAAATTGATTCGTGTCTGCAGCATCAGATCCCATGTTGAGGTGAGTTCACTTTGCTGCTGTCGAAGATCGTTAGAAATAACAAAACTTTGCTGATTCTGCTGCAATGAAGAAAACAACAGACCACCGGAAACAAGCTGTAGCAGTGCGAAAACCCCCAGCACCATCATCAGCATTGTGACAACGCGGATACGGTTAAACATAAGGCACCTTCCTGAAAACAAGTTATCAACGTTATCGGCACTCGCTGAGATAACTTTACGTTTGCGAAAAGGAAATCCTGAAGGGATGTGAAGCCTGGCGAGGGGAAAATAAAACGGGTGCGCAGCAACCACAAATCATTCACATAAAAACACCATAATTATCATGTAAATAACATTTATTTTCATCGATGAGCACGGCCAGAATGGCCGAAGTACGCATTTTTATGTGATTGAGATCACACATACGCATCGTAAATACCACAACAAAATGGATAAAAAATTAAAAAAAGTTGTATCCGCTTACGCTTTAATCCAATTTATATGATGAATACCTCGTTACCACTTAATAAGTATAAAAAATGAGTAACCGATCAATAAATGTTAAATCCTTACTGAGGGCTTTTTAGTGGCAAATGCAAACAAACTCACGTTGTTTATCGTGATCTTCATGCTGGCGGGGATCCTGTCGGGTGCGGTGATCCACTCTTATGCCTCCCCCGGCGTTGTGACCGCCTGGGCCGATAACATTACGCTTCTTACCGACATCTTTTTACGCCTGATTAAAATGGTGATCGCGCCTTTAGTATTCAGCACCCTGACAGTTGGTATTATGCGCCTGGGAGAAACGTCCACCATCGGACGCGTGGGCGGCAAAGCGATGATCTGGTTTATCAGCTCTTCTATATTGTCTATCCTGGTCGGTCTGTTTGTGGTTTCCCTTGAGCAACCTGGCAGCGGGCTGAACCTGGCGATCCCGCTGGAAGCCACCGACACCGGCCTGGCCGTGGGCGGCATGAGCCTGAAAGGTTTTCTGACGCATACCATTCCAACCAGCATCGCCGAAGCGATGGCTAACAATGAGATCCTGCAAATTGTGGTGTTCTCAATGTTCTTCGGTATTGGTGGCGCATCGCTCGGAGAGAAATTTAACGCTCCACTGGTTGCCGCGCTGGATGTGGTTTCCCACATTATGCTGAAAGTGACTGGCTACGTGATGTACGTTGCACCGCTGGCTATTTTTGCCGCCATCTCTTCCGTAATCTCCACCCAGGGGCTGGGGATCCTGCTTAACTATGCGTCGTTTATCGGCGGCTACTATGTGGCGATTTTACTGACCTGCCTGGTTCTGCTGGCTGTGGGTTATGTCATGCTGAAAAAAGAGGTATTTCGCCTGGTAAGCATGCTGAAAGACCCGGTTCTGGTCGCATTCACTACCAGCAGCTCTGAGGCCGCTTATCCGAAAACGCTGGAGCAATTAACTAAATTTGGCTGCTCACCCAACATCGTGTCATTCGTGCTGCCTATCGGTTATTCGTTTAACCTGGTCGGTTCCATGGTCTACTGTTCATTTGCCTCCATGTTTATCGCGCAGGCCTATAATATTCACCTCTCCTTCGCAGAAATCACCGTCCTGATGCTGACGCTGATGCTGGCGTCCAAAGGGATTGCCGGTGTGCCACGTTCAGCACTGGTAGTGTTGGCTGCAACCATCCCGAGCTTTAACATTCCGGTCGCCGGGATCCTGTTGCTGATGGGAATTGACCACTTCCTGGATATGGGACGTTCAGCAATCAACGTATTAGGTAACGGGATTGCAACGGCGATGCTGGCGCAGGATGAAGGTTTACTGGAAGAAGAACCCGAGCTGGTTGAGCGGGAAGCGTAAGAGAGAAATCTGCCGGATGCGCTACGCTCATCCGGCCTGCAACAGCAATCATTGTAGGCCGGATGAGTTATGGCGATTATGCGACGTGGGAAGCGGCAATATCCAGCAGCGCCATTTCTTCGCTGTTCAGCAGCTTCTCAATGTTGACCAGAATCAGCATCCGGTCACCCAGCGCACCCAATCCCGTCAAATATTCCGTTGACAGCGTGACCGCAAACTCCGGTGCCGGACGGATTTGATCCGTTGTCAGCGACAGCACATCCGAGACGCCATCAACCACAATTCCAACCACCCGCTGACCCAGATTCAGCACGATCACCACGGTGTTTTCGTTGTAATCCACATCGCTCTGGCTAAATTTCACGCGCAGGTCGACGATAGGCACAATCACACCACGCAGGTTTGTGACGCCTTTGATAAACGCTGGCGTGTTAGCGATGCGCGTCACCTGATCATAACCACGGATTTCCTGCACTTTCAGGATATCGATACCGTACTCTTCATCCCCCAGCGTAAACACGAGGAATTCCTGACCTGACGGTTCGCCGGCCAGTTTAGTTACATTACTCATACCGGTCATATTATTCCCTTCTCACTCAATCAGGCGGCTGTGATCGCCACACGTTGTTCGCGGTTTAACCCCTGCAATGCAGAGACATCGACAATCAGCGCGACGCTGCCGTCGCCGAGGATCGTTGCAGCAGAAATACCTGGCACTTTGCGGTAGTTGCTTTCCAGGTTTTTGACCACCACCTGGTGTTGACCAATTAACTGATCCACCAGCAGCGCATAGCGACGCCCTGCACTTTGTAAAATGACCACTATGCCCTGAGTCGCTTCAGTTTTAGCGCCTTCAACCTCAAAGACTTTCCACAACTCAACCAGCGGTAAATATTCGCCACGCACTTCCAGAACGCGCTCTCCTCCGGCCAGCGGATGGAGATCTTCTTCGCGCGGTTGCAGCGATTCCATAACGGCATTCAGTGGCAGAATGAAGACCTCATCGGCCACACGCACGGACATCCCGTCGAGGATCGCCAGCGTCAGCGGCAGCAGAATGCGAATAGTGGTCCCCTGTCCCTGTTTAGACTGGATCTCAACATGGCCGCCCATCTCCTGGATATTTCGCTTCACCACATCCATACCCACGCCGCGTCCGGAAACATCCGTCACCTGTTCGGCGGTCGAAAAGCCTGGAGCGAAGATCAGCATACCCACTTCGTCATCGCTCATGTTTTCGTGGATCGGCATGCCCTGAGAGACAGCTTTAGCCAGGATACGTTCGCGGTTCAGGCCAGCGCCATCATCGGTCACTTCAATACAAATATTCCCGCCCTGATGCTCCGCGGAAAGCGTCAGATTGCCGATTGGGCTTTTGCCGGATTCAAGGCGTTTTTCCGGCAATTCGATACCATGGTCGAGGCTGTTACGCACCAGGTGCGTCAACGGATCGATGATGCGTTCAATCAGGCTCTTATCGAGTTCGGTTGAGCTACCAACCTGCGTCAGCTCGACCTGTTTACCCAGCTTACCGGCCAGATCGCGCACCAGACGAGGGAAACGGCTGAACACGTACTCCATTGGCATCATACGAATCGACATCACCGACTCTTGCAAATCTCGGGCGTTACGTTGTAACTGACCCATACTGGTGATGAGATCGCCGTGATTGACAGGATCCAGTTCGTTAGAGCGCTGGGCCAGCATCGACTGCGTGATCACCAACTCGCCAACCAGGTTAATAAGCTGATCAACCTTTTCAACTGCTACGCGGATACTGGTCGACTCGCTGGCGCGGGCGGGTTTTTCACGTTCCGCGCGGCTATGTGGTGCTTCACTGGTGGTAGCTTTCACCGCAGGTGCCACAGCAACCGGCTGCGGCTCAGTGACAACAGCCACCTCTTCAGCTTCAGCTGCCACAGGCGCTGCGCTGACGGTTTCGAATTCAATTTGGTCAGCTTCAATGACAAAGCAAAGCACCGCGATGATGTCATCTTCTGCGAGGTTGCCATCAAGCGTTGCTGATAACGTGTCGCTTCCTTTTACCACATCGGTTAAGGTCGCCAGATTCCCCAGTTCCTCTTCCAGTAAATCCACTTCGCTGGCTTTCAGGCGCGAGAGAGTAATGCGTTTTTTGCTCTCTTCACTGGCGGGTTCAGGCTTTGCAACCGCCTCTTCCTGCATCGCGGCGCTGTCAACAACGCTAAGTTTTGCTGGGTTGACAACTGCCGGTGCGGTTTCACCTTTCGCTTCGAGCGCTAACTGCCGTAACGCCTGGCAGATATACTCAAAACTGTCGGCATCAGGCTCCACTGAGCTTTTATAGGCGTCGAGCTGTTCCTGCATAATATCTTTCGTTTCCAAAAACAGGTTGATAATGTCGGCATTGAGCTGCATCTCGCCACGCCGCGCTTCATCCAGCAGGTTTTCCATCAGATGGGTCGTTTCCTGCAAAATGGTAAAGCCGAAGGTGCCCGCCCCGCCTTTAATCGAGTGCGCTGCACGAAAAATGGCATTCAGCTGTTCGGAATCCGGGGCTTCAGGAACCAAATCAAGCAGGTGTTGCTCCATATCAGCCAACAGTTCGTCAGCTTCATCAAAAAATGTCTGATAAAAATCGCTAATATCCATGCTCACGCTATCACCTCGGATTGGCTGGTGGCGATGTGGGAACGCTTACCGGCGGGAGTTCCGCTGGCCGTTGTAAGACACTTACCGGCTCATTCTGGCTTTCAGCGTTTTCATGCAAAATGGCCTCTTCTGCCTGCTTATTGAGAACCAGCAGGCTAATACGGCGGTTGATAGCGTCTTCAGGACCGCGATCGCTCAGACGCATCGTGGCGGCCATACCTACCACACGTAATACTTTTCCATCATCCAGACCGCCGCTAACCAGCTCGCGACGCGATGCATTTGCGCGATCGGCAGACAATTCCCAGTTGCTGTACCCTTTCTCACCATTCGCGTAAGGGTAATCATCCGTGTGACCGGAAAGGCTGATCCGGTTAGGGATCCCGTTGAGCACTGGTGCAATCGCGCGCAGGATATCGCGCATGTACGGCTCAACTTCAGCGCTACCGGTCTTAAACATCGGACGATTCTGACTGTCGATAATCTGTATCCGCAGCCCTTCCTGAACTAAATCAATCTTTAAATGCGGACGCAGCGCTCGCAGTTTGGGATCGGATTCAATCAGTTGATCGAGATCGCCGCGAAGTTTGCTCAAGCGGCTCTGTTCCATACGTTTTCTCAGGTCATCAATATTCGGCTGTTTGTTCACCTCGCCCTGCTGCTGGGTGTAATCATCCCCGCCGCCTGGAATCGGGCTTTGGCTATTCGAAATACGATTTCCCCCGGTCACTGCGGTGGCCAGCGGTGTACGGAAATATTCGGCAATCTGGATCAATTCTTTAGGGCTGGAAATAGAAATGAGCCACATCACCAGAAAGAAGGCCATCATCGCGGTCATAAAATCGGCGTAGGCGATTTTCCACGAGCCATGCGCCCCACCACCGTGATTCTTATGCTTGCGTCGCTTTACAACGATAATGGGATGGGCCTGATTTTTCATGCGTCCTCGGTCGTCTGTTGCGCAGTTGGATTTCTCACCGCACGAACATGTTCTTCCAGTTCGATAAACGAAGGACGTTCGCTGGAATACAGTGTTTTACGACCAAATTCAACGGCAATCGGCGGCGCGTAACCATTCAGATTGGAGAGCAGCGTTATCTTCACGCACTGCATCATTTTGGTTGTTTCAGCGCTTTTCTGTCGCAGAACGCTGGCAAGCGGAGAAATAAATCCATAGGCCAGCAAAATACCGAGGAATGTTCCCACCATCGCATGCGCAATCAACGCACCCAGCTCTGCTGCCGGGCGATCGGCAGAAGCCAGCGCATGCACAACCCCCATAACGGCCGCGACGATCCCGAATGCCGGTAGTGAGTCGCCGACCATCGCCAGACTATTCGCCGGGACTTCAGCCTCACTCTCATGAGTCTCAATTTCTTCGTCCATCAGCGCTTCAATTTCAAACGTATTCATGTTGCCGCTGATGATCAGGCGCAGATAATCGACAATAAAATCAAGCATTACAGCATCCGCAAGAATGCGCGGATAGCTGGCGAAGATTTCACTTTCTTTTGGGTTTTCGATGTCGCGCTCAAGCGAGAACATGCCCTGTTGACGCGACTTGGCCATCAGGCGATACAAGAGCGCCAGCAGATCCATATACATCGCTTTGGTGTATTTCGAACGACGGAAAAGCAACGGGATCGCTTTCATCGTCCCTTTGATGGCTTTCCCGTTATTGCCGACGATGAATGCCCCAATACCCGCACCACCGATAATCACCAGCTCAGCCGGTTGATAGAGTGCCCCAAGGTGTCCGCCGGTCATCATGTAACCGCCGAAAACTGTACCAATAACAACCAGGTAACCTAATAAGATAAGCACGACATCATCCTTTCGCAATTGACTATGACAGGATGCGCAGTCGGGCAATTAACGTAAGGTCAGGACAAAAAAAAGCAGCGGTAATTGCTTACCGCTGCTGGAGTGTTCATCCACACCGTATCAGTTAAACAGCCTGTTCGATCTGTTCATCCAGCAGTTGTGGAATAATATCGGCAGCATTCTGGGAAAGTTTACGTCTTTTTACGGCCCGTGATGGCGGTTGGCATAAACTACAGGCAAAGCTGCCTGCGGGTTGGTGTGCGTGGGTGATAAAATTCCCACCGCAGCAATTGCATTGGGACAACTCCAGCAATCCGCTGTCGACAAATCGCACCAGCGTCCACGCGCGGGTTAACGCCAGCAGTGGCCCTTCTTCAGGCTGCGGGCACTGCTCAAGATATAACCGATACGCCTTGATCACTGCATCCACGCCGCTACAGAGACCCGTTTTGAGCAAGAATTGCCATGCATTGCAAAACATCGACGCATGAATATTTTGTTCCCACGTCATAAACCAGTCGGTGGAAAACGGGAGCATCCCTTTTGGCGGAGGACTACCGCGTAATTCTTTGTACAGCTTGATTAATCGACCACGGCTTAATTGCGTTTCGCTTTCCAGCATTTGCAAACGGGCGCCCAATGTGATTAATTCCATTGCCAACTGGATATCACGCGCTTCCTGAACAATGCTTTTTTCGCTCATCATCAAGCCCTTTTCTTACGTGCTGCATCATCGATGTCGCTTAACAGGCGTGTTGAAAGCATGATACCAGTATGAATTTGCTGAAGATCGTCAACGCGGGAGTCTTGCGTCAGGCGAGTAACAGTCTGGTGATCGTCGAAACGGAAATGACATACCAGTTGGTTTGTTTCGGCCAGTTTGACCATTTGAGGAAGAGTTAATGTTGCCAACGTGTCCGCCATTTCCTCGCTGATACCAAGGCGAAACATCGCAGATGCTTTGTCCTGAACGATCAAACGCTGTGCAAGCAATAAATATGACAAATTGATGTCATAAATGTGTTTCAGCAACTCGGATGTATGCATTATTTGCATCCATAATAACCAACATTGTTTTCATGCGGTAAAACCGCACCCCGTGATGTCGCCGGGAAGGCCCGGTAAAAAAAAGCAAAAGGTCAAATACATAGCAGCGTGACGACACTTACGCGTTGTCTAAACATTCCCTTTTAAGAAGGCAGCATCCCTTACAAGCTCACATCAATTCTTACAAATGTCTAAGATTTTTCCTAATTCGACGCAACTCTACCCGCCGTCAGTTACACATACAACGGAGCTATGCTGCGAATTTAAAGAATATGTGATCAAGATCACATAAACCAGCCAAACACTTAACATAAATCCATCAGCGTAGCTTTTACTTTGCTTATTTTTTACTCTGCCATCATCCATTTCAATTCCTGATGTACGAATATTCTTGCAATAAAAGCGAATAGTATTTTGTTCACATCCGTTAATATCACGCCGTGAAATAGCGAGCTGGATCACATATTTAACTCAAAAAATTTTTTTAATTAAATTCATTATAAACAATAAGTTAAATATTTAGAGTGATTAATTAATACCGCGATGTGACGACCTTGCAAATGTTAATATATGTTTAATTTCTATTAACACATTGTTTTCATTAGCAGTGGGTTTCACTTAAGTAACTTGAACATATCTGCAACTAATATGAATCGATTATTCTATTTATAAGAATAATTAATGAATAATCATGATGACATTCACACTATGAAGGAAGGAAACGTTGCAGTATGGAGTAAGCTGAGTAAAGCTGAAAAGCCCTCTCATAATTCTTGAAAAAAAGGAGCGAGTTATGAGCTATTCGCACATTCTTGTTGCTGTTGCCGCCACCCCTGAAAGTCAGCAGTTGTTAGACAAGGCGGTTTCTATCGCTCGCCCTGTCAACGCCCGAATTAGCCTGATTACACTGGTCTCAGACCCCGAACTGTATAACCAGTTTGCTGCCCCCATGCTGGAAGACCTGCGTGAAGTCATGCAGGAAGAGACTCAGGATTTTATCGACAAACTTAGCAAAGAAGCAAAATACCCCATTGAACATACCTTTATTACCTATGGGGCTCTGAATGAACATATCCTGGATGTATGCCGCAAACACGCCGTTGATCTGGTCATTTACGGCAACCATAACCACAGTTTTTTTTCGCGCGCTGCCTGTTCAGCGAAAAGCGTGATTCATACCAGCCAGGTGGACGTTCTTCTGGTTCCGCTAGCTGGAGATTAATCCACAGTGCCACGACTTCATGCGAGTTTAGAACAGGAAGAGATATTGTCTGGCAGTTGGCATTGACTCCGACGCGGCGTGACCGTTTTAAGATCGCAAATGAACGTCGCCTGCCAGTTGTCGATATCGTTTTTGACGATAGTCTCAAGCATTTCAGCGTGGCGCGAGATACGTTCGGTAAGTGGCATCGTCAGCGCCTGGTTTAATGCGCCTGCCACTTCATCCCGATCATAAGGATTAACAATAAGCGCGGAGGTTAGCTCGTTCGCCGCCCCGGCAAATTGCGATAAAACCAGCACGCCAGGGTTAGCAGGATCCTGTGCGGCCACAAACTCTTTCGCCACCAGGTTCATACCATCGCGCAACGGGGTCACCAACCCTACATCCGAGTAGCGGAAGATCTTCATCAGCAATTTACGATCAAAATACTGGTTCAGATAGTAAAGCGGCGTCCAGCCCAGTTGCCCATATTTGCCGTTGATTCGCCCCGCCTCTGTTTCCAGTTGGTGGCGAATATCCTGATAGGCCTGCACCTCTTCACGCGAGGTCGGTGCTATCTGCGTATAGCGAATTTTACCGTGGTGCTGCGGATAATGTTCCAGTAAGGCCTCATAGGCCTGAAAGCGCTCCGGCAAGCCTTTGGAGTAATCCAGACGCTCCACGGAGAAAATATTCTGCACATTTTTAAGCTCCGCTTTTAGCTGTGCCAGTTTTGGTGGCAGCGGACCGGACGCCTGTCGAGCAATCTCATCCGGTTCAATACCGATGGGATAGACCTGAGTGCGAAACGCTTTTCCCCATGCCAGGTGCTGCTTATCTTTATGCGTGGTCACCCGAGTCTGGGCTGCGAGACAGTCCAGAAAAGCCTGGCGATCGTTTTCGGTCTGGAAACCAAGCAAATCAAAATCACACATTTGCTCAAGCAGCGCCAGATGTGGAGGGAGCGCATTAAAAATTTCCGGCGTCGGAAACGGAATATGCAGGAAAAAACCGATGCGATTACGCACGCCGCGCTTACGTAACTCGCAGGCAAACGGCAACAGATGGTAATCATGAACCCAAATAATGTCGTCATCGCCAAGCAACGGCAGAAGTTTATCCACCAATAAGGCATTAACCCGTTGGTAGCCTTCCCAGGCAGAGCGCTGAAACTGAACTAAATCCAGTCGATAGTGAAACGCGGGCCATAAAACCGCATTTGAAAACTGGCAGTAATACTCTTCGTAATCTTGCTCACTCAAATTAAACGAGGCCCAGGTGATATTGCCACGCGTGACCTTTTTTAACGGTTTATCCTCATTACCTGTATCACCACTCCAGCCAAACCATAAACCACCAGCAGCTTTTAACGCGCCCAGTACACCGACCGCGAGCCCACCCGCGCTCCCTTTGTCATCTGGTGAGGCGATACGATTAGATACTACGACTAAACGACTCATAGCCACCTCTTCTGTTATTCGTTGCTTTCGGTTCTTGCTGCGAAGAGTTAATTTTCTCCAGCCAGCGCCAGACATCCCTGACGCCATCCAGACGCCATGTCGCCTGCGTCGGCCCGATCCCCACCTTCACGGAAATACCGCCAGCGCGGTTAACTACAGCAAACCCTGTTTCATCTGTCAGATCATCACCGAAAAACACAGGGATCCGGCCAGCAAAAGGCGCTTCCTGCATAAATGCAGCTATCGCGTCGCCTTTATTGCTGCCCTTAGGCTTTATTTCCACGACACATTTTCCGTGCTGCAGAGCAAGCTGCGGCCATCTGCGCGTGATGCCTTCAGCCAGGGTAACCAGCGCCGCTTCGTGTTCGGGTGCCTGGCGATAATGCAACGCGAAGGCCATGCCTTTGGTTTCAAGTGTTACCCCCGGTAACGTCACCAACGCTGCGTGTAATAACGCCCCGGCTTCACGTTCGATACCTTCAGGCAGGTTTACTATGTGCGTCTGACCATTGATGTCACGGCGTTCTGCCCCATGTACTCCGGCAAGCGGAAAACGAAACGGAGTAGTGAGTGCGTCAAGCTCAACCATTGAGCGCCCTGAAATCAATGCCAGCGCATCCGCATTCTGCGTCGCTAACTGATGTAGACATTGCAGGATTGTCTTCGGGACAACGACCTGGTCGGGAAAGGGTTTAATCTCAGCAAGTGTCCCATCGAGATCAAAAAAGTAAGCACAGTTTGCAGATTGTTCAGGGGGTAAAGTCAGTGATGCTGTCACCCGGTTATCCTCCTCATCATGGTCAGAACGCCACGCGGATCGCGGCATATAGATGATGTATGACGGATATAAGTATAGACAGTGTGACCATGCTCGCCATTTGAAAAAACAATCGCCAGCCGGGTAGCGGCTGGCGACGGGCAGAAGCTAGACTAAAAAGTTGGGGTTTAAATCATCAAACGGTACGCTTCGCTTTTTGCTTATAACGGTCGAAGATCACCGCCGCCAGCAGGATGAGGCCACGTACCACATACTGCGCGAACGGAGAGATATTCAGCAGGTTCATCGCATTCTCAACTGTACCCAGGATCAGCACCCCGGCCACCACATATGAGATTTTTCCGATGCCGCCTTTAAGCGAAACGCCCCCTAACACGCAGGCCGAAATAACGATCAACTCATAACCGATTGAGGTCATTGGCTGGCCGCTGGTCATACGCGATGCGAGGATAATCCCGGCAATGGCGGATACCAGACCGGAAAGAATAAAGATAATAATCTTGGTGCGAACAACCGGAACCCCAGCCAGGCGCGCCGCCTCTTCATTGCCCCCAATGGCCAGGGTATTACGCCCAAACGTGGTTTTGTTCAGCAGTAAGCCAAAGACAATGAAACAAACGACCGTGATCCAAATAGGCGCCGGCAGACCAAACCAGTTAGCATAGCCGAGTGTGAAGAAACGCTCGTCTTCAATCCCGACTGCCTTACCGTCGGAGATAATATAGGCCAGACCACGTACAATCTGCATTGTCGCAAGAGTCGTGATCAGGGCGTTAATTTTTAACCGCGCAATCACGAACCCATTGACCAGGCCACACAGAATACCGAGCAGCAGTCCGGCAGCCACACCAATCCACAGACTTTCGGTCATGTTAATAACTACGGCAGTGGTAACACCAGCACAGGCAATCACAGATGCGACAGACAAGTCGAAATCACCGGATGCCAGACAAAACAGCATCCCACATGCGACCATGCCCGACATCGATACTGCCAGCCCCAGTCCCTTCATATTGATGAAGGTGGCAAAGTTTGGCACAAAGAGGGAACAAACCAGGAACAGCACGGCGAACACCACCAGCATGCCGTATTGATCCCAAATGCGGCCCAGATTTAGCGCCGACTTCGCAGCACCTGAACCCGATGTAGAAACGGAAGACATCATACTCTCCTTATTCAGGCTACAGCCTGGCTGACTTTAGGCATAGCAAGGCTCAACGCCTGGCGCTCATCCGCCTGTTCATGAAGTAACTCACCGGCAATTTCGCCTTCTCTCATCACCACAATACGGTCGGCGACACCGAGCACTTCTGGCAGGTCACTGGAAGCAAACAATACGGCCACACCGCGCGCCGCGAGGGCATAAATCACGTTATAAATTTCATGCTTGGCGCCCACATCAATGCCGCGTGTCGGCTCATCCAACAAAATCACCTTCATCTCTTCCGATAACCAACGACCGAGGATAGCCTTCTGTTGATTCCCGCCGGAGAGGTTCATGATCAGTTGCTCTGCACCCGGCGTTTTGATGTTGAGTGAATGAATATGGTGATCGGCATTGGTCTCTTCCCAGCCGTTGTTGATCACGCATCCCCCCAGAACATGCTTACGCCGTGCACTAATGTTGATGTTGTTGCGCACTGAATGGACCGGAATGATCCCTTCGGCTTTGCGATCCTCCGGGCACAGCATCATACCCGCTTCAATGGCATGGCTTGGTTTACGGATATCGATAGGCTGTTCATCAATAAATACCTGGCCCGCCGTGATACGCGTACCGCCGAACAGCCCTTTCATTAATTCGCTACGTCCGGCCCCCACCAGGCCAAACAGCCCGACAATTTCACCGCTTCGCACAGATAAGCTGATTGGCGTACGCACGCCTGGAGCTTTGACTTCATGCAGCCGCAGACGCTCTGTGCCATACGGTCTGGATTTCCAGCCATAGATATCCCCGAGGTCACGCCCGACCATCGCCTGCACCAACGCATCGTGATCGACCTGCTGCATGTCCGAGAACGTTTTGACGTAATGACCATCTTTAAACACGGTGATGGCATCGCTGAGAGCAAAAATCTCCTCCATACGGTGCGAAACGTACAGAATGATACGTCCTTCGTTGCGCAGCTCACGGATAACGCGAAACAGATTCTCAATCTCGCGAGCCGACAGGGAGCTGGTTGGTTCATCAAAGGCGATAATTTTGGCGTTTCGCGCCAGCGCTTTTGCAATCTCCACCATCTGCCACTGGCCAATGGAGAGGTATTTCAGTGGGGTATCGGGATCAATATCCATCCCCAGATGCTTCAGCTGGATTCCTGCTTCATAGTTCAGCAGCGAGCGGTTCACAATCCCGCCTTTGTGCGGTAACTGCCCTAAGTAAATATTCTCGGCAACGGTCATTTCCGGGACGAGATGCAGTTCCTGATAAATAATGGCGACACCGGCGTTGAGTGCGGCAGTGGTATCCGCGAACGAAACTTCCTGTCCGCGGATCGTCAGAGATCCCGTTGTTGGCGCATAGTTACCGCTGAGAATTTTTAAGAGTGTTGATTTCCCGGCGCCATTTTCGCCCATCAGCGCATGCACCTGTCCGGCATAGCAGTCGAAACTGATATCCGTCAGCGCCTTAACGCCCGGGAACGTTTTGCCAATGCCGCGAAATGAGAGATACGGGGTAGACTGTTGCATAACGTCTCCGTGAGTCAGGATTTTACCGGCCTGGAAAACCGCCGGACGTAGGCCCGGTAAGCACAGCGCCACCGGGCATTGCGCCGGATGGCGGCTTCGCCTTATCCGGCCTACAACATCGCAGCATTTCTGTTACTTACCGCCTAAGCCTTTCTTCGCCAGCTCTTCTTTGAAGTTATCGCGGGTAATCAGCACCACATCCGTCACTTCAGTGAATGCCGGTGGCTCTGCACCTTTCGTTACCCAGTTGTAGAGCATTTCACTGGATTTATAGCCGTGCACGTCCGGGCTTGGCAGCAGTGAACCGTAGAACCCGGTCGCTTCGCCTTTAGACAGCTCGCTAACCGCGTCAACGCCGTTGATCCCGATACCAATCACGTTTGGTGCTTTGAAGCCCTGCCCTTCGGTAGCACGTACGCCACCCAGCACGGTGTTGTCGTTCATGCCGACAATCAGCCAGTTTTTGACTTCAGGATGCTGAACCAGCATGGAGTTGGCGGCGTCAAATGCGCCGGGGATGTCATTCGATTTTGTTGGGACCTGGTAAATTTGTTTTTCCGGGAAGCCTGCGGCTTTAAGCGCTTCCATTGAACCAGAAGTACGACGACGTGCGGTATCCAGTTCGTTGGCGGTAATGGCCATTACGGCGGTGGATTTCACATCCCAACCGCGTTTTTGCATCTCCTTGTACAGCTCCTGGCCCTGGCGTTCACCAATTTTGGTTGCCGCCATCATCACCAGCGGCACGGTATCCATCGGCTTACCTTTAGCGTTGGCAAACTGGTCGTCGACGGCAATAACTTTCATATCGTAGCCACGCGCCTTAGCCATAATGGCTGGTCCCAGTTTTGGATCTGGCGTGCAAATCACAAACCCTTTTGCTCCACTTGCAGCCAGGCTGTCGATGGCGTTAAGGGTTTTCTCACCATCCGGAACGGCAATTTTAATCACCTCAAAACCAAGGTCTTTACCGGCTTTATCGGCAAATTTCCATTCAGTCTGGAACCACGGTTCTTCCGGCTGTTTGACCAGGAAACCGAGCTTCATGGATTCAGCGATAGCGGATTGTGACATAATGGCCGCCAGACCGATGGCAGCCAGCGCTTTAGTGAATTTGTGCATGGTTAACTCCAGCTTTAACGTTCTTTTATGTAGGGTAAAATCAGACGATTTTTTGTAATTCGGACGTAAAACAAGGCATTACCTTTTATTGATAAGATCAATGCCAGTGCTGAGAGTATTTGTAGCGGGAAATTGATTCTCCATAAGAGAGCGGCATCACACCACAGAATTACAGTAATTGCGTACATAAATTCAGCGGGAAATGACATAAAAAAACGCGGTTTTGTCGACGGGAAAAAAGAGGGATAGCAGATTAGTCCATAACGTCAGCCAACGAATCCTTGTTCCCGAATACCGAAGCATTCGGGAAAATGATTACCATCGGTAATAAATGTGGTCAGCGTGATCGCGAACCGGAATGTCATCTCCCAATAGACGCGCCGCAAGCGTGAAAGCAAAATCGAAAATATGCCCTAACCCTTTACCGCTAATCAGGTTGCCATCTTCCACAACCGGCGCATCGATATATTCCCCATCCGTGACGTTTTGCCACAGATCTCCCGAACACACGTAGCGGCGCCCCTTCAGCAGGCCGTTGCCGCCCAGCACACGCGCAGCCGCAGAACACACCGGGCAAATGAGTTTTCCAGCCTCGTCATGGCGAGCGATAAACTGGATGACAGCCTCACTGGCGGCAAGATTAACGCTGCCCTGCGGCCCGCCAGGCAACACGACAGCATCGTAGAGGTCCGTCTGACGCATAGCCAGCGTGCTGTCCGTCACCATCGGCACGTCATGGTAGCTCACCACCGCACGGGACTCGGCGCAGGCCAGTGTTTCAACTTCGATCTGCAGGCGGCGCAGAATATCAATGGTAACAATGGCTTCCGCCTCTTCAAAACCAGGTGCCAGTAGCACGGCAACCTTTTTCATACACACTCCTCGATTTTTCCAAATACACCAAACAATAAATGCCGAATCATTCAGGCGCTTAACTTTATTAATTTCCACAAAACTGATCTGGCGCAAAAAATTAGCCAGCAGATAGCGTTCACCGACGCGGGTCAATGGTGAAATTTCTTCATCCGAAGACCAGATAATCATCTGGCGACAGACAATACCTGATTGTGAAATTCCATTTCGTGATATGAAACATCATTTCATTATCAATATTTTACTTTAATCCCATAAATATCAATCTGTTATATTCACAGCATTTATATGCACAAGCGGAAAAATCACTAATATTGCTATGACAATATGTAAAAAATCATAAATACGCAGATTTAAGGATTTTCTTATGTCGGGACTGGAGTTATGCTGAATCTCGATCGGGAGCGAATATAATTCGTGATCACTAAAGGACCGGCGGAACGGATTTATTCTGCTAACAGTTTTAATTGTACGTAGTGGTGACGTGTAGCGGCAGCCCGTTGCACTGACGTTAGTAACGTACATTCCCCTTTCTGGAAATAAGGATATTGATATGGCTGCAGTTGGAATTGTTCATAAACTCAACACACAAATGAACCTCGAGTTCTACGCATCGAATCTTTACCTGCATCTCAGTGAATGGTGCTACGAACACAGCCTGACTGGCACCGCAACCTTTCTACGCACCCAGGCGCAAGGTAACGTGACTCAAATGATGCGTATGTTTAATTTTATGAAAAGTGCCGGGGCTAACCCTATCGTCAAGGCTATTGATGTTCCGGGTGATGAACTAACTTCCCTTGAAGAACTGTTTCAGAAAACGCTGGATGAATACCAACAGCGCTACAGCAAGCTATCACGCTTAACTAATGAAGCAGAAGCCTTGAATGATGCAACAACCATTGATTTTCTTCACGATCTGGAAAAAGAGCAGCAGCAGGATGGCGTGCTGTTACAGACGATTCTTGATGAAGTCCGCAGCGCTAAACGTGCGGGACTGTGCATGGCGCAAACCGATAAGCACCTGCTGAACGTCGTGAACTATCAACATCACTAATCTTCAATTTTCATCGTGTTAATGCCGGATAACGATGCGACGCACCTTATCCGGCTGGTGCTTAATTTTCTCTACGCTCACGCCTCTCATTCTGCGAGGCGCAAAAAAACCTTTCTAAAACCTGAAACAACGGTTTATTTTAGTGAGATTCATTCTGCGGCGTGAATTTCAACTCGATCAAGGCAACCGCTTTTTGTATTGCGCGCATAGTGACCGGATCGGCACCTGCAGGATGGCTGGAAAAGTCGATGCTTTTCAGCTGGCTGGACATTTTCTCCCGAACTTCTACTGGGGCAATAACATCAAGAACATCCAGAATCTGCTTGATAACCAGCTGACAGGCAACAACGTCCGAGAGCAGTTCCTGATCGGCATTCAGTGTTTGGGACATAGTGAGCTCCTTATAGAAAGGTCGTCATAGTACCCATTCAACGAACGAAACGATAGCCGCGCATGCCTTCCGAATGCGCTGAAAATAAAAATAGTTCCAGTCAGTTTCTTTTGAGATGGCAAGCACAACATGAGTGAACATTTTGCGGTTGAGAACAAACGCGGTCTATCCCCGGCGGCATTACTTGTTGCCGGGGCTTTCTTTATGGAGTTTATTGACGGCACGGTGATTGCCACCGCACTGCCCGACATGGCGAAAAGTTTTGGCGTGCAGGCAGTTGACCTAAACATAGGTATCAGCGCCTATCTGATCACCCTCGCGGTACTGATCCCCGCCAGCGGCTGGATTGCGGATCGCTTCGGCGCCCGAAAGGTGTTTACCCTTGCACTGGCGATATTTACTCTCGCCTCGGTTTTATGCGGTTTGTCCGAAAGCCTTGAGAGCTTTGTCGCCATGCGAATCTTACAGGGTATAGGTGGTGCGCTAATGGTTCCGGTTGGCCGACTCGCGGTATTACGAACCACGCCTAAACATCAGTTGATCACCGCTATTGCGACCCTGACCTGGCCCGCGTTAGTCGCACCCATCATTGGCCCTCCCCTTGGCGGATTCATTACCAGCTATGCCAACTGGCGCTGGATCTTTTTCATTAATGTACCGCTCGGAATACTGGCGATTGCGCTGGCGCTACGTTTTATTCCGGATATTCATGACGACGAGCGCCGCCCATTTGATATAACGGGATTTATCGCAACCTCTGTTGCGATGGTGAGCCTGGTGTATGCCATGGAGTTACTGGGAACCCAACAGCCTCAGGGCTGGCTGACCGCCGGACTTTTGGCGCTAGGAACAGTGACCTTTCTGTTTGCACTGCATCATTTTCATCGCACCGCCTGGCCAATGATTCGCCTTGATGCCATGAACGTCCCTACTTTTCGCGTCACCATGTATGGCGGATCGCTGTTTCGTGCCTCTATCAGCGCCGTGCCGTTTCTGCTGCCGTTAATGTTTCAGGTAGGTTTTGGCATGAACGCTTTTCACGCGGGTTCGCTGGTACTGGCGGTATTTGTCGGCAATCTGACGATTAAACCTGCCACCACACCGTTGATACGCTGGCTGGGCTTTAAGAAACTCCTGTTGATTAACGGTGCACTTAACGTTCTGGCGCTGCTGGCCTGTGCATTAATTACGCCACAGACCCCCGTGTGGGTTATTTTGCTGGTGTTGTATCTGGGCGGCGTGTTCCGCTCAATTCAATTTACCGGCGTCAGCACACTTGCCTTCGCTGACGTCCCCGCGGCACAAATGAGCTACGCTAATACGCTGTTCAGTACGGCGACACAATTAGCGGTGGGGTTGGGCATTTCTTTAGCCGCTATTGGCATCCGCATTGGCGATGTGGTCAGTGAAAAGCTGGTATTGGGCAATGTTCCGGGGATCAGTTTCCGGCTGGCCTTTGTCGCTATTGCCATTATTTGTCTGGTAGGTATGGTGGATACGCTGCGGCTCACCCGTGATGCAGGAAGCGCAGTATCGAACAAGAACAGGTAGCCCGGAGGGTGAAAGCCGCCGGGCCAACAGGATTTAGCCAATCACCTCGCGTACAAACGCTTCGATTGCTTTGTCCTGGCAGTTTTCAAAGAAGCACTGCTGGAAGCGCGGGCCTGATACAGCGGTTTTCACCAGTTCAGGATCGATCGCGCGCAGCGTGTCCAGATAATTTTCTTTTACCACAGCCGCTTTCACCTGATTCAGAATACCGGCGTTACGCACCTGCGGCTCTTTACGCTCCGGTGGGTAGCCTTCACCGTTACGCCCGGTGAACGCTTTTTCAAACATATAGCGCACATTCAGCTCAGCACCCCAGCCAAAACCTTTGGCGAATGCCAGAGAAAGCGCGTTGCCGTTGTTAATCTGAGAGAACAAGAACGCATCTGCAGGATCGAGGCAATAACCACACACCACACCCGGATGGATATTCAGTGACATCATTGCCCCCTGGCCCGTACCGCAACCTGTAACAACAAAGTCTACAGCTTTGGAATTAAGCAGGATGCTGGCCATAATGCCTAAATGGATGTAGGTCAGATGATGATCATTTTCGTCGCTCATCCCAACGTTATAGACCGGAAAACCTTTCTCATCCGCAACGGCCTTAAGCTCGTTATGGATGATGGCGTTTTTGCTTGCCTGGCTGTTTTCCATCATCAATGCAATTTTCATTCTGTACTCTCCTGAATGCGCTGCGGTAGCCCGCTGAAAGTCATAACATTCAGCCACATTACTATTTTGCAATCACACTTTCAAATTTAATGAAATTTAGTTTTAAAAAACAAAGTTGCGCTCACATTCCTGTCTGAACAGTTCAGAATTGCCGCAAACAAATGACCTCGTTGTGATTAATCGCAGGTGATCTTCGGGCTATTCAAGCCATTGATGAGGGTCTCTGTATGCCATGATAGTGTATCTTCGAACTTTCAGAGCGATCTCATGAAGACTTTTATCCTGGCGCTTTTGCCGCTCATGCTGACAGGATGCACAATCACAAAACAGGCACAGGTCAGCGAAGCCAGCGCCATCACTGGTGTGGTTCGCCTCACTTATAATCAGGCCATGTTACAAACAGCACGTACCGATGACTACGTTACCCAAGGGACAGCCACCAAAGAGTGTCAGCGCCTGGGCTATGCCAGCGCAGAAGCGTTTGGTCAGCCGGTGTCAACCTGTAGCGTGTATGCTGGCTCTCTGTGCTTAAATACCAAAATTACACTCGCCTGGCAGTGTCATGGTGTCGCGGTGCCCCAATCACCTTCTTTCAATTATTAATATTTCCGACCAGCTCATTTTTGCTGGTCTTTTACCACTTTATTATTTATATCCTCCGTTTAATATCGTTAATGCGTTTTATTCCCATTCGCATTTTTAATAAATAAATTTATTATTTTACCTTTTGCAAATAATTAAATAACAAATTATAGTGACGCCACGTCAATATATAATAACGTTTGTGGAGCAGAACCATGCTGAAAACAGAAATGATCGAGCAACTGAATGAGCAAATGAACCTTGAATTATATTCATCTCTGCTCTACCAACAGATGAGCGCGTGGTGCAGCTATCACAGCTTCGAAGGTGCCGCCGCCTTTTTGCGCCGTCACGCCCAGGAAGAGATGACGCACATGCAGCGTCTGTTCGACTACCTGACCGATACCGGCAGTTTGCCGCGTATTAATACCGTTTCTTCACCCTTTGCTGAATATGCGTCTCTGGATGAACTGTTCCGTGTTACTTACGAACACGAGCAGCTAATCACCCAGAAAATTAATGAGCTGGCACACGCGGCAATGACCCACCAGGATTATCCAACCTTTAATTTCCTGCAATGGTATGTTGCCGAGCAGCATGAAGAAGAGAAATTATTTAAATCTGTTATTGATAAGCTGTCGCTGGCAGGAAAAAGCGGCGAAGGTCTTTATTTCATCGACAAAGAACTGGCTACGCTTGATACACAGAATTAATATTTTAGGGCAATGATGGCAGCCCGCCATCATTACCCCTTGAAATCAGTGACGGCAGATCTTGCTTTCGTGCGTAGAGAAGCCGTCTTCTTTTGCAATAAACTTTCCCTTCGCCGCTAAAAATGCCACCAGCTCGCCTGCCGTCATATCCGCCGCAGAACAAGTGTGAAAACGCGCCTGCTCGCCGAAACGTGCCGTAATCGCCGCTTCAAGGCTGGCATTTGAATACTGCTCGCCAGATTCAATCATCATGTTGAGCACTTCGTGACCGTGAATAGATTCCATACTACCTCCTTAATAAAGTCCGTAGCCTAATGTGAACCGCACATCGTCGCTTTGCGCTAACGCAGGTTTATCAGCAGATAAATGTCATTTGTTATACACCTTAACGGTCAAAGCATCGTAAAGATTAATGTACAGCCATTGTAACGGTGATTTGACGAAAATAGCGTTTTGCCTTAATCTGCGCCGCAGATATAACCATTGATTATCTCTGGGACAGAGGAAAGCGTGAAAAACAGAACCCTGGGTAGTATTTTTATCGTGGCGGGAACCACGATTGGTGCCGGTATGTTGGCAATGCCGCTGGCTGCGGCAGGCGTGGGGTTTAGCGTCACGCTGGTATTGTTAGTCAGTCTTTGGGCGTTGATGTGCTACACCGCGCTGTTGCTGCTTGAAGTGTATCAACATGTTCCGGCAGACACCGGGCTGGGCACGCAGGCAAAACGTTATCTTGGTCGTTACGGACAATGGGTAACGGGCTTTAGCATGATGTTTTTAATGTATGCCCTGACGGCGGCGTACATCAGTGGTGCAGGTGAACTGCTGGCTTCCAGCATCAGTGACTGGACCGGAACAAATATATCTCCGACGACAGGTGTACTGCTGTTCACCTTTGTTGCCGGTGGCGTGGTTTGTGTTGGGACCTCGCTCGTCGATCTGTTCAACCGTCTGCTATTCAGTGCCAAGATAATCTTCCTGGTGGCGATGCTGGCTCTGTTAATGCCGCATATTCATAAAGTGAACCTGCTTACGCTGCCGCTGCAACAGGGGCTGGCGCTCTCCGCGATCCCGGTCATCTTCACCTCATTCGGTTTTCACGGCAGTGTTCCCAGTATCGTCAGCTATATGAATGGTAACATCCGTAAACTGCGTTGGGTGTTTATTACGGGTAGCGCTATTCCTCTGGTCGCCTATATCTTCTGGCAATTGGCGACGCTTGGCAGCATTAACTCGACAACGTTCATGGGGCTATTAGCCAACCACGCAGGCTTAAATGGCTTATTGCAGGCATTGCGTGAAGTCGTGGCTTCGCCGCACGTCGAACTGGCGGTGCATCTGTTTGCTGACCTCGCGCTGGCGACCTCTTTCCTCGGCGTTGCATTGGGATTATTTGACTACCTGGCCGACCTCTTCCAGCGCCGCAATACCGTAGCGGGAAGAATGCAAACCGGCGCGGTGACCTTCCTGCCGCCGCTGGCATTCGCGCTGTTCTATCCGCGTGGTTTTGTCATGGCATTAGGGTATGCGGGCGTTGCCCTGGCGGTGCTGGCGCTGCTCATTCCCTCGATGCTGGCCTGGCAGAGCAGAAAACATAATCCGCAGGCCAACTACCGCGTAGCAGGCGGTGCTCCGGCGCTGGCGCTGGTATTTTTGTGCGGCATTGTGGTGATAGCGGTACAGTTTTCTATTGCAGCAGGATTACTACCAGAAGTGGGTTAAAACAAAGGGGCTTTCGCCCCTTTCTGTTAGTGCAAACAGCACTGCTTATATTTCTTGCCGCTGCCACACGGACAAGGGTCATTTCGCCCTACTTTGGCATCCACTTTCACCGGTACTTTGACCGGCGTTTCCTGAGGATGCGCCATCCAGTAAGCATGCAGGTCCAGCGCTGCCAGGCGGATGGCATCGACGCTCTCTTCAAACGCTTCCGGCGTTAGTTTCTCAACCACCGCAAAGTTCTCTTCCGTACCGTGCAGCGCAATAGCTTCAAGTGCTGGTTTTAACGTGTCCGGTAACGCGGACCAGTCTGACAGTGCGACGCCGCGCATATAACCAAAGCACCACTCTTCAACGATGGTCAGTTCATGCTCGTCAATTTCACGTAAACCAAACAGCGGCTCAAACTGCTCAGGATATTCATCCAGACGATCGGCCGTATCCGCCATATGTTGAAACGCCAGGTTCATGAAACGCGTCATTTCTTTTTCGGAGGACCAGCGAGGGACATACTGCGCGCCGCCCCAAATCGCGACCAGCCACTGCTCTGGTTCAATTTCATACGGTGAACTCAGCACCGCTGTCAGCAAACCATCCAGTTCTGACACATCCAGAATAGCCTTGTCTGTATTGTACTTAGTCAGTACATCATCCAGCCATTCCAGTTCGCTCTCGTTTAATGGTCCCGTTTTCATAACGCTTTTCCTTAGTCAAAAAATCTTGCCTGTGATCATCCTACATGGCTGGAGGGATAACAGATAAAAATGGGCATATGCGGCATACAGCTGCCGCCTGTTCAGGTTAACAGGAAACGCGTGGAATTCCGGAAGTTAACGCACAAAAGAGAACACTAAGCCGCCGGGCATCATACCGGGAAAACACAATAAAACCACCCGTAGGTGGTTTACTGTTGTTCAATACGGTTGAGCGTTGCGGTATAGCCCGTTTTCGCTACCGCGTTAAGTAAAGTATCGGTTGGGAAACCTTCTGGCACAATCGCTTCTGCTTGTCGGGTTTTTAGGGAGGATTTTGCTTTAATCACACCGTCGGTTTCACGTAGCGCCTGATTGACCGAAATAACGCATAACGAGCAGGTCATATTTTGTATATCAAGCACCACTTTTTGATTGGCCGCCTGAGCCCACAGCGGCAGAAGCAGGCATGCAACTAGCGTGAAGATCTTCATTCAAATACCTCATAAAACCAGGCAACGAGCGTTGGATAAAATAGCACCGGCAAAATCAACGCCAACGCGCACCAGTAGAGAACGCGCGCTTGCTTCAACGTTAACCATCCGGAACACCACAGCCGCCTGGAAAAATAGAGCCGCCAGAAGACGCGCAGTAATAAACCCAATGACACCAGCATCAGGGGAATTCGCAAAAACTCAAACTGGGTGAAAACAGCAAAGCTCGCCGCCGAAATACCAAACAGCAGATAGAGCAGCGGTCCAACGCAGCATAAGCCAGCGGTGACGGCAGCCGCCGCGGCCGTCAACAGGGTGAGTCCCGCCCCTTTAGCGTTGTTCTGTGGCGACATAGCTGTAGGAGAACGCTTTAGGATCATAGAAATTGATCGGGTCACCATCGACTTCAGCGTAAGGATAGCCAAAGTTGTTCATGGCTCCCTGCTCCGTTGCCGGATACAGCTCGAAATCACGCCCGTAGTTGAATCCAACCCAGTTCATTTCCCAGTTACCAAACAGGTAAGTGTTTACCGCCTGGACATCGGCGTCCTGATGCGACTTTTTCTCTGCCAGACGCATTTTGGTCACATCAGCAGGATCGCACGGTAACCAGCCGTAACCGGCCAGATAGAATTCGGCGCGACAATGTTGTCCGCCACTCACATCAGCGACACCTGCACTGTCAGCTTTGCCAAAAGCGCTTTTCGAGTAGCGTTCGAGCTTATTGGCTTTGCCCAGACGGATGCCAAACAGTTCGCGTGCCGGAATACCGCTGGCCCGTGCCAGAGCAACAAAAACGGAGCTCATGTCGGTGCATTTTCCTTTGAGCTTACCGCTTTTTAAGATCTCCGCCACATCCCCCGTGCCGCAGCCGATAACGTCGTTATCGCGCTCCATATGGCTACTCACCCACTCGTAAATCAGGCGTGCTTTTTTCAGCGGATCCTGCTCATTACCGGTAATTTTACGTGCGGTTTCCAGAACCTGCCCATCAACTGGGGTATGTGTCGTCGGCAGCAGGTACGGTTTTACATCCAGCGGATAAATAATCTGCTCCGGCGCTTGCCAGGTTTTCAGCGCATCCTGCTTCAGCGGCTCCCAGTCGGCGGTTTCAATGTCGATATCAACGTTAATCAACAGTTCACCCTGCGAGTCAGTCCAGGTGGCAAACAGCGTTTTCGCGCCATAAGTATTATTAGTGGTAACGTACGCATGCTTGTAGTTTCCGCTAAAGGCAAGCGCCGTCATTTGTTGAAACGCGGTATCTACCGGAAGCGGGATCCACAGTTTTACCACGCCGCTCGATCCCTTAGGAGGGTTAAGTTTATACGTCTGGGATAACACAAAGCGCCGACGCGCGACTGGTGCAACGGATGGCTCAGCGGCGTGAACCGTCTGGCTAATAACCGCAGGACCGACTAAACCGGCGGCGGAAAGGAGAACGCTATTTTTGAGAAATTGTCGACGTTGCATTGCTGTCTGTCCATGTTGTAAGAGTTGAGCTACGGCTAAGAAGGTAAAAACCGTGTGCGATCATCACAGCAGACAGACGCTGACATAAAAAGGTGAGCCGATGGAGGTTATTCATCAATAACAGACCTGTTAACTGTGAATGAAATAAGAAACTGCGCGACAGATAGTAAGCCATAGGCAGGCAAAAAGTACAGCCGTGAGAGCGAGTTCAGAATATATAAACATTCGTTGCCAGCTTACGGGCTAACCCTCTGGCCCCTTCGCGCATAACCATATCGTGATTCCAGCGAAAAACAGGTGCCGCCAGCGGGGCAAGATAATTCATCCAGCGGATCGTGGTACGTACATTCCAGTCATATCTGACGATAGTTTCTGCACCACTTGCAGAAAAAGACCACACGCCTCGCCCTTCAACCGCCCCGCTGGCTTGCCCCTCAAGCAGCGAGCAGGGCAGAATATTCAACACGTTGATGTCAAAGGTTAAGCGATAAGGAAGCGCTCCTTTCCAGGTATAACGATGTAGCGCCCCAATGCCCTGTATATCACCTTTTTTAATCTCAACAATGCGTTCCAGACTTTCCCACCATTCCGGCCACTGATCGGGATGAGAAAAAACATCCCATACCTCCTGAATAGAAGCCTCAACCCGCCAGACGGTGGAAAACCGATAGTTAGCCATAATACAGACTCCCTCAAGGCGAGAAGAAATTGGCGGGAAAACGGATGTTAATGACCATAGCATCCAGAAGCACGGTTTCTAATCGCTGCCCATCTGGCGCATAGCTGATCACTTTGGCAGGGAGTCCATGATAATTATCCAGCCAGACGTCATAGCGGTGAACACCATCAACCGCCATTGTTCCAGGCCCAACCACAGATACGTGCATTGTCGCCCGTCCTGCAAGGTTTTCCTTACCAACTGTGGTTGTTGTCCCTTCGCGTTGCAGATGACGAATATTGCCCAACAACACGCCGATATCAGAGCGATCCACCCGATGACCACGCTCATCCTGGATCAATGAATTAGTAGGCGACAGGTGCAAAATGGGCAATGTACCCACACCAAATGGCCATAACGTCACTTTACCGCTGACAGGATTAAAGATAAGCACCGCACCTGAATGCGGTTGGGTAAAATCCATCCGCACATACCCAGGCTTTTGAAAGCTATAGCGAATAATTTTGCTTTCATCGGATGGCGACGAGGAGCGCATCATAACCTGATAAGACCTCAGGTTATTAAATGACTGTTGAGAAAATGCGATGGGATCCGTAGCCCTGGCATTCTGCGAAATGATATCTTCTTTTTCCACCGAATATGCTGCACCACTAAGGGTGAGCAATGCTGCGAACATGACTATCGGAAAAGATGAAATGTTCATAGCAGCCCCCTGAACCAGCACTGTCTGCAAACAGAAGTAATCACCTGTTGACTGTTTTTATTATAGTTCTTAACTGCGCAGCACTACTCTTCCGATCTTTTAAATACAGTATGGACAGCAGGTTTAAAATATTGGTTTTCTTTTCAGTTAAGATGACAACATAAAGCTATACTTTAATAGCCATGCTTTTTATAGGTATTAATCATGAAACTGCCATCGGTATTTTCATGCGCCGTTCTCATATTACTGCTGCTGGCGTCATCGTCTGCCACAGCCAGCGCGTTACAAAACCAGGCCGTCAGAGAGCAAGAGTTGAGCGCGGCACTTCGAGCTGGTAATGGTGTGTTCATCATTGGCGGGACGGGTGATTTCGCTTTCACGTTCAGGGCACGAAACCGAATCCACAGACAGCTGGCGATACAGGATGGCTTTGGCGATCCCATCCTGATGAATAGTTTCCAGGACCACAACTACAATCCCGCCCGCGATGGGTTTATCAACAACCCTGCCCGAGGGGGCTTTATGTTTAACGCGCCGATTCGGCGATAGATTGATTAGCAATAGTGAGTATATAGAGGGCAGTTTACGTTTCTGGCAGGCTGCTTGACGCAAAGTATCTATGCTTGTAAAAAACAGGCACAAAAAAACCACCCGTAGGTGGTTTCACGACACTGCTTATTGCTTTGATTATTCTGTTCTTTCCCATGGTACCCGGAGTGGGACTTGAACCCACACAGCGCGAACGCCGAGGGATTTTAAATCCCTTGTGTCTACCGATTCCACCATCCGGGCTCGGGAAGAAATTGGAGGCGCGTTCCGGAGTCGAACCGGACTAGACGGATTTGCAATCCGCTACATAACCGCTTTGCTAACGCGCCGAAATCTTCTGGCTTTACAGCCAGACATCCGCTATTGCCGATGTCTTAAATTTGGAGCGGGAAACGAGACTCGAACTCGCGACCCCGACCTTGGCAAGGTCGTGCTCTACCAACTGAGCTATTCCCGCATCACCAAGTAACTTTGTTAATCACTTGATTTTGTTATCGTCTGGCAATCAATGCTGCCGTTCGATGCGTTGCATTCTACTTACCTGACGCAATGAGTCAACGATATTTTTCACCACTAACGATCGTTTGCTGAAATTTGCGTCGAAACGATCACTGATCAAGCAAATCTCCACGTGCAGCGCTCAAATACTGGAACATTGACCACAAAGTCAGTATCGCGGCGACGAAGAAAAGTGCGATCCCAGCATACTCTACCCAGATATTTGGACGCCACAGCAGCCAGGCCAGAGCAGCCATTTGCGAAGTGGTTTTCACTTTACCGATCCAGGATACGGCTACGCTGCTGCGTTTACCCAGTTCGGCCATCCATTCACGCAGTGCAGAGATGATAATTTCACGCGCAATCATTGTTGCGGCAGGAAGCGTCACCCACCAGCTGTGGTAATGCTCTGTCACCAGGACCATCGCGATTGCCACCAGCACTTTATCAGCGACCGGATCGAGGAAGGCACCAAAACGCGTGCTTTGGTTCCAGCGGCGCGCCAGAAAACCGTCAAACCAGTCAGTGACCGCTGCGATACAGAAGATCAGCGCACAAACAAAGGGAGCCCAGGTGAATGGCAGGTAAAAAGCCAATACAAAGAATGGGATCAGGATGACGCGAAACAGCGTGAGCAACGTAGGGATATTAAATTGCATATGACGGATAACTATCTGTTGTCAGTGAAATTACCCCTATGTTGCTACAGAGGGCCTAATGTTTCAACGAGTAGAAGATCTTTTCTGCCAGAGCTTGCGAAATACCCGGCACTTTTGCAATTTCTTCGATACTTGCGTTACGAAGACCTTGCAAACCTCCCATATATTTCAACAACATCTGGCGACGCTTTGGCCCGACACCTTCGATGGTCTCAAGCGTACTGGTGCTTTTCACTTTCGCCCGCTTTTTACGATGCCCGCTAATCGCATGATCGTGAGATTCATCGCGGATATGCTGGATAACGTGCAATGCTGGCGAATCCGGCGGCAGGCTAAAGCCCTCACCTTCCGGCTCAAAGAACAGCGTTTCCAGACCGGCTTTACGATCGGCCCCTTTTGCCACACCCAGCAAGAGTGGGTGCTGCTTGTCCCAGGGAACGTCCAGCTCAGCAAAAACGGCTTTCGCCTGCCCTAACTGACCTTTCCCGCCGTCGATCAATATGACGTCCGGAATCTTACTTTCTTCAATCGCCTTACCGTAACGCCGACGCAAAACCTGATTCATCGCCGCATAATCATCACCCGGCGTAATTCCGGTAATATTGTAACGCCGATATTCTGCGCGCAGCGGGCCATTGGCATCAAAGACCACGCAGGAGGCTACCGTCTGTTCACCCATCGTATGGCTGATGTCGAAGCACTCCATACGCTTCACCGCAGGTAACTTCAACACCGATGCCAGCGCCGTCAGACGTTGCGTAATCGTCGACTGCTGAGAAAGTTTTGTGGTGAGCGCCACTGCCGCGTTGGTCCGCGCCAGCTTCAGATAACGTGCGCGATCTCCTCGCGGTTTCGTCTGCACGTTAATCTTCCTGCCGGCCTGTTCAGACAGAGAGTCTGCCAGCAGGGTTTTATCGCTAAGATTAAAATCGAGCAGGATTTCCCCGGGTAAGGTACGCATCTGGCTCCCCTGCAGATAAAACTGCCCGACAAAGGTTTCGACGACCTCGCCGAGTTCCGTGCCACCGGGTACTTTCGGGAAATAGCTGCGGCTGCCCAGCACTTTACCCTGGCGAATAAACAGAACGTGCACACAGGCCATACCGGCGTCAAACGCCACGCCAATGACGTCCAGATCGTCTCCGGTATTAGAGACAAACTGTTTTTCTGTTACGCGGCGTACGGCCTGAATTTGGTCACGAATGCGCGCAGCCTCTTCAAACTCGAGATTTTGGCTGGCCTTTTCCATGCGGGCGATCAGCTGCGTTAATACCTGATCGTCTTTTCCGGACAAGAACAGACGAACATACTCGACCTGCTGAGCATACTCTTCCTCACTCACCAGACCCGCGACACACGGACCGAGACAGCGGCCAATCTGATATTGCAGACAAGGTCGAGAACGGTTGCGATAAACGCTGTTTTCGCACTGGCGGATAGGAAATATTTTCTGCAACAGCGCCAGCGTTTCACGCACCGCATAACCGTTAGGGAACGGTCCAAAGTACTCGCCTTTGGCATGCTTTGCCCCGCGATGCATCGCCAGACGCGGGTGGGTATCGCCGCTAAGGAATATAAAAGGGTAGGATTTATCATCGCGCAGCAATACGTTATAGCGCGGCTGATACAGCTTGATGTAGTTGTGCTCAAGCAATAACGCTTCGGTTTCAGTGTGCGTTACCGTGACATCAATCTGCTGGATTTGCGCGACCAGCGCTTCGGTCTTGCGTGACGCAAGATTGCTACGGAAGTAGCTAGAAAGCCTTTTTTTCAGGTCTTTCGCTTTCCCGACATAGATAACCGTCCCGGCGGTATCATACATACGATAGACGCCGGGCTGACTGGTCACGGTTTTCAGGAACGCTTTGGCATCAAACTGATCGGTCACTGGCTTGTTAATGTCTCCGCATTACACAGGCCATGGCGAATTGCCAGGTGAGTCAGCTCTACATCGCCATGAATGTTTAATTTACTGAACATTCGATAGCGATAGCTGTTCACCGTTTTAGGACTAAGATTCAGTTGTTCTGAGATCTCATTGACCTTCTGACCTTTGGTGATCATCAGCATAATCTGCAACTCGCGTTCAGACAAACTGGCAAACGGGGTTTCCGTTTTCTCAGGCTCAATCTGGCTGAGCGCCATTTGCTGAGCGATATCGGAGGCAATATAACGCTGCCCGGAAAAAACCGAACGAATCGCACTCACTACTTCCTGGGGGGCGGCGCCTTTGCTGAGATACCCTGCGGCCCCTGCCTGCATAACTTTTGCAGGTAATGGGTTTTCGGTGTGCACCGTCAGCATGATCACTTTAATGTCTGCCGTGGAACGCGCAATTTTGCGGGTTGCTTCCAGACCGCCAATACCGGGCATATTCATATCCATCAGCACAACGTCAACGGAATTTGAGCGGCACCATTTTACCGCATCTTCACCGCAGCACGCTTCGCCGACAACTTTTATGCCTTTTATATCTTCCAGAATGCGTCGTATCCCTGCGCGCACCAGTTCGTGGTCATCAACAAGAAAAACGTTGATCAAAGGAATATCTCCAGAATAGGGATAACGCTACCGATAGTTAATCGGTCCTATGTTAACGGGTTTTATCTCAACTTTGAAATGTAAAAAACGCCCGACTTTCGATTTTGCTCTCGTTTTTGGAAATTAGATTGTACGACGAGTGGAAACTATCAGTCCTGACAGCCTTCTGCCACGGTTATATCTGCATAGCTGTTTCAGAATAGTGACAAAAAATTCATATTCCTCCGCTGAATGCAAAATAGGCAGTCAAAGTTGTAACAATAATTAACGAGGAAAATACTCGAAATAAACAACATGTGGAGAAAATATATGCACTGCAACATATTGTTTATTTTAATGTCCACAACATTAATCCGCGCAAAAAACAACCACAGATATTTTTAGCCTCGCTTATGGTATACTCCGCCGCCTTAAGATTTGACATCGCACTTTTTCATTGAAACATAACGAGGAAAATAAATGAGTACGCCTGACTTTTCCACTGCTGAGAATAACCAGGAACTGGCCAATGAAGTCACCTGCCTGAAAGCCATGTTAACGCTGATGCTGCAGGCAATGGGTCAAGCCGATGCAGGCCGCGTGATTCTTAAAATGGAAAAACAGCTCGCGCTGATTGAAGATCAATCACAGGCGGCGGTATTTTCCAACACGGTTAAGCAAATTAAACAAGCTTACCGCCAGTAAAAAGAAACCGGCTGATAGCAATGCTCTCAGCCGGTTTTGCGTCTGACACTCAGAACGATAATTTACTCAGATAAGCCCGGTTGCCGCGGCATAACAGGCTATCTGCGTTTTGTTTGGCGCATTGAATTTCTTTTGCATATTCTTCTGGTGGAAGTTGACTGTATTTTCGGAAATCGACAGAATGATGGCTATCTCTGAAGAGGTCTTCCCCTCGGCCGTCCATTTCAATATTTCCTTTTCCCGCTTGCTAAAGCGCATTTCTGGCGCCATAACCATGTCATCTTCCAGCCGCGTCAGTACAGACAGGCTTTCCCGTACCAGAAGCTGCATCCTGAGCTCCACTTCATCGTTTGCAAAGCGACTATTACGGATACTCGCCCGCGATACCGATAAAAAACCCAACGCCCGATTAGGCAACATTAAGCATTGCGTCATCCCTTTGCGTAAACCGTGATTGCGTGCGGCGTCCCACAAAGGTTGCGCATCGCGAAACAGAGTATCGTTCCAGGGTAAATGCCCCTGACTGAAGTTTTCAGGTTTCAGCACCGGATCAATGGCGAAATAATTTTCGGACTGATAATGCGCCACCCATGCTTTGGGATAGGTCGTATGAAGTGACGTTTTAGGTCGGGTAAAAGGTACCGGATGACGAACACAGAGCGCGTAAAAATCAAACTCTAAGTGCTGCGTCTGTTGCTGTAATTCATTATAGACATCCTCTGCCGCCGCCATTTCCTGAAAGCGTAACAGCATGCTCCGTCGCCAGGTGAAGAAATCATGATCCTGCATACTAAGTGGTAATGCCCCTGAGATTGATAATCATCCAAACATATGAAACAAGCTAACACATAAATGTATTTTATATATGCAAATTATCGGACAAATGAACAATTACTTGAGTATTACTCAACAGCGGAAGGAAGTAACAGAATCAAATGCTAATAATAAAGCAATAATTATAAATAGTTATGCGAAGAGCACTCGCCAGAAACAATCCCAGCGAGCGCTATATGTACTATTTATTGCATCAAAAACTTTTCAAGAAACTGACGGGTACGCGGCTGCTGCGGATGCGTGAATAAGGATTTTGCTGGTCCCTGCTCTACAATCCGTCCTTGATCCATAAATATCGCTCTATCGGCAACATCGCGAGCAAAGCTCATTTCATGCGTCACAATCACCATGGTGCGTTTTTCCTGCGCCAGTTGGCGGATGGTATTAAGTACCTCGCCAACCAGTTCAGGATCAAGTGCGGAGGTCGGTTCATCAAAAAGAATAACCTCAGGTCGCATCGCCAGCGCTCGGGCAATCGCTACGCGCTGCTGCTGTCCACCCGATAAACGCCGCGGATAGCTGGTTTCTTTACCTGCTAGCCCGACTTTCGCCAGCAATTCACGCGCACGAGCTGTCGCTTCAGCTTTTGGTTCACCTTTGACTATCACCGGCCCTTCAATAATGTTTTCCAGCACCGTCCGATGCGGGAACAAATTAAAGTTCTGGAACACAAAACCGACGTGCTGACGTAACTGACGAATCAGCCCTTTCTGCTGGGTCAACGAACGCGCGGTATCAATGGTAATCTCACCCACTTTAATGGTGCCCGCCTCCGGTTGCTCCAGCAAATTAATGCTACGCAGCAGCGTGGTTTTGCCCGATCCGCTCGGCCCGATAATCGCGACTACTTCACCAGGTTTGACGTCAAGATCGATCCCATGCAGCACCGTTTGCCCATGAAATTTTTTGACCAGGTTTCTGACTTCGATAGCACTCATTTCGGCTCTCTCTCCTGGCGATTCAGTTGTTCTTCAAAATAGTTTTGCAGCGCAGAAAGCACCGTCGCCATCACCCAGTAAATCAACGAGGCCGCCAGATACATCGTAAAGACTTCCAGCGTACGCGAGGTAATCAGCTGCGCCTGACGGAACAGTTCCGGTACCTGAATAGTGGCGGCCAAAGAAGTATCTTTCACCAGACTGATAAAGCTGTTGCTCAGCGGCGGCAACGCAACGCGCGCAGCCTGCGGCAGGATTGCCCGGCGCATGGTCTGCCAGCGCGTCATACCAATACTGGCACCCGCCTCCCACTGTCCTTTGTCGATGGAAGAGATTGCCGCACGCAGGGTTTCCGCAGCGTAGGCAGCCGTATTCAGCGACAAGCCAATCATCGCCGCCGGGATGGGATCAAGCTCAATACCAAACTGTGGCAGACCGTAATAGATCATGAACAGCTGGGCAATCAGCGGTGTTCCGCGAAAAATAGAGATATAAAAACGCGCCAGCCAGCGCACAGGCAACAGCGGTGACAAACGCATCAGCGCCAGGATAAACCCCAGCACGAGGCCAAAAAACATGCCGCCGATACTCAGTTGCAGCGTAAAAACCGCGCCTTTGAGCAGATACGGCAGAGAATCAATTACCAGTTGGATACTTTCATGCATTAGCGTTTTCGACCTGGTTGTTACACGTGAGGATGGTAGGCAAACAGTGCAGGTGCCCCACCGGTATGAATAAAGAGGATTGGCCCTTCGTCTTTAAAGCGTTTCTGGCTGATACCGTCAATCAAACCCGCCATCGCCTTACCGGTATACACCGGATCCAACAAAATGCCTTCCAGGCGCGCCAGCAATTTTACCGCCTCCATGCCCTCTTCGTTTGGCGTACCGTAGCCTGGCGCAAAATAATCGTCCCATAGCAGGATATCCGCGGAGGCCGTCAGTTCCAGTTCTCGGGCAATATCCTGCTGCAGCGTAACAACTTTGGGTTTTTGATCCGCCACGCTGCGCGAGACAGTCACGCCGATAAGCTCGACGTCTGGCATCAGTTGTTCCAGGCCCACGGCCAGCCCGGCGTGCGTTCCCGCGCTGCCCGATGCCACTACTACGGAAGAGAGCGCAACAGCCCCTTCACACTGCTGGGCGATTTCCAGCGCGCTTTCCACATAACCCAATGCGCCCAGGGCGTTAGAACCGCCAACCGGGATCACATACGGGCGGAAGCCCTGTGCTTCAATGCGCGTCGCCAGTTCCTGAAGTTGCGCATTCGGGTCGGTCAGCGCATCGCACATTTCGATCTGCGTATTAAACAGGTCCAGCAGCAGACGGTTGCCATTGGTGAGATAGTTTTCCGCAGTAGTGCCAATCGAATTTTCCAACAGCGCCACGCAGTGCAGGCCAAGCTTAGCCGCTACCGCCGCCGTCTGGCGCACATGGTTAGACTGAATCGCACCTGCGGTTATCAGCGTATCAGCGCCTTCACGCAGTGCGTCTGCGGCAAGGAACTCCAGCTTACGCAGCTTATTGCCGCCCATGGCCATCGGCGTGACGTCATCGCGTTTGATGAAAATATCGCGCCCGAGGTAGTCGGAGAAGCGTGGAAGATATTCGAGCGGCGTTGGCGCGCCAATAAATTCCAGACGTGGAAAGCGCGTTAAGTTATGCAGCGGCATACAGCCTCCGGTATTCGTTGTTGTGATGTTCTTTTTATTATGCACGCTCAGGCGCAATGAAATAAAAAAAGGCGCTGTTAAAGGCGCCTTTTTTCATCGGATGCCGATTATTTCGTCACATCCGCTCCAAACCATTTTTCAGACAGCGCTTTCAGCGTACCGTCTTTCTGCATTTCAGCAATGGCCGCATCAACCGCTTTCAGCAGATCTTCATTGCCTTTGCGCAGCGCCACGCCGGACTCCTGGCGGGAGAACGCTTCACCGGTCACAGCCAGCGTATCTTTGGTTTTCTTGACCAGATCCAGCGCCGCCAGACGGTCAACCAGAATGGCGTCGATACGGCCTACACGCAGATCCTGGTATTTGGTCGGGTCATCATCATAGGTACGAATATCCACGCCCTGCACGTTCTGGCGCAGCCACTCTTCATAGTTGGTGCCCAGACCAACGCCGACTTTTTTACCTTTCAGATCGGCAGCGGTCTTAATAACGCCTTCATTACCTTTCTTCACCAGCGCCTGAATACCAGAAACCGTATACGGGGTAGAGAAATCGTATTTTTTCTTACGTTCGTCAGAGATGGTCACCTGGTTGATGACCACGTCAATGCGCTTGGAATCAAGAGAGGCCAGCATACCGTCCCACTTGGTCGGCTTCAGATTAGCTTTCACCCCAAGGTGCTTGGCCAGTTCCTCAGCGAACTCCACTTCGAAACCGGTCAACTTGCCATCATCGCCCTGAAAACTAAACGGGGGATAGGTCCCTTCCAGGCCCACCAGCAGCGTGCCACGCTCTTTAACTTTATTTAACAGACCTTCATCTGCATAAGTCTTTACGCTCATTCCAGCGACAAGTGCAACAGCCATTACACCCATCAGAGCCTGACGTCCCAGAAGTGCTAATTTCATAGTTACCCCGATTATTGTCATTAGTGACTGCTATTTATGAGCATAGTGTAAAGCGTTTGCTGTGTTCCACAAACACGACTCTGTTACACCTTATTCGTTTTTAATATATATCAGAACTGGCTGTCCAGGAGGATTTCTGCATATGTCCCATATGGGTATGGGCTTTGAACTGCTCATACTTACGCAAGGCGATGCGGTAATTGTTGGTGCTGGTTTCCGGCAGCCACGGGGCAAGGTTTTCGTCGAGGAACCCTTCCTGCAGCAGGTCATGAGAGATATTTTGTTCGGTCAGGTGATTCCCGAGGCGACGCAGGCGGACAACGTATTCACGTACCGTACCGTGACTCATTTCGGTCTGCTCAAATAAAAACTGTTTAAAACCGATAATGTCGAAAAAGTCGCTCTGCTCTTTGCAATGCAAATCGCCGCAAAAACGACACAGTGCCACCCACTCTTTTTTCTCCTGCTCCCACTCGGCTTCATCCAACAAAGTGTCCAGTCGGGCGATGGCGATTTTATTCACAATTTGCCCGCGACGAACCAGCGTGATCCGGTCGAGCAACTTAAAGCAATGGGCGCAATGCGTCTGGCTGTGTTTGAAATCTTTGAGGTAGCGGCTTAGAGGCCGTCTTTTTGATTGCTGCACCGTCATGAGAACTCCTGGTAGTCAATTCGTAATGCGGCATTGTTCGGGGTAATGATGTACCCCTATAGCTTACCCAGCTTGGTGCGTAGACGTTTGATGGCCTGACTGTGCAACTGGCTGACCCGTGATTCCCCGACTTCCAGTACCGCGCCAATCTCTTTCAGATTCAGCTCTTCCTGGTAGTACAGCGTTAACACCAGCTTTTCACGCTCCGGCAACGCCTCGATCGCGTCCATCACGCGCTGGCGGAGGTTACCCTCAAGAAGCTGTTGTAACGGGTTTTCCTGCTGATGTTCTTCCGTCACCAGCTCAATACTATCGCCATGCTCTTCCCGCCACTCGTCATAAGAGAAGAGCTGGCTATTATTGGTATCGAGCAACATCTGACGATACTCTTGCACAGGAATAGCCAGACGCGCCGCCACTTCGGTTTCCGTTGCGTTGCGCCCTAATTCCTGCTCCAGTTGTCCCATCGCCTGTGCCACTTCGCGAGCATTGCGCCGAACGCTACGCGGCACCCAATCCCGGCTACGTAGTTCGTCCAGCATTGCTCCACGAATACGCTGCACTGCGTAAGTGGTAAATGCCGTTCCTTGCAAAGCGTCATATCGGTCAACGGCATTCAATAACCCGATGCCGCCCGCTTGTAGCAGGTCATCCAGTTCTACGCTCGCCGGCAAACGCACCTGAAGGCGCAATGCTTCGTGACGCACCAACGGTACATAACGCTGCCACAGCGAGTGTTTATCCATTACACCTTCAGCGGTATACAGTGAATTCACGATAAACAGCCCTGCGTTAAATGAGTTATCGGCATGATTATCCGTTTCTGCAGGGGTTTTAATCGGGTGAATAGTGGGTGAAATGAGGGGTTATTTGGGGGTTACGGGTAAAGCTAAATATAAAAAACCCCGCCGGAGCGGGGTTTGCGCGATAAGCGTAAATTAACGCAGAAGAGACAGAACGTTCTGCGTGGTCTGGTTAGCCTGCGCCAGAACAGAAGTACCCGCCTGTTGCAGGATCTGAGCACGAGACATGTTAGACACTTCGGTCGCGTAATCAGCATCTTCGATACGGCTACGAGCAGAAGACAGGTTGTTAACGGTGTTACCCAGGTTGGTGATGGTAGAATCGAAACGGTTCTGCACCGCACCCAGATCAGAACGCAGCGCATCAACTTGTGCCAGCGCTTTATCTAGGGCTTTCAACGGATCACTTGTTGCTGAGCCAGTGCTAGTAGTGTCTGTTGTCAGTTTGCCATCAGCGCTTTTATAAACGGAGGCACCAATTTCTGGAGCATACTTGCCATCCACATCGGTGGCCGAAGTATAAGATGCAACAGAAACAGCACCATTATCTTTATTTACAGAATAAGCAACTTTATAGTTAGCTACGTCGGTAATATCACCTTTATTGTCAATAAAGGTGGCAGCTGAAGTACCAGTAGCAAAGTCGACTTTTTTACTAAGAGATCCAGAGTTAAAAGTAACTGAAGAGGCTGCTGCCGCTTTCGCATCAGAAAGCACAACATCTTTACTTACGGACGCTTTGTAAGTTACAACCCCCGAAGTCGCTGCAGCACTACCGCCGGCAATTTTATAATCAGTACCTTTAAAATTCAGTGTTGCGCCGTCTACCCCATCACTTGCTTTTTCAAACACGGACTTCATATTTGCTGCAACAGAACCAGTTGCGTTGTTTGTTGATAGATTTCCTGCAGCATCAACAAATGCAGCCTTACCGCCGATAGTCAAGTTGCCCGAGGAGTCAGCTTCAAAGTTTACGACACCGGTTTTAGTTGTGTATGTACCACTAACTGTTTTACCTGGATCAGCTTTGAGTGTTGCAGCCAAATTATCTCGAGCAGTATCTTTAGCTGTATCGTCAGCACCGGTCGTCGTTTTTGTTGTGGTAAAATTACCAGCCTCTGCATTGTAAGTATACTTTTCGGCACCAATAGTAACCGTATCGCCGGTATTCAATTTTTCAAATGCAGCATCGGAAGTTAATGCTTTATTTGTTGTAGTTAGCTCGTAGAGACCAGTACCTGTATTCAGTGTCGCACCTGCAGAGGTTAAATCACTAACTGTTGCTGCTTTGTTAGTTGATACTCCTTTCCCGTTAACGTTAAAACCATTCAGACCCAACGTAGAGGAAGTAATTTCTTTCAGGTCGATGGTGATGGTTTCGCCGTCGTTCGCGCCAACCTGAATTTTCATGGAGCTGTCGGACGCCAGTACTTTCACGCCGTTAAACTGAGTCTGACCGGAAACACGGTCAATTTCACTCAGACGCTGGGTAATTTCGTTCTGGATGGAGTCCAGGTCAGACTGGGAGTTAGTACCGTTGGTTGCCTGAACGGACAGTTCACGCACACGCTGCAGGTTGTTGTTGATTTCGGACAGTGCACCTTCAGTGGTCTGCGCGATGGAGATACCGTCGTTGGCGTTACGGGAAGCCTGGGTCAGACCTTTAACGTTAGCAGTGAAACGGTTAGCGATCGCCTGACCAGCAGCATCGTCTTTCGCGCTGTTGATACGCAGGCCGGAAGACAGACGCTCGATAGCGGAGCTCAGGGAAGACTGAGATTTGTTCAGGTTGTTCTGGGTCAACAGCGACAGGCTGTTTGTATTGATGACTTGTGCCATGATCTTTTCCTTATCAATTACAACTTGATGTTATTGGGCTGTTGCCCACGGTTTCTCACCGTAACCCATGTATCGGCACCTTAAATTCGAACTTTAGAAAATTTTTACTTTCCGCCCTCTTTTTTATTAGCCTCAGAAATACCCGCAATATGCCCCACTATTCTGCGCATTATTTTTACAAAACTATCATTAAACTTTGCGCGCAGATTGCCGATAACCCGCTTAACTACTGTTTGCAATCAAAAGGAATTAGGCATGGCTTCATTTACTTCTCTTGGCGTCGGGTCAAATCTGCCGCTGGATACGTTGCTGAACAACCTGACTATCGCGGAAAAAAAACGCTTAAACCCAATCACTCAACAACAAAGCGATAATACCGCGCGTCTGACCGCCTACGGCACATTAAAAAGTGCACTGGAAAAATTTCAGACTGCGAACACTGCGTTAAATAAAGCCGATCTGTTCAAAAGCACGACCGTTACCAGCAGCAGCGAAGATCTGAAAGTGACCACCGAAGCTGGGGCGGCACCGGGTATCTATACCATTAGCGTCACCCAACTTGCGCAAGCGCAATCTTTAAGAACCAATTCAACGACTACGATTGCTTCAACAAAAGACGCGCTGGGTGATAGTTCAGCAGAAACACGCACCATAAAAATTACGCAGGAAGGCCGTAAAGAGCCACTGGAAATTAAGCTGAATAAAGACCAGACCTCACTGGATGAGATCAGCAAAGCGATAAACGATGCCGATAGCGGAATTTCGGCCAGCATCGTTAAGGTTAAAGATGGCGACTACCAATTGGTACTGACTGCCAGTGAAGGCGAAGCCAATAAAATGACTATCTCCGTTGAGGGAGACAGCAAGCTAAATGACCTGCTGGCGTATGACAGCGAAACCGGTACCGGGAATATGAAGGAACAGGTTAACGCTCAAAATGCGAAGTTAACCGTAAATGGTATCGATATTGAACGTTCCAGTAATAAAATTACCGATGCTCCTCAGGGCGTAGTACTCGATCTGACCA
The DNA here is from genome assembly GCF_030332605.1 of Citrobacter sp. Cpo103. Taxonomy (NCBI): domain Bacteria; kingdom Pseudomonadati; phylum Pseudomonadota; class Gammaproteobacteria; order Enterobacterales; family Enterobacteriaceae; genus Citrobacter; species Citrobacter sp. Cpo103. Next base: position 706,997 of record NZ_JAOWHO010000029.1, on the reverse strand, counting down.
AAAAAGTCACTGACGTTCGAGTCACGGTAACAAAGAATAACGACAAAGCAACCGAAGCCATTAAAGGCTGGGTCGATTCATATAATTCCCTTATCGACACCTTTAATACGCTGACCAAATATAAAGAAGTTGACCCGGGTGCTGAAGCGCAAGACAAAAATAACGGAGCGCTGCTTGGTGACAGTGTTGTTCGTACGATTCAAAGTGGAATTCGTGCACAATTTGCCAACGGTGCCAGTGATGGCGCTTTTAAAACATTAAATGAAATTGGTATTAAGCAGGACGGCGCAACCGGCAAGCTAAAAATTGACGATGATAAGCTGAAAAAAGTCCTGAACGAAAATACAGCCTCCGTGCGTGAACTGTTAGTTGGCGATGGTAAAGAAACCGGTATTACCACCAAAATTGCCACCGAAGTAAAAAGCTATCTGGCCGATGACGGTATTATCGACAGCGCACAAGACAGTATTAACTCAACGCTGAAAAAACTGACTAAACAGTATCTGTCTGTCAGCGCCAGTATTGATGACACCGTGGCGCGTTACACGGCACAGTTTACGCAGTTAGACACCATGATGAGCAAGCTCAACAACACCAGTAACTATCTGAGCCAACAATTTACGGCGATGAATAAATCCTGATAACACGAGGTAAGTATGTATACCGCGAGCGGTACCAAAGCCTATGCACAGGTCAGCATAGAGAGTGGCGTAATGAGCGCCAATCCGCATCAGCTGATTGAAATGTTGTTTGATGGCGCGAACAGCGCCCTCGTGCGCGCTCGCCTGTTTATGCAACAGGGTGATATCGTCGCCAAAGGCGAGGCCTTAAGCAAAGCCATTAACATTATCGACAATGGTCTGAAAGCAGGCCTGGATCAGGAGAATGGCAGTGAAATTGCCACCAACCTGTCCTCGCTGTATGACTATATGATTCGCCGTTTACTGCAAGCTAACTTGCGTAATGATTGTCAGGCCATTGAAGAAGTCGAAGAGTTACTCGGCAACATTGCAGATGCCTGGAAACAGATCTCACCGAAAGCGTCGTCCCAGGAGTCTCGTTAATGACCTCAGCCGTGGAGTTTATCAACCGTTGGCAGCGCATCGCGCTACTCAGTCACTCGCTGCTGGAACTGGCGCAGCGCGGTGAATGGGACCTTTTACTGGAACAGGAAGTTACCTATCTGCAAAGTATTGAAGTGGTCATGGAAGAGCAAACTCCACCGGGCATTACGCGAAGTATTCAGGACTTGGTTGCCGGGTATATTAAACAGACGCTGGATAACGAACAATTACTTAAAACGTTGTTGCAGCAGCGCCTGGATGAGCTCAGCAACCTCATCGGCCAGTCGACACGCCAAAAGACGCTGAATAACGCCTATGGCCGTCTTTCCGGTATGCTGCTGGTACCCGATGCCCCCACCTCGCCACAATAATTTCCCGTCTCGTCTGAATTATCTTCCATACTCCAGAGGTCGGCCAAACGACTTCTGGAGCACGGAAGATGAAAAATCCCACGTTATTGCAGTACTTCCACTGGTATTACCCTGATGGCGGTCAACTCTGGCCCGAGCTTGCCGAACGCGCAGGCGGACTCAATGATATCGGCATCAATATGGTATGGCTGCCCCCCGCCTATAAAGGCGCGTCCGGCGGCTATTCCGTTGGCTATGATTCCTACGATCTGTTTGATCTGGGCGAATTCGACCAAAAGGGAACCGTCGCCACCAAATACGGCGATAAAAACCAGCTGCTGGCGGCAATTGACGCGCTAAAACACAATGATATTGCCGTACTGCTGGACGTGGTGGTTAACCACAAAATGGGCGCAGATGAGAAAGAAAAGATCCGCGTCCAGCGCGTTAACACTGAGGATCGCACGCAAATAGATGATGAGATTGTCGAGTGCGAAGGCTGGACGCGCTATACCTTCCCTGCCCGCGCTGGCCAGTACTCGCAATTCATTTGGGATTTTAAATGCTTCAGCGGCATTGACCATATCGAGAATCCAACCGAAGACGGGATTTTTAAAATCGTTAACGACTACACTGGCGAAGGCTGGAACGATCAGGTTGATGATGAGTTGGGTAATTTTGATTATCTGATGGGCGAAAACATTGATTTTCGCAATCACGCGGTGACTGAGGAGCTCAAATACTGGGCGCGTTGGGTTATGGAGCAAACCCAGTGCGACGGCTTTCGTTTAGATGCCGTGAAACATATTCCGGCATGGTTTTACAAAGAGTGGATCGAGCACGTGCAGGAAGTGGCACCCAAGCCGCTGTTTATTGTGGCGGAATACTGGTCCCATGAAGTCGATAAGCTGCAAACCTACATTAATCAGGTGGAGGGGAAAACCATGCTGTTCGACGCCCCTTTGCAGATGAAATTCCACGAGGCCTCCCGTCAGGGCCGCGATTACGACATGAGCCAAATTTTCACCGACACTCTGGTGGAGGCCGATCCGTTTCATGCCGTCACGCTGGTGGCCAATCACGACACCCAACCCTTGCAGGCGCTGGAAGCCCCCGTCGAACCATGGTTTAAGCCGCTGGCCTATGCGCTGATCCTGTTGCGCGAAAACGGCGTGCCGTCGGTATTTTACCCTGACCTCTACGGAGCGCATTACGAAGACACCGGTGGCGATGGCGAAACCTATCCTATTGACATGCCGATCATTGAACAACTTGATGAACTGATCCTCGCACGCCAGCGCTTCGCGCATGGGGTACAAACGCTCTTTTTCGATCATCCTAACTGTATCGCTTTTAGCCGCAGCGGTACGGATGAGGATCCCGGATGTGTGGTGGTATTGTCTAACGGCGATGACGGGGAAAAGACCATCAATCTCGGTGCCAATTATGGCAATAAAACCTGGCGGGACTATCTGGGAAATCGTGAAGAAAGTGTGGTCACCGATGAAAACGGTGAAGCGACGTTTTTCTGTAACGGCGGGAGCGTCAGCGTGTGGGTGATTGAAGAAGTGTTGTAAAGCTCAACCCCGGTGACCGATGGTTACCGGGGCGTACGGCTTATGGCAGTGGCGTGGCCAGCGGCGTTTTCTTTAACGCGTCAGCACATTCTTGCGTCGGGCGATCCACCCGTTGCAGCGTCATACCGTCATATTCCAGCGTATTGCCTTCTCGCTCAATCTCGTACAGCTCGCGTTTAACCGTCACGTTGGTGAGATCGCCAGAGAGCATCGTCAGTTTCCCCGGCAGCGCGATCACCCGCTGCCACTGGCGACAATCCAGCGTATCGCCCTCTTTCGTTATCACCAGACTGGCAATGGCTTCCGGGCTGACCAGACTGCGTTGCGGACCTTTTGACTGCCAGTATCCTTCCAGACCGGCTGGCGCTGGCGTTTTCACCACGTCGTTATAATTTTCTACTTCGGCGCATCCGGTAAGCGCCAGAAATACACCAACGATTGCTAATTTTTTCATCATTCATCCTGCATGCGAAGAAAATGGGATTGTGGCATTAAAGGCCTGATGTCGCCAGCCTTTCGGCAGCGTTGAGAAAGATTGATCCAGACGGTGTTACCTCTTATTACTCATAGTCAAAAATTCTGAACGGTGTAGTATCCACACTTCTTGTTACATACCTTCTGAGTTCAGAGGCACAACGCATGTCATGGCAACACTTCAAACAGGCCTGGTTGATTAAATTTTGGGCCCCCGCCCCTGCGGTCATCGCAGCGGGTATTCTCTCCACTTACTATTTCGGCATTACGGGAACCTTCTGGGCCGTTACCGGTGAATTCACCCGCTGGGGTGGTCAAATCCTGCAACTGTTTGGTGTGCACGCCGAAGAGTGGGGATACTACAAGCTGATCCATCTCGAAGGCTCGCCCCTGACCCGCATCGACGGCATGATGATCCTCGGTATGTTCGGCGGCTGTTTTGCTGCCGCACTGTGGGCCAACAACGTCAAGTTACGCATGCCGCGCAGTCGGGTGCGCATTATGCAGGCGATAGTCGGCGGGGCAATCGCCGGATTCGGCGCACGGCTGGCAATGGGCTGTAACCTGGCCGCATTCTTCACCGGCATTCCGCAGTTCTCACTACACGCCTGGTTTTTTGCGCTGGCTACGGCTATTGGCTCATGGTTTGGCGCACGCTTTACCCTGCTGCCAATGTTTCGTATTCCGGTCAAAATGCAGAAAGTCTCCGCCGCTTCGCCGTTGACGCAAAAACCGGATCAGGCCCGTCGCCGTTTCCGCCTCGGGATGCTGGTGTTTATCGCCATGATCGGCTGGGCGCTGCTCACCGCGATGGATAAACCCAAACTCGGTCTGGCGATGCTGTTCGGTGTTGGGTTCGGTCTGCTGATTGAACGGGCGCAAATCTGCTTCACCTCCGCCTTCCGCGACCTGTGGATTTCTGGTCGCACCCACATGGCAAAAGCGATCATCTTCGGGATGGCGGTCAGCGCCATCGGTATCTTTAGCTACGTGCAACTGGGCGTCGAGCCTAAAATCATGTGGGCGGGTCCAAATGCGGTGATCGGCGGCTTGCTGTTCGGCTTTGGCATCGTTTTAGCGGGCGGATGTGAAACCGGCTGGATGTATCGCGCCGTTGAAGGTCAGGTGCATTACTGGTGGGTTGGTCTGGGCAACGTTATTGGCTCGACCATTCTGGCCTACTACTGGGATGATTTTGCTCCCGCGCTTGCCACCAACTGGGACAAAGTGAATCTGCTCAACACCTTCGGTCCGCTCGGCGGTCTGCTGGTGACCTATCTGCTGTTGTTTGCCGCGCTGATGCTCATTATCGGCTGGGAAAAACGTTTCTTCCGTCGCGCAGGGCTGACGCCTGCCAAGGAGTCTGTATGAAAAATATCGTGCCTGATTATCGCCTCGATATGGTCGGCGAACCGTGTCCATACCCGGCTGTAGCCACGCTGGAAGCGATGCCGCAATTGAAGAAAGGTGAAATTCTGGAAGTGGTGAGCGATTGCCCGCAGTCAATCAACAATATTCCACTGGATGCGCGTAATCACGGCTATACGGTGCTGGATATTCAGCAGGATGGCCCAACGATCCGCTATTTGATTCAGAAGTAACTGGTTGCCGGATGGCACTGCGCTTATCCGGCAAACATTTTCTGCACGTTGTCCCTACACCTGCATCGACATGACTTCCTGATAGGCCGACACCAGTTTATTACGCACCTGAATACCCATCTGCATCGATACCGACGCTTTTTGCATATCGGTCATCACATCATTTAACGCAATACCCGGCTCACCCAGGGTAAATTTCTCAGCCTGCGTACGGGACGCGGTTTGCACATCGCTGATCCTGTCTAACGCAGCATGCAGTTGTCCGGCAAAACTCACGGTCGGTTGTGGCTGCACATCCTGCATTTTTGCTGACATCGCCGTGGCCTGTAACTGGCTGATGACCCCTTCAATCCCCTGTATTGCCGACATTCTGATCCCCTGGATGATTTTTTACGTAGCTGAGATTACCAGTTAGTCAATAAGATAAAGGCGTTAAATAACGATAAAAAACCACGGTTTTTAACGCATAGAAAAATTCGAAACCGCAAATAATGAGACCGTCAATTTTTCGAGTTTGCTGACCCGGGAGTGAGTCTTGTTCCACTTTGCAAAAAACGCCGTCCACGATAAGCCACGAGGTGCGAGATGAGTGCGACAGCATCGACTGCAACCCAGCTTAAACCTCTCGAGTGGTTAAACCGCCTGCGCGCGAATCCCAGAATTCCTTTGATTGTGGCGGGAGCCGCTGCCGTCGCTATCATCGTGGCGATGGTCCTGTGGGCGAAAGCGCCTGACTATCGCACGCTGTTCAGCAATCTTTCCGATCAGGATGGTGGCGCGATTGTCACCCAACTGACGCAGATGAACGTTCCCTATCGTTTTACTGAGGGAAGCGGTGCTATAGAAGTTCCTGCCGATAAAGTCCACGAACTGCGTTTACGTCTGGCGCAGCAAGGTCTGCCGAAAGGCGGCGCCGTTGGTTTTGAACTGCTGGATCAGGAAAAGTTTGGTATCAGCCAGTTTAGCGAGCAGGTCAACTACCAGCGTGCGCTGGAAGGTGAATTAGCCCGTACCATTGAAACGCTTGGACCGGTAAAACGCGCCCGCGTGCATCTGGCAATGCCGAAACCGTCGCTGTTTGTGCGTGAGCAAAAAGCGCCTTCGGCCTCCGTGACCGTGAATCTTGAACCGGGTCGCGCACTGGATGAAGGTCAGATCAGTGCAGTTACACATCTGGTTTCCAGCGCTGTCGCAGGGTTACCGCCGGGCAACGTTACGCTGGTCGACCAGGCAGGTCATCTGTTAACTCAGTCGAACACCAGCAGCCGCGATCTTAACGATGCTCAGTTGAAATACGCCAGCGATGTCGAAGGCCGCGTTCAACGTCGTATCGAATCGATCCTGTCGCCGATTGTCGGCAACGGTAACGTACATGCGCAGGTCACCGCGCAGCTGGATTTTGCTAATAAAGAGCAAACCGAAGAACAGTACCGTCCAAACGGTGATGATTCCCAGGCCGTCCTACGTTCACGCCAGTTAAACGTCAGCGAGCAGATCGGAAGCGGAGCGCCAGGCGGCGTACCGGGCGCATTGTCTAATCAACCAGCACCGGCTAATACCGCGCCAATCGCCAACCCTCCGGCTAATCAGCAAAATGCGCAAACCACGCAGACGGCAAATAACAACAATAATGCCGGTCCACGCAGTACGCAGCGCAATGAAACCAGCAACTATGAAGTCGACCGTACCATTCGCCACACCAAAATGAACGTCGGCGATGTGCAGCGTCTCTCGGTTGCAGTGGTGGTCAACTATAAAACGTTGCCGGACGGCAAACCGCTGCCGTTAACCGCCGATCAGATGAAACAAATTGAGGACCTGACCCGCGAAGCGATGGGCTTCTCCGACAAACGTGGCGATACCCTGAACGTGGTGAACTCTCCGTTCACGGCGACCGACGATTCCATTGGCGAGCTGCCGTTCTGGAAACAGCCGTTCTTTATTGATCAGTTGATGACCGCAGGCCGTTGGTTGCTGGTTCTGCTAGTTGCCTGGATCCTGTGGCGCAAAGCTGTTCGCCCGCAGTTGGTTCGCCGCAGCGAAGAAGCAAAAGCGGTACAAGAACAAACGCGTATCCGTCAGGAAACCGAAGAAGCGGTAGAAGTTCGCCTCAGCAAAGACGAACAGACCCAGCAGCGTCGTACGAATCAGCGTCTGGGTGCAGAAGTGATGAGCCAGCGTATTCGTGAAATGTCAGATAACGATCCGCGCGTCGTGGCGCTGGTCATTCGCCAGTGGATGAGTAACGATCATGAGTAATGCCCTTACCGGTACCGATAAAAGCGTCATCCTGCTGATGACCATTGGCGAAGATCGCGCGGCAGAGGTGTTTAAACACCTTTCCACGCGCGAGGTTCAGGCGCTGAGTACAGCGATGGCGAACGTACGCCAGATCTCCAACAAACAGTTGACGGAAGTGCTGGCCGAGTTTGAGCAAGAAGCAGAACAGTTTGCCGCGCTGAATATCAACGCCAACGAATACCTGCGCTCCGTGCTGGTGAAAGCGCTGGGCGAGGAACGCGCCTCCAGCCTGCTGGAAGATATTCTGGAAACCCGCGATACCACCAGCGGCATTGAAACGCTCAACTTTATGGAGCCGCAAAGCGCCGCCGACCTTATCCGCGACGAGCATCCGCAGATTATCGCCACCATTCTGGTACACCTCAAACGGGGCCAGGCCGCCGATATTCTGGCGCTGTTCGACGAGCGTTTACGTCACGACGTGATGCTGCGTATCGCCACCTTCGGCGGCGTGCAGCCTGCCGCGCTGGCAGAACTGACCGAGGTACTGAACGGTCTGCTCGATGGCCAGAACCTCAAGCGCAGCAAAATGGGCGGCGTGAGAACGGCGGCAGAAATTATCAACCTGATGAAAACCCAGCAGGAAGAAGCGGTTATTACCGCCGTACGCGAATTCGACGGCGAACTGGCGCAGAAAATTATCGACGAGATGTTCCTGTTCGAAAACCTGGTGGAAGTCGACGATCGCAGTATCCAGCGTCTGCTGCAGGAAGTGGATTCCGAATCGCTGCTGATTGCGCTGAAAGGTGCCGAACAGCCACTACGCGAGAAGTTCCTGCGCAACATGTCGCAACGTGCTGCCGATATTCTGCGCGACGACCTTGCCAACCGCGGTCCGGTGCGCTTGTCGCAGGTGGAAAACGAACAGAAAGCGATTCTGCTTATTGTGCGTCGTCTGGCGGAAACCGGCGAGATGGTGATCGGCAGCGGCGAGGATACCTATGTCTAACGAACTGCCGTGGAAAGTCTGGACTCCGGACGATCTCGCCCCACCAATGGCAGAGTTCGTGCTGGCTGACCACAGCGAAACGCCGCTGTCCGAAGAGACGGAAGAACCCGAGCTTTCAGCAGAGCAACAGCTTGAACAACAGCTCGCACAGCTGCAAATGCAGGCCCATGAGCAAGGGTATAACGCGGGGCTGGCGGAAGGTCGACAAAAGGGTCATGAACAAGGCTATCAGGAAGGTCTGAGCCAGGGGCTGGAGCAAGGCCAGAACCAGGCGCGCGTGCAGCATGCGCCGATCCATGCCCGCATGCAGCAGTTGGTGAGCGAGTTTCAGAATACGCTGGACGCACTGGACAGCGTCATTGCCTCGCGCCTGATGCAAATGGCGCTGGAAGCTGCGCGTCAGGTGATTGGTCAGACGCCTATCGTGGATAACGCTGCGCTGATTAAACAGATTCAACAGTTATTGCAACAGGAACCGCTGTTTAGCGGTAAACCGCAGCTGCGCGTCCATCCGGACGATCTCCAGCGTGTTGAGGAGATGCTCGGTGCCACGCTCAGCCTGCACGGCTGGCGGCTGCGCGGCGATCCCACGCTGCATCACGGCGGTTGTAAAGTCTCAGCAGACGAAGGCGATCTGGATGCCAGCGTCGCCACTCGCTGGCAAGAACTCTGCCGTCTGGCAGCGCCGGGAGTCGTGTAATGACCACTCGCCTGACTCGCTGGCTCAATACGCTGGACAACTTTGAAGAGAAAATGTCGCTGCTGCCTGCGGTGCGTCGTTACGGTCGCCTGACCCGCGCCACCGGGCTGGTGCTGGAAGCCACGGGGTTACAGCTGCCGTTGGGTGCCACCTGCGTCATTGAACGCCAGGATGGCAACGAAACCCAGGAAGTTGAAAGCGAAGTCGTAGGCTTTAACGGTCAACGTCTGTTTCTGATGCCGCTCGAAGAGGTCGAAGGCGTTCTGCCCGGCGCGCGCGTCTACGCGAAGAACATTGCCGGAGAAGGTCTGCAAAGCGGGAAGCAATTACCGCTTGGCCCTGCTCTGCTGGGGCGTGTGCTGGACGGCAGCGGCAAACCGCTCGACGGACTGCCCGCCCCGGATACCACCGAAACCGGCGCGCTGATTACGCCACCGTTTAACCCGCTGCAACGTACCGCAATTGAACACGTCCTGGATACCGGTGTACGCCCCATCAACGCGTTATTAACCGTTGGTCGCGGCCAGCGTATGGGGCTTTTCGCAGGTTCCGGCGTCGGTAAAAGTGTCCTGCTCGGCATGATGGCGCGCTATACCCAGGCCGACGTCATCGTCGTGGGCCTGATTGGCGAGCGTGGCCGCGAAGTTAAAGATTTTATTGAAAATATTCTCGGCGCTGACGGTCGCGCACGCTCGGTAGTGATTGCCGCTCCGGCGGATGTCTCGCCGCTGTTACGTATGCAAGGCGCGGCCTACGCCACGCGCATCGCCGAAGATTTCCGCGATCGTGGACAGCACGTATTGCTGATTATGGATTCCCTCACCCGCTATGCGATGGCGCAACGTGAGATAGCCCTGGCAATCGGCGAGCCGCCGGCAACCAAAGGTTATCCGCCGTCAGTATTCGCCAAATTACCGGCGCTGGTTGAACGGGCCGGGAACGGTATCCACGGCGGCGGTTCAGTTACCGCGTTTTATACAGTACTGACCGAGGGTGACGACCAGCAGGACCCGATTGCCGATTCCGCGCGCGCGATACTGGACGGGCACATCGTGCTGTCTCGTCATTTAGCCGAAGCGGGTCACTATCCGGCCATCGATATTGAAGCTTCAATCAGCCGCGCCATGACCGCGCTCATTAGTGAAAAACACTATGCACGGGTACGTAACTTTAAACAGCTGCTGTCCAGCTTCCAGCGTAACCGCGATCTGGTTAGCGTGGGGGCGTATGCCAAAGGCAGCGATCCAATGCTGGATAAAGCCATCGCCTTATGGCCACAGCTGGAAGCGTTCTTACAGCAAGGCATTTTTGAACGGGCTGACTGGGAAGATTCTCTACAAGCTTTAGAACTGATTTTCCCTGGTGTGTGATTAAGCAGGAGAGCATAGGTCATGGCACAACATGGTGCGTTAGCAACACTGAAAGACCTGGCTGAAAAAGAGGTAGATGACGCCGCTGTCTTATTAGGAGAGATGCGTCGTGGCTGTCAGCAGGCAGAAGAACAGTTAAAAATGCTGATCGATTATCAGCATGAGTATCGCAACAATCTGAATACCGATATGGGCCAGGGTATTACCAGCAATCGCTGGATTAACTACCAGCAATTTATTCAGACGCTGGAAAAAGCGATTGAGCAACACCGCCAACAGCTCAATCAGTGGACGCAAAAAGTGGACATGGCTTTGAACAGTTGGCGCGACAAAAAACAACGATTACAGGCGTGGCAGACGTTGCAGGACAGACAAACCTCGGCGGCGTTACTAGCCGAAAACCGTCTGGATCAGAAAAAAATGGATGAATTTGCTCAGCGCGCAGCTATGAGGAAACCCGAATGATTACTTTACCCCAACTGATTACCACCGACACCGACGTAGCCGCAGGTCTTCAGTCAGGCAAAGCGGTAGATTCACCCGAGGATTTTTTAGCGCTGCTGGCTGGCGCATTAGGCGCGGGCGACGCGCAAGGTAAAGACGCACCTCTGTCGCTTGCCGACTTACAGGTGGCCAGCAGTAAGCTGCAAAAAGGGTTACTGCAAAAAAATGGCGATGCCGCGCAGTCGGTCAAATTAACCGATCTGTTGGCGCAACAGGAGCTACAAACCGAGGCTTCTCTTGCCGACATGACGGACGCTCAGCAACTGTTGTCTGCCCTCACGCCTTCACTAAAAGCTAATGCCCTGACGACACTGGGCAAAGTTGCTCAGCAGGACGAAAAAAACACCACGCTGAGTGATGACGATCTCGCCAATCTGAGCGCGTTGTTCGCCATGCTGCCAGGACAACCGCTGGCTACGCCTGCCGTCGACAGCGCACCAGCCCCAGTTGATGCCACGCTTTCGGCGTTGTCACGTGGCGCTGCACACGGTGCTATCGCCGATAACGCTGGCGAATTGCTGGCGGGTGATGCCAAAAAAGGCAAAGCGGATGTCACGGTTGCTGGCGGTGGTGCAAATCAAGTAAACAATCCAGCACTAACCCCGCTGACAGCGGCGGCGAACGCCAGAGCTGAAATCGACAGCACCCCGTCACCAACCAGCATTGGCATGACTGCGGCCCCGCTAAGTGGTCCGCAAACACACGCACAACCGTTACCGACGGCCGCGCCGGTGTTAAGCGCTCCGTTAGGTAGCCATGAATGGCAGCAATCGCTGAGCCAGCACGTCACATTGTTCACGCGCCAGGGCCAGCAAAGCGCAGAGCTGCGTCTGCATCCGCAGGACCTGGGTCAGGTACATATTTCCCTCAAGATGGACGACAACCTCGCACAGTTGCAAATGGTTTCACCGCACAGTCACGTGCGCGCCGCACTGGAAGCCGCATTACCGATGCTGCGTACGCAGTTGGCTGAAAGCGGGATCCAACTGGGGCAAAGCAACATCAGCAGTGAAAGCTTCGCCGGACAACAGCAGTCTTCCGGGCAGCAACAGCAGGCGGGTCGCGCTCAGGGACAAGACATTTTTGCTGCTGAAGATGACGCAATACTGGCAACCCCAGCCTCACTGCAAGCCGCTGCCCGCGGCGATGGCGCAGTAGACATCTTCGCCTAACGCCAGAGGTAGCATGATTATCCGCGTCTTTTCCACGCTTTGTCGTGGACAGGACACGGGATAATCAGCCCATAAGCTGTACCGAAACAGGAAGCCCGTATCTGATGACTGACTCCGCGATTAACAAAAAAAGTAAACGCGCTATTTGGATCCCTCTGCTGGTATTAATTACCCTCGCCGCCTGCGCAACTGCGGGTTATAGCTACTGGCGCATGCAGCAGCAGCCGTCCGCCAGCGTCAAAGCGGAACCGCCTCCACCGCCAGCCCCGGTGTTCTTTGCGCTGGATACCTTTACCGTCAATCTGGGTGATGCAGACCGTGTGCTGTATATCGGTATCACGTTGCGCATGAAAGATGAGGCGACACGTTCACGTCTTAATGAATATCTGCCGGAAGTGCGCAGCCGCTTGCTGCTGCTGTTCTCTCGTCAGAATGCAGCCACACTCGCCACCGAGGAAGGTAAGCAACAGCTGATTACCGCCATCAAAGAGACGCTGGCGACTCCGCTCGTTGTTGGACAGCCGAAACAGGTTGTCACCGACGTTCTTTATACAGCTTTTATTCTGCGGTAAAGACATGGGCGACAGTATTCTTTCTCAGGCTGAAATCGACGCATTGCTCAACGGCGATAGCGAAACCAAAGACGAACCCATTTCAGGTATCGCAAAAGAAAGCGATATTCGTCCTTATGATCCCAACACTCAGCGTCGCGTGGTACGTGAGCGTTTACAGGCGCTGGAGATCATTAACGAACGCTTTGCGCGCCAGTTCCGTATGGGGTTATTTAACCTGTTGCGCCGTAGCCCGGATATTACCGTGGGTGCGATCCGTATCCAGCCATACCATGAATTTGCGCGCAACTTACCGGTTCCGACCAACCTGAACTTAATCCACCTGAAGCCGCTGCGCGGTACGGGTCTGGTGGTGTTCTCACCGAGTCTGGTATTTATCGCCGTAGACAACCTGTTTGGCGGTGACGGTCGTTTCCCGACGAAAGTCGAAGGTCGCGAATTTACACACACGGAACAGCGCGTTATCAACCGCATGCTGAAGCTGGCGCTGGAAAGCTATAGCGACGCGTGGAAGGCCATCAACCCACTGGAAGTGGAATACGTTCGTTCCGAGATGCAGGTGAAATTTACCAATATCACCACCTCTCCGAACGACATCGTGGTGAATACCCCGTTCCACGTTGAAATTGGCAACCTGACCGGTGAATTTAACATCTGTCTGCCATTCAGCATGATTGAACCACTGCGTGAGCTGCTGGTGAATCCGCCGCTGGAAAACTCACGTAATGAAGATCAGAACTGGCGCAATAATCTGGTGCGTCAGGTTCAGCATTCTGAGCTGGAGCTGGTGGCAAACTTTGCCGACATTCCGCTGCGGCTATCCCAGATTTTAAAACTGAAACCCGGCGATGTACTGCCGATTGAAAAACCCGACCGCATTATTGCTCATGTGGACGGCGTGCCTGTGCTGACCAGCCAGTATGGCACCGTAAACGGTCAGTATGCGTTACGCGTAGAACATCTGATAAACCCGATTTTGAATTCGCTGAATGAGGAACAGCCCAAATGAGTGATATGAATAATCCGTCCGATGAGAACACTGGCGCATTGGACGATCTGTGGGCTGACGCGTTAAACGAGCAAAAAACCACGCCCACCAAAAGTGCGGCCGATGCGGTATTCCAGCAGTTAGGTGGCGGCGACGTCAGCGGTGCTTTGCAGGACATCGACCTGATCATGGACATTCCGGTCAAGCTGACCGTCGAGCTGGGCCGTACCCGCATGACCATCAAAGAGCTGCTGCGTCTGACGCAGGGTTCGGTTGTCGCACTGGATGGTCTGGCAGGCGAACCGCTGGATATTCTGATCAACGGTTATCTGATTGCGCAGGGCGAAGTCGTCGTAGTTGCAGATAAATACGGTGTGCGTATCACTGACATTATCACCCCGTCTGAACGTATGCGCCGTCTGAGCCGTTAATCATGAATACCCAGGCTACTGTTTCTCAACCCGCCGCCGTTCCCGGCTCACCGCTGGTGCAGGTAAGCGGCGCGCTGCTCGGGATCATCGTCTTGATCCTGGCGGCGGCCTGGGTCATTAAACGTCTGGGGTTTGCCCCCAAAAGTGCCGGTACGCGCGGGTTGAAAGTTACGGCCAGCACCTCACTGGGTCCACGTGAGCGCGTGGTGATTGTCGAGGTCGAAGATGCCCGTCTGGTACTTGGCGTCACAGCCTCGCAGATTAACGTCCTGCACACCCTGCCCCCGGCACCTGCCGATGCAGAAGAAAAAACGGCCTCCCCTGCGGATTTCCAGGCCATGATGAAGAGTTTGCTGAAGCGTCCTGGGAGATCCTGATGCGCCGTTTGTTATCCCTTACGCTGGCAGGCTTGTGGCTTTTCAGCCCCGTTGCCCTCGCCCAACTCCCGGGTCTGGTCAGTCAGCCGTTGCCGGGCGGCGGACAAAACTGGACGTTGCCCGTGCAGACGCTGGTGTTCATCACCTCGCTGACGTTCCTGCCTGCAATTTTACTGATGATGACCAGCTTCACCCGCATCATCATCGTTTTCGGTCTACTGCGAAATGCGCTGGGTACCCCCTCTGCACCGCCTAACCAGGTGCTCCTGGGCCTGGCGCTCTTTTTGACCTTTTTCATCATGTCGCCGGTGATCGATAAAATCTACGTTGACGCATACCAACCGTTCAGCGAAGAAAAGATCTCCATGCAGGAAGCCATGGAGAAAGGTGCCCAGCCGCTGCGTGAGTTTATGTTGCGCCAGACCCGTGAAGCCGATCTGGCACTCTTCGCGCGCTTAGCAAACAGCGGTCCGTTACAGGGACCAGAAGCCGTGCCGATGCGAATTTTGCTGCCTGCTTATGTCACCAGTGAGTTGAAAACAGCATTCCAGATAGGCTTTACCATTTTTATTCCGTTTCTGATTATCGACCTGGTGATTGCCAGCGTGCTGATGGCGCTCGGGATGATGATGGTACCGCCCGCCACAATCGCGTTGCCGTTCAAGCTAATGCTGTTTGTGTTGGTAGACGGTTGGCAGCTGCTTGTCGGCTCGCTGGCACAAAGCTTTTACAGTTAGAGGCGCGAAATGACTCCTGAATCGGTCATGATGATGGGCACAGAGGCGATGAAAGTCGCCCTGGCCCTTGCCGCGCCTTTGCTGTTGGTCGCTCTGGTCACAGGTCTTATCATCAGTATTCTGCAGGCGGCGACCCAGATTAACGAAATGACGCTGTCCTTTATCCCCAAAATTGTCGCGGTTTTTATTGCCATCATTGTTGCTGGCCCGTGGATGCTTAACCTGCTGCTCGACTACGTGCGTACGCTGTTCAGCAACATCCCCTATATCATCGGGTAGACAACGTTATGTTGCAGGTGTCCAGCGTTGAGTGGCTCCACTGGCTGAATTTATACTTTTGGCCTTTGCTGCGCATACTGGCGCTCATCTCAACGGCCCCCATCCTCAGTGAACGAGCCATCCCTAAACGGGTAAAGCTGGGGCTGGGATTGATGATTACCGTCGTTATTGCCCCGTCGATTCCCGCCGTTGACGTCCCCATCTTTTCTGTTGGCGCGCTTTGGCAGGCAATGCAACAAATCCTGATCGGTATCGCTTTAGGCTTCACCATGCAGTTTGCGTTTGCCGCAGTACGTACCGCCGGGGAATTAATTGGCCTGCAAATGGGCCTTTCCTTCGCGACGTTCTTCGATCCCGGTAGCCGTCTGAATATGCCGGTTCTGGCACGACTGATCGACATGCTCGCCATGCTGCTGTTCCTGACCTTTAACGGCCATTTATGGCTGATTTCGCTGCTGGTAGATACTTTTCATACTCTGCCCATCGGCGGCAATCCGGTGAACAGCAATGCGTTTCTCGCGCTGGCACGGGCGGGCAGCCTGATTTTCCTCAACGGACTAATGCTGGCCCTGCCGGTAATGACGCTGCTGCTCACGCTGAACCTTGCACTTGGTTTGTTAAATCGCATGGCACCACAGCTGTCGGTTTTCGTCATCGGCTTTCCTCTCACTCTGACCGTAGGTATTTCACTAATGGCGGCGCTAATGCCATTAATTGCGCCATTCTGCGAACGATTATTCAGTGAAATTTTTAATTTACTGGCCGATATCGTCAGCGAAATGCCTGGAAAATAATAACCCTTATTTTTTATCCTGTTTTACTAAGGATTGTCCTAAATTTAAAAAGTGACAACATCCACCAGGATATCTCTGTCGCGGCTTATTTGTTTTTGCCTCACTCACATAACGCAACATTCACTTTACTTTAAGATGTTTCCTGGCAAATTATACGCAACTTTACGGGATAGTAAATTCGCCTGAAAAACAGCGAAAGCGTCATCTTGGGTCGTTATTATTCCGTTTAGTTGTGATGAAATAATCAGGTAAGGGGAATTATCGTTACGCATTGAGTGAGGGTATGCCATGTCAACGATTATTATGGATTTATGCAGTTACACCCGACTAGGGTTAACCGGATATCTGGTAAGTCGGGGAGTGAAAAAAAGGGAAATCAACAACATTTCCAACGTTGATGAACTCAGTCTCGCCTGTGTCTCTCAACAACCCGCTGTGGTGTTTATTAATGAGGACTGCTTTATCCACGATCCTGCTAATAGCCAGCAAATAAAGCGAATCATTAATCAGCATCCCAGCACGTTATTTATTGTGTTTATGGCAATTGCCAACGTGCATTTTGATGAATATCTACTCGTTAGAAAAAATTTATTGATTAGCTCTAAATCGATTAAACCTGACTCACTGGATAAACTACTTGGCGATATTCTGAAAAAGGAAGTAGATATTGCTATTGATGTGAATCTGCCGACATTATCATTAAGTCGAACCGAATCCAGCATGCTGCGTATGTGGATGGAGGGTCAGGGAACAATACAGATATCAGATCAAATGAATATCAAAGCCAAGACGGTGTCATCCCATAAGGGGAATATAAAACGAAAGATTAAAACGCATAATAAGCAAGTTATCTATCACGTTGTGAGGCTTACGGATAACGTCACCAATGGTATCTTTGTGAATATGCGCTAAGACGTTCTGACTGGTGGTGACTCCACCAGTCAGAATCAAACAGCAGAACTCATGTCACTCCACTTTTTCCACAAAGATACCATCCTGATGACCTGATTCATTAAAGAACCAGATACCGAGCGGGTAGTCTTCCAGCGAAACCAGGTACATGGTGCCTTCACTAAACTCTTCGATTGCCAGTACCACGCCCGGTCGACGAGGACCGCCGTCCGTTTTGACTGTGACCCGATCATTCACCTTCATAGTTTTCCTCCTGTGGCTTTGTGCCAGTGTAGAACAAATTCCTTTTTCTGGCAGCGCTGTGCACGCGCGATTGCGGGTTTTATCGACGGTCTATACTTAAGTTGTGCGTATCTGATGTTTGGGTACGCTCCCCCGGTATCCTTAACGGTTGAGAGGTATGAGGATGAAAACCGCGAAAGAGTACAGCGATACGGCCAAACGTGAAGTCAGCGTCGATGTCGACGCGCTGCTAAAGGCAATCAACGAAATCTGCGAGAGTGAAATTCATCGTAGCCAGGATGACCCGGAGCGCGTCAGCGTTGACGGGCGTGATTACCATACATGGCATGAACTGGCCGATGCGTTCGAGCTTGATATCCATGACTTTAGCGTGTCGGAGATCAATCGCTGACTGAGGGCGAAAAAAATCCCGACCCTTATCGGGTCGGGATCAAGCTTGCTTATGCAAGAAGCACTTGTAAATTCGTTACACCAGAAAATCTGATGTGAACCAAACCTTATCTGCAATTTTTTTGCCTGACAAGTAAATAATTCTCACCGGAATGATAAATATAACTAATGGGTGAGAGATCACCAGGTTACGGTCGAGCCAAATGTTCAGGCATCCTGGGAGAGCTGTCTTCGCTCGCCAGGCACCACCAGTTCATCTTCACGGAATGCTTCCCGTTTAACGCCAAAGCCGTCGTACCAGCGACACTCCACCATTCCGCTGGCATACCCGGTAACGATCATACGTGGGCCACCCTCTTTGGAGGTGACTTCCTCACTGACAGAAAAGACCATACCCGCCTCCTGTATCAAGAGAAACCTTTACACCTTAGATGACAAAGAGGCGTTTTGCGTAATCAGTCCTGTAACAATTAGTGCGAAACTCCGCGCACTCTGGCGACAGCTTTTACCAGCAGAACGACAATCCCACCGATGATAAAGCCGAGCACCAGGTTAAGCAGGGTCGGAAGCATTAGCGAAATCAATGTACTTTGCTGCTGAGCAAAATGTTCAATCGCATGATGCAGCGGCGATATTCCGTGTACCACAATGCCGCCTCCCACTAAAAACATCGCCAGCGTGCCGACCACAGAAAGTGTTTTCATAAGCCAGGGGGCAACCACCAGCAACCCTTTGCCCAGCGACTGGGCAAGCAGGCTACGCTTTTCTGCCAACCAGTACCCAATGTCGTCAAGCTTAACGATAATCCCAACCAGGCCATACACGCCCACGGTCACCACTAACGCGATACCAGATAGTACCAACACCTGATTCAGCAAGGGTGCGTCCGCGACAATACCCAGCGTAATTGCGACAATCTCGGCAGACAAAATGAAGTCGGTACGTATTGCCCCTTTGATTTTATCCTTCTCAAAGGTGAGTGGATCCTGTGCGGCCAGAGCAGTCAGACGCTGCTGACGCTCTTCCGGGCTTTCTTTGTGCTTACGCGCCTCCAGGGTATGCAGAACCTTTTCCACCCCTTCAAAACAGAGAAATGCCCCGCCTACCATTAATAAGGGGGTGATCGCCCAGGGAATAAATGCGCTTATCAATAGCGCCAACGGCACTAGAATAACTTTGTTAACAAACGATCCTTTCGCCACGCTCCAGACTACCGGGAGTTCGCGGTTCGCCCGCACACCCGACACCTGCTGCGCATTAAGCGACAGATCATCCCCCAGCACGCCCGCGGTTTTTTTCGCGGCCAGTTTTCCCATCACTGAGATATCATCGAGCAGCGTGGCGATATCATCGAGTAAGGTCAGTAAGCTACTTCCTGCCAAAATTTTCACCCTCAATATTATTTTTTTGCAGTCATAAGTATGAAGTAAAACACGCCATGCTGAAACTGACCTTTCTGGTCAACAAGTTTTTAACATCAACACGTAATTATAAGTCTCGCCAGTAAGATAGTTTTGACGTTTACTATGTTGCACCTTTTTATTTTCACCGTGAGGGATTATGCGTTTCAGGCAATTGTTACCGCTTTTCAGTGCGCTATTCGCGCTGTACATCATTTGGGGTTCCACGTACTTCGTTATTCGCATTGGCGTTGAAAGCTGGCCGCCGTTAATGATGGCAGCCGTACGTTTTCTCTCCGCGGGAATTTTATTAACAAGTTTCTTACTTATTCGCGGGCATAAGCTGCCCCCCTTACGCCTAATCCTGAACGCCGCGTTAATTGGTATCCTGCTGCTGGCAGTGGGTAATGGGCTGGTCACCGTCGCAGAACATCAAAATGTCCCTTCTGGTATTGCCGCCGTGGTGGTCGCAACCGTCCCGCTATTTACGCTGTGTTTTAGCCACTTTTTTGGCATCAAAACGCGCAAGCTGGAATGGTTGGGGATAGCGATTGGGCTAGCAGGGATCATCATGCTAAACAGCGGAGGCAATTTAAGTGGCAATCCGTGGGGCGCTATTTTAATCCTGATCGGTTCGATAAGCTGGGCGTTTGGCTCGGTGTACGGTTCACGCATTACCCTACCCGTTGGCATGATGGCCGGAGCCATTGAAATGTTAGCCGCCGGTATAGTGCTGATGTGTGCATCGCTACTCTCCGGGGAAAAACTGACCACCATGCCAACATTTTCAGGCTTTATGGCGGTGGCTTACCTGGCCCTATTTGGTTCCATTATTGCCATTAATGCGTATATGTTCCTGATCCGCAATGTCAGCCCGGCGCTAGCCACCAGCTATGCCTACGTCAATCCGGTTGTTGCCGTGCTGTTAGGTACCGGTCTGGGGGGAGAAAGACTGGCTCCTATCGAATGGCTGGCACTCGGCGTGATCGTGTTTGCTGTGGTGCTGGTGACGTTGGGGAAATACCTGTTCCCTGTTAAAGCGGATGCCGTTGCTACCCCGTCGGAAAAAACGTTACAGTAAATGAATACCGAGAGTGTCGATCTGCGCGGTGTCACCACCGCCGCAGATCCACTCGATGACACGTTCAGATAACGCTTCATCGTCCAGCTTTTCGCGACCACGCAGGGCACACTCCCAGACAATCAGTACGCGCCAGCCCAGAACCTGCAACTTTTCACAATCCCGCGCATCGCGCTGGACATTTTTGCCTATTTTTTCCAGCCAGAATTCCGTTCGTGTCGCGGGGACTTTAAACAAATAGCAATCGTGGTGGTGCCAGAAACAGCCGTGAGTAAAAATCACACAATGATAATCATCCACCACAAAATCGGGGCGACCGGGTAACGTCCCATCCTGCACGCGAAAAGTTACCCCCTGCTCTGTCAGCACGCTGGCAAGGCGTTTTTCAATTGCGGTATCGCGGGTAGCTATCGCCCGCATATTTTTACTGCGTGTTGCTTTATCGTGAACGTCTGCCACGCTGATTCTCTTTCTCGCGAATAGCAACTGCCTGCCTGATTTTCGGCTCCAGCAGCCTGGCCACCGCCGCAAATGCCGGAACGACCACCGAATTACCAAACTGGCGATAAGCCTGGGTATCCGACACGGGGATCCTGAACTGATAGCCCTGCGGAGATTCAAACCCCATCAGACGCGCGCACTCTCTGGGCGTAAGTCTGCGTGGGCGGTGTCGCTGATTCTGCGGATCGTCAAAATCTTTTTCACCCAGCGCCATATCCCAGCCACGGTCAATCAGGATCTCCGCCCCATCCTTATAATAACGCGCAGATAATGTGCGCGTTACGCTATCAGGGTTACCGGGATACACCATGCCATAGCCAAATCCATTGCCCCGCGCCTGATGCTTTTTCGCATAGCGATAGAGGTATTTCCACAGCACCGACGTCAGCACATATTTCGCATCGACGGTCGGCTCAAGCAGTTCCGCCAGCGTGGTACGCCGCGGCGGATAACGCGTGACGATATCCCGCAGCGTGAAGTCTGATTTCAGATTTAGATCGCGTCGGAAGCCGACAAGCACGATACGTTCGCGATGCTGAGGCAAAAAATGTTGCCCATCGATAATTTTCGGATCGTCCGGACCGTTATCCGCCGCATCCGCCACGTCATAACCCAGCTCGTCCAGCGTTTGCATAATGATGCGAAACGTTTTGCCCTGATCGTGACTCTTCAGGTTTTTGACGTTTTCGAGCACAAATATGGCTGGCCGACGCGCATCGATAATGCGCACCACGTCAAAAAATAGCGTGCCTTGCGTATCACAGGCGAAACCATGGGCCCGCCCTAACGCGTTTTTCTTTGATACACCAGCCAGAGAAAATGGCTGGCAAGGGAATCCGGCCAACAGCACGTCGTGTTCAGGAACATGCTGGCGAATATGTTCTGCCGCCTGCTGGTCACTCACCCCGTCATGATGGCTGAGTGTGATATCACGAATATCTTCATTAAAGCGGTGTTGGAGCGGATCGCAGTAGTTGTTCGCTTTATAGGTGCGCACAGCATGCTTGTTCCACTCACTGGTAAACACGCACTGCCCGCCAATCGCTTCAAAGCCGCGACGAATACCGCCAATGCCAGCAAAAAGATCGATAAAGCGAAAGGCATAGTGCGGATGATGCGCAGGTGGTTTCGGCAACAAAGTATTCAGATGAATGAGCTCGCGGTCGCTGAGGCGATGCCATGTTTCATTAGCAACCACTCGCTTAAAGATGGCCGGGCTCCAGCGGTTCTCGCCAACGCCATTCAGATGAGCAACCAGCGTTTTCACGTCATATATTTCAAGCAACTTGGCCAACATCACCTGCACGTCGGTCTCGTTTTCATCTGTCATCGGGTTCATGGAGCCTGCTACTGAAAAATTATCCTGCATACATTTAACCGGCAGAAATGGATAACCGACAGATTAACATAAATTAGCGCGATTGACGTTTCAGCCGAACTGGCGACTAGCGCGCTTTAAAGGGTTGAATCGCGTCAAGATCCAGCATTTCGTATTCTCCTTTTAACTCCGCACTCAGCTTCGCCATATACGTCAGTAAAAAATCCGTATTATGTTGTGCCAAATGCCGCCCTCGTTCGGTTTGCATCGTCAACGGCAACGTCAATAATTTGGTCTGGAAGTGATCGAGCGCATACTGTTTATCGTCAAGACTACGCTTGCGGGCAAACGGATCTTCCGCATCAAACAGCGAAACCCCCAACGCCCCTGAAACGGCAAATACGCGCGCTAAACCAATTGCACCCAGCGCCTCAAGCCGGTCAGCATCCTGCACGATTTTGGCTTCAAGGGTTTCTGGCGCGATTTTGGCGCTAAAACTGTGCGCCTCAATGGCATGACACACTGCCAATAACCGCTGTCGTGGAAAATCCGGAAAATCGCGCATCAAAACGCGACGTGTTTCCAGAGCTGCCAGTACCGACGAACGATAACGCTCAGGATGGTTCTTCGGCAGGCTGACGAGATCGTGGAAGTAGCATGCGGTCAGCACCACCAGCCAGTCCACGGTGGCAGCTGTACTCAGCTTTTGCGTCGTCATCCACACACGTCGAAAGTGAAAGATGTCATGCGCAGCATCTTGTCCGGAATGGTTATCAGCTAACCAGGCTTCAAATCGCGACTGCCAGTCGTGCAGTTTCATGCTATCTCCCTTTGCAGAAAGAAAATCACCTTAGCAACAATTTTCATTGCAAACCACTGCCTGCCCCATCACATAATTATTTTTTATTATCACACCGAAAACAAAACCCTCATGAATTTATAAAACCCAAAATCCCAATATCGACAAATATATTATATGAATAACAAAAACAAATTCTCATGACAAATAAAATGCACTCCAAAAATAAATAATGCACCATACATAATGCATTGATTAAAAATGATTTATTTTGCAAATAACAATGTAATGCACATACATTCAAAGTTATAAAAAGGCACCCAAGAAACACTTGGAAATATTTTAAATACATTTGTTACATGTTATATTTTAAATTAAATGAACTTCATAGATAGTATCCAAATGTAGTCACTCGGATAGTGCTACATATTCATTTTAATTATCATGCAAAGGGAATACATAATGAAAAGAAAAGTATTGGCACTGCTTCTCCCTGCTTTATTAGCTGCAGGCGCAGCAAATGCGGCTGAAATCTATAATAAGAACGGCAATAAACTGGATCTGTACGGTAAAGTCGATGCACGTCATGTCTTCTCCGAAGATACTACTGAGGACGGGGACGCTACATATGTACGTCTGGGTTTTAAAGGTGAAACTCAGATTAATTCTGATCTGATCGGTTTTGGTCAGTGGGAATACAACATTCAGGCAAATGAAGTTGAAGATGGTAGTACGAATACTGCTACTCGTCTGGGTTTTGCGGGTCTGAAATTCAGTGATTATGGATCCTTCGACTATGGCCGTAACTATGGCGTGCTGTATGACATCGAAGCATGGACCGATATGTTGCCTGTATGGGGCGGTGATTCATACACCTACACTGATAACTTTATGACAGGCCGTACCAACGGTGTAGCAACTTACCGCAACACTGATTTCTTTGGCTTGGTTGAGGGCCTGAATTTTGCACTGCAGTATCAAGGTGCAAATGAGAGCGAAAACTCTGTCTTTGGTCAGGAAGGAACCAACAACGGTCGTAATGTGCGCAAACAGAACGGTGACGGTTTCGGTATGTCCACCACTTACGACTTCGGCATGGGTATCACTGCTGGTGCAGCATTCTCAACGTCTGACCGTACCAATGAACAACAGTATGGTACCACTGCAAATGGTGAAAAAGCAGAAGCCTGGACCGTTGGTCTGAAATACGATGCTAACGACATCTATCTGGCAACCATGTATGCGGAAACCCGCAATATGACCCCAGTAGGAAGTAGTAGCAAATGTGATAACTGTTTTGCTAACAAAACTCAGAACTTCGAAATAACGGCTCAATACCAGTTTGATTTCGGTCTGCGTCCGGAAATTTCTTACCTGCAGTCTAAAGGTAAGGACCTGACTGAAGACATGGGATTCATTACCAATAAGTACAACAACAAAGATCTGGTTAAGTACGTATCTATTGGTGCTAACTACTACTTCAACAAAAACTTCTCCACCTACGTTGATTACAAAATCAACCTGCTGGACGGTGATGATGCATTCTACGACGCTGTCGGTATTTCCACTGATGATGTCGTGGGTGTTGGTATGATCTATCAGTTCTAATTGACGCAAAAACAAGCAAGCCCGCTTCATATGAAGCGGGCTTTTTATTTATACGAAACGTATTTTTTTATCACACGGGCATTACAACGATAAACTTGTGAGGATACTCAAAGAAAAAAACATCCATGAGAACTGTCGTTGAAAGCGAGGCGTGCAAGTGCTTGAATAGTGGCGGAGAGAGGGGGATTTGAACCCCCGGTAGAGTTGCCCCTACTCCGGTTTTCGAGACCGGTCCATTCAGCCGCTCTGGCATCTCTCCGTTTTGGCGGTTGCCATGATGCCAGGTAATTTGGCATTTTAACAGACCCCGTTCCGTCAATTTCGTTCAAGTGACGAGTTTGCGAGCAAAACGATGATTAAGTGGCCCTGGAAAGAGCAAGAAACAACCCGGAGTGACGACTGGCCGTGGGACGACGCCCTGGCTATACCTCTTCTGGTGAATCTCACCGAGCAAGAACAAGCCAGGCTTATCGCCCTGGCCGAGCGCTTTTTACAGCAAAAAAGACTGGTAGCGCTTCAGGGGTTTGAACTTGACCCACTGAAAAGTGCGCGTATTGCGCTGCTTTTCTGTTTACCTGTTCTGGAATTAGGGATCGAGTGGCTCGACGGGTTTCATGAAGTTCTCATCTACCCTGCCCCGTTTGTCGTGGACGATGAATGGGAGGACGATATTGGGCTGGTGCATAATCAACGCGTTGTACAGTCCGGGCAGAGCTGGCAACAAGGTCCGATAATCCTTAACTGGCTCGACATTCAGGATTCTTTTGATGCCTCCGGCTTTAATCTGATCATCCATGAAGTGGCACATAAGCTTGATATGCGTAATGGCGACCGTGCCAGCGGTGTTCCGGCAATCCCCCTGCGCGATATCGCCAGCTGGGAGCACGACCTGCATGCCGCAATGAATAACATTCAGGATGAAATTGATCTGGTCGGTGACACCGCGTGCAGTATAGATGCCTACGCAGCGACCGATCCTGCCGAATGCTTTGCCGTTCTATCGGAGTATTTCTTCAGTGCCCCTGAATTATTTGCACCACGCTTTCCGGCCTTATGGCAGCGTTTTATTCAGTTTTACCGCCAGAACCCCATGGAGCGGTTACGCGATACCCGCTAAGGTGGCCATTGTCGCTCACCAAATGTGCATTAACGCTGAATTTGAAGATTAATTAACCAATTGAAATGACGTGCTAATTTTACTGTTGACACCTCATGGTGAGGTCAGTAATATGCGCCTCGTTCACACGATTCCTCTGTAGTTCAGTCGGTAGAACGGCGGACTGTTAATCCGTATGTCACTGGTTCGAGTCCAGTCAGAGGAGCCATATTCTCGTTTTCATGCCTCTTTGCGAATCCTTATCTAATGTTGGTTCAATAAGTTAGCGTGAAAAATCTTCCCGATGCATTTTGATTTTACTCTCTGCATCGGAAGAATTTGGTGGTCAGATTTGGGGTCAGTTTGGTTCGATTATGGAGTGACCCCCATATGTCTCTCAACGACACGAAAATCCGCAGTATCAAGCCTTCTGAAAAATCCTTCAAAGTCTCCGATTCACACGGTTTATACCTCCTGGTCAATCCAGGCGGCTCACGTCTTTGGTATCTTAAGTATCGAATTAACGGTAAAGAATCCCGCCTTGGCTTAGGCGCTTATCCCGATGTATCCCTTTCCGACGCCCGGCAACAACGAGACGGTATCCGCAAGTTGCTGGCGCAGAACATTAACCCCGCTCAGCAACGTATAGCCGAAAGAGCCGCCCGCTCACCGGAAAAGGTCTTTAAGACAGTGGCGCTGGCGTGGCATAAAAGCAATAAAAAATGGTCGCAGAACACCGCCGACCGTCTGCTTGCCAGCATGAACAGGCATATCTTCCCGGTCATCGGGCATCTGTCCGTTACGGAGCTTAAACCCCGTCATTTCATTGACCTGCTGAAAAGCATTGAGAAAAAAGGTCTGCTGGAAGTCGCGTCCCGCACGCGGCAGCACCTCTGTAACATCATGCGTCATGCGGTTCATCAGGGATTCATTGACAGCAACCCGGCGGCAAACCTTGACGGCGTGACAGCGCCCCCCGTTAAGCGCCACTACCCCGCCCTGCCGCTGGAACGCCTGCCGGAATTGCTGGGGCGCATTGATGGTTATCAGCAGGGACGAGAGTTAACCCGTCAAGCGGTCCTTCTGACCCTTCACCTGTTTATCCGTTCCAGTGAACTGCGTTTCGCCCGATGGAGCGAGTTTGATTTCAGGAACTGTATCTGGACCATCCCCGCTACCCGCGAAGCTCTTCCCGGTGTTCGTTATTCCGGACGCGGAGCCAAAATGCGCACGCCCCACATTGTTCCATTATCCCGGCAAGCCATCGTTATCCTGAAACAAGTAGAGGAAATCTCAGGTCATCTGGAACTGGTGTTCCCCGGTGACCATAACCCTTACAGGCCAATGTGTGAAAATACAGTCAACAAGGCACTGCGACTGATGGGCTATGACACAAAAATGGACATTTGCGGCCATGGCTTTCGGGCAATGGCATGCAGCGCCTTAATGGAATCCGGACTCTGGTCAAAGGATGCTGTTGAACGCCAAATGAGTCATCAGGAACGCAACAGCGTGCGGATAGCTTATATCCACAAAGCTGAACATCTGGAAGCCCGCAAAGCGATGATGCAGTGGTGGTCTGATTATCTTTATACATGCCGGGAAAACTATGTTCCCCCATATATATATAGTAAAAATATCAGTCATGAAGCTACCTGAGTCAGCAAAAAACTAATCAGGATTACGATAACAATAGCATCTGACAACGCAGATGCTGTTGTTATTTTTCTGTATCTTCTTCATGGTATTTCCCCTTCCATTTGTCCTTGTCAGTTGGTATTAAAATCCGCCCTGTAATTTTAGAACAAAACAATGAGGGGTATGATATTCATCAGAGGGTTATAACTCATCACGCTTTATACCAGAACTCTTTTTCAGAACAGGTTTATTCCTTCTGACAGCCCCTGGTGTATGATGCATTTCATTTCTCATCGCTCGGGTAAATACCTGCTGACTGGTAAACCCGAGCATAAAGCACACCTCTATGACGGGTATATCCGTATTCTCCAGTAAAAAACAAGCACGTCTTAGTTTTTCAAGCTTTATATATTTCCCTAGACTTATTCCTGCCACCTCCTTGAACATCCGTTGAAAATGCCATTTAGAATAACCAGCTTTTGCGGAAACATCCTCAACCTTCAGCGGCTCCTCCAGATGCTCATCAATCCATTGCATAATTTCATACACCACAAGCCGGTTTATATTTTTCTTTCGTATTTTATTTATATCCATATCCCCCCCACAATGAGGCAGTCTGGAATAACAGAAAGACAGCAATCCTTCTCATACCATCCGGTGATTAAGATTCCACATGATCCATAACGACCCGGTAATCACGATAAAGATAATGACCGCGGTAAAGACAATAACCACAAGGTTCCATCGTGTTTCAGAAGCGGTATTTAGATGCAGGAAATAGATAAGATGCACCAACACCTGAACAACAGCACACACCAGAACGCCTCCCAGGATGGATCCCTCAGTGGTGCCCCTACCCATAACCAGCCAGAACGGAATTGCAGTCAGCATGACCGACAGGAGAAAACCGGTCATATAAGACTTCACACTGCCGTGCGCGGCCCCTTCCGTATTTACAGAGTGATTCATGACATGACCCCCATCAGGTAAACGATACTGAATACACAAATCCAGATAACATCCAGGAAGTGCCAGAACAGGCTCAGGCACATAAGACGGGTGCGATTGATCTCAGACAGGTCCCGTCGGGCAATCTGATACATCAGGACCAGCATCCAGATCAGTCCGCAGGTCACATGCAGACCGTGAGTCCCCACCAGGGTAAAAAGCGCCGACAGAAAGCCACTGTGCTGCGGACCAAAATCCTCAGCAATCAGGTGACTGAACTCCCAGATTTCCATTCCGATAAAGCCCAGACCGGACAGAAATGTCAGGGTCAGCCAGCCAAGAACTCCCCCTTCACTGTTTTTGTCCATGCTGATAACGGCAAAACCATAGGCAATCGAACTCAGCAGAAGCAGTGCGGTTTCCACCAGGACAAACGAGGGTTCGAAGATATCTTTACCCGACGGGCCACCTGCGATGTTGTTTACCATGACGCCATAAGTCGCGAACAGAGTGGCGAAGATAATGCAGTCGCTCATCAGGTAGATCCAGAAGCCAAAAATCTTACTGTTTCCTGGCTCCTGATGCCCGTGCACTGCACGGGCGCGATCAGATGAATGCAGGGCTTCACTTACCATATGTCACACCGGCTTTGCTTATTTCTGCAAAACGCTGATCCTCGATTTTTTGGATCTCGGGCACTGGCACATAATAATCCACATCTTCATCGAAACTTTTAATCACCCACGTCAGGATAATCCCGAGGAATGACAAGCCCGCAAGCCACCAGATATGCCAGATAGCCCCGAAGCCAAACCCGATACAAAGCAGACCAATAATCAGCCCCGCCCCACTGTTTTTCGGCATATGAATTTCTTCATAGCGGGCTGGCTGTTTGTACACGTCGCCTTTTTCCTTCATTTCCCAGAACGCATCACGTTCACGGACAACGGGCACCTCAGCAAAGTTATAGAACGGCGGCGGGGAAGAGGTAGACCATTCCAGTGTCCGTCCACCCCACGGGTCCCCGGTCAGGTCACGGTTTTCGTGACGATCGCGCACTGACACCCAGAACATAATGACCTGGCACAGGATCCCACAGGCGATCAGCGCTGCACCGCCAGCGGCCACAACCAGCAGGGAATGGAACTGGGGGTCAATATTCTGACTCAGACGGCGGGTCATCCCCATGAACCCCAGTACATACAGCGGCATAAAGGCCACATAAAAACCAATGATCCAGAACCAGAAAGCCCGCTTGTTCCATTTTTCATTCAGGGTGAAACCTGTCGCTTTCGGGAACCAGTAGGTCACCCCAGCCATACTGCCGAACACCACCCCGCCGATAATCACATTATGGAAGTGGGCAATCAGGAACAGACTGTTGTGCAGAACGAAGTCAGCTCCTGGAACAGCCAGCAGGACCCCGGTCATTCCCCCTATGGAGAAAGTGACGATAAAGCCTATTGTCCATAACATGGAAGAGTGCATCTGAATGCGCCCCTGATACATGGTGAACAACCAGTTGAAGATTTTCACACCCGTCGGGATGGCAATAATCATCGTCATGATCCCGAAGAAGGCATTCACGTTCGCACCGGCTCCCATGGTAAAAAAGTGATGCAGCCATACCAGAAAGGAGAGCACCGTGATGGCGACCGTTGCCCAGACCAGTGAGGTATAACCGAAAAGGCGTTTTTTAGAGAAAGTTGCCACCACTTCCGAGTAGATCCCGAAGACCGGCAACACCAGGATATACACTTCCGGATGGCCCCACGCCCAAATCAGGTTGACGTACATCATCATGTTGCCGCCCATATCATTGGTAAAGAAATGGAAGCCCAGATAGCGGTCAAGGGTCAGCAATGTCAGCGTGACGGTCAGCACAGGGAAAGAGGCGATAATCAGTACGTTGGTACACAACGACGCCCAGGCGAACACCGGCATCTTAAACATCGTCATACCCGGTGCACGCATTTTCAGTATGGTGACGAAGAAGTTAATCCCGGTCAGTGTGGTCCCGATCCCCGACAGTTGGAGTGTCCATATCCAGTAATCCACCCCGACACCGGGACTGTACGCTAACTCCGAAAGCGGCGGATATGCCAGCCAGCCGGTGGTCGCAAACTCCCCCACTCCCAGGCAAAGATTAACCAGCACCACGCCTACCACCGTTAACCAGAAACTCAGGTTGTTCAGGAAAGGGAAAGCCACATCACGCGCACCAATCTGCAGAGGCACAACAATATTCATCAGGCCGATAACGAAAGGCATCGCCACGAAAAAAATCATGATTACACCGTGACCCGTAAAAATTTGATCATAGTGCCAGGGCGGCAGATACCCTGCCCCTTCCACTCCAGATGAGGCCAGTACCTGCTGGCTGCGCATCATGATTGCATCGGAAAAGCCGCGCAGTAACATCACAAACGCGACGATGATATACATGATCCCGAGCTTTTTATGGTCAACGGAGGTCAGCCATTCGGACCATAAATATTTCCACTTACCGTAATATGTGATGGCAGCAACAATTGCCACACCAAGTATCAGAATAGCAACGATCGTCACCCTGACAATCGGGTCCTCAGGTATGGCATCCAGCGTCAGTTTTCCTGTAAGCATAATTAATTTCCCCGCGCTCTGTGTGAGAGGTGTTGTTCCGGCTCTGACCCAGTCATGCCCGTCTCCTTATCGTGATCGTGTGCTTTAAATTTTTTAGTCACGTATCTGAACAGCGTCGGATCGACGACAGAGAAGAATTCAACCGAGTGGTTTTCGTCAGGCTCAGCCAATTTTTCAAAATCAGCCGGACCAAGCAGCATATCCGGTGATTTCTTCACATCAGCGATCCACTGTTCAAACGCGGTATTATCCGGTACGGCAGTCGCTTTAAATTTCATGCCGGAAAAGCCCCTGCCGCTGTAACTGGACGAGATTCCGTTGAAGGTTCCCGTTTCACCGGCGATCAGATGCAGCCGGGTCTGCATGCCCGGCATCGCATAAATCTGGCTGCCGAGTGCCGGAATAAAAAAGCCGTTCATCACGGAATTGGATGTAATACGCAAATTCAAGGGGGTATTTATCGGGAATACAATCTGATTGACGGTGGCAATACCCTGTTGGGGATAAATAAACAACCATTTCCAGTCCAGGGAGATGACTTCGATATCGATGGGTTTCACCGCAGAGGTCAGTGGCCTGGATGGGTCCAGCGCATGGGTAGACTTCCATGTCAGCACGGCCAGAAACAGAATAATCAGGACGGGCACCGTCCAGACCACCGCCTCCACTTTATTGGAGTGGGACCAGTCAGGCGTATATTTCGCCGTGGTATTCGTGGCCCGGTATTTCCAGGTAAACACAACTGCCATCAGAACCACAGGAATAACGACCACTAACATCAGACAAAATGCCGTAATGATTAGCGCCCGTTGTTCAATAGCGATTTGCCCTTTGGGATCAAGTAAAACGGCATGACATCCGCTCAGTAATAACGTCCCTGTTATTACCGGCAGGCACTTCACAATGGTCTTATATTTATGATGTCGCATGGGACAACCTCATTTCACGGACTTGCAGACCGGCAATAAATAATGAAACCTTTTCACGGGGAGACGCTCTGCCCTTCTCATTCCCGCTACCGCCATTCCTGTTATTTAATGGCCCGACATCTTCTGAAGCGGCCCTTTCGGTTTTTTGATTAGCCAGATAATGCCTATGGACCCCAGCATCAGAACGGTAGCCGACTGATAGAAATCGTTCGTTGCCAGCATGATGGCCTGACTATCGATCATTCTCGAAAACAGGGCCGCTGACGTGTCTGCCGGAATACCGGTCGCGCCCAGCGTGTTGCTGACAATCCCTGGCACGTCAGGATTGATTGCCGTCACCAGCTCCGCCCGGTTAAATTTTGTCATATGTTCCCAGTAGGTCTGGGTCAGGGAAGAGCCTACCGCCATGCACATGACACGCAGGAAGTTCTGCAGCCCGGAACCGGCTGCCACTTTCTCCGGCGGCAGTTCGGACACGCCCAGCGAGGTGAGCGTGATAAGGCAGGCGGGAACTCCGGCCCCCAGAACGAACATGGGAACGGCAACTGACATAAAGTCAGCCTGCGACGTCAGCAGGGCACGCATCACAAAGGAGACCGCCAGCACCCCCATGCCATAGCTCACCAGCAGACGGGGATCGACCTTCGGCAGCAGACGACCAATTATGGGCGAGCTCAGGACGGCCAGGATCCCAATGGGGCCCGTCGCATACCCGGCCCAGGTTGCCGTGTACCCCATCCATTGCTGTAACCAGAGGGGGGTCAGCACAATATTCCCGAAGAAAATACCGAACATCAGACAGAGCGTGACGGTTGATACCACCCAGTTACGTGACTTAAACACGCTCAGATCCAGCACCGGTTGCTCAGCGGTGAGCTCCCAGATAATCAGCGAGATCAGGGCAATAGCGGCCACAATGGCGCAGACAATGATGATATCCGAGGAAAACCAGTCCAGTTCACGCCCTTTATCCAGCATGATCTGAAAGGCTGCCACAAAGATGACGAGCAGACCCAGCCCCACGCTGTCCAGCCGGGAACGGCTGATATGTGTTTCTTTCCCCTTCAGCACCCACCAGGTCCCAAACCCCACAATCAGACCAAAGCCGATATTGATGTAAAATACCCACTGCCAGCTCCAGTTATCCGAGATAAGCCCACCCAGTATCGGACCGAATATAGGCGCTACTACCGTCATCATTCCCCAGAGCGCCACGGCAATGTTGGCCTGTTTCTTCGGGAAGGCTGCAAGCAGTAACGTGGAAGAAAGCGGGATCAGCGGGCCACCGGCAAGCCCCTGTAGCACACGGAAAATGGCCAGGCTCGGTAGTGACCAGGAAAGACCGCAGCAGACAGAAAAAATCACAAATGCAACAACAGAAAAAAGGAATACGCGCACCTGACCGAACTGCATCGCCAACCAGCCGGTCAGCGGCACCGTGATGGCTTCAGCCACCGCATAGGCGGTGATGATCCAGATTCCTTCTGTTGTCGACACGCCCAGGTAACCGGATATTGTGGGCATCGCGACGTTAGCAATGGTGGTATCGAGTACCACCATAAAATTCCCGAGCGAGAGCACGATTGCCGCAACCACCAGTTTGAATCCGGACAGAGGTGGAAATGCTGAACCAGACATACCTTATTTCTCCGTGTGGTCATCTTTGGCATTCGATGTCAGGTCCACCGTAACTTCCATGGACAGCCCGATGCGCAGAGGATTTTTACGCAGTTCTTCCCGCTCCAGACGAACGCGCACCGGCAGTCGCTGCACGACCTTAATCCAGTTACCCGTGGCATTCTGCGCCGGTATCAGTGAAAGCGCGGAACCGGAGCCGCCGTCAAATCCCTGAACCACGCCGTGATAAACAACACCGCTGCCGTACAGGTCTGAAGTCAGCTCTACCTTCTGGCCCGGTCTGACGTCGCTGAGCTGACCTTCCTTGAAATTCGCATCAACATAAATATCCTCGATGGGCACAACCCGCATCAGCCGGTTTCCGGCCTGAACATGCTGCCCGATATCCACTGAGCGCTGTGTTACCACTCCATCCACCGGGGCCCGGATAACCATACGCGCCAGGTTTATACGGGCCTGATCGAGACGGGTTCTGGCCGCCACCACAATGGGGTTAGTTTCAACGGTACTGTTTAGAAACAGGGCCTCGTTCGCCTGCCGGTATCCTTTTGCTTCGACACTGCCAGCGCGAGCAGCTTTCAGACTGGCTTCCGCTTCTCCCAGCGCGGCCGTTGCCTCCCGTAATTCTGTCTGCGCATCCGTAAAATCCTGCTCAGATACGGCCCCGGCTTTCACCAGATTCCGGCGACGTCGCTCATCAAGGGTGGCCTTATCAAACCGGGCCCGTGCCCTCGCCACATCATGTTCGGCGCTCTGAATACCTGCTTCACGCGAATCAAGCTGTCCGCCCAGAGCGGTGTCATTGGCCATAATCTGCATCACCTTCCGCCGGGCGCTGCCAAGCTCAGCTTCAGCCTGTGACACCGCAATTCTGGCGTCCGTATCATCAAGCACGACCAGTACATCACCGGCATGCACAAGCTGCGTGTTGACCACATTTACTTTCTTCACCGGTCCGCCGACAAGCGGCGTGACGTCTGCGACTTCGGCAGCGGTATAGGCGTTATCCGTTGAGACGGATTTACCGGCAAAGAAAATCAGCCAGATGGCATAACCGATGGCGATAAGAATCAGGACGCCACCAAACAAAGCGAATAATTTACGGCGATGCTTTTTTTTATCACCGCTATCCGGTTTTGCATTCGTGTTATCCAGAGCCCTGTCCATATCCTGTGGGCCGTTTTTATCTTTATCTTCAGTCATTACGGTTTCACCTGCGCATCAAATGTTGAACTGGATTCAAATCCGCCCCCAAGGGCTTTGACGAGTGACACATCCAAGACATAACCCCGGGAATGCATGGCTGTATTCGCCAGCTCAGCCTGGAGTAACGCATCTTCAGAAATGAGAACTTCCTGATAATCGGCCAGCCCACCCTGATACCGGGCTTTTGCCAGCTGATAAGCTTCCTCGCTGTGGGACAAAGCAGATGCGGTTGCTTCTGACCTGCCCACCAGAGCAGCAAGGCTCCGTGTAACATCAGCTGTTTCACGTAATGCCTGTGTCAGCGCCTCGTTATACGACGCCACCGCATATTCATATTCCGCTCTCGCACCTTTATAGTTAGCGCCTAAACGCCCGCCTTCAAAAAGGGGTAAGCTGAT
The DNA here is from genome assembly GCF_030332605.1 of Citrobacter sp. Cpo103. Classification (NCBI taxonomy): domain Bacteria; kingdom Pseudomonadati; phylum Pseudomonadota; class Gammaproteobacteria; order Enterobacterales; family Enterobacteriaceae; genus Citrobacter; species Citrobacter sp. Cpo103. The sequence goes on along the minus strand of NZ_JAOWHO010000029.1, from coordinate 672,030 downwards.
GGCAGGCCCGACGCTCCCGATATCAGAGCCCGAGCTGAACAGGTTATTCAGCCCCAGTGACTGGTATCCGACGAAGGCCATCAGGTTCACGTTCGGGTAAAACTGCGCTCTGGCAACACCGATATTGCTGGCGGCGGCTTCAACCCGCCACCGTGCGGCCACCACTTCCGGATTGCGTCCGAGCAGGTTTGCGTTCAGCGCATCAGGTAATCCGACAGGGCGGCGCATCTGCAACCGGGGTCTGAGGATATCCAGCCCTCTGTCCGGCCCCCGGCCCAGTAAAGCCGCGATGCCGTTTTGGGTTAATTTGATTTGCTCATCGGCTTCAGCCAGCGCCGCTCTGGCGGCATCCAGCCGGGCACCGCTTTCTTCCACGGAGACTCTGGAATCGAGTCCCTGAGCATGGCGTAACTGCACCAGCCTGACGGTATCCGTCCGGTTACGCAGCTGTCGGGCCGCAATATCACGACTGTCATACTGGTACTGCAGACGGATATAAGCGTCCGCGAGCATCGTCGTCAGCATCAGTTTCGCGGCGGCGGCATCTGCCTCAGCGGCGCTGGCTTCGGATGTCGCGGCACGCAGCGCATCCTGGTTTTTACCCCAGAAATCCAGTTCCCAGCTAAAGTTGAGGCTGGCCCGCCCCATATCATTCCATCCGTGCGGCACGGCTGTTTTAGGGTAGATGTAGTTGTAGCTGAGCTTCTCTTTATCAATGGACGCGCTGGCGTCCATTGACGGGTATAACCGGGAACGGGCGACACCGGTTCTGGCCGTGGCTTCACGCACCCGGGCTTCTGCCTGTGCCAGAGAAGGTGAATGCGCGGTGGCTTCACTCATCAGCTGGTTAAGCTGCGTATCGCCGAAGGCCATCCACCATTTTTCCTGCGGCCAGTCAGCATGTGGAGCGGAAAAACTGCGTTGTGAAATCAGCGCCGCAGCCTGCTCCGGCTGAGGAGCAGTTCCCAGATCGGGGATCGCAGCACATGACCCCAAAGCAAGGCTGAGCACGGAGATAACACATCCTTTCAGATAATGCGGACGGTACCTTACTGACTTCGTCCCATGTGCAAATCTGTAACCTGACACACACCTCATTCTTGATCGCCCTGTTTATTCTAGTTTATGGCGAACAAAGTAAACCGATCGGTTCGGTACAGTCAAGGCCAAATTGCACTCAACTACGTCGCAAAAATACGCGAGTAGCACTCAGGCCTGAACGATATGATTTCGAGTTTCATCTTATGGTAAGATCAAGCTTTATTCCGGATAAGGAAGTGCAGATGTCGGTATCAACAAAGACCTCAATTGACACTAGAAGAAAAAATAAAATACTTTCTAATGATATAGTTAGTAACTTACCTGAAAAAGCACAACGCGTGCTTGAAGGAGCAAAAGCTATTTTTCTGGAAAGAGGCTATGCAGCAGCATCAACAGATATGATCCAACAGGCTGCTGGGGTCTCAAAATCAACCGTATATGCATATTATCCGAATAAAGAAGCATTATTTACAGCGGTGATTGAGATAGAATGCGAGCGTTTTCTTCAAAAAGTACATAAAATTAAAATTTCGGGAAAAGATATTTATGATAAATTATTTAAAATAGCCCGAACGTATCTGGATATTGTGCTTTCTGAAAATGGCCTCGCCCTCTACCGTGTTGTAGCTTCTGAAGCACCGCGTTTTCCTGAATTAGGTAGACGTTTCTATTTAGCAGGTCCAAAAAAGATAAATAACATTGTTGCAGAAATACTACAACAAGCTGAATCTAAAGGAGAAATTTCGTTAGGTGGTATTGGGCGAAATGCAGTTGCTTCCTTATTCGTGAATATGGTACGCGGTGAGCCTCAAATACAGTGCTTAATGCATCCAAAATCTTCCACTTCTGCTGCACAGCGTGATCAATGGGCAAAGGATGCGGTCAATGCCTTTTTATTAGCCTTTCGTAAAGGATACTTATAATCATCTGTTATAAAGAAATTAGAAGATGCTCAGGAGTTTATAATATTATCAATTTGTTCCATATTATTATATGGAACACTACCATCAAGTGGATTACATTTTCCGAATCGTTCTTCTCTATAACTCTAGGCGACTAAATTTAGTTAGCGCCCTAACTTGCCTCTTGACAGAAATCTTGTCTATTCTGATCAAATCGAACCGTACCGTTCGTTTTAGTCAGGAGACGTTAGCATGATCGGAGTAGTAAGGTTTTCAGAACTAATGGAGCACTGGGAGGCAATTTCTCTACCAGCACCAGGAAGCATCTATGAGACAAAGCAGCGCTCAAGCAAATGCCTCAAACATAACCCTTGCAATATAAAAGATTGGATTACTATTGAATTCTCTCAACAGGGATCCTACAAACGAAAATATGAACATTTTCGCCATAAAGATCTTGTACTACTACTCTTTATTATTTCTGCTCGACATTTTATTCATAGAGTTTTATCTTCATTAGTCTTAATATTATTCAGTTCATCCTTCATTATGCTCTTAGGAAATCGTCTCCTCATCCATAGTTACAAGAGAAAATTTCATAGCGAACTAAAAACTAGTTTAACAATTTTATTTTTAAACTCTTTACTTTATAAAATAGGATTCATGTGTACATTATCGATAATATTCAGAAATAATGAAACCGTGAATCGTAATTTAAGTTTTGCATAGAAAAATATGTAAAAGGAGTTTTTCATGTTGAAAAGCAGCGAGATCATAAACAGTTCGCTTCCGAAACCTGACTGGGTAACCATACAAGAAGCCGTTAGCATAATTAATACAGAGAGCAACGAAAGAATCAAAGAGAGTGATATTTACCGTTATGCATTATATAATAAAATTAATCTCGCCATATACTTTCAATCTCCAATTATTCTGCGAAAAATAAAATATGCATTTCAAAAAGTAAAAATGCATCCAGCTAGAGGGACATTGATTCATCGTTTATGTCTGCTAGAAAAAAATAGCTTTATTAATGGATGGGACTCAATTTTCAGTACTGAGGGCAGATACGTCCACTCCACACAAAATATTATTGATACATCACTTATTGGATTTGAATGTATTTTGATAAAGCAATTTCTCGCATGCTCATTGAATATACCATTACCAATTATTGGGAAAAACACGGTAAATTATGGCATCACTGTTACAATGTCCAATGAAGTTTTTCAGCTGTTTGAAAAAACAACCTGGAAGTGTAGAATTGATCATCAAATAAAAAACCTACCAACAGATCTGGCATTTGATATTATGGAGAGAATTTCTTCAGAGGGAACGATAAATCAAAAGACAAAGCAAGAATATTTCCCCCTCTATAATTTGCCTCAGGATTCCTGCTTTGTTATTCGTTACTCAGAGATTGAGAAACTAATTAGCACCCAGGTTACAGAGAAATCCCTCCCCTCTTCAACCAGAATATCCACGCCCTTGTCAAGGTTATTTTGGCTCGCTTGTAGGCACAATGATGTTATCAGCCCATTAATAAAACAACCCTATAAATTATTGACAATTTTTGAAGAATGGGCGGCAGCTGATGGCATCACTGACCGTCTAAGCGGTGATACTTTAAAAACAGCACTAGAGCGTGGTTCCCCTCCTTCCTCATCCTTATTAAATTGATATTGTGTTTATCTGTCAATAATATGATCCCGTATTTAGTTTATTAAACCCCGTAATACGGGGTTTACCACTACCACTTCTCCTTCCGTTATGCTTTTTTATTATCTCCAGACATACCAATGTTTGTTTTGCTACAGGAGACAATCATGACATCACATCAGTTATTACGCTTAAAAAAGGTTGAAGAAAAAACCGGCTTGAAACGTTCACAAATCTATCTGTATATGAAAGAGGGTACATTTCCTCGTTCAATAAAAATCGGCCCAGCCAGTGTGGCCTGGCTGGAATCAGAAATTGACGAATGGATCAATATTAAATTGTCCCGGCGCTAAAGGCGGTCAAGGGAAGGCGAATCAAAGCCACTGATTCGACTAAATGCCCTCCGACAGGCTACATACCAAGATATTTCTGCATCTATCTTGCCTGTTGGACAAAATATACGGAGTACATATTATGATCCCTTCACTAAATTACGCCGTGCTCACCAATGCCCTGCAGGCGCTTAATGAAGGCAATATTCGTCACTGTGAAGAACTCGGTTTCACATTTGACGAAATGAATGCCCTCAGCCAGCTCTCGCCAGATGCACTCTTTACGCTGAGCCGAGCAGCCGCGCCTTTTATCGCGGTCTCGCTACGCCACGATGTTCTGCACCAGTTGCTGGCCCATTCTGGTCAGGAAGAACAGCGCCGACAACTGATTGACCGGGCCATACGACTGGGTGGCTCCATCGCACTGCTGAACCACTATTTCGGTCTCACCTCCAATGAAGTCTGCCTTCGCCGTCGGTTGCTGGGTGTCAGCGTGCCGTATGGCCGAACCCCTGAGCCGGATGAAAAGACAGATGTGGCTATCTGGCTGCAATGGCAGCAGCGCAGGGTAGAAAACCTTGAATCGCCCGATGCACTGATCACCATGATGCAGGTGACGGAAATCCTGCAGCCAGAGGCCGAAGCGCTGTCACTCACCACGGTCTGGAAACGTATCGCACTGTGCGAACAGGGAGCCGCTACTGGCAGGAGGACTCTCCATGCCGGATGAGATCGACCGCGATCAGGAATTTAATGAACAGCGACTGGAAGAGATGATTGAGCAAAACCGTTTTAAGCCGGGTTCAACACCATCATTATTTCACTGTCGTATATGTGGTAAACCTATTCCTGAAAAACGACGGCAGACCCTGCCGGGCATAACCACCTGTACAAAATGTCAGGAACAACTTGAGCATCGCAGACGCTAATAATAGCGATAAAGACGTTCGGAGATATTATTTCTCTGCACGTCTTTCTGTTTCCATGAAAATAGAATGCCTTCTTTATTATCTGTTCTGCATCCTTCTCCTTCTTTCCGCATCTGATAATCCTCGCCAGTTTATCTCTCTTTTTTTTGTTTTGAATTTATCGTTTATATCCCGCACTGAATATCTGATTCTGAAAATGCCATAACAACATGGTTGCCCTGATGGACGTTCATTCGTCCAGGCTGGGGATTGTTCTTTAACAAATTGGATCGGGCTGTCACGTAACCACAATTCAGGGTGCCGCTGAATGTTCTCGCTGACCCGTTAAAACCGGAATGCAGGATCGGGATGTGACCAATGTTTCACGCGCTTTTTTATCAGAGGAAAAATCATGCGAAAACCCCTATATCACGTCTTTATCACTCAGGAAAGTCAGCCCGATGCACAGGGCGAGAAAAACACGTACTGGACCCGGGTTGGTGTGGCCTTCGCACATAACGGTAAGCCTGGCCTGAATATCGTGCTGATCCCCGGTATTGCGGTTTCCGGCAGGCTGGTACTGCTCGAACCGAGAGAAGAGAGTGACATTTCACAGAATGCCGCAGCCGTTTAACCCGCTTTTGTCCTTCTCCCCGGTAACGTGTTTTTGTGTGCGCTGCCGGACCCACGGTTACGAGGCCACTATGCTTTCCACCGCAGCCTTTCTGGCGCTGGCGACGCAGTGCGCCACCAGTGTTCACCCGTCCACGGCGCTTGATGTGGCACGGGTCGAATCCGGTTTTCACCCTTACGCCATTGCTGAAATCGTGCCGGGCGGTAAAGGTGTGATTTCACATTTTCCCACGAGCCTGCCGGAGGCGATCCACCTCACCAGACAGCTGGCTGCACAAGGCCGACGCTATTCGGTCGGGCTGATGCAAATCACCAGCACCAATTTCCGCCATTACGGCGTCACGGCCAGCGACCTGCTTAACCCTTGCATCAACCTGTCGGTATATGAGCGCATTTTCGCCGACTGCTACCGGCGCGGCAGAACGCTGAAACGGGCGCTCAGTTGTTACTACTCCGGCAACTTTGAAACCGGACAGCGACCGGAATCCACCTTTAACCAGACCAGCTACGTGCAACGCATTGGCTATGTCGTCCCGTCCACGCGGGAAGACCGGCAGCGTGACCCTGACCGGAACGCACAGCCGTCTGTCCGTTATCCCGCCGTTGTGCTGCGCGGCGAGCCTGCCGGTGCCACTGTGCCGGTCCTGACTTCCCTGCATTATCCCGGTGCCGTCATTCGCGGCGCTACCCCCGTTATCTCTGATGAGGAGAAATGATCATGCGTAAACGCCGTTACTCCGCTGTTGCTTCCGTGCTGCTGTCTGCCCCGGTGCTGGCGGCGGACAGTGGTTTTAACAAGGCCAATGAAACACTGAGCAATACCTCGACCGGCCTGCTGGGACTGGCCGCCGTCACCATCACACTGGCGACTATGTGGGTGGGCTACAAGGTGCTGTTCGACGGCAAGAGCCTGCATGACATGCGTAACATCATCATCGGCGCGATCCTGATTGTCGGCGCGTCCGGCTTCGGTGCCTACTGGGCGTCATAAGGGAGGCAACGATGGCTACGCTGAATAAAGCACTGACGCGGCCTGCCGCCATTATGGGTATTCCTCTGGTGCCGTTCGTTCTCGTCAGCGGGGCCATCGTCCTGCTGGCAGTCTATGCCAGCTATTACCTGGCGATTCTGCTCATTCCTGCCTGGGCGGAAATGAAAAATAAAACCCGAAAGGACATTCATTATTTCAGTCTGCTCTGGCTGGCGTTTAAAACCCGTGGACGGCTTTTCACCAATACCCATTTTGGCGCGAATGCCCTGCTGGCAAACCAGTACGATAACGTTGATGTCTCGGAGTTTATTCAGAAAATGAAATTAAGCGAGCGTATTACGCTGGATAAATATATTCCGTATTCCTCCCATATTCACCCCTACGTCATCAGAAACCGTCACCGTGATTTGGTTGCCACCTGGGAGCTGGGCGGCACAGTCTTTGAATGTGAAGACGAACATCACCTGACCCTGATGGCTACGCACCTGAATAACGTTATTCGTTCGTATGAGGGTCTGCCGGTAACATTCTATATTCACCGGCTACGCGAAAAATACCATGATGCTTTTGAAGCCTGTTCGGGTATTCCCTTTTCCGATGACGTGACCCGGCGGTATTACCAGCCGGTAAAAGAAAAACCGTTCTGGCGGCACCGGCTGTTTTTCACCGTCTGCTACGCGCCGTTCTCTCAGATTGAGAAGAAAACCATGAAAGCGCAGTCGCACGGTAAACGCCAGGCAGCACTGGATGACGCGCTCAAAATCATGCTGGAATACCGCGAAGCACTGGGATCTTCATTATCCCGCTATATGGCAACGCCGCTGGGGATATATGAAGAAAACGGGCAGGTGTATTCCTCACAACTGGCGTTCTTCCATCGTCTGCTTACCGGTCAGTGGCAGAAGGTGGCCGTAACGCGCTCACCATTTTATGAAACGCTCAGTACGCCAGACGTCTTTTTCACCACCGACACCGGTGAATGCCAGACGGTCAGCGGTTCCCGTTTCTTCCGCAACCTGGAGATTAAGGATTATTCCCCGGAAACCCATACCGGTATGCTGGATGCGCTGCTGTACGCCGAAAGCGAGTATGTTCTGACGCAGTCCTTTACCTGCATGGCACGGGATGAGGCGCAGAATCATATCCGTCTGGCGGAAAAACGGCTTAACTCCACGGACGACGACGCGACTTCCCAGCGCGAAGAGCTGATTGTCCTGCGCGACCTGCTCCAGTCCGGACATGTGTCGTGCGGTAAATTCCACTTTTCCCTGCTGATCTCCTCAGACAATGCTGGACAGGTGGTGAAGGACACTAATGTTCTGGCCCAGCCCTTCGCCGATCTTGGTATTATGACGACGCTCTCCACCCTGTCACTGCCCGCCGCGTATCTGGCGCAACTGCCGGGCGTGTATACGCTGCGACCCCGACTGGTGGCCGTCAGCAGCCAGAATTTTGCCGATATAGCCTGCCTGCATAACTTCCATCCCCACAAACGCAGCGGTAATCCGTGGGGGGAATCCATCGCCATCCTCACATCTCCCGGCGGTGGCGGGTATTACCTGAACCTGCACGACAGCCAGGCCGGGCGGGATGACACCGGTGAGAAAACGCCGGGGAATACGGCGATTATCGGGAAAACCGGATCCGGCAAAACCCTGCTGATGACCATTATGCAACAACTGATGCAGAAGTACCGTAACCCGGCGTCGTTTGCGCCTTCTGCCACCATCAAACGGCTGACCACGGTGTATTTCGATAAGGACCGGGCAGCGGAGATGGCGATCCGCCAGGCGGGCGGGCGTTATTTCCGCATCCATACCGGCGAGCCCACCGGCTTCAACCCGTTTGCGCTGGAGCCAACCCGCCGGAACATCAGTTTCATCAAACGGCTGGTACGCATGCTGTGCCGCCGCAACGGTAAGCCGCTCGATCCGCGCGATGAGGAGCGGATCAGTGCCGCCGTGGACACCATCATGCTGGACTATCCGCCGGAGTACCGCCGGTACGGGATCACCCGGCTGCTGGAAGTGCTGCCGGAGCCGCCGACCACAGATGCCCGCACCAACGGGCTGCGTATTCGCCTGAAACAGTGGGCGCAGGGGGGCGAGTTCGGCTGGGTGTTTGATAACGAGGCCGATACTTTCACCATCAACGATGTCGATAACTTTGGTATCGACGGCACCGAATTTCTGGATGATGACGATATTCGCGGCCCCGTGACCTTTTACCTGCTGTACCGTGTGACCAGTCTTCTGGATGGTCGCCGCCTGGTGATGTTTATGGATGAGTTCTGGCGCTGGCTGGCCGATGTCGAATTTTCCCGCTTCTCCCTCAATATGCTGAAAGTCATCCGAAAGCTGAACGGTATCTTCGTTCCGGCAACACAGTCACCGGATGAAATCGTCAGACACCCCATCGCCCCGGCGATTATTGAGCAGTGCGGTACCCAGATTTTCCTCGCCAATCCGAAAGCAAGCTATGCGGATTACGTGGAGAAAATGAAAGTGCCGGACAGCGTTTATGAGACGGTCAGAAACCTTGATCCGGGCGAGCATTATATGGTCATCCTGAAAACACCTTTGCAGGCCGGAGAAACTCGCCCGTTTGTGGCAATGGCGAAAATGGATCTTTCCGGACTGGGTAAACTCACCCGGCTTCTCAGCGGCAGTGAGGACAACCTGAAAATATTCGATGCCATTTATCAGGACGGTATGCGACCTGATGAATGGAAAGACACTTTCCTTGAGCGGGCAATCTGAAAGCCAACCGGAGGTAATATCAATGCGTACCCGGGATCATCTTCTGGCATTATTGTTATTTTTCTCGACGCAGGCATTCAGCGCCGGAATACCGGTTTTCGATGCCGTGCAGAATACCGAATCCATTAATCAGTGGATGCAGAAACTACAGCAATGGGAGGATACGGTTACCCATTATAAAAGTGAACTTGATGCGTATAAAAAGCAACTGGCTACCGCAACCGGTGTGCGGAATATTCAGGGTTTTCTCAGCGATGCCAGAAGCCTGAAAACCGATATTGATAATCTCCGTAAGAGCGGTATTTCACTGGATGAACTGCTGACCACGCAGAACAGTTCATATTCTGCTGAACTGCAAAACCTTTACAGTAAATACAAATCGTTCAGCGTATGCAGCCCGGAACAGGAAGGAATAAAATCTCAGGCTCTGGCCGACAGTTGCAAACAGATAATCCTCAATCAGGCAATGGCGATTGAGAATACCACCGACGTTGAAAACAGGATCAACAGCACACTCAGCGATATATCAGACTTATCCGATCGTATATCGAATGCACAGGACTCGAAAGAGTCTCAGGATCTGGCTAACACCATCGCGGCGAAAAGCGTACAGTTAAATGCGCTGACGAATCAGTGGGAGATGTCTGTCAGACAGGCTGAACAGCGAACGACATTGCTGGAACAGCAAAGACAGAAAGCCTTTGAACAGCAGCAGCTAACGGCACCTGTTGCTGACCTTAATAATTTATAAGGAGGTTATCCGTGCTCAGATCCTTTTTAACCTTATGCGCACTTACAGGCGTTATCGTGCTGTCCGGCTGTAAGGAAACCAAATCCGAAGCCTGGTATAAGCAGCATCCAGACGAAACATATGCGGTTTATACGCAATGCCTGAAGGATGGTGAGGCAAGCGATAACTGCGAGTTTGCTCAACGGGCTGCCATTATGTTCGCTCAAATTGGCAAGCCCGGAATAAAAGAAAAATTTGAGACACTCTTTCAGCAGGAAGCCGAAAAGAGAAAATCCGTCACCCGGTAATATCTCCTCCAGCAAAACAGGGAGTTCTCCCTGTTTTTTATTTCCTTTCTTTATATATCAGGTGAGGCACCATGTCCGGTGGTATTTTTGTTGGTATGGACAAAAACATCATGGATGGACTGAATGCCGTACTGGAAGGTCAGTCTTCCGCTTACGGTACGATGATCAGCGTCATCATTGTCAGCTCTTTCACCTTATTTATTCTCTATCGCGGCTATCAGACACTGGCTGGCAAACTCCGGACCCCGGTTGAAGATGTCGTCTGGGATGTGGGGCGAATGTTGCTGATCACCACCTTTGCGTTAAACCGGGATGGCTGGCTGGATATGGCAGTAGCGGCTATCCAGGGACTTAAAGACGGTGTCAGCGGCGATGATAACGTCTGGGCGCTGCTCGATACTGTCTGGGAAAAGGCACAGACACTGGGGCAGACGCTGTTCAGTATGGACACCTCGACTTACGTCAAACTGAATGGTGGCTTTGCCGAAGTGCTGGTATGGGGCGGCGCGATCATTCTGTTACTGGCGGCCACCTTTGTGAACCTGCTCGCTGAAATTACCATCCTGTTAATGACGACCACCGCGCCGCTCTTTATTTTCTGCCTGCTGTACGGTTTTCTTAAGCCGATGTTTGATAACTGGCTGAAAACGATTTTCGCGGCAATATTGACGATCATGTTTTCCGCCTTATCCATCCGTATCGCCATCAATTACCTGAATAAAATCCTTGACGCAGCGACCCGGACATCCAATATCAGCAACATGGTGACGCTGGCGGCGCAGTGCCTGCTGGCCGGGATTGCGGCGGGTGTGGTGGTCTGGTTCTCCGCGAAGCTCGCCAGCGCACTCAGCGGGGCCGCCGTACAGGCGGTGCTGCAGGGGGCAGCCATGAGTGGTCTGAGCGGACTGGCGAATAAATCCGCCGACCTCGCCGGGCCGGGGATAAAGGGCGGTGCCCGCCTGGCTGCGAAAGGCGGCATGGCCGTCGTCGCTGCGGCGACCGGCAGGCTCACCGGCGCAGGCGCGGGTAAAACCGTGAGCGCCTGGCAGAAACGCGCCGCCGCCATCGAAAGCATGAAACGCCTGAACCAGCAGCGTCATCGTTAATCCTCCCGACCCTTAATTTCCTTTCCCCGTCACGCCGTGGCCTACGCCACCGGTGTGGCATTCCTGCATCCCTGCAATAAGGGGCTTCCATGAAATTCAGCATCTTCCTTCTGATGCTGTGCGCGCTCACCGGCTGCGCACGGCATCAGGGCGACCTTCCGCCGGTATCCGGCGAACCCGAGCCGGTGAATTCCCCCGCCATCATTCAGGAGCTGACTCACCATGTCTGATATTCAGAACGTTATTAATGTCTCCCGCTCTTTTGAATCCATCCTGCTGGAAAAGGAAGAGCGTTCCCGAAAAACCGCCTGGCGGGTGGCCGCTGCCGGACTGATTCTGGCCGCAATGGCAGTTGCGGCCATTATTATTCTGCTGCCGCTGAAAACTACCGACACTGAATTATGGTCAGTGGATAAACAGACCGGGCGCTATGAATATATGACCCGCGTGAAGGAGCGGGATATTTCGTCTGAAAAGGCACTGGCGCATTCACTGGCAGCACACTATGTCAGACTCCGCGAGGGATATAATTATTTCTCCCTCCAGCGTGATTATGACGACGTGCAGTTATTTAACAGCGACAGCGTGAACCGGGACTATCTGGACGGGTTTAACGGCGACCAGGCACCGGACGTGATTTTTAATAAGGCGGAATATGTTGTTGATATCGCCATTATATCCAATGTGCATGCGCCTGCCACCGGGCCGGATAATCTGGCAACCCTGCGTATCAAGCGCACTATCCGCCGTATTGCTGATAATTCCGTGAAAACGGATGTATGGAATATCCGCCTCACATACCGCTACGTCCCGCACCGGCAACTGACCGACAGCCAGCGCGAAGTAAACCCGCTGGGCTTTATCGTCACCAGCTACCAGCGCGACAAAGAGCTGAGGGGGGAATGATGCTGAAACATACCCTGCTCTTCACGGGTTTACTGGCGTCATGCGTGGCATGGAGCGCGGCGACACCACGCGGCAGCGCGTATGACAGCCGGATGCAGAACGTCACGTACAACAGCCAGAACGCCACGGTCGTCAGTACCCGCCCCGGCTACGTCACCATGCTGGTGTTTGATGACAATGAAACCGTTATCGATGCGCAGGCGGGCTTTCCCAAAGGCTGGACCGTGACGAAAAGCGATAACCGGGTGGGTGTCAGCCCGAATCCCATCGCCCAGCCGGTCACGGATGCCAGCGGCAACACCGTCAGCCAGGTCTTTCTGCCGACGGCAAAAGACTGGAAAACCAACCTGTTCGTGGTGACATCAAAGCGCGATTACAGCCTGGAACTGAACGTGCTGGATAAAGACTCGCCCGCCCAGGCCTTTGTTATCCGCTACCGCTATCCCGACGAACTGCGGAAAAAGTCAGCCGCCGCCAGTGCCACCCGCCAGCAACAACAGCAGGAAGCGCTGGACCGGCAGCGGATAGCGGCGGCATTCTGGCAGGCCACCACGCCGCGCAACTGGCGCTATACAAAACGGGTGGCAGCCGGTTCCGCCGCCATCGCCCCGGACTTTACCTGGGATGATGGTCGTTTTGTATATATCGGTTTTTCCCCCACGAAAACCCTGCCTTCCGTTTTCCGGGTGGTGAACGGCCAGGAGCAGGCAGTCACGCCCGGAACGGTTAAACGGGGCAACTACACCATTATGGCGGTTCCGGCATCGCCGCAACTGGTTCTGCGCTACGGGAGCTCGGTGGTGGGGATCGAAAACGACGGATTCGGGCGCATCCCGCTGACCAACAGTGACACCGTTTCACCCTCCGTTATGCTGGAGGAAAAATGACCGACAAACATTTCCCGGATGAACCGGAAAAAACCACCGCAGAACGGGAAGCGGAAGCCCGTGAACGCGCCCGCGCGGCAATGGCATATCAGGAGCCGGAGCAGAAAACGCCGCCCGGCCAGCCGGAAGTGACCCGTTTCCGTAAGGCTTCCGGTCGCCGCACGCTGATCGTCAGCCTGCTGAGTCTGGTCCTGGTCATCGCGCTGGCATCCGGTGGCGATCGTTTTCTCAGCGCCCTGAAAAGGGGCGATGAGAAGGAAACTGACACAGCACCGCCGCCCTCCATCGGCGCGGTGCGGCAGGAGCGTAAAAATCTGGGTATGGACAGTAACCCGTTTGGCCTGTTCGGGCAGCGCAAACAGCAAAGCGCAGACCCGGCCAGTCAGACCGTCACTACTGGACCAGCCCTGCCAGCGGAACCGCCCGCCCTGAACAAGGCGGCAGCGCTGGCAGGCGGGCAGAACAGCGGCAGTACAACGGCTGGCGGCAATGCCCACACGTCCCGTAGCGAACCGCGCAACAGCGCGGGAACGTCGGACAGCCCGCCAGCCTCCACGGCGTACACATCCTGTCAGTCGGTACTGATCAGAGGGGCGGATGGCCGCCTGCGCTGCCCGGATCCCGCCGCACCGGAAACCGCGTCGGATAAGCCTGACAGCGACTATCCGGGCGTCGCCCGTGTCACCGGTGTCAGACGGCTGGGCCTTGATCCCGATCTCTATATCCCGGTAGACCGCTATATTCCGTGTTCGATGATGCGGCGCTTCGTGTCCGATGTCGGTGGCCATATATCCTGCCTGATTGGGGAGGATGTCTGGAGCGCCAGTAATCATGTGAAGCTGATCCCGACCGGAACAGTCGCCCGTGGCGTCTACCGTACCGGGGCACTGCAACACGGGCGCAGCCGGATGTTTGTGCTGTGGACGGAGCTGCGCACGCCGGAGCCCGGCAGCCTGCAAATCCCGCTCACCGATACGCAGACCACCGGCCCGCTCGGTGAGGCGGGGATCGCAGGCTGGATCGACAGCCATTTCTGGGAGCGTTTCGGCAACGCCCTGATGCTGAGTACCGTGCAGGACGTGGCGGCAGCGGCATCAGATGCCGCGCCGGGTAAAGACCGCAATACCGACTATACCGAAAACACCCGCGCCGCCACGGCGGAAATGGCGAAAACGACGCTGGAAAACAGCATCAGTATCCCGCCCACGATGTACCTGAACCAGGGCGATGTGATCGGCATCATGACCGGCACGGATATTGATTTTTCCTCTGTTTATAAACTAAGGCTGAAAAAGAAATGGTATGAGCGCTGAAAACCTGTCACTGGATTTTATGAAAAGCCGGCTGTTTGGTGATTTTCTTGCTCAGGATGGCCTGACAGAAATTGCTGTTAACCGACCGGGTGAGCTGCATACAAAAATTCGGGGAAAATGGCAAAAACAGGCCTCCCCCATCACGTTGCGTCAGTGTCATGCCTTTGCCAGAGCGCTGGCGTCCTGGCATGACGATAATATTGACGATACATCACCCATCCTTTCTGCAACATTAGGGTCCGGCGAACGTATTCAGGCGATTATTCCCCCGGCCTGTGAACGTAATACGGTGTCCATTACGCTGCGCAAACCCTCGTTTGAGCAGAAAGCACATCAGTCATGGATTGATGCTGGATTTTATCAGCGCGTGGCCGGTCAGGAAAAAACGGAAAGCCAGGATAATGCACTGGTCCGGTTATATCACAGCGGGGATATTCCCCGCTTTATGGAAAAGGCGGTGGAATACGGCAAAACGATTTTTATTGTGGGTGAAACCGGCACAGGTAAAACCACCTATATGAAAACGCTACTGCATTATATTCCGCTGCATCTCCGGCTGGTAACGATTGAGGATAATCCCGAAATCCGTTTTTATCACCACGGCAATTATGTTCATCTTTTTTACCCGGCGGATGCCGGGGATAACGCCATTGTCACGCCAGGCAGGCTGATCCGTGCTAATTATCGTATGAACCCTGACCGGATATTACTGGCGGAAATTCGTGGACGGGAAGCGTGGGACGCGCTGAAAATTATCGGCTCCGGGCATGAGGGGTTAATCACCTCCCTGCATGCGGGCAGCCCGGAAGAATGTATTGAAGGGATTATTGACCGCTGCTATGAAAACCCCGACTGCCGGAACATTCCTTTCGATGTGCTGTTACGCAAGGTACTTAAAAGCATTGATGTCATCATCAGTATTGATATACACGGCGATGTGCGCCGGATGTGTGATATTTACTTTAAGCCAGTTCATTTAAATAGCATGAAAGAGACATTCAGAAAATAACTCCGGCAAATAACGTTATCCAGAATACGTAATCTTTCATTAATCATAACGGTGACTGAAATGAAAAAAGCAATATCCTCCGTATTATTTCTCTGCGTTATGGCGTTATGTTCAACATCTGTACTGGCTGCTGATGCCTGCGAAGTGGTGTTATGTATGTATGGTAAAGCAACCGGAAATGGCGGTGGCAGTGAATGTCAATCCGCTGAACGGGTATTCTTTAATATCGTAAAAAAGAATAAACATGGTTTTCTTCCTGACCATACGGCCAATGCCAGACAATCATTTTTAAGTGAATGTGATTCGGCAGACCCGGCGGCTATCGGTCAAATCATCAGTAAATATGGCCGCGTTCGTGATTAATACTGGCGAGACGGCACAGAGCATGACGGTTTTCAGGTTTTTACGGCTTCTGTTTTTCGCGGATTAAGGAGCGAAGAAACAGGGGCCGTAAAAATGAGGCAGCGGACAGAAATATTTTCGCGGGTTAAGGAGCGAAAATAATTCAGGCACCGCGCCTCACCTGCAAACAGCCGCGCCCACGCGGATTTTGCAGGCCGGGGGGAGCCGGATAAATTTCGCCGCCCCAGCGAGCGAAAAGCTGTCGCCCACGACAGCGGTTTATCTGGGGGGCATAGCCCCGCACACCGTCGCGGCTAAGTCTCCGGCCTGAAGCCGGTAGCGTGGCGCGACCACCCCCTTTAAAGGTCAGCTTCCCTTTTATTCCCGCTGCGAGGAACGAGCAAAGGGAAGAAAAAGGCGAAAGCGACCGTCTTAAAGGGGGTGGTCGCGCGTAGCGGGCGACGGTGTGCCGCCGTTGAAGTTGGGGGTTTTGGCGCGGCGTCCAGCCACGACATTACCCCCATGTGACATATCATAAGGGCGTCCAGCCCGCATGTACTGGCGCACGCCGTTTAGTGCAGGGAAGCATGCTTTCCTGCATATGGCCGCACAGCGGCCACCCTCTTTACCCCATACGCTCGCCCCGCCTTTTCGCCCGACACCGTGGGGCGAACTGATGGGGCGATGTCATGGGGCGAACCGCTGACGAAGGAGGCAACGTGATTTTGAATAAGCTGGCCGTTTCACTGTCGCCGATAGTGAATGGCGCGCTTAGCTTCATTGCTTTTATGCAACAGCATCAACTGATGCTGGCGCTGTTATCGGGGCTGACGATGCCGTTTTTCGCGTCGATGAAAAGCGATGAACGGCAAAAAGCCCCATTATGGCAAAAGCTGATTATTGCTTTCTCCATGCTGTGTTTTCTTTGCGGTACCATGGGGCCGGTACTTATCTGGATTATCCAGTGGCTTTATCGGGGCCGGGTCATAGCCAGCGTCCCCGTGCTCACCTGGCCGGTGCTTATTTCCTTTACTGTTGCCGGTTTTATTTTCCATATTATGCTGCGCAGGATATTAACCCCTGAATTAGACAAAATAAAGAAACGCCTTGTCAGAAAAACCACGCTTGAACGGGAATTACGCACCGATGTCCGCACAGTGAAATCACTGCTGCCGGAAACGCTGCATTATGATCCGCTGGATTATATAGACCTGAACAACGGGTTATTTATCGGCATGAACCGAGATATTCAGCCGATGTACCTGCCCTTAAAAGACTGGCAAAAACAACACGCAGATATTATCGGCACCACCGGCGCCGGTAAAGGGGTGGCCACCGGCATATTACTATATCAAAGCATTCTGGCCGGCGAAGGCGTTTTTGTTATGGACCCCAAGGATGATGAATGGGCCCCCCACCTTTACCGCAAAGCCTGCGAGGATGCAGGCAAACCCTTTGCCTTAATTGATCTAAGGAAACAGGCATACCAGTTAAACCTGATTGAAGAGATTAATGCAGATGAACTGGAAGAGCTTTTTGTTGCCGGCTTCAGTCTGGCAGAGAAAGGTCAGGAGTCGGACTTTTATCGCATTGACGACCGGAAAGCGGCCCGGATAGCCGCGCAGTTTGTCACCCGTAATACTGCCTCAACCATTCGGGATGTTTATAACGGAGACTACGTTCAGGGTATTGCCGATAAGGTAAAAGCCTTCTTCGGGAAAATTGAGGAGCTGGCCTTACTCAATGCCATCAATGCGCCCACCGGATTTTCGCTTAATAGGATATTTGAAGAAGGCGGTTGTTGTTATGTGATTGGCTCAATGCGCAACAGCAAAATCATTACCGCGCAGCGCATGCTACTGGTTCGCCTGTACCAGCTGGCAGAAAGGCGCGAGCGAGTGAAAGACGTGCCCCGCCCCATTGCTATTTATCTTTCCGAACTGAAATACCATTTATCCAGGCCCGCGCTGGAGGGTTTAGGCGCGGCGCGGGATAAAGGCGTGCATATTATTATGGACCATCAGTCGATTGCCGATTTAAAAGACTGCCCGGCAGATTTGAAAGGTGACGCCGTTGTCGGCGCGGTCGTTGAGAACGCCAAATTCAAACTGGTTTATCGTGTCATGGATCCGGACACTGCTGAATGGGTGGCCAGGATGTCCGGCACCATCTTAGTCGATGATGAGGTCCGCAAAGCGAAAACCGATGCCGTGCTGACAGAGACTATCGACAGTGAACGCACCATCAGGCAGGCAGAGCGTTTCTTTACCGACAGCAATATGATCCTGAACCTACCCGATTTTGTCAGCTTCATCTTCACGACAAAAACACTCCCGGCTGCTTCGCTGATTTCGCCCATCAGGGTGAAAAAACGCGAACTGGAGATCTGCGCTGTGTCGCCCGCGATTGCCGCCACCGCCGCAACGGTAAACATCATCCTGAATTTTAGCGAGGAGGAGACTTCCCCCGGACCCGCATCAACGCCGGATATCACCACAACGCGGCCCGATCTTTTTTTTGATGAGACGGGAGAAAAAGACACGACAATGCCGAATACCGACAAAGAAGAAAACCCGTCAATGCTGGATTTTTAAAGGGGGGAATGATGCTGATCACCGCATACAGCGAACGCCAGGCGCGACACCGCAAAAAAATACAACGACTGCTGAATTTCCTGAAAGAAGAGACGTACAGTGACTTTAAAACGCTGATGCTGCTGTTCGGCTTCAGGGATCATAAATCGCTGTATTCCCTTCTTTCAAAAGTCGAGGGAATGGGGTTAATACACAAGCATGTCCTGGTATCGCGCACGATGAAGATTTCATTGTGGGGCATTACCATTGACGGACTGGCCGTTGTATTGACCCCCGACGATGTGCTTTTCCCGGCGCGGTTTGAGCCTTCAAAAATCACCGGCTGGACGCTGGAGCACCACCTTGATAATCAGGTTGCCCGGATCATCCTTGAGCAAAAAGGCGCATCCGGATGGATAAACGGCGATCGCACAAACTTCTTCAGTCGTTATCAGACCAGCCATCGCCCGGACGGACTGATTACCCTGCCGGGCGGCACCGTGATCGCCATTGAGACCGAGCGCCGTCTTAAAACCAAAGCCCGTTATCAGTCGATCATCGCCAGTCATTTGCTTGCCCGAACCAGTAAAGACTGGATTTACGTTTTTTATATCGTGCCGGACCCGCAGAAAAAGCGCGGTCTTGAACGGCTGTTTGAAAGCATCAGGAACGTGATCGTTAACCATCAGCACATCCCGCTGGAAACCCGCCACCGGAATGTCTTTCGCATCTACACGCTCGACGAGCTGCAACGGCTCGATTTAAACCACGGCATATAGTTCTTCTCTATCACTTACAGTCCCAACCCACCCAACCAGCAGCGCAACGACCTGAAATAATACCCCTCGAAATACTCATCCAACATCAGAACAGACAGGACACCAAAATGAACAGAGAAACTGGCCGACTTTCGGACGTACTGACTGAAATGAGCGCAAAAGCGCTGGTGACATGGATGACGCATTCCGCTTTGCAGGACATACCGCGCGAAGCATTACTGGTTCGCGGCCACGATTTTGTGTATGCCCTACATGCAAATTTTGTGCTGCTGCGTGATGTTCTGTCAGAAACGATGGAAGATATTGAGCAGCAGAGCCATGACCTCGAAGAAAGACTGAATAGCCTGGAACAACGCCTTCAGACGCTTCAGAAAGATACTGATAATTTATATTAGCTCACCTTTGACCTAGCACAACTACGACATAGGGCCAAACCTAATCTGACAGGCAGCTTTGTGCCAAATATAGTCATTCGTACCCTGAGAGTTACACTTCTTAGTGATTCAGGGTATGCGCTTACTGGTTACGAATATTGTGCCAGAATCATGTGACTTGATGATTGCTGCTTTTCTTTCGAGCCAGTAGGTGCTCCACGTTCGCTAACGAATACTCAGGGCATGCAGATAAACTGCTGACTATATTTCTTTCGAAGAACGTGGAATGCATACCAATCCCCGATAAAAAGGAGTTGGTTATGACCGCGATAGATCAGTTTGCTGCTCATGTTGGTCTGGACTGGGCGGATAAAAAGCACGATGTCTGCGTTCAGTGTAAAAACGGTGAGCGCACATTCCATATAATTGAACACACGCCGGAAGCGCTTGATATCTGGCTCATCGGGTTGCACCAAAAGGTGAAAGGCAGGATCGCCATCGCCCTTGAGTTGAAGAAAGGCCCTGTGGTGTACGCTCTCCAGAAGTACCCTTTTGTCACTGTCTTTCCCGTGCACGTGCTATCGCTGTCCCGTTATCGGCAAACCTTATGGCCAAGTGGTGCGAAGGATGATCCACAGGATGCTGAGTTAGCTTTAGAGCTAATGCTACGTTATCCCCAAAAGATAAAAGCCATAGAACCCGACAATGCGGATATTCGGTTACTTCAGCAGTTAGTTGAGCAGCGTCGACTGCTGGTCGAAGACAAACGCCGCTTTGTGAACAGGCTCATCAACACGCTTAAGCAGTATTATCCTCAGCCGCTGGAGTGGTTCTCACTCCGGGGCAGCTTGCTGTTGTGTGAACTGATTATACGGTGGCCCAGTCTGCAGCAACTGAAGCGTGCCAGGCGCGACACGGTCCGCAACTTTCTGAATGCCAAAGGTGGCCGCGCAATGGTCCTTACCGGGCAGCGCGTTGCGAGTATTGATAACGCTATCCCATTGACTACAGATCAGAGTGTTATAGAGGCTAATGCCCTGATGGCAACAGCACTGGCGACACAAATTAAAGTCGTGAGTGAAATCATCAAAACCTATGACGAACGAATCGAAACACTGTTTGACACATTGCCTGATGCAGGGTTGTTCAAATCACTTCCGGGTATGGGGCCGTGCATGGGCCCACGGATGCTTGCTGCACCTGGTGATAACCGTGACCGGTTTAACAGCGCTGAAGAAATTCAAAACTATGCAGGTATTGCACCGGTGACAGAACGAAGTGGCCAGAAATCCTGGGTCCACTGGCGATGGCAGTGTGCCAGGTTCATCAGACAGACCTTTGTCGAATGGGCTGCCAAAACGGTTAACTCATCATACTGGGCCCGGCTGTATTATCAGGGGTTGCGAGTAAAAGGAAAATCTCACCAGTCTGCAATTCGGGCTCTGGCATTCAAGTGGATAAGGATCATTTACCGCTGCTGGAAGACCAGAACCCGGTACGACGAAGCAAAATATTTGCTGGCTCTTGAAGCGCGAAAATCGCCCTTACTGAAGGCATAAAAAGCTTGTCGAATGTCTCAGGGCGTGAAGCAGACGCTCTCCAAGACATGCTTCGACCAAGAATGGCAATCTATTACTGCTCTTTCAATTCAGTCAGCACCTGCCTTTGATCGACGACTACGTGTCCTCCCTCCCATTTCCGAAACCTCTGAATGCTTCTATAATCGTCGCGGGGTGACGAAGTGACGAAGTTCCTCAATGAATTTCTACAGCCTCTCTCATTTAAATATATAAATCAATGAGATGCGACAGGATAAATGAGCTTATTCGCTATGGTCACCGAAACATTTTTAACTCAGCGCCTTCGGGCGATAGTGAGCTATATATGGAAAATACTGAAAGCAGTATCCCCTTTAGTAAAATGACTGACGGCTTCAAACATGCGGTCGTGCATGTCGCTGTGTTTGTACCACCCAAAAGCTCTACATCTGAGTGGTCTCCTCTGCGTTTGCTGTTCGCATCGGTCTGGTTGTTGGCTTCAGGGAGGCAAGCTCCTTCAAGGCCTATCAAGCCTTACATGAAACGATTTAACAAAGAAGGTTCTATTGCGGTCGACCGTATAGTCATGACCGCAGAAGAAGCCCTTAAGTGGTATCGAAGTACATCGGAAGAACTTCGTACACCTGTTCCCCTTCATGGTTTCCGGGAAAATGCTGACGGTGAACCCCTATCAGCTGGCAGATTTAGTGACTTTCCAAGTTGGCCTGTGTTGGGGATACCTATGGAAAGCGAAGACATCGCCCTAAAATCCGAGCGTTCTTCACTCCCTTTCCGTAATCTTGGTATTATCAGATATTCACGTCGAATTTCAGACAGTCAGGAATGGCCGAGCTTCCTTGATATAGCAGGACAAAGCAAGCAGTGTCAGGAAGCATTCCAATTCTTGGAACACCACATGCATGTCGATTTTAGGGAGTACCCTGAATATATTGGGGGGATGACACTTGCAGTCCCTGATTGCGACGTTCATTCCATTCGACAGTTCGTTTTCCCTAAAGAGGACGGCTCCGAATCTTTGTACTTCCAAGTGAAGTCCCACCCAGGCCGTAAATTCCAAGGTTTAAGCTTGACCTCGATGGAAGGACAGGAAGGAATGCTCACCACCTTCGATACCGTTCCAATTCCAAAGGATGGCTTGGTTGTGATTGAAAGGCCGTCCTCTGTTCATGGAGCTGGTCTCATACTCACACATACTGAACGCGGGGTCTTACTGCAAACGCCCATGCGACAGTTCCTTCGACAAATGAATATGAATATTGAGGTTGTAGAGCGACGTGTCAAGGTTACTGCTCCTGAGACAGATAAAAAGAAAAGTCCAATCAATGAATACGTTACTGAAGATAAAACATTAGCGTCTTCACAAACATTGGGTAAAGCACCTAATACAACAAATGCCTTCCAGCGTTTGCTAGACGCGAAAAACGAGCGACTCCTTAATTACAGTGCCGAATTATATGATCAGACATGGTTTATGGCGGACCAGCGCAAAGAAGCGCTTGAGCACATCAGGGAAAAGCTTAAGCATGCTCGCTCAAGTATCTTCATTGCGGATCCCTACTTCGGCGCAAACCAAATTATCCAATATCTATATGCTATTGAGCGAGATGAGATCAAGATACAAATTTTAACCTCAGGCAGTGCTTTTAAACCAATCAAAGAGGTTGGTACTGAAGTCGATAGTGAGGATAGAGAGTTGACAAAGTACACGCACCAAGCATTGTTGCATAATCTGACTAAGTTCCAGACCATACGAAAAAATAGCATTGAAATCAAAGTCGCCAATACAGAAAATAGCTTATTTCATGATCGTTTCATAGCGATTGATGGTCGTGTATGGATGCTCGGTAGTTCGCTGAACTCTATCGGTATACGACCAACGTTGACCATGCGCATACCTCACGGTGAGAAAATCCTCAGTCACCTTATGCACCTCTACGATAACGCCCGTCCCTTCGAGGACTTTAAAGTCCCGCAAGAGAACCCTAAAAAGCTATGTGTGAACGGGAAACATGAGATAGAGGACTTGCAAAAAGTTCAAGAGACGCAACGATCGGAGGATGGAGCCGAAGTGCAGACAACTCAAGGAGCGCAGGATATGAATAATGGCTAAACTTCCTTTACAAACCGGTGTCAATATGGAACCACTGGTTGTAGAAACAAAATTTACTCCTAAATTACTCATACCTAGTGAGGAGCCCTATCTAGATGGGGCTCACTATCATTTTCCATGTTTTGGTTCCATAAAGTTACGTCATAATACTCAGAATGTGCGGTTAGTCGAGGAATTTAAAAAAGCAATTAGTACCGCACAACGGGTGTGGATAATTGATAAGCATCTATTTTCTGAAGATGGTAAGAATCCTATCCATACTCAAAGAATAAAGAAGGTTGTGGGTTGGTTTTATACAGAGCAAATTCAAACTATAAGAATTTTAACTGGTCATCATGATGACCAAGCCGAAATCGAGAAAGAATTTAAGGTATTAGAAGAAATTGTAACAGGTGCGCGCGCTAGGGTTGACACTCCTTTAAAGGTAGAGCTCTCATTTTTCCTCAAAAACTTCGATTATATTCACGATCGCTTTGCAATTATTGATGACGAGCTATGGCATTTTGGAGCTACTGTAGGTGGCTTCCATCGAGATGTAAATGCTGCGAGCAGAGGCTGGCCTGCTGATACCCATAAGGCAGTCCAATTTTTTGATACAGCTTGGAATATAGCCAACATAAACGGAAAGAAATAGTTATGAAAAAAGAATGGCAATTGCCTACCTCTTATAATTCTGAGCGCTACGAATCATACCTAATCGCCGAATCGGTGATTGAAGATTTTGCACAAGGCCGCGTTGAACTTCCCGATGTATTGGTAAAGTCTATTACAGAATACTTCTGTATCCAGGATGATGCCAAGGATGCTCTTAAGAGATTTTCCAACTATCTGATTGGTTTCAACGAGAACTTTGATGCGTCGGATGATCCGAGAATTCAGGCATGTTTAGCGATCGGAATTGTAACTGTTTGGGCTTCTTCAGAAACTGAAAACCGGTACACCACCTTCAGGGCCCTCGTCCGAAACTCATGGTGGTTCGAACAATTGTGGACAGAAGTGGCGCTGGTTGTAGCCCAGGAAAATGATCTTTTCAAAGAAGCACTCTTAAATTTAGCGGAACAACACTTCGTCGATGCTGAAAAGAAACTGCTTGATGAATACGGGAATGATCCATCAGACCCCATCACCCTTGATGAAATTTGGCATGGATACACTAGGGAAAGACGAACTGACGAATCTAGTTGGCCTTGGATTAAATTACTAGCAAAACTCGATTCCAATAAATTGTTTAAACGGATGGACTCCACACAAAACCTATTCTTGATAAATCGAATACTCGACAGCCCTGAGTTTTACAGTAACTACGACCTGTGGGAGCTACTCACTCTTAGGTCTTCATTTTGTTTCCAAAGTGATGGTTCGTGGAATGGTAGCCTATTGCTTCCTTGCTTACTCAGGTACGGAAGTATGAAACTCATTCATATTTCGGATAAGCGTGTATATCCTTCCTCAATATTAGAGCAGCAATTAGAGCAGCACAACGAATCTCTGCTCGCCTCTTTCGTAGAGACTGTATCCAAAAGGCCCGATTTCGAGGGGCTGTTCAAACGTTGGGGGGCATGGCTCACTCGCCAGCACCTTAAATTCCCCGATAACAATGCAAATCAAGAACGAACTCTGAGCAGCCAAGACATATTATGGGCATTAGCCGAAAAGCTCTCTTGTCCCTATTCCCCAACGGTTTCCGAACAATTAAATCTTTCTTGGGAGCCATGGGTTTACCAATCCATGCTAGCGCTTTTGCATTCGAGGTACCCAGAAAAATTTCCTGTACCCGATGTCAGCACCTTCATTGAAGAATGGGATTTAACGCCTACTGAGTGGGATTCTTTGAAAGGAAAGTTGCTTCGAAGCCATGTTAGTGAATATCACGTTACTCAGCCCAACAACTATGCTTGCCGAGTGCTCGGGTATTCAGTCGCATTAAGCGATGACTTCACCAGTCGCTGGCTGGATATGTGGAACTCTAGCGTTGCACTGAGAGAAATTCTCGAATTCCGTCCCATTTATAAAATATCCAAAGAATGGCAACCTTCGGATGCATCAAGACTGATGTGTACATTGGTTGATGTGGGCTTGGGTATTTTGGACTGTACTGCTAACGCACAGGAAACTCCCAATCCCAAAATGCTTGAGCAATCTGCCAAGTTATTTCAAGCCTTGTGGGAAGCTACAACTGAAATGCTGAGCATCGACTTCTATGGTGACGACTTTTGGCCAATAATGCAACAAAACCTAGTTATTCGCCGACTATGGTGGACAATCGAAGCAAAGAACGCGAATAAAGATCATTACAGCATATACCTAAATCAGACTGCCTATCCAACATCACGGGAAACATTGGCCCATGTCTCCAGCAATCCCTGTTCACTCATAAAACTACTTTCTTTGCTTGAGCAAAACAATATTCCGAAACAAGACTTGAAGGACTTGGCCAACCAGGCCGAAATTGACTTAGTCTCTCTCGCTTCTAGTGCAGCAAGATACCAGAGCGGACCTGAGATGAAATTCAAGATATATCCTTATCACGTTAACTTGATTAAAGAGTTAGCTAGGATCAGATAATAATATCGGGTGTATCGCCCCCCCCCCGGTTTTCTGACTGCATCCGAAAGACTCCTTTTCGCTCGTTGCCGACTATCAGGTGAAATCGTGTTCTAACAGAGAAGACTGCCAGATCAAGTCTGCTCTAATGTATCTAAAAGGAATGAGCGGGCTCTTTGCCGCCCGCTCCGCAGTCTGCGAATTTTCCTGGCACTGTATGCCAGTAAAATTCGCATTGGAATTATACACCCTAACACCACTGCTACTCCTCCCTCGCTATGTAAGGTTAAAGTCACATTCCTTTGCGGCTTCTTGCCCCTGCCCTCAGGCTTTATCCATTAAATAACTATGCGCTTTTGAGGCGGCGCTGACCGCTTTGAAAACATAACGCTTGTCGTTTTTTAGCGCCTGGAGCCATGAGGCAATATAGCTTTCATGCTGCACCTCTCCGACAATCCCCAAATCCGCCATCAGAAAAGCACTTCCCAGCTCCGCCACTAATTCCTCCTCCGCATAATCTGCACTGCCGAATTTCCCTTTCATTTCACGGTTAAGGCGTTTTTTACCACCGCTCCAGTGAACCAGCTCATGCAGGCCGGTAGCATAGAAATTAGCTGCATCAGAAAACAGATGGCGCTCTGGTAGCCATACTTCATCAGTTGAGGGTTGGAAAAAGGCGTTTTGTCCTTTCTCAATGATGTTTGCGCCGCTTTTTCGGATAAGATTTTCAGCCTCCGGCAACGGGTCAAAGGTTGCATCCGGGCTGATGGTTTCAGTTGTCAGCGGAAGACCATCAATTTGCTGAACGTTAAACACGGTGAAGGTTTTCAGCATTGGTATCTGGACAATTTCGCCGTCTTCGCTTTCCTTCTCTAAGGTTGCATAGAAAATGGCTGTCGTGCCGTGCTCCCCTTTGCGCACTTGCCCGCCTTCCGCTTGCGCCTGTTTATAGGTCATCCAGCGTGAATCGTTGAATCCTTGCTCTGACGCACTGCCCCACAACAACATGATATTCATCCCACTGTAAGCAGTACCTGTCGCGTAATTTGAAGGTAATCCTGACATACCAGGTACGCGCTGCCACGGGCATGACCACGGCTTAACTCCTGCTTCAAGTGCAGAAATGATGTTGTCAGTGACAGTCTGATAAATATCGGTTTTGGAAAATTTCGTTTTTGAGGAGCCTGACTGCTCCAGCGGGGATACGCTGGTTGCTGCTGCGGTGTTAGGGGCGCTAGTCTGGGTATGCAGGGAAATAGTCATGTTTTTTCTCCGTCAGTGGTGTGATTTTCGTCTTCGTATCGCCTGACGGTTCGCTTTCCCGACATCGTTCCGGCACGCAAGGACGCAGCATGCGTGCCATTTATCCTTGCGGGACGGGTTGTGTTGGGAAACGATTAACCGGAAGCCGATACAGGAACGAAAAGCGCACAGGAGAAAAAACTGCCCCGGCATAGCCGGGCGTAGACCCCTTACTCCACAGTGGTGAAAAGTAGATTGGTGGTTTTGAGTCTGGGACCGGCACTGACAAGAACTTCATGTAGGTGTTAGCATGCTTTTCTGCCGGGCGAGATGATCCTGCTAACCGGGGGGCGGTTTGTTCTTAAATTGTCTCGTTCCGGCATCAATCACCACCAAGTCTGTGCTTTCTCCTTATTGAGCACCGCGTACAGTCTATCTACCATCACACGGATTCAGGGTGAGAGATTTCTTGAAACAGGCCACAGCGCCGTAACCGTCGCATCCTACTTGGAGTCTCAACGGGTATTATCCTCAATTCCCCGCGCCGGATCGTCGGTTTTATCAGAGTTTCGGCGAAGAGCGCCATACTAGGTCAGGACGGTGAAATTCGTAGCGGAGTTGAAGGGAATGGACTTTAGCCGTGCGCGCACGACACAAAAAAGCGCTAACGCCTTATGTCGTCGATGGAGTTAGTCAGGAGGCCAATCCCGACGCCTGATTTTGCAGGCTCGGGGCAAAGAAACAGCGATTGATGATGAGCGGCAAGAAAATTACTGGAAAGTGGATCGCAGAAAATAAAAAATCCATCCATTGAGTATATAATTATGCTGTCTGTTAAGCATTCTTAATAAACCTCCCTGCTTTCCTCTATTATTTTTCGAGACAATATTTAGTGGTTTTTCTTCCATTGCAGGAAAAACTGAAATGCCGATCTTCTGGGTTCCTGAGTATCCACAACATAAAAATTTCGTGGGATATTGTTCTCCGAACTAGCGCCAAAGACATTCAATCCATACAGAGTAACGTCGCAACCTATCATCTCATTAGACTCAGGAATAAATCGAGTCGGAATATGGAATACTTTTGCCATATAACCATCAGGAAGTAGGAGTCGTAGAGTTGTAAAGTTATTATCCATCTCAACATCCAGTAATCGCCCATGAATATCGATGCTAAAATGACGATCGTCAGGGCAGGATTGTTGCCTGAAATGGCATGAATTTTTTGAGTAAATCGGGCACGAGCAACGGCCAGCACACTGAATACAATGTTTACCCGGCCGAGCTATATTAAGCGCAGAAAAAGAAGTATTACGAGGTAATATTTCATTAAATGAGACAAGAACACGATTGACGCATTCTTGCAGGCTGTTATCCAATACACCGGTCCAGCTACCCCCTACTCCGGCTAGTTCCAGTTCAATATTGATTTCAGGAGCTAGCTCTTTCACCATCATGCCATATGCCGCTATTTGTAACAAATATTCTTCTTTCGGCTGATTTTTTTCGTCTCTCACTTCGCCGGTTTTAAAGTCAACAACCCGTATCTGCCCGGCTTCTTTTCTGTAAATGAGATCAGCACGTCCCTGCATATCGAAACAAGTACTTTTCAGCAGTTTTTCCCGACCTACCGGAATAACACTTTCCCGCATTTTTATCATATCTGGCAAATGTCCAACCCGTTCATCAACCGGAGTAACAAGAGATTTGGCGTAACGAATGTATTTGATCAACGCCTGACGCGATACTAATCCAGCAATGCCATAGCGTTCCCAGACCCATAGCGCCAGTGCTCCTTGCTGAGTCTTTATCAAGGTCGCCAGAAAGTCGTTTTCAAGCCTCTGTATGATTGATTCAGGACTATTCTCACCACTTTTTTGCAACGTGTTAGCCAATCTGTGCACGGCACTCCCCAGAGCAGCCTGAGGAGGCAAAGGCAAACACCGGAAAGAATGCTGCTCGCTTTCCAGCAAGTACCTCATTGGGCAGGTAATAAATACGCCCAGCTTTGAGGGGAGCGCCGGGCGGGTACGCTCCAACGTCATTATATTCATTTTTCGCTCGAACGAGGTGGTGTGCACAGTTTTGCCATCACAGTCCCCATACGGCGAGAAAGCTCAAAGGTGTTTGTAAATACGATATCTTCCTCAAGCGAGAGCACCTCAAGTTCAGGATTAGCTTTAAAAACCCCGTCATAACTCCAGAAAGGATGCAGTACTGCCGCCCAGCGTTGTGGGCTAATACCTATCAGCGGGATATTTCCCACAATTTTTACTTCACTCCCCTTAAATAAAGACGATGCTTCTTCGGCCAGTCGTTTGGCATTAACCGTCCAGTCAATGATGCCGGGGGATGAAAAATCTCCACGTAGTCCGGCATCATAGGTTTTATCCAAAAGCAATTGAATGACATCCAGTCCCAGACGCCAGTCGAGCAAGCCATGATAAGCCTGATTACCGTATCGATGCAGGCAGTAATAACATGCCTGAAAACATACGTCGCGATGCTGTGGTTCTAAAAACTCTTTCAGTGGATAGGATCCTTCGTCATTGATAATCTCATTCATCACTTCAAGAACAATCGGAGAGCCAGAGCTCCCGATCTGCTGTAGTCGCTCGCATAATCCAGAACCATTAACCAGACGATCGGCCATTTGTAATATCGGTGCAGAAATACCGTTTTTTAAAATTTGTACGCGAGGCTCCAGAATTTCAATTTCTTCCGGATCAGTATCAAGTAGCTCTTTCGAAGCATAGTTGACGATGATAAAAGAAGCAGATAGCGCGGCCGCCCGAAATGCAGGAGTCAGTGCGCCTTGCAAGTACTGTAACTGGAGGTCCGCCGGAGTATCCACCAACATCAACGCCAGTAAATCGGTTACTTTAGGTGCCGAGAGATAAAACGATTTTCGGCTTTCCTGCATAGGGGTAAAGCGGTTTTTAAGTGATAAATCAGCCTCAAGAAGGTTACTGTCTACCCATACGTGGTTTGCCCATAGCGGCTGATATACTCCCGCCTTTCTGAATGGAACCCGTAGATTGCCTTGTATCGCATTGAAACCACTCCATGTTTTGTCCGCATAAACACCACGATTTAACCTGTTAAGGCAGGTTTGGGATTTTAGCTGGATGGCAACATTAGAGTCAGGTACAGATACTGCATTCTCAATTGAGTAAGCTTCAGCAATAGATACTCTGCTGGCCACCGTCAGGGTTTGGTCAAAGTCTTCTTTTGCAGATTTATCTTCAAGAGTGGTAATAAATCCGTTGGGTACGTAACACGAATATTGCTCAGCACCATCCATGATCCCACCGCAGGCGCTGCATACAGCGGTCATCGAGCCCACCAGTACCCAAACTTTGCACACCGGGCAAACGGTCATCGCCCTGCACTCTCCCGGTTCGTCAGCTTCAGTGAAAAATTCGGCCGGGTTTTTGTAGCTTTGCTTCAGCATTCCGGCATAGCCTGCGGTAAAGTAACGGCGCTTGTCCTGTACCAGATATTTTCCCGGTGCAAATTCCTGAATCGCAATATCCAGATCGCGATCCATGCTGGCGAACTGTACATCATGTTCGTCCGTACTCACCGGCCTTGTCAGCAGAAGTCGTGTTCGGGTTGGCATACCGTACATAGGGAATTTTCCCTGTTCGGCCAACGCTTCCGCCAGTCCCTTTCCTGCCATAGCGTCGTCGTCCAGTACTGATTTAATATCTTGTATTAGACATTCCGGCATCAGAGGGTGGATTATTGTACGGTAGAATATTTCATCCTGTTGCATACACGCTTGAGCAAACTCATCACGCGCGTTGATGGTTTCTTTCAGCGCGTTACGAATGCGCGGCAACCAGTTTGCCTGATTTTCTTTTAGCCAATGAACCTGAAAAAACTCTCCGTGATTGTCGGGTTTATGTCTGTCACCATCAACAGGCCACGACTGCCCCGAATCCACTACTTGCTCTCTGAGCCACTTAAAAGCGGCCACCAGCCAGATTTTGCGCACTAAGCGCTGGCAGATCATTTCCAGTTTAGTAGTTAAGAAAGGTGGCGGAGGGAGATCGCCGGTGATCTTTTCCGGGTTACGGAAGTAAAATAAATCATGGCTCTTGCTGCGACATGCCGTTAATACAAATGCAAAAGCCTGTCCACGTCGTCCCGCTCGCCCTACGCGTTGCTGGTAATTAAAACGTTGCGGCGGCATGTTGGCCTGAAAAACTGCGCGTAGATCGCCAATATCAACCCCCACTTCCATCGTGGTGGTAACAGAGAGTACATCCACCTCTCTGGCGGCTCTATCCAACTCAGGATGAGGTTCGAAGTCCTCCAGCCCTTTTGGCAATATGTCGTCATCATCAGCAATGAGGATACTTTTAAAACGGCGTAATCTCGCTGCCGGATTCCCCGTCATGCCCGTGAGTTCTTCAGAACGCATTCTACTGATACGGGAAGCATACGATATACGTTTACCGAGATAGTTTTGGGTTTGTAATTCCCCCGCGTTACCAGAAGATGTTTCAGGTAGTGGCGCATAACAGCGGGTGCAAAGTTTTGCCCCCTTGTGCAAATGCACGCGGCCACAGTGACTACAGCGCCAGAAAGGAGCGGTAGCCTCTACTAAACGAAAGTGCACTTTTCCAATGTCAATAATGCCGCCCTGATGACCAGAGCGTTTGAGGTGCACCAGAAAGTCCCCAATCAGCGATAATGTCTTGGCTCTGGAGTGGTTACAAAGCTCATCGCTAAAACGGCGCAACCGATTTTTAGGCTTCACATCCTCTGCAACATGCCAGCGCGTTTCTGTTGTTGTGTACTGGGACGGTGCGACTCGATAGGCATCCGCCAATACGCGAAGCATAGCGTCATAGACAGCCAACTGTTCCCGCGTGCAGCTGTTAGCCAGAGGAAGGCAGGGATAACCCCATCCTGCTTCTTCCAGCGCAAAATAGGTTTTACTGAACACGCTTTCCCCGACCAGTTGTTTTAAGTCGCGGGAGATTTCCTTCCGGGCAACGTCCAGATTATCCTCATAGGAAGGATGTTTCTTCCAACACCATTTGGTCTGTTTGTTTTTTTCAAATAATTGCTGCCATGCAAAAGTGATAGTTTCTTCATCATGTTTTTGTTTTGAGGGCTCAGGAACAGGAGATATCCCCGTTCGATCGGTAGGATGAATACCCGCGTCAACTAATGTTGCCAACAGAGGATTAAGGACGTTACCTGCGATTGGTGCTTCAGGCTCCAGTATGCTGCTCAGCGATACGCTGTCTGCCTGTGGCAGTAGCAAAAAGTCACTCAGCCGCTGTTTTTCGCCAAAAAGCTGTCCTAATTCTTTGTCTTCATCTGCAGAGAGCCGCCCCTCTTTAATCTCTTTGCTGATTAGTTCTTTTCTGCGTTTATTAAGTTGTTCTAACTGTATGGTCACTTCTTTATGGGAGCACTGACTCGCTGACAGTTCCTTCAGCGAGCGCACAACAATCTCACGGCGAACATCATCATGGTGACCTGACTCCAAATCGAGCGCCGCATTGGCAGCATCCTGCCGACTGTCAGAAAATGTGACCAGCCGTTCCCGATCGCCAGAGCGTTGTAATTCAGCCATCAACGTACTGGCTAGGAGCTGCGTGGTTTTCGCAAAGCCGACTCGAAAACTGCGAATAGGTGATAGTTTACCTTTACCATATTTATATGATGTACCACATGCCGGACACTGGAAAGGCAGCGCACTCCCCGGTGACTGGCTGGACGACTGGCCTCTTTTCCTAGAGGAAAAATCACCCGATGGGACATAATAGAACCAGCCTGCAATATGTGTTTGTTCAATCGACCTTATAGGCGATAACGTGTGTTGAATCGCCGCAGTAAACGGATCGTAACCAGCCTTAATCCACTTCCCAAAAGAGTCCTCATCGGCTGGAGTTCCTTCTCCTCTAGGCCAGAATCGATCGACGGTCGGCATAAACAACGCATATTCTTCGGCGGAACGTCGTTCAACCATAACCGATTTAGCATGTTCAGGTAGTTGATCAATATCGGGATCGTTGGGTAAAAGCTCTACGCGGCTATCCGTTGCCGAGAAAGAAGAGGGTTTGCCGCCAAAAAATAGTGTGGCGCAACACTCACAGTAGAGTAATTCTACGCGTCGTGATTTTTTGTTGTCATAGTGACGCTCGCCATAACGCAGGCCAGACTCAACCGTCAGATCGGCAAAAAAGTGCTGATCTCTTTCTTCTGTTGATGCACTTGAGGGGGAAGGTAGCGGTGCTGCATATAATCCTTCCAGCGCCCGTAAAAACGCATGGGCGCGAAAACGTGGCAATGGAATATCGTCGGGAAAGGGATGTGAAAACCACTCAGGCCAGCTATCTGTAGCAGCACGTAACCATATTAATGCACGAATCCCCTCACGTCCTTCGGAATGGGAGGGAAATATACGCGCTGCCAGAGCATTTATTGATGTAGCACGCAGAGACTTTTCACATGTATAGCAACCTTTTTCAAGCATACAGGCGGCCTGCACAACAACCCATTGAGCCAGTTTTTCCATACACTGCTCGTCATGATAGCCCCCCATACTTCGGGCAACGTTTGACCAGTGTTGCAAAGATGGCAGTGAGGATCCCTGTAGCTGTTTTACCGTATTGCAGAAGTCGTTGAGGTCTCCGTGGAAATGCAACGTATTATCCTGTGCTGGAGAAACCATGGCACCATTCACTACGCAATCTGCCCAGTCTTTGGCTGCTGCACTCACAGGCAGTCCTCGCTGACCGAACATCCCCCATAAGTACTCAACGCTTTTCTTACCTTCAGGGCCATCAACGGGCAGTGAGGCACTGGATGCCAGAATACGGAGCTTATGTCGGTGCTGTTCCTGATCTAGCCCCAGACGGTTTATGAGATGTTTGAGCAAATAACTGACTTCGGTCCCTGCTGTACCGCGCTGAAGATGCAGTTCGTCAAGGACAAGATAAAAATAGGCATCAGGATCGTGTTCAATCCATTCTCGGGTTTGGTCAAAAATAGGATCGTCAATCTCTCGTACCAACATCGTGGAAAGCATACTGGTGTTAGTAATCAGTATATCCGGAGGTGATTTTTGCATTTCCCAGCGGCTAAGCATTTCTCCGCCTGATACACCAGGGAAATTGAATTGCAGGTTATCATCATGATCCCGAATCCCCTGTCGCACAGCTTCCCGATGAGTGTCTTCAACGGATTGAAGATATTCGCGCAATTCAGTGATTTTACCAGCGACCCGTTTTTTCTCTATTTTCTCTTTTTCCTCACTCCCCGGTCGGGGATGGTTTAACCAGCCAGTGACTTTCGTTGCGCCAGTATAACGACCAAAAAAGATACGGTTGCCACCCAAGTGTAAATCCATAGCTTCATGTGCTTCTCGGGAATCAAGCGCCCGACGCATACGCACCATTTGATCTTCAACCAGTGCGTTCATTGGATACAAAATTAGCGCTCGCACAGCTTTTGGCCGTGCTGATGCTTCTGCCTCACGCATAAACGTAGGCTGAGTATTTACTCCACTATGCCACCACGGCTGCCAGCATTTAAGCGAGGGACTTTTCGGCCAACCACTCGCTTCTTTCACAATTTGAGCCAGAACTGGCAGCAGAAAAGATTCTGTTTTACCTGACCCTGTTCCTGATGTAACGATACCCGGCATTGCGGGCTGTACACCTCTTTTCAGCATGTCTAGCTGGTGGGTATAAAGTTTAAAACGTCCTTTGGTGGAGTCGGCTTTATCGCGAGGCAAAAGCCCTCCCAGACAAAGATCGATAAATGCGTCCCTTTGTTGCTCGGTAAACCCTGGCAGCCATTCCTCACCTTCAGCCACATTACGTAAATCACTGATGGTTAAACCATAATCCTGATATCTTGGCATTGGTTCCAGAAAAAGATCTGCACATAATGTACCTTGCTGTTCCAGTAAGCTACGTCGGTATGCCTGAATATCGGGCGAACCTATACGAAAAGCAGTTTCAAGATAGGTGATGTAAAAATCCCTTATTGATTCAAATGATTCCAGTGGGTTATTCATAAAATGCCCTTGTTTATTTATAGCTGGAACAGATGATCAAGCACGGTTACAGATGTACCGTGAGTGATTTCCTGAACATAAGGTATCAATGCAGGAGCCAATGGCTCAATTTCTGCGGTTATTTTTTCTGTGGTACTGCGCCCAATAGTGAAAGCCAGCATTGCCAGCGCCTGAGATTTTTCGTCGGAATAACCCAATGCGTTTAACACCGCCCGCATAGTTTGCTGTTGATTATCTTTAGGGTGAGCATCGGCGTATAATGAAGACCATAATTTGGAGGCCATGCACGCGGGCGCAATATCTGAAGTATATTCGGCTGGTGAGTATTCAGTCTGCTCAACCTGCGTACTGCTATATTCGGCTATAAATACGGGCAACTGATTGGCAACCGGCCCCTGTAGTGGGAACGTACTTTTACCAACGGCAAACGTCAATACAAACAATACAGGGTAACTTAACGAAAGGTGCCGCAAGGTATGATTTTGATCCTTCCAGCATAGTCCCGCAGAATATTCACTGCTAAACAGGCATTCGTTAAGTTCGGGAAGTAATGTTTCCGGCGGCATCCGGTTAAACCCACGTAGTTTTACTATCGTCATTAACCCGCTTGATTGTTGGTGCGCCAAGAAGTCACCCAGCGTCATAGAGCTCGTGCTATTTGTACTCCTGATTAGCACAGGCGATTTCATTAAGTCGCTGATACTAAAAAGATCACCATGAATAGAGACCTCCCCCCATATGCTTCCCGACAGAATATTGGCTAAAGAAACGACCGTTTTCTGGGCGTATTTTCCTGTTAATCCGACAACTGATACAACACTTGCGGCAGCAATCAGACTGAACAACAGATTTTCGCTTAGTCCGGTAATCGCTGCCTGTTCTTCGATCGCGGCCTGTAGCACTCTTTTGCTGTTTATTTCATTTACTTCCGGCGGTATTAAAGACCGAGGTAACGGAAGGCTCGAGGCGGGTTCGGTGATTCGTTGTGATGGTATATCGGGTGTGGGTGTGGCCGAACCAGCGATCATCGTTCGCAACAACGCCGTCTGTGCCAACGTTTCTATACCCGCCTGAGACGCTTGCTCAAAGGTTTGCCTGATTCGTGAATCCAGCTCAGCTTCCTGCTGGCGTAGCGCTTTTTTTATACGGTTTGTTTCGCTTTTTAGCGTCTTTTCCTGTCGGTTAATTTCTGCATCCAACTGCGCCTTCTTATCCATCAGTGATGCAATCGTCTGTCTAAGTTGTTCCTGCTCACTTTCATACTGAGCCAGTATTACTTGCTTCTCTGCATAGATTTGCGTCTTTATTGTCGGCAACGTCAACAGTTGTTGAATGCTACCGTCCAGAAATTCTCTTGAAACCGCAACCTTCTCAAGTTGCGTCAATGCACGTAAATACGCACTTCGATTATCTGACTCATATTCAGCCATAAAGTGAGCTAAACGCTGTAAGTGTGATTTGCTGAAAACAGGAAAATCTGTCGATGAATAGTCTAACTTTAACAGCCGTTTTATCCATGTAATGGCAGGCGCACAATCATATTTTTCGCTCAATCCGGGGAGTTGAGGCACTATAGTGATTGACTGAGAGCGCAGTTCCACACAAATTAATTCCCGATAAGAATCCAGAGGTACGTCAAAATCATATTTTTTAGGATCAAGAATGTCTCCGGGTAATCTTAGCGCCAGACCATCGGTTAAGAAGAAGATAGTAGGAGATTTATCTTGAGGTTGGTAACAGGTTAATAGCCATTCACGAATCGCATCCGGTTCGCCAGAATCATAGGGGATTTTGACAACGGAATATACGCGAGACTGGTAGTCAGTCAATGCACACTGGGCCGTTTTATCGGATGGCTTGTGTCTCGCTTGCCATATGCCTAATTCCCCATGGGTCACATTATTTGTAAAATGATTTAAAAATCCTATAACTTCGCCACGATCGGGATAGAGCATATGCCTGTGAGCATCTGAAAGATCCCGCAGTTCATCGCCAATAAACAGGCCAACGGGCGAAACAAAGAATACGCCAGAGGGAAGCACTTTCGTCACTTTACCGACAAAGGACACTCCATCGATATCGCCATTGATATCGTCTGGCGCAACAGGCTCTGCCAATAATACTATTCCGTTGTCAGCCTCTTCCTGAGGACGAACGACGCCAAACATTGAGATGAGCCTACCAAATTTTTGCCCCAGAGGCAGTGGGTGATTGGATAACTGTGACACCCACTGACCTGCAACTTCCGTTTCCCCCTTTAACGTAGCAACAAGCCCAGCAACGAACGCCGGAATTATTCGATCTGAAGGCGATATGTCACGTCCTTGACTTACGAATAGACACTGCTCGATATCTTCATCAGTAACACTAATCGTTGACTGCTCAGGTAATCTATCGCTGGACTCATGAGGATCATCATTATGGAGTAGTGTAATTTCTTCACCGCGAAGAAATTGTGCGACGATGTCAGGGCAAGGTTGAGTGACATAGAACCCAAGGATTGCACGCCATAGCGGTTTTGGTGATGAGATATCTTTATCGTTATTTTCTGCGAGCAGAATCTCATGAATGATTTTTTGGGGATCGCCTTGTTCTGGAAATTGTACGTGAGTACGAAACCACGTTAGCACAATGGAATGGGCCTTAGGTGGTAATGCGCTCAAAAAATGTAAAATCTTGTTCGGAACCTTTGGCAAATTGTCCGCTTTAGCACCAGCCATGATCAGCTTTTGCTGCGATTCTTTCAGGCAGTTCATCAACTCAAAAGGCTCTGCACCAAAGAGATACATCTGCCTCAATCTTTCTTTAATGATATGTTGTTTTTTAGACACCCTGAGTGAGCTCCTTAGTGATTGATTTAAGAGATTAATTGATGCTACTTATCCTGCGTAGCGCCAAAGCTCTCGCCCGCCGAGTGACCGCTCGATTAACCGGGAAAACAGCATTATCATCACACTCAACGCCTCCCCACAATTCATCCCCTCTACCAGCAAATATTATCCTTCCGTCATCACTGACGGTACAACAACCACCGGCGAAATGTAACCACCACTGAGTGACAGAAATCGGTAAAGTAATTAGTGATTTAGACCAGAAGAGATCGCCATAGTGACTTTGAGTACCAAGCGTTTTTTCCGACCTCATGACGTGAGCCATTAACGCCCAGGCAAAGCTATCAGTTTGCCAGTACCCCGTATCTGCCCGAATAAAATAACGATTACGTTGCTTTTCCCGACAGCGCATTAACAGGTCGCTATTTGTTGGCTGGATTTCTTCTGACCATTGGTTTTTTTTTGTCTGCCAGAACGCCACATAAATATCGGGTGGCAAAGCTGGGACTTGCTTTATTTGAGTCATGGATAACAGCACGCCACTTAATGGGCCAACAGAAAAATCTTCTCTGGCTAGAAACTGCCAATTGAACTGTTCAAGCAAATCTTTTACGCGATCGGTTCCTGACAAAATCAATTCAATACTGCCAAGTGCAAAATTATTATCCACTGTTGACCAACGTCTTACCCGTTCACTCTCTTTCAACAAACCTTGCAGATGATGACGCTCGCTTTTCGTCAACATACCGCCTACTCGGGCAGTGAGTCCTTGTACCTTCTCACAAACAGACAATGTACGTTTTGCCAGTGATACCACCGGATACGGCGCATGTCGTCTTTCTATTACGCAAAGCCAGCCTGAGGCAAAAAGCAACCGGCGCAACCGCCATGCAGGAATCCCTGTCGCTAGTGATACGGGCGTTATATGTGTATTAAGCTCATCAAATGGTAGCGTACTGCGTTTTTGAAAACGCAGTGCCAGTGCTTCAGCTAACCAGTCAAATGCGGCAGGAAGCATGTGCAAATCAAACTGTTTACTCTCTACAGGCACACGTTCATCACGTCGCCATAGCGACCATGATCCGCCTAGTGAGGTAGTTTTTTGGTTTTTCAGGGACTCCATTGACTCAACATTGTTTAATGGCACTAATGTTCCCCGTTGACCATCAATAAGCCAGTCATGTTGTTCGGCAACTTTACGATACGGAGCATCCGGCGCATGATCGAGGACGTGAATGTCAAAAACCAACGGTTCAACCTGTTTCTCAAGCGTTAACCGATAGCGGCAAAACGCCTGTCCTGATAATGAAGTGAGTTTTTCCGGAGAAATAAATAGTCCTTCACCGCCTTGTGTTGGTGTTAGTATGCCGCTGCCCAGTTCTGTATGATTGGAATCTCTGATTACATATTCCCCGCCAATAGCACCCACCATATGAATAACCGGCGTACTGGCTGGGTTAAGTAATATTGACTGTCCAAAACGGGCTGCACCTGTGATATAAGGTCGAGCAGGTATCCAACTCTGAACCATAAATCTACGAGCAGCACCAGGAAGTAATTTGGCAAGTTCGGTTAATTCCTGTCTACTCATCGTATCAAAGACGAGAACTTCCCAATCTTCAGAATCTGTATTTTTTCCTAGCGTCATAACAGTCAGTCCAGTATGTTCAAACATGCTGCGGATATGTACAGCATATTCACGACGAATAATCAAACAAACCAGACCATCGTCAAAATAATGACCATCCGAACTGATAAATCCAGAATCATCCCTGAAAAGGGGTAAACAACCAGCATATAGCGCCATGCCAACCCGCGATCTAGGTAAGCCTTTTTTTCTTTTTTGTAGAAATGGAAGTAAACTCGTTAATGTAGCATTAACGTTGGTCTGATAATAAATGCTACTGTAACTCCCCAATTT
The DNA here is from genome assembly GCF_030332605.1 of Citrobacter sp. Cpo103. Classification (NCBI taxonomy): domain Bacteria; kingdom Pseudomonadati; phylum Pseudomonadota; class Gammaproteobacteria; order Enterobacterales; family Enterobacteriaceae; genus Citrobacter; species Citrobacter sp. Cpo103. The sequence continues at coordinate 632,225 of NZ_JAOWHO010000029.1, read as the reverse complement.
TTCTGGTAACGATTCAGTTTTAACGGTATCCAAAGTCTGAGCACCAACATCATCCATTAACAGATAAATTTCTGGAAGTTGCGGATCGGTAGCGTCTAAGTGAATGCAGAAAAGCCCATTCTCTCTAGCTTGTTGATTTTCTTCATGCCGCGTAATATCCCTCACAGCCCCCCAGAACGGGCTACTATATGCCTGATGCATGGCTGCAGTTGATAATAGCGTATAGAATTCTTTGAATTCACTGACGAATACTTCGCTAAAATCATCAATTCTCTGGTGTATTACTTTATTAACAGATTCAAATGTTGAATGGCTGTCCAGATTATTACGAACCAGTATGGCTCGCAAACGAATTTCATCTCTATAACAAGGAAAAGAAAGCCTCTTAGAATACCCAATCAGCTTTTCATTTTGGGGGTCGGGTAAAAATAACCGAGAACAACCCTGTTTACTCTGACTCCATTGTTCAACTCTTCGCCATAAGCTAGGCAAATCTCTAAAAATAAATTTCTTATTCCTATTCAGTCCCAATAATACAGAAAATCTAACCCTAAAGTCTCCTTCATCATGAGTATCATTATCAGCACTGGCGGCGAGTAACGTTAAATATAGAATAGAAAAATGAGGTGGGATGCCTTTTATTCGAGTCAGACTATCAAGCGTTGAATCATCTCTGAGATAACGTTGTATTTTTCTTTCATCCTTACCAAATGAATCAAGAAAGCTTTGCTTAGCTTCTTCTTTACTACGAGAACCCGCCAATTGCTCAAAAATTCTTCCAGTAGTATCGATTCGACTCAAAAATACGCCTGCACGGGAAGGCTCAAAAAAAACGGCGTTAACTAATGCTGCATTCCACTCTTCTAAAGAAATAGGGAAAGATATACTCATGATTTTTATTCGCCCTTCCTCAAATTCATTTTCAACCCATCACCAGAAAATAGATGTTGAAAAATGATTTCGGCCAGTAACGGAGGAACTGCATTGCCTATCTGAGTAAATCGAGATTCAATATCACCAATAGGCTCAAAATCATGACGAAACGTCTGTATTCTGGCACATTCCCGCCATGACAAACGCCTAGCCTGTTCCAGCTTAGGCCGGGTCGAATCAATAGCAACATGTTCATATTCTTCAGAAAAATCCCAGCGTTGCTTCCAGCCGTCCTCAAGATTTGACCATGTTAACTTCATCATTGGGCTGGCTGGATGCAACGTCACATGTCGCCAGTTCGCTACGACGGTATAAGCAGGACTATCCCATTTGGCCTTACGATTTCTGGACATAAAGTACCATGAGAAGTGCCCCTCGGGATCGTGAGGTCGTTCGTAAAACTCACCCTCTGGCCATAATGGCAAATCGCGGATAGCCTCACCATGGGAAACATAAGGTTTTAAGTGCGGGTTCTTTAAGGTCGCTTTACCATGCGTTGCTGCCGGAAATTCAAAATATTGCCCCAGATCGTTTCTGACACCAATAATAAACAGGCGCTTGCGTGACTGTGGAACACCGTAAGATTTTGCATTAACAAGATGGTGACTAACTTGATATCCTGCATCCCGATAGGCGTTAACTTGTTGTTCTAAAAAGCTACCTGCGCCCAACTGCTGTAATCCTGAAACGTTTTCAGCCACAAAATACTTAGGTCGAACGATATTCAATACCCGAAGAAATTGCTTATAAAGATTGGTCCGTGCATCGTCGCTGGGCTTTCTGTTACCAGCCATCGAAAATGACTGGCACGGGTAGCCACCAACGACAACATCCACAGATGGAAAAGTTTGAATTTGAGAGATATCGCCATGCTTAACATCAGTATCAGGAAAATACTTCGCTAATGTTTTACACGCGTTTTCAACGATATCGTTAGCAAAAACAATCTTTCCTCCGGCAGATTCAATACCAAAGTCCATCCCTCCACAGCCAGAAAACAGTGAAAGAACCCGGATTTCATCTCCTTCTCTTGCAAAAATACTATTCATATCACCATACCAGATGTCATCATTTTACTTGACCACACATATGATTTGCCTGAAATGGCAACTATTTTGTTCGAAAAATCATAGAATAAGATTATACCCCTGCATAATGGCATCGATCACTAACTATGTTATTTTTTTGAAAGTGTTTTTACCAGCCAAAGCCCCACCCACAGTCCAGCATCTAGTACCAGTACTCGGCTTACACCCTAACTTTGAAGCGGATTATCTGTAGGCAACCCGGTAAACCGGACCATTTACTTTTAGAGATCTTCCGGCATACTGACTATGTCCCCTGGATGAGATCGCCATGCGCAAAGCCGGATTAACCGAACACCAGATCATCGCCGTTATGAAGTCCGTCGAAGCCGAACGTACCGCTAAGGATGTCTGCCGCGATGCCGGGATCTCTGAGGCCTTGTACTGTAACTGGAAAGCGAAGTTCGGCGGTATGGAAGTCTCTGATATCAAAAAGATGAAAGACCTTGAGGATGAAAACCCCGACTGAAACAGATGCTTGCGGACCTGAGTCTCGAATGCCGCGGACTGAAAGACGTTATTGAAAATAAGCTTTAAAACCAGCGATAAAGCGTGGGTGGTCTATCGATTTTATGCACTATGCGCTGGTGTGCGGCAGGCGCTTCCGGACCTTCAACGTGGTGGATGATTTTAATCGCGAAGCCCTGGCGATCGAAATTGACCTGAATATCCCGGCGCAGCGGGTCGTGAGAGTGCTGGACAGGAACGTGGCAAACCGCGGATACCCGCTGGATGCATTCAATAGGTATCACGGCCCGGAGCTGGTCTAGCTGAAGCTGGCACAATGGGCAGAAGAGCATGGTGTGATGCTGGAATTTATCAGGCCCGGCAAGCCCACGCAGGATGCCTTTATCAAACGGTTCAACCGGACGTACCGGACAGAAATATTGGATTTTTATCTATTCAGAACCCTGAATGAAGCACGGGAAATTACAGAGCGCTGGCTGGCTGAATATAACGGCGTGCGACCTCACTCCCTGAACAACCTGACACCGGAAGAGTACCGGCTGATGGCTGAAATCCCATAAAGTGCGTGGAACTAAAACCGGTGCACTTACAGTCATTTTTGAAACATTGGCCAAATTTCTAGGGGTATCTCCCAATGTTAATTTTCCGATTATTTTAAAAACATGATGGATAAATGGTAGTTCAATAGAGAAGATAAGAAATCCGCCAGTAATTTACTTGAAAAAATTCATGAAGAGGGGAACCTAAATAAATACGAAAGTATAAGTTTTTAATACCAGTGAAGCTCAATTAGTTATACACTTTCAAGTTCCAGAAAAACTAATAATTCGGTTGTAGATGAAATTATTAAAAAGCTTGAAAATCAAACTAAACAACCATCGCATGGTGATATAAAAACTCTCACTTGTCATTCTTTTGATAATTGAAAAATAACATTAGATTAACAATTTTCTATTTATTTACCATCAATAAATATCATTTTTAAGACCAGATACCCCCCACCTATCCAAAGCATCCATTTTGCAATGCTATTAACTTTTTCCAAACGTTCTTTTGCATTATCTATTTTATGATAAAGTTCTAATGAGATTTTTTTGGCTGCATCCCTAACTTCTACCCCTTCATCAAATTTAGAATATCTTGAAAAAGAGTCATTAAGACTATTTTTTAAAGTTATATAGGATTCATATAAAACTTGATTGGACATAGAAGTTATGTAATATACGAGAAAGAGACCTATAAAAATCAATAAAGAATCCCAGAAGCCGCTAGCTTTAGCTAATCCACCGACCGCAATCAGGGCCCCAGGAATTGCAAAAGCTTTTGTCTGGCTAGATGAAACAAAATCATTTATTTTGGTTGTATACTCAAGATTTTTTTGTTCCAATTCAGACAATAATTTGTTAACGGAAAATCTATTTGTATATAACTCCAAAAGATCGTTATACCGGTTAAAAACCCTCTCGCTTATTGTGATTAGCGCTGAAATATCTTTACTCTCAATGTTATTAATCAAATCATATATAGCAGTACGAATAATAGATTTTCTTTCGGGAGACTGAGCATCCTCGACATCAAGCACTTTTATTATTTTATCAACTGAGTCTACAACTACCTTGTTATAGGGAGCTTTTATAATATAGTCCAATCTTTCGTAGGAATTAATAACTAACTCCTTACCACCATTATCACTTGGTATATAGAGTATAAACTTCCCTCCAATTTGATGATTAGCAACACTGGATAATACTGAAATCCATTTTAAGTAAACATCAATACTACCAATTTTATCATCAATTAATAGTGAAGAAATCTTCTCAGCGAGAATAATATAATCATTAGGAACATAACCTAAAGAAATACATGTTCTCAAAAAGGAATCTAGCGTACTATATATATTTGAATCATCCCTAAATGCCCCAGAAGACAACGGAAAAATAATCTCTTTACTTTCAACTTCAGGTTCTACGGCTAAACCATAATCTTTGATTAAGTTAGATATTATGTTAATATCAATTGATTGGTCTTCAAATTCGAGCAACATATAGCCGCTATCGACTTCAATTTTTGCCGATAAGATAGCATTTACTAATGTTTCAAAATCATTCATATCGCTCATCACTACTCCTTGTAAATTAACCAACTATTTTCTCGATTTCAGTTACTGCATTATGCGACAATCGTATTATTAATTGGCCATTAGCTCTATCATATATAACTTTTGCATTTGATGTATCATCCTCACTAATTGCATCAACAGATATTTTACATTCATATTCCTGTTCCGCATCAGAAATTTTTATTTCCCCAAAGCTACTTCCAGAAAATCTGCTTGGTTCGAAAAAATCATCAATAACATATTCATTAACATCCGCGAACTGTACAAACTTCCCTTTTAATTCTTTATTTTCAGGAAGGGTTTTCTCTATACAATTCCCTATATCTTCAATCGTTAACTTTCTATCATTGGGATCTTTTGCTTTTGATTTCATCAAAGCTTCGACTGCTTTCTTTACTTTAACTCTATCGATGTGCTTTAACTTCATTACCTTAACAAAATCATCAACAGCTCTATTTGTTTCATCAATACTTCTATTATTATCAATTTTTGGGTTACAACCCAATGCTCGCTTAAAGAATTCGCTACTAGATCGACCAGATATAAAGTGCAGATAAGGGTCGCCAATGTTTTCTGGGTAGCTTGCTTTGAATAAAGTCAAATCAACAAGGACAGCTTGTCGCAAGGAATCTATATCTATAGATGGTAATTTCTCTGGAATAAGATTCTTATCGAAATTAAAGACTCCCTTTCTATCCACCATGATAATAAAAAGACGACCACTACTTTCTTTATCATTATCTACATTGTAATGAATAAATATTATAGCCCCACCAGAAAGCCTTGATTTGTCATTATTCGCTTCACTTCTCATTCTATCCATCATTGACTGAACAAAGGATTTAAAATCTATATTTTTATTTAGATATTTACTGAAAGAAATAGGTGCACTTAATGGCATTTTATTTTCATCGATTACACCATGAAGTTTCCTTTTAAGTTTAAATTTTTTCTCGATTTGTTTAATGAAAAGCTGAACGTCTTCTGTATCTAATGTCCAAACTTCACCTAAAGACTCTTTAAAAATAGGGCCGGAGTCCCCTGATACTTTATCCAGAGTTGCTGTCAATGCAAACTGAGGGACATAACTTTCCTCCTGCACATCCAAGCTTGGGTCATAGCCACAAGCACATACTTCATCAGAATCAAGCTTGCTACCGCATGAGGGGCAATTATTATTTAAATTTTCATTACTATCAGCCATGTATGGTCCTTATTCAAAATCATTCCAACCGAGAACATATAAAAGCTACATAATATATTATATTCTTATATTTACTTGCTAGTAATCATTGAAGTATACAATCATGTATATAAAAACAGTATATTCCAATGACACTAAACAGCCAAAAGGTTTTACCTATTAATATATATAATTCTACGATTTTTTCTCTCTGAGGAAGAATACATCCAAGAGATATCCCTCTTTATCCATAGTGTCTAACTTTGCAGATGCAGATAAGACCTATTGGTGGTCATTCTGGTGGTCTTGACAGAACGGCAATTCAGGTTTAGCTTACATATTAGCCAGTTACTGGCAAAGGCGATCCCAGTCAGAGGAGCCATATTTAAGAAGCCTGCTCAGGAAACTAAGCAGGCTTTTTGCTTTTCCGGTCGCTATAAAAAACCCTCTAATAAGTCCCCTGCCTGCTCTGCACCGCTGTTACATGCCGCATCACAACGTTGATTAAAGTTATGTAAATGTAAATCGTTTAAACTTTGCAATTATTGTAAGTGCTAGTGATTATCATTTATTGTACGCGAGCCAAAGGAACGAGCCCCCGCTCGGTTCACTGTACGTTCCAATTACTCTGGGATATAAACGATGAATTCTCTGCCTCGCGCCGGACTGCGCCGTATCACACTTGCCTCTGCCCTGGTCTTCTCTGTTAGCCTACCGGCTTTCGCTCAGGAAACGTTAACGCTCTATACCACCCGTGAACCGGGTCTGATCCAGCCTTTGCTTGATAGCTGGACCAAAACCAGCGGCATCAAAGTCAGTACGGTCTATATCAAGGACGGTATGCTTGAGCGCGTTAAAGCTGAAGGTAAAAATTCACCTGCCGACCTGCTGATGACCGTCGATGCCGGTAACCTCATTGATTTAGTGGAAGCGGGTGTAACTCAGCCTGTAGAGTCAGAAGCACTGAAAACCGCTATTCCGGCTAATCTGCGCGGCGCAGATGATCAGTGGTTTGCGCTGTCGATGCGTGCCCGCGTGCTGTATGCCGAGAAGTCACTGCCAATCGATAACTGGCATTACGAACAACTCGCCAGCCCTGAGTACAAAGGTAAAGTCTGTATTCGTTCCGGACAGCACCCGTATAACACGGCGCTGATCGCCGCAATGATTGCTCATCACGGTGAAGCAAAGACCGAAGAATGGCTGCGCGGTGTGAAAGCTAACCTGGCGCGTAAAGCTACCGGTGGCGACCGCGATGTTGCTCGCGATATTCTCGGCGGAATTTGCGATATTGGTCTCGCCAACTCCTATTACGTCGGCCATATGAAAAACGCCAAAGAAGGCAGTGATGCACGTCAGTGGGGCGATGCGATTAAAGTCGTTAAACCCACCTTTGAAAATGGCGGTACACACGTCAACATCAGTGGCGCAGCTGTAGCCCGCTATGCGCCAAATAAAGCCGATGCCGTTAAGCTGATGGAATATCTGGTTTCCGCACCTGCCCAGCAGCAGTATGCGAAAGCGAACTTCGAATACCCGGTACTGAAAGGCGTGACGCTTGATCCGGTTATCAGCGCAACTATTGGTGAAATCAACGTCGATAAAACGCCGTTAACCGAAATCGTTAAATATCGTAAACAAGCTAGTCTGCTGGTAGATAAAGTTGGATTCGATCAATAAACCTCTGCAGTTTCCGACGTTACGCGGCCTGGTTTCCGGGCCGCAGTCATTATTAACGCCGCTACATCTTGGCGCGCTGTGCGTAGCGCTTGGCGTTCTGACACCGATCATTGCGCTGATTTGGCAGGCTACCCAGGCCGATTTATCTCACTGGGATAATCTCCTGACGTATGTACTGCCTGCCGCACTAAAAAATACCGTGCTGTTATTAGCCGGTGTCGCGGTGATGGTCGGCGTGATTGGCGTAGGCAGCGCATGGGCGGTAACGGCATGGGATTTTCCTGGACGTAAAATTCTTAGCTGGGCGTTACTGTTGCCGCTGGCAATGCCAACCTACATTGTGGCCTTTGCGTGGCTCGATCTGCTGCATCCGATTGGCCCCCTGCAAACCTTTATCCGTTTTTTACTGGGCTTTGACAGCCCAAGACAGTTCCGGCTGCCAGATTTACGCTCACTTTCCGGCGCAATCATCCTGCTCGGATTAGTGCTATACCCATACGTGTATCTGACAACCCGCGCTATGTTTATCAGCCAGCCGGCCCATTTACTGGAAGCCGCACGCACGCTGGGATGCAGCGCAACCGGAACCTTTTTTCGTGTTGCTTTGCCCATGGCCCGTCCGGCACTGGCCGTTGGGATCAGCCTGGCACTGCTGGAAACGCTCAACGATATTGGCGCATCGGAGTTTCTCGGGGTACAGACGTTAACCGTTACCGTGTACACCACATGGATCTCGCGTTCTGATTTATCTGCTGCGGCGCAAATTGCCTGCATGATGCTGATGTTTATATTCCTGATTCTGACACTGGAATTTTATGGTCGCAGAAAACAAGGATTCAGCAGCCGCAGCCTGCGGGAAATTCAACCTTCGCGCGTGCAGGGCTGGCGCGGTTGGCTGCTCGGTGGCGTTATTTCACTGCCGGTTGTACTGGGTTTTCTGGCACCGGTACTGTTTTTACTGTGGGAAAGCGCCAAACGCATAGGCGATGAGAACCCCCTTTCCTCTTCGTTACTGTCAGCATTGCAAAATACGCTATCGCTGGCAGCGGGAACCACGCTGGTGGTGGTTTGTGTCAGTATGCTGGTGGCCTGGAGCGCCCGCCATAGCGCCGCAGACAACGCCATGCCGGGATTTCGTCGCGGCGTGATGCGTCTGGCCTCTTTAGGCTATGCGGTTCCCGGCACAATTCTGGCGATTGGTTTTTTACCCCCCGCCATGGCTGTCGACCGCTGGCTGGCCGATTTACTGGATGTTCGCGGTCTGCCGCTGATGTCCGCAGGGATCCTGCTGGTAATTTGTTGTGCCATGCGATTCCAGGCGATTGCCATTGGCGCGCTGGATTCTGGTCTGGGCCGCATTCCACCTTCGCTGGAACAGGCGTCTCGTCTGTTGGGCGAGAATGGTGCGGGGACGTTTGCACGAGTCCATTTTCCCCTGCTGCGCCCGGCATTAGTCAGCAGTGCCCTGCTGGTTTTTGCTGATGCCATGAAAGAGCTGCCAACAACGTTGCTTTTGCGCCCGGTCAATTTTGAAACGCTGGCAACGTTACTGTATGCGGAAGCCGCACGTGGAACCTATGAAGAAGGTGCTATCGCCGCGCTAATGATTGTTTTAGCTGGCACGCTACCGGTTATTTTGTTGGTGCGTCACCAAATGACTCGCCGTGGTTAAGAGAGCAACAATGTCAGAAATTGCATTACGACTCCAGGATGTACACGTTGCTTATGGCAACAGCCAGCAATCGGTACTGAGCGGATTTTCAATGTCGGTACGTAAAGGTGAAATTGCCTGTCTGCTGGGTGCTTCAGGCTGCGGAAAAACCACGGTACTACGCGCAGTTGCCGGATTTGAACGCCTGCAAAACGGAGAGATCTATGTGTCACAGCGACGTGTTGCCGGTCCCGGCGTTCATCTGCCACCGGAAAAACGTCATGTCGGCATGGTCTTCCAGGAATATGCGTTATTCCCCCATCTGACCGCGCAGCAAAATGTGGCCTTTGGATTGCGTCGCATGCCGCGTGAGGAACAACAGGCCAGAGTGACTGAGCTGTTGAAAATGGTGGAGTTACACAGCCATGCCAACCGCTATCCGCATGAGCTTTCCGGCGGTCAACAACAGCGTATCGCCCTTGCGCGCGCGTTGGCGCCACATCCGGAAATCCTGTTGCTGGATGAACCCTTCTCCAGCCTGGATAAGCGCACACGTGAGCGTCTTGGCAACGAGGTACGGGATATTTTGCGCGCCGCCGGGCAAACGGCGCTGTTGGTTACCCACAGTGAACACGAAGCCCAACTAATGGCTGACCATATTGGCGTGGTAAAAATGGGGCAGTATCAAATTAAAAAAGCGACCCATCCGACCTGAAGTTCAACAAAGTCGCCCTGAAAATTAATAATGCTTCTGTACCAGGCTGATGTTCACCGGCATACCGGAGCGCCTTTCCAGTGCCTGACTTCCGCGGCTCACATCCACGTCATTCCCGCTGATAAAGGTGCGCAAAGCGGGAGTGACTGACAAAGGCACCTTTCTGTCAGACTCGTATTCCGAACGGTTTCGTGACAGCGGCTCATGTACTTCCACCCAGCGACTACCGTCCGGCTCTTCGCTGTATTTCACCGGTCGGTCAATTAATTGTACACGCGTCCCTACAGGCACCGTATCAAACAGGTACTTGATGTCATCATTCCGCAAACGGATGCACCCCTGACTTACCCGCAAACCAATACCGAAATTGGCATTTGTCCCGTGAATGGCATAAAGCCTGCCAATATAAATTGCATACAGGCCCATCGGATTTTCTGGCCCGGCAGGAACAAAAGCCGGCAAGCTTTCACCGCGAGCGGCGTATTCACGTCGGGTATTTGGCGTCGGCGTCCAGCTTGGTGCTTCCTGCTTACGTTCGACCGCCGTCACCCAGTTACGCGGCGTTTCTCTACCCGCCTGACCAATGCCAATGGGTAAAACCTCAACCGTATTGCTGCCAGCAGGATAATAGTAAAGCCGCATCTCGGCGACGTTGATGACAATCCCCTCGCGCACGGTATCCGGAAGTATCAGTTGCTGCGGTACAACCAGCGTTGAACCCGATTTAGGCAGAAAAACATCGACGCCCGGATTGGCTTCAAGCATATTGCTCAACCCCTGCCCGTACTGAGCGGCAAATGCCTCCAGCGGCTTGGTGTTTCCTGGTGGAACCGTAATAGTCAAAGGACTACCCACCAGGCGACTCCCCTCTGGCGGCAGCGGATAACTCACCGCCTGTGCGCCCTGACTCGCAAGCAGCATAATGAGTGAACAAAGCAGTTTTACACGACGCATCTTTTTCCTTTCCTTCGTCGCAACAGATATCCGTTAAGTATAGCTTTTATTATCTGTTTTAGTGGGTTACGACATATCTGCGCATAAAAAAACCTCGCCATCAGGCGAGGTTCAGGTTGAGCGGTAACTACGCTTCCTTACCATCTGGAAGCACAATATTGCTGGCAGCTAACTGCCCCATATTTTTGTACATAGCGCAGGCAGCTTCAATAATCGGCATCGCCAGCGCGGCCCCGCTACCTTCACCTAAACGCATCCCCATATTCAGATAAGGATCTAATTCAAGATGCGCCAGCGCGGTGCGGGCACCCTTCTCAGCGGAGAAGTGTGACGGGATTAGGTAGGGTTTAATCTGCGGTGCAATCTGGCTGGCCGCCAGAGCAGCAGAATACGAAAGAAAACCATCCAGCACGACCGGCAGGCCACAGGAGGCCGCACCAAGCATCACCCCCGCCATACCGACAAGATCAAACCCGCCAACCTTAGCCAGCACATCGACACCGTCAAGGCGATCCGGTTGATTGACGGCAATTGCCCGGCGCACAACGTCTACCTTATTCCCCACCCGAGAAAGAGGAAGGTTAGCGCCAATACCCACGACTTCCTCAGCATCACTGCCGGTCAGCACACTGACAATGGCCGCCGCAGGTGTGGTATTTGCCATACCAAGCTCACCGACACCAAACAGCGTTACGCCGTCTTTTGCCAGTTCATGGGTATAGCGGATGACTTCCAGCAACAGCTCTTCTGCCTGCGAACGGCTCATTGCCGGACCTTCGGCTATATTGCCGCAGCCGCGTGCCACACGCATATTCACCACACCGGGAATAGGTTCAGCATCAATCCCAACATCTATCACATGGACCTTCGCCCCCGCCTGAGCGGCCAGGACGCAGACGCCGGTCGTTCCACGCGTCATATTGGCAGCCTGAATAGCCGTGACAACTTTAGGCGAAACGGCAACCCCTTCATCCCACACACCGTGATCGGCGCACATCACCAGCATCGCTTTGCCATTCACATGCGGCACACCCTTCAGGCCAGGCATCCCGGCCAATTGTACGGCGAGAGATTCGAGTCGCCCCAAACTTCCCGGCGGCTTAAGCAAGCCGTCGATATGCTGCTGTGCACGCAGCATCGCGGCACTGTCGGGTGATGGGATCGTGCGGAGTAAAGAGGTTAAAGTCTGCATAAGTGTTCCAGTATGTGGGCTGACTCAGAGCAGAGCCAGCAAGAAAATCAACTCGCCAAGTTCAATGGCAGCGCCCAGCGTATCGCCGGTTTGCCCACCCAACGTGCGTTTTAATAACTGCCCAAGAATAAAAATCGCCACTATTGTGACAACCAGCGCTGCCACGCCGCGCATGCCGGGAAGTAGCACGGCGGCAAGGATCGCCGCTAATCCCAACGTAACGCAGGTTTGACGCCCGGTGACTTTGCCAATAAAAACGTTGCCCAGCCCTTCTTCGCGGGCATAGCGATGCCGATACATCAGCAACACCGCCGTTCCTCGCCCGGCGACACATGCAGCTGCCAGCACGGCCAGCATCGGCGTGCCACGCAAAGCCAGTTCACTCACCACCAGCACCTTCGCCAGTAAAACGAAAATTAACGCCAGTCCACCGTGGGTGCCCAGACGACTGTCGCGCATGATTTCCAGCATCCGCTCGCGTCGGCGCGCCGAAAAAATGCCGTCACAGGTATCCGCCAGACCATCCAGATGAAATCCCCCGGTCAGCAACGCCAGCGTCAGCACCGCAAAAAGGGCCGCCAACGGAATACCGCACCAGGGCTGGAGCGCCATAAAGACCAGCCCCGTCAGCCCTCCCAACACGACGCCAATCAGGGGAAACATCACAATACCGCGGGAATAATGCTCGAAATCCAGTCCTTGCGACCAGCGAGCAGGAACGGGCAAGCGACTGATAAAAGAGAGCATTGCCCAGAACAACTTACTCATTTAATTTTGACTCCAATTCCTGATACCACCAGCCAGACCTCATCCGCTGCCGCCGCCAGTCGCTGGTTCACGCGTCCTGCAATATCACGAAAATGCCGCGCCAGACGGTTCTCCGGCACAATCCCCATTCCCACTTCGTTAGTGACCAATACGATCTTTGCCGGGCAACGCTGACAGGCTGCGATCAGCGAACGGATTTCATCTTCGATAGACTGCTCCATCGCCGCATAATCCCAGCTGTCCGGATCGCTGTCACCGCCCAGCGCAAACAGCAGGTTGGTCACCATCGTGGTGATGCATTCCAGCAGAATAGCTTCCTGAGGATCATTCATGTCCGTGATCAGTTCATCAAGATGTTGCCAACGTTCGGCTGTCCGCCAGTGCGCAGGACGTCCATCGCGATGATGCTGAATTCGCGCAGCCATCTCCTCATCAAAAATCTGCGAAGTCGCAATATACAAAACGTTTGGGGAATCAGCGATCAGCGCTTCCGCATGCCGACTCTTACCGCTTCGCGCGCCGCCAGTAACCAGAATCATCATACTGGCTCCCGGTGTTGCTGCATGATGGTATAAATTTTCTCAATATCGATGTGTTGCCGCATCGCATCCGCCAGCAGATCAAACTGCTGCGATTTATATTGCGCGTAATGGAAGGTGGAATCCAGCGGAGCTAACCCTTTACGTTCTCGCAGGCCATTGATCAACGCTCGGGTGAAATCATCGCTGTCGAAAAGACCGTGAAGATAGGTGCCGAACGCCAGGCCATCCGGAGTGACCGCGCCGTCAGCAACGTTGCCGCCGTCTTTGTGCAACGTCATCACCGACCGGCATTCATCGGTTAATGCTGTTTCGCCCATATGAATTTCATAACCGCGAACGGATAACCCCGCCGTGCCCGCCAACCAGTCAGGCAGCGATGAGGACATTTTTCCCTCAACCAGGGTCGTGGTTTTGTGCTGGGCAAAATGGGTGACTGTATTGAGCAAGCCCAGCCCCGGCAGCGTACCGAGCCCCGACTCTACTTCATCAATGATGGTGTCACCGAGCATTTGATAGCCGCCGCAAATCCCCACCACCGGTACGTTATTACGATGTAATTGCACGACGCCATGTGCCATCCCGCTTTCACGCAGCCACACCAGATCGCCAAGGGTATTTTTACTACCCGGCAAAATCACCAGATCGGCCCCCGCCAACTCTTCAGGCTGACGAACATAGCGCACGCGCACATCCGGCTGCGCAGCAAGCGCATTAAAATCAGTAAAGTTAGATATGTGTGGAATTTGAACAACGGCGATGTCGATGTCGCGTTTGTCAGTGCGCAAATACTTGCCCTTTTGCAGCGCAACGCCATCTTCATCTTCCAGATCAACATCCAGCCATGGCATCACGCCCAGTACCGGAACACCGGTCAGCGCTTCAATTTGCTCGATACCGGAGTGCAGCAGCGTCACATCACCGCGAAACTTATTGATGATCACCCCTTTTACCCGCGCGCGTTCGTGATCATGCAACAGCGCCAGCGTGCCGTAAATGGAAGCAAACACTCCGCCACGATCGATATCCGCCACCAAAACGACAGGGCACTGAGCCATCTCTGCCATACCCATATTGACGATATCGCGATCGCGCAGGTTAATCTCTGCCGGGCTCCCCGCACCTTCCAGCACCAGCACATCAAACTCCTGCGCCAGGCTGTTATAAACTGACAGGATCTGTTCCCGCAGACGTGGCTTGTACTCGTGGTAACTCACCGCGTCCATATCGGTCGCCACTTTGCCCATTAGCACCACCTGCGCTTTTCGATCGCTGGTCGGTTTAAGCAGCACCGGGTTCATACGCACATCTGGCGTAATACCTGCGGCTTCAGCCTGAAAAATTTGCGCGCGGCCCATTTCTTTTCCCTCTGGCGTAATGCCAGAGTTCAGCGCCATGTTCTGCGATTTGAACGGCGCTGTATGCAGTCCATCCTGATAAAAAATACGACACAGCCCGGCGACCAATACGCTTTTACCTACATCAGATGCCGTTCCCTGCAACATTATTGCCTGCGTCATGACGCCTCCTTCAGTGCGTTCTCTCGCATACAGCTAAAAAATTCAGCCTCTGTTTTACACAGCGGGAAGCCCAGCTCTGTATGCAGCTTCACCAGCCAGGGCTGAGTTAATCCCGCTTGTTCAATCAGTTCAGTCTGGGCGAACACGTCGCCTGGCGCGCCGTGCGTGAGTACTTCGCCCCGGCGTAAAACGTACACCGCATCACTAACTTCATAGATAAGATCGATATCATGGCTGGAAATTACGACGCGGTTTCCTTGCGCAACGATGCGTTTGATTATCTCAATCATCTGCGTGCGGCCTGACGGGTCGAGGCCCGCAGTAGGTTCATCCAGCAGCAGATACTGCGCCTGCAACACCAACGCCCCGGCAATCGCTACGCGTTTTTTTTGCCCATGGCTTAAACACTGAATGGGCTGATGGCGAAAATGCTGGGCGTCGACCAGCGTAAGCGCATCTTCCACGCGGCGAGCGATTTCAGCCTCATCCACCCCAAGATTGCGCAGGCTAAAGGCGATATCGCTGTCAATATCGGTATAAAAGATTTGCTGATCGGGGTCCTGAAATACCGTTGCCACCTGTTGACGCAGCGCCAGCAGGCCGCGCTTGCTGTAATCCAGCGGTTTGCCCTGCCACATCACCGCGCCTTGCTGTGGGCGCAATAAGCCACTCAGGTTCATAAACAGCGTGGATTTCCCGCAACCATTAGCGCCTACCAGCCCGGTGACGGCATGCGTAGAAAAATCCAGCGTTAGCCCTTTGAGGATCGGGTCATCCTGATAGCGAAACCAAAGCGCTGAGGTGGCAAGCATACTTTTCCTTACAGGTGAAAATCACCCTGATACAGTTTGATATCCAGTGTGGTGGTCATTTGCTGGTAGCGGATCAACACGCGGGTAAACAGCAATCCCACCAGCATTGCCAGAGAGCGGTAGCCCAACGGCAAGCTACGATAACCAAAACGCAGCGTTTGTGCGCGATGAATAGCCAGCGCCTCGTCTAACAGGATAAAAATAAACCGCCAGGTCAGCAGGATCTGCTCAGTTAGCAGGCGAGGAACATGCGCGCGTTTGAGTAAGATAATTAATTGCGGAAACGGCAGATTCAGCACCAGCCAGAAAGTTGCCGCCAGCGCGGCAAGGCTGCGCCAGAAGGTTTCATTGGCGGTTACCAGACCTGGCGCGCTGATCCCCAACCAATAACTTCCCACAGGTATGCTGGCCAACAGCGTCTGTGGATCGCGGCTGATGCTAAACAAAATGGTCACCACGCCAACCGTGAGAAAACCAAACGGTAATGCCATCCAACGGCACCAGCGCCAGAAGGAAATACGCAGCAGCCAGCAGCTCAGCGCGGCAATAAGTAAAAGCTCAATACCCTGCCCCAATGGGGGCAGAGTAAACGCCAGAATCATCATCACCAGCCAGAGCAGAAATTTCCGCACCGGCGAGACATGAACCCAACGGCTTTGATAGCTAAGCCTGTCAAGCCCGGTCATCACGGCGTTGCCTACCCTTGGTGTAACCCAGGATATAGAAAATCACAGCTGCGCCCAGCGATCCCTGGAGTGTAAACAGCAGACTTTCAATTTCACCGCTTGCGGGTTCATACAACGGCTGGAACCAGGGCTCATAATGCGGGGCAATAGCCTGAATCTGGCTTTCCGCCTCACCATCTGAACCGCCGTATTCCCCACCGTGGTTGATAAAGAACGGCAGGATCACCAGCGCCACTACCATGCCCAATATAATCAGCGTCTTTTTCATCGTTAATGCCCTTGTGCGGTTATCAACTGGCGTTTGGTTAGCTGATCGTAAATCAGCACGGTAAGTAACCCTTCCGCAATCGCAATTGGGATCTGCGTCAGGCAGAAAATCCCCATGAATTTAATGATTGAGCCGGTAGCACCAGCAGAGGGATCCGGGAACGCAACGCCCAGCTGTACCGAGGTCACAAAATAGGTGACGAGATCCGCCAGCATCGCACACAGGAAGACGCAGACATCACGACGCAGCCCTGCGCGGCAGGCCATTTTCCACACCATGTAACCCACTACCGGGCCAATTACCGCCATCGACATGCCGTTCGCGCCGAGCGTCGTTAAACCACCGTGTGCCAGCAGCAGAGCCTGGAACAGCAGGACAATCGCCCCAAGGATGGCAACCACGCCCGGTCCAAACAGGATAACCGCCAGGCCTACACCGGTAGGATGTGAGCAGCTTCCTGTAACGGAAGGAATTTTCAGCGCCGACAGCACAAAAATAAAAGCGCCACACAGGGCCAGCAAAACCTTCTGGTGGTTATCCTCCTGCACAATTTGGCGCAGACGTACCAGCCCGTACCACAGGCAGGGTAAAAACAGCAGCCACCAGGCCAGCGCCCACATCGGCGGCAAGAAACCTTCCATAATGTGCATGGCGAACGCTTGTTCAGGAACAATCATCAGTAATAGCGCCGCAGCCAACCCGCTGAAAGACAGCTGTTTTAGCTGTTGTTCAAGCTTCATTGTGCATACTCCCACTGTTTATTGACCAGAATGGTCGAGAAATAAGGCAGCGGCTGATCGTCGCTCACCTCATCGAGATGACGCCAGCACTGTTCACCTGGCAGCGTGGCTTCAGACATCATTAATGCACAGTCCAACAAACCCTCTTGTTGTAGCAGCGCTTTAATACGCGCAAAACGACCGTACACTTTCATCAACACCAGACTGTCATGCTGTTTTAACGCTTGCTGGATTTCCGCTTCCGGTGCGGTACAGGAGACCACCGCCAGTGACTGCTGCTCCATAGCGAGCGGCGTTTTGGAACGCGCGGCAATCGCGGCGAAAGACGTGACGCCAGGAACGATTTCCAGCCAGTCAGGACAACCAATACGCTGAAGTAAAAAGACCCAGGTGCTGAACAGCATCGCATCGCCGAGAGTGATAAACCCCACCTGCTTACCGGCCTCGACTTCCTGAACCAGCGCGGCAGCAACTTCATCCCAGACGGCCTCTTTTTCAGCGCTGTCGGCACTCATAGGAAAATGACAGCAGCGGACTTCGGTCTGTTCACCGATATACTCACGTACAATCGACAATGCCAGACTGTCACCGCCTTTACGCCCGGCAGGCGCATAGAGAATATCCAGCGCGCCCAGCGTGCGTGCGGCACGCACGGTAATCAAGTCGGAAGCACCTGGCCCGGTGCTCAGTGCATACAGTTTTCCGCTCATGCTGCTTCCTCCAGCGCCACATTAAGCGCCTGCTGTAAATGTGCCACGAACATGGCGCGAACCGCCGGGTTCTCACCCAGACCACTAAGCCACGGCGTAGCCGGAATCCCTGCTGCATTGAACAACGTTTTCCAGGAATCATCTTCGTCGGAGGCCATATCGTTGATGGCATGGTCGCCAGCGACTAACATCAGCGGCATCAGATGCACCGCCGTCACCCCTTCCTGAGATAAACTTTCAATCAACACATCCACTTCCGGATAGCTTTCCACCGCCCCAACCCGCGCGGGAAAGCGCTGCGCCGTCATCATGTGGTCGAGACAGGCATAGGCGGCAAAAGCATGGTGGCTGGCGCCGTGTCCCATAAACACCACTTTTTCACTTTCGCCAAGCGCCGGCATCTGCTGTTGCAGCGCCAGCATCAACTGGGTGTAATCTTCATGGCTGCTCAGCAGCGGTACACCCAGCGTCAGGCGTGAAAACAGCGGACGCATACTTTGCACTTCGCGGACAATTTTTTCGTATTCGTCGCCATTGATAATGTGCAGTGACTGAATAGCCACATCCTGATACCCCTGCTCCGCCAGTTTTTGCAGCGCCTGCAGCGGCGTGTCGATTTCAATG
The DNA here is from genome assembly GCF_030332605.1 of Citrobacter sp. Cpo103. NCBI lineage: Bacteria > Pseudomonadati > Pseudomonadota > Gammaproteobacteria > Enterobacterales > Enterobacteriaceae > Citrobacter > Citrobacter sp. Cpo103. Next base: position 613,578 of record NZ_JAOWHO010000029.1, on the reverse strand, counting down.
CCGTCGCGCTGCTTGAGCTTGCGGATTATCATCCCGGAGGTAAACGCCCGGAACAGGTCGCGGTCAGGGCAGCTAGCTGCAAGATCGCGCTCACAGGCCACAATATTTTTCTCGCAGGTGTCGTGATAGCTGGTGCCAAAGCTGACCACCAGAAGCGCCTTTTTCATCTCAAACTCCTTAAGCAGTGGCCAGCCAGCGCGTTAAACGCACCCCAAAGGCGGCCTGACTTTCCAGTAACTCTTCTCCCGTCACCAATGGTGCCGGACGTGTAATCACGATGCAGGGGATTCCGGCATCCAGACAGGGCTGAACCTTTTCCTGATAACCACCTTCAGCGCCAGATGCTTTGGTGATCACCACATCAGCCTGGCACTGGCGATAAAACGCGGCGTTGAACTCGGCGCTGAACGGTCCGCACAGTGCGAAGATTTCACCGACACCAAATCCCAGATCCGCGCATTGCTGAATGACCTCAGGAACAGGCAGAACGCGCGCCAGCAGCGTTTTTTCAGGCAACCCTTCGCGCCAGATGGCCAGATCTTTACTGCCGGTCGTCAGCAGCACACGATCGCCGAAGCGTCGCGCCACCTCACAGGCTTGCGGAATGCTTTGTACGGTATACAGGTGCGGGTGAGTTAACCCACTCAACTGCTCAGGGCGCTGGTAGCGGCTTAGCAGTACGCCCGCCGCTTCGCAGGCGCTCATGATGTTGCGGCTCACCACCTCGGCGTACGGATGCGAGGCATCGATCACCCAGCGCGTCCGATTTTCCTGTAGCCAGGCAATCATTTGTTCGCGCTCCAGACGCCCGCAGCGCACCTGGCCTTTGATGTCTCCCGCCAGTTGTTTCCCTGTTGGGGTTGCAACTGACAGGGTGTAGGCCACGTTTGCCGCATCCAGTTGCTGGCACAGCATGCGCGCATCGCTCGTACCGCCCATGACCAGCACATCACCGTAATTCACAGCACATAACCTCGTGGCGTGATCATCAGGCCGTCCTGAACATAGGTTGTTTTGTTACCCACGATCACAAGGCTGGTCATATCAACCGGTTCGAAATCCATTTCACCGAGCGTGGTTAACCATTTTTCCTGCTTTTTACGTCCGGCAGACTTCACAATACCAACCGGCGTTTGCGCGCTTTTGCTGGCGGAAAGCAGCTCAAATGCGCGCGCCAGATGACCTTCGCGACCCCGACTGCGCGGGTTGTAGAAACAGATAACAAAGTCTGCCTCACCGGCGGCAACGATGCGTTTTTCAATAACCGGCCATGGCGTTAACAGATCGCTTAAGCTGATGTGGCAGAAGTCGTGCATCAGCGGCGCGCCCAGCAAAGAGGCCGCGGCAATACTAGCGGTCATGCCAGGTATTAGCCTGACCTCAACATCCAGCTTTTGCTTGCTGACCAGTTCGAGCACCAGCCCGGCCATACCGTAAATCCCCGCGTCACCGCTACTGATCAGCGCCACGTTATGACCCGCCTGTGCCAGTTCGATCGCCGCCTGGCAGCGTTCAATCTCTTTGCACATTCCGGTTTTGATCACCTGCTTGTCACCCGTGAACGCTTTTACCAGATGGGTGTAGGTTTTATAGCCAACGATGATTTCCGCTGCCTGCAGTGCTTCAACGGCTTCCATGGTCATCATTGCCTGCGAGCCAGGGCCAATTCCAATTACGCTTAACATCAGTGTGAAACTCCCAAAGTGATGGTGACGCCCTGTTCTCGCAGGGTCTCGCCTAACAGTTTTCCGTGGCTCAACAGCCAGGCTGCAGGACCGGAAACGCTTCCTGTACCTACCGTTTTGCGAACAAACGATGAGGCCGGAAAACGGTGCTCATGCTCACGCAGCGCGTCAGCGGTAAAGGTTTCGAAAGGAACGCGACAGCACGAAGCCAGTTGGATAAGTCCCTGTTCATCTTTTTTCAGCGTGATGCTGCCAATCGCTTTTAGCGCCAACGGATCGAGCTGTTGAGCTTCAAGTTGCCGGGCAAGCAGCGCAGCCAGCAGAGGGAACGGCGTATCACGGCGACAGCCAATTCCGGCCACAACCCGCTGTGGCACCAACTTCCAGTGCGGAACAGGCAGGTCAGGTAAATTGGTGCGTAAGGTGATGCACACCAACGCATCCAGTTCGGGGAGCTGGTTAAGATCGGTAACCGTAATAAATCCGCGCCGGTCGCAATGGCTGACATCCTGCGTCAGTTCGTCATCCCACCACAGACCAACCCGTTTATTGCTGACCAGCATCTGATTCACGATCTTCACCGCCGAACGGAAATCACTCATCCGGGCATTCAGTTGAAATGCCAGCGTATCCAGTGCCGCCATATCGTTCACATCCGTCGCGGTAGTGATAACCGGGTCAGCGCCCAACATGCCCGCCAGATAACGCGCCAACGCATTGGCACCGCCCGCGTGGCCGGAGAGCAGGCTGATGACATGCTGGGCACGTTCATCAATGACCACCACTGCCGGATCGCAGAATTTGTCATTGACCAGCGGGGCCAGTACGCGGACCGCAATGCCGGTCGCACCGATAAAAATCAGCGCCGAGTAATTCGTAAACGCTTCGCGGGCGGTATTCGCAAAACCGTTTTCAAAGGGAATAAACCCCTCCTCCAGCAGCTTTTCACTGGTAAAACAGGTAACCGGCAGCATGGCTGCCAGACGTTTCGCCAGCACAACGCCACCAGGAGTCAGGCAAAAAAGCGCAATTGACTCAGGCTTTACGGTATTCATGGCTAAAGTCCGCCGCATAGAGTTTGGAGTAGTGATACTCCGAGCCCAGGAAATTACCGACCAGAATAAGGGCCGTTTTACGGATGCCCGCATCGCGAACCTTGTCGCCAATATCCGCCAGGGTCCCGCGCACAGTCTGGCTTTCCGGCCAGGTCGCTTTATAGATCACCGCCACGGGCGTGGTCGCCGGATAGCCGCCTTCAATCAGACGCTCAGCCACCCGATGAATGCGCTGGACGGAAAGATAAATCGCCATAGATGTCTGGTGACTGGCAAAAGACTCCAACTGTTCACGTTCCGGTACCGGGGTGCGGCCTTCCAGGCGCGTAATGATCAGACTCTGTGAAACTTCAGGTACGGTGTACTCCACACCCAGCTCCGCCGCCGCGCCGAGGAACGCGCTGACGCCAGGCACCACCTGCCAGTCAATCCCGCGTTTGGTCAGCTCCTCACCCTGCTCGCGTACGGAACCGTACAACGAGACATCGCCGGTTTGCAGGCGCACAACGGTCTTGCCCGCTTTCACTCCAGCTTCCATCAGATCAAGGATCTGCTCCAGATGCAGTTCAGCGCTGTCGTGACATTCAGCACCGGCAGGGCAATACTCCAGCAGTTCAGTGTTAATCAGCGATCCGGCGTAGATAACAACCTGCGCCTGCTGTAGCAACCGGTAACCTTTGAGGGTAATCAGCTCGCGATCGCCAGGACCTGCGCCAACAAACCACACGCTACGGGGATCAAAAATCTCAGACATGGTTTCCTTCCTTCTGACAGGCGATAACAAATACGGGGTTATTCGGTTTGAAATAGTGACCACTGCCAAGCGTGGCAAGCGAGGAAACCTGTAACTGCAGGCAATCCACTCCCTGTACGCCAAGATGGTCCAGATGTGCCAGCGCGGTGTTGAGGTTTTCCTGGAGGATAAACGTCATCACCAAACGCCCTGCGGGATGCAATTGGCGCATCGACCAGTCAATCAGTTCGGTCAGATGGCCGCCGCTGCCGCCCATGAAGATGGCATCAGCCTTTTCCGTGATGGTCATTGGTGCGACACCGGGAAAAATATCGATATTTGCGCAGGCAAAATGCTGGCGGTTTTCATCCAGCAACCTGAGCGCCGCCGGGTTACGTTCGATGGCCGTTACACGTAATCCGGGATATTGCAACGCCGCCTCTATCGACACACTGCCGGTTCCGGCGCCAATATCAATCAGGTGACTGGCGCGGTGTAATTCAAGTTTTGAGAGGGCAAGTGCGCGTACCGCTTCTTTAGTCATCGGCACTTTCTCTCCACGCAGAAACAGCTCATCTTTCATCAAGGATCACCACTGCATTCATGTCATAGTCAGCGTTAACTTCACGCACAGGCAGGAAATGGATCTGTTCGTTTTCCATCGCCAGGTTTTCGCCAATCACCATCCAGCGATGCCCCTTGCCTCGGGCAATGAGCTGCTGTGCGATTTCACGCGGGCCACACAGCGCATCAGTCACCATCGCCACCTTGTTATGCCGCGCCAGCTCGTCGAAACAGACGCTGCGGCCATGGCTACTGGTCAGCCACATATCGTTCATATCAATACCGGACTGCGCGCACAGGTACTGCACCGCGCTAATACCGGGAATTATCCGCACATTCTCAATGCCAAAATGCGCCACCATGCGCGTCCCGATGCCGTAAAACAGCGGGTCGCCAGACGCCAGTACCACAACATGCTTCTCCTGGTGCGCACTAATCCAGCTCAGGAGTTCCGGGATATTGGCGCCAAGAGCAAACTGTTCACCGGCAAAATCCGGGAATTGCTGCAAATGCCGCTTTCCACCGACCAGAACATCCGCCGTCGCGACCGCTTCACGCGCCGCAGGCGTCATCAAATGCAAACCGGCTGGCCCCATCCCTACAACGGTTAACATTGCATCTCCTCAGCAATCTCTGCGACCGGGCGATTACTGCCAAGCACCTGATTATCAAAAGAAAACATGATAGCGTCGCAGGTCGGGGGATTTTTGGTAAAGCGCAGCGTTTGCAGGACACGCATACAGATGCGCTTAGCCAGGTGGTTATAAATGTGCTGAAAACCGTATGCGTCGATGTGTTCCATCGCCGCCTCGGTGGTATCGCAGTCGCTGACCAGCGTCAGCAGTTCCAGCGGTGCGCCAAGTAGCGCGAGGTGGGCCACCAGCGTTTCCATGCGGGCATCGGCAATATGGCTATGAGTGTGGAAGATCCCCGCCGCGATTTTGACGAGCTTACCGGGGTGCCCCACCAGCACGATTTGCCGGAACCCCAGACGTACGGCTTCTTCAATCATGTAACCGACAAAGTTGCTCATGGTGACCACAACCTGGGTGTCGATACCCATCTGCTCGCGAACAAAACGCTCGCCGTGGTTTCCAGGCACCAGTACGACACGCTCCAGCCCCGCCGCCCGCTTAATTTCCAGCTCCAGCGACAGTGAACGCTTCCAGCTCTCTTCCGACATCGGCGTGACAATACCCGTGGTGCCAATAATCGAAATGCCGCCCAAAATGCCAAGGCGCGAGTTGTAGGTTTTTTGCGCCCGTTCTTCGCCTTCTGGCGCGAAGATTTCAATCTGCGCCCCACGATTTGGGCCAATCGCTTCGCGGACGGCAGATTCAATGGTCTGGCGAGGTGTACGGTTAATCGCCGAACTGCCCACCGGCAGGCCAATCCCTTTGCGGGTTACCGTACCGACCCCTTCACCGCCCTGTAAGGCAATCACGCCACTATCGTCTAACGTCACGCGGGCAAAAATCAGCATGCCGTGGGTGGCGTCCACATCATCTCCACCGTCTTTGCGGATGGCCGCTATTGCCTGCTGCCCTTCGATATGCGGTGACTCCACGCTCAGGCACAGCGTCACCCCGGAAGGCGTCACGATGGAAACCTGATGGATGAGGTGTTGGCGCAATACCATCAACGCGGCAACTTTTGCCGCCGCCGTGGCGCACGATCCCGTGGTATATCCTTTACGCAGCGCTTTACCGTTGTGCCACACCGGCGTATCGAAGGCCTCGCTCATCGCGCCCCCTGCATGTGATAAAGCATGGCGTTGACGATAGCGGCGGCGACATTGCTTCCCCCTTTGCGGCCTAACGCTGCAATGGCGGGCAAATTGCTTTGGGTCAGGGCATCTTTCGACTCTTCAGCACCAACGAACCCGACCGGTACACCCACCACACCGCTGACGGCAACATCATGCTCAAGCAGGCGGAACAGCGCAGTCGGTGCGTTGCCAAAGACAAACAGCTTTTCCCCCTCTTCCTTCACCGCAATGTCGACAGCAGCCATGGACCGGGTAATACCCTGCTCTTTTGCCGTACGCACGACCCGCGGGTCACTGATGTAGCAGCGGCATTCACCGCCGAATTGTGCCAGCAGCGTTTTATTGATCCCGGAAAGCGCCATCGTGGTGTCGGTATAAATCACGCTCGAACGGCTAAGCGCGGCACAAAACTGCTCCAGCACATCACTGGAAAACCACAGAATGTCCAGCCAGTCGAAATCCGCCGTCGTGTGAATGACCCGCTTGATAATGGCTTCATGTAACGGACTGGCAAACTGATAGTCCGGACGCGTTTCACGGATGATCTCGCCAATAATGTCGAAACTTTTGGCTTCAATCGCCTGGGGTTGCTGGATATATTGCATTATGTTGTCCTCAGGCTACACCGACCCACAGCCACCGCAGCGCAATAAACAGCGCCAGTGCCAGCGTCGATGCCACCCACATCAGTCGAATCGTATGGGAAATGTCGTCTACCGAAATGTCGCGTTGAGCATCACCGATCCACGGTTTCTCAACGCGCTCGCCAAAGTAGTCATTAGGACCACCCAGACGAATGCCTAATGCCCCGGCTACGGATGCCTCTGACCACGCACAGTTTGGGCTGCTGTGGTTGTAGCGATCGCGCCAGCCAATCTGTAAAGCTCGCGAGCCGTCTTTACGGCATAAAAATGCCGCCACGCCCAGCAACAGCCAGCTCAGTCTTGCAGGAATAAAGTTCGCAACATCGTCCAGACGCGCGCTGACCATACCAATAGCGCGGTATTTTTCATGTTTGTAGCCCACCATGGAGTCAAGGGTGTTTACCGCTTTGTAGGCCATCGCCAGGGGCGCACCGCCGAGGAGGAGAAAGAACAACGGCGCGATAATGCCGTCTACGGTGTTTTCAGCCACGGTTTCCACCACCGCGCGATTGATCTGCTGCGGTTGCAGTTGTGAGGTATCACGCCCCACAATCCATGACAATTTTTCCCGACTCTGAGCAAGGTCACCGGCCCGCAGCGGACGTTCGACATCCTGCGCGGCCTTTGCCAGGCAGCGCCCGGCCAGCACGGTAAAGATCATCCATACCTCTACCACCCAACCCAACCAGGGATGAACAGATTCTGCCAGTGCCAGCACGCCCCAGGACACAGCCCAGGTCAGACCAACCACCACAATCCACATCACCGCACCGCCAATGCGCAGCGCACGGTCGCTATGACAGTAACGCCGAACAATTCGCTGCACGGCAGAAATCAGATTGCCAATCCAGCGCACCGGATGCGGCCAGTTCTGCGGATCGCCGATGATAAAATCAAGCAGCCAGGCAACACACCACGCAAGGATCGTCATAGCGCACTCCTCGCGGCTGCCAGCCAATGGTTAAGCATCTGCGGACGTTGAGCAAAATGAACGTGTAGATAGCTGGCGAAGGTGTTTCCGACCTGCCAGCCGCCGGACCAGGCTTGCAGCGTTTTACCATCGCGCACTTTGCGACAGTTCATCACCGCTGGCGTTTCAGGAGTAAAATCAGAGTAGTGGAATTCATGTCCGCGCAGCACTTCACCTTCTGCAGCTAACAATGTTTGCTGCGCGGCCTGCGCTTCGCAGTAGCCAAATCGGGTCAGACGTTTCCCCATTTTGCTGTGGCCGGGAATGATATCCGCCATCAGCCAGGTATCGCCGTTGCTGTCCTCAAGCGAACTGCCGAGATACATCAGCCCCCCGCACTCTGCATAAATCGCGACGCCACGTTGATGTGCCTCTCGCAGTTGATTCAGCATCGAGACATTGCGAGCCAGCGCCGCAGCGTGTAGCTCAGGATATCCGCCACCTAACCAGATCATCTGACAGTCCGGCAAACAGGTGTCGTGCAACGGGCTAAAACGAACAATATTTAGCCCCGTACGTTCCAGCAGCGTAATGTTATCCGGGTAGTAGAAGTTGAAGGCTTCGTCATCGGCAATTGCAACCGTTAGCCCTGCTCCGGCGTCTGCGGCGGGCAGCGTTGGCCATTCGCCAGCAGGAAGATTGGTTGACTGGCTTAATGTCAGCAGCGCGTCAATATCAAGAGTTTGCTCCAGTGTCGCGGCAAAAGCCTGCCACGGTTGCTGATTGATAACCGACTCACGTGCGGTTACTAAACCCAGATGACGTTCGGGAAGGGCAACGCCCTCCATACGTGGTACGTAGCCCAAGACGGGTACATCGCAGTAACGTTCGATTGCGACTTTCAGTAAGTGGTAATGCGTTTCGCTGTTAACCCGATTAACAATAACCCCGGCGATGTTCAGGGTGGGATCAAAATGCTGAAACCCCATTACCGTTGCGGCGATTGAAGTGGAAACGGCTTTACCATCAACCAGTAAGATGACCGGACAGCCTAACTGTTTAGCCATCGCGGCGGTGCTGCAGTAGTTTGGGTCGGTACCATAGCCGTCATACAGCCCCATCACACCTTCAATAACGGCAATATCCGCATGTTGCATCTGCTCGTTGAATAGAGCGTTCAGCGTGGGGACGGGAAGCATGAAGCTATCAAGATTACGGGAAGCGGTACCGCATACCGCTGTATGCCAGCCGGTATCAAGGTAATCAGGACCCACTTTGCATGGCTGGACGCGCAAACCGCGTTTTTTCAACAAGCTCAACAAGCCCAGCGTCACCGTGGTTTTACCACAGCCGCTTCCGGTACCTGCAAGAACAAATGCGTGAAAATTGGCCGCCATACCCTGATCCTGTTCAGGGTGGTAGGGGTGTAGAGATACCCAGTCTCTCGACTGTATGCATCTGAACCACCCACTTCCCACCGAAGTTGTTGGTAGTCACTGACAGGCAGGTCTTCTGGCTTAGCGTCATCCTCACCCGTCCTTCCCAATCTTGCGATCAGTGGTCCATACGGGGTCGTCAGCATCACAGCAGCGGGGGCTGCGGGGGATTCTCACCCCCTTCCCTACCACAAATGTGGCAAACCTGTCAGTTCAAGAGCCTGGTTAATTAAGCTCTCTGTTATGAGGTAATTTCACAACCTCATGACAATAATTCAATTTAATATCTTTCCGAGTTCATTCAGCCAATTTTCTGGCCTTAACCCACTTATTCATACGTTCACTTTTTGAATGAAAGTATCAGCTAAGAATAAAGAAAGTCATTCGCGCAGACACTGTATCTCATCACAAAAATAAAAACTGGTGCAGTTTATCCCTCTAATACCATTATTTTGTTGCGCTATGACAATTTATTGACTGCTGTTGTCACATTTCATTTTATAATGACTGACATAGCACCCGATATCAAAAATCGGCAATAGCAAAATATTGCTATTTAAGCGGATTCACCGCGTGAAATGACATTTATTTGCTGGCGAAATGCCTGCGGCGTAACCTGATAGGTCTGGCGGAAAACTTTGCAAAAATAACTTGTTTGCGAAAAGCCTAAATTACGCGCAATGCTGGCTATGCTCCAGTCACTGTGACAAAGCAGCTCTTTGGCACTGGCCATTCTTTGCTGGTTTACCCATGCGTTAAAACCAATACCCTGATATTTTTTGAACAATTTGCTGAAATAGTACGGGCTAAGGAAAACATGAGAGGCAACATCTTCCAGACGCAGATCGTCTGATAAATGTGCATCAATATAGCGCAGGGCTTTTTTCATTTTACTGTCATGAGGGTTGGTACTACGGTTAGCGCGTACCGGCTCTGACTGCTGCGGGTTATCTTTGATAACAACAAAATTAAGTTGTTTCTTAAGGCAATTTTCGACGATGAGCTTGAGTAAATCCGCTGAAGCAATGACTCGAGAATAGTCCATTTCAGGTACATTACGGAACTCGTTTACCAGTTCGGGATCGGCTTGCCAGCGGTCATCGACGTTCAGAATATCAACGAGGCCTACATCGTTACTTAAGCGTACTTGTCCACAAAGCACGAACCCTACCAGGTGTCCCGCGATGACCAGCGGAATTGAGAAATCGGTAAGCCCGGCATGGCAGCGATAAATGCAGGGTTGATCGGATTTAGAGGCTTCCAACCCTCCACAGCGGTCGCTCATACGACAACGCGTACTATGCTGAGGATGCTGGCGCATCAACTGGCAAAAAGGAGTGAAATTAAAAAGCTCAGAAATTTCATCACCGTGAATATTGACAACCACAACAGCCAGACTGGTGGCCTGTGCAAAATCCTGTGCGATTTTATTAATGAGTTCTGAGTTCAGGGCACTCGCAGAAATCATGATAAAACCTCTCAGTTAATTTATTGTTATAAATAAAACATATTATTCACACATTCATTTTCATCTCGCGATCCGGCGCGCTGATGAAAGTCAGCATTGAACATAACAAAAGTCTCCCATTGTTGGGAGACTTTTTAAGCCGTTCAGGAAACCGGATCACGAAAACAGTTTTTACCTTTCAATAATAAACATCTTTCGTGAAGCTAGCTCTCGTTTTCCTCCAACTTACACGAATTACACGGTAAATTTTTGCCAATAAAATAACGATAAATTGCTGCGCCCGCACAGGCGCCGATGATGGGAGCCACAATCGGCACAATAAAATATGGGATATCACGCCCACCTGTCATCGCAACATCACCCCACCCGGCCATCCAGGCAAACAATTTAGGACCAAAATCACGTGCCGGGTTCATCGCAAAGCCGGTAAGTGGACCGGTTGATGCGCCGATAACAGCAACCAGAATACCAATCAGCAGTGGTGCTAACGGGCCTTTGGGAACACCGTTACCGTCGTCCGTTAGCGCCATAATCATCCCCATCAGAATGGAGGTAATCACCACTTCGACCAGTGCGGCCTGCCAGACACTCAGTGCGGCGGCAGGATACGTACTAAAAATGCTGGCAAGTTGCAGGCTTTCCAGACTGCCGCGTACCATTTGGTGGGCTGATTCATACTCAATAAATAAGCTGCCGTACAACAAATAGGCCAGCATAGCGCCACCAAAGGCACCCGCTATCTGAGCGACAGAATAAGGCAGTACTTTACGCCCCGGAAAACAGGCAAACAACCAAAGTGCGATGGTAATCGCGGGGTTGAGATGGGCCCCAGAAATCCCGGCTGTCAGGTAAACTGCAAGCGAGATCCCCAAGCCCCATATGATGCAGATCTCCCACAATCCCAAACTGGCACCCGCGACCTTCAGGGCGCTCAGGCACCCAATACCAAAAAACAAAAATAGTCCGGTACCCAAAAACTCAGCAATACATTGCGCTCTTAGTGAATCGTTCATTGTGACACCTTCTAAGCAGAGTTCGTGTCTTTACCAGCGGACTCCTTGCTGGCAGGAAGATTACTTCAAGGCTTACTATAAAAATCTGTATCGGCAAATTGTTGGCAATCTGCAAGCGACATGCCCTTAAAAATCGTGTTGTGATAGCAAATTCTTGCCATCACCTTTAATAAAGCAGGCGGTAAAACGAGGATTTACCCTATTAAAAGTACATTTTCAAAATAATAAAATATTGCGAACAGCAGAATTCCATTTTCAAACGATCATCACAATTTCATTTTTCTCGCATAGCAAATGATATTTAAACTGTCACTCGGAAAAGTGTAAATATGGAATTAACATAACCAAATAGTCACATTGTTAAAACCAAAAACAACCAATAAAAACAAATTGTTATAATTGTGCGTAGCAATTTTATCTCACCATAACCCCACTATTTTTTCACTCTTACTTTCAACTCAGCCATTCTTTTTCCTCGCTTCTTTTTATAGTCATGAAAATCGGGACAACCCAGGCGAGGTCTTTATGCAACAAGAAGCGTTAGGAATGGTAGAAACCAAAGGCTTAACTGCAGCCATAGAGGCCGCAGATGCAATGGTGAAGTCAGCCAATGTAATGCTGGTCGGCTACGAAAAAATTGGTTCGGGGCTGGTAACAGTCATTGTTCGTGGCGATGTCGGCGCAGTCAAAGCAGCAACAGATGCAGGTGCCGCCGCAGCCCGTAATGTGGGAGAAGTGAAAGCCGTACACGTCATCCCACGCCCGCATACCGATGTAGAAAAAATCTTACCGAAGGGAATTAGCTAATGAGCAGCAATGAGCTGGTTGAACAGATCATGGCGCAGGTGATTGCTCGCGTGGCAACGCCGGAACAGCAGGCTATCCCTGAAAATAATCCTCCAACACGAGAAACGGCTATGGCAGAGAAAAGCTGCAGTTTAACGGAGTTTGTCGGTACCGCGATTGGCGACACCGTCGGTCTGGTAATCGCCAACGTAGACAGCGCCCTACTGGACGCAATGAAACTTGAAAAACGGTATCGCTCCATTGGCATCCTTGGCGCCCGTACTGGCGCAGGCCCGCACATCATGGCCGCCGATGAAGCGGTAAAAGCCACCAATACTGAAGTCGTCAGTATTGAGTTACCACGTGATACCAAAGGCGGCGCAGGTCATGGCTCGCTGATTATTCTTGTCGGCAACGATGTTTCCGACGTGAAACGCGGCATTGAAGTCGCACTGAAAGAACTGGATCGCACCTTTGGCGATGTTTATGCCAATGAAGCGGGTCACATCGAAATGCAGTACACCGCACGCGCCAGCTACGCACTTGAAAAAGCCTTTGGCGCACCGATTGGCCGTGCCTGTGGCGTTATCGTCGGCGCGCCGGCATCCGTTGGTGTCCTGATGGCCGATACGGCCCTGAAATCAGCCAACGTGGAAGTTGTGGCCTACAGCTCCCCTGCCCATGGCACCAGCTTCAGTAACGAAGCCATTCTGGTTATTTCGGGTGACTCTGGCGCTGTTCGTCAGGCCGTTATCTCCGCCCGTGAAATCGGTAAAACCGTACTCGGGACCCTCGGCTCAGAGCCGAAAAACGATCGTCCGTCCTACATCTGATATCAGTGAGGCTGATTCATGAGATCGAAAAGATTTGAAGCACTGGCGAAGCGCCCTGTGAATCAGGATGGTTTCGTTAAGGAGTGGATCGAAGAAGGCTTCATTGCGATGGAAAGCCCGAACGACCCCAAACCGTCGATTAAAATCGTCAACGGTACAGTCACTGAACTGGACGGTAAATCCGCCAGTGAATTTGACTTAATCGACCATTTCATTGCCCGCTACGGCATTAACCTGGCGCGCGCTGAAGAAGTCATGGCGATGGATTCGGTCAAACTGGCCAATATGCTTTGCGACCCTAACGTGAAGCGCAAAGACATAGTGCCGCTGACCACCGCAATGACGCCGGCAAAAATTGTCGAAGTGGTGTCCCATATGAACGTCGTTGAGATGATGATGGCGATGCAGAAAATGCGTGCTCGTCGTACACCCTCTCAACAAGCGCACGTCACTAACGTCAAAGATAACCCGGTGCAGATTGCCGCTGATGCCGCTGAAGGCGCATGGCGCGGGTTTGACGAACAGGAAACAACCGTTGCCGTTGCACGTTATGCGCCATTTAACGCCATTGCGCTGTTAGTCGGCTCGCAGGTTGGACGCCCTGGCGTATTAACCCAGTGCTCGCTGGAAGAAGCTACCGAACTTAAACTCGGCATGCTAGGCCACACCTGCTACGCGGAAACCATCTCCGTCTATGGTACTGAACCCGTCTTTACCGACGGCGATGACACGCCATGGTCGAAAGGCTTCCTCGCCTCGTCCTATGCATCCCGTGGTCTGAAAATGCGCTTTACCTCCGGTTCTGGCTCAGAAGTTCAGATGGGTTACGCCGAAGGCAAATCAATGCTTTATTTGGAAGCCCGCTGCATTTACATCACCAAAGCTGCGGGCGTACAGGGCCTGCAAAACGGTTCAGTAAGCTGCATCGGTGTCCCTTCCGCCGTGCCGTCAGGCATTCGTGCAGTTTTGGCTGAAAACCTGATTTGTTCCTCTCTGGATCTGGAATGCGCCTCCAGCAACGACCAAACCTTTACCCACTCGGATATGCGTCGTACTGCGCGTCTGCTGATGCAGTTCCTGCCGGGTACTGACTTCATTTCTTCTGGTTATTCCGCGGTGCCGAACTACGACAACATGTTTGCAGGTTCGAACGAGGATGCTGAAGATTTTGACGACTACAACGTTCTTCAGCGCGACCTGAAAGTAGACGGTGGTCTGCGTCCGGTTCGTGAAGAAGATGTTATCGCCATTCGTAACAAAGCGGCACGTGCGCTGCAGGCCGTCTTTGCCGGGATGGGATTACCACCAATCACTGATGAAGAAGTGGAAGCTGCGACCTACGCCCACGGTTCGAAAGATATGCCGGAACGTAACATCGTTGAAGACATCAAGTTTGCACAAGAGATCATCAATAAGAACCGTAACGGTCTGGAAGTGGTGAAAGCCCTTGCTCAGGGCGGATTTACCGATGTCGCTCAGGACATGCTCAACATCCAGAAAGCCAAGTTAACCGGGGATTACCTGCATACCTCCGCCATTATCGTTGGCGACGGACAGGTGCTATCCGCTGTCAATGATGTTAACGACTATGCCGGTCCGGCAACAGGTTATCGCCTGCAGGGCGAACGCTGGGAAGAGATCAAAAACATCCCTGGCGCACTTGATCCCAACGAGCTTGGCTAAGGGGTGAAAAATGGAAATTAATGAAAAACTGCTGCGCCAGATAATTGAAGATGTGTTGTCTGAAATGCAGACCAGCGACAAACCCGTCTCTTTCCGCGCATCTACAGCGGCAAGCGCACCTCAGGCTGCGGCGACACAGGGAGACAGCTTTCTGACCGAGATTGGTGAAGCCAAACAAGGCCAGCAACAGGACGAAGTGATTATTGCCGTAGGGCCGGCGTTCGGGCTCTCGCAAACCGTCAATATCGTAGGTATCCCGCATAAGAATATCTTGCGCGAAGTGATTGCCGGTATTGAAGAAGAAGGCATTAAAGCGCGCGTTATCCGCTGCTTTAAATCCTCCGATGTGGCGTTTGTCGCCGTTGAGGGGAACCGTCTGAGCGGTTCCGGGATCTCTATCGGCATCCAGTCAAAAGGTACCACGGTTATCCACCAGCAGGGGTTACCGCCGCTTTCAAACCTGGAGCTGTTCCCTCAGGCACCGCTTCTGACGCTGGAAACCTATCGTCAGATCGGTAAAAACGCCGCGCGTTATGCCAAGCGTGAATCTCCGCAACCGGTCCCTACTTTGAATGACCAGATGGCTCGTCCTAAGTACCAGGCGAAATCAGCCATTCTGCACATTAAAGAGACCAAATACGTTGTGACAGGCAAAAACCCGCAGGAACTGCGCGTGGCGCTTTGATAAAGGATACCTCCATGAATACCGACGCAATTGAATCGATGGTTCGGGATGTGTTGAGCCGGATGAACAGCCTGCAAGGCGAGTCCGCGACTCCGCCCGCGGTGAGTTCATCAGCACATACCGCGAAAGTCACGGATTACCCTCTCGCGAATAAACATCCTGAGTGGGTAAAAACTGCGACCAACAAAACGCTGGACGACTTCACGCTTGAAAATGTTCTGAGCAACAAAGTGACCGCGCAGGACATGCGCATCACCCCTGAAACACTGCGCCTGCAGGCGGAAATCGCCAAAGATGCCGGACGTGACAGGCTGGCGATGAACTTCGAGCGCGCAGCCGAGCTAACCGCTGTTCCTGACGATCGCATTCTTGAGATCTACAACGCGCTGCGCCCGTATCGCTCAACAAAAGATGAGCTGATGGCTATCGCCGACGATCTCGAAAATCGTTATCAGGCAAAAATCTGTGCAGCTTTCGTTCGTGAAGCGGCAGCGCTGTACGTTGAGCGTAAAAAACTCAAAGGCGACGACTAACTCAGGGACAGGATCATGCGATATATAGCTGGCATTGACATAGGCAACTCATCAACGGAAGTCGCTCTGGCTACTCTGGATGAGTCTGGCGTGCTGAGCATCACCGGCAGCGCGCTGGCAGAAACCACCGGAATTAAGGGCACATTACGTAATGTGTTTGGCATTCAGGAGGCTCTTACGCTGGCGGCAAAAAATGCCGGTATCAATGTCAGCGATATTTCGCTCATCCGTATTAACGAAGCCACCCCGGTCATTGGCGACGTGGCGATGGAAACAATAACCGAAACCATCATCACTGAATCCACCATGATCGGCCATAACCCTAAAACACCGGGCGGTGTCGGGTTAGGCGTGGGCGTCACTATTACGCCGGAAGACCTTCTCAGTCGCCCGGCGGATACGCCCTATATTCTGGTGGTGTCATCGGCATTTGATTTCGCCGATGTCGCTACGATGATTAATGCCTCCGTCCGTGCTGGATACCAGTTGACTGGTGTTATTTTACAACAGGACGATGGCGTGTTGGTCAGCAATCGTCTGACTCACCCCCTGCCCATCGTCGATGAAGTCCTTCATATCGACCGTATCCCGTTGGGGATGCTGGCTGCCATTGAGGTCGCTGTACCAGGAAAGGTCATTGAAACCCTTTCTAACCCCTACGGCATTGCAACTGTCTTTGGCCTCAATGCCGATGAGACTAAAAACATTGTTCCGATGGCACGGGCGCTGATCGGCAACCGTTCAGCCGTGGTGGTGAAAACGCCGTCAGGTGATGTGAAAGCGCGAGCGATTCCTGCCGGAAATCTGGAGCTACAGTCTCAAGGTCGTACCGTACGGGTCGACGTTGCCGCGGGCGCCGAAGCGATTATGAAAGCGGTTGGTGAATGCCCAAAACTGGATAACGTTACCGGAGAAGCTGGCACCAATATTGGCGGCATGCTGGAGCATGTGCGCCAGACGATGGCTGAATTAACCAACAAACCCAGTCATGAAATTTTTATTCAGGATCTGCTGGCGGTCGATACCTCGGTTCCCGTCAGTGTGACGGGTGGACTTGCAGGTGAGTTCTCACTGGAACAGGCTGTCGGCATAGCCTCCATGGTGAAATCAGACCGCCTGCAAATGGCGATGATTGCACAAGAGATCACGCAAAAGCTCAACATTGACGTCCAGGTTGGCGGGGCCGAAGCCGAAGCTGCCATTCTGGGAGCCTTAACAACTCCGGGCACAACACGACCACTGGCTATTCTGGATCTCGGCGCGGGTTCAACCGACGCTTCTATCATCAATCCTAAGGGCGAAATTATTGCCACGCACCTGGCAGGAGCAGGCGATATGGTCACGA
This sequence comes from Citrobacter sp. Cpo103, assembly GCF_030332605.1. Classification (NCBI taxonomy): domain Bacteria; kingdom Pseudomonadati; phylum Pseudomonadota; class Gammaproteobacteria; order Enterobacterales; family Enterobacteriaceae; genus Citrobacter; species Citrobacter sp. Cpo103. Next base: position 596,437 of record NZ_JAOWHO010000029.1, on the reverse strand, counting down.
TGATCATTGCCCGTGAACTGGGTCTGGATGACCGTTATCTCGCTGAAGAGATTAAAAAGTATCCGTTGGCGAAAGTTGAGAGCTTGTTCCACCTTCGCCACGAAGACGGCAGCGTTCAGTTCTTCCCTACGCCTCTCCCACCAACGGTTTTTGCGCGCGTGTGCGTAGTGAAACCCGATGAACTGGTGCCACTGCCTGGTGAACTGGCGCTGGAGAAAGTACGGGCCATTCGTCGAAGCGCCAAGGAGCGCGTTTTCGTTACTAACGCACTCAGAGCGCTACGTCAGGTCAGTCCGACCGGGAACATTCGGGATATTCCCTTTGTGGTGCTGGTTGGCGGCTCATCTCTGGATTTTGAAGTTCCACAGCTGGTCACCGATGCTCTGGCGCATTATCGACTGGTTGCCGGGCGCGGCAACATTCGTGGTACCGAAGGTCCGCGCAATGCGGTTGCGACAGGACTGATTCTCTCCTGGCATAAGGCATTCGCTCATGGAAAGTAATCTCACCACACCAGCCATCGTTATCTTCACCAGTGCTGACTGTGCTGACGTCTGGAATGACGTACTGCTGGGTATTGAAGAAGAAGGGATCCCCTTTGTGATTCAGGAGAGTGGCTCAGCTGACGTTATCCACAACGCATGGTTGGCCGCCTGCCAGTCTCCATTGCTGGTCGGTATTGGCTGTAGCCGCGAAAAACTGGTCGTGCACTACAAAAACTTACCCACGTCAGCACCACTTTTTACGCTGACGTATCAACAAAATAGCCACGATCGCCGCAGCATTGGTAACAACGCTGCGCGGCTGGTTAAAGGCATTCCGTTCCGGGAATGCCACTCATAACCCATAGGAGAAAAGCAGTATGAATAACGCACTGGGACTGGTTGAAACAAAAGGGCTTGTCGGCGCTATTGAAGCCGCTGATGCCATGGTGAAATCCGCAAACGTGCAGTTGGTTGGATACGAAAAAATCGGCTCTGGCCTTATCACCGTTATGGTTCGCGGTGATGTCGGCGCGGTGAAAGCAGCCGTAGATGCTGGAAGCGCAGCCGCAAGCGCCGTTGGTGAGGTGAAATCCTGCCACGTTATCCCGCGTCCGCACAGCGACGTTGAAGCCATTTTACCTAAATCCGCATAAGTCGTTGCAACCAAGGAGCACAGCGTGAAGCAATCACTGGGATTACTTGAAGTTAGTGGTCTGGCATTAGCCATCAGTTGCGCGGACGTCATGGCGAAAGCCGCCTCCATCACGCTGGTGGGCCTCGAAAAAACCAACGGCTCAGGCTGGACGGTGATCAAGATAATCGGGGATGTGGCCTCCGTCCAGGCGGCCATTTCCACCGGTGTCAGTTTCGCTGACCAGCGAGATGGACTGGTGGCTCACAAAGTCATTTCCAGACCCGGGGACGGGATCCTGTCGCATAGCGTTGCCCTGGAGCCTGAGCCAACGCCAGAACCCATACCAGCCGTACCGCATGAAGAGATATTTGTAGTCCATGATGTACCCGAAGCCCCGCAAGATGCAGAGTTGATTAGCTGCAATTTGTGTCTTGATCCTGCCTGCCCTCGCCAAAAAGGCGAGCCGCGCACGCTTTGTTTTCACTCTGGCAAACGAGGTGAAGCGTAATGGATAAACAGCAACTGGAGACCACTGTCGCTAAGGTTCTGGATGAAATGCGCGAGCGCCCGATTCCGCTGGGGATCTCTAATCGTCATATTCATCTGTGCGCTGAAGATTACGGTCGCTTGTTTCCCAATCACCCCATTAGTGAGAAAAAAGGGCTATTGCAGCCAGGACAATATGCAGCAGAGCAGACTGTCACGCTGGTGGGGCCAAAAGGTCAGTTAAAAAATGTGCGTTTACTCGGCCCGCTGCGCAGTACCAGCCAGGTCGAAATTTCTCGTACCGACGCCCGCACGTTGGGAATTGCTGCTCCGCTGCGGATGTCGGGCAATATTCAGGGCACACCCGGTGTTCGTCTCGTCAGCCCATTTGCTGAACTGGACTTAGCATCCGGGGTGATCGTCGCCCAACGGCATATCCATATGTCGCCGCTCGATGCTCTGATTCTGCGGGTTTCCCATGGTGATAGAGTCTCGGTCGCCATTAATGGCGATGAACGTCGACTGATTTTCGATAACGTCGCCGTACGCGTTTCGCCGGATATGCGCCTCGAAATGCATATCGATACAGACGAAGCCAATGCTGCAGGCGCTGATAATCCCCAGGCATTCGCCACACTGGTGACCTCACGATGAACAACGAACTGCTGCAACGCATTATCGAGGAGGTTGTTTCCCGATTAAAAAAACGCGCGGAAAGCACGCTCACTCTTAGCGTCGCGCAGTTACGGGAAATCGATTCACGGACAGTATGCTGCCAGTACTCGTCGCTCCATCTCCAGCAAGTGGATCTGCCATTACTGGAGCGAATTGCCGAAGGCTGCCCAGCCAACATGTCTGTGGGAAAGATTCACGACGCGTTGGCATGCGGAGTCCGCGTGAAAATTTCACTACAACACCGATTATTACCCGCAATCCCCGTGAAAAAACTCGCACGTCTACCGCTGGAGTTCAATGACGAACGGGGACGAATCATCTTTTTGCATCCTGAGAAGCTTCTCAGCTATGCCGACGTCGCCCAATTAAGGGATGGCGTACTGGTGTTGCGCCGTCGGTGTGTCGTGACGGCTCTGGCTCAGGAAGCAGTCAGTCTGCGAAATGTCCAACTAATTAAGCAGGAGTGAGCTATGCATCTGGCACGGGTTACAGGCGTTGTGGTTTCCACGCAAAAATCCCCATCACTGGTGGGAAAAAAACTGTTGCTGGTACGTCGGGTAAGTGCTGACGGAGAGCTTCCTGCGTCCCCTGTGAGTGGAGATGAAGTCGCTGTTGATTCTGTCGGCGCGGGAACTGGCGAACTGGTATTACTCAGCAGCGGCTCCAGCGCCAGACACGTTTTTTCTGGCCCTAATGAGGCCATCGATCTGGCTATCGTCGGCATTGTCGACACGCTTTCTCGTTAGGAGGAACTATGGCGATTTATACCCGTACTGGTGATGCCGGAACAACAGCCCTCTTTACCGGACAGCGCGTGAGCAAAACGCATCCACGCGTGGAAGCCTACGGTACGCTGGACGAACTGAATGCGGCGCTAAGTCTGTGCATTTGTGCAGCGAAAAACCCGCAGCACCGGCAGTTACTTGAAAATATCCAGCTGCAGCTTTTTTGGTTCAGCGCCGAACTGGCAAGCGAAAGCGAAGAACCAACGCCGGAGCAGCGCTACATCAGCTCGGAAGAAATTGCGGCACTGGAAGCTGCCATCGATACCGCAATGGGAAGAGTACCGCCGCTGCGCAGCTTTATTTTACCTGGCCGCAGCGAAGCCGCCAGCCGACTGCACTTTGCCCGTACGCTGGCACGCCGCGCAGAGAGACGACTGGTCGAGCTCTCCACCGAGATATCCGTCAGACACGTGCTGATGCGTTATATCAATCGCCTGTCCGACTGCTTATATGCGCTTGCACGAGCAGAAGATCATGACGCCCATCAAAACGACATCATTCAGAAAGTGGCTGAGCGCTATCTCGCTGCCGTTCAAGCACCAGCCATAAAGGAGCCGACTATGTCTCTGTCTTTTCAGGAGCTCCACCAACTCACTCGCGCTGCGGTGACGAGAGCAGAAGAACTTCAGGTTCCGATCGTCATTAGCATTGTTGATGCGAACGGGACCCAAATGGTGACCTGGCGCATGCCTGACGCATTACTCGTGAGTAGCGAACTGGCACCCAAAAAAGCCTGGACTGCCGTGGCGATGAAAACCGCCACACATGAGCTGGCATCGGCAGTTCAACCCGGTGCTGCGCTTTACGGTCTGGAAAGCCATATGCAGGGAAAAGTCGTCACCTTCGGTGGCGGGTACGCATTATGGCGTGAGGGTTTACTCCTCGGGGGTCTTGGCATCAGCGGAGGAAGCGTTGAACAGGATATGGACATTGCAGAAACGGCCATTGCGGCGATTAACGTGAGAACACATCAATGAATACTTCAGAACTTGAAACCCTTATTCGTAATATTTTGAGTGAGCAACTCGCCCCGGCAAAAGCAGAAGTTAAGGGTAACGGTATTTTTCCGTCCGTTGGCGAAGCGATCGATGCCGCGCATCAGGCTTTTCTGCGTTACCAGCAATGTCCATTGAAAACCCGCAGCGCCATCATAAACGCCCTGCGCGAAGAACTGACGCCTCATCTTGCTTCACTGGCCGCTGAGAGCGCTGCCGAAACGGGTATGGGCAACAAAGAGGATAAGTTCCTTAAAAATAAAGCCGCGCTGGACAACACTCCTGGTATCGAAGATCTGACCACCACGGCGCTAACCGGCGATGGCGGCATGGTGTTATTCGAGTATTCACCGTTTGGCGTGATTGGTTCTGTCGCCCCCAGTACTAACCCGACAGAGACCATTATTAACAACAGCATCAGCATGCTGGCGGCAGGGAATAGCGTTTATTTCAGTCCGCATCCGGGTGCTAAAAAGGTTTCACTCAAGCTGATTGCCATGATTGAAGATATTGCTTTCCGTTGCTGCGGAATTCGTAATCTTGTCGTCACGGTCACAGAACCCACTTTTGAGGCTACCCAGCAGATGATGGCGCACCCTAAAATCGCAGTTCTGGCGATTACCGGTGGCCCAGGCATTGTTGCTATGGGCATGAAAAGCGGGAAAAAAGTCATCGGCGCAGGCGCAGGAAATCCACCCTGCATTGTTGATGAAACGGCCGACCTGGTTAAGGCGGCGGAAGATATCATCAATGGCGCATCCTTTGATTACAACCTCCCCTGCATTGCTGAGAAGAGCCTGATTGTTGTTGATGCCGTTGCCGAACGACTGGTTCAACAGATGCAGTCTTTTGGTGCGATGCTTCTCAATAGCGAAGAGGTAGACAAACTGCGCGCTGTCTGTCTACCAGAAGGCATAGCCAATAAAAAACTGGTGGGTAAAAGCCCGGCAACCTTACTGGAAGCAGCAGAAATACCGGTTCCGGCAAAAGCACCTCGATTACTGATAGGCATCGTCAAGGCTGACGACCCGTGGGTTACCAGCGAGCAATTAATGCCAATGCTCCCCGTTGTAACAGTGAGCGATTTTGACAGTGCATTAACGTTGGCCCTGGAGGTTGAAGAGGGATTGCATCACACCGCCATTATGCATTCGCAAAATGTGTCACGTTTGAACCTTGCCGCGCGCACGCTTCAGACCTCCATCTTTGTGAAAAATGGCCCCTCTTACGCCGGGATTGGCGTTGGTGGTGAAGGCTTTACCACCTTCACTATTGCGACGCCAACCGGTGAAGGAACAACATCTGCGCGCACTTTCGCACGCTCTCGTCGTTGCGTGCTGACAAACGGTTTTTCTATTCGTTAATGGGGCCGTTATGAATAGCTTTTCACTGCAAACTCGATTGTACAGCGGCCAGGGAAGTCTGGATGTGCTCAAGCGTTTCACGAATAAGCATATCTGGATTATTTGCGATGCTTTTCTCGCGCGTTCTCCCCTGATTGAAAAGCTGCGCAACGCTCTGCCAGCGGATAACCGCATCAGCATTTTCAGCGATATCACCCCCGATCCCACCATCGGTACGGTAGTTCAAGGGATTGCACAAATGCAGTCCCTGCGACCGGACGTCGTGATGGGTTTTGGTGGCGGCTCAGCACTGGACGCCGCAAAAGCCATCGTCTGGTTCAGCCGACAGTTCGGTATTGAAATTGAAACCTGTGTCGCAATTCCCACCACCAGCGGCACAGGCTCTGAAGTAACCAGCGCCTGCGTGATTAGCGATCCGGATAAAGGCATTAAATATCCATTGTTCAATAATGCGCTTTACCCGGACATGGCCATCCTTGATCCAACGTTGGTCGTCAGCGTACCACCTGCCATCACCGCGAATACCGGCATGGACGTGTTAACGCATGCGCTGGAGGCTTACGTATCCACGAAGGCCAGTGACTTCACCGATGCACTGGCTGAAAAAGCGGCTCAAATCGTCTTCCAGTACCTGCCTGTCGCCGTCAGCAAAGGCGACTGTCTGGCAACCAGGGGGAAAATGCACAATGCGTCAACGCTCGCGGGAATGGCATTTAGTCAGGCTGGACTGGGGATCAATCATGCGATTGCCCATCAGTTGGGTGGTCAGTTTCATCTGCCGCATGGACTTGCCAATGCGCTGCTGCTGACCCATGTCATTCATTTTAATGCCCGCGATCCGCGGGCTGCGAAGCGCTATGCCCGTTTTGCTAAAGCCTGCCATTTATGCCCGGATAACGCGAACGATACAGCGGCATTGAATGCGCTCATCCATCACATCGAGCTACTCAAAAAACAGTGTGCGTTGCCTTCTTTTGTTGACGCGCTTAAAGACGGAAAGCAAGTCTGGTCACAACGTATCCCGTCGATGGTTCAGGCCGCGCTGGCTGACGTCACGCTGCAAACCAATCCTCGTGTTGCCGACGCCAGTGCCATGCAGGAACTGCTTGAGGAATTATTATGAAGACAGCCATGACGGCAGAGTCCACGCTCTATGATGCGCAGACCATTCGTGAACGCGTTCGCGCAGCGGGTGTTGTCGGAGCCGGAGGCGCAGGCTTTCCTGCTCACGTAAAATTACAGGCGCAAGTCGATACCTTTCTGGTCAATGCGGCTGAATGTGAGCCAATGCTGAAAGTTGACCAGCAGTTGATGGCCGTCCAGGCTGAGCGACTTATCCGCGGCGTTCAATATGCCATGACGACTACCGGAGCCAGTGCCGGAATTATTGCACTCAAAGAGAAATACCAGAAGGCTATCAATGCATTAACGCCCCTTCTGCCTACCGGGATCCGCTTACATATTTTGCCCGATGTCTACCCGGCAGGTGACGAGGTTCTGACCATCTGGATGGCAACAGGTCGGAGAGTTCCGCCTGCCGCGCTGCCGGTCAGCGTCGGTGTGGTGGTCAATAACGTCCAGACCGTGCTCAACATCGCCAGAGCAGTTGAGCAGCAGTACCCCGTTACGCGTCGTACCCTGACCGTTAACGGCGCAGTCGCCAGTCCTATCACACTCACAGTCCCTATCGGAATGTCTTTACGTGACGTTCTGGCGCTGGCCGGTGGCACAACCGTTGACGATCCCGGCTTTATTAACGGTGGTCCGATGATGGGCGGCCTGATTACTTCACTGGATACCCCTGTCAGCAAGACCACCGGGGGCCTGCTGGTTTTGCCTAAGTCTCATGCGTTGATTCAGCGGCGGATGCAGGATGAACGCACCGTGCTTTCTGTAGCAAAGACCGTTTGCGAGCAGTGCCGTTTGTGTACGGATTTGTGCCCGAGGCATTTGATCGGTCATGAATTATCCCCGCATCTGCTGGTTCGTGCGGTTAATTATCAGCAGGCGGCCACACCGCAACTGCTGCTCACGGCCCTGACCTGTTCAGAATGCAATGTGTGTGAAAGCGTAGCCTGTCCGGTTGGGATTTCACCGATGCGCATCAACCGTATGCTTAAACGTGAATTGCGGGCGCTCAACCACCGTTATGAAGGGCCGCTAAATCCTGAGGATGAAATGGCGAAGTACCGACTGATCCCAGTTAAACGCCTTATTACAAAACTGGGTCTTAGCGACTGGTATCACGATGCGCCACTGGCTGAAACTGATTATTCCACAGATAAAACGACGCTGTTGTTACGCCAGCATATAGGTGCCAGCGCCATCCCATGTGTAGAACAAGGCGAACGCGTTGTTCGCGGTCAATGTGTTGCCGATGTGCCCTCCGGTGCATTAGGCGCGCCTGTTCACGCCAGTATTGACGGTATTGTCAGCGAAATCACTGAGCAATCCATCACGGTAATTAGAGGTTAATCATGTCTCAGGCTATAGGGATTTTAGAACTCACCAGCATTGCCAAAGGAATGGAAGCTGGCGATGCCATGTTAAAAAGCGCGAATGTGAATTTACTGGTCAGCAAGACCATCTGCCCGGGAAAATTTCTACTCATGCTCGGTGGTGACGTAGGTGCCGTACAACAGGCGATTGCCACTGGAACATCTCTTGCTGGCGATATGCTCGTTGACAGTCTGGTACTCCCCAACATTCATGCCAGCGTACTCCCCGCAATCAGCGGACTAAACAGCGTGGATAAGCGTCAGGCTGTTGGTATTGTCGAAACATGGAGCGTTGCTGCCTGCATCTGCGCCGCCGACCGGGCGGTTAAAGCCTCCAACGTCACGCTGGTACGCGTCCATATGGCATTTGGTATTGGCGGCAAGTGCTACATGGTCGTTGCTGGCGATGTATCCGATGTGAATAACGCGGTGACGGTTGCCAGTGAAAGTGCGGGTGAAAAAGGCCTGCTGGTTTACCGCTCGGTCATACCCCGCCCGCATGAAAGCATGTGGCGACAAATGGTGGAGGGATAATGGAAAGACAACCCACCACGGATCGAATGATTCAGGAATATGTACCTGGCAAACAGGTCACGCTGGCGCATCTTATTGCTAATCCAGGTAAAGATTTGTTCAAGAAACTGGGATTACCCGATTCGCTTTCCGCAATCGGTATTCTGACCATTACCCCCAGCGAAGCCTCAATCATCGCCTGTGATATCGCCACGAAATCCGGGGCGGTAGAGATTGGTTTTCTCGACCGGTTTACCGGCGCGGTGGTACTGACGGGTGATGTTTCTGCCGTTGAGTACGCACTGAAACAGGTAACCCGAACGCTGGGCGAAATGATGCGTTTTACCGCGTGCCCCATCACCCGGACGTAATCTCATGAAACGTATCATGCTAATTGGCCCCAGCCAGTGCGGTAAAACGTCGCTCACGCAGTGCATGCGGGGAGAGGCACTTCACTATCAGAAGACCCAGGCCATAGTCTGGTCTCCTACGACAATAGACACGCCGGGTGAATATCTTGAGAACCGCTGCCTGTACAGTGCGCTGCTGGCCAGCGCCTGTGAAGCAGACATTATTGCGCTGGTACTCAATGCTGACGCGCCGTGGTCACCATTTTCTCCCGGTTTTACCGGACCAATGAACCGACCCGTTATTGGCCTCGTTACCAAAGCCGATTTAGCCAACCCGCAGCGTATTTCTCTTGTGGAGAGTTGGTTAGTTCAGGCTGGTGCGCAAAAAGTATTTGTCACCAGCGCGCTGGAGAATACCGGGGTCGATGAGATGTTCATTTTTCTGAATGCAAAGGAACCTTCATGTCTCATAAAATAATGGCCATTAATGCAGGTAGTTCCTCGCTTAAATTTCAACTACTGGCGATGCCGCAGGGTAAAATGATCTGTCAGGGGTTGATTGAACGTATCGGTTTGTCTGATGCGCAAGTCAGCCTAAAAACGCCAGCGCAGAAATGGCAGGAGACTTTGCCCGTAGCCGATCACCGTGAAGCCGTAACGTTGCTCCTGGAAAAACTGCTCAACCACCACATTATCAGCAGTCTGGATGAGATCGACGGCGTGGGCCATCGCGTCGCGCACGGCGGGGAATCCTTTAAAGACTCAGCGCTGGTAACTGATGAAACGCTGGCAGAAATCGAGCGCCTCGCGGAACTGGCTCCTCTGCATAACCCGGTCAATGCGCTGGGGATCGCGGTATTCCGCCAGCTATTGCCCAAAACGCCAGCCGTTGCGGTGTTCGACACCGCCTTTCATCAAACGCTTGATGAGCCTTCTTTCATCTATCCCCTGCCCTGGCGTTACTATGCAGAGTTGGGTATTCGTCGCTATGGTTTTCATGGTACCAGCCACAAATACGTTAGCTCACAGCTTGCTGAAAAACTGGGTGTACCACTCAGCGCCCTGCGCGTTGTTTGTTGTCATCTGGGCAACGGCAGCAGCATCTGCGCCATCAAAGGCGGACAATCGGTGAATACGTCAATGGGCTTTACGCCGCAGTCTGGCGTGATGATGGGCACGCGAAGTGGCGATATCGATCCGTCCATTTTACCGTGGATTGCCCTGCGAGAAGGCAAAACACCGCAGCAGCTCAACCAATTGCTCAACAATGAGTCCGGATTGCTCGGTGTTTCTGGTATCTCACCTGACTACCGCGACGTTGAACATGCCGCAGATACGGGCAATCACCAGGCTGCGCTGGCGTTGACGCTTTTTGCTGAGCGCATTCGTGCCACCATTGGTAGCTATATTATGCAGATGGGCGGTCTGGATGCCCTGGTGTTTACCGGTGGTATTGGCGAAAACTCCGCACGGGCGCGCGCTGCGATCTGTCGTAATCTGAATTTCCTGGGTCTGGCCGTTGATGAGGAAAAAAATCAGCGTAATGCCACCTTCATTCAGACAGAAAATGCGATGGTCAAAGTAGCAGTGATTAATACCAATGAAGAGCTAATGATTGCGCAAGACGTTATGCGTTTAGCGATATCTGAAACTGTGACATTGGGCATTCCTGCATAATACTGCCGCACCGCAAATTGCGGCAAATCATGGTAATAGCGCGATCGCCATGACACTATGCGCCGAGGATTGCTGATCACATAGGTGAAGACGTGGCTGTTGCGCAATGTCCCGCATCGTGCGGAGAACTTATCCAGGGCTGGATACTGGGCAGTGAGAAATTGGTCTCCTGCCCGGTTGAATGGTATAGCACCGTTGAGGTCACTTCAGGTTCACCGCTGACAGATGAACGTCCACTTTCGCGGGCGATGGTTGAGAGGTTATTGCTGCACTGGCAATACCCGGCACAAATGAGTCAGGATATTCGAATTGATGTCCAGTCAACCATTCCTGTCGCTAAAGGGATGGCCAGCAGCACAGCGGATATCGCCGCCACGGCAATCGCCACGGCGCAGTATCTGGGGCATCAGCTAGACGAATCCACTCTGGCGCAGCTTTGCGTTTCGCTGGAACCTACCGACAGCACCGTTTTCCGCCAGCTTACGCTGTTCGATCATAACGACGCCTCCACGCAAATTGCCTGTGAAGCCCAGCCTCAACTCGATCTGCTGGTTCTCGAAAGTCCGGAAACCTTGCTTACTGCTGATTATCACCGTACTCCACGCCAGTCAGGATTACTGGCAGGCGCTCCAGCACTGAAACGCGCATGGGAAAAGGTACAGGAAGCCTGTATCAGTCAAAATCCCTATCGGATGGGTGAAGCCGCCACGCTGAGCGCGATCGCCAGCCAGTTGCTGTTACCTAAACCAAATTTTGATTCACTTTTAGCGCTGGTAGAAGAATGTGATTTATACGGTGTCAACGTTGCGCACAGTGGCAGCGTAGTCGGTCTGATGCTCGACAGAAAGCGTCATGATGTGGACTACATAAAATGGATGCTGACGCAGAAAAAATTGACGGAGCACTGGCCGGAACAGCATTTGTTGCGGATGGTAACTGGCGGGGTCGAACTGCAATAAGGGCCGCCGCTAAGCAGCGACCCGAACAAGCATAAAATCGTTACTCGGCTTTCGCTTCGCCGTTTTTCACTTCGCCCATCGCTTTCAGCTTTTTAGAGATGTCGCGGCGCTCTTTAGAGATCTCAGCGTTTTTGATGATGTAATCATCAACACGATCTTCATAATCGCTTTTCATGCTGGCGATAATGCCCTGAATCGCTTCCACGCTCATTCCAGGCTTGATGTAGTCACTCAGGTTGTCCAGCAGCAGAACACGTTTCTGGTTGTCACGGATCTTTTTCTCAACGTCCTGGATTTCACGTTGCAGTTTGTTTTTACGACGGAACAGACGAACAAATTCCAGCACGTCCTGGAAAGAAGGCTTGGTAGTTTCCATTTTTACACCCCTGATAATGTGAGATTCGGATTCGTTAAAACAACGGCTAAAGTGGGTCAACATTACTTTCATGCCCGCCATACTTCAAGTTGCATCTGCATCGACCATGCATGGTTGAAACCTGAATTATCGAGGGTAAAGCCATTGCAGTTACCAATGGTTTTAGCCTTTTTCAGTATCATACCTCTAATCGTTGCTGAATCGAAGCAGCAGTAGAACCAATCCCCTCATCTGCTCTTTATTTGCGCAGCGCGCGACAGATCAAATGAGAGAGCAACTCCAGCTGTCGCGCCATTTCCATATTTAGCCAAACGTAGCCGTGAATGGGCGTTTCAGCGACATTATCGCCCTTATGCTCAGCAATAAGCTGACGTAACTCCACCACGGTGTCATTGAGTTTTTCCGTATTGGCAAGCACCGGTTGTGGATTACCTTCATACAATGCGTGGGTTATCGTCAGTAGCGCCTGTTGTGTCCTGAGCTGGGTTTCACGCAAAGTGTGCGCATTCAACATGACAAAGTGGCTGGTACGGCTGGCCCAAAGCGCATTGATTTGCAGCTCAAGCATGCAGACCAGGTTACGATTAACCGTTTGAATAGCTTCAAAGATTGATTTTTGAATGTGGGTTTCCTTGCTGGCGGGGACGATGAGCCCACGCATTTTGACAACATCGCTTAAAAGCTGTTGTAAATGCTTCTCCAGTCGCGGTTGCTCCAGCAGGTTGGGAGATAGCGCAGCCTGATACACCCGATTGTACCCCGTTACACAATGCGCCAGTTGAATTCGCCAGTGTATAAATGCCCGCTGCGGCCAGATACCGGTAAACAGCATTGCCAGTAATGAACCCAAAATAACATCGCCACCGCGCCATAACGCTGTGTTCATATCTCCAGCGGGGGCACCCACAACGACCGCAAGCGTTATACCAATCAGCAACGCCTGATACGGCCTTTTACCCAACGCCAGCCAGCCGCAGAGAAACATCGCCACCGCGCACCATATCAGCATTAGCGGAAGTGAAAAGAGCTCCAGACGAAGGGCCACCAGCCCAAGTACCGATCCCAGAATTGTCCCGCCAATACGCTCAAACGCTCTGGGGACAACGTTCCCCCAAAAGGAAATAGGCCCCATGATTACCACCAGCGTAATCAGAGGCCATGTACCTTCAGGAATGTTCAACAGGCGAACCAACAGAAAAGTAAAAAGAAACGCCAGCGCAATGCGAACACCATGCACCACACGATAATGACGATACAAACGAATTTCAAAAGGACTCAGTGACTTATCTGCACGCACTCATGCACTCCGTCAGGGAATTGCAAAGAACAGAATTGTACCTGTTTTTTGAGTGAAAACATCACCCTGATGACCAGGACATTCATCCTGATTTACACCAAAAACAGTTACTTCGACTGTACCGGCACGTACATTTCAATGTCCCAGTAGCCGTCCTCCATGCCATTGTTCATATAAACTTCAAAGCAGGGTTTAGCGGCTATCGCATACGTCGAATCCTGCAGCAGGCGCTCAAAGAACTGATACCACGGCGTCGCGAAGTCATAATTTTCAACGCGCGCAACGGCGATAGCATAGTCGCCCCCCGCCAGTTCGGTCTGGATCACCCCTTCGCTGTTTTCTGGGATCTCAAAACCTTCAGGCACAGACACCACGGTATCACAACGCAGTTTTTCCGCCGGAACAACGTCAGGATTGTCGTAATAAACGGCTATCCATTCCAGCGGTACGATCTGCTTACCATCGACCCACATCATTAACTGCTCGAAACCCTGCTTTACCGTTTGTTCCCACGGTCCAACCATATGGAAACCAGCAATTATGCGTTTCTCGACCTGCTTTATCTCGTACTCCATATAACCTCCGCTATTACACTGTATTTATATACAGTGTAATTTTTAGGTATGACGGCCACAAGGAATCAGTGATTATTATGTGAGCAGATTCGCACTCTTGCCAGTCAGGCACATCAGGAAAAACTACGCCTTGTGGTGGAAGTAATCGCTCAAACGCGAGAAGATGCCGCCTTCGTTGACAGACTCCAGCGTAACCAGAGGCCAGTGCGCCACCAGTTTATCCCGATCGTAGAGTTCAATTTCCCCCACACGTTGATGGGCAGCAATGGGGGCAACCAGTTCTTTCTTATCAAGAACATATTTTGCCTTGATATTAGCGACTTCGGCTTTAGGCAGGGCCATCCAGAAATCCTGCTCTGTGCCAAGGCTAATTTTTTCTTTATCGCCATACCAGATCCGTTCAATACCAACTTGCTTACCGCTACGTAAAACCTGCACGGTATCAAAGTTCTGTTGTCCCCATTGCAGCAGTTTTCGCGCCTGGTCTTCACGCCCTTTCGCACTCTCCGCCCCCATCACAACCGCAATCAGGCGGCGCTGCCCATCAACGGCAGAAGCAATCAGGTTGAATCCAGCGCCGGAGGTATGTCCTGTCTTCAGACCATCGACGTTCATGGTTTTATCCCACAACAAACCGTTACGGTTTTGCTGCGTAATTCCGTTCCAGGTAAGGCTTTTTTCACTGTACATATGGTAGAAATCCGGCTCTCCATGGATGATAGCTCTCGACAGCACAGCCAGATCGTAAGCTGAGCTATGCTGACCTGGCGCATCCAGACCATGTACCGTTTCAAAATGCGTGTCCCGCAGGTTCAGCTTTTGCACATAGTTGTTCATCATCGCGACAAACTGCGGCTGCCCTCCGGCGATGTAATCCGCCAGCGCCACACAGGCATCATTACCGGAATCAACAATTAACCCGCGACTCAGATCGCGCACAGAAACGCGATCCCCTTCTTTCAGGAACATTAAGGACGAACCGACGAATACCGGATTATCTTTCGCCCAGGCATCTCGTCCTACAGTGACAATATCTGTCGGACTAATACGCTTGCTGTCGATTGCGCGATCGACAACATAGCCGGTCATCAGCTTGGTCAGGCTGGCAGGGTTGCGCTGCTGGTGTTCATTTCCGGCTGTCAGGATTTGGCCCGTGGTGTAATCCATTAATACCCACGCCCCGGCATTAATTGCTGGAGGCTGTGGAGCGAAACTGGCGACGTCGGTCGCATACGCGGGCGAAAAAATCATCGCAAATAGTGAAGCGGCAATAAACAAACGGCGTTTCAACAGCATGTCCTCAGGAAATGGAGAAATAGCCGTTCTTTTTACGGAAGTTCTGGCGAACAAACATGGATAAATTGCAAGAAAATGTGACATAAGGCACATTTTCTTGCTGTAAGGATAGGATTTCAGATATCAACCACGTCTGGCGTTACCCTTTGCGAGGTGCTGTCTCTGCGTGATGGCTGCGATGACGATGATAGCCATCTATCATGCTGCGGAAAATCTGCCCCGGAGTGTCACCCAGCGTGCACAGGTAAATATGTGCACAGATGAATAGTAAGCCGACAATCGCCAACACCATATGCAGCACCAGCATCACAGGCCCTGCCCCTATTACCTGCGGGTAGAGGCATAACAACCCGGTGATGATTAGCAGCGGAACCAGCGCATACATGATGGCCAGATAAGCCAGCTGTTGTAGCGGGTTAAATTTACTCTCTGCCGTTGCGGCAAACGGGTGTGGTTCCCCCTTCATGATACCATACAGATAAAAGCGCGTTTGCAACAAGCAGCGTGATATCAACCCGTTAAACTTCACCCGGTAATGACAACCGTTGCCGCTGGTTGCGTTGATTAGCACAAAACCAACCCAGAAGGCCAACAAGGCGAAACCGCACCAGGTATGTACCTGCACCATCAATGCCACCGGTCCGACAGAGAAGTGCCCAAACAGGCCGCTCAGCAAAAGCAGGATAAAAAGCAGCGCATTACCCCAGTGCCAGCGGCGAACTGCCAGCGAATAGAGGTAATCCCGATGTTCTTCTCCGGTTGCCGTTTTGGGTGCCAGCATCCGACGTAACAGCGCGTGCATAACCAGGCCCGCAATCATCAGCACAATAACAACGCCTGCATAAATAAGCCACAGCGGCCAGTAGTCCGGCGCATAGTTAAGCTCTGCTCCCCAGATAGAATTCATGCTTTACCCTCCTGATGGATCTCTTTACGCCGATAAACACTCACCGGGCCGCTACGCGTATCCAGCTGGCGATAAACCTCTTTTTGATTTATCCAGTGCTGAATTTCCGGGTCGTCGCGACGACCAAATTTCAGCGCATCCGTCGGACAAACGGAAACACAGGCGGGCGATTGTCCTGTCTCCAGTCGCGTATCTGCGCAGAAGTTACATTTGTCGGCAATTCCCGTTTGCGGATTGAGATAACGGACGTGGAACGGACAAGCGGCAACGCAGTAGTCACAGCCAATACAGCGAGACTTATCCACTTGCACAATGCCATTTTCGTCGCGAAATGACGCACCGGTCGGACAAACGCTGACACACGGCGCATCTTCACAATGCTGACAGGAAACGCGAACAAACTGGAAGTGGGACAGCACCTCGGGTTCATGTTCGGGTGAACGGATCTGCACCTGTAAGCGGCTAAATCCCTCTGGCACATCATTCAAAACTTTGCAGGCAACCGTACATGCCTGACAGCCGATACAGCGTTTCTCGTCATGCAGCATGACATAAGGGTTTGTAGATTGATTCATGATGTTCTCCTTTCTCATGCCCGACGAAGCGTAACGCCAGCGGTGTGGACTACCGTACCGGAAACCGGACTGGTAACATGCGGAAGCAAATTACCGCAGTGAATACCGTGCGTTGTCGCTGCGGTTTTGGCTCCCGCCTTGGCGCCAAATCCCATATAAACAAACAGCGTATCGGGCCGAATTCCGGCGGTGACCAGCGCTTTACCTTTTTCCTTGCCGGTCGCATTTTCCAGCCAGATGTCATCACCGCTTTTGATGCCTTTTTCGCGGGCCGTTTGCGGGTGGATCCACACCGCGTTATCCCACATCAACTCGCTAAGCAGTGGCACATATTGCGTCGCACCGTTGGTATGAACCGCCACTTTTCCCTGGATAAAATAGAGTTCACTGTCGCCTTTGAGCGCAAAATTGCGCGCGCGCGGAATACCGTAGCCAGGCAGGAGCGTTTCCAGCTCTTCGGAATAGAGTTCAATTTTTCCTGACGGAGATTTAAAGCGCAGTTGCTCGCCATAGGTACCGTCGCTGTCAACCGCCACCGCGCCCGGATAGCGTTCCACAAACTGACGCACCGCTTCAGGTTCACGCAGCAGCAACGGAATCCCCCACTCCCGGTACCCTTTC
Organism: Citrobacter sp. Cpo103; assembly: GCF_030332605.1. Classification (NCBI taxonomy): domain Bacteria; kingdom Pseudomonadati; phylum Pseudomonadota; class Gammaproteobacteria; order Enterobacterales; family Enterobacteriaceae; genus Citrobacter; species Citrobacter sp. Cpo103. The sequence goes on along the minus strand of NZ_JAOWHO010000029.1, from coordinate 579,369 downwards.
TGACGCAATTCAGCAGATAGCGCATGATCGCCATTAAGCTGGTACAACTGACGCGTTTGCATATCCTGCCATGGGTAGAATTGGCCAAGGCCTAACTGCACGGCCAGCTCTTTCCAGATTTGCCAGCTCGGACGCGCATCACCAATAGGCTCCACTACCTGTTGGCGCAGGGCATAGGCTGGATTCAGGCCCGACATGTCTGAAACTTCTTCATCGCGCTCAAGGTAAGTACATTCAGGCAAAAGGTAGTCGGCATACGCCGCGCTTTCGCTTAAATAGACATCACAACTGACCACAAGGTCGAGCTGTTCAACGGTTTTGACCAGATCCGGTCGACAGGTAACGGTTTGGAAAGGGTTGTGTCGGGACATAATCCATCCCTTCACCGGATAAGGCGTCTGGTTTAACACAGCATCAATGATGCTTTGCACCACACCACCGCCCGCCGCGATGTACTTAAACTGCGGGGCTACCAGATCGATACGCTGCGCCGTTGGCTTGGGTAATTTGACATCGGGTTTTGCCAGCACCGGAGCGACCTTCTCTCCAGCCAGCTTATTGTAAGTTGCCGCCACTTTTTTCTGGTACAAACCGCCTTCACGCTCAATATTGCCAAGCAGCACATTGAGGGTAAAGATCATGCGCCGCATATCAATTTCTTCTTGCGAAAACGTCGCGCGATGGCCCGGACTGACGATGGCATGCGGTGCGCAGGCGGCCATTTCGCGGGTGACCCGGACAATAACATCAGCGGGCACATCCGCAAGCTGCTGCGCCCATTCTGGCGTGGTCTCTTGTACCGCTTCTGCCAGTTGCTCAAACCCCGTGGTGTAGCGCGCCACAAAGTCAGCGTCATAAAGATTTTCATTGATCATGACGTGACACATGGCCATCAGCACCGGTAAGTCGCCGCCCGGTTTGAGCGCATGCCATTCATCCGCCTTGCTGGAGAATACGGACAAACGGGGATCGAAGCTGACCATCTTCGCCCCCTTCTCCTGCGCGGTCATCAGCTCATGCGTATCAGCAACCTCGATCCCTTCATAGAGGTTATGGCCAAAAGAGACCATATAACGGGTATTGGCGATATCCATGGCTAAATCACCACCCATCATAACTTTAGCGGCAATGGCTTTACCGGCAGGACACGTTGATGCGTGAGTAAAGGTATTCGGTGACCCGAAAGCCGTCGCGAGGTGGAATAAATGGCCAGACAGCGAGCCGGATTTAGACGAGAAGACGACTCCCTGGGGACCATATTGCGTTTTTATTGCCGTCATTTTTTCGGCGATTTCTTTATACGCCTGTTCCCAGCTAATAACCTGCCAGTCACCGCTCCCGCGAGGTCCTGTGCGTTTCATGGGTTTAACAATGCGATGAGGGTCGTTGACCAGGCTAACGCCGCTGCCGCCGCGAGCGCAGACACGTGTCCCCTGCTGTGGCGCATTAGGGTTTCCCTGAATAAAAACCGTTTTATTATTAATCACCTGAGCCTGAATTGGGCAGCGAAAAGAACACATCTCGCACAAACTTGGCGTCAGGGATGTTTTCCCTTTGATACTCTCCGGATAATTTCGTGCCAGTGCCCCGGGCGGGAAACTGCCTATCGCACAGGCTGAACAGCCTATACCCACTCCTCGCAAAAAATTACGCCGACTAATGCTCATATAACCTCCTGTTATTAGATATATCCAATAATTATATGGCGTTTAGATTATTTATTTTTTACATCAATCACATTTCATTACAATGCATGACAGCGAATTGACATAAATAAAAACCCATTGTTTATAAAAGATTTTTAAAGTTTCCAGAACACAACAAAGAAGAGGAAAATAACAATAATGGTTATCAGTTAGATTATTTACAAACCCGCAACTTCAAGATATTTTATTTCCGTAATTTATTTTAACAGTGCGAAATTTATTAATTAATTCCATTAATGCCCTGTTTATCTCAATTTTATTGCGTGCACAATCCAGCTTCGATAATGCCATGGCTGATTATCTCGCTATTTTTTGGTATTCTTGAACCAGCGCTAAATTGATCCCGGACATAACTGAACAATGAATGACGGCAAGCAGCAACCTGGTTTTCTCTTCCACGACTACGAGACCTTTGGTACCCATCCGGCGCTGGACAGACCCGCGCAATTTGCGGCTATCCGCACAGATAATGATTTCAACATCATCGGTGAACCAGAAGTCTTTTATTGCAAACCCGCGGACGATTATCTGCCGCAGCCTGAGGCGGTGTTGATTACGGGTATCACACCGCAGGAAGCACGTGAAAAGGGAGAAAATGAAGCCGCTTTTGCTGCACGCATCCACGCCCTGTTCACCGTACCGAAAACCTGTATCCTGGGCTATAACAACGTGCGCTTCGATGATGAGGTGACGCGTAACATCCTGTATCGCAATTTCTACGATCCCTATGCATGGAGCTGGCAGAACGATAATTCGCGCTGGGATCTGCTGGATGTGATGCGCGCCTGCTATGCCCTGCGCCCTGAAGGCATTAACTGGCCGGAAAACGACGACGGCTTACCCAGCTTCCGTCTGGAGCATTTGACCAAAGCCAACGGTATTGAGCATACCAATGCTCACGATGCGATGGCGGACGTATACGCCACAATTGCAATGGCGCAATTAGTGAAGTCGCGCCAGCCGCGTCTGTTTGATTATCTCTACAGCCATCGTAATAAGCACAAGCTGGCCGCGTTGATTGATGTCCCGCAAATGAAGCCGCTGGTCCATGTCTCTGGTATGTTCGGCGCATGGCGCGGCAACACCAGCTGGGTAGCGCCATTGGCGTGGCATCCGGAGAATCGCAACGCGGTTATTATGGTCGACTTAGCCGGTGATATTTCGCCGCTGCTCGAACTCGACAGTGACGCCCTGCGCGAGAGGCTTTACACGTCTAAAGCGGATCTGGGTGATAACCCGGCCGTACCGGTTAAACTGGTGCACATCAACAAATGCCCGGTACTGGCACAGGCGAATACCCTGCGTCCGGAAGATGCCGACCGTCTTGGCATTAACCGCCAGCACTGTCTGGATAATCTCAAAGTTCTGCGCGAAAATCCGCACATACGCGACAAAGTGGTTGCGATCTTTGCAGATGCAGAACCCTTTACACCATCAGATAACGTAGATGCCCAACTTTATAACGGCTTTTTCAGCGATGCTGACCGTGCGGCGATGAAAATCGTTCTGGAAACCGAACCACGCAATTTACCGGCGCTGGATATCTCCTTTGTCGATAAGCGCATTGAAAAACTGTTGTTTAATTACCGTGCACGTAACTTCCCGGGAACGCTGGACGAAGCAGAACAGCAACGCTGGCTGGACCATCGCCGCCAGGTATTCACACCGGAGTTTTTGCAAAATTACGCCAATGAACTGCAGTTATTGAGCCAGCAGTATGCGGATAACAAAGAAAAGTTGATGCTGCTGAAATCACTCTGGCAGTATGCCGAAGAGATTGTATAAGTCCCACGCATAAAAAAACGGAGAACATGTCTCCGTTTTTTTTAGTTAAATGCCGTTATTACGCGACATCTTCATCGTACTGCGGCACCGGGTTGCGGAAGCTTTTGGTCACACAAGCCAGGTAAATCAGACCAATACCGGCCCAGATCAGACCCAGAACCATTGAGCTCTCTTCCAGGTTAACCCACAGCGCACCAACTGTCAGCGCACCGCACATCGGCAGAAACAGATACTGGAAGTGGTCTTTCAGCGTCTTGTTACGCTTCTCACGGATCCAGAACTGGGAGATCACCGACAGGTTAACGAAGGTAAACGCCACCAGCGCACCAAAGTTAATCAGCGCCGTCGCCATCACCAGGTCGAAGTTGATTGCCAGCAGAGCAATCGCACCAACCAGAATGATGTTCATAGACGGAGTACGCCATTTCGGGTGTACATAACCGAAGAAACTTTTCGGGAACACGCCGTCACGCCCCATCACGTACATTAAACGCGCTACGCCAGCATGCGCCGCCATACCGGACGCCAGTACGGTAATGGTAGAGAAAATCAGCGCGCCAACCTGGAAGAACTTACCGGCGACGTACAGCATGATTTCCGGCTGTGAAGCGTCTGGATCTTTGAAGCGCGAGATATCCGGGAAGTACAGCTGCAACAGATAGGTGGAGACGATAAAGATCAGGCCACCAATCAGCGCAGTCAGGAAAATCGCACGCGGGATCACGCGCTCAGCGTCTTTGGTTTCTTCTGACAGGTTGCTGATACCGTCAAAACCGGTGAACGAGAAGCACAGGATGGTAGCGCCTGTGATCATCGGGATTACGTGTGCATCACCTGACCAGAACGGACGGCTACTCGCCAGCGTACCGGCACCTTCCCCTTCGAACACGCCATAAACGACCATGCCGAGGATCACTGCAATCAGCACCACCTGCAACAACACGATTACGGTGTTGAAATTCGCAACGGATTTAAGGCTGCGCAGGTTAAAGGCTGTCATAAAGGCCACCAGCGCCACCACGAATATCCATGACGGTATCGACGGCACCAGGGCTTCAAAATAAATTTTTGCCAACAGAATGTTGATCATCGGAGCGAACAGGTAGTCCAGCAGTGATGACCAACCCACCATAAAGCCAACGGTCGGGCTAATGGATTTCTGGGCGTAAGTGTAGGCAGAGCCTGCAGACGGATAGCGACGCACCAGTTTACCGTAGCTCAGTGCGGTAAAGAGGATGGCGATCAGTGCAAAGGCGTAAGCTGTCGGGACGTGACCATCGGTCATTCCTGATACGATACCGAATGTATCGAACAGCGTCATCGGCTGCATATAGGCAAGGCCCATCATGACAACCGGAACCAGCGTAAGCGTTTTACGTAATTCCACGCGAGAGGTGTTTGGAGTAGCGTTATGCGACATGGTTATCCCCCATTACGGCGAAAACCGTCGCGTAAGCAAAAAATTGCCCCATTTTTTGTTAATCCTCAGCGACAACAACTGTCGATTTTTAAGTAAGTATCTATCCGGTACGAAGCCCGGCCTCTTTTATGAATGATTGGTTTGATGCAAAAAAATAACCGACGCGTATTAAAACGTCGGTTAATGTCATTTTTTGCAAGCGGCGTATTTTGCCCTAAATTGGGGAGAAATAACAAGAGATTGAAGCGACCACAAAAGAATATTTTTTCTTAACTGATTGATTTGTCAGCAGCCGTTTTAACATACACCCCCGCAATAGCACTATTTGCTAAAATTTCATCTCGCCACCAGGCACTGGCCAACCCGGCGGTCTGTTCATTCCAGCCTATCCACACGGGCTCAAAGACAATTTGTGCGACCACTTTTTTCTCAATCAGTGCGCCGCTCTCCAGAAATCGCTGCGCCAGGTAGCGCGGAATATAACCACATCCCAGACCGCTGATTTGCAATTCCAGCTTGGTTTTGAAGTCAAAAACGGTAATAGCTTCCTGATCGTCAAGCACCTGGGAACCTGAGACGTTGGCATGCTGCGCATTGTCGCCCACCACAATGGCGCGAAAACGGCGAATGGTACGACGATTTAACGGTTCCTGTTCCTGCGCCAGCGGGTGATGCGGCGCAACCACAAACACCTGTTCCAAAACTCCCAACCGTGCAAAACCAAATTCGCTCGCTGCAGGGGGGTCATGCATGGCGCCAACGATAATATCCGCCCGGCCCTGAATGAGGGCATCCCAGGAGCCGCCCAGCACGCCATTGATAAATTTCAGGCGCGTCACGCTGTGGTGTTGATAGAAAGATTCGATGAGTGGGGCCAGCAGTGAAAAGGGAAACGTATCATCTACGCCAATAACCAGTTCATTCTCCCAGCCTTCGTGAAGTTTAATCGCCTGTTTTTCGAGTTCACGGACGGTGTGCAGCACCTCCCGCCCCTTTTCCAGCAGCATCTGTCCGGTGCGGGTGAACTTAGCCCGGTGTCCGCTGCGATCGAGTAGCTGAATATTAAGATCGCTTTCCAGCTTATGGACCGTGTAGCTAAGTGCAGACGGCGTCTTAAACAATTTTGCCGACGCCGCCGCGAAACTGCCCTCTTTTTCTAATGCATCGAGGATGATAAGAACGTCCAGCAGTGGTTTCATACTCGCCCCCTGGCGGTATACAGCGGCACTCTGCTGGATTGTCACTCCATTGGCATCACCAGCGGGTCGGGATACTGGTACTCAAACCCAAGCTCATTACAAATACGGTTGCCATCAATGACTTTACCTTTACCGTTATCCGTACCGCCGCGAAATTCCGGCGGCTCCATCCCCAACTGGCGGGCCATCTGCGGATAGAACACGTTACGCGCCGGATGCATAGGCGCACATATATTATAGATGTGTCCCCCTTTAGGCGCTTGCAGCAGTAACGTGATGGCAGATACTACATCGTCCAGATGCACCAGATTGACGCCATGATGTCCGTCAGGTGCCGTCTTGCCAGCGAAGAAGCGACCGGGATGTCTTCCCGGACCGACCAACCCGGCCAGACGCAAAATATCCACCGACGTGCCTGGCAAATTGTGCAACCAGTCTTCAAGTTCTTTCAGAACACGACCGCTCGCCGTGACCGGATTACGCGCCGTCCCCTCTTTCACAGTACCTTGAACGTCACCATAGACTGACGTCGAACTGGTAAAAATAATTCGAGGGATGCGGTACGCCAGCGCACTGTCCACCAGTTCCTGCATTGCCTGCAGGTAAAATGCCTCCCCGGGACCGCTACGGCGTGCAGGCAGCGTAATGACCAGCGCATCGGCGTCCATCAGTGCATCGAGATCGTCAGCCTCACAGACCAGTTCAGGTTCCAGGCGCAGCGAGTAGCTCTCGATACCGCTCATGCGGGCCGCTTCCACCCCATCCAATGTGGTTTTGCTGCCGGTAACCTGCCAGCCTCTCGCCGCCAGCGACATGGCTAACGGCATGCCTAACCAACCTAACCCGACAATTGCGACCTTTTTCATGCCTTCTCTCCTGACTTTTGGCCTATAACGCAAGGCTACGCCAGCCCACGGTGGCTGACAATTCATAGTATCAATATGAAATGAATTAATGATCAAAAAAAGCCCTTGCTTTCCGTAGCTAAAGTGGTTTAGGTTAAAAGACATCAAATGAATAAACATTCATCGAGAAAATTTATGACACGCGCTCAATTCAAACACCATCATCACCATCATCCTGACTAGTCTTTCAGGCGATGTGTGCTGGGAGACATTTAAATCTTCCAGCGGTGCATGAGCGTATGAGAAAGCCCCCGGAAGATTTCTTCCGGGGGCTTTTTTTGTGCGTGACCCAAACTGATTCAGACAGGATAACGAGGAATAAAGAATGTTAGACAACACCCGTTTACGCATAGCTATGCAGAAATCAGGCCGCTTAAGCGATGATTCACGCGAATTACTGGCCCGTTGCGGCATTAAAATTAATCTTCACACCCAGCGCCTGATTGCGATGGCGGAGAACATGCCGATCGATATTCTGCGCGTGCGTGATGACGATATCCCAGGTCTGGTGATGGACGGCGTCGTTGACCTCGGCATCATCGGGGAAAACGTTCTGGAAGAGGAACTGCTCAACCGCCGGGCCCAGGGTGAAGACCCTCGCTATTTTACCCTGCGCCGTCTGGACTTCGGTGGCTGCCGTCTCTCGCTGGCAACCCCGGTTGATGAAGCCTGGGATGGCCCGGCAGCGCTGAACGGTAAACGTATCGCGACCTCTTACCCACACCTGCTCAAACGTTATCTCGATCAGAAAGGAGTTTCGTTTAAATCTTGTCTGTTAAACGGCTCAGTAGAAGTCGCTCCCCGTGCGGGTCTGGCTGATGCGATTTGCGATCTGGTGTCCACCGGCGCAACGCTTGAAGCCAACGGTCTGCGCGAAGTAGAAGTGATCTACCGCTCTAAAGCCTGTCTGATTCAGCGCGACGGCGAAATGGCCGAAGCCAAGCAACAACTGATCGACAAACTGCTGACCCGTATCCAGGGGGTTATTCAGGCCCGCGAATCCAAATACATCATGATGCACGCGCCGAGCGAGCGTCTGGACGAGGTCATCGCCCTGCTGCCCGGCGCTGAGCGCCCTACCATTTTGCCTCTGGCAGGCGACCAGCAGCGCGTTGCCATGCACATGGTCAGCAGCGAAACCCTGTTCTGGGAAACAATGGAAAAACTGAAAGCGCTCGGTGCCAGCTCAATTCTGGTGTTGCCGATTGAGAAGATGATGGAGTGATCTGTTGCCTGATAGCGCTTCGCTTATCAGGCCTACAAGAATTGTCACAATTATTGATATTACGGGTCTTGTAGGCCGGATAAGGCAGCGCCGCCATCCGGCAACACCCGATGATGGAGTAACGACCATGAGCTTCAATACCCCGATTGACTGGAATAGCTGTAGCCCTGAGCAGCAGCGCGAACTGCTGATGCGCCCGGCAATTTCCGCCTCTGAAAGCATCAGCCGTACGGTGGCCGAGATCCTTGAGAACGTCAAAAATAACGGCGACCGGGCGCTGCGTGAATACAGCGCAAAGTTCGATAAAACCGAGGTTGGCGCGCTGCGCGTGACCGAGGAAGAAATCCAGCAATCCAGCAGTCGCCTGAGCAACGAGCTAAAACAAGCGATGCAGGCGGCAGTGAGAAATATTGATACTTTCCACACCGCGCAGATCCTGCCGCCGGTGGATATCGAAACCCAGCCAGGCGTGCGTTGCCAGCAGGTTACCCGCCCTATCGCTTCCGTGGGCCTGTATATTCCTGGAGGTTCGGCGCCGCTGTTTTCTACTGTATTAATGCTGGCGACCCCGGCGCGCATCGCTGGCTGCAAAAAAGTGGTGCTGTGCTCACCGCCGCCGATTGCCGATGAAATCCTCTACGCCGCGCAGCTGTGTGGCGTAAAAGAGGTGTTTAATGTGGGCGGCGCGCAGGCCATTGCCGCGCTGGCGCTGGGCACCGAATCTGTTCCTAAGGTCGATAAAATCTTCGGGCCAGGCAATGCATATGTGACCGAAGCCAAACGCCAGGTCAGCCAGCGTCTTGACGGCGCGGCCATCGACATGCCTGCTGGCCCGTCCGAAGTGCTGGTTATCGCCGATAGCGGCGCGACGCCGGACTTTGTTGCCTCTGACCTGCTTTCTCAGGCAGAACACGGCCCCGACTCGCAGGTTATTCTACTGACGCCAGACGCTACGCTTGCCGAAAGCGTTGCCAAAGCCGTTGAACGCCAGCTCGCTGAGCTTTCCCGCGCTGAGACCGCACGTCAGGCACTCTCCGCCAGCCGCTTAATCGTGGCGAAAGATCTGGCGCAGTGCGTTGAAATATCTAACGCCTACGGTCCGGAACACCTGATTATTCAGACCCGCAACGCGCGTGAACTGGTTGATGAGATCACCAGCGCCGGTTCGGTGTTCCTCGGCGACTGGTCGCCAGAATCCGCAGGCGACTATGCTTCTGGCACCAACCACGTTCTTCCGACCTACGGCTATACCGCGACCTGCTCAAGCCTTGGGCTGGCTGATTTCCAGAAACGGATGACCGTACAGGAATTAACCCCACAAGGTTTCTCTGCCCTGGCCTCAACCATTGAAACACTGGCCGCTGCTGAACGACTGACTGCCCACAAAAATGCCGTCACCCTGCGCGTTAACGCCCTGAAGGAGCAAGCATGAGCACTGACAACTTTCTCAGCGTCACTGATTTAGCCCGTAAGAATGTTCGCGAATTAACGCCCTATCAGTCTGCCCGTCGTCTCGGTGGTAACGGCGATGTCTGGCTCAACGCGAATGAATACCCCACTGCCGTGGAGTTCCAGCTCAGTCAGCAGACGCTGAACCGCTACCCGGAGTGTCAGCCGAAAGCGGTGATTGAGAATTACGCGCAGTATGCTGGCGTCAAACCGGAGCAGGTGCTGGTCAGCCGCGGCGCAGATGAAGGGATCGAACTGCTGGTGCGCGCTTTTTGCGAACCCGGTAAAGATGCCATTCTGTACTGCCCGCCAACTTACGGCATGTACAGCGTCAGTGCCGAAACGATTGGCGTTGAGTGCCGCACCGTTCCAACCCTTGATAGCTGGCAACTTGATTTGCAAGGCATCGCGGACAAGCTTGATGGCGTGAAAGTTGTTTACGTATGCAGCCCGAACAACCCAACCGGCCAACTGATCAAGCCACAGGATCTGCGTTCGCTGCTCGACATGACGCAGGATAAAGCTATCGTGGTTGCCGATGAAGCGTATATCGAGTTTTGCCCGCAGGCCACGCTGGCAGGCTGGCTGTCTGAGTATCCGCATCTGGTGATATTACGCACGTTGTCCAAAGCGTTTGCGCTCGCCGGTTTACGCTGCGGGTTTACGCTGGCGAATGAAGAGGTTATCAATCTGCTGTTAAAAGTGATTGCCCCTTACCCGCTCTCTACGCCGGTGGCAGATATCGCCGCCCAGGCGCTGACGCCGCAAGGGATTTCCGCCATGCGTAAACGCGTAGAGCAGATCCTGGAAGAGCGTCAGTATCTGGTAGATAACCTGAAAACAATTCGCTGTGTAGAGCAGGTATTCGATTCTGAAACCAACTATGTTCTGGCGCGCTTCACCGCATCAAGTAGTGTATTTAAATCTTTGTGGGATCAGGGCATTATCTTACGAGATCAGAATAAACAACCTTCGTTAAGCGGCTGCCTGCGAATTACTGTCGGAACCCGTGAAGAGAGCCAGCGCGTCATTGACGCCTTACGTGCGGAGCAAGTATGAGCCAGAAGTATCTTTTTATAGACCGTGATGGAACCCTGATTTCCGAACCGCCAAGTGACTTTCAGGTCGATCGCTTTGACAAACTCGCCTTCGAGCCGGAAGTTGTTCCCGTTTTGCTGAAACTGCAAAAAGCAGGTTTTAAGCTGGTTATGATCACTAACCAGGATGGACTCGGAACCCAGAGTTTCCCGCAGGCTGATTTTGACGGTCCGCATAACCTGATGATGCAAATTTTTACCTCTCAGGGCGTGACGTTTGATGAGGTACTGATTTGCCCGCACCTGCCAGCAGACGAGTGCGATTGCCGTAAGCCAAAAGTGAAGCTGGTTGAACAGTATCTGGTTGAACAGGCCATGGATATGGCGAACAGCTACGTCATTGGCGATCGGGCGACCGATATTCAGCTCGCTGAAAACATGGGCATTAGCGGATTGCGTTACCATCGCGATACCCTGAACTGGGCGATGATCGGCGAGCAGTTGACCAAACGTGACCGCTACGCACACGTTGAGCGTAATACTAAAGAAACGCAGATTGACGTCAAAGTCTGGCTGGACCGCGAAGGCCGCAGCAAAATCAATACTGGCGTTGGCTTCTTTGACCACATGCTGGATCAAATCGCCACCCACGGCGGTTTTCGCATGGAGATTGCCGTCAAGGGCGATCTGTATATAGACGATCACCACACCGTTGAAGATACCGGTCTGGCGCTGGGCGAAGCCTTAAAGCTGGCGTTAGGCGATAAACGCGGCATCAACCGTTTTGGTTTTGTACTGCCGATGGATGAGTGCCTGGCACGTTGCGCGCTGGATATCTCCGGCCGCCCACACCTAGAGTACCGCGCGGAGTTTACCTACCAGCGCGTTGGCGATCTGAGCACGGAGATGATCGAACACTTCTTCCGTTCACTCTCCTACACCATGGGCGTCACCCTGCACCTGAAAACCAAAGGCAAAAATGACCATCACCGTGTGGAGAGCCTGTTTAAAGCCTTTGGCCGTACGCTGCGTCAGGCGATTCGTGTAGAAGGCGACACGCTGCCCTCTTCAAAAGGAGTGCTGTAATGAACGTGGTGATTCTGGACACCGGCTGCGCCAATCTGCACTCGGTAAAATCCGCCGTCGCACGCCATGGATACGACCCGGTTGTCAGCCGTGACCCGGACGTGGTGCTGCGCGCCGATAAACTGTTTCTGCCGGGCGTCGGCACCGCGCAGGCGGCTATGGACCAGTTGCACGAGCGCGAACTGATTGAACTGATTAAAGCCTGTACGCAACCGGTACTGGGGATCTGTTTAGGTATGCAACTGCTGGGCCGTCGCAGCGAAGAGAGTAACGGTGTCTCACTACTGGGCATTATTGAACAGGACGTCCCGAAGATGACGGATTTCGGTCTGCCGCTGCCGCATATGGGCTGGAATCGCGTCTATCCGCAGGCGGGGAACCGTCTGTTCCAGGGCATTGAAGATGGTGCGTATTTCTACTTTGTACACAGCTACGCTATGCCGGTAAACCCGTGGACCATCGCCCAGTGCAATTACGGCGAACCGTTTACCGCGGCAGTACAAAAGGACAATTTCTTTGGCGTACAGTTTCACCCGGAACGTTCGGGCGCGGCTGGGGCACAGTTGCTGAAAAACTTTCTGGAGATGTAATGATTATTCCGGCATTAGATTTAATCGACGGCACGGTGGTGCGTCTTCATCAGGGCGATTACGCTAAGCAACGTGATTACGGCAACGATCCTCTCCCCCGTTTGCAGGATTATGCAGCCCAGGGTGCTGAAGTGCTGCACCTGGTTGATTTAACCGGCGCGAAAGACCCGGCACAGCGCCAGATCCCGCTGATCAAAACGCTGGTCGCTGGCGTCAACGTTCCGGTTCAGGTTGGCGGCGGCGTGCGTACAGAAGCAGACGTGGCGGCGCTTCTTGACGCAGGTGTGGCGCGCGTGGTGGTGGGTTCGACGGCGGTAAAATCCCCCGAGATAGTCAAGAGCTGGTTTGCCCGTTTTGGTGCCGATGCGCTGGTACTGGCGCTGGACGTTCGTATTGACGAGCACGGGAATAAACAGGTTGCGGTCAGTGGCTGGCAGGAAGATTCAGGGGTTTCACTGGAAGAACTGGTTGAGACCTATTTACCCGTCGGCCTGAAGCACGTGCTGTGCACCGATATCTCCCGCGACGGCACGCTGGCCGGCTCAAACGTCGCGCTGTATGAAGAAGTGTGCGCCAAATACCCGCAGGTGGCATTTCAGTCATCTGGCGGCATTGGCGGAATCGAGGACGTAGCGGCCCTGCGCGGGACCGGAGTTCGCGGCGTGATCGTCGGACGCGCCCTGCTGGAAGGAAAGTTCACCGTTGAGGAGGCCATTCAATGCTGGCAAAACGCATAATTCCTTGTCTGGACGTCCGTGACGGGCAGGTGGTAAAAGGCGTCCAGTTCCGCAATCACGAGATTATTGGTGACATCGTCCCGCTGGCAAAACGCTATGCCGATGAAGGTGCAGATGAACTGGTGTTCTATGATATCACCGCTTCCAGCGATGGCCGCGTAGTGGATAAAAGCTGGGTATCACGCGTGGCGGAAGTGATCGATATTCCGTTCTGCGTAGCTGGCGGCATTAAATCCATCGACGATGCGGCGCGCATTCTCTCCTTCGGGGCGGATAAAATCTCCATCAACTCCCCGGCGCTGGCCGAACCGGAGCTTATCACCCGTCTAGCGGACCGCTTCGGCGTGCAGTGCATCGTGGTGGGCATTGATACCTGGTATGACGCCGACACTGGTAAATATCATGTAAATCAGTATACCGGAGATGAAAGCCGTACCCGCGTCACGCAGTGGGAAACACTGGACTGGGTGCAGGAGGTCCAAAAACGCGGCGCGGGCGAAATCGTCCTGAACATGATGAACCAGGACGGCGTACGTAACGGTTATGACCTGGAACAACTGAAAAAAGTACGTGACGTTTGCCACGTCCCGCTGATTGCCTCCGGTGGCGCGGGCACCATGGAACACTTTCTCGAAGCCTTCCGGGATGCCGACGTTGACGGCGCGCTTGCCGCCTCCGTCTTCCACAAACAAATTATCAATATTGGCGAATTAAAAGCGTACCTGGCAACACAGGGCGTGGAGATCAGGATATGTTAACGAAGCAACAATGCCGCGAGCTGGACTGGGAAAAAGCCGACGGACTGATGCCAGTCATCGTGCAGCATGCGGTTTCCGGTGAAGTATTGATGCTGGGTTATATGAACCCGGAGGCGCTGGATAAAACGCTCGAAAGCGGCAAAGTAACCTTTTTCTCGCGGACCAAGCAGCGCCTGTGGACCAAAGGAGAGACCTCCGGTCACTTCCTGAATGTGGTGAGCATTGCGCCTGACTGCGACAACGACACCCTGCTGGTGCTGGTTAACCCGATTGGCCCGACCTGCCATAAAGGCACTTCAAGCTGCTTTGGTGACGCCAGCCACCAGTGGCTGTTCCTGTATCAGCTGGAGCAACTGCTGGCCGAACGTAAAACCGCTGACCCAGCCAGCTCCTACACCGCGAAACTGTATGCCAGCGGCACCAAACGCATCGCACAGAAAGTGGGTGAAGAAGGCGTAGAAACCGCGCTGGCCGCGACGGTGAACGACCGTTTTGAGCTGACAAATGAAGCTTCTGATCTCATGTATCACCTGCTGGTGCTGCTGCAAGACCAGGATCTCGACCTGACGACGGTGATTGAGAATTTACGCAAACGTCATCAGTAAGTTGCGGATATGAAAAAACCGGGCACTGCCCGGTTTTTTGTTGTCAGCTTTAGACTTACTCAGCTTTGGCTTTGTAACCACGCAGAGCATTTCGCCCCAGCACCACGCCTGCACCAATCATCCCACCAAGCAGAACCGCCAGCACGAGGGTAATCGCTTTTTTCGGGCTGTCACGACGAATCGGTAACGTTGGTTTCATCACATAGCGGTAGGCGTGTAACTCAGCCCCTTCAAGCTTAAGACTTTCGATATCCAACAGCTTTTGTTTGGTCTGGAAGTAGTTATCAGACAATATCAAAGGGCGTGTAGATTCGTGCTCAATCATGGACTTCAGGGCATCACTACCCAACAGGAACATACTGTCCTGCGTCACATCCTGCGTCTGCTGAATTTGCGGCTTAATCACCCCGGCCTGCTCGGCATAACGCAGCGCTTCCTGAATTTGCTTAATTCGCAGATCTTTTTGCTCCTGAGCGACCACTTCCTGAGTTTTCAGAGAGTCTTGCAACGTGGTTGTTTGCAACTTGATATTATCAACCAGGTCAAGCTCCAGCTCTTTAGCAACCTTTTCATCTGTTTGTTGAATGTATTCGGCGAGCTGACGCTGAGCGTCTTCTGGTGAGCTACCCACATAAGAAACCGCCAACGGCAGCGGTTGGCCTTTAACAGATTGTTCAATTGACAGTTTCTGTGGTTCTTCCTGATTATCAAGCGTTTCAGCCAATGCAGAGAGAGAAGTACTGAAACGACCAACCACGTTTGTCTGCAGTTCAGTAGCCTTGGGGGCGCTGACACCATACAACACATTGAGGGCGTTGTTATATGTGGCGATCTGACCAACATCCGGTTGAGTAATAATGGCTGTTGAGGTCCATTTCTCCTTAGCAACTGCCAGATAGCCCACAGCAAGCACTATGGCAATAACAATCGCGATAACGATTGTTACTTTCCCACGCCATAACTGTACCAGTAAATCAATCAGATCAATCTGTTCCGGATCGTGACTGCGCCCGGACATGTTGTTATCACTTACAGACATAGAAACCCTAGATAAGGAAAGACTTAAACTGGGATTAGTTTAGCTATAAATTGAGGCAATGCCATAGGATTAATGATAAAAAAATCAAATTGTTTCAGGGATTTTGATTGGTTTTTCAAACACTACTGGAATACGATACGTTTATAAAGTGGACTGATGCAGACACGCAATGGACGTAGAGACGCGCAAGCCCGCGGCCAGCATGCGCCCTATCCCGTTGACAATATCGGCAATAGTTAACTGGTTGATCTAATGGACTATATCCAGGCTCTGGAAGATGCACTGAGTATTGAAGCGAAGAAAAATATGCTACCGCTACAGCCAGGTGATGTTCTGGAAACCAGCGCGGACACTAAAGCACTGTATGAGGTAATTGGTTTTAAACCTGAAACCACGATAAAAGATAGGGTGAAGAACTTTGTTGGCTGGTACCGTGATTTCTACAAAGTTTGATTACTGGCCTGATTAAAATAAAAAAGGCCTTATATTAAGGCCTTTTTTATGGAGACGAGATTAATCACTACCAAACAAATCGCGGGTATATACTTTTTCTGCAACATCAGCTAATTCTGACACCATGCGGTTAGAAATAATAATGTCTGCTTCATTTTTGAACGTATTAAGATCACGCACTACCCGAGAGTGGAAAAATTCGTCCTCTTCTACGACAGGTTCGTAAATAATCACGGGCACGCCCTTTGCCTTAATGCGCTTCATGATGCCCTGAATGGATGATGCACGGAAATTATCGGAACCGCTTTTCATAATTAAACGGTATACGCCAACTACTTTAGGTTGACGGGCAAGAATAGAGTCTGCAATAAAGTCCTTACGCGTACGGTTAGCATCAACGATTGCGCCAATAATGTTATTCGGCACAGATGCATAATTCGCCAACAGCTGCTTAGTATCTTTCGGTAGACAGTAGCCGCCATAGCCGAATGACGGATTGTTGTAGTGATTACCGATACGCGGATCCAGGCACACTCCTTCAATAATCTGCCGTGAGTTCAGACCAAGGCTTTCGGCATAGCTATCCAGCTCGTTAAAGTAGGCCACACGTAACGCCAGATAGGTGTTAGCAAACAACTTGATGGCTTCGGCTTCAGTCGAGTCAGTAAATAAGGTCGGAATATCTTTCTTCACCGCCCCTTCCAGCAGCAACCCGGCAAAGCGCTCGGCACGTTCAGAATGTTCACCAATAACGATACGGGACGGATGCAGGTTGTCGTATAGAGCTTTACCCTCACGCAGGAATTCAGGGGAGAAGATGATATTATCTGTTCTATATTTTTGACGCATTGATTGAGTAAAACCGACAGGAACTGTCGATTTTATTATCATTATGGCATCTGGATTTATTTCAATAACATCCCGTATGACTGACTCGACACTGCTAGTATCAAAGTAATTAGTTTTAGGATCGTAGTCTGTTGGGGTTGCAATAATAACAAACTCTGCACTCTGATAAGCGTAGTATTTATCTAGTGTAGCTTCGAATTTTATATCTTTTGATTGCAGAAACTGTTCAATTTCTTGATCAACTATCGGAGATATCCTATTATTTAGCATCTCGACACGTGAGGGAACAATGTCCAGAGCAATGACCTTATGATGTTGGGCGATAAGAAGACTATTTGACAGACCAACATACCCAGTACCAGAAATGGTGATTTTCATTTCATGCTCTCAGTATTATCTTAATATTTAATCATGATGCCGTACATCTTGATAAGAGGATAATGTTTTAACTTTTTTTTGAATATCATGTCAACGAAGGTTAAAACAATTAAGATTTTCTTTATCAGATTACGCCAGGAATATTAAGAAAAGATTAAGCAATCAACTTAAATCAATAGAATTTGAGGTAAAAAAAAGCCCGGTCAAAAAACCGGGCTAGTGTACGTCAGAAGACTTACTCCATCCATTCGGTGTGGAATACACCTTCTTTATCTGTGCGTTTATACGTATGTGCACCAAAGTAGTCACGCTGGGCCTGGATCAGGTTAGCCGGCAGTACCGCAGAACGGTAGCTGTCGTAGTAGGCTACCGCTGCTGAGAAGGTCGGTACCGGAATACCGTTCTGCACAGCATAAGCCACTACATCACGCAGCGCTTGCTGATATTCATCAGCGATATTTTTAAAGTACGGAGCCAGCAGCAGGTTCGCGATGCCTTTGTTTTCAGCATACGCGTCAGTAATTTTCTGCAGGAACTGCGCACGAATGATGCAGCCCGCGCGGAAAATCTTCGCGATTTCGCCGTAGTTCAGATCCCAGTTGTACTCGTCAGACGCCGCACGCAGCTGAGAGAAGCCCTGTGCGTAGGAGACGATCTTGCCCAGGTACAGCGCGCGACGGACTTTCTCAATGAACTCGGCTTTATCGCCAGCCAGTTTAGCCTGCGGGCCGGACAGCACTTTAGATGCCGCAACGCGCTGGTCTTTCAAAGAAGAGATGTAGCGCGCGAATACAGACTCAGTGATCAGCGACAGCGGTTCGCCCAGATCCAGAGAGCTCTGGCTGGTCCATTTACCGGTGCCTTTGTTCGCCGCTTCGTCAAGGATCACATCAACCAAGTATTTACCGTCTTCATCTTTTTTGGTGAAGATGTCTTTAGTGATGTCGATCAGGTAACTGCTCAGCTCGCCTTCATTCCACTCGGTGAAGGTGGTAGCCAGCTCTTCGTTAGACAGGTTCAGGCCGCCTTTCAGCAGGGAATAAGCTTCAGCAATCAGCTGCATGTCGCCGTATTCAATACCGTTATGCACCATCTTCACATAGTGACCTGCACCATCAGCGCCGATGTAGGTTACGCACGGTTCACCATCTTCGGCAACAGCGGCAATCTTGGTCAGAATAGGCGCAACCAGCTCATACGCTTCTTTCTGGCCACCAGGCATGATAGATGGTCCTTTCAGAGCGCCCTCTTCACCGCCAGACACGCCGGTACCGATGAAGTTAAAACCTTCTGCGGACAGTTCACGGTTACGACGGATAGTGTCCTGAAAGAAGGTGTTACCACCATCAATAATGATGTCGCCTTTGTCCAGGTACGGCTTCAGGGAATCGATAGCAGCATCAGTTCCCGCCCCAGCTTTCACCATTAACAGGATACGACGTGGGGTTTCAAGAGACTCGACGAACTCTTTCACCGTGTAATAGGGAACCAGTTTCTTACCCGGATTCTCGGCAACAACTTCTTCAGTTTTTTCGCGGGAGCGGTTGAAGATGGAGACGGTATAACCACGGCTTTCGATGTTGAGCGCCAGGTTGCGCCCCATCACTGCCATACCGACGACGCCGATCTGTTGCTTGGACATTACATACTCCTGTCAGGTGTGGTACTGCGATACTTAACGCAGCTCAATATAGTATTAAAATAGCTCAGGATATGGAAATTAAATAACTAATTTTTTATACAGCAGATTAATATAGGAAGGACATAGTTCAATTTCATATCATTTGTATAAAAAATTTCAATTCTCTTTGCAAATGCCCTATAATGATTTCTTCAGATGAAATTATCAAAGCATCACTTACACATAGAAACTTTAAGAAACTTAAATGAAAAAAGCTGTAGATATTTAATTTCATTAATAGTCTATATATTTTAGACTATAGGCATAGTACTATTTAAATGAATCCACATGGAATAAAGACATAAGATAAAGCACTAAAATCGATGTAAACCACAATATAACCTCGTTATGAATCATTAAGATTAAGTCAATTACTAATAATCATACATAAACAGTTATATTATTGATATGGTCTTTTTATTTTTTAAAAAAAGATAAATGAATATACTTTTTATGTGCCATACAAAATTTTTTGAGAAAAATGAACGACTCGCTCTCTGTGCCAAATGAATAGCATAGTAATCAGTCAAGCAAGCTAATTGAATACCATTCGATTTAGCCCTATAGCAAATGTCAATATCTTCACAATACATAAAGTAGCGTTGATTAAACCCTTTAAGCTTCGAAAACAAAGGTGCAGTAAAGATCAAAAAAGAACCAGCAGCCCAATCGGCAGAAGATATACCATCTGAAATAGTTCTAAGAGTTACAGCATTTCTCTTTCCTAAAAAAAATGACTTTAGGAAATCAATAAAAACAGGAAAATTCCTAATCGATTCATCTCTCAGTGTTTTGTTTTCATCCAAATATAATGGAATAGTACATAATTGATGATTATCACGTTGCATTATAGAAACCAAGTCTAATATGGTAGTGCCATCCACAATAATATCCGGATTTATTACACAAAAGTAATCATCTCTATCAATTCCTATTTTATCACTTATATATTTAAACACATAGTTATTATTATGACCGAACCCTAACCCATAATCGCCATCATCAATAATAATGATATTTTTATTAAGGCGAAGCTTCGTTAATTTCCCTTTTGATAGTTGTCGATTATTTTTAATAATTACCGTTGCAACTTTAGATATTTCATCAAGAAGTGATGTACTAGATAGAATATCCTCATGCCCATGAGATATAATAGAAACAAATATAGTCATCTAACTATTAAACCTCTAATAACTCTTTAACAAGTAAACCATTACTATCTTTTTCAGAGATAATCAAATCATTTTCTGAAATAGGCCATTCAATATTAATCAAAGGATCATTCCAAATTAAACAGCATTCATCCGAAGGATTATAATACTCTGAACACTTGTATGAAAAATAAACACGTTCAGATAATGTTAAAAAACCATGGGCAAATCCAGGTGGTATCCATAATTGTTTATGTGTTTCTCCATCCAAATAAAAACCTTCCCAACCCAAATAAGTGCTAGAGTTTTTGCGCAGATCAATAATAACATCATAAATAGAACCTGACATCACTTGAATTAATTTACCTTGCGGGTTATGTTTTTGAAAATGCATCCCCCTTAGAACATTTTTAAATGAAAATGAAATATTATCCTGAACAAAATGATGGGAACCGAGAATATCCTCATATTTTCGGCGATTAAAGCTCTCCAAAAAGAAACCGCGTGTATCATGATAAACTTTCGGAGTTATTAGTTTAACATCATTAAGGGTACATTCAACTACGTCCATTATTTTTCCTTAAAAAGTAATCATCTAGAGATGAAAACAAATTATTATGGCCTTCAACGAATTTAGCACTAGTAAAAATTTGCTCAAACGATGTTTTTGCATTTTTGTTAAACCTATTATAATATATTTTATCTGAGCTTAACTTTTTAAGTAGATTACTTAACTCACCTTTTTCCAAATTAAATGGAATTGCAGCCTGAGTAAGATCGCATAATTTTTTATTACCACCTATAAAGGAAACTGCAACGGGACGTGATAAAGAAAGACATTCAAGTGGTAGTAAATCAAAGTATGTATGACGATTAGGAATCACAACAATATCGCAGGCATAAATCAATTCATTGATATCTGTTCTCCAACCATAATTCTTATAATTAGTCCTTTCCTCCTTTGTAATAGGACCAATACCAGCGGATATAAATAGAATATTTTCATTTTTCGTTAACTCTAACTCATCATAAAAATAATCATAACCTTTATGATAATTATATCTACCAAAAAAACCAACAACAAATTTATCACGTGGGATATCTAAACGTTCCCTGATCTCATTTTGCGGTATATCACACATCAATGGTGGTAAACCTGTTGTGACCTCAAACAATTTATGTTCATAGCTAACCTTTATGTCGGAATAGGATTCCAACCCTTCTTTCGCAGCGACAACTATAAAATCAGCAAGATAAAATATCCGATTCTCAAGATAACTCATTATTCTGAAATAGACAAATCTAAATAATAACGCGCCGTATTTTGCTTCAATATCATCCAGAGTTTCAACAGTATAGCTAACAGGGCCATGGGGCATAAAACCTATTTTCACTTTATCTTTCTTATAGCGTTTCAATATACGAGCGGCAACAGGGGCAGAGTGACATAAAACATATTTATAGTTATTAACGTTACCTTCCCCTGCAGTTGCTTTTAATCCAAGCAACGAGATTATATATTTAATACATAATAAATTTTTTAGCAAAAAATGAGGGATATTTTTTATTTTATTGTAAGAGGTATTACTTCTAATTTTACTTTCATTACTGTCATCGACAATGAAATTAGCATGAATGGATTTAGATGACTGATGAAGATTATAAAGATATCCTGCTGGCCCACCGCCGGGCCTTATACCCGAACAAAGGTGAAATATTTTATGCTCCATTTTTTTTTCCTCTCCTCTTGATTAAACTATATATTGTTCTTATATATGGATGTACACGTAAGATACCTAGCAAATATTTATAGTTATGTGTAAGCAAAAACTCCGAGAATAAAAAAGCACTTATTTGACAATAATTTTCTTTCGACTTAGATAGATCAGTTATTTGTAACTCATGACGACGGTAAGAATACAGTCGTTCAACCATATTCATAAATATAATTTTATTATCTCTAGCAAGCCTAATAAATAACTCATGATCTTCTGACATTAGCCCATATTTATAACCACCAACCGACATTAATATACTTTTCTTGCACATGATTGAAGCATGCACTATCGGATTTTTGTATGGTAGACAATTTCTTATAGACTCATTATCAGTGATTGATTTAAACTGTCTATTAGGCAGTTCTTCATCGTCTGGACCAATAAACTTACATGCAGTTCCCAATAATGAAATCGATTGATTTTCATTTAGAATAGAATATTGTTTTTCTAACCGATCAAAAGAACATATATCATCACCATCCATTCTGGCAATATACTCTGCCTTTGCTATGTTTATGCCATAATTTAATGCAAACGCAAATCCACCTAGTTTTGTACGATGTAGAACAATTCGTTTATCCATCTGTTCATATAATTTTAGCTCAGAAAACAAGTCATCATCACAACCGTTAGCAATAATTATAAACTCAAAATCTGTAAAAGATTGATTTAAAATACTATTTATTGCCTTATGTAAATAAGGAGTATACTTATTTATAGCCATTACAACTGATACTTTCGGCATTTAAGACCACCGTATTTTGTTTATACCAAATAAGGAAAAAAATAAAACACCAATAGATTGCGTAGGTGGGAGTAGAAAGCTTCAACAAAACAACGTTTATCAATAAAAAATCTTTAATTGAAAATTTGAGAATAAACATAAAAGTAACCAAATTAACAATCAAACCAACAACAATCCCATATAACGTAAAATTCGCGCCCCAAAATGTTAGATCGTATAATCCCTGATAATACAGTGGAAATGATTGGTTATAACCAACCAAACCATATCCAAACAACCATTTAAATCCTAAAAACAAATTTTTAATAGTATCTAGCTTTGTATTATTACTACCATCATCGCCACTTACAAACTGAATGTAACGCTCATGAATATTATCTTTAAAAAGAAAGATAACAATAAAACAAATAACACATGGAACAATTAAATTTCTTTTATTTTTGATAAAAAGACAACTTAAGAGTATAGCCTGGATGACTGCGATAAATGAAAAAGATAAAAACAAACTTGCTAATGTGACTGAAATTAAACCTGAGAACTTCCTTTCTTGCATATAAAGCATAACAAGTAACGCAACCATATGTAGAGAATATACTGCAGGCTCATCAAAAAATCCTGCAGCTCGAAACAGCTCTCCCCAATAAAAACGCCCCCCCAAGCCACCACTTAATAAATTGTAGTCAATCACATAATGAAAGAAATAATAGGAAACAAATTGTATATAAAAAGCCAGAAGATTTATAACGATAACAAATTTTATAGCGCTACTAAAAACATTATGATTAATTGAATTATCTTTATAAAACATGACTGCCATAAACATTCCAATCAATGACAGACATACATTATTAATAACCCTTGAATTATATATATCAAGAAAATAGCCAGACAAGCCAGCCATAGATATAATAAAAACCCCAAAGCTAGCGATTAAAAAATTCTTCCTATGAACAACTGGCTTTTTTAACAGAAAAAGACATAATGTTATCAATGGAATGGTTAACCAACTGATTATCACTCCCAATTTACTGGTTAATGCCACACCAGAAAATAACAAGTATAAATAGTTCATATGATGGCTTTTTAGTGATTTTTATTAATATAATTCAACGCGGATTTAATCACTTGATGCATATCATAATACTTATACTCTGCTAGGCGACCGCCAAAATGAACATTCTTTTCTTGCGAGGCTAACTCTCTGTAACGGGCAAAGAGCTCCATATTTTTCTTATCATTTATAGGGTAATACGCATCATCACCTCTCTTCCATTCAACAGGGTATTCCTTCGTAATAATAGTATGAGGGGTGTCTACATAATCAAAATGCTTGTGCTCAATAATTCTTGTATAGGGGATAGTACTCTCCGTATAGTTTATAACAGCATTCCCTTGGTGATTTTCAACGTTAAGTTCAGTATGTTCGAATTTTAGAGAACGATACTCTAATTCACCATGAGCATAATCGAAATACTCATCAATAGCACCAGTATAAATAATATTATTTGCTATTTTATTATACTCATTTTTATTTCTTAAATAATCTACACCTAATTCAACTTTAATACCATCCAGAAGTCCTTTGAAAATTTCCGTATAACCTCCAATTGGAATACCTTGATATCGATCTGAAAAATAATTGTTATCAAATGAAAATCTAACTGGCAGACGGCTAATAATAAAAGGTGGTAGTGTGGTTGCCTTACGCCCCCACTGTTTCTCAGTATAGCCCTTAATTAAAATGTTATATATATCCTCACCCACTAAAGATATAGCTTTCTCTTCTAAATTCGAAGGCGTCTTACCTAACAGTTTTGCACGCTGTTCATTAATAACCTCCATCGCCTCATGCGGTGTTTTTACCCCCCACAGTTGATAGAATGTATTCATGTTAAACGGTAAGTTATATAACTTATCTTTATGTATTGCTATTGGTGCATTAGTAAATCTATTGAAATCAGCATATTGGTTAACATAATCCCAAATCAACTTATCATTTGTATGAAAAATATGAGCTCCATATTTATGAACTTGTATGCCCTTTATATTATCAGTAAATGCATTTCCACCAATATGCTCTCTCTTCTCCAGAACTAAGACTTTTTTCCCTTTTTTATGTAATTCCCTAGCGCATACAGCACCATAGAAACCAGCTCCAACTATCAAATAATCATACATATGGCTTTACCTTTTAGATTAGATTTATTTTCTTCTTTTTTAAGAAAAAATACATCATTATTGTTACAAAAGACTCTGTTAGTAGCAGTGAAATGGCAGCGCCATTTTCTTGATAAAAATAAACAAGTGGAAAAATTATTGTAATGTTCATTACCCCGCTATAAATTAGAATCCTTCCAAATTCTTTTTTATAGCCATGAGTCAACATGGTTTGCACTCCAAATACATTACTTATAGCAACAATAAAGGGAATAAATGCCATCCATCTCAACACAGATACTGAATTTATATAACTACTACCAGCTACAATTTGAATGATTGGAGATGCAAAAAAGAATAAACATAAAGAACAAAAAAATGAAATACCACAAAAATATTTAAAAGTCTTTTTTATTAATTGCAATGCATTATTATAGTT
The DNA here is from genome assembly GCF_030332605.1 of Citrobacter sp. Cpo103. Classification (NCBI taxonomy): domain Bacteria; kingdom Pseudomonadati; phylum Pseudomonadota; class Gammaproteobacteria; order Enterobacterales; family Enterobacteriaceae; genus Citrobacter; species Citrobacter sp. Cpo103. The sequence continues at coordinate 554,197 of NZ_JAOWHO010000029.1, read as the reverse complement.
ATTACTAATCATAAAACATATTCGAGGATAGATTGCCTGGGCTATAGGATTTAATAATCCTTGAGTAGCACCTCGAATAGTATTCGCCGCATTATAGTAACCTACCGCAATGGGACTAATCATGGCTCCCAAGATTATTGCCGTGCTCGTTGTATATAAACTTATTGCTGATGTAGATACAAAAAGATGCCATCCATCAGTTAGACATTTTTTAATAATTAAAAAATCAAAATCAAAACCAGAAATCCATTTACCTCTAGCTATAATATATATTGAAATAAGTCCAGATAAAAACACTGCACAACTTTGAATTAGTGCAGCAATCCAAACATCACCCATATCTCTGACAAATACAAATGTCATTGGTATAACTATTATTCTAGCCAGTAAGGTAGAGATTGTAATCCACTTCATTTCTTCTATACCTTGAAAAAACCATACTGGATAAATTACATTCCCAATAATCAAAGGTAAAAAAGCAATAATCACAATAAAATTCTGATTAAAAATATCAAAAAGCATGCATATTACAAATAATAGAATTACTGAAATTATCGCCAATAGAGACTTTGCCCAAAAAAAACCCCAGAATAACTTTGTAAGAACAATTGTGTTATTTTTATTTTTTGCAACTGTTTCTGTTGCTGTCCAATTAAAACCGTACTCAATAAACAATATGAAATATTGAATAGTAGCTTGAAAAAAACCAAATAACCCGAAAGACACTGGACCTAATACCCTGAGCAAATACGGGAATGTTATCAGTGGAATAAGATAATTCCCGCCCTGCACAATAAAAAGGTAAAAAATATTTTTTTTCAACACTTGATTATACCTTTTTATTAACTATCAGCAATAAAAAACACAGCAATTAATATAATGATGATTTTGTCTATTCATATAATTTACATATCCAAATATATAAAAACTATCTTTTACAACAATGATAGATATATGCCATATGCGCTTTTACCAAATTTTGAAGCAGCCATGTCTAACTGTTCCTTTGTAATATAACCTTTTCTGTAAGAAATCTCTTCTAAACAAGCGACTTTGAGCCCTTGACGCTCTTCTATTGTAGCAATAAAATTACTTGCCGCGATTAAACTCTGATGAGTACCCGTATCCAACCAAGCATACCCCCGTCCCATCATTGCAACAGATAATCTTCCCTGTTCCATATAAATTCGGTTAATGTCGGTAATTTCAAGCTCACCACGTGCAGAAGGTTTTAAGTTCTTTGCCATTTCAACAACATCGTTGTCATAGAAATACAACCCGGTTACTGCATAATTACTTTTCGGTTCGAGTGGCTTTTCTTCAAGGCTAACTGCTGTACCACTTTTATCGAACTCAACTACACCGTAACGTTCAGGATCGTTGACATGGTAGGCAAATACTGTTGCACCGCTTTCTTTATTTACGGCAGTATCCATTAATTTTGGTAAGTCATGTCCGTAAAAAATGTTGTCACCCAGAACCAGAGCACAATCATCATTACCGATAAACTCTTCACCAATAATAAATGCCTGGGCTAGGCCATCCGGCGTCGGTTGTACTTTATATTGTAAATTTAGTCCCCACTGGCTACCGTCACCCAATAACTGTTCAAATCGTGGGGTATCCTGAGGAGTACTAATAATCAAGATGTCTCGAATCCCTGCCAACATTAGCGTCGAAAGCGGATAATAGATCATTGGTTTATCATAAATCGGCAGCAGTTGCTTGCTTACAGCCATAGTGACAGGATAAAGACGAGTACCTGATCCCCCAGCTAAAATAATCCCTTTACGCGTTTTCATTTCATCATCTCTTTGTGTACAAAATGCCCGCTCACGGGCATTAAAAAGGTTCAAATCGCCGTCGTCGTGAACAACTCATTCAGCATACGTTTTACACCAACGTCCCACTGCGGTAATACCAGACCAAAGTTATTCTGGAATTTGTCGGAGTTCAGGCGAGAATTTGTTGGGCGGCGTGCGGGTGTAGGATACGCACTGGTCGGCACTGCATTTAACTGGGTCAATGCCAGTTCAATTCCTGCTTTACGGGCTTCGTCGAACACCAGTGCAGCATAGTCATGCCAGGTCGTGGTTCCACCCGCAACCAAGTGGTAGAGTCCAGCCACGTCGGGTTTGTTCATCGCAACACGGATAGCATGCGCCGTACAGTCAGCGAGAAGTTCAGCCCCGGTTGGCGCACCGAACTGGTCATTAATCACCGAAAGCTCTACGCGCTCTTTTGCTAGTTTCAGCATCGTTTTCGCAAAATTATTGCCTTTACCTGCATACACCCAGCTGGTTCTGAAAATCAAATGGTTGGCGCAGTGCGTCTGAAGCGCCTTTTCTCCCGCCAGTTTGGTTTCACCGTAGACATTAAGCGGCGCTGTAGCGTCCGTTTCGCGCCATGGTGTTTCGCCGGTGCCAGGAAAAACATAGTCCGTGGAGTAGTGCACCACCCACGCCCCGATTTCTGCGGCAGCTCTGGCAATTGCCTCCACACTGGTCATATTAAGCAACCGGGCAAATTCAACTTCGGACTCAGCCTTATCTACTGCTGTATGGGCAGCTGCGTTGACGATAACGTCAGGCCGGATACTACGTACGGTGTCTGCCACGCCCTGTGGATTACTAAAGTCACCACAATAATCAGTCGAATGTACATCTAACGCAATCAGGTTCCCCAGCGGGACTAGCGCACGTTGCAATTCCCAACCCACCTGGCCCGTTTTACCAAACAGCAGAATATTCATTACTGGCGTTCTCCGTAATTCTGTTCGATCCACGTCTTGTAGGCGCCGCTTTTCACATTTTCAACCCATTGCGTATTCGACAGATACCATTCAACAGTCTTACGGATCCCGCTCTCGAAGGTTTCCTGCGGCTTCCAGCCCAGTTCACGGCTGATTTTCTCAGCATCAATCGCGTAGCGACGGTCATGCCCAGGGCGATCCGCGACATAAGTAATCTGATCGCGGTAGGAACCTTCCTTCGGTATGATTTCATCCAGCAGGTCGCAAATAGTATGTACCACGTCCAGGTTTTTCTTCTCGTTATGACCACCGATATTGTAGGTTTCACCTACAACTCCCTGAGTCACAACTGTGTACAACGCTCGGGCGTGATCTTCGACATAAAGCCAGTCGCGAATCTGGTCGCCTTTGCCATAAATTGGCAATGCTTTACCTTCCAGCGCATTCAGAATCACCAGCGGGATTAGTTTTTCAGGGAAGTGATATGGCCCGTAGTTATTGGAACAGTTGGTGACAATTGTTGGGAAGCCGTAGGTGCGCAACCATGCGCGAACCAGATGATCGCTTGAGGCCTTTGAAGCAGAATATGGGCTACTCGGCGCATATGCTGTCTTTTCCGTAAACAGAGACAACACGCTACCGGCAGATACTTCGTCAGGGTGTGGCAGGTCGCCATATACTTCATCTGTGGAGATATGATGGAAACGAAATGCCTGTTTTTTATCTGCATCCAGCTCGTTCCAGTAGCCACGAGCAGCTTCCAGCAGTACATAAGTACCGACGATATTCGTTTCGATAAATGCTGCTGGCCCTGTAATGGAGCGGTCAACGTGACTTTCAGCTGCCAGGTGCATCACCGCATCCGGTTGATGAGTGGCAAAAATACGCTCCATTGCCGCTTTATCACAGATATCCGCGTGTTCAAAATAGTAGCGATTATTTTCGCTGACTTCGGCAAGGGACTCCAGGTTACCGGCGTAGGTAAGTTTATCGACATTAACAACGGTATCCTGAGTATTTTTAATAATATGACGAACTACTGCAGATCCAATGAAACCCGCTCCACCAGTAACTAGTATTTTCACGTTTAATTCCGAATATCGTTTATACGAATACTATTAATATGCTGGCACATAATGCACGTTTCTGGGCATTACGCACGCTACCGCCCCTGGCTTTGCAGCAACCAGAGCACTACTTAATGATAATGATGTAACTAGCCTCACCAGTTAGCGCGAAGCTATCTAAAATTCAAACGCTAATTGTCTTACCAAATGCGACCAGAAACAAGAAAAAATCCAACAAAAAACAGATTAAACTTGGTAGGTTAACTTATTGTAATCCTTCATTTTTAATATAAAAAACGACAGTAACATTCCATTGCTTAAAGCATAGAAGCTGGGATGTTAACTGCCGCTATTTTTTCTGGCTTGCCGTCACAAAGACGTGAACTTCTATTCGCTCAGTAGATTCTCGATGCTCTTACGGAACTTCGGACCTTCCTTCAGATTACGCAGTCCATACTTAACGAATGCCTGCATGTAACCCATCTTCTTGCCGCAGTCGTAGCTGTCGCCTGTCATCAGCATAGCATCAACAGACTGTTTTTTAGCCAATTCTGCAATAGCATCAGTTAACTGAATACGCCCCCAAGCACCTGGTTCAGTTTTTTCCAGTTCTGCCCAAATATCAGCCGAAAGCACGTAGCGCCCTACGGCCATCAGATCGGAATCCAGCGTTTGCGGTTGGTCGGGTTTTTCAATGAACTCAACGATACGGCTGACTTTACCTTCGTTGTCCAAAGCCTCTTTGGTTTGAATAACAGAGTATTCAGACAGATCACCTTCCATACGTTTAGCCAGCACCTGACTGCGCCCGGTTTCATTGAAACGTGCCACCATGGCAGCGAGGTTGTAGCGCAACGGATCCGCACTTGCGGTATCCAGAACGACGTCAGGTAATACCACGACAAACGGGTTATCGCCAATGATAGGGCGAGCACAAAGAATGGAATGCCCCAGACCCAGCAACTGAGCCTGACGAACGTTCATGATAGTCACGCCCGGAGGACAGATAGACTGAACCTCGGCTAATAACTGGCGCTTAACACGCTGCTCAAGGAGTGATTCGAGTTCGTAAGAGGTGTCGAAGTGGTTCTCAACCGCGTTCTTAGACGCATGAGTCACCAGAACGATTTCTTTGATACCGGCAGCTACAATTTCGTCGACAATGTACTGAATCATCGGCTTGTCTACGATCGGCAGCATCTCTTTAGGGATTGCCTTCGTGGCTGGCAACATGTGCATCCCCAGACCTGCTACCGGAATAACTGCTTTCAAATTAATCATTAAGTCATTCACCTATTCAATTGTTGCTGAATTATAGCTTTTTAGCTTGTTTTAGCCAGTATGAATTACATTACTCCGATGCCGCGTATGTTACGCCGCTTAACTGCGGAATGCAGTAATCTTAATCCCAGGCGGGTATAACTTTTGCCAGGAATGGTCGCAAAGTTACCTCCCCTGCCCCGGCAGTCGAAAATTCACCGCTTCGACATTCACCACCTGATGGTTTACCCGATCGATGTCAACTGAACTTTGCCCGCTTTCGTTTACCGCATGTACGTTGGCCAGTGAGAGTAGTGTGTCCTGTCTGGCCATAAACTTGCCGCGCACATCCTGGCGTAGATCGAAGTGCATCTTTAGCGCGGGTCCTGTTGCGGATTGCTGCATCACTCTGATGTTACGTAAAAAAAGGTGCTGCGGTTGGTTGTGCAACTCAAGCGTGGCTCGCTTCATCTCAACGTTGGTGATGGCCACGAACGACGTTGCATTACCTGATGAGATCTGAATGCCGCGTAATTTATATTCAAGTTTTGTGTTATCCAGATGGATATTATTTAACTTAAAGTTCTGCGGAATGGATAAATATCGTCCTTTAATAACACCGTAGCCAATGAGCATACCTGCGCTATTTTCCATATTGATATTATCAATCACGAAATTATCACAGCCATAAATAGCGATCGTCGCATTATCGATGCCCGCTTTCTTACTAAAATCTGGGGTAATATTTCGTGCAGTGATATTACGAATGATAAAATGTTTGCCGTTCTCTACATGGACTAGCTGTCGACAGTCGGTACCGGTGATATTCGCCACGACAAAGTTTTTTACCGCCAGTTCATCGGGATAGGTATTGTCATAGGTACTGCCCGCCAGTCCAATGCCGATGCCCCAGTTCACATTGCCGTTGGTACAGTTAATACGTTCAATGACATGATCAGAAATGAGGATGTTGCTGTCGTTGATCGCCACATTCCACTCAATGGCATCTCCCTGTAGATCGCTAAAACGGCAGTTTGTAATCTTTACGCCGTCCATCCGATTATGAAAGCCCTGACGCAGAATCCCATAGTTAGCACGTGTGACGGTAATATCCTGAATAGTCAGATTGCGCATCAGCCTCGGTGTTTTGCCGCCGATATAGATTTGCGTCACTGGCCCGAAACCACTCATGGCAATCCCTTTTATTACGCAGCCCGAACCGCGCACATCGAGGGTAACGTTCCTCAGGCTCCCGCCCTGCTCGCCCATCACCTTACATCCATCCTGCAGAATAAAGCGCCCTCGGCCATTGCCGCTTATTCGCCCTTGGAGGTGTAGCGTTTTGCCAGGAGGAATAACGATAGCGGTATTGAGATCCTTACATTCCAGTCCTTTGGGTACGACTACCGTTTGTCCTTCTTTGAACGCCTGCCTGAAAGAAGCGACCCAATCCTTTGGGTTGTAATCCTGAATGTTGACGCTGTCCGATGATTCAAGCGCCCGGACAACGGGAGAATGCAGCACGACAAGCGCAGAGCCTGCCGTCAGAAAAGTACGGCGTGAGAGTTTGTTCTCTGACATACAACCTCGATTTACATCGTTTGCAGCAGGCTGGCTAACTGTTTATTGATAGCTAACTGATTAAATTCAGTTTCAATTTTTTCGCGCGCGCACTGCACAATCGGCTGTACCTGCTCACTGTCGAGCAGGCTAAATGCCGTTAAACGCTCTGCCAGTGCCTGCGCGTCATTTTCCGGTGCCAGCCAGCCAGACTTGCCCGACTCGACCAGCTCAGGGATCCCACTGTGAACGGTAGAAATCACCGGAATACCTACCGCCATCGCCTCCATCAGCGCCACCGGGATCCCCTCCATATCGCCGTCTCTTCCGGTAATCGACGGCAGTAAAAATACATCCGCCTGCTCAAGCATCTCCTTTACCTGATGACTGGGCTTAAAGCCAGGCATCTCAATCACGTCATCAAGTTGATATTGCTCGATCAGCGTACGTAAACGACGCTCCCAAGGGCCGATACCCAGGATGCGATAACGAAATGAGACGCCCTGCTCTTTTAACTGTCGACAGGCTTCGATGGCGACGTGCAGTCCTTTTTTCTCGGTTAACCGGGCGACAGAGATAATTTCCAGCGGTGCAGCTGGTGCTTTCAGTTGGCGAGGGGTAAAACGCGTCATGTCGATACCCATACGCGAAACCGCGATTTTTTGCGGCGGGCATCCCATGTTTTTTAAACGTCCGGCCCAGAGATTGCTGATGGGTAACATCAAATCTCCACGTTGAAACAGTTGCTGATACTCAGGGGTATAGCGGGTAAGCACATCCCGATGCGAAACATCGACGCCGTGAAAAACCGTGGCGATTTTTCCGCGGATCATCCCAAGCTCACGCAGCTTGGCGGCGGTTACGCCTGCCGGCCCAAAATGAGCAATAAAGACATCTGCCTGAAACGCCTGCGGATTCCCGCCGCAAATAGCCGCCAAAATCAGATTGCGCGCCTCCTCGCCATAGCGTGCAACATTAAGCGCCTTCCAGGTCGCTGCGCGGGTGAGACCGTGCAGAGCCGCCGCGGCCCTATATTTCAGCTTCGCCAGTTTGCTTTCCGGTTCATTGAGCAACCAGCGCGTTTTTTCACCCAACCGGTAGGTATTAAATGAGGCATGCGTATTTTCAAGATCGCCCTTCTGCAAAGCGACAATCTCCACGTCGTAGCCCATATCGATAAATGCGGTTATCTGATTGAGTACAAAGGTCTCAGAAGAGAGCGGAAATTTAAGCAGGAAAAAGCCAATCTTCATTTTTCCCCCTCAATACGCGTTAAAACCGACTGCACCATGTGTACCCCGCGTTCGCGTTCGCGTGTCACAGCATCCCCAAGCCGTATGTTCAGATCAGGTAACTGTCCGAGGGTATCGGCGACCTTTCCTTCCAGACTGCCATCGAGCAGGTGGCGAATATCGACAGCCATCTCCGGTAACCCCAACTGTTGCATAATCCCTGCCGATTTATGCTCGTAGTTAATGGCGATGGCTGGCGTCATAAAATTCATCGAGATGATGGCCGAGTGCAAGCGAGTACCCACCGTCAGATCGCATGCTCCCAGAATCTTCCCCATCTCCAGATCGTTAAGTTCATCCATCACCACGTGATATCTGGACGAATCGTTAACATACTGGCGCAGGTTTAACGCCACCATGCGATCATCTTTGTTGTAACTATCAATACCGGTGCAGGTTGACAGTGCAATCACCTGGTAACCTTCATCGAGGATGCGGTTCACCACCCCGGCAAAGGCTTGCTCATAGGCCTGCTGCGTTGTCCCCAGACGCTTATCAAAAGGGGCCAACTCGCGTAATGTAATGGCAACGGTCTTCTGTTTAGCCGCCATATCTAACCAGTGCTGTACCGCATAACCTGGCTCAAAATCCTCATGATGATTGTCGACCAGCCAGGCCGTATCCACGCCTGTTTCAACTTTATCCGTGGTAATTGCGCTGCGCTTCATCAGATCAAGACTGACGGATTCACGTAAAATCAACGCATTACAGTGACCAAACACGTAGTTCGCCAGTTGATTAAACTGCTCATCCTGGAATGGCCCCACGCTGTGACCAATCATGTACAACGGTTTTTTCGCCATAAACGAACACAGGGCATGTTCAAACTGCGGTACGCCATACAGATCGACAAAGAACGATCCGCCGACCTGGATGATGGCGTCATAGCGCGACAGCAGACGAACAAAATCGGTAAAACCCTGGGCGATAGCGATATTGCGCAGATTACCGGAGTCGGTAACACGCGAGAGCAGTACCTGATGCTGATAGCGGCGACGCAGCACTTTCTTCACGCGCCCCATAACACCCGCTGCGTTGTTGTGTTGCTTCATCTGCGAATACAGCGGATCGCCCATCACCGGGCGGTTCAGCAACCATGAGGAGCTCACCGGGTAACGGCTCATAACATCCACTTCAGTCTCAGGACGCAACGCGTTAATGGCATCCAGCAAACCGCGCAGGATCGCGCTATCCCCTCGGTTCCCGCAGGTATGGTTGCCCAAAATTAATAGTTTCATTATGACCTCTTAAAGCGTTGTTCTTATCCTGCACGGAGCAAGGTTTTCATTTTTTCACTGCGACAGAGCTGGCGTTTTATTTCCACCACCAGCGGATGACGCGACAGCACCATCATTAGCGCAAACGCCAGCGCCCCTGCCGCTATCTGGCTCCCCAACAACACGCCCAACGACAGTTGCCCATGCAGCAACACACCCAGCGCATAACTCACCACAAGGGTTGGCAAGGAGAGATACAACGGCAGCCAAAGACTGAGCATGTACTGGCGGTAGCTGGGGCCAAGAACAGGTTTAATCATCACGAAATAGCTGAGGACTGTGTTAATCACCTGGACCAACAAAAAGCCCAGCGTCACGCCAATTGCCCCGGCCAGATGTCCACCGATGAAAATGGCGGGAATAAACAGAAAGGTTTTGAACACATTGAATTTAAAGCTGATATCAACCCGCGCTTTCGCCATCAAAAGCGATCCTATTGGATTCCCCACCGAGCGCAGCAGCCCAACAATGCACAGCAGTTGCAGGATGGGGATAATGCCGTTCCACTTCTCGCCGAATACCAGCGGCACCACGTTATTCGACACCACCATCAGTCCCAGCAGCGCCGGGAAGTTGATAATCCCAACCACCGACAGCAGCTTGTAAAAATTCACTCGCAGCTTTTCACTGTCGTCCTGGATTTTGGCAAACGCCGGAAACAGCACGCGGGTGATAATCGGGTTCAGTTTGATCGGGGGGACAACCGCCACATTCCAGGCGAGATTGAATCCGCCCGCCACGCCAGCTCCCAACGTGCGGGCTAAAACCAGCGTGGAAAGGTTGGTATTGATGTAATTGATGATGCTGTCTGCCGTCAGCCACGCACCAAAACACAGATTCGACGAAACCGATGCCAGAGAAAAATGCAGCCCCGGACGGTAAATCCGGCGACCAAAATAGCCGAACAGCAGCGTACGTAGCGTACTGTTTACCAGATACCCGAGAATGGCCGTCAGTGCGAGCGGCCAGAAATGGGCGCTGACTACGGTAAAGGTAAAACCGGCCAGTACCGAACTGGTTTCAATCATGCCAATTTTGTTGAAGGCCAGCTCTTTTTGCATCAGCGCGCGAAACTGCTGCCCGTGCGGTATCACCACAAACGCCAGTGATAAGGTTTTGATGAGCGGTGCCAGTTCTGGGTTATTGAGCACATGGGCAATCGTCTCGCTCAACAGAAACATCGCCACGCATACCACGATACCCATCCCAACGTTGAGCCAGTACAGCGTGGTCAGTTCAAGATAGCCAATCTCTTTACGCTGAATAATTGAGTTGGCGATACCAAAGTCAGACAACGTATCGGCCAGCGCGATGATCACCAGCGCCACGGTTAACAACCCGAACTGGTGGTTATCAATAATCCGTGCCAGTACGGTCATCTGGATAAGCCCCAGACCAATGATGATCACCGTGGCAATCGCCGACCACTTTGCGCCGTTAAGCGTTTTTTCTCGTAAACTCATGTTAATACGCCGCTTTGTTGACAAAGCCTTTGAATACCGTCAGAAAAACAATTTTGATATCGAACCACACGCTCCACTCGCGAATGTATTCGAGGTCAAATTCCACACGTTTTTCCATTTTTTCCAGCGTATCGGTTTCACCCCGCCAGCCGTTGATTTGCGCCCAGCCGGTAATCCCCGGTTTCACCTTATGGCGTAACATGTACCCCTCGATCAGTTGGCGATACTGTTCGTTATGCGCTACCGCATGTGGGCGTGGCCCGACGATAGACATGCCTCCGGTCAGCACGTTAATAAACTGCGGCAGTTCATCGAGCGATGTTCGGCGCAGGAAATTCCCCACAGGGGTAACGCGCGGATCGTTTTGCGTCGCCTGCGTCACCACCGCGTCGTTTTCCATCACTTTCATCGAACGAAACTTCCAGACTTTGATCGGTTTGCCGTCCATGCCATAGCGGGTCTGGCGGAAAATCACCGGTCCTTTGGAGGTCAGTTTTACCAGTAGCGCTATGCCACACAGCACCGGAGAAATAAGCAGCAGGATCAGCGAAGCCAGCACGATATCTTCCGCGCGCTTTAACAGACGATTAATCCCCGAGAGCGGCGTGTCATACAGCGGCACCACCGGAACGCCATTCATCTCCTCAATCCGTGAATGCAGAATGTTAAAGGTAAAGACATCAGGAATAAGGATCACCGAACAGGTGGTGTCGGCCAGCTCACGAACCAGTTTTTTGACGCTGGCGCCATCGCTCATCGACATGGCGATATAAACGTTATGAATACGAGAGGCTTTGGCGTCGTCCACCAGCTGTTGCAGATTACCGGCCCAGTCGCGGGAGTTTTTTCCAGGGATAGGATCGTGATAGACCCCCGCCACTTCAAATCCCAGCCAAGGTTCATGGCGAAAACTGTCCAATAGCATTTGTCCGGCGGGCAGGTCCCCTGCCACCGCCACCCGGCGCGTGTTATAACCGCGATTACGCAACCATCCCGCGCCGTAGCGAATAAACGAACGGCTCAACACCAGGCCAACGCTGGATAGCAGATACCACGCCAGCCAGACAGCGAGACGGTTATCAAAATCGTTATTAAAGGCGATCAGACCTGCGCAAAAAATCAGACTCAGCGTCCAGTTTTGCAGCAACAGCACCAGCTCAGTGGAAATTTTGACACCGCGCCAGGAGCGATAAAAATCCGTTATGCCACCGAGCATCTGAAAAACGACCAGCGTGATCAGCGCCACCAGCAGGTGCATGTACAGGAAAGGCAAACCGCTTAATTCGCAGATTACCCACAACCCGCCAAACATGATGGTGATATCTGAAAAGCGTTGCACCATCGAAATTAACGACGCATTGGTTTTGGCGCGTTCGCGCTTTTTTAGATGTGTCATCGTGGTTCCTGTTAGTCACCCTTTGCCCAGCTTCGGGCAAAGGAAGCACCAGCATTACTGATTCAGTAATGCCAGAAGAGTGCGCGTTCGCGCTTCCATCAACGGAATATCTCCGCGCGATTCCACGTTCAGGCGCACCACCGGTTCGGTATTGGATGAGCGTAAATTAAAGCGCCAGTCGACAAACGACATGCTGATACCGTCCGTTCTGTCCACCGACAACGCCTCACGGGAAAAATGCTGCTCCACGCGCGCAATCGCCGCCGTCGGCTCTGCCAGTGTACTGTTTATTTCTCCGCTCGCCGGGTAGGCCACCATCCGGTCACGAACCAGTTCGCCCAGCGACTGCCCTTTCAGACACAGCAGCTCCGCCACCAGCAGCCACGGGATCATTCCGCTGTCGCAATAGGCAAAATCGCGGAAATAGTGGTGCGCGCTCATTTCACCGCCATAAATGGCATCTTCACGGCGCATCCGCTCTTTGATAAACGCGTGCCCGGTTTTAGACATCACCGGTTTACCGCCTGCCGCCGTCACCACATCCACGGTGTTCCAGGACAGGCGTGGGTCGTGGATAATTTTCGCCCCCGGATTCTTCTCCAGAAACGCTTCCGCCAGCAGGCCGACAATGTAGTAGCCTTCAATGAACTGACCTTTTTCATCGAACAGGAAGCAGCGGTCAAAATCACCGTCGAAGGCAATCCCCATATCCGCGCCGTGTTCAATCACTGCATTGCGCGTGTCGGCCCGGCATTCCGGCAGCAGAGGATTGGGAATACCGTTGGGGAAGTTGCCATCCGGCATGTTGTGAATTTTGATGAACTCGACCGGCGCGCCCAGCGCCTTAAAACGGGCTTCAATGGCGTCAACCACCGGACCTGCCGCGCCGTTGCCGGAATTGAGCACCAGCTTCATCGGTTTCAGGTTGGCTGGATTGATGTAACCCAGCAGGTGGTCAATGTAGGCATCACGGGTAGTAATGCGCTGGTAGCGGCCACGTTTTGTCTCATCAACCGCCGGGAAGTCATTGGCTTCCGCCAGGCGCTGCACGTCGCGCAGACCGGTATCACCGCTGATGGGCCGAGCCCCTTCCCGCACCAGCTTCATGCCGTTGTAATCCATCGGATTATGGCTGGCGGTCACTTCAATACCGCCGTCAATGCCCAGGTGGAAAGTGGCAAAATAAATCTCTTCGGTACCCGACATGCCAATATCCAGCACATCCACGCCTGCATCCTGCAGTCCTTTCGCCAGCGCCAGCTTCAGCGTCTCACTGGTCAGGCGCACATCGCCACCGAGGACAATGGTTTTTGGCTTCAGTAACTCACCGTAAGCGCGGCCAATACGCCACGCGATATCTTCATTCAGCTCTTCGCCCAGCCTGCCGCGAATATCGTAGGCTTTGAAACAGGTTAATTTCGTCATGATTTACCCTTCTTCAGGCAACAGTTAGCCCTCTCCTGACTGGAGATATTTTTCAAAAAATGACTAACCGTTCGTTTGTAGGCCGGATAAGGCGTACACGCCGCCATCCGGCAACGATGATGTTGTGTTAAGCGCGCCCGTATCTGTCCGCAAACCGCACCACATCATCCTCATCGAGATAAGATCCGGAGCGCACTTCAATCAGATCGAGCGGGATTTTCCCCGGGTTCTCCAGACAATGGGTCGCCCCCAGCGGAATATAGACAGACTCGTTTTCAGCGAGCAGTTTAATGTCGTCATTGATTGTCACCTTCGCGGTACCAGCCACCACAACCCAGTGTTCAGCCCGGTGATGATGCATCTGCACGGACAATCCCTCACCGGGTTTAACGGTAATCCGCTTCACCTGGTAACGGTCTCCGGCATCAATAGAGTCGTACTTGCCCCATGGACGGTAAACTTCACGGTGAATATGGTGTTCATGGCGTCCGTCAGCTTTAATTTGCTCCACCACTTTTTTGACGTCCTGCACCGCGTTGCGATCGGCTATCAGCACCGCATCTTTGGTCTGCACCACCACCAGATCCTTCACCCCGACGGTCGTCACCAGGCCAGACTCGGCATACACGTAGCTGTTTTCCGTTTTATGGCTAATGACGTCACCATGATGCACATTGCCTTCAGCGGTATGGGCGCTGATTTCCCACAGCGATGACCAGGAGCCAACATCGCTCCAGCCTGCGTTCATGGGCATAACCACCGCATCGGTCGTACGTTCCATTACCGCATAGTCCACAGACTCTTCCGGGCAGGCGAGAAATGCCTGTTCATCAACGCGGATAAAATCAAGATCGGGGTCAACCGTACTCATGGCGTTTTCGCAGGCCTCAAGAATGTCGGGGCGATATTTTTTCAGTTCTTCCAGATAGCGCCCGGCCCGGAACAGAAACATGCCGCTGTTCCAGTAGTAGTCGCCGCTCGCCACGTAAGCCTGCGCGGTTTCCAGATTGGGCTTTTCAACAAACTGCGCCACCTGAAAAGCCACGGCGTCAGTATTGGATGGCGAAACCTCGCCGCGACGTATATAACCATAGCCGGTCTCCGGCTGGTCCGGCACGATGCCAAACGTCACCAGCTTACCCGCGCTGGCATAGGGCATCGCATTGCGAACCGCCTCGCGAAATGCCTCCTCGTCGGCAATCATGTGATCGGCCGCCAATACCAACAGCAGCGGATCTTCCCCCGGACTTTGACGTTTTGCCGCCAGCGCGGCCAGTGCTATCGCCGGTGCCGTATTGCGCCCGGCGGGTTCGAGAATAATATTCTCAGTCAGCTTGTGCAGTTGTCGTAGCTGTTCCGCCACAATGAAACGGTGTTGTTCATTACAGATAACCACCGGGCTTTCGCACTCCACGCCGTTCAGACGACAAATCGTTGTCTGCAGCATGGTGAGGTCGCCTTTCAGGCACAGGAACTGCTTTGGATACAACACGCGGGACAGAGGCCATAAACGGCTACCCGAGCCACCGGCCATCACCACCGGAAAGAGTTTGCTTTGACTCATCATGTACCCCGAATATCTGCAATAAATTGGCTCAGCACGTTTTCTTTATCCAACGTGCGTTCGGCATACTCACGTGCCACCGTGTTCACTTTTGGCATGGTTAACGCCTGTTGAATCCCGCCAACCAGCGCATTCATTGATTCAGGTTCGACACACACCGCGATGCCTGGGTGAGCGTCACACAGCTGACCCAACTCGGTCTCAGGTTCGGCGGTAATCACCGCGTTACCGCCAACGGCGAGGATATTGGTCAGTTTGGAGGGCAATACGGCATCCGCCGCACCGCGCTTTTGTACCACCAGATGGCAGTCCGCCATCTTGAGCAGCGCAGGCAGCGCGTCATAAGATTGCAGCGGAAAGAACATCACATTGTTCAGGCCGCGTTCACTAGACATACTCTCCAGCCGCGCTTTCCCCCCGCCCTGCCCGACAATCACAAACAGCCAGGGCTGTTCGCTCAACAGGGCCGCTGCGTCGATCACACTCTCCAGCCCTTGCTTTTCACCGATATTGCCTGAGTAGAGAATGATTTTTTTATCATCAGGCAAGCCCAGTTGCTGGCGCAACGCCAGAGCATCGGCATCGTTCACGTCACGAAAACGTGTTACTTCTGACCAGTTCGGAAAGAAAATGACCTTCTGTGCATCAACGCCCTTCTCCTGCGCTTTATTCATCATTGAGCGAGAAATGGTCGAAATATGATCCATATTCAACAGCCCACTGCGCTCAAAGGCGCTGGCCAGTTTTGCCACCGCGCCACGCTTGCCTTTGCCCGCCATGCCAAGCCCCAGCATGGCATCGACTTCGTAATCCTGAATATGCAGCAGCGTGCGCGCCCCGGACAGCTTCGCTAGCAGGCGCATGCCCGGCGTACAAAACAGCGTTGGCACTACCCCAATGATGCGATCCGGCTTCCAGCGGCGCTGCGCCAGCAGCGGGAAGAAACTGCTCAGGGCAAAACTGCCTAGATGCAGCACGCGCTTGAGCGTAGAAGGCTGCTCAGGTACATACAGCGGGCAACGCCAGACGATGGCATCGCCCTCTTCACGACGATAGCGCCAGGATGAATAGCGACCGTTGACCTTCCACTGCGGATAATAAGGCGGCGCAGTGATCACCCGTACGTCATGCCCCTGTTGCGCCATCCACTCCACCATTTCACCGGTGTATTTACCGATACCGGTCAACTCCGGCGAATAGTTGATGCCATACACAAGGATCTTCATAGCCCGGGTACTCCGGCCTGACTCTTCTCACAGAAGTAAGCCCGGCTGTTGTCGTGCACGTGGTCACTGGTCAGAATCTCTTCAATTGCCAGCCAGCGGTACGCGTCATGTTGAACGTCAGGCAGCTGCAGGTCGTTTTCCGACACCCGCAGACGAAATCCCAGCACGATGTAATGCGTTGAGAAATCTTCCCCGGAAAAGTTGTCGTCATAGAAGTGCTGCCAGACCCCGTAAAACTCT
The DNA here is from genome assembly GCF_030332605.1 of Citrobacter sp. Cpo103. NCBI lineage: Bacteria > Pseudomonadati > Pseudomonadota > Gammaproteobacteria > Enterobacterales > Enterobacteriaceae > Citrobacter > Citrobacter sp. Cpo103. The sequence continues at coordinate 537,675 of NZ_JAOWHO010000029.1, read as the reverse complement.
GCAGCGGACAGCGGTAAACGTAACCCCAGCTCAGCGCCAGTCAGCCGCTCAAAGGCCGCGCGCAGCGGTTCATCTTTTTGCACCCGACCACCGGGCACGAACCAGTACCCCTGCGCCGGACGATTGAGGCGCTTGCCAAGCAGAAATTCGCCGTGGGCGTTTTCCACGATCAAATCGATGGAAATCAGCGGAGTTGAACGTACAACGGTGGCAAAATCCTCATGACGTAAAAACATGCTTACCCCCGGTAACGCTGCTGGTTTTCAAGGAACCACTGATATGTACTGGCAAGCCCCGCTTCCAGAGATATCTCGTGATACCAGCCCAACTGATGCAGACGCGTAACGTCGAGCAATTTGCGCGGCGTGCCGTCCGGTTTGCTGGCGTCAAACACCACGCGCCCCTTGTAACCCACAACCTGCGCGATGGTCTGGGCCAGTTCACGGATGGTGCAGTCCACGCCAGTGCCCACGTTGATATGCGACAGCATTGGTTGGGTATATTCCTGCAACACTTCCTGAGCCAGCTCCATCACGTGGATACTGGCCGCCGCCATATCGTCGACATGCAGAAATTCACGCATTGGCGTCCCGCTTCCCCACACCACCACATCCGGCGTATTTTGCTCGCGAGCCTCATGAAAGCGGCGCAGCAGAGCCGGGATCACATGCGAATTACTCGGATGAAAGTTGTCATGCGGTCCGTACAGATTGGTCGGCATCACCGAGCGATAATCACGGCCATACTGCCGGTTATACGATTCACACAGCTTGATACCGGCAATTTTGGCAATCGCATACGGTTCATTGGTCGGTTCAAGAGTCCCCTGCAACAGTTCACTTTCAGCGATTGGCTGGGTGGCTTGCTTGGGATAAATACAGGATGACCCGAGAAACAACAGTTTATTCACGTTATGCAGATGCGCTGCATGAATAATGTTGCTCTCAATCATCATGTTTTCATAAATAAAATCAGCAGGATAAGTATTGTTTGCCACAATCCCCCCTACTTTTGCCGCCGCCAGATAAACCTGATCAAGGTGTTCAGTGGCGAAGAACGCCTGCACCGCACCGGCGTCCAGCAGATTAAGCTGGTCGCGGGTACGCAGCACCAGCTCTACGTTATTTCGCTGCGACAATTGTCTGACGATGGCGGCCCCCACCATCCCGCGATGGCCCGCCACAAAAATACGTTGTGTCTTCATCCTTAGTACTCCAGCGCGATAGCGACCTCGTAACCGTGCGACTTGAGCAGGGAATGTTTCTTCGCCGCATCAAGATCGTTGGCAACCATTTCCGAGATCATCTGGCGCAGTGTGATTTCCGGTTTCCAGCCCAGTTTTTCATGGGCTTTGGCCGGATCGCCCAGCAGCGTTTCCACCTCAGCCGGACGGAAGTAGCGCGGATCAACGGCAATCATGACATCCCCGGGTTTCACCCCCGGCGCATCGTGTCCGGTCACAGAAACCACGATGCCTTTCTCATTCACGCCCTCACCTTCAAAGCGCAATTTAATCCCCAGCTGAGCGGCCGCCATTTCTACAAACTGGCGCACGGAATACTGCACGCCGGTGGCAATCACGAAATCTTCCGGCTTATCCTGCTGCAGCATCATCCACTGCATCCTGACGTAATCTTTGGCATGCCCCCAATCGCGCAGTGAATCCATGTTGCCCAGGTACAAGCAAGACTCCAGCCCCTGAGCGATGTTGGCGATCGCCCGGGTAATTTTGCGAGTAACAAAGGTTTCGCCGCGGCGCGGAGACTCGTGGTTGAACAGAATGCCGTTACAGGCATACATCCCGTAAGACTCGCGGTAGTTGACGGTTATCCAGTAGGCGTACAGCTTGGCAACGGCATACGGCGAGCGCGGATAGAACGGCGTGCTCTCTTTCTGCGGGATTTCCTGTACCAGACCGTACAGCTCAGAGGTGGACGCCTGATAAAAACGGGTCTTTTTCTCCAGACCAAGGAAGCGGATCGCCTCCAGCAAACGCAAGGTGCCGATCGCATCAACGTCTGCGGTGTATTCCGGTGAATCAAACGACACCGCGACATGGCTCATGGCGCCCAGGTTATAGACCTCATCCGGTTGGACTTCCTGTAAAATACGGGTCAGGTTGGAGGAGTCGGTCAAATCGCCATAGTGCAGATGAAATTTGGGATTGCCTGAATGCGGATCCTGGTAGATGTGGTCCACACGTTCGGTGTTGAATGATGAAGCGCGACGCTTAATACCGTGTACTTCGTACCCTTTTTCCAGCAGGAGTTCTGCCAGGTAAGAACCATCCTGCCCGGTTACGCCAGTAATGAGAGCGACTTTTGACATGTTATAACCTCTTCAGTGATCCCCTCAGGGAGTAACTTTCTCGACGCGTTCGCGCGTGACTACTGCGGGATTTCCCCGACAAATGACATTTGCTGGCAGCGATTTAAATACGCTGCTTCGTGCTCCAACGACGGTGCCATCGCCAATCGTCACGCCAGGCGCGACAAAGACATCTGTCGCCAACCAGCATTTAGCGCCAACCACAATCGGCGTGGCGTTAATATCAAAATGTTGACTGGCATAATCATGACTCCCGGTGCATAAATAACTTTTTTGCGAAATAACCGCGTGGGCGCCAATCGTAATATCACCTAACGTATATAAAACCGCGTCGTCACCCACCCAGGCATAATCGCCCAGGGTTAGTTTCCACGGATAAGTAATTCTTACTGAAGGCCGAATAACTACGTTTTTTCCTATTTTTGCGCCAAACATTCGTAATAAAAATGCACGCCAGCGATACATGACCTGTGGAGACCAGCGAAATAATGTTGCTTGCACCGCCCACCATAATTGCACTTTAATAGCGCCACCGCCGCGAAAACCTCCAGGCACTTCAAATCCGCTTAAATCTTGCATACTATGCCCTTACGTTTTCCCATATAAGGTTTTAGTTTTACCAGTTGTGCGCAGACGTAAATATTCTGACAATCCGGTCCAAAAACCTGGCATGTGTAATATCTGGCGCTGTACTTTTTTGGCATCCCGACACAATTCAAGATTATTCGTCGTTGACACTCCGCCCATGGAAAATTCCGACACCAACCCGCTCAGTTTTTTAAAAGCGTAACCGGACTTGTATAATTGGGCTGCCAACGCGTAATCAGACGATATTTTATATTGCAAATCATAATGCCAGACATTCAGTCCTGAGAGCGGAAAGAATATCGCCTGATGGCTGGCGGGCAAGCTGTGGTAAATATACCAACCTGGTTTTGCCCGGCGCTTAATTTTGTTGCCATTGCCGAAATCCAGCAACGCATCGCCAATGACCATGGTTTGGTCGCTCTGCGTTTTTAACTGGCGGATAAAATGTGCCGCATCCGCATGCAGAATATCCCCGGAGTTGAGGAACAGCGCGAACCGCCCGCGCGCCATCGCGATGCCTTTGTTCATCGCATCATAGATACCGTTATCCGGCTCACTGACAAACCTTAACCGGTGTTCCCCACTGAGCCCTTCAAGAAACGCCGACGTACCATCCGAGGAGCCGCCATCAACAACAATCCACTCAAAACTGATATCACCCGCTTGCGCCAGATGTGCCAGCGATGCGTGAGTTTTGACGATCCCTTCCAGATTGCGAAAGGCGACGGTAATGATACTGAGCAGCATGTGAGTTACCTCGCGATATTCAGCGCCTTGCGCAATATAAACGGACATACAATTAAAAATGCGTATTCCGGACTAAATACTGAACCTGTAAAAAACAGGGACAACGGTGTAAAAAGATAAAGCTGCACCCGATAATTCTGATTATCGCCAAACGCATTGATCATCATTTTCATGACCTTCCCCATGTACCATAGGGCTAATATCACCGCGAACCATGAAAAATAAATAATCAGCAGATACAAACCATTGTCTATTGTTTTACCGACATCTGCACCGTTAAAAATTCCGAATGACGCGACGTATTCATAAAGTGAGCCAAATCTCACTACGCCATCAACATTCAGTAATGAATAACCGACCATCACCAATGGTCCTACGATACGATAATACGATGACGAACCTTCAGTTCCTAAATCACCAAGCCGCGTTGCGATGTACGGAAAAGCAAATATCACCCCAACTAAAAACACGCTTAATGAGATTATCGCCAGCGGTAGCTTCTTTTTTATCGCATCCTTATTCAGGTACTGGAATGCCCACTCCAGGAGATAAAACAAAATAAACGTCATTACCCCTGAAAAAGATCCTGATAATATTACCCCTGCCAGAATCATAGCATCGGACTTAGGTGTTTTGATACCAAACTGTTTGATACTGAGCCAAATTGAGATTAACGCCAGAGCGAAGAATGCCGGTTCGAAATAGAGTGCGGTGGTACGTTTCCCACCAAACTTAATAAAATTCAGAACATAGCTGTTACTGTAAATAAGATATTTCGAAATAACTTCCATTAAACTGCTGCCGCCGCTGAGAATTATTTGTGCCATTTCAACCGCAGCTAACCCCACCACCAGCCCCACCACCAGCCAGAAAAAACGCAAAATCTTAATGTAGTTATGCGGTGAAATGGTTTTGAAGCGAATACTCCACACCATGCCAATAATCACCACGGTATAAACAAACAGCATCGCTGACGTTACGTACTTGCTGGCATCCAGTGATTGACCGAACAGGTAGTTAAACGCCGTCAGCCCGCCCCCCACACCCAGTGCGATCATTAATTTTTTGATATTGATGCGCTCGACAAACAGCAACAGCAGAACGGGCAAGAACGTGACGATGGTTATCGGGAAGCTCTCGCCAAGCTGGGCAAGTTTGACGTTAACCAGCAGATAAAGCAGTGGTAGCACCAGATAGCTACAGATTCTGATAGAACGAGACATATTCCTCCAGCATCTGTTGCCCACTGTATGCCACCCGACTGCGCTGGCTGAACGCGGTAAGGGACGTGTCAAATACCGCCTGCGCAATGTCTGATTTTTTCAGCTGCACCAGCTGCAATACGTCCGCTTCGCTGAACGTTTTGCCGCCTGATTTAGCCAGCACTTCCTGCGCGGCATCGCTGCGTGTGGCAATTACCGGTACGCCGATGGAAAGTGCTTCGCACAGAATCAGCGGGTAGTTATCGACACGGGAGCTGAACACCAGTCCATCCATCTGGTTAAGCGCACTCATCAACGTGCGCTTATCGCTCTCAAAACCGTGGTTGATGACGTTATCTCCCGCAAATGGCGAAAATTTGCCGAAGGTATGCAGCTCAATTTTGTCCCCAAGCGCGGCAATCGCTCGCACCAGTTGTTGACTGGTTTTGCCGTCATAGCGCAGGTCATGAGCCACCACGGCAATTTTCGGCCGACCGCTCTCCGCAGGCATCGCGGGTAGTTCGCCAAGAATGGCTTCAGTTGCCACATCAATGCCATTATTGATAATACGGCAGCGTCCCACGCCATACAGGCTGTTGAATGCCTCAGCCACATGTTGACTGGGCGAGATAAACTGGCAACCCAGCGCCAGCATCGCACGGAACATCTGCCGCTTACCGGGCAACTGCTGATGGGCTTTATCGACTTTTACCGGCGGATAATTGCTGAGCGTTGGGCATTTCTGGCAGCCCGTTTTCCAGCCTTCGCAGCCATCAGTAAAGGCACAGCGCCCGGTCACGCTCCAGTGATCGTGCAGCGTCCAGACGAAGGTGATATCCGGTTTATGCGCCTTCACTTTTTGGCAAAAAGCGACCACCTCTTCCAGGTTCAACCAGTAGCTGTGCAACACATGAAAATGCAGTACCAGCGGGCCGGAGGTGCGGGTAACTTCACGATATAACTTGTTGAGATTGCCAAACATGTCGCGGTTCGCGAAACGAAACAGCGCAATGTTCGCCGCCGACGTCAGGCGCGGCGTATATTTGATAACCTGCGGGAAATTCGCATGACTGGCGCTTTTTTTACCGCCTTTGCCATAGCCATAGACAAACCGCGACGACAGCCCTTTTTCCAGCGACCTCAGATGCAAATCTAACGCCACACCTGCCGCCCCACCTTCTGCGAGTCGCACATTAAACTGTAATATCTTCATTTTATTACCTTCACCCGTGCCTTCTCGCCCACGACCAGCGTATTGTCCGGGACGCTATCCACCACAACGCTCCCGGCGCCAATCGTCACGTTATCGCCAATAGCAACGTCGCCGAGCAGGGTGACATTGGCCCCCAACTCAACGCCGTTACCGATGACCGGACAGGATGGATCGTTGGCACCAAGATTGCCGATAGTGACGCCGTGGCGTAGGGTAAAATCATCCCCCGCCACCACGTGTTTATTGATAACCACCCCATAGCCATGATGGATGGTGAAACGACGACCGATTGATGCAGCAGCCTGAATTTCATAGCCAAACAGGCATTCGGTGATAAGGCGGTACATCACCAGCACCGGGGCGGCCCACAGGTTGTTTATGATATTTTTTTTACGCCAGACGGAGCAAAAATGGGCAATCCGATAGGCCGCCACCATGCAGCAGGGGCGCAGACTCCAACCGTTCGCGCGTAAATCTTCCAGCATAATTAGCGTCCTCGCAGTCCGTCGGCCAGACGCTTACTGTTGCGAACAGAAAGCAGCGTCAGCAGCGTGCGCCAGTTCATCCGTTTGTTGCGGATCTGATAGAGGGTAAACAACTGATATTTCTTGCTGGCCCGGTCAAATTTGCCTTTGTGCTTGCGGTAAAACTGAAAGTAGCCGGAGAATTTATTCGGCGATGAGGTAATACGCATCTCGCCGTGATTCACATGCAGGATCTGCGTCGCCTCTTTGACCTTCCACGGTTTGCCATACGCCACCACCATGCGCAGGAAGATGTCGTAATCCTGCGCCGCTTTCAGCGTGGTATCGAACAGGCATGCTTTAAACCGCCATGCCCAGGTAAATACCTGATTACCAATGATGTTGCGCTTATAAAACCTGCGGCGTGAATAAACGGACTTCGGATAAAGCGGCAGACTGGTCGGCTGCGAATACACTTCGCCCTCACAGACATAGTCATTGGCATACAGAAACGCCCGTGTGACCAGTTGATGCCGATACTGCAGGAACACGCTCAGGCGGTTCGGCGTCCATTCATCATCATCATCAATCCCCGTAATGTATTGCCCGTTGGCCTGCATAATGGCCTGATTACGCACCGCACAGGCCCCGGAGTTGGTGGAATTATGTGTATACGACACGCGCGGATCGTTGAGTTCCTCAACAAACTGCTGCAACTGCTCATATGAGGAAGAGCAATCATCCACAATGATCATCTCCCAGTGAGGGTAGTCCTGGCGCAACACCGATTTAATCGCCCGAATGGCCAGCTGCTGGCGGTTCCAGGTTGGCATATAAATTGAAATTAGCGGGTTTTCTGTCGTCATTTTCGTTTCCGGATAGATACGCTTTTGTAGGCCGGATAAGGCGTTTTTGCCGCATCCGGCAGGGTTGGTGATTTATTTCGCATCCGACGTGTATTCGTATTCGTAGTAGCCGTAATCCTGATACCCGCTGGCACGACGGAAGATCGAGTTGAGGATCACCCCTTTAACCTGAATGCCATTTTGCTCGAAGCGACTCAGGCTGGTTTCCACCTCTTTCAGCGTGTTGACCGCATAACGCGCCACCATCAGCGTGGTGCCGACATGACGGCCAACAATCGCCGCATCGGTCACCGCCAGAATTGGTGGAGTGTCAATCAGCACCAGGTCATAGTGCGAGCTGGCCCAGGCAATCAGTTCGCCGAAACGCTCGCTCATCAGCAGCTCGGAAGGATTGGGAGGGATTTGACCGCGAGGGATCAGATCAAAATGCGGAATCGATGTCGGTTTGGCGCTGGATGAGATATCCCCCTTGCCAATCAGGATCTCAGACAGGCCGTTGACATTATTGGTACCCAGCAGTTCGTGGGTATAGCCTTTGCGCATATCGCAGTCGATCAACAGCACGCGTTTATTGGTCTGGCTGATGACTGCCGCCAGGTTGGCGCAGACAAACGTTTTGCCAATCGACGGGCTGACGCCGGTCAGCATCAATACGTTGTTACGCGCCTGCATCATGGCAAAGTGCAGGCTGGTACGCAGGCTACGGACCGCTTCTATGGCGAGATCGGTTGGATTACCCACGGCCAACAGCTGGCTTTGCTTGTAGCGTTTCACACCTTTAATGGTCTGAACGTTATCACGTGCTTTTTGCCATTCAGACAGAGGAATACTGGCATACACGCTGATACCATGCTCTTCCAGTGCCTGCGGGCTTTCAATACCGCGATTAAACAGAGAACGCAGCAGTACGCCCACCACGGAAAGCATCAAACCGAGAATGATACTGCCGAGAATAATCAGCGCCGTTTTCGGCTTCAGCACGCCAGGCTGGGCAATCGCGGGATCGACAATGCGCACATCGCCAACCGTACTGGCCTCGGTAATCTTCAGTTCCTGTTGCTTGTTCAGCAACTGCATATAGACCTGCTGACCGGACTCCACATCACGCGTCAGACGAACAATTTCCTGCTGCGTTTTCGGCATCGCCGTTACGCGCCCGTTCAGCTTACTTTTCTCATCTTCCAGCGCCTGGCGTTTTTCCAGCAGCGTGCGGTACGCCGGATGCGCTTTGGTGAACAGCTTGGAAATCTCCGCTTCTTTGAAGGTCAGTTCATTCAACTGCGCATCGATATTCACCATCGAATCCAGCACCGCTTTGGCTTCCAGCGGCAAATCCACGGAGTCTTTATCCTGGCGAAAGGCGTTCAGCTTGTTTTCAGCAACGTCCAGCCGATTACGCACCTCAGGCAGTTGCTTTGCCAGAAACGCCAGGCTTTTGGCGGCCTCTTCGGATTTACGTTCCACATTTTGTTGCAGATAGTTGCGGGTAATACTGTCGAGGATCTGGCGGATTTGCTCGCGGTCTTCGCCGGTAAAGGTCAGGCTCAATACGCCGGTGTCTTTGCCCGTTTCCGTCACCGTCAGGTTATTTTGCAGGGTGTTTATCATGCCCAGCGTGGAGAATTTGCTGACGGTAAATTGGCTCTCCGGGCTGGCATGAATCGCCTCAACCAGCATCGTCACGCCATCATGTTCCAACACCTTGCCGACTTGCCCCCGGGCGCTAAAACCCCCGTCACTCGCCAGTTGATAGCTTGTGTCATTCAGCACATTGAGCGTGAAGGTCTGTTCATTCATTGCCTTTGGCAGCGTGAAGGTGGTCACATTAACCGTTTCGTTCTGACGCCCCATCAGCCGGTCCCAGCCCGCGCCAAAAATAGGGAATGTATCTTTGGTAACGGCGATATCGAGGTTAAGATCGTCTACCGTTTTTCCTAATACCAAACGCGACTGGATGAGCTGAATTTCCGCTTCCGAGGCCGGAGGTTTGTTCGACAACGCCGAGCCAATATCCTGCACCAGTGAATTTCCGGTATTTTGCTCAATTTGCACCAGCGCGTCCGCACTGTAGATGGGTGTGGCGAACAACGTGTAGACCGCGGCACACAATGCAAAAGCCGTGGTAATGCCAAGAACCCACCAGCGGGCTTCCACCACCGTTGCGACCAGACGACCAATATCGATTTCATCATTGCCCGTTACCGGCGCAGCAGACTGTTTTACTTTTTCTGTCATTGTTTTCCCTGCTCTGCGTTCAGTGCCTGAGCCCATTGGCGGGCAGACCGTTCAAGTAATGCGTACACCGCGTCAAACGAATCACGGCTTTTACGATACGGATCGGGAATTTCGCGCTCGCTGTCCCAGTGCCCAAAAAGCATCACTTTGCCGCGCATCTCCGGCACCATTTCACACAGGGCAGAGATATGGCGCTTTTCCATGGTCAGGATCAGGTCATACTCCCGGCACATTCGTCCCGTGATCTGCCGGGCACAATGATTATCCAGGGACAAGTTGTGCGCCTGCGCCACGCTAATGGCGCACGGATCCGCGCCTTTCCCCACCAACGCCCCAAGACCGGCAGAAGAGACCGTTAACGCCGGATGAAATTGCCTTAACAAGCGCTCTGCTGTCGGGGAACGGCAAATGTTCCCCACACAGACAACTAAGATTTTGTTAAACATGATGATTACCAGTTGTGAAGGTCGCTGGCCGTGTCCGTCATATAGCGAACACCGCTAATAGTCGGCAGCAACTGATTGATCAAACGGTTCCAGCGAGCAACCGGCGCGGTAGTGACGTACACCACATCGTATGGCTGGAGTCGGAATGATGTTGCCATCACCAGCGACGTCGCATCGGACATATCAAGCTGATAGATATTGGCGATCTTGCCGTTGTTCCCGCCCTCGCCTTTCAATGGTCGAATAACGAAAATGCCGCTGGCGTTGGAGGTGGTCAGGTCGATACCTTCGGCATTGCCCAGCGCTTCGGTAAGCGTCATGCCGCTGAAGTCCATTTTGAGGGTGCTCTGTTTTTTCACTTCCCCCATTACGAAGACTTTCAGATCGTCATTACGCGGAACAAACAGAATGTCGCCAGGATAGAGCAGGCGGTTCTGGCTCAGGTCGCCATTTTGCATCAGCGCTTGCAGTGAAATACGTTGCTCCTGCCCTTTATGAGTCAGCACAACGTTGCGCCAGTCTGCTGCCTCGGTGAGACCGCCAGCGGCGTTAATGGCATCGAGAACGGTAAGCGGTACGTTGGTGATGGCCTGCTGGCCGGATTTGTTCACCTGCCCGGAGACATAGGCCTTCTGCGAGCGGAAAGCGGCGATATTAACGTCCACCTGCGGGTCAGCAATGTACTTCGCTAAGCGCCCGGTAATATCACTACGAATCTCTGCCAACGTTTTCCCTACCACGCTGACTTTGCCGATGTAGGGGTAAAACATGGTGCCATCAGGCTGCACCCAGTTGCCGGTATCGCTTGAGCTACGGTACTGCCCGGCTGGCGTGGTGAGTTCAGGATGGTCCCAGACTGTCACATTCAGGACATCCCCCGGGCCGACCCGGTACTGATATCCGGAAATCTCCTGGTCCAGCGACATATTAGGCTGTGCAACATTTGGTCGAGGACGTAATTGTTCGACCAGCCGTGGCGTGAGTGGATAAACATTCACCATGCGATCGATATCAAAATCAGCGTCCTGCTGTTTAATCACATCTTTGCCCATCGTAGACATATTGCTGCCCGGAAGCACGGTACAACCGTTTATCAAGATCACCGATACCAATACTGGCATCAATTTAAGTTTGGATTTCATCATTGATTATTTATCACTTTGGCAGAGTATTTATCACATGCAATCTAAATAGCGACTTCGCCTGTACGTATTTACCTTGCCGTTAATTGAAATGGAATTTAACTGGCATCAGTCCTAAAAAAAATGTATTCATCTGCGGTCTCTTGACAGAATAATTTAGGCTTGTTTCAGGCGACCAGACACGCTACCGCCCCTGGCTTCACTAGCTACCAATGCACTGATTAATTTAAATTTTTATCTTCTCCTTTATTTTCATCACATTTACAGCGTTAACGCATCGGGAATGGCGTCACTGATTGATGAGGAAATATTTATCTTTTGATTATTACCGCAAGAATTGTTGCAGCTATGCGAATATCAGGCAAGATAACAAACCGCCGATACCCGGCTTTTAAGATTAATATTAAGCGTCGGATTTATATATTTTTAGGATTTTATTGATATTGACAATGTTGATATAAAAATATTCCACCTGCGATATTTCCTAAATATTTTTAGATTAATAAAAACATTTCCTGTAGTTACATTAAGGCTATTATCCTGCGTCTGTTCTGATATAACCGACAGAGAAATCCCTTCTCGCCATTGCATTTTTCGCCAGTTTTACCCATGATCGAATTGTGACAATTGTCATACAACTATGGGTATAGCATTTACTATGGAATGGATTGCCGATCCGTCAATCTGGGCCGGACTGGTCACGTTAATCGTGATCGAACTTGTTCTTGGCATTGATAATCTTGTTTTTATTGCCATCCTCGCGGAGAAATTGCCTCCTGCCCAGCGGGATAAGGCGCGTATTACCGGGCTACTGCTGGCGATGGTTATGCGCCTGCTGCTGCTGGCATCAATATCCTGGCTGGTAACGCTGACCACGCCGCTGTTCAGCATTCGCGATCTCAGCTTCAGCGCCCGCGATCTGATCATGCTGTTCGGTGGTTTCTTCCTGCTGTTTAAAGCCACTATGGAGCTCAACGAACGGCTGGAAGGGAAAGACAGCGATAACCCCACCCAGCGTAAAGGCGCTAAGTTCTGGGGGGTGGTCGCGCAGATCGTGGTGCTGGACGCCATCTTCTCTCTGGATTCCGTCATTACCGCTGTTGGCATGGTCGATCACCTGGCGGTGATGATGGCGGCAGTCATTATTGCCATCAGCCTGATGTTGCTGGCCAGCAAGTCGCTGACGCGCTTTGTTAACAGCCATCCAACTATTGTTATTCTGTGTCTGAGCTTCCTGCTGATGATTGGTTTCAGTCTGGTGGCCGAAGGGTTTGGTTTCCATATCCCGAAAGGTTACCTGTACGCGGCCATCGGCTTCTCGGTCATGATCGAAGCATTGAACCAGTTGGCTATCTTTAACCGTCGTCGCTTCCTCTCAGCCAACCATACTCTGCGCCAGCGCACCGCCGAGGCGGTAATGCGACTGCTGAGCGGGCAAAAAGAAGATGCTGAACTGGATGCCGAAACCGCGGCGATGCTGGCGGATCATCATGAAGGTCAAATTTTTGCGCCTCAGGAGCGGCGGATGATTGAACGTGTGCTGAACTTCAATCAGCGTACCGTCAGCAGTATCATGACCTCGCGCCACGATATTGAACATATCGACCTCAATGCGCCCGAAGCAGAAATCCGCGCCTTACTGGAAAAAAACCAACATACGCGTCTGGTGGTCACTGGCGAAGACGAGCAGGAGGAACTGCTGGGCGTGGTGCATGTCATCGATTTGCTGCAGCAGTCTCTGCGCGGCGAGCCGCTCGACCTGCGCGTATTGATTCGCCAGCCGCTGGTGTTCCCAGAAACTCTGCCGCTGCTTCCTGCGCTTGAGCAGTTCCGTAATGCCCGCACGCATTTCGCGTTTGTAGCCGATGAATTTGGTTCCGTCGAAGGGATTGTGACGCTGAGTGATGTGATGGAAACCATCGCCGGCAATCTGCCAAACGAGGTAGAGGAAATCGACGCCCGCCATGATATTCAGAAAAACGCCGATGGTTCGTGGACCGCTAACGGACATATGCCGCTGGAAGACCTGGTGCAGTACGTGCCCATCCCATTAGATGAAAAACGTGAGTATCACACTATTGCCGGGCTGTTAATGGAGTATTTGCAACGCATTCCAAAAACCGGGGAGGAAGTCCAGGTTGGTGACTATCGGCTAAAAACCCTGCAGGTGGAAAATCATCGCGTGCAAAAGGTCCAGCTGATACCGCTACACGGTGAAGAAGAGATGGATTACGAGGTGTAAGTCACGAGCCGGATGGGGCATTAGCCACCATCCGGCAATATGAATCAGAGCTTATCCAGCAACTTTTTAACATCTTTGCCGTTGCGGGAATCTTTATTGCGATCTGCCCAGTCATTCAGACGACGTTTTGCTTCATCCTGCAGATGCTTACGCAAAAGCTGATCAACTTGCAGACTGTAGTTCAGTGATTGCCACTGGCCATAGACCCTGAGAGGAACTGGGGTGGCCTTCAGGAAACTAATCAACTTACTTTCGCCATCCCAACCGCCCAGCACGCGAATGTTAAACAGCGTGTCGCAATTCTGCTTCACCAGATCTAACGTTCCTTTGCCGGTTAGCGCCAACATCGCGGACTCCCCTGCCATGTTATCCAGCGTCACCTCTCCGTTATCCAGCGTCATATCGGTTACAAAATGATCCAACCGGGTCACGTTATCGAGGTTTTGCTGAGATTTAACATCCCCACCGCTGCGTTCTACAGCCTGTTGAATCATCTGCTGGAAGTTCATCCCTTCCATTCGCGTATCGTTCATTTCGACATGAGCCTGCCCTTGCCAGCTATGGCGAAACGCCTGGGCATCAATATCTGAGCCGGAAAAATCCCCTGCCAGCGACAGCTTGCCGGTGAGTGCGATGGGGTAATCAAAGGCCTTCAAAATAGTGCCAATTTCCACACCTTCCAGGCGCGGATGAAAGACCGCTCGCGGTTCTCCCTTTCTGGCATCCAGTGTGCCGGGCAGTGAGATCAGCCCGCCATCACTTTTTCCCTGCAACTGCGCAATGTTCAGTAAGCCGAACCGGTTGTCTATTTTTGCCGAGACATTCTCAAACGCCATTTTCCGCCACAGCACTTTGTCAGCCTGCAAAGCGATGTCTGCCGAAAAACCTTTGAGTCCTTGATACGAAACGGCATCAACCTGGGAAGCAATGACGGGGCGCACCAGCGTTGGCTGACTCTGACCTTGCTGAACGTCACCGTTTGCTGTCGCCGCTGCGTCATGTTGTACGAGCAGATTATCCAGATTGAGCTGGCCAAATTTTAGGTCGACGGCCCATTCCGGTTTTTCCAACAAGGCCACATGCGCTTGCCCAGAGAAAGAAGAGTCATTAGCGGTCAAATTTATCTGGCTAAACGAAAGCTGTTTTTTCTCTTCCAGCCATTGCGCCTGAAGATGTCCCTGACCGTTGATTCCCTGCGGCGGCAGATCGGCCCCCTGCAGTTGCCAGCTTAACTGCGCAATATTCGCAGATAAGTTGTGCGGATAATCGGAGGCATCGACCGTGCCGTTAAAGGATAACGCGAGATCGCGCTGATCGCGGTTCACACGCCCGGAAAAATCAAACGTGCCGCGGTGCTGGCTATCTTGTTCCATCTCCAGACGAATATCACGAACGGTAACTTGTTCGTCGTCTTCATGCTGGAATACCAGAACACTGTCGGCAACCCGCAAACGGGCGATATCAAACGACCACCCTTTGTCTTCCGCCAGATCGGGCAACATATTGTCTTTTGGGGCAACGGGCGCATCTTTACCGCGCACCGCCTCAGTTTGCGGGGTCAGTTGAATCACTGCGCCTTTGAGCATCACCTGCTTCACGCTGAGCTGGTGGCTCAACAGCGGCCATAACGCAACGTCAAGACGCATATTGTCGGCACGAACCAGAGGTTCGCTGGCACCTTCAGCCGTTAACACCACTCGCCCTGAGAGGATACTCAGTTGCGGCCATACGTGCCAACGCAGGGGGCCATCCAACTGCAGCTGATATCCGCTACGTGCGGCAACCTGCTTGACCATATACGCGCGGAAATCATTCGGATTAACCAACAGTACTAACGCAGAAAAGCCGGCCACCAGCACGACCAGAAGAATCATCAGCGTCGTCAGAAATCGTCTCATGCTATCCCCAATGGACTGAAAAACACTCAGTCTTTATCGATCCGGCTGGCAACAGCGCCCTGCTGGTCGCGATACTTCGCATCCTGACGACGGTTGTATGGTCGCGCTGCCGGACCAGAAAGCGGTTCGAAACTTAACGCGCCAATCGGCATGCCCGGACGCAGAGCCAGGGGTAATTTTCCGGAGTTGTAAAACTCCAGTACGATACAGCCAGACCAGCCCGGATCGATACGGTGTGCGGTGACGTGTACCATCAGTCCCAGACGAGCCAGCGAAGAACGGCCATCTAACCAACCGACGAGATCGGAAGGCAGCGTCACAGATTCAAATGTTACTGCCAGCGCAAGCTCACCCGGATGCAAGAAGAATGCCTCGCCGTCCTTGAGGACGATTTCATCACTCATCACGCGATCCAGCGCGGCGCTGACTTCATCTTTCGGTCCGCTCAAATCGATATACGCCGCTGTATGACCGCGGAACGTACGGAATTTGTTGCCAAGACGCACATCTACCGTGGCGCCATTGATTCGCTCGACAGGAGGGCGTGGAGTGATCGACAGGCGACCTTCATCCAACCAGGCTTCAATATCTCGGTCACATAAACGCATGGCACTTTCTCCTTTCGTGCTTCAAACCCTTAATGCCAGGTGCGTTAAGGGTGAACCAGGTTATCACTGAACGGTACACAATTCGCTGAACTTATTCAAAGAACTGACTGATTTTAGCCTTCAGAATATCGATGGCGATGCGGTTTTTACCCCCGCGCGGCACAATGATGTCGGCGTATTGTTTTGAAGGCTCAATAAATTGCAGGAACATTGGGCGGACGGTTTTCTGGTATTGCGCCATCACCGAATCCATTGAACGACCACGTTCATTCACATCGCGCTTGATACGGCGCATCAGACAAATATCCAGCGGCGTATCAACAAAAATAGAAAAGTTCATCTCATCGCGCAAACGCGCATCCGTCAGCAGCAAAATGCCTTCCAGGATGATGACTTTCTTCGGTTCGATATGAATAGTGTCTTGCGTACGCGTGTGCTCAACATAGCTATAAACCGGCAGCTCAATGGCAGAGCCGCGTTTCAGCGTTTGCAGATGTTGAAACAGCAGGCTGTGGTCCATCGCGTTCGGATGGTCGTAGTTGGTTTTTACGCGTTCTTCCATCGACAGATGGCTTTGATCTTTGTAATAGCTGTCTTCGGGAATAACGCCAATATGTTCGTCACCGACTTGTTCACGCAATTCGCGATAAAGAGTACTGGCAATAAGGCTCTTGCCGGAAGCCGATGCGCCGGCAATGCCGATAATGACGCACTGATGGGACTGATCAGTCATAAATTTAGCGACCTGATTAACCTGGATGTTAGGAAGGGCGGCGCCGAAACGCCAAACGCGGCAATTATAGGGATTTCAGCGGCGCGATGCCACCCCAGGCTGCACCAATGCTGTCCCTGTCGCAAATTAAAATGGTCAGATTTAGAACAGCCGCTATATTTATTCACCTGCCTTAGGAATTAATAGCTTGGGAGTGTTAATTTATGAGCAGCTGGCGTATAAATTGTAAATTGTTTGTACTAGCATAATCCCAGATTAAATGTGATGCGTTCGGCATCTCTGCTGGGCGACAACGGCTATTTGGGTAGAGTGGTAATGAGTAAACAATCCCAACATGTTTTAGTTACCTTACCCCATCCTCTACTGCGCCTGGCCAGTTTAGGTCTGGTGGCTTTCATCTTTACGTTGTTTTCGCTGGAACTGTCACGTTACGGCGCACAGCTTGCACCGCTGTGGTTTCCAACCTCTATCATGATGGTGGCTTTTTACCGTCACGCGGGAAAGATGTGGCCAGGGATCGCGCTGGCTTGCTCATTCGGTAGCATCGGCGCCTCTTTACTTTTTTTCCCCGGACAGTCGCTTAATTTCTCCTATACGGTCATTAACATTATTGAGGCTGTTGTTGGCGCAATGTTATTGCGTAAACTGCTGCCCTGGTACAATCCCTTACAAAATTTGAATGACTGGGCGCGCCTGGCATTTGGTAGCGCGGTTGTTCCGCCACTGTTGGGCGGCATATTGATGTGGTTGTTGCTGCCGAAGGACACATCATTAAATACCTTTCTCATTTGGGTACTGTCAGAATCCATTGGCGCACTGGCGTTGGTGCCGTTAGGTTTACTGTTTAAACCACATTACCTGTTGCGCCATCGCGACCCGCGATTATTGCTTGAGACCCTGATCACCCTGCTGGTGACCTTAACGCTCAGTTGGCTGTCCATGATGTACATTCCATGGCCATTTACCTGCGTTATTGTCCTGCTGATGTGGAGCGCTGTCCGTCTGCCGCGTATGGAGGCGTTTTTAATATTCCTCAGCACCGTGATGATGGTTTCGCTGATGCTGGCTGCCGACCCTTCGCTGCTTTACACCCCGAAACCGAACATGATGACGGACATCCCCTGGTTACCGTTTTTGATGATCCTGTTGCCCGCTAATATGATGACCATGGTGATGTACGCGTTTCGAGCCGAACGCAAGCACATTTCAGAAAGCGAGTCACGCTTTCGTAACGCCATGGAATATTCCGCGATTGGCATGGCTTTAGTCGGTACCGAGGGACAATGGTTACAGGCCAATAAAGCCTTGTGCCAGTTTCTGGGCTATAGCCAGGAGGAGTTACGTTCACTGACCTTCCAGCAATTGACCTGGCCGGAAGATTTGAACAACGACATTGAACAGCTGAACATGCTGGCACGCGGAGAGATTAATAGCTATTCCATGGAAAAACGCTATTACACCCGCGCAGGCGACGTCGTCTGGGCGTTGCTGGCGGTTTCGTTAGTGCGTCATAGCGACAATACCCCACTCTACTTTATTGCGCAGGTTGAGGACATTAACGACCTGAAGCATACCGAATGGATCAACAAACGGTTGATGGAGCGCATCACCCTCGCCAATGAAGCCGGGGGGATTGGGATTTGGGAATGGGAACTCCAGCCTGACGTGATCAGCTGGGATAAACGGATGTTCGATCTCTACGAAGTTCCTGCGCATATCAAGCCCAGTTGGCAAGTCTGGTATGAGTGCGTGGTACCCGAAGATCGTGAGTACGCCGAAAATGTGATTCGTGATTCACTGGCCGCACGGGCTCCGTTTAAGCTTGAGTTTCGTATCGCGGTAAAAGATGGCATACGCCATATCCGTTCGTTGGCCAACCGGGTACTGAATAAAGACGGTGAAGTTGAACGCTTGCTTGGTATCAATATGGATATGACCGAAGTCAAGCAGCTTAACGAAGCGCTGTATCAAGAAAAAGAGCGTCTGCACATTACGCTGGATTCAATCGGCGAAGCGGTGATTTGTATTGATGTCGATATGAACGTGACCTTTATGAATCCGGTCGCTGAGAAAATGAGCGGCTGGCAGCAGGACAGTGCCATCGGCATTCCGCTATTGACGGTACTACATATTACTTTTGGCGAGAACGGTCCGCTGATGGAAAATATCTACAGTGCTGACATGTCGCGTACGGCAATCGAACAGGAAGTGGTCCTGCATTGCCGTAACGGCAACAGTTATGACATTCAGTACAGCATCACGTCTCTCAGCACCCTCGACGGCGGCAGCATTGGCTCAGTGTTGGTTATTCAGGACGTCACAGAGTCACGGAAGATGCTCCGCCAGCTTAGCTACAGCGCCTCGCATGATGACCTGACGCAGTTGGCAAACCGGGTCAGTTTCGAAAACCATCTAAAACAATTGCTGCATTCGGTACACGATACGCACCAGCGTCATGTGCTGGTTTTTATCGATTTGGATCGTTTTAAAGCGGTGAACGACAGCGCGGGTCATGCCGCTGGCGATGCCCTGCTGCGTGAACTCTCAGCGCTTATGCTCAGCATGTTGCGATCCAGCGATATGCTGGCGCGCCTGGGCGGCGACGAGTTTGGTCTGTTGCTACCGGATTGTAATATCGAAAGCGCCCGCTTTATTTCAGGTCGCGTCATCAGCGCCATTAATGATTACCACTTCATGTGGGAAGGCCGCTTACACCGTATTGGCGCCAGCGCAGGGATTACGCTCATTGATGAGAAAAACCATGTCGCGACCGATGTGATGTCTCAGGCCGATATTGCCTGTTATGCGGCGAAAAACAGTGGGCGTGGACGCGTCTGCGTTTATGAACCGCAGCAAAGCCAGGGTCATGACGCGTGTAGTCAACTGACATTGGATGAGCAAAGACACACCATTATGCACAACCCAATGCTGATGATCGCCAGAGGTGTGGCTTCCCCGCGTATACCGGAGACGTTTAGCTTCTGGCTTCTCTCGCTTCGCTTAGGCACCGCTGAAGGTGAAGCCATTGAGGAGCAAGCCTTCCGCGCCGGGCTGGTCGATCCCGCGTTAAGCAAGGCGCTTGACCGTCGGGTATTTAGCGAGTTCTTCCAGAATGCTGCCCCAGCCATCGCCAACAAGGGTCTCAGTATTGCCCTGCCCCTTTCCGCCGCCGGCCTGCTCAACACAGAACTTATCGATGAGCTGCTGGAGCACTTGCAACACAGTCCTCTACCGCCGCGATTGCTGCATCTGACCGTTCCGGCAAGCGTCATCAAAACCAACCCAACGCAGGCGATATCCGCCCTGCATCGACTGCGTCAGTACGGTTGTCGAATTGTGTTAAGTCAGGTTGGTCGCGATTTAGAGCTTTTTGACAACCTGAAATATCACATTGTCGATTACCTGTTGCTCGACAGCGAGCTAAGTGCCAGCGCTCCCGGCAACCTGATCGACGAAATGTGGGTGTCCATTATCCAGGGTCATGCCCAGCGCCTGGACATAAAAACTATCGCCGGCCCGGTGCAGTTGCCACTCATCATGGATACGCTTTCTGGCATCGGTATTGATATGATTTATGGCGATATTATTGCCGATGCCCAACCGCTGGATCTGCTACTGAATACCAGTAATTTCGCCATCAACTGACGGCTGCCAGCCATCCGTATACCAGATATGCAACAGCGCATAGGAGCGCCAGGGTTTCCAGCGCTCTGCATACCGTCGGATCTGGGCCGGTGTCATGCCGGGAAAACGCTGCTTAATCAGATAATCATCCGGCAGAAAAACGTCCTTCGCCTGCCAGCCGCGCAGTGCAAAGTAGTTGGCGGTCCAACGTCCTATCCCGGGAAACGTTTGTAGCTGCTTAACGCCTTGTTCGATATCGGTAGGGGCTGTTGTCGCGAGCGCTCCCTCAAGCATTGCGCGAGCCAGATGAATCAACGCTTCAGCGCGTTTGAGCGGCATTCCTAACGCTTTCAGGTGCAGCGGATCGGCATTGGCAAGCGCTTCCGGCGTAGGAAAACACACATACTCGGGTGCATCCTCCAGCGCTTCCCCGTAAGCATGCGCCACTTTCGCCGTCAGTTTCGCGGCCATCAATACGCTGACTAACTGCCCTAAAATCGCCCGCACCCCTTGCTCAAACGCATCGACACATCCCGGTAGGCGCAGTCCAGGACGCGCCGCACCGAGGCTACCCAGCGCGGCGATAATTTGCTGCGGGCAACAGCCAAGATCGAACAAGCGCGTTATTTTTGCCAGGCACTCGGAAGCTACCGGCTGTAACCCTGTGCTCAATGTCACGTGTAGCACGTTGGCGTGCAGATCCGGGACAACGCGCACCAGACCACGATGTCCCCCTACGGACAGGCTTCTGACATAATCCAGCTTTCCTACGGTTTCGACACCTTCCACCGCACGGGCGGCAAGAAACCCCAGCATCCAGGGCCAGTCATAAGGCGGTTGCCAGCTCAGCGTGAACATTCAGTTTTCCTTTTTACGCAAACCTACAGCATAAACGGTATTCAATCAGTACGCCTTGCTTTCATATTCCAGTTGTCGGGGCGTCAACTATTCGTTAAAGTCACGCCCCTTCTTCACTGGCATGGGGATTTTTACGGTGTTTATTGGTTTTGACTACGGTACGGCAAACTGTTCAGTGGCCGTTATGCGTGACGGGCAGCCTCACCTGCTCAAAATGGAAAATAACAGCACGCTGCTACCCTCAATGTTGTGCGCACCAACGCGCGAAGCGGTTAGCGAGTGGCTGTATCGCCATCACGACATCCCAACTACGGACGATGAAACGCAGGCGCTGCTTCGCCGCGCGATGCGCTACAACCGCGAAGAAGACATCGACGTTAACGCCAACAGCGTGCAGTTCGGTCTGGCATCGCTGGGTCAGTATATTGAAGACCCGGAAGAGGTGTACTTCGTTAAATCGCCAAAATCATTTTTGGGTGCCAGCGGTCTGAAGCCACAGCAGGTTGCGCTGTTTGAAGATCTGGTCTGTGCAATGATGCTGCACATTCGCAACCAGGCGCAAAGCCAGCTGCCGGAAGCTATCACTCAGGCCGTGATTGGTCGTCCCATCAACTTCCAGGGATTAGGTGGCGATGACGCCAACACCCAGGCGCAGGGTATTCTTGAACGTGCAGCCAAACGTGCCGGTTTTCAGGATGTCGTCTTCCAGTACGAGCCGGTAGCCGCGGGACTGGATTACGAAGCCACACTGCAGGATGAGAAACGCGTGCTGGTGGTAGATATTGGCGGGGGTACGACCGACTGTTCACTGCTGCTGATGGGGCCGCAATGGCATCAGCGCGCCGATCGCGAAAACAGCCTGCTGGGACACAGTGGCTGCCGCGTAGGCGGGAACGATCTGGATATCGCGCTGGCGTTTAAACACCTGATGCCGCTGCTGGGTATGGGCGGTGAGACTGAAAAAGGTATCGCCTTACCGATTCTCCCCTGGTGGAACGCGGTCGCAATCAACGACGTTCCCGCGCAAAGTGATTTCTACAGCAGCGCCAATGGTCGTTTACTGAACGATCTTGTCCGCGACGCGAAAGAAGCCGATAAAGTCGCTTTTCTGCTTAAAGTCTGGCGCGAGCGTCTGAGCTACCGCCTGGTGCGCAGCGCAGAAGAGAGCAAAATCGCGCTTTCTGACCAAACCATTGTAACGGCGGCGATACCGTTTATCAGCGACACGCTGGCAACCGATATCAATCAACACGGACTGGAAGCCGCGCTCAATCAGCCCCTGGCGCGCATTCTGGAGCAGGTCCAGCTGGCGCTGGACAACGCGCAGGAAAAACCGGACGTGATTTATTTGACCGGCGGCAGCGCGCGTTCACCGCTGATTAAAAAAGCCCTCGCCCAGCAGCTTCCCGGAATCCCTATCGCGGGTGGCGATGATTTCGGTTCAGTTACCGCCGGACTGGCCCGCTGGGCTGACGTTGTTTTCCGCTAAGCCACTCGCATGGTGAAAAGTGTGCATATTGACATCATCCTTGCTGTGGCTTATTTTCAGGAGTGAGGGTTAGGGAGGGTTTCCCCTCCCCCTGGTGTCTTAGTAAGCCGGTAAGCTAATGACTAAGAGTATCACCAGTATGATGACGTACTTCATCATAACCCTTTCCTTATTTTGGCCCCTTCCTCGGGAGGGGCTTTCCCGTTCCAGCGTCCCGCTGAAATCTCTGGCTTTCCTCCTTTTTGCCTTGTCAGCACTCTATCGCACAATTGCGCATTCGCTATCTTCACCACCGATTGTTGCGTAACACCTCGCAAAGCCGCGTCAGCATTCAGACGAATCCCGACAGTGTTTCATAATTCCTCCATTTTTCTCCCTTGTTCACTGGCTAAACTAGTATCATTCCGCGAATCGTTTCAGGATGAGAAACTCATAACAATGAAAGGCAGTAATAAATCCCGCTGGGTGATAGCAATCGTGATCGTCGTGGCCGCCGTCGCCGCCATCTGGTTCTGGCAAAGCCGCAGTGCATCCCAGGGAACCGCACCGGGCGCGACCAAACCCGCGCAGCACACGGCGGGGTCAGGACGGCGTGGAATACGCTCCGGACCGTTGGCTCCCGTGCAGGCTGCCACCGCCACCGAGGAAGCCGTGCCACGCTATCTGACAGGGCTGGGGACCGTTACTGCCGCAAATACCGCCACGGTGCGTAGTCGGGTGGATGGTCAACTCATCGCCTTACACTTTGAGGAAGGACAACAGGTGAAAGCCGGCGACCTGCTGGCAGAGATAGATCCCAGCCAGTTCAAAGTTGCTCTGGCTCAGGCGCAGGGACAACTGGCAAAAGATAAAGCCACGCTGGCGAATGCCCGTCGCGATCTTGCCCGCTATCAACAGTTGGTTAAAACCAATCTGGTCTCCCGCCAGGAACTGGATGCCCAGCAGGCGCTGGTCAACGAGACGTTAGGCACAATCAAAGCGGATGAAGCCAGCGTCGCCAGCGCTCAGTTGCAGCTCGACTGGAGTCGGATAACCGCGCCTGTCGATGGTCGTGTCGGCCTGAAACAGGTCGATGTCGGTAACCAAATTTCCAGCGGCGATACCACCGGAATTGTCGTCATTACGCAAACGCATCCCATCGACCTGATATTTACTTTGCCTGAAAACGACATTGCTACCGTGTTGCAGGCACAAAAATCGGGGAGCCAGCTGAAGGTCGAAGCCTGGGACCGAACCAATTCGCAAAAGCTCAGCGAAGGCGTCCTGCTCAGTCTCGACAATCAGATTGATGCCACCACCGGAACAATCAAAGTTAAGGCTCGTTTTTCCAATCAGGATGATGCCTTATTCCCTAACCAGTTCGTTAACGCCCGCATGCTGGTCGACACACAACAAAATGCCATTGTGATCCCAACTGCCGCCCTGCAGATGGGCAACGAAGGCCACTTTGTCTGGGTACTGAATAGCGATAACAAAGTGAGCAAACATCTGGTGAAACCGGGTATTCAGGATAGCCAAAAAGTGGTGATCGCCGCCGGGCTGTCTGCGGGCGATCGAGTCGTGACCGACGGTATCGATCGTCTGACGGAAGGCGCAAAAGTCGAAGTCGTTGAGGCGCACGACGCCTCTGTTTCCGATGAGAAAACAGCGCCACGCGGATACGGCAAAAAAGGAGCCAACTCCTGATGCAGGTGTTACCTCCGGACAGCACAGGCGGACCATCGCGCCTGTTTATTCTGCGCCCCGTCGCCACCACTCTGCTGATGGTCGCGATTTTGCTTGCCGGTATTATCGGCTATCGCTTCCTGCCAATCGCCGCCTTACCTGAAGTGGATTACCCCACGATTCAGGTCGTTACGCTCTACCCCGGCGCCAGCCCGGACGTCATGACCTCGGCGGTCACCGCACCGCTTGAACGTCAGTTCGGGCAGATGTCTGGCTTAAAACAGATGTCATCACAAAGTTCCGGTGGCGCATCGGTCGTTACGTTACAGTTTCAACTGACGCTCCCGTTGGATGTTGCCGAGCAGGAAGTTCAGGCCGCGATTAACGCCGCCACCAATTTATTACCCAGCGATCTCCCTAACCCTCCGGTCTACAGCAAGGTAAACCCGGCAGATCCGCCGATCATGACACTGGCGGTCACTTCCAGCGCCATGCCGATGACGCAGGTGGAAGATATGGTCGAAACCCGCGTCGCGCAGAAAATCTCTCAGGTATCCGGCGTGGGTCTGGTAACACTTTCCGGAGGGCAACGTCCGGCGGTCCGCGTGAAACTTAACGCTCAGGCCATTGCCGCACTCGGTCTGACCAGCGAAACCATCCGTACGGCCATTACCGGTGCCAACGTCAATTCAGCAAAAGGGAGTCTTGATGGCCCAACGCGTGCCGTTACCCTTTCAGCCAACGACCAGATGCAGTCCGCAGACGAATATCGTCAGCTCATTATTGCCTATAAAAACGGTGCGCCGGTTCGTTTGGGCGATGTCGCCACCGTCGAACAAGGAGCAGAAAACAGCTGGCTGGGCGCATGGGCCAATAAGCAACAAGCTATAGTGATGAATGTTCAGCGCCAACCTGGCGCGAACATCATCTCCACGGCAGACAGTATCCGCCAGATGCTGCCGCAGCTTACCGAAAGCCTGCCCAAATCGGTTAAGGTCAGCGTACTTTCCGATCGTACGACCAATATCCGTGCGTCCGTAGCGGATACCCAATTTGAGTTGATGCTGGCGATTGCGCTGGTAGTCATGATTATCTACCTGTTTTTGCGCAATATTCCGGCAACCATTATTCCTGCGGTCGCCGTACCGTTATCGTTAATCGGTACTTTCGCGGTGATGGTATTCCTCGATTTCTCCATCAACAACCTGACCCTCATGGCGCTAACCATTGCGACAGGTTTTGTGGTGGATGACGCTATCGTGGTTATCGAGAATATTTCACGCTATATCGAAAAAGGCGAAAAACCGCTGACTGCTGCCCTGAAGGGCGCGGGCGAGATTGGTTTTACCATTATCTCTCTGACATTTTCACTGATCGCCGTACTGATCCCACTGCTGTTTATGGGAGATATCGTAGGTCGATTGTTCCGTGAGTTCGCTGTGACGCTGGCCGTAGCGATTCTGATTTCCGCCGTTGTCTCGCTCACTCTTACGCCGATGATGTGCGCGCGTATGCTGAATCAGGCCTCATTACGTAAGCAAAACCGCTTCTCCCGTGCCTCAGAGCGAATGTTTGATCGCGTTATTGCCGGGTACGGACACTGGCTGGCGAAAGTGCTCAACCATCCGTGGCTCACGCTCAGCGTAGCGCTCGGCACGCTGGCGCTGAGCGTTATGCTATGGGTCTTTATCCCCAAAGGCTTCTTTCCGATCCAGGATAACGGCATTATCCAGGGAACGCTACAGGCGCCACAGTCCAGCTCATTTGCCAGCATGGCCCAGCGCCAGCGTCAGGTTTCAGATGTCATTCTGAAAGATCCGGCAGTAGAAAGCCTGACCGCTTTTGTCGGTGTGGACGGCACTAATACGGCATTGAACAGCGCGCGCTTACAAATCAACCTTAAGCCGCTGGATGAACGCGACGATCGGGTGCAGAAAGTGATTGCGCGCCTACAGGACGCGGTTGACAGAGTTCCCGGCGTTGACCTTTATCTTCAGCCCACTCAGGACCTGACGATTGATACTCAGGTCAGCCGGACGCAATATCAGTTCACGCTGCAAGCAACATCCCTTGATGCCCTCAGCACCTGGGTTCCACAACTGATAGCAAAACTAAATCAGCTACCGCAACTGTCCGATGTCAGTAGCGACTGGCAGGACAAAGGGCTGGTAGCATATGTGAACGTCAATCGCGACAGCGCCAGCCGTTTGGGCATCAGCATGTCAGATGTCGACAACGCCCTGTACAACGCCTTCGGCCAGCGACTGATTTCAACCATCTACACCCAGGCAAATCAGTATCGCGTGGTGTTAGAACATGACACCAACAATACGCCAGGGCTTGCGGCACTGGATACAATTCGTCTGACCAGTAGCGACGGTGGCATAGTACCGCTCAGCGCGATCGCCAGTGTTGAACAGCGTTTTGCCCCGCTGTCGATTAACCACCTCGATCAGTTCCCGGTCACCACCATCTCGTTCAACGTGCCAGACGAGTGGTCGCTGGGTGATGCGGTACAGGCCATTCTGGATACCGAAAAAACGCTTAACTTGCCCGCAAATATTACCACCCAGTTCCAGGGCAGTACGCTCGCTTTCCAGGCCGCGCTGGGAAATACCATCTGGTTGATTGTGGCTGCGGTTGTCGCGATGTATATCGTCCTCGGCGTGCTGTATGAGAGCTTTATTCACCCAATTACTATTCTCTCCACGTTGCCGACGGCGGGTGTCGGGGCGCTTCTGGCGTTAATGATTGCCGGCAGCGAACTGGACGTCATCGCGATTATCGGCATAATTTTGCTCATCGGTATCGTCAAGAAAAACGCCATCATGATGATCGACTTTGCCCTTGCCGCGGAGCGCGAACAGGGAATGTCACCACGCGATGCCATTTTCCAGGCCTGTCTGCTGCGTTTTCGCCCAATCCTGATGACTACACTGGCGGCACTGCTCGGCGCGTTGCCGCTGATGTTGAGTACCGGCGTGGGCGCAGAGTTACGTCGCCCATTAGGTATTGGCATGGTCGGTGGGCTGCTGGTGAGTCAGGTATTAACCCTGTTTACCACCCCGGTGATTTATCTGCTGTTTGACCGTCTGTCGCTGTATGTGAAAAGCCGCTTCCCGCGCCAGGAAGAGGAAGCGTAAATGAAATTTTTCGCGCTTTTCATTCATCGTCCAGTGGCGACCATTCTCATTTCGGTAGCCATCACCCTGTGCGGCATACTCGGATTTCGTCTGCTGCCGGTCGCTCCGCTGCCGCAGGTGGATTTTCCGGTGATCATGGTCAGCGCATCGTTACCGGGTGCCTCACCCGAAACGATGGCGTCCTCGGTCGCAACTCCGCTGGAGCGCTCGCTGGGGCGCATTGCGGGCGTGAACGAAATGACATCAAGCAGTTCACTTGGCAGTACGCGTATTATTCTCGAATTCAAATTCGACCGTGACATCAATGGCGCGGCGCGGGACGTTCAGGCCGCAATTAACGCCGCGCAAAGTCTGCTACCCAGCGGGATGCCGAGCCGACCAACATATCGCAAAGCCAACCCTTCCGATGCGCCAATCATGATCCTGACGCTAACATCGGACACGTACTCGCAAGGTGAATTGTACGATTTCGCATCAACCCAGCTGGCGCAGACCATCGCTCAAATCGACGGCGTGGGCGACGTGGACGTTGGAGGCAGCTCACTGCCTGCCGTGCGTGTAGGGCTTAATCCGCAGGCGCTGTTTAACCAGGGTGTGTCACTGGATGACGTGCGTAGCGCAATTGACAACGCCAACGTGCGTAAGCCGCAGGGTGCTATCGAGAATGATACTCACCGCTGGCAGGTCCAAACCAACGATGAGCTGAAAACCGCCGCCGAATACCAGCCGATCATCATCCACTACAATAACGGCGCGGCGGTGCGACTGGGCGACGTTGCGTCTGTAACCGACTCGGTGCAGGACGTACGCAACGCGGGGATGACCAATGCCAAACCGGCCATTCTGTTGATGATCCGCAAGCTACCGGAAGCCAATATCATTCAGACGGTAGACAGCATTCGCGCCAAATTACCGGAGCTACAAACGCTGGTACCGGCCGCCATCGATCTGCAAATCGCCCAGGACCGCTCGCCGACCATTCGCGCTTCACTGGAGGAAGTCGAACAGACGCTGATTATCTCCGTGGCGCTTGTTATCCTGGTGGTCTTTGTTTTCCTGCGCTCCGGGCGTGCGACGCTGATCCCCGCGGTAGCAGTCCCGGTCTCGCTGATCGGTACCTTTGCCGCTATGTATCTGTGCGGATTCAGCCTGAACAACCTGTCGTTGATGGCGTTAACCATTGCCACGGGATTTGTCGTCGATGACGCCATCGTGGTGCTGGAAAATATTGCCCGCCACCTGGAAGCAGGAATGAAGCCTCTCCAGGCAGCGTTACAGGGTACGCGCGAAGTGGGATTCACCGTGCTTTCCATGAGTCTGTCGCTGGTGGCGGTGTTCCTGCCACTGCTATTAATGGGCGGATTGCCTGGGCGCTTGCTGCGCGAATTTGCCGTCACGCTGTCGGTTGCTATCGGTATCTCGCTGCTGGTGTCGCTGACATTAACACCAATGATGTGCGGCTGGATGCTCAAATCTAGCTCCCCGCGCGAACAGTCTCGCAAACGGGGTTTTGGTCGTGTGCTGGTGGCGCTGCAACAGAGTTACGGCACCTCGCTTAAATGGGTGCTGCACCATACGCGGCTGGTAGGCGTGGTGTTGCTTGGCACCATTGCGCTGAATATCTGGCTTTATATTTCCATCCCCAAAACCTTCTTCCCGGAGCAGGATACGGGTGTATTGATGGGTGGGATCCAGGCCGACCAGAGCATCTCATTTCAGGCCATGCGCGGCAAACTGCAGGACTTTATGAAGATCATCCGCGACGACCCGGCGGTGAATAACGTCACCGGTTTTACCGGTGGTTCGCGGGTTAACAGCGGGATGATGTTTATTACCCTCAAGCCACGCGATGAGCGCCGTGAAACCGCTCAGCAGGTGATCGACCGCCTGCGCGTCGCGCTTTCAAAAGAGCCAGGTGCGAATCTGTTTTTAATGGCGGTGCAAGATATTCGCGTTGGTGGACGCCAGGCCAACGCCAGCTATCAATACACATTGCTGTCCGACGATCTCGCGGCGCTGCGTGAGTGGGAACCGAAGATCCGTAAGGCGCTTGCCGCACTGCCCCAACTGGCAGACGTCAACTCCGATCAGCAGGACAATGGCGCGGAGATGAATCTGATTTACGATCGCGACACCATGTCTCGTCTGGGGATCGACGTGGCAGCCGCCAACAGCCTGTTGAATAATGCTTTCGGACAACGGCAGATCTCTACCATCTATCAGCCGATGAACCAGTACAAAGTGGTGATGGAGGTTGATCGACGTTACACCCAGGACATCAGCGCACTGGACAAAATGTTCGTCATCAACAATGACGGTAAAGCGATCCCGTTATCGTACTTTGCCAAATGGCAGCCGGCGAATGCGCCACTGTCTGTGAACCATCAGGGCTTGTCTGCCGCCTCAACCGTGTCGTTTAACCTGCCGACAGGTTCTTCACTGTCAGAAGCGACAGAGGCCATCAACAGAACCATGACCCAGCTCGGCGTCCCTTCCACGGTTCGCGGTAGCTTTGCCGGTACCGCACAGGTATTTCAGGACACGATGAATTCGCAGGTGATCCTGATTATCGCCGCCATCGCCACGGTCTATATCGTGCTGGGTATGCTGTATGAAAGCTATGTCCATCCGCTGACCATCCTCTCCACGCTACCTTCGGCTGGCGTCGGGGCGTTGCTGGCGCTGGAACTGTTCAATGCCCCGTTCAGCCTAATCGCCCTGATAGGGATCATGCTATTAATTGGCATTGTGAAGAAAAACGCCATCATGATGGTCGATTTTGCGCTGGAAGCGCAGAGAAACGGCAAGCTACAGCCGGAAGAAGCTATTTTCCAGGCCTGCCTGTTGCGCTTTCGCCCAATAATGATGACCACGCTGGCGGCGTTGTTTGGCGCGTTGCCGTTGGTGTTATCCGCAGGAGATGGCTCTGAACTGCGTCAGCCCTTGGGGATAACCATTGTCGGTGGGCTGGTCGTGAGCCAACTCCTGACGCTGTACACCACGCCCGTGGTCTATCTCTTTTTCGACCGTCTGCGTCTGCGTTTTTCGCGTAAAAACAGCAAACCGGTAGCAGAGTTATGACAGAACTTCCCGACAGCACCCGCTGGCAACTTTGGATTGTGGCATTTGGCTTTTTTATGCAGTCATTGGATACCACTATCGTTAACACCGCGCTTCCCTCGATGGCGGCAAGCCTCGGGGAAAGCCCGTTACACATGCATATGGTCATTGTGTCATATGTTTTAACTGTTGCCGTGATGCTGCCCGCCAGCGGATGGCTGGCGGACAAAGTTGGCGTGCGTAATATCTTCTTCACCGCCATCATCCTGTTTACGCTTGGCTCGCTGTTTTGCGCCGGGTCCAGCACGCTCAACGAGCTGGTGATGGCGCGCGTCTTACAAGGCGTTGGCGGCGCGATGATGGTGCCGGTCGGCAGGCTAACAGTGATGAAAATCGTCCCGCGTGAGCAATATATGGCGGCAATGACGTTTGTCACTTTACCCGGTCAAATCGGCCCGCTGCTGGGCCCGGCGTTAGGCGGAATTCTGGTTGAATACGCCTCCTGGCACTGGATATTTTTGATTAACATTCCGGTTGGTATTGTCGGTGCGATAGCGACGTTAATGCTGATGCCCAACTACACCATGCAAACCCGACGTTTCGACCTCTCTGGGTTCGCGATGCTGGCGGTCGGCATGGCGGTACTGACGCTGGCGCTCGATGGCAGCAAAGGAACCGGCCTCTCCAGTATCACGCTGGCGGCGCTGGTTATCTGCGGGGTGTTGGCTATTGCGCTGTATCTGAAACACGCCCATCGTAATCCGCGTGCGCTATTCAGCCTGAATCTGTTTCGCACACCAACCTTCTCGCTAGGTCTGTTCGGCAGTTTTGCCGGACGCATCGGCAGCGGCATGTTGCCGTTTATGACACCGGTGTTTTTACAGATTGGCCTCGGTTTTTCACCTTTTCATGCCGGGCTGATGATGATCCCGATGGTGCTGGGCAGTATGGGCATGAAGCGCATTGTGGTGCAGGTCGTTAACCGCTTTGGTTACCGTCGTGTGCTGATTACCACTACGCTTGGCCTTTCGCTGGTCAGTCTGTTGCTAATGACCACGGCACTGCTGGGCTGGTATTACGCCCTGCCCTTCGTGCTGTTTTTACAGGGAATGGTCAACTCAACGCGTTTTTCATCCATGAACACGCTTACGTTAAAAGATCTGCCTGACGATCTGGCCAGCAGCGGTAACAGCCTGCTGTCGATGATCATGCAGCTATCGATGAGTATTGGTGTGACCATCGCAGGCCTGCTGCTGGGCATGTTCGGCCAACAGCATATCGCCATCGACAGCGGAAGTACGCATACCGTCTTTATGTATACCTGGCTGTGCATCGCCTTCATTATTGCGCTGCCCGCCATTATTTTTGCCCGCGTGCCGAACGACACGCAAACCAACGCGGTGATTTCACGGCGCAAAAGGAGCACCTGATGAAGTTCTGGCGGCCCGGTATCACCGGCAAACTGTTTCTGGCAATTTTCGCCACCTGCATTGTGTTGCTGATCAGCATGCACTGGGCCGTACGCATTAGCTTCGAACGTGGTTTTATTGACTATATCAAGCACGGCAACGAGCAGCGGCTGCAAATGCTCAGCGACGCATTAAGCGAGCAGTACGAGCAGCACGGCAACTGGAGATTCTTACGCAATAACGATCGTTTTGTTTTCCAGATCCTGCGCTCTTTTGAACACGATAACGACGATGATAAACCGGGCCCAGGCATGCCGCCACACGGCTGGCGTACACAGTTTTGGGTTGTCGACCAAAATGCCCGCGTGCTGGTCGGCCCGCGCGGCCCAGTTCCTCGCGACGGCATGCGCCATCCCATACGCGTTAACGGTAGCGAAGTGGGCGCCGTGATCGCCTCTCCTGTAGAACGCTTAACGCGGAATACGGATATCAATTTCGACATGCAGCAAAGACGATCCAGTTGGCTTATCGTTGCGCTCTCCACGATCCTGGCCGCGCTGGCGACGTTTACGCTGGCGCGCAGCCTGCTGGCCCCGGTTAAGCGGTTGGTGGAAGGCACGCACAAACTGGCAGCGGGCGATTTCACCACTCGCGTTACGCCAACCAGTACGGATGAGCTGGGCAAGCTGGCGCAGGACTTCAACCAGCTCGCCAGTACGTTGGAAAAAAACCAGCAGATGCGTCGTGACTTTATGGCCGATATTTCTCACGAACTGCGTACGCCGTTGGCGGTGTTGCGCGGTGAACTGGAGGCCATTCAGGATGGCGTACGCCAGTTTACCCCTGACTCCGTTGCCTCGTTGCAGGCTGAAGTCGGTACGCTCACCAAACTGGTTGACGACCTTCATCAGCTCTCCATGTCAGATGAAGGCGCGCTGGCCTATCAGAAAACATCGCTGGACCTCATCCCCCTATTGGAAGTGGCAAGCGGCGCATTTCGTGAACGCTTCGCCAGCCGTGGATTGACCATACAGCTTTCGCTCCCCGACAGCATGACGGTATTTGGTGACAGGGATCGTCTGATGCAGCTGTTCAACAACCTGCTGGAAAACAGTCTGCGCTACACCGATAGCGGTGGCGGGTTGCATATCAGCGCCGAACAACGCGAACGCATGGTGTTATTAACCTTCGCAGATTCCGCTCCTGGCGTAAGTGACGAGCAGTTACAGAAGCTGTTTGAACGATTTTATCGCACCGAAGGCTCGCGCAACCGCGCCAGCGGAGGTTCCGGATTGGGGCTGGCGATTTGCGTCAATATCGTACAGGCGCATAATGGTCTGATTCGTGCCGCCCATTCGCCTTTTGGTGGGGTTAGCATTACAGTAGAGTTACCGCTGGAACGCGATTTACAGAGAGATGTATGACTGAGTTACCCATTGATGAAAACACACCGCGTATTCTGATCGTGGAAGATGAGCCTAAGCTGGGGCAACTGCTGATCGACTACCTGCGGGCAGCGAGCTATGCCCCTACGCTGATCAACCACGGCGACCTTGTTCTGCCTTACGTGCGCCAAACGCCGCCCGATCTGATCTTGTTGGATCTGATGCTGCCCGGTACCGACGGTCTGACCCTGTGTCGGGAAATCCGCCGCTTCTCAGAAGTCCCCATCATGATGGTAACCGCTAAAATCGAAGAGATTGATCGCCTGCTGGGGCTGGAGATCGGTGCTGATGATTATATTTGTAAACCTTACAGCCCGCGCGAAGTTGTCGCGCGCGTAAAAACGATCCTGCGCCGATGCAAACCGCAGCGCGAACTGCAACAAATGGATGCAGAAAGCCCGCTTATCGTCGATGAAGGCCGTTTTCAGGCCTCCTGGCGTGGGAAGATGCTCGATTTAACGCCCGCCGAATTCCGCTTACTTAAAACGTTGTCACATGAGCCGGGAAAAGTGTTCTCCCGTGAACAGTTGCTCAATCATCTCTATGACGATTACCGCGTCGTTACCGACCGCACCATCGACAGCCATATTAAGAACCTGCGACGCAAGCTGGAGTCGCTGGATGCCGAGCAGTCGTTTATCCGCGCGGTCTATGGCGTGGGGTATCGCTGGGAAGCCGACGCCTGCCGAATTGCTTAAACTCTCCTGCCCTTCAGGGCTCCGTGAGCCCTGGTAACTAGCAACTCTCCAAATATCGCTCATACTGTTTCTGACAATACTGTCGTCAATAACTGTTTGATATAAAACTTTTAATCAAGGAGTTCATATGGCTGGTTGGTTTGAATTAAGTAAGAGTAGCGATGATCAGTACCGCTTTGTTCTTAAAGCTGGGAACGGGGAAATAATCCTTACCAGTGAGCTTTACACTACAAAAGGCGCTGCAGAAAAAGGGATCGCATCTGTCCAGGCTAACAGCCCTCTGGATGAGCGTTATGAGAAAAAAACAGCGGCTAATGGCAAATTACATTTCAACCTGAAAGCTGCAAACCACCAGATTATTGGTAGCAGTCAACTGTATGCGAATGAACAGTCACGCGAGACCGGTATTGCTTCAGTTAAGACCAATGGTGCCAGTCAGACGATAAAAGATAAGACCTGATAATTACTCGCTCAGCCGGGTAACGCAACGCTGTCGCCCGGCGTTTTTCTTTACCTGACTTCCTCGCAGCGCTACAATGCCCGCCCTTAATATGGGGGCACTCCCCTAACCGCCTCATTGAGTGAGGCGAGTCTGACCTGTCATCAGAACGAGAAAATTATGTTTAAACCGGAACTCCTTTCCCCGGCGGGAACGCTGAAAAACATGCGTTACGCTTTCGCCTATGGCGCAGACGCTGTGTATGCGGGCCAACCGCGTTACTCACTGCGCGTACGCAACAACGAATTCAACCACGAAAACCTGCAGCTCGGCATTAATGAAGCTCATGAACTGGGTAAAAAATTCTATGTGGTGGTTAACATTGCCCCACACAATGCCAAGCTGAAGACCTTCATTCGTGATCTGAAACCGGTGGTGGAAATGGGGCCGGATGCACTGATCATGTCAGACCCTGGTCTGATTATGCTGGTGCGCGAAAACTTCCCTGACATGGACATTCACCTTTCAGTACAGGCTAACGCCGTAAACTGGGCGACGGTGAAATTCTGGAAGCAGATGGGGCTGACCCGCGTGATCCTCTCCCGCGAGCTGTCGCTGGAAGAAATCGAAGAGATCCGCACCCAGGTGCCGGATATGGAGCTTGAGATCTTCGTTCACGGTGCGCTGTGTATGGCCTACTCCGGCCGTTGCCTGCTTTCTGGCTATATCAACAAACGTGACCCTAACCAGGGTACCTGCACCAATGCCTGCCGCTGGGAATACAACGTGCAGGAAGGCAAAGAAGACGTGGTGGGCAATATCGTGCATAAGTACGAGCCTATCCCGGTACAAAACGTTGAGCCTACGCTGGGTATTGGCGCACCGACAGACAAAGTCTTTATGATCGAAGAAGCCCAGCGCCCGGGCGAGTACATGACCGCGTTCGAAGACGAACACGGCACTTACATCATGAATTCGAAGGATTTGCGTGCCATTGCCCACGTTGAACGTCTGACGCAGATGGGTGTGCATTCCCTGAAGATCGAAGGCCGCACCAAGTCATACTATTACTGTGCACGTACCGCGCAGGTCTATCGTAAAGCCATTGATGATGCCGCAGCCGGTAAACCGTTCGACCCGCAACTGCTGGAAACGCTGGAAGGTCTGGCGCATCGTGGTTACACCGAAGGGTTCCTGCGCCGTCATACGCATGACGACTATCAGAACTACGAATACGGCTTCTCTGTTTCCGAGCGTCAGCAGTTTGTCGGCGAATTCACCGGCGAACGTAAAGGTGAACTGGCAGCCGTACTGGTGAAAAACAAATTCACCGTCGGCGACAGCCTGGAGCTGATGACCCCACAGGGCAACATCAACTTTACTCTCGAACAGATGGAAAACGCGAAAGGCGAAGCGATGCCGGTTGCGCCGGGCGATGGTTACACCGTGTGGATGCCTGTACCGGAGGATATCGATCTGAATTATGCATTGTTGATGCGTAATTTTACCGGTGAGTCCACGCGCAACCCGCATGCTAAGTAGTTAATTACGGTTATTTTTCAGCGTTCGGAAGATTCTTAGAAATCGATCACATACCGCTTCGTTCATTAAGGGTATTATCCCCTCCGCTGAAAAACATAACCCATAAATGCTAGCTGTACCAGGAACCACCTCCTTAGCCTGCGTAATCTCCCTTACGCAGGCTTATTTTTTGCCTGCCGTTTAAACTCCCTGAATATCCCAATTCAAATCACTTTTATCAGGCGAAAAAAAACCGGGCATTACGCCCGGCTGATTAGGTGATTAAAGATTAATGTGCAGCTTCTGGCTTGTGCTTTTGCGCACTCTGGAAACCATAAGTCAGCTCATTTTTCTCTTTATCCAGCGCAACGGTCACCTGGCCACCATCCACCAGCGAACCGAACAGCAGTTCGTTAGCCAATGGTTTTTTCAGGTTATCCTGGACAACACGCGTCATTGGACGTGCGCCCATTGCGCGGTCGTAGCCTTTCTCTGCCAGCCAGTCACGTGCTTCCTGGCTCACTTCCAGAGAGACACCTTTCTGATCCAGCTGAACCTGAAGCTCGACGATAAACTTATCAACAACCTGATGAATCACCTCGGTAGAGAGATGATCAAACCAGATAATGTTGTCGAGGCGGTTACGGAATTCCGGCGTAAACACTTTTTTGATTTCGCCCATTGCATCAGTACTATTGTCCTGATGAATCAACCCAATCGATTTACGCTCAGTTTCACGCACACCGGCGTTGGTGGTCATGACCAGCACCACATTGCGGAAATCCGCTTTACGCCCGTTATTGTCGGTCAGCGTGCCGTTATCCATCACCTGCAACAGCAGGTTAAAGACATCCGGGTGTGCTTTTTCGATTTCATCCAGCAGCAGTACCGCATGCGGATGCTTAATAACAGCATCGGTCAGCAAACCGCCCTGGTCGAAACCGACATACCCCGGAGGCGCACCAATCAGGCGGCTGACGGTGTGGCGTTCCATATATTCGGACATATCAAAACGCAGCAGTTCAATGCCGAGTGCTTTGGACAACTGCACCGTGACTTCGGTCTTACCGACGCCAGTTGGTCCGGCAAACAGGAACGAACCGACCGGTTTATGCTCGTGTCCCAGACCGGCACGGCTCATTTTGATCGCTTCAGTCAGCGCCTCAATGGCTTTATCTTGTCCGAATACCAGCATTTTCAGACGGTTGCCCAGGTTTTTCAGCGTGTCGCGATCGCTCTGCGAAACGCTCTTCTCCGGGATCCGCGCAATGCGGGCCACAACGGACTCGATATCCGCCACGTTGACGGTTTTCTTGCGCTTGCTGACCGGCATCAGACGCGCACGCGCGCCCGCCTCATCAATCACGTCAATCGCTTTATCCGGCAGATGACGATCGTTAATGTATTTCACCGCCAGTTCGACCGCTGCACGCACCGCTTTGGCGGTATAGCGGACGTCATGGTGCGCTTCGTATTTCGGCTTCAGACCGTTGATGATCTGCACGGTCTCTTCTACCGATGGCTCAGTGACATCGATTTTCTGGAAACGGCGCGCTAAGGCACGATCCTTTTCAAAGATATTGCTGAATTCCTGATAGGTTGTGGACCCTATCACACGAATCTTCCCGCTGGAGAGCAGCGGCTTGATCAGGTTAGCCGCATCCACCTGGCCGCCCGATGCCGCACCCGCACCGATAATGGTGTGGATCTCATCGATAAACAGAATGCTGTTAGTATCCTGTTCCAGCTGTTTCAACAGCGCCTTAAAGCGTTTTTCAAAATCACCGCGATATTTGGTGCCTGCCAGCAGCGAGCCGATATCCAGGGAGTAAAGAGTACAATCAGCCATAATTTCAGGCACATCACCCTGGACGATACGCCAGGCGAGACCTTCGGCAATGGCGGTTTTACCGACACCAGACTCTCCCACCAGCAGCGGGTTGTTTTTTCTGCGACGGCACAGTACCTGAATGGCTCGCTCCAGCTCTTTGTCCCGGCCAATGAGCGGATCAATTCCGCCCACTCGGGCAAGCTGGTTAAGGTTAGTCGTGAAGTTTTCCATACGGTCCTCCCCGCCAGCTTGCTCTTCGTTATTTGGCTGATTCCCAGAGTCAGAAGACTGGCTGGGTTCGTCTTTGCGCGTGCCATGAGAAATAAAATTCACCACATCAAGACGACTTACTTCATGCTTACGCAGCAGATAAGCCGCCTGAGATTCCTGCTCGCTGAAGATAGCGACCAGCACATTTGCGCCGGTAACTTCATTGCGCCCGGAGGACTGAACATGAAAGACCGCGCGTTGCAGTACACGCTGAAAACTCAACGTTGGCTGCGTGTCGCGCTCTTCCTCACTGGCAGGCAATACAGGTGTGGTCTGTTCAATGAAGGCTTCGAGTTCCTGACGGAGCGCCACCAGATCCACAGAACACGCTTCCAGCGCTTCGCGGGCCGATGGGTTACTGAGCAACGCCAGTAACAAGTGCTCGACGGTCATAAACTCATGTCGGTGCTCGCGCGCTCTGGCGAAAGCCATGTTTAAACTGAGTTCCAGTTCTTGATTGAGCATAGGCACCTCCCCCAATGTTTATGCCTGCATTCAGGCTTTTTCCAGCGTACACAGCAACGGATGCTCGTTCTCCCTCGCATATTTGTTCACCATCGCTACTTTGGTTTCAGCCACTTCGGCAGTGAACACACCGCAGATAGCTTTACCTTGATAGTGAACTGCAAGCATTAGTTGCGTTGCACGTTCTACATCATAAGAAAAGAATTTTTGTAACACGTCAATAACAAACTCCATCGGAGTGTAATCATCATTGACTAATATCACTTTATACATAGATGGCGGTTTTAGCGCGTCGCGCAATTTATCTTCCGCCAGCAGATCGAAATCCAGCCAGTCGTTCGTCTTACCCATTGTCAGTCGTC
Source organism: Citrobacter sp. Cpo103 (assembly GCF_030332605.1). Taxonomy (NCBI): domain Bacteria; kingdom Pseudomonadati; phylum Pseudomonadota; class Gammaproteobacteria; order Enterobacterales; family Enterobacteriaceae; genus Citrobacter; species Citrobacter sp. Cpo103. The sequence continues at coordinate 498,684 of NZ_JAOWHO010000029.1, read as the reverse complement.
ATCTTCAGTTACGGTTTCCGGCAGAAAATCTTGCCGCTGACAAGCAGCCTATGCGCACAATCAATCTACCTCAAGTATTAGATAACTATCATCTATTAGTGCCATCCGCGACATCTGTCACATAACCGACAATAGCGTTAACTGCTTCAAATTTTGATGCATTTTTACCCTATTCCGTCTGTATGGCGCTTGACGCCCCGCCTGATTTCTCTAAATTGTAGTTTCGAGAGTTGGCGAGGTTTTGAACAGCCCCCACTCCGCCACCGGTTCATTCCATCTTACTTATATAAGATTTACGAAGGATGTCGAAGTATGGAAACGGGTACTGTTAAGTGGTTCAACAACGCCAAAGGGTTTGGTTTCATTTGCCCCGAAGGCGGCGGCGAAGATATTTTCGCCCATTACTCCACCATTCAGATGGATGGTTACAGAACGCTAAAAGCCGGACAGTCTGTCCAGTTTGATGTCCACCAGGGGCCAAAAGGCAATCATGCCAGTGTCATCGTGCCTGTCATTGAAGCAGAAGCTGTCGCATAGCTCTTCTGTCTCATTGTGTACATCCCGCAGTCAAAATGCCAGCCCTTGCGGCTGGCATTTTTATCTCTGTGGCATTATTCCCGCGCCAGAGCATCTACCGGATCCAGACGTGCCGCATTCCGCGCCGGTAGCCAGCCAAACAACACCCCGGTTGCAGTCGAACACAGGAAAGCCGTCAACAGCGCGACGGGTGAAAATCCAATTTCCCAGCCCGGCAGAAATAGCTGTAGCGTAAAGGCGATCAGCATCGACAGGCTAATGCCCAACGCGCCGCCAACCAGACACACCAACACTGCTTCAATTAAGAACTGTTGCAGCACGTCACTGGCGCGAGCGCCAACCGCCATACGAATGCCAATCTCACGCGTTCGTTCGGTTACCGAAACCAGCATAATATTCATCACGCCAATCCCACCGACCACCAGCGAAATCACCGCCACCAGCGTCAGGAAGAGTTGTAATGTACGTGTGGTCTTTTCGGCGGTTTTCAAGATACCGTCCATATTCCAGGTGAAGAAATCCTTTTTACCGTGGCGCAACGTCAACAGTCGGGTCAGTTGCTGTTCGGCCTGGGCACTGTCAAAACCATCCTTCACCCGCACGGTGATCGAGTTCAGCCACGACTGTCCCATTATGCGCCCGGACATAGTGCTGTAAGGCAGCCAGACACGCAGGATCTTGCTACTGCCAAACATCGACTGTTTCTCTTCTGCAACACCAATCACCGTGGCAGGCATATTCCCCACCAGCACGACCTCGCCAACAACTTTCGCTTTGTTGGGGAACAACTGACGACGGGTATTGCTGTCGAGCACCACCACCTGAGCACGCCCCGCCAGTTGCTCGGCGTTAAAGGTGGTCCCTTCGCTAAATGTCATGCCGTAGACGTTGAAATAGTCGCCGCTAACGCCATTAGCACTGGCAGCAACATCGATGTTGCCATAGCGTAACCGCAGGTTCTTCGACACTGCAGGCGTTACTGAACTGACCCAGGGCTGCTTCTGTAGCGCCGTCAAATCGTCATACTTCAACGCCTGTTGATATTGCGGATCGTCGTCGCCGAAATCTTTGCCTGGATAGATATCAATGGTGTTAGTACCAATAGCGCGAATATCTGCCAGTACCAGCTGTTTAGCCGCATCGCCTACCACCACAATCGACACCACCGAAGCAATACCGATGATGATCCCAAGCATGGTCAGAAGCGTTCGCATTTTATTCGCGGCCATTGCCAGCCAGGCCATGGTAAGCGCTTCACGAAAACCGCTGACAAATTGGCTCCAGCCGGATGCCGTTTTCACCGTTGGCTCCGCGATATCGCGTCCGCCAGAGGGTTTCTGTGGCGGTGGATTGCGCACAATCTCGCCGTCACGAATTTCAATGACCCGTTCGGCCTGCGCGGCGACCTGGCTGTCGTGAGTAACGATAATTACCGTATGCCCGCGATCGCGCAGCTGATGCAAAATCGCCATCACCTCTTCGCCGGAATGGCTATCCAGTGCACCGGTGGGTTCGTCGGCAAGAATAACCTGCCCCCCGTTCATCAGCGCACGCGCGATACTGACCCGCTGCTGCTGACCACCGGAAAGCTGGGAAGGTTGATAGTCAACCCGGTCACCCAACCCCAGCCGCTGGAGTAATTCCTGCGCACGCGCCAGGCGCTGCTTACGTTCAGTGCCAGCGTAGACCGCGGGTACCTCAACGTTTTGTGCGGCGGTTAAATGCGACAGCAGGTGATAGCGCTGGAAGATAAAACCAAAATGCTCACGACGGAGTTGCGCTAGCGCATCGCTATCCAGCGTAGAGACATCGCGTCCGGCAACGCGATACGTACCGCTGGTTGGCTTATCCAGACAGCCGAGAATGTTCATCAGCGTCGATTTACCCGAACCCGACGCCCCGACAATCGCCACCATTTCCCCGGCCTGAATGCTCAAGGATACGTCCTTCAACACCTCAACCTGGCCTTCACCTGACGGATAGCTGCGGCGGATATGGCTCAGCTCAAGCAATGCTGTCATTTTGCAGCTCCAGCGTTGCCCTCACCGGTAATGACTTCATCCCCCTCTTCCAGCCCTTTCACGATCTCCACATCGGTGTCATTACGCGCGCCGATAACCACTTCACGTTCGCGGGTTTCGCCGTTACGCAGCAGCCTGACGTTATAACGATTATTGCCAATAGGATCGCCCAGCGCCGACAGCGGGATGGTCAGGACATTTTTGACATCCGTGAGCTGGATATGGACCTGCGCGGTCATATCCAGACGCAGGATCCCTTTCGGGTTTGGAACTTCGAAGCGGGCATAGTAGAAAATCGCATCATTCACTTTCTCTGGCGTCGGAAGAACATCTTTGAGTTTACCTTCATAGCGTGTTTGCGGATCGCCCAGCACGGTAAACCAGGCCCTTTGCCCTGGATGCAGGTGAATTACATCAGCCTCAGAAACCTGCGCTTTTACCAGCATGGTGCTCATATCCGCCAGCGTCAGAATATTAGGGGCCTGCTGGGCGGCAATAACGGTTTGCCCTTGCAGCGTAGTAATTTGCGTTACTTCGCCAGCCATTGGCGCAACGATGCGGGTGTAATCAAGGTTGGTTTTTGCCGTATCGAGTGAGGCCTGATTACGTTTAATTTGCGCGTCAATTGTGCCAATTTGCGCCTGTTTGACCGCCATTTCGGTGGCCGCCGTGTCGAGATCCTGCTGTGAAACAGCCTGGGTTTTCGCCAGCTGTTGTTGGCGGGAAAGAGTAACCCGCGCCAGCTTCCACTCAGCTTCGGCTTGTAAACGCTGGGCGCGCAATTCCATCAGCGTTGCTTCAACCTCTTTGATTTGGTTTTGCGCCTGTTCAGGATCGATAACGCCGAGCAACTGATCCTTTTTTACTTTATCGCCAATCGCAACCGACAGCGTTTTTAACTGCCCGCTGACCTGCGCCCCGACGTCAACTTTACGCAGCGCATCCAGCTTACCGGTAGCCAACACGCTTTGCTGCAGATCGCCAGGACGAACAATTAATGTTTGATACTGAGGTAAAGGCGCATTAAGCGTTCGCCAAAGTGCAATTACCGCCACAATAAGGATGATGGCGAACAGAAAATAGCGTTTTTTGATTTTTCCCTTGAGCTTCATAAATGTCCCAATTCCCCCAATACGTCCACCAGAGTGGAGTGCTAAACATCAACGTTAAATAAATCGCCGTTGAAAAGCGCAAGAATAACAGAGTTATTGATGAATGGTTAAGATCCGCTGTGCTGAAATTAGTACAAGGGTATCAATCGGATTTATATTATGAGCCAGCTAACTGAAGGCACTTTTCATTCTTCAAAACCAGTTACAAGTTTTAGCCTCTTTTGTAGCCTGATGACCGGACATTGGCGCCCCGGACAATTTTGGCATCAGCGTAGCTTTCGTCGTAAGTTTTTGTTGCGCTCAGCGCTTATGCCGCGATTAACGCGCGAATGGATGACCGAGTTGGCGCAATGGCCTGACCTTGATAGCATACTTGCACGCCAGCCACGATTGCCGGTTCGTTTGCATCGCGCCTATCTCGCGAAAAATCTTGACCACAAAACGAAACTGGATGCCGTGCGTTATCATTACAATGCTATCCGTAGCTTTTTTTCAGCCACTGAATTTAAGAATTATTTAAGTGAAGATGGATTACAACTAGCACAAATTGAGGGAAAAAATAGCGAAGTATTTAGCGTAATAATGACTTCATTCATCATACTGGATAAAGAAGGTGAAAGCACCATTCTGGTACGCAATTGCACTGGCGAGACTTTAGCGGAAATGACGTTTACGCTGTGCAATTATGAAGGGAGCAGTACACTGTTTATTGGCGGGTTACAGGGAGGCAGCCGATTACTGCCACATGAAGAAATTCAAAAAGCGACCAAATCATGCCATGGGATTTTCCCAAAACGTATTGTGATGGAAGCCATTTGCTGTTTTGCGGAACAATTAAATATCGAACAAATTCTGGCTGTAAGCAATGAACAGCATATTTTTCGCAGCCCGCGCTACGACGATAAAAACAAGGTAATCCTTTCCGACTACAACACTTTTTGGGAGTCGGTTGGCGGTGAGTGCGACAGCAACGGGTACTATCATATTCCGCGCACGCTGGCGCGAAAAAGCGAGGCGGATATTGCGAGCAAAAAACGCGCAGAATACCGCCGCCGCTATCAGCTACTGGACAGCATCCATTCGCAGCTGTCGTCGATGTTTCGCCACTAATCCGCTCTGCCGCGTGCCAGCCACAGCACGCGGGAAAACATTTTTCGCAGCAGCGTTGGCACCGCATCAACGCCCCGCCGCCCGGCTTCCATCGCCACCTCGATCGCCAGATCCGGTTTTGACGACCGATGAATCGCCTTGGAGATTATTTTGCGCATATTCATAGGCACGTTCTCCGGAATTTGCGCCACCCGGTGAAAGACGTCAGCAAACCCCTGGCGATACATAAAGTGTTCCATATCCAGCGCGGGGAGCATGGTCAAATGCTCGCGCTCTTCCTCTCTGTCGTCATTCAATAAGCTACGTACCGTGGCGGCGTACTTTTTCCCGGCTTCATCTCCATCGACCAGCACATGCCACTCTATTCCCATCCGGCGGGCGAATTTAACCAGCGGCTTAAGACCGGACTGGGCAAATTCAATGACTTTAATCCCTTCCGCATCAAAGTGGTGTCCGCACTGGCGGGCCAGTTCGTTAATCACCCAGGTTTCCGTTTCACCTTCTACCAGCAGCCAGCAGCGGGCAAACAACGATGACGCACGATTAAAACGAATATGAAATGCGATTCGCCGACCATCTTCTGCACTGATCCCACCCGGCCCCAGCCGCCAGGCAGCGACGCGGGATGATTCACGTACCAGACGAACAACATGTTCAACAGGCGTAAGGGACAGCAGCTCACCGGAGTTGGTGGTCGCCACTCGCTGCAGAGGCAGTAAATTCAACAAGTGCCAGGCCACCGACAGCATGATGGGATGTAAACGCGTTTCTGGATCTTCCACCAGCAATAAAGGTCGGGCGTCTTTATCCAGCCTTAGCGTGCCTTTGGCCTGCAACAAGGTCGAAAACAGGCCCAACAGAATAACCCGGTGCGTACGTCCGCCGGGTTTATCAATCATGCGGTTAATAATGTCCAGATAGCGCCAGCTCCGTTGTTCGTTATTGGAGCGACGGCGCATCAGACGGTAGCGGGACTGGCCAGCCCCCTGCTCGGAAAAATAGTGCTCCAACAGCTGTACCATGGCCGATAAACCCTGACGGATCTGCCCGTCTGTCAGGTTTTGCGGCCGGGTAGCCAGCTCACGCGCCAGAAAATCCAGTTGGCGGGCAGTGACTTCGACATCCGCCGAATCTGGCACCGTACCGTTGCGGATCCGTCGCATAAATCGCGCGTCACGCAGACGCAGTACTGGCATCAGGCGCACGAGGTGTCGCGCCTGATCGTTAATGTCATCGAGAGGTAATGGATGGCCGTCGCCGTCAAGAAAACTGCGCAAGGTCAGAACGCTACCGTCATCCGCACACTCGCCTTCCAGGCGATAAAAAATGCGGTGATAGCCATCCTGGCACGGCGTCCAGCTGGCTTCCAGAGGACGATAGCGACGCACCCGGTGACGACCTGGTTGGGATTCACGAAACGTCAGGATAATGTGCAGGTGGTGTTCCCGGCCCTGTATATCACCCGGCGGGAACCAGAAATCCTCGCGGACAAAATGATACAGGTCTGACTCCGGCGACAGCAGCAGAGTCAAGGCATCCAGCAGACTGGATTTACCCCACGCGTTCTCCCCAATCAGCACGTTGCTCTGCTCCAGCATCAACGACAGACGGTTAATACCACGAAATCCAACAATCTCAACGCGTTCGAGAATCATATAGCCTCCGGAAATGCTAACTTTTTCCTTCAAGTTATCAGGAGTATAACGGCAAGCGGGCGCTCAGGACACCCGGTATGATCAGGAGGTTAGTAGCAGAAATTGAAAAATATAAGAATATTCTTCTTATGTTTTCCTCGGAATATTATTTCTGAACTCAATCATCACCTTTTCCTAATTGAACTATGCTTCATTCATCCAATATTCATAAAGGAATAACAACATATTGCCTTAAATCAAATTTTTTCATCAATTTAACTGGCGAAGGGATGATGTTTTTTTCTAAAATACCCGCTCTTTCATCATCGTCCCTTTTTAGCGATGAATTACCGGGCAAGGAACTCGAACCCGGAACTTTTAATTGAGGTGGTTATGTTCAGGAAATTAGCAGCTGAATTCTTCGGTACGTTTTGGCTCGTCTTTGGCGGGTGCGGTAGCGCAATACTGGCCGCAGCATTCCCGGAGTTGGGTATTGGATTTGCCGGTGTGGCCCTGGCGTTTGGTCTGACGGTACTGACCATGGCTTTCGCCGTAGGACATATTTCCGGTGGACACTTTAACCCAGCGGTAACCTTCGGTTTATGGGCTGGCGGTCGCTTCCCGGCAAAAGACGTTATTGGTTACGTTATTGCTCAGGTTGTGGGCGGTATTGTTGCAGCTGCGGCACTGTATCTTATTGCCAGCGGTAAAGCAGGTTTTGATGCAACGGCCAGTGGTTTTGCTTCGAACGGCTTTGGTGAACATTCACCAGGCGGTTATTCCATGCTTTCTGCCGTCGTCATTGAAATTATTCTGACCGCAGGTTTCTTATTAGTGATCCACGGCGCGACCGATAAACATGCTCCGGCAGGTTTTGCACCTATCGCAATTGGTCTGGCGTTAACACTGATTCACTTGATCAGTATTCCGGTCACCAACACTTCTGTAAACCCGGCACGTAGTACCGCAGTCGCCATCTTCCAGGGCGGTTGGGCACTGCAACAATTGTGGTTCTTCTGGGTTATGCCGATCATCGGTGGGGTACTCGGCGGTCTTATTTACCGCACTCTGCTGGAAAAACGCGATTAATCGCTAACAAAAAGACCTGACTATTGTCAGGTCTTTTTTCTCCACGCTATATTTCCTTTTATTTGCAACTTTACTCCCCTCTTTGCATTGAGTAGTGTGTATACCCGTTATACTTCAAGTTGCAGATGTGTTGACTGCGCTCGCTCCCCCCAGTCACGTACTTATGTACGCTCCCGGGGATTCACTCCCTTGCCGCCTTCCTGCAACTTGAATTATTTAGGTTATAGTGACGCATTTCGTCTTACTTCTCAGCAAGGATCTGATTTTCATGTTTTCAGGGCTGTTAATCATTCTGGTTCCCCTTATTGTGGGCTACCTTATTCCGCTCCGGCACAGGACTGCATTACAACTTATCAATCGCCTGTTAAGCTGGATCGTCTACCTTATTCTCTTTTTTATGGGTATTAGCCTGGCGTTTCTGGATAATCTCGCCAGCAACCTGTTAGCCATTCTTCATTATTCTGCGGTCAGCGTGACAGTCATTATACTATGTAATATTGCGGCGCTGTTCTGGCTGGAGCGTTCGCTGCCCTGGAGACACAACCACAAGCAAGAAAAGCTCCCTTCGCGAATTGCAATGGCGCTTGAGTCGCTTCAGCTTTGCGGCGTCGTCGTCATCGGTTTCCTGCTCGGCCTCACTGGGCTTCCCATTCTGCAACATGCCACCGAAGCCAGCGAATATACGTTAATCTTTTTACTGTTCCTGGTGGGGATTCAACTGCGCAACAGCGGTATGACCTTAAAACAAATTGTGCTGAACCGTCGGGGGATGATCGTGGCCGTCGTCGTCGTCGCCAGTTCGATGCTGGCGGGGGTTATCAATGCCTTGATCCTCGGTCTACCGCTGAAAACCGCGCTGGCGATGGCATCAGGTTTTGGCTGGTATTCCCTGTCCGGTATTCTGTTAACCGAATCATTCGGGCCCGTAATTGGTAGTGCCGCCTTCTTTAACGACCTGACCCGTGAGCTGATCGCCATTATGTTGATTCCAGGAATGGTGGGCCGCAGCCGCTCTACCGCGCTGGGATTATGCGGCGCAACATCAATGGATTTCACCCTGCCCGTTTTACAACGCAGCGGCGGTCTGGAAATGGTCCCGGCAGCCATCGTCCACGGCTTTATTCTGAGTCTGTTAGTGCCTCTGCTGATGGCGTTTTTCTCCGCCTGACGCCGGGACAAATACCTCTCTGGCGGTAGTCAGCTACCGCCAAAATTGCGCTAAATCAATCTCCCTGCAAGTAGTAGCAGAAATCCCTTTTATCCCTTCGCGCACAGGCATAATCTTAAACATGTATATTAAATATAACTTTAAAAGGTGTGACCATGTTTTGTGTGCAATGTGAACAAACCATCCGTACTCCGGCAGGAAACGGCTGCTCTTACGCGCAGGGTATGTGCGGTAAAACGGCTGAAACCTCCGATTTGCAGGATCTGCTGATTGCTTCCCTACAAGGTCTGTCTGCATGGGCTGTTAAAGCACGTGAATACGGCATCATCGACCATGAGGTTGATAACTTTGCGCCGCGTGCGTTCTTCTCCACACTGACGAACGTTAACTTCGATTCCCCGCGTATTGTTGGCTATGCCCGTGAAGCTATCGCCATGCGCGACGCCCTGAAAGCGCAATGCCTGAACATCGACGCGAACGCAGCGGTCACCAACCCGATGGCCGATCTGCAACTGGTCAGCGACGATCTGGGTGACCTGCAACGTCAGGCCGCTGAATTTACTCCGAACAAAGACAAAGCAGCCATCGGCGAGAACATTCTCGGCCTGCGTCTGCTGTGTCTGTACGGCCTGAAAGGTGCGGCAGCTTACATGGAGCACGCACACGTTCTCGGTCAGTACGACAACGAAATCTACGCTCAGTACCACAAAATCATGGCATGGCTGGGTACCTGGCCTGCCGATATGAACGCTCTGCTGGAGTGTTCAATGGAAATCGGCCAGATGAACTTCAAAGTGATGAGCATTCTGGACGCCGGTGAAACCACCAAATACGGTCACCCAACCCCGACTCAGGTCAACGTAAAAGCGACCGAAGGTAAGTGCATCCTGATCTCCGGTCACGACCTGAAAGATCTGTACAACCTGCTGGAGCAGACCGAAGGTACTGGTGTTAACGTCTATACCCACGGTGAAATGCTGCCGGCGCACGGCTACCCGGAACTGCGTAAGTTCAAGCACCTGATCGGTAACTACGGCAGCGGTTGGCAGAACCAGCAGGTTGAATTCGCTCGCTTCCCTGGCCCAATCGTGATGACCTCTAACTGCATCATCGACCCGACCGTTGGCGCGTACGACGACCGTATCTGGACCCGTAGCATCGTCGGTTGGCCGGGTGTGAGCCACCTCGAAGGCGACAACTTCGGTCCGGTTATCGCTCAGGCACAGCAGATGGCTGGCTTCCCGTACAGTGAAATTCCGCACCTGATCACCGTAGGTTTCGGCCGTCAGACCCTGCTGGGCGCTGCTGATACCCTGATCGACCTGGTGAGCCGCGAAAAACTGCGTCACATATTCCTGGTTGGCGGTTGTGACGGTGCACGTGGTGAACGTAACTACTTCACCGACTTCGCCACCAGCGTGCCGGATGACTGCCTGATCCTGACCCTTGCTTGCGGTAAATACCGCTTCAACAAACTGGAGTTCGGCGATATCGAAGGTCTGCCGCGTCTGGTGGATGCTGGTCAGTGTAACGATGCTTACTCTGCCATCATCCTGGCGGTAACCCTGGCTGAGAAACTGGGCTGTGGCGTGAACGATCTGCCGCTGTCTCTGGTGCTCTCCTGGTTCGAACAGAAAGCGATTGTTATTCTGCTGACCCTGCTGTCTCTGGGCGTGAAAAACATCGTTACTGGCCCGACTGCGCCTGGTTTCTTCACACCGGATCTGCTGGCAGTTCTCAACGAGAAATTTGGTCTGCGTTCCGTGACCACCGTTGAAGAAGACATGAAGCAACTGCTGAGCGCGTAAGGAGTAAAGAATGACAATGCCAACTCATCAGTGCCCATGGCGGATGCAGGTTCACCACATCCATCAGGAAACGCCGGATGTATGGACAATTTCGTTGCTGTGCCACGATTATTATCCTTACCGCGCCGGGCAGTATGCACTGGTCAGCGTACGTAATTCAGCGGATACGCTGCGTGCTTACACCATTTCTTCAACGCCGGGCGTTAGCGAGTACATCACGTTGACCATCCGCCGGATTGACGATGGCGCAGGTTCACAGTGGCTAACCCGCGACGTGAAGCGCGGCGACTATATCTGGCTGTCGGATGCAATGGGTGAGTTCACCTGTGAAGATAAAGTGGAAGACAAGTTCCTGATGCTGGCCGCCGGCTGTGGTGTCACGCCAATCATGTCAATGCGTCGCTGGTTGGCAAAGTACCGTCCACAAGCGGATGTACAGGTAATCTTTAACGTTCGCTCGCCGCAAGATGTCATTTTTGCCGACGAGTGGCGCGAATATCCGGTGACATTAGTTGCTGAAAACAATGCCACAGAAGGTTTTGTTTCCGGCCGACTGACGACTGAACTGCTGAAAAGCGTACCGGATCTGACCTCGCGTACCGTGATGACCTGTGGCCCGGCACCGTATATGGATCTGGTCGAGAAAGAAGTCAAAGCGCTGGGCGTGACGCGCTTCTTTAAAGAGCAGTTCTTCACACCTGTTGCCGAAGCCGCCACCAGCGGTCTGAAGTTTACCAAGCTACAGCCGGCGAAAGAGTTCTACGCGCCGGTGGGCAGTACGCTGCTGGATGCGCTGGAAAGCAACAAGGTTCCGGTTGTCGCCGCATGCCGTGCAGGCGTTTGCGGCTGCTGCAAAACCAAAGTGGTTGACGGTAACTACACGGTCAGCAGCACCATGACGCTGACCGACGCAGAAATCGCTGAAGGTTATGTGCTGGCTTGTTCCTGTCATCCGCAGGGTGATTTAGTGCTGGCGTAATTGGCCGGTATCTAATGTGCAAAAGGCTGCCTGGCTGTACCGGGTGGCCTTTTTTTATGCTGTCAGGCGTTGCAAAATTCTGATGTTTTCACTCTCCCCGCAAATTATCGACCACACTTACCCTGCGCATATTAAACATAATCCCCGACTAGTACGTCGAACTTTCTACAAGGATCCCCATGAAAAAAGTGGCCATTGTCGGCGTCGGTCCCACCGGGATTTATACGTTTCATGCCCTGGTTGAGCGCGGTGAACCGCTGGAAATAGAGCTTTACGAGCAAGCTGAAGAGGCGGGCGTTGGCATGCCTTATAACAGCGATAACAACGCAGACCACATGCTGGCAAATATAGCCAGCATTGAGATCCCACCGATTTATATCAACTATCTGACGTGGCTACAAAATCAAAGTGATGACTATCTGGCCCAGTTTCAGATTGAACGCACCTCTTTGCATGAGCGGCAATTTTTACCCCGCGTGATCCTCGGCGGCTATTATCGCGATCGTTTCTTAGCCATTGTCGATAAAGCGCAACAAGCCGGCTTCACGATTCGCGTACATGAAGCAAGCAAAGTCACCGACCTGCAAGCGACCCCGAATGGGGTTTCTTTGTGGATCAACCACGCTTCACAGCCCGTTGAGGTGGATTTCGCCGCTATCGCCACTGGTCATCTGTGGCCTGAAACGGATGCTCAGGCACGCAAATTTTTCCCCAGTCCGTGGACCGGTCTGATGGACGCGCAGATTGGTGCTTGCCGGGTAGGGATTCTGGGCACCTCGTTAAGTGCTATCGACGCCGCGATGGCTGTGGCCAGTCAGCATGGCACCTTCACTACCAATACCGACCATTCACTGCAATTCACACCTAAATCCGACAGTCAAAACCTGAAACTGACCCTGATGTCGCGCAGCGGGGTACTGCCTGAAGCGGATTTTTACTGCCCCCTTCCGTATGAATCGCTGAATATCGCGACGCCAGAAGCGATTGAAGATGCCATTGCCCATGGCCAAAACGGATTACTGGACCGCATCTTTCAGCTTATGGCGCAACAACTGCAAGACGCAGCGCCAGGCTGGTGCCAACAGGTGGCGCTTGCGACGCTTAACGCCGACACGTTCCCCGAAGTCTATTTCGCCGACAGGCTCAGACATGACCCTTTTGACTGGGCGAGACGTAACCTGGTAGAAGTTGAGCGCAACAAGCAAAAACAACATACCGTCGCCTGGCGCTATACCTTGCTGCGCCTGCACGAGGTTATCGAGGAGATAGTCCCTCATCTTGATACCCGCGACGAAAAACGTTTTAGGTGCGGACTGGCGCGGGTATTTATTGATAACTATGCGGCAATCCCGTCAGAGTCAATTCGCCGAATGCTGGCGCTGCACGAAGCCGGGCTGATTGAGATCCTCGCGCTTGGCACAGATTATGAGCGTATGAATGAACAGGAAATGACGGTAATTTCCCACCACGGTCAGCGCAGCGAATTTGATGTGTTTATTGACGCCCGAGGACAACGGGCATTGCAGAGCAAAGATATCCCATTCCCAACGCTACGCGATCAACTGCAGGCCTGTGGCGATGAGATCCCGGATGTCGGCGAAGATTACACGCTGCAAGCGCCGGAAAACGCCCGCAATCGCATCGCTTTTGGCGGGCTGCCGTGGTTGATGCACGATCGTCCGTTTATTCAGGGATTAGTGGTCAGCGCTGAAATAGGCGCCGCAATGGCAAGGGCATTGACGCAGCGAGCGCTGAGACGTCGGCACAAACTATGGAACAGTGACGACATAGATTAGCGACAGATTGAACGACGAGGCGGAGCAATGCTACGCTTTCCCGCCTCGGTATTGACTCTCAGATGGTAACTATCGCCAGGCTGAATTTCCGGCAACGGAGTAACGCCCCGCCCCCAAAAACGCCACGGCCAGCGCGCCGATGAAGAAATAAACCAGACTTTCAATCGCCCATGCACCGGTTTTATCCAGTGTCCAGGTTTCGCCCATCCCGACCATCAACCATGCCACAACCATCGTAAACGCCAGCCCCAACGCCGCCGGACGCGTCAGGATGCCAAGAATAATCAGGCACGGTGCCACGACCTCTCCCAACAGAACGCCATACGCAATAAAGCCAGGGAAACCTTTCGCGATCAACATACCGCTGATGCCATCAATACCTGCAAAGAGTTTATGCAGCCCATGAAACAGCATCAGCCCACCGACGGCAAAGCGTAACAATAACTTGCCAAAATCTTCGTGAGTCAGCACTCGGTTAACTGAATTTAATAGTTTTATAACCATTTGAATTTATTCCTTGTTTCACCATGTCCAAAACAAACTACGCTTAATACAGGTTAAATGAAACCTGCCGGAAATAAGGGGGAAATGAGAAGCATAACTATTATCTTCATCTAAACTTGTAACCGGTATCACATTAGAGGAGAAGGAAAACCATGAAACAAACGGTTGCCGCTTTTATTGCTAAAACACTCGAACAGGCTGGCGTAAAACGCATTTGGGGTGTAACGGGTGACTCGCTAAATGGTCTGAGTGACAGTCTGAATCGTATGGGAACAATTGACTGGATGCCAACCCGTCATGAAGAGGTTGCAGCCTTCGCTGCGGGCGCTGAAGCGCAGTTGACGGGCGAACTGGCCGTCTGCGCAGGCTCGTGCGGGCCAGGCAACCTGCACCTGATCAACGGGCTATTTGATTGTCACCGTAACCACGTCCCGGTACTGGCAATCGCCGCGCATATTCCCTCCAGTGAAATAGGCAGCGGTTATTTTCAGGAGACCCACCCGCAAGAGTTGTTCCGCGAATGTAGCCACTATTGCGAGCTGGTTTCCAGCCCAGAACAGATCCCACAGGTGCTGGCAATTGCCATGCGTAAGGCGGTGCTCAACCGTGGCGTCTCCGTGGTGGTTTTACCCGGTGACGTGGCGCTAAAACCTGCGCCTGAAAGCGCCACCACGCACTGGTATCATGCGCCGCTCCCGGTGGTGACTCCACAAGAAGAAGAGCTGAGAAAACTGGCGCAACTGCTGCGCTACTCCAGCAATATCGCCCTGATGTGCGGCAGCGGCTGTGCCGGTGCACATAAAGAACTGGTTGAATTTGCGGCTAAAATCAAAGCGCCGATTGTTCACGCCCTGCGTGGTAAAGAGCATGTTGAGTACGATAACCCCTATGACGTGGGAATGACCGGGCTGATTGGCTTTTCATCCGGCTTCCATACCATGATGAATGCCGACACACTTATCCTGCTTGGCACCCAGTTCCCCTATCGCCCGTTCTACCCCACCGATGCCAAAATTATTCAGATTGATATCAATCCGGCGAGCATTGGCGCGCACAGTAAAGTTGATATGGCGCTGGTTGGCGATATTAAATCCACTCTCCGTGCCCTACTGCCGCTGGTGGAGGAAAAAACCGAGCGGCAGTTCCTGGACAAAGCGCTGGAGCACTATCGCGAGGCGCGCAAAGGGCTGGATGATTTAGCCAAACCCAGCGATAAAGCCATTCACCCGCAGTATCTGGCGCAGCAGATCAGCCACTTTGCCGCTGACGATGCCATCTTTACCTGCGACGTTGGCACGCCAACGGTGTGGGCAGCACGCTATCTGAAAATGAACGGCAAACGTCGCCTGCTCGGATCGTTTAACCACGGGTCGATGGCGAATGCCATGCCGCAGGCACTCGGCGCACAAGCCACAGAACCAGGACGCCAGGTTGTGGCAATGTGCGGTGACGGCGGCTTTAGCATGCTGATGGGAGACTTTCTGTCGGTTGTCCAGATGAAGCTGCCGGTGAAGATTATTGTCTTCAACAACAGCGTGCTGGGATTTGTCGCAATGGAGATGAAAGCGGGCGGTTATCTGACCGACGGCACCGAACTGCACGACACCAACTTCGCGCGGATTGCCGAAGCCTGCGGCATTACAGGCATTCGCGTGGAAAAATCCTCAGAGGTTGATGAAGCGCTACAAAGGGCGATGTCGATTGACGGCCCGGTGCTGGTCGATGTAGTCGTGGCGAAAGAAGAGCTGGCGATCCCGCCGCAGATCAAACTCGAACAGGCCAAAGGTTTTAGCCTGTATATGCTGCGCGCAATCATCAGCGGACGCGGTGATGAAGTGATCGAACTGGCGAAAACGAACTGGCTCAGGTAAAACATCCTTATTAAATCACACACAAAATCATTCATGATGCATCTAGGCGGCTAGCCCGAAAATCCCCAGGAGCATAGGTATACTATGTGACTGGGGTTTAAGGGTGCGGCCAACGCCGAAGCAGCTTGAAGGATGAAGTGTAATAAGGAGACACCATGATTGATTTACGCAGTGATACCGTCACCCGGCCGAGTCGCGCCATGCTGGAAGAGATGATGGCAGCCCCGGTCGGGGATGACGTGTATGGAGACGACCCTACCGTTAACGCCCTCCAGCAATTCGCCGCAGAGCTTTCTGGTAAAGAAGCCGCTATTTTCCTACCCACCGGCACTCAGGCAAACCTGGTGGCGCTGCTCAGCCATTGTCAGCGTGGCGAAGAGTACATTGCCGGTCAGGGCGCACATAACTATCTCTACGAAGCAGGTGGCGCAGCGGTGCTCGGTAGCATTCAACCGCAGCCTATCGACGCCGCACCGGATGGCTCCCTGCCGCTGGACAAAGTGGCTGCAAAAATCAAAGTGGACGATATCCATTTTGCCCGCACCCGCTTGCTCAGCCTGGAAAATACCCACAACGGCAAAGTGCTGCCGCGCGCGTATCTGAAAGACGCCTGGGAATTCACCCGCGAGCGTAATCTTGCCCTGCACGTCGACGGCGCACGTATTTTTAACGCCATCGTCGCCTACGGCTGTGAACTTAAAGATGTCACGCAATACTGTGATTCGTTCACCATTTGCCTCTCCAAAGGCCTCGGCACCCCCGTTGGTTCACTGCTGGTCGGCAGCCACGAGTACATCAAACGCGCTATTCGCTGGCGCAAAATGACCGGCGGCGGAATGCGTCAGGCCGGTATTCTGGCAGCAGCCGGACTGTATGCGCTGAAAAATAACGTGGCGCGTTTGCAGGAAGACCATGACAACGCCGCCTGGATGGCGGAGCAGCTGCGCGAAGCAGGGGCGGACGTCATGCGCCACGACACAAATATGCTGTTTGTTCGCGTTGGCGAAGAGCACGCTGCCGCGCTGGGCGAATATATGAAAGCGCAAGGCGTGCTGATTAACGCCTCCCCAATTGTGCGCCTGGTGATGCACCTGGACGTATCGCGTGAACAACTTGCTGAAGTCGTCGCCCACTGGCGCGCTTTTTTAACCCAATAAGGAGATGGGCGTGCCGCAACGGATTTTGGTTCTTGGCGCCAGTGGCTACATTGGTCAGCATTTGGTACAGGCGCTCAGTCAGCAAGGGCATCAGGTGTTGGCTGCGGCACGTCGCATTGAACGGCTGGAAAAGCAGCAACTGCCCAATGTCAGTTGCCACAAGGTCGATTTGAATTGGCCAGAAAACCTCACCCCGCTGCTGACGGGTGTTGATACGGTTTATTATCTGGTTCATGGTATGGGCGAAGGCGGTGATTTTATCGCCCACGAACGTCAGGTGGCGATGAACGTGCGCGATGCGCTGCGTAATACGCCAGTTAAACAGCTTATTTTCCTGAGCTCATTGCAGGCTCCCCGGCATGAACAATCCGATCATCTGCGTGCGCGACAGATAACCGCAGACACCCTGCGCGAGTCAGGCGTGCCAATGACGGAATTGCGCGCGGGCATTATCGTGGGAGCGGGTTCCGCTGCCTTTGAAGTCATGCGCGATATGGTTTACAACCTGCCGGTTCTCACCCCTCCACGCTGGGTACGCTCGCGTACCACACCTATCGCGCTGGAGAATTTAATGTACTACCTGGTGGCGTTGCTGGATCATCCCATACAGCATCACCGCGTCCTCGAAGCCGCCGGGCCGCAGGTGTTGAGCTATCAGGAACAGTTCGAGCATTTTATGGCGGTCAGCGGTAAACATCGCCTGCTCATCCCCATCCCCTTCCCTACCCGCTGGATTTCGGTCTGGTTTTTGAACGTCATTACGTCAGTGCCGCCGACCACGGCCAAAGCGCTGATCCAGGGCTTAAAACACGACCTGCTGGCTGATGACACCGAATTACGTGCGCTGATCCCGCAAAAGCTGATTGCCTTTGATGACGCGGTGCGCAGCACCTTGAAGGAAGAAGAGAAGCTGGTCAACTCCAGCGATTGGGGTTACGACGCACAGGCGTTTGCCCGCTGGCGTCCAGAATATGGCTATTTTGCTAAACAAGCTGGCTTTAGCGTTGAAACCTCCGCCAGCAAAAAGGCTCTGTGGCAGGTTGTGAATCGACTCGGCGGCAAAGAAGGCTATTTCTTTGGCAATATTCTATGGAAGACGCGCGCGGCGTTGGACCTGCTGGTCGGCCATAAGCTGGCAAAAGGTCGTCCCAAACACCCACTATTGCAAGTTGGCGATACCGTTGATAGCTGGAAAGTCATCATCGTTGAGCCGGAGAAACAGCTGACGCTGCTGTTTGGGATGAAAGCGCCGGGACTGGGTCGCCTGAGCTTCACACTGGAAGATAAAGGTGACCACCGACGCATTAATGTACGCGCGTGGTGGCATCCGCACGGTATGCCTGGCCTGTTCTACTGGCTGTTGATGATCCCCGCCCACCTGTTCATTTTCAGGGGGATGGCGAAGCGTATAGCCAAACTTGCAGAACAAATCACAGACTAATGATAAAAAGAGCCTGTATTCTTTCATGTTTCCCATTGCATACAGGCGTAATTCACGGAAGAATGCGCACGACGTTTTTTAAACACAGTGGATTGATATGAAGGTACTGGTTACCGGAGCCACCAGCGGCTTGGGCCGAAACGCGGTTGAGTTTTTATGCAGCAAAGGCGTCAGCGTCAGAGCCACCGGTCGCAACGAAGCGATGGGCAAGCTGCTGGAGAAAATGGGCGCAGAATTTGTGCATGCGGATTTGACCGAGCTGGTTTCTTCGCAGGCAAAAGTGATGCTTGCCGGCATTGACACGCTGTGGCACTGCTCCAGCTTCACCTCTCCATGGGGAACTCAGGAAGCTTTTGATCTGGCCAACGTTCGTGCTACCCGCCGTCTGGGCGAGTGGGCCGTAGCCTGGGGCGTACGTAACTTTATTCATATCTCCTCTCCGTCGCTGTATTTTGATTATCACCATCATCGCGATATCAAAGAAGACTTCCGTCCCCATCGCTTCGCCAATGAATTCGCCCGCAGCAAAGCGGCTGGAGAAGAGGTGATTGCGCTGCTCGCCCAGGCCAATCCGCAGACTCGCTTTACTGTCTTGCGCCCGCAAAGCTTGTTCGGACCTCACGATAAAGTCTTTATTCCCCGCCTCGCCCATATGATGTACCACTACGGCAGTATCCTGTTGCCGCACGGCGGGAGTGCGCTGGTGGATATGACCTATTACGAGAACGCAGTTCACGCGATGTGGCTGGCGAGTCAGGAAGTCTGCGATATGCTGCCGTCGGGTCGTGCGTACAATATAACCAACGGTGAACATCGCACCCTGCGCAGTATTGTGCAGAAACTTATCGACGAGCTGAATATTGACTGCCGTATCCGCTCCGTGCCCTACCCGATGCTGGACATGATTGCCCGCAGCATGGAGCGCTTAGGCAATAAATCGGCGAAAGAGCCAAAGCTTACGCATTACGGCGTTTCGAAGCTAAATTTTGACTTTACGCTGGATACCAGCCGCGCTCAGGAAGAGTTAGGTTATCAGCCCGTTGTGACGCTGGATGAAGGGATTGAGCGTACCGCGGCCTGGCTGCGCGACCACGGTAAGCTGCCGCGTTAGGCTGATATCCATTGCAGGGTGGCGGCACAAGCGCCACAAATACCTGCCAAATTAACCGTAGGCCTGATAAGCGAAGCGCCATCAGGCATTGGTGTCTGCGTTAACCCTGCCCGTATTTCTCCAGTAACGCTTCGGCAATCGCCTGCGTTTCCGCGTCCGCCACGCCATTCCACAACGTCGGGCGGAAGTGCATCTGGAACGCCATAATCACCCGCTGCTGTTCACGCGGCGTCATCTCGGGTTTTACCTCATAGCCATAGCGTGACAGTAGATCGAGCAATGACGCGGTTTCTACCGGCGTATGGGGCGCTCGTCCGGCGAGATAAAATGCCACACGCTGAGCATCCGGCCATGCGCCAATGCCCTGAACGGCCAGTGCTTGCCACGGAAACAGCGGACCGGGATCGTCCTTACGCTGCGGCGCAATGTCTGCATGAGCCACCACGTTTTGCGGTTTTATGTCGTAGCGGGCGATGATATCTTTCGCCAATGGGACTAACGCCTGAATCTGCGCGGGCTCAAACGGCGCAAAATACTTGCTGCCCGCTGATTTTTGCCAGCCGCGGTTTTCCAGCTCAATGCCAATTGAGGTATCGTTAATACGCGTAGCGCCGCGCCAGAAGCTAATCCCCGCATGCCAGGCCAGATCTTTTTCCGGCACCAGTTGCCAGATACGCGGCTTACCATGGTAAAGCGGCGGCACTGCTGGGATCAAATAGTGCGAACTGACGTTTTTATCGGTCAGCGTAGCCAGAGAAGAGTCAAAATCATCGGCCGTGTAATGGATAACCAGCACTTTAATGCGCGGATAAGCAGCCTGTGCCTGTCGGCGGGTATCTAACTGATACCCGTCTTTGTCGACAATCCCTTTTTCGCCAGCACATCCCACCAGCAACAGCGTAAATGCCAGCAGACACAACAGACGTTTCATCGGCGAGTTTTCACCGCGGTACCGCTGACGCTCACCATCAGCATGCTACCGTCTTTGCCTACGGTTTCGTAATCGATATCGATACCGACCACCGCATCAGCACCCAGCGCTTTCGCCTGTTCGCCCAGCTCCTGAAAAGCAATTTCACGCGCTTTACGCAGCTCTTTTTCATACGCGCCGGAGCGACCACCGACAATATCGCGAATGCCGGCGAAGAAATCGCGGAAGATATTCGCGCCTAAAATGGCTTCACCGGTAACAACACCGCAGTATTCCACGATGCTCTGTCCTTCCAGCGTAGGGGTTGTCGAAAACTGCATGGTTAATCTCCTTTTTGCGCTAAGAGCACGATCTCAAAAGCATTATCGAACCGATCCACTATCATTGAAAGGATATATTCTATCAACGTAGAACACTAATCGTAGAAAGCTAATAAGGAAATCATTATGCGCTACTCGAAACTCTCTCTGCTGGTTCCCTGTGCACTTCTTCTCAGCGCCTGTACTACCGTGACGCCGGTCTATAAAGATAACGGCACACGTAGTGGTTCATGCATAGAAGGTGGGCCAGACAGCGTGGCTCAACAATTCTATGATTACCGTATTCAGCATCGAAACAATGACATTACCGCCCTTCGTCCGTACCTGAGCGACAATCTGGCTAAACTGCTGACCGACGCCAGCCGCGATAATGCACACCGCGACCTGTTTAACAGCGATCCGTTCTCCAGTCGCGCTACGTTACCAGACAGCGCCAGTGTCGCTAGCGCATCGACTATTCCGAATAGTGATGCACGCAACATTCCACTGCGCGTAGAGCTGAAACAGGGTGACCAAAGCTGGCGTGATGAAGTGCTGATGATCCGTGAAGGTCAGTGCTGGGTCGTTGATGATGTACGCTATCTGGGCGGCAGCGTACACGCGCCAGCCGGGACGTTGCGCCAGTCTGTCGAAAACCGCTAACCGCCCCATTCACCCGCTTAAATCATAACCCCCATAAATTGTCTGGCATTCTGCATAGAATGCCGACAATTATTCTTACCCACTGGTGACCTCGCTATTTTGTGCTATGTTTAGAGAAGAATGCGGTTTGCATTTAACTTTTAACGCATAAATATTGCATAACTATTCTGTCAAAGGTAGTATCTGCGGCTTCAATAGCTATCAGACTGCCAGTATCGAGTGTCAATGAGTATTCAATTAAACGGCATTAACTGCTTCTACGGCGCACATCAGGCGCTGTTCGATATCACGCTGGATTGCCCTCAGGGTGAAACACTGGTGTTACTTGGCCCAAGTGGAGCCGGGAAAAGCTCGCTGCTGCGCGTACTCAACCTGCTTGAGATGCCGCGCTCGGGCACGCTCTCTATTGCGGGCAACCGTTTCGACTTCACGAAGACCCCGTCAGATAAAGCCATTCGGGATCTGCGTCAGAACGTGGGCATGGTCTTTCAGCAATATAATCTCTGGCCGCATCTCACGGTGGTGCAGAACCTGATTGAAGCGCCCTGCCGCGTACTGGGTCTGACAAAAGAGCAAGCGATGGCGCGCGCCGAGAAACTGCTGGAACGTCTGCGCCTCAAGCCTTACAGCGATCGTTACCCATTACATCTTTCCGGTGGCCAGCAACAGCGTGTAGCCATTGCCCGCGCGTTGATGATGGAGCCGCAGGTGCTGCTGTTTGATGAACCGACCGCCGCGCTTGACCCGGAAATTACCGCCCAAATCGTCAGCATCATTCGCGAACTGGCGGAAACCAATATTACTCAGGTGATCGTCACCCACGAAGTGGAAGTTGCACGTAAAACGGCCAGTCGTGTGGTGTATATGGAAAACGGTCACATCGTCGAGTTTGGGGATGCGAGCTGCTTTGCCAACCCGCAAACCGAAGCGTTTAAAAACTATCTTTCTCACTAAGATTCGGGACAATACAATGAAAAAAGTTCTGATTGCCGCGCTAATCGCAGGTTTTAGTCTTTCCGCTACCGCAGCCCAAACCATTCGTTTCGCCACCGAAGCGTCTTATCCTCCGTTTGAATCTATCGATGCGAATAACAAGATCGTAGGTTTTGACGTTGATCTGGCAAACGCGCTGTGTAAAGAGATTGACGCTACTTGTACCTTCACCAATCAGGCCTTCGACAGCCTGATTCCGAGCCTGAAATTCCGTCGTTTTGACGCGGTGATGGCCGGTATGGACATCACGCCTGAGCGTGAAAAACAGGTGCTGTTCACCACCCCTTACTACGACAACTCTGCGCTGTTTGTGGGCCAGCAGGGTAAATACACCAGCATCGACCAGCTGAAAGGTAAAAAAGTCGGCGTTCAAAACGGTACCACGCACCAGAAATTCATCATGGATAAACATCCGGAAGTGACCACTGTGCCGTATGACAGCTACCAGAATGCCAAACTCGATCTGCAAAACGGTCGTATTGACGGCGTCTTTGGTGATACCGCAGTAGTAACCGAGTGGCTGAAAGACAATCCTAAGCTTGCCGCGGTTGGTGACAAAGTCACGGATAAAGATTACTTCGGTACAGGTCTGGGCATCGCGGTACGCCAGGGCAATACCGAGCTGCAGCAGAAATTTAACGCTGCGCTGGAAAAAGTGAAGAAAGATGGGACTTACGAGACCATCTACAACAAATGGTTCCAGAAGTAATATTTGATGAATGAATTTTTTCCTTTAGCAAGCGCCGCCGGGATGACCGTCGGCCTTGCCGTTTGTGCGCTGATCATTGGCCTTGCACTCGCCATGTTTTTTGCCGTCTGGGAGTCAGTAAAATGGCGCCCGGTGGCATCGGCGGGCTCGGCCCTGGTCACCATCCTGCGCGGTCTGCCAGAAATCCTGGTGGTTCTGTTTATCTATTTCGGTTCCTCACAATTGCTGCTGACGCTGGCCGATGGCTTTACGATCAATCTCGGGTTTGTACAAATCCCGGTTCAGATGCAGATCGAAAACTTCGACGTCAGCCCGTTCCTGTGCGGTGTCATTGCACTGTCATTATTGTACGCCGCTTACGCGTCGCAAACGCTGCGTGGCGCGCTGAAGGCCGTGCCACTCGGACAATGGGAATCAGGTCAGGCGTTGGGTTTGTCTAAAGCCGCGATCTTCTTTCGTCTGGTGATGCCGCAGATGTGGCGTCATGCCTTACCGGGACTGGGTAACCAGTGGCTGGTATTGCTGAAAGATACCGCGCTGGTCAGCCTTATCAGCGTGAACGATCTGATGTTGCAAACCAAGAGTATTGCCACCCGCACCCAGGAGCCGTTTACCTGGTACATTGTGGCGGCCGCTATTTACCTGGTGATTACGCTGGTGAGTCAGTACATTCTCAAACGCATTGACCTGCGCGCGACACGTTTTGAGCGGAGACCAGGCTGATGCTTGATTATTTACCTGAATTGTTGAAAGGGCTGCATACCAGCCTGACACTGACGGTCGCCTCCATCGTGGTTGCTCTGGTGCTGGCGCTAATCTTCACCGTCATCCTGACGCTGAAAACGCCGGTGCTGGTGTGGCTGGTACGCGCGTATATCACGCTGTTTACCGGTACACCGCTGCTGGTGCAAATCTTCCTGATCTACTACGGACCTGGACAGTTTCCGGCATTGCAAGAATATCCGGTACTGTGGCATCTGCTCTCTGAACCCTGGTTATGCGCCTTAATTGCGCTGTCGTTAAACAGTGCGGCCTACACTACGCAACTGTTCTACGGCGCTATTCGTGCAATCCCGGAAGGTCAGTGGCAGTCCTGCGGAGCGTTAGGGATGAGCAAAAAGGATACGCTGGCGATTCTGTTGCCGTATGCCTTTAAACGCGCCCTCTCCTCGTATTCCAACGAAGTGGTGCTGGTATTTAAAAGTACCTCACTGGCTTACACCATCACGCTGATGGAAGTCATGGGTTATAGCCAACTGCTGTACGGTCGTACTTATGACGTT
Source organism: Citrobacter sp. Cpo103 (assembly GCF_030332605.1). NCBI lineage: Bacteria > Pseudomonadati > Pseudomonadota > Gammaproteobacteria > Enterobacterales > Enterobacteriaceae > Citrobacter > Citrobacter sp. Cpo103. The sequence goes on along the minus strand of NZ_JAOWHO010000029.1, from coordinate 474,468 downwards.
ATGGTCTTCGGTGCCGCGGGTGTGATTTACCTGATCGTCAACGGCTTGCTGACGCTGATGATGCGCTTAATCGAACGTAAAGCGCTGGCGTTTGAACACCGGAATTAAGCATATGCCTGATGGCGCTACGCTTATCAGGCCTACGGTTCATGCACCTTTTGTAGGCCGGATAAGGTGCTAGCACCGCCATCCAGCAAATGTGCATAAGTAAAAAACATAAAGACGGACAACAACCTAAATTGTCCGTCTTTTTTCACACCAATAAAAATATTTAATCATTTTTATTGCATATAAATTCATTAAATGGCATTGTTACTCCACGCCGCAGACACGGTAATAATCATAAGATTGACAGACGGGAGTTCCACCATGAAAAAGTTAGTACTGGCCGCATTACTTGCTACTTTCGCCGCTGGCGCCTCAGCTGCTGATAAAATTAGTTTCGGTGTATCAGCCACATATCCGCCATTTGAATCACTGGACGCAAGCAATAAAATTGTCGGTTTTGACATCGACCTGGCAACGGCGCTGTGCAAACAAATGCAGGCAGAATGTACTTTCACCAATCACGCTTTCGACAGCCTGATCCCCGCGCTGAAATTCAAGAAATATGATGCGGTAATTTCCGGAATGGATATCACACCTGAGCGTAGCAAGCAGGTTGCATTTACTCAGCCTTACTATGCCAACTCCGCGCTGGTGATTGCGAAAAAAGACACCTATAAAACCTTTGCCGACCTGAAAGGTAAGCGCATCGGTATGGAAAACGGCACCACGCATCAGAAATACCTGCAGGATAAACATCCTGAGGTGAAAACCGTGGCCTACGACAGCTATCAGAATGCGATTATTGACCTGAAAAATGGCCGTATTGATGGTGTATTTGGTGATACTGCTGTGGTTAACGAATGGCTGAAAACCAACCCACAGTTAGGCGTAGCCACTGACAAAGTTACCGATCCGCAATACTTCGGTACTGGTCTTGGCATCGCGGTTCGCCCGGATAACAAAGCCCTGCTGGAAAAACTGAACAGCGCGCTGGCGGCCATCAAAGCTGACGGCACGTACCAGAAAATCAGCGACCAATGGTTCCCGCAGTAACGTCTGCTCAATCTGAAAAGCCGCGCTCTGCGGCTTTTTTTATCTCTTCGCCTGCGCTTTCAGTCAGTTCTTACGCCATAAATGCTTTCCTGGCATACACTTGTTAAAACGAAAAAAAGTGAGGCAAACGGATGATAGCGTTCCCTGCCAGTTTACTGATCCTCAATGGAAAAAGTGCTGATAATCTCCCCCTGCGTGATGCCATCGCGAAGCTTCGTGATGAAGGCGTGGAAATCCATGTTCGCGTGACCTGGGAAAAAGGCGATGCCCAACGCTACGTTGATGAAGCTCGTCAGCTAGGCGTTGAAACGGTAATAGCCGGCGGCGGCGACGGCACAATAAACGAAGTTTCGACGGCGCTTATCCAGTCGCAGGGCGGCAATATTCCGGCGCTGGGTATTTTACCGTTGGGAACGGCGAATGACTTTGCCACCAGCGTTGGTATACCCGACGACCTTGATAAGGCGTTAAAGCTGGCTATTGCCGCAAATGCGACTGAGATCGACATGGTACAGGTCAACGATAAAACCTGTTTTATCAACATGGCGACTGGCGGATTTGGCACGCGTATCACCACCGAAACGCCGGAAAAACTCAAGGCCGCACTGGGCGGTGTATCGTATTTTATTCACGGATTAATGCGCATGGATACGCTCAAGCCCGACATCTGTGACATTCGTGGGGAAGATTTTCACTGGCAGGGTAAGGCGCTGGTGATTGGTATCGGTAACGGTCGCCAGGCTGGTGGTGGGCAACAGCTTTGCCCAACGGCGCTAATCAACGACGGTCTGCTGCAACTGCGCATTTTTACCGGCGAGGAACTACTGCCAGGGCTGCTTTCGGCATTAACGCAATCCGAAGACAACCCTAATATTATTGACGGCGCATCGTCGTGGTTTGATATCCGCGCCCCGCACGAAATTACCTTTAATCTCGATGGCGAACCGCTCAGCGGACAAGAGTTTCATATTGAAATCTTGCCCGCTGCGCTACGTTGCAGACTCCCGCCGGGTTGTCCACTGTTGCGCTAACCCGACGACAATCCGAGGGATCAGGCAATAGTGACTTTGCTGTCCAGATAAACGTCCTGTACGGCGTTAATCAACTTAACGCCGTCGGCCATGGTTTTCTTGAACGCTTTACGCCCCAGAATCAGCCCCATGCCGCCCGCACGTTTGTTAATCACCGCTGTACGCACTGCATCGCTCAGGTCGGTGTCGCCGCCGGCCGCCCCGCCAGAGTTAATTAATCCGGCGCGCCCCATATAACAGTTCGCCAGTTGATAACGCACCAGGTCAATTGGATTCTCACTGGTCAACTTGGTGTAAACGCGATCGTCGGTGTAGCCAAAATTAACCGCTTTATACCCGCCGTTTTTTTCCGCCATTTTTTGCTTAACGATATCCGCTCCGATAGTGGCAGCCAGATGGTTAGCCTGCCCGGTAAGATCGGCGGAAACATGGTAATCCACGCCATCTTTTTTAAACGCGGAGTTACGCAGATACGCCCACAGCACGGTAACCATACCCAACTCATGGGCGCGCTCAAACGCTGCTGAAATCTCTTCAATCTGGCGGCGAGATTCCTCAGAACCGAAATATATGGTTGCCCCTACCGCAACCGCACCCATATTGAACGCCTGCTCTACGCTGGCATACAGCGTCTGGTCAAAGGTATTCGGATAGCTGAGCGTTTCATTGTGGTTAATTTTAACGAGGAACGGGATGCGGTGCGCGTAGCGGCGGGAGACAGAAGCCAGCACACCGTAAGTCGATGCCACGCAGTTGCACCCTGCTTCGATAGCCAACTCCACAATATTCTTCGGATCAAAGTACAGCGGGTTAGCGGCAAACGAAGCCCCAGCAGAATGCTCTACCCCCTGATCCACCGGTAGGATCGACAGATACCCTGTCCCGGCAAGTCGCCCCGTGTTATACAGCGTCTGCATATTACGCAGAACGGCAGGCGGCCGATTGTTATCCACCATTACGCGATCGACGTAATCATGTCCAGGCAGGTAAAGTTGGTCAGAAGGAATGGTCATACAACGATGCTGTAAAAGGCTGTCGGCATCTTTGCCAAGCAACTGCGCAATATCAGTCATAGCTATGCTCCCGTAAGTTCCGGTTTAAAACCGGAATATGGATTGTCCTGACCCGCCTTTTTGCGGGCAGCATTAAGCCTGGTACCGACTGCGCTTTTTTTCCATCTTTAGCGCACTTTTCAGCAACTTCTGCTGGCTCGATTCAGGAAAAAATAATGTTAAGACGGTCAAAGTTTAATCTCAAAGGTATTTTAAAGGTATTGTTGAATGGTACTATCAGCGCGTACCTTACCTGTCATGAAGGATTTAAAGATGAAAACTACAGTTAAGCTGTCGTTCATGATGTTTGTAGAGTGGTTTATCTGGGGCGCCTGGTTTGTACCACTGTGGCTGTGGCTGAGTAAAAGTGGCTTTAGTGCCGGAGAGATAGGCTGGTCCTACGCCTGCACCGCCATTGCGGCGATCCTGTCGCCCATTCTGGTCGGTTCAATCACTGATCGCTTTTTCTCCGCGCAAAAAGTACTGGCGGTGTTGATGTTCGTCGGCGCTATTCTGATGTACTTCGCCGCCCAGCAAACCACCTTTAGCGGATTCTTCCCGCTGTTACTGGCCTATTCGTTGACCTATATGCCGACGATTGCGCTGACCAACAGTATTGCTTTTGCCAACGTACCGGATGTTGAATGTGATTTCCCGCGCATCCGCGTGATGGGCACCATTGGCTGGATTGCCTCCGGTTTGGCCTGCGGTTTCTTACCGCAAATGCTTGGCTATAACGACATCTCACCCACCAATATTCCCCTGCTTATCACTGCCGGAAGTTCCGCATTGTTAGGTGTTTTTGCCTTCTTTTTACCGGATACGCCGCCAAAAAGTACCGGCAAAATGGATTTCAAAGTTATGCTGGGTCTGGATGCGCTGATCCTGCTGCGCGATAAGAACTTCCTCGTCTTCTTCTTTTGCTCTTTCCTGTTTGCGATGCCACTGGCGTTCTATTACATCTTCGCCAACGGCTATCTGACAGAAGTCGGAATGAAAAACGCCACCGGCTGGATGACGCTGGGCCAGTTCTCTGAAATCTTCTTCATGCTGGCGCTACCGTTTTTCACCAAACGCTTTGGTATTAAAAAGGTGTTGTTGCTTGGTCTTATTACTGCGGCGATCCGCTACGGATTTTTCGTTTACGGCGGTGCGGAAGAATATTTCACTTACGCCCTGCTGTTTCTCGGCATTCTGCTGCACGGCGTCAGTTACGACTTCTATTACGTCACGGCTTACATCTATGTCGATAAAAAAGCGCCGGTCCACATGCGCACCGCAGCGCAAGGGCTTATCACCCTCTGCTGTCAGGGATTCGGCAGCCTGCTCGGGTACCGTCTGGGCGGCGTGATGATGGAAAAAATGTTTGCTTATCAGGAGCCCGTTAATGGTCTCACCTTTAACTGGGCTGGCATGTGGGGATTTGGCGCGGTCATGATTGCCATCATTGCCGTGTTGTTCATGATTTTCTTTCGCGAATCAGACAAAGAAATCACCGCCATTAAGGTGGACGATCGCGATATAGCGTTGAAACAAGGGGAAGTAAAATGAAAGCAGAACGTATTCTCGGTGCTCTTTATGGGCAGGCGTTAGGGGATGCGATGGGCATGCCGTCGGAACTGTGGCCAAGAACCCGGGTAAAAGCACACTTCGGTTGGATCGACCGTTTTTTGCCCGGCCCTGCGGAAAATAATGCCGCCTGCTATTTTAACCAGGCGGAGTTCACTGATGACACGTCCATGGCACTGTGTCTGGCAGATGCCCTGCTTGAGTGCGACGGCGAAATTGTGCCTGACGTTATTGGTCGCAATATTCTGGCCTGGGCCGAGCAGTTTGATGCTTTTAATAAAAACGTGCTCGGCCCGACCTCGAAAATTGCGTTAAAAGCCATTCGTGACGGTAAACCGGTCGCCGAACTGGAAAACAACGGCGTAACCAATGGCGCGGCAATGCGCGTTTCCCCGCTGGGATGCCTGCTGCCCGCTCGCAATCTTGATGCCTTTATCGATGATGTGGCATTGGCCTCCAGCCCGACGCATAAATCGGATCTGGCTATCGCGGGAGCCGTTGTCGTCGCGTGGGCGGTATCGCGCGCCATCGACGGAGGAAAATGGTCAGAGATTGTCGACGCGCTACCTGCCATTGCCCTGCATGCGCAGCAAAAACGAATCACCACTTTTAGCGCATCGCTTTGTGCACGCCTTGAACTGGCGCTAAAAATCGTCCGTAACGCCGATGGCGTCGAGTCCGCCAGCGAGCAGCTGTATCAGGTTGTAGGTGCCGGAACCAGCACCATTGAGTCCGTGCCTTGCGCCATCGCCATGGTTGAACTGGCGCAGACCGATCCTAACCGCTGCGCCATTCTGTGCGCGAACCTCGGCGGTGATACCGACACCATCGGGGCGATGGCAACCGCCATTTGTGGTGCATTACACGGCGTGAGCGCGATCAACCCAGCATTGAAGCAGGAGTTGGATGCGGTTAATCAGTTGGACTTTACCCGCTATGCCAGTGGGTTAATGCGACTGCGTGAGCAGCGGGAGGCGCTATGAGCAACACGCATCTGCAACAACTTCTCTCGCAGTTACGTACACAGCGGCCAGTAACGGTGGTGGGTGCGGCGGTGATTGATGTCATTGCCGATGCGTATGCCCTCCCCTGGCGCGGCTGTGATATCGAGCTCAAGCAGCAAAGTGTTAACGTTGGCGGCTGCGCACTCAATATCGCCGTCACGCTTAAGCGTTTAGGTATCGATGCCTGCAATGCTCTACCGCTGGGTCAGGGAGTGTGGGCCGACATTATCCGCAACCGGATGGCAAAAGAGGGACTGCACAGCCGGATCGACAATGCCGAAGGCGATAACGGCTGGTGTCTGGCGCTGGTGGAGCCGGATGGCGAGCGTACCTTTATGTCTTTCAGCGGCGTTGAGAATCAGTGGAATGCCGCCTGGCTGGCACAGCTGGATATCCCGCGTCATAGCCTGGTGTATCTTTCGGGTTATCAGCTAGCGTCCCCGTGCGGTGAATTGCTGGTGCAGTGGCTGGAAGGTCTGGAAGAGGTGACACCGTTTATCGATTTTGGCCCGCGCATCGGCGACATTCCTGAGCCTTTACTGGCACGAATTATGGCCTGCCGTCCGCTGGTGTCACTTAATCGTCAGGAGGCGGAAATTGCTGCCGATCGGTTTGCATTGAGTCAGGATGTGGAAGGTTTTGGCGCAGAATGGGTGCAGCGTTTCACCGCACCGGTGGTCGTGCGTCACGATAAAGACGGCGCATGGTATTTCAGCGCACAGACATCCGGCTGCGTACCGGCATTTGCAACGGCGGTCATTGACACCATTGGCGCAGGTGACAGCCACGCTGGCGGCATGCTGGCTGGGCTGGCGGCTGGCTGGACGCTGGCCGACTCAGTGCTGTTAGGTAACGCGGTGGCGTCCTGGGTAGTTGGGCATCGCGGCGGCGATTGCGCCCCGTCGCGCGAGGAACTACTCCTCGCACACAAAGACGTATAGATCGCTACGACAGTAACTGATGCTGTATTCAATAGGCCGTTGCTGCTGGTCAAGCGCTACCTGCTTGATCACCAGTACCGGCACTTTGCTATCCATTTGAATGTGCGCCTGGAACTCTGCGTCAGGCATTCTGGCGCTAACGCGTGAGCGCGTGCGCTGTGGGAAAATATGCTGGCTACGAAAATAGTCATACAGCGAAACACCGATGGCATCCACATCATGAATTAGGTGTGCGGGTACCCAGGACTCTTCAATAGAAACGGCATCTTCATCAACGTAGCGAATACGTTTGAGCAAGAAGACATCACTCCCCACGGCGACAGCCAACTGCTGGGCCACCTCTTCCGGGCAAGGCACAATGCGCTTGTTGACCCACAGCGTATCCGGTTTTTTACCGCGCAACACCACCTGCTGAGAAAAACCGCGCGCTTCTTTAAGCGAATACTCGAAGATATTATTAATTTGCGTTCCATAACCGCGGGCACGTGTTACTACACCTTCTTCTTCCAGGGCCTGCATCGCCTTGCGTACCGTAATCCGAGAAACGCCGGTCAACTGGCTGAGGTCGCGCTCGCCGGGCAGGATATTGCCGTGCTCCAGGATCCCACTGCGCACAGCATTCTTCACCGTCTGCGCAAATTTCATATACAGCGGCGTATTATCCGCCGCTGAAATACGTTCATTCAGTTGTGCGATAAGCTGGGTATGCGCTTGTTCCATTTATCTTTTTCCTGGCCGCCGTTTCTGCAGCCAGTATACCCATTACCACCACGCGTGGAAATGATGGACCGGACCAATTCCTTCGCCAACTTCCAGCGTGTCGGCCTGCGCCAGCGCCGCTGAAAGCCACAGTTTGGCTTCCTGTACGGTATCGGCCCAGTTGTTATGGCGCGGACGCAGGGCTGCCAACGCCGCCGATAGCGTACAACCGGTGCCATGGGTATTTTTGGTCATCACCCTTGGCGCGGTAAAACGCTGCTCACCATCGCGAGTAAAGAGCCAGTCGGGGCTTTGTGCATCATCCAGATGACCGCCCTTCATCAACACCGCCTCGCAGCCCAACGCCCGTAGCGCCCTTCCCTGCTCTAACATCTCCTGCTCAGTCTGCGCATGCGATGCCCCGAGCAGTGCAGCAGCTTCGGGTAAATTAGGAGTGATAATCGAAACCTGCGGCAGCAAACGGGTACGCAGCGTCTCTACCGCCGAGGGAGACAGCAACGGATCGCCGCTTTTCGCCAACATCACCGTGTCCAGCACCACATTTTGTACCCGATGGCGACGTAAACGTTCGGCGACAGCTTCGACAATGTCCGTCTCCGCCAACATACCGATCTTAGTCGTATCAATACGCACATCACTCAACACCGAATCCAGCTGCGCGGCGACAAAATCAGGTTCAATACGATACACCGACTGCACCCCGCGCGTATTTTGCGCCACCAACGCCGTGATAACCGAACAGCCGTAAGCGCCCAGCGCCGAGAAGGTTTTTAAATCAGCCTGAATACCCGCGCCACCGCTTGGGTCGGTTCCGGCGATCGTTAATGCGTTAATCCGTTTCATGCTTGCTCCTGGGCGTTCAGGTTATAGAGGGCGTCGAGAAATGCCGGGACAAAGCTACCCGGTCCGTTTGATTGCTCGGTGGCTATTTGCCCGGCCTGTTTCATCCAACTACAGGCGGAGGAGACGTTATCAAGTCGGTCACCACGCAAGGCACAACTGGCCGCAACAACCGCTGAAAGAGCGCATCCAGTGCCCACCACGCGAGTCATCAACGGGTCACCGCCGTCAACGCGGACGGTACGCTGACCATCGGTGACGTAATCCACTTCGCCGGTAACCACGACAATGGTCCCAATCTGACGAGCCAGCGCCTGCGCTGCCGGAAGCGCAGCAACAGCCGTATCGGTTGTATCCACGCCGCGTCCACCACCGTTCATGCCGGCCAGAGCAAGTATTTCCGAAGCGTTGCCACGAATAGCAGCAGGCTGTAGTGACAATAATTCCAGGCAGAAGTGACGGCGAAACTCAAGCGCACCTACGGCAACGGGATCGAGCGTCCACGGGGTTTTAGCATGATGAGCCTGCTTAACTGCGGCACGCATCGCCGCGGCCCGTTCCCGAGTTAAGGTGCCGACATTAACCAGCAATGCACTGGCAATAGCGGCGAATTGGCTGGCTTCCTCAGGCTCGATCACCATCGCAGGCGATGCGCCCAGCGCCAGTAATGTATTGGCAGTAAAGCTTTGCACGACCTCATTGGTCATACAGTGTGTGAGCGGGGATAAGGTTCTAAATTGGTGCAAAGTGTGAGCCGCGAGCGCGCGGCTGTGCAGGTCAGGCTGCATGGTTCAGCTCCTGCCCGCGCGAAGAAGGGACACGAGCAGTGTCAGACTTCCCTACGCTGGCATTATCCAGATCAGGTGGTACGGGTATTTCTCAGCCTTCACCAGAAGGGCACCCCGAGTCGTTGAAACACAAACGTAATACGCTGGTTTCAGTAACAGGATACTGCCTGTGCTTAACGATGTAAATTGGCGCACTCCCCACTCCCGCAGTGAAACTACTGGTCAAGGTTGCTGCAATTCTGTACTTTCATTTACACTTTTTACGAAATGACTGGAGTGATCACAAAATAGTGCTTGTCAGACATCCGGTATGCCAGGAATGATACATGACTGATTTTGATGACCCGAAGAGGTAGAGAGGATGGGTATGAAGAATAAAATGTTGCTGGGTGCACTTCTGCTTGCAAGCAGCGTCGTCTGGGCCGCACCAGCTGCAACAGCTGCCCCCACCGGTATCGATAAGTATGAACTGAGCAGCTTTATTGCTGACTTCACCCATTTCAAACCCGGTGACAAGGTTCCACCACTGTATCTCACCGAAGAATACACCATTAAACAGTGGAATCTGCGCAACCTGCCCGCACCGACGGCAGGCACCCACTGGACCTACATGGGCGGCGCATATGTGCTGGTCAATGATGCTGATGCTAAGATCATTAAAGCCTACGACGGCGAGATTTTTTATCATCGGTGAAAAAACACGCACTCGCTCTGATGAGGGAGTGCGTAAAATACCATAGCATGATCAATCATAATCGATAACAATTTTTACACGGCTTAGTACCTGCCCGGCTTTAAATATCTTATTTCCATAAGGAGTATATTTATATTTCAGCGGTATAATCGTATTTCTGGCCACGTTTTCTTTTAAATCTCCCCATGCTATCAGACCATAACGGTTATTGCTTAAATTCACTACAGAACCATCTTTTATTAACTCAAAGCCAATATTTCCCGCGCTATCACTATTCGTATATTCATTAGGCAAAACATTACCTACAGCATTATCAGAAACGAATCTGTAATGAACAGATCTTGTGGCATAGGCCACAGTTTGGTCACAATCAATTTTTACTTCGGCATCAGCATCATGCGCAAGCCCTTTACTTACATCTCCGTAACTTATGCTGCTAACTTTAACGGTAGTATCATTAAAAGAACATGTGGTTGGAGTGTAATTAAACTTAACTCTTATATTTTGTTTTAAATTATAAGAATTCGATCCAGGACTTTCATTAAAACGCACATGATCTTTAAGAGTCACTGTATCCCCTATGTTTTTTGTTTCAGATGAAACAGGTTTATTTTTCGTTAATCTGTATTTAATTGCATAGGTTACCTTAGAATTAAGATCATCTCTTGGGAAATTAAAATAATAACGAGCAAAACCATAAAGACTATTCTCAACGCTATAAGAACCGAGTAAACTATTAACAGACAGCTGAACTTCAACATATACACCATCATTATTTCCAGTTGTTAATATCTGATAGTATTCAGAGGTGCCAGATTCTTGACTTCTGGCTGTTAACTTATAAAGTGAGCCTGGGTTAGACATTCCAAAATCACAATGATAGGTACTATTTCCTCCCGTAAAATTAAGAGGAATGTCTTCTGTTGATTGAAATGAATTAAGAGAGGCATCATTCAAATCCAACTCAATCACGTCACTTTCAGCTGTTGCACCAGTAGTACTTGGATTAAAATCCAAAAATTTAAATGAAACCGGAAAACAATTGCAGAATACTGAACTTGACATCATAACCAAAATTAATCCCAGGATAAATCTCATATCTCCTCCTCACCGACAAATATAAATTTTACTTTCATCAATCGTTTTACCAAAGGAGATTGAGCATGAAAGTCCCTGTTGTTTATCCACTGCGACTTTAATTTCCGGCGGCGCACTGTCGGTACGAATAAAGAGCTGGCTTCCCTGACCTACCACACCGATATTGTGTCCATGAATATCCTCTACTTCGTAACCAAACGTCAGCGGTGAACCATCAGGACGCAACGCCCGGATATACCAGGGTTTGCGTTGGTCGGTATCAAACCTTGTCAGCACTACCGCTCCGCGGTACGGGGCGGCGCTGCGGCGGTTGCCTTGCAGGTCGGTTTCACTATTGGTGTTAGACACATCCAGCGTCAGGTGGTTTTCACGATACGGCGTTAAACCGTCGTAGACCACCACGCCATTACGGTTGGTGGTACGGTATTTCTGCCCGTTCACATACGCTCCTTCCAGACCCGGCGCATGCATCACGGCAAACGTTTCCGACAGTCGGTTGGCTAAATTCACGCCACCAGACCAGGCCACAAGGCCACCCGAAATGCTGCCGCCAGCTTGCGTATATTTAGACGACTGGCTGTAGCTGCCGTTAAGCGTAGCAACTGGCGCATTCCACGTCAGATTGCCGCCCGCTGTTGTCTCGCTGTCCTGCCGTTGATGACTGAGATTCACCCCATAGTTAAACTGATCGCGACTGCCTGCGGTACCGGAAAGCCCGGTATTGTTAGACGCAAAACCATCATCATCAAAAGTCGTTGAGTTAGACACATACAAATGTCTGCGCGGAGCGCTAATATCATCTCCCCAGTCAAACGGAATGGAGATAAAGATGTTAAAACGTTTATCTTCGTGATGATCTTCATCGTAAGTCTGACTAGCTGAAAAGGTATAGCTAATCCGTTGCCAGCTATTGGAATAACTCAGTTGATAATCTTTGCTGCTACCGCTACGCCCCCAGTAATCTCGCCACAGCGTACTGAGCGAGAATGAACCCCAGCCTTGCGGCAGAGACTGGCTGACGTTGGCCGAAAAACTGTTCTTACGACCAAAATCATTCTGATAATAATCTGCAATGTCATACACATCGTTTTCATCACGACGGTAGCTATTTTTGTTATTGGCCCAGACATGATCGTTAAACGTGCGATAGTCTTTTGAAGAGTAGCGATACGCCGCTAAGCCAAAACGGGTGGCGGTTTGCGTCAAATACTTGTTATAGGCAATCTGGTAGCTCTGCCCGTCAAACACATCACCGCTATCCTGCTTACTGTGGGACTGTGTTGCATCAACGGAAATCGCGCCAATACGCGTATTCCAGCCGGTACCCAACGTAAACGCATTGTAGTTATCCGCCAGCATGGTACCGCCGTACAGCGTTAACAGATTATTCAGCCCGTACTGATAGCTCATCTGTGCAAAGTCGGTCTGGTTACTGGCGCCTTCGATATGGCTACGCCCGGCGGCAAAATCATATTTTGAGACACCCGGCTGCAACATATTGGGCACCGCAGCATAGGGCACCAGATAGGTTGTTACCGATCCGTCCGCCTCTTTGATACTGACGTCAAGATCCGCACCGCCACCAGCCAACTGCAAATCAGCAATTGAGAACGGGCCAGGCGGAACCTCTTTCTGGTAAACCACAAAGCCGTTCTGTTCGATGGTGACCAACGCATTGCTTTGCGCAATCCCCTGAACCAGCGGCGTAAAATTCTGCTTTGAGTTTGGCAGCATCTGCATATCGCGATACAACCGTACGCCACGAAAGCGCACAGCATCAAAAATATCTGATGAGGTATACATATCCCCGGCACGCAGAGTGCCCAAAATTTGCGGGATGCCGCGTTCCAGATACAGGGTGTTGCTTTTCCACTCCCCGCTGCTGTCATCGGTTTTGTTATAGCTGGCATCAGAATGCAGCTGCCAGCCCAGCAGGTTTAACCCACTGGTAAAACGCGCATAGGTACTTTTGCTGTTACCAGAATCCTTATAGTCGCTGTAATACTGACTGGCATAATAGGAAGTATAGAAAGCATTGATGCCACGATCCCAATTCTCAGGAGGAACATACCCTTGCTCAAGTTCATCGACAAACGCCTGCGGAACGCTGAGATCCAGACGAAACGTGCCGATATTCCAGGCATAACTGCCCCCTTGCACCACCTGCTTTAGGGTTGGGCATTCATTCTGCTTGTCCAATGCTTGTATATTTATCCCCAGACGCGTTAATGCATCGCGGGATAGACAGGTGTCATCCGGATTATCCTTAACCGTAATTTCATACTTACCACGCCACTGTTTATTGACGTAGATATCAATATCATATTGGCCTGGCAGGGGTTGATTATCGTCGAGGCGAAAATCAGAAACTTTCTCGCCTTTCATGCCACCCATCATAAAGTGAGTGTCAAACGTTTCCTCTGCGGCATGGACATCAATGCCGAGTAGCAACAGTAATACCGCCGAAGCAATCGGAGTCATCCTTAACATAACCAGCTCCTGTTATTTTAAGCTGACGTTATCGCTAATATAATTACCGTGATCGTCAATAATGGTTATTTTATACTGATTGGCATTAGCACTTTTTAATGCCACATTTGCACTGGAGAGCGGTGCAAGCATAATACTTCCGTTGTTGATCTTGACATTATTAACTTTAACTTCTGTCACCGTGATCCAATTAGCGGCATCATTCTTAATGGAGTAAATGCTACCACTACGTTGCATAGACAGTTTTTGAAATGTGTTTTTATTAACTGGCGCTATTCCTTTAGGCCGATAGAATAATTTAATTCGATTCTGCATTGCAAATTTCAATACATTTTTACCGGTGCTGTCTGGATTGTTTGGTGGAATATCCAGCACATTGAGATAAAAAAGGCTCTCTTTGTTATTGGGCAGCATATTTGGTAATTTTTTTATTTTTAACTGCTGGCCAGAATCCCTGGCAATTTTTGCCACCGGGGGGGTGAGCATAAAAGGTACGTGAATTTTTTCCGGTGGCAACGAGCTATCGCCATCATCGATCCACGACTGTACCAGAGAAGATCGTTCCCCCTGGTTCATCAATTGTACCAGAACTTCGTTTTTTTCTGCCGGGTAGATAACACGCGTACCATAAATCACAAGGCCAGCATGGACGGGTTGCACAGATGCGATTAATAAAGCGCTTAGAATCCATTTCATGTTGCGTTCGTCCTTTTAAAAAACTGCCGGTGAATACACCGGCATAAAAATCTATTCTGCAGAAACAGAAATAGTTAAAACCGATGATATTTCCCCTGCAACAACTGGTGTTGCTTCATTTAACCTAGCGTACTGAGCTGAAAAATCCAGAGAATATTCCACCCCTGAAGGATCATCTTTAGTTGCGGTAAGAATATCTCTGATATTAGTTTCCTCATCATTAGTAATCAATTTAGTACCTAATTTCAATTTAACACCAACGCCCTTAGAAGCATCCATATCACCGTTTACTTCTTTTGTATTTTTAAGCACACCATCTGTAGTAAATTCCCCATTAGAAATTCTTATTGTATTTAATTTTGTACCTGCTGGACATATTATCTTCATTGGTGTTGCATTAGCCACTTCAGTACCAACAACTGCACCTGCAGACAATCCAGAAAAACGTGAAGCATCAATTTCCGGCAATGTGATAACACTTGAGTTCTTGTTGTCTTCAAAATGGCAAGAACTATTAATAATAGTACCTTCGATTGTTAACGTCCCTTCTTCTCCAGCAGCAAAAGCCCCGGCACTCATAAATACAGAAGACAGCACAGCAGCAGAAATAATTGAACGTTTCATAGTATCTTCCTTAATTAAGTAATTTCTATTTATTAAGAGTTGTTATCTCTTGAAATTAAATTCGCACAACAAAAACGTTATCGCAATGTGAACACGTTGTTTTGTTGATTTAAAACAAGTTACCAATTGCAATATAATTGCAACAAATAAGTGAAGATAAACACTATTTATATATTTAATAAATTAGCGTTATTAATTGTCGTTTTTTATTTGTTAGAGAAATAGAAAAGCACTCATCATTCATATAAATGATGAGTGCTTAATATAAACACTGAGATTCTTAGTTTAATCGTAACGGTTTAACACTATCTGTCGCATAGAATCCCCTGGTACAGAAACGATCTCGGTCACGACGCCCTTCGCTGGAACAGGATCCACATGACTAACATTTGAAAGATGAAGAGATTGACCGCATTTCTGTTGAACGTTGTTATTCACGACGTCAGCACTACAGGTTGGTTCAACGACTCGCCCACTGATTGTTAAGGTCGCAGTATCGGAAGCAAAGGTAGGGGCGCTCATTCCATAAGTCAGAGCTATAATTCCCATCAGTAAACTTTTTTTCATTTTAATCGTTATTCCTGTGGTTAGCATCAAATAGCATACAGAGGACCTGTTCAGCAGATTATGGGCATAACACCCTGTTTGAACCAATTGAAATGGTAGATTAATGAGATAGATTTGATCAATTATAATGATGCATTGAGGTGATTTATTCGGAAAAAGGCATGAATTATAAACGCAGAATGAACAATATCGTGAGATTTTTAAATTTAATATATTCACCGCATCAATAATACATTGATGCGGTGAATATCTGTAACGCTATAAATTACACCGCGCGGAAGGCAATCTCGCCCGGAATAACTTCTCCTTGCCAGTAGAGCTGTGCAGCCACTCGTCCTGCCAGGTCGCGGTAAATAGCAGTAAATTCGCTATCAGGACGGCTGATCACCGTCGGCGTACCACGATCGAGGTCCTCACGCAGAGAAATATGCAGCGGCATCTGTCCCAGCAGTTGAGTGTGATACTGTTCCGCCAACTTCTGTGCCCCACCGGTACCGAAGATCGGTTCATGGTGACCGCAGTTGCTGCAAATATGCATACTCATATTCTCAACAATACCCAGTACCGGCACTTCGACTTTTTCGAACATCACGATGCCCTTTTTCGCATCGATCAGCGCGATGTCCTGCGGCGTAGTGACAACAACCGCGCCCGTTACCGGAATGTTCTGCGCCAGCGTCAGCTGGATGTCACCGGTGCCCGGCGGCATATCCAGTACCAGATAATCAAGATCCGGCCATAAGGTTTCCTGCAACATCTGCAGCAGCGCTTTACTGGCCATCGGGCCGCGCCATACCATTGCGTTATCGTCAGTGACCAGATAACCAATGGAATTCGTTGCCAGACCATGAGACATGATCGGTGCCATGTGGGTACCATCTGGCGAGGTTGGACGCTGGTTTTCCGCGCCAAGCATTGTCGGGATAGACGGACCATAAATATCGGCGTCCAGAATCCCCACCTTCGCCCCTTCTGCAGCCAGCGCCAGCGCCAGGTTCACGGCGGTAGAGGATTTACCCACACCACCCTTACCTGAACTGACGGCGATGATGTTTTTCACACCATTAATACCCGGCTGGTTTTTCACGCGTTTCAGCGTCGCGATGTTATGCGACAGTTTCCAGTCGATCGCTTTCGCACCGGTAATACGCAGCAGATCGGCGCTACATTGCTCTTTTAAGTCCTCAAACGCGCTATGCCAGACAAACGGCATGACCAGCTCAACGTGCAACGTGTCATCCATCCAGGCGACGTGGTGCAACGCTTTAAGCGTCGTCAGATTATGCTTCAGGGTTGAATGCTGAAAATTCGCCAGCGTCCCGGCAACCATGGCGCGCAGGGTCTCTGGTGATTTGGCCTGGGATTGTGCGTTCATCCCGACTCCTTTTTGTTGTTCTGAATATACAATAGTCACCAGGTAGTTTACTCCAACCGCAACAATTATTCATTTACGGATAAATGCCCTTATCGCTTGGCGCAGTAATTACCATTTTGGTACTATCAAAGCCCTTTTCACTACAAAAGAAGTAATTGCCCACTATGACTCAAGTCGCGAAGAAAATTCTGGTAACGTGCGCGCTGCCGTACGCCAACGGCTCAATCCACCTCGGCCATATGCTGGAGCACATCCAGGCTGATGTCTGGGTCCGTTACCAGCGAATGCGCGGCCACCAGGTTAACTTCATCTGCGCGGACGACGCACACGGTACGCCAATCATGCTGAAAGCACAGCAGCTTGGGATCACGCCAGAGCAGATGATCGGTGAAATGAGTCAGGAGCATCAGACTGATTTTGCAGGTTTTGACATCAGCTACGACAACTACCACTCGACGCACAGCGAAGAGAACCGTGAGTTGTCTGAGCTGATTTATACTCGCCTGAAGGAGAACGGTTTTATTAAGAACCGCACAATCTCCCAGCTTTACGATCCGGAAAAAGGCATGTTCCTGCCGGACCGTTTCGTTAAAGGCACCTGCCCGAAATGTAAGTCTCCGGATCAGTACGGCGATAACTGTGAAGTCTGCGGCGCAACCTACAGCCCGACCGAACTTATCGAGCCGAAATCCGTCGTGTCTGGCGCAACGCCGGTGATGCGTGACTCCGAACACTTCTTCTTTGATCTGCCGTCATTCAGCGAAATGCTGCAGGCGTGGACACGCAGCGGCGCGTTACAGGAGCAGGTCGCCAACAAAATGCAGGAATGGTTCGAATCCGGCCTGCAACAGTGGGATATCTCTC
This sequence comes from Citrobacter sp. Cpo103, assembly GCF_030332605.1. Taxonomy (NCBI): domain Bacteria; kingdom Pseudomonadati; phylum Pseudomonadota; class Gammaproteobacteria; order Enterobacterales; family Enterobacteriaceae; genus Citrobacter; species Citrobacter sp. Cpo103. Next base: position 457,014 of record NZ_JAOWHO010000029.1, on the reverse strand, counting down.
GCGATTCCCCGTACTTCGGTTTTGAAATCCCGAATGCGCCTGGCAAGTACTTCTATGTCTGGCTGGACGCGCCAATTGGCTATATGGGTTCATTCAAAAACCTGTGCGATAAGCGCGGTGACACCACCAGTTTTGACGAATACTGGAAGAAAGATTCCGACGCCGAGCTATATCACTTCATCGGTAAAGATATCGTTTACTTCCACAGCCTGTTCTGGCCTGCCATGCTGGAAGGCAGCAACTTCCGTAAGCCGACCAACCTGTTTGTACACGGTTATGTGACGGTGAACGGCGCGAAGATGTCCAAATCTCGCGGCACCTTCATTAAGGCCAGCACCTGGCTGAAGCACTTCGATGCCGACAGCCTGCGCTACTACTACACCGCGAAGCTTTCTTCACGTATTGATGACATCGACCTAAACCTGGAAGACTTTGTCCAGCGCGTTAACGCCGATATCGTCAACAAAGTAGTCAACCTGGCATCCCGTAACGCCGGCTTTATTGCTAAGCGTTTTGACGGCGTTCTGGCGGCTGAGCTGGCCGACCCGGCGCTGTATAAAACCTTCACCGACGCCGCAGCGGTGATTGGCGAAGCATGGGAAAGCCGCGAATTTGGTAAAGCGATCCGTGAAATCATGGCGCTGGCCGACGTGGCAAACCGCTACGTTGACGAACAGGCACCGTGGGTCGTGGCCAAACAGGAAGGCCGCGATGCCGACCTGCAGGCGATCTGCTCTATGGGTATCAACCTGTTCCGCGTGCTGATGACCTACCTGAAACCGGTTCTGCCAACGCTTGCTGAACGTGTTGAAGCTTTCCTGAACAGCGAACTGAGCTGGGATGCCATTGAGCAGCCACTGCTCGGCCACAAGGTCAACACCTTTAAAGCGCTCTACAATCGTATCGACATGAAACAAGTTGAAGCGCTGGTTGAAGCGTCGAAAGAAGAAGTGAAAGCAGCAGCTGCACCGGTTACCGGCCCGCTGGCTGATGACCCGATTCAGGAAACCATCACCTTTGACGATTTCGCCAAAGTTGACCTGCGCGTAGCGCTGATTGAAAACGCCGAGTTCGTGGAAGGTTCCGACAAACTGCTGCGTCTGACGCTGGATCTCGGTGGTGAGAAACGTAACGTCTTCTCTGGTATTCGTTCTGCGTATCCAGATCCGCAGGTCCTGATTGGCCGCCAGACCATTATGGTTGCCAACCTGGCTCCTCGTAAGATGCGCTTCGGCATTTCCGAAGGGATGGTGATGGCCGCAGGTCCTGGCGGGAAAGATATCTTCCTGTTAAGCCCGGATGAAGGTGCAAAACCAGGCCAACAGGTGAAGTAAATCAAACATCTCAAGCGCTGCAACTGCAGCGCTTTTTTTTGCTACGCAAGTGCTTCCTCTAATCTCAACCCCTGCTCCATTTTCGGACTGCTTCGTTGTTAATATTAGATTTATTCTATACTGCTCTGGTATCAAGGTAGTCTGAGCTCACCAGATTCGTGGACGTTATTATTTAACATCCGATATTCATGAAATGGAGTTTTACATGAAAGCGTTACAAAAATTATTTTTTCTCGCCGTGGCATCGATTGTGGTTTTTTCCCTGGCGGGATGTGGTGATAAAGAAGAGACAAAAACATTCAATGCCAACCTTAATGGTTCTGATATCACCGTCTCTTACACCTATAAAGGTGATAAAGTCCTGAAGCAAATCTCCGAAAGTAAAATTAGCTATGCGTCAGTCGGTGCCAGCAATAAAGAGGAGGCAGCAAAAGTATTCGACGCATTAAGCGCCAAATATCAAAACATTACTGGCATAGAAGAAAAACTCACCTATTCAGATACCTACGCGCAAGAAAATGTCACTATCGATATGGAAAAAGTTGATATAAAAGCGTTGCAGGCTATTTCAGGGATGAAGCTATCTGAAAACGCCGATAAAAACATCAGCATGAAGCAAATGCAAACGGTAATGGAATCGGCGGGTTTTAAAGAAGTGAAGTAAACCATCGGCGACCCGATGTTAATCGGCGTCGCCCATTTTTTCTTTATGGCTTCGCGTTATGTACCCGTGATGTCAAACCACGCAGAAAATAACGCAGGAACTGATCGCCGCATTCGCGATAGTTCTTATGATCAGGTGCACGCATCATGGCGGTAATTTCCGGCATCGACACACGGAATTTCTGCTCGGTCATAATAGCCAGAATATCGTCGGTTTTCAGCGAAAAAGCGATACGCAGCTTTTTCAGCACCGTATTGTTATTAACACGACGCTCCAGCGCCAGTTCCGGTGCAGAATCATCTTTACCACGCAGATGATAAATCAGGCCGTTTAAAAAACCGGAGAGAATGATATCCGGGCAACGAACAAACCCTGCTTCATCTTCTTTTGTCATCCAGGTATCGAAACCTGCGGAGGTGGATTCCATGTCAGCAAGCGCAAGAATACGCACCATGTCGTTATTGTTCGCTTTTAGGGTGTAGCGCAGGCTACGAAGAATATCGTTACTTAGCATAGAGCCTTCAACTGTCGGTGATGCAATGGCGCGCAGTGTATCAGTTTTACAGTCCAATCGCCTCTTTTAGACTTTTAAGATAACGACGACTCACCGGAACGGTCAGTCCGTTACGCAAAATCAGTTCCGCCTGACCGTTGTCTTCCAGACGGATCTCCTGCAATTGCGCCATATTCACCAGATATTGCCGATGACAACGCAGCAGAGGAGTACGGCTCTCCAGCGTCCTGAGCGTCAACTCAGTGAAGCCTTCTTTACCATCGCTGCTCGTCACATACACACCACTCATGCGACTGCTGATAAACGCCACATCATCCATTTGCAGCAAATAAATCCGACTATGGCCGCTGCACGGAATAAACTTCAGTGCCTGCTGATTTTCTGGTAGCAGTGATACATCCTGCTTGGTGCGCTCCTGACGCAAACGGATCAGCGTTTTTTCCAGCCGTGTTTCTTCAATCGGCTTGAGCAGATAATCAAACGCATGTTCTTCGAAGGCTTTCACCGCATACTCATCAAAGGCGGTCAGAAAAACAATGTATGGACGATGCTCAGGATCAAGCATACCAACCATTTCCAGGCCGCTGATTCGCGGCATCTGAATATCAAGGAACAGAACATCCGGACGCAATTTATGCACCGCGCCAATGGCTTCCACCGCATTCGAACATTCACCGACAATCTCGATGTCGCTTTGCTCTTGCAACAGGATCCGCAGATTCTCCCGGGCTAACGGTTCGTCATCGACAATCAGCACTTTGATCATGCCAGTTCCTCCAGAGGAAGTCGTAAAGTGATTCGGGTAAAGCGGTCAGGTTCACACGCTACGCTGATGCCAAAATCATCGCCAAACCGCTCGCGCAGTCGTTTATCGACCAGATTCATACCCAGTCCACTGGCTTCTGAGGTTGGCTGATACAGCCCAGCATTGTCTTCAATATCCAGCATCAGATATTGCCCTTCGCGACGGGCGGTAATCGATACTTCACCGGTATCCAGTAACTGAGAAGTGCCGTGTTTGATGGCATTCTCCACGATGGGCTGCAGAGTAAAGGCGGGTAATTGCTGATGCGAAAGTTCTTCTGGCACCGTCAAGGTCACCTGAAGACGCGACTGGAATCGTGCCTTTTCAATTTGCAGATAAGCATTAACGTGTTCAATTTCATCGGCCAGCGTCACAATTTCCGACGGGCGTTTTAAATTTTTACGAAAGAACGTCGACAGATACTGCACCAGTTGGCTGGCCTGCTCGCTATCGCGTCGGATCACAGCTTTGATGGTGTTAAGTGCATTAAACAGAAAATGGGGATTGACCTGGGCGTGCAGGAGTTTTATTTCCGACTGCGTGAGCATCGCTTTTTGCCGCTCATACTGCCCGGCCAGAATCTGTGCCGAAAGCAGTTGGGCGATCCCTTCCCCCAGCGTACGGTTGATCGAACTAAAGAGGCGGTTTTTGGCTTCATACAGTTTGATGGTCCCCATTACCCGCTGGTTTTCACCTCGCAGAGGGATCACCAGCGTCGAGCCTAATTTGCATTGCGGGTGCAAAGAGCAACGGTAAGGAACTTCATTCCCATCGGCATACACCACCTCTCCGGTTTCAATCGCGCGTTGGGTATATGACGATGAAATAGGTTTTCCGGGTAGATGGTGATCGTCGCCAATACCGGTAAATGCCAGCAGTTTCTCACGATCGGTAATCGCCACCGCACCGATATCCAGCTCTTCATACAGCACCTGAGCAACCTTCATGCTGTTAACCTCGTTGAACCCCTGGCGTAAAATACCTTCCGTTGAGGCGGCAACTTTGAGTGCTGTGGCGGAAAAAGCGGAGGTATATTTTTCAAACATCGCCCGTTTATCGAGCAAAATACGCATAAACAAGGCGGCGCCCACGGTATTGGTTACCATCATAGGTGCGGCAATATTGCTGACCAACCGAAACGCATCGTCAAACGGACGGGCAATTAATAAGATGATCAGCATCTGCACCAGTTCGGCGACAAAGGTAATCGCCCCCGCAGTCAGCGGACTAAAGACTTTATCGGTACGACCACGACGGGTGAGCACGCTGTGCACCAGCCCGCCGAGCAACCCTTCCACAATGGTCGAGATCATGCAGCTAAGCGCTGTCATCCCACCCATAGAATAACGATGCAAACCGCCGGTAAGACCAACTAAGCCACCGACCACCGGGCCGCCAAGCAGCCCGCCCATCACCGCGCCAATAGCGCGAGTATTAGCAATAGAGTCATCGATATGCAGCCCGAAATAGGTGCCTAAAATGCAGAAAATGGAAAAAGTAACATAGCAAAGCAGTTTATGCGGGAGTCGGATAGTCACCTGCATCAGCGGGATAAACAAACGCGTTTTGCTCATGAGCCACGCGATAACGAGGAACACACACATCTGCTGAAGCAGCAGCAACACCAGATTAAACTCGTACATACCCGCCAACCACACATCACTTAAAAGCGCGTAACATACATGGGCTGCGTGTAACTTTCTTTGAAGTGTTGCAAAAAAAGACGAATTTGTGAGAACGATCACTCGAAAGCGCGAGCATGGTTACAAATTCACCCATTCATAGATCAAAAAACAGACAAAACTACCTGGTTCGCAAAAGAGCGTCTAAAGTAAAACTGGGACCTCGCGAGCAAGAGTGAGACGACGATGGCGCTTTACACAATAGGTGAAGTGGCTTTGCTTTGTGATATCAACCCTGTCACTTTACGCGCGTGGCAGAGGCGTTACGGATTACTTAAACCGCAGCGGACAGACGGCGGGCATCGCCTGTTTAACGATGCGGATATTGACCGGATCCGCGAGATAAAACGCTGGATAAACAACGGTGTCCAGGTAAGTAAGGTTAAAATGTTGCTCAGCAATGAGAGCATTGATGTGCATAACGGTTGGCGTGAACAACAAGAGACGCTGTTGAGCTATTTGCAAAGTAATAATCTGCATAGCCTCAGACTATGGATCAAAGAGCGTGGCCAGGATTATCCCGCACAAACGCTCAACACCCATTTGTTCATTCCGTTACGCCGACGTCTGCAATGCCAACAGCCGATCCTGCAGGCGTTACTGGGGATCCTCGACGGCGTACTGATCAACTACATCGCGATTTGTCTGGCCTCAGCACGTAAGAAACAGGGGAAAGATGCTCTGGTGGTTGGCTGGAACATTCAGGATACGACCCGCTTATGGCTGGAAGGTTGGGTCGCCAGCCAGCAGGGATGGCGCATTGACGTCCTTGCCCATTCGCTGAACCAACTGCGACCGGAGCTGTTTGAAGGTCGCACCTTGCTTGTCTGGTGCGGCGAAAACCAAACGTCCGCTCAGCAGCAACAGCTGAATGAATGGCGCGCGTTAGGTCACGATATTTATCCACTCGGTATTTAGAGCCTATCCCATTAGGGCTATTTTGCTTGCCATTTCGAACCAGGGCAGTGCTCAGACAACACTCAGAGAGTTTTGAACGCCCTTTAGGGCGGCCCGGAGGGTGAGCGTAGCGAATAATCCTCACGTACTACGTGTACGCTCCGGTTCTTCCGCGCTGGCCGTGTTCAAACTGTCTGCGCCAATAACACCTACTGAGATAGGCTCTTAATATTCTATTAACAAACGTGTACAATCCTTGAATTCACATAAGGAGTGCATAATGAGCGCAGCTAAAATCGGTGTCATTACCCTCTTCCTGCTGATGGCCATCGGCGGTATCGGCGGTGTCATGCTGGCAGGCTATACCTTTATTTTACGTGCCGGGTAAGATGTCTCGCTAATTTCTCAAACCCGCGGTCAACAATTACCGCCGCCAGCGCGACCAGCAGCGCCCCCTGAATCACATAGGCGGTATTGAACCCACTCAGCCCGATAATAATCGGCGTACCCAGCGTGTTCGCCCCAACGGTTGAGGCGATGGTTGCGGTGCCGATATTAATAATCACCGACGTGCGAATCCCGGCCAGAATCACCGGGGCCGCCAGCGGCAACTCGACTTTACGCAGCCGCTGCCCCTGACTCATGCCCATTCCGCTGGCAATATCCATCACGCTGGGTGAAATTCCGCCGAGTCCCGCCAGCGTTGCCTGCAAGATCGGTAATACGCCATACAGGATCAACGCGATAATTGCCGGTTCAGGACCAAATCCCATCACCGGTACGGCGATCGCCAGCACAGCAACTGGCGGAAAGGTCTGTCCCACGGCGGCGATGGTTTCCACCATCGGCCTGAATTCCGCACCCCAGGACCGGGTTACAGCTATACCGGCCCCGGTGCCAATAAGTACGGCAATCAGACTTGAAATCCCCACCAGGCCAAAATGGCTCAAAGCCAGCGCCGTGAAACTTTCCTGCTGATACACGGGACGCGGTAGCGCCGGAAATAGCGCACTGAACAAGGCCTGACTATGAGGCAACCCAACTAACAGGACCAGAAACAGGACAATAAGCCATAACAACGGATCAGCAAGACGTTTCACGGGTCGGCATCTCCGAAAGCAAATCACGAAAATGAAGCGTCCCGCAGGACACCCCCTGCGGGGTCACGACCGGCAAGACGTCGCAACCGCGCGCTACGAACACCGACAACGCATCACGCAGCGTCATTTCATCTACCAACGGTTCACCGGCGGTGTGTTCACCGCGACGGATAAAATCCCCTACCGTGCGAAGCGACAACAGACGTACGCCCAGTTCACTACGGCCAAAGAATGTTTGCACGAATTCGTTCGCCGGTGCAGTCAGCATCGACAGCGGCGTGCCTTGCTGTACTACCTTTCCTGCATCCATCAGAACCAGATGCTCCGCCAGCCTTAGCGCCTCGTCGATATCATGCGTCACCAGCACAATGGTACGCCCGAGCAGACGATGAATACGCGTCATCTCCTGCTGCAGCGCACCGCGGGTGACCGGATCCAGCGCGCCAAAAGGCTCATCCATCAGCAGTACCTGCGGATCTGCCGCCAAGGCACGCGCCACGCCGACCCGCTGCTGTTGCCCGCCAGACAGCTGATGCGGATAACGATGGCGCAAACTTTCCTCAAGACCCAGCAGCGCCATCAGTTCGTCTGTTCGGTCATCAATACGTGAACGCGACCACTTTTGTAGCTGCGGCACCGTGGCGATGTTCTGCGCGACGGTCCAGTGGGGAAACAAGCCAATAGACTGAATCGCGTATCCCATGCGCCGCCTTAACTCCAGCACCGGCAGGCTGCGGATTTCTTCCCCGGCAAAGCGAATCTGTCCGCTGTCATGTTCAACCAGCCGATTGATCATTTTCAGCGTGGTGGATTTCCCGGAACCTGACGTGCCAATTAACACCGAAAAGCTGCCCTCCCCCAACCGCAGATTAAGTTCGTCAACGGCTGTTTGCTGACCATAGGTTTTACTGACATGGCGAAATTCAATCATTGTTTGTTACCTTCAACAGCGCGAGCCCTAAATCAAACAGCGCATCAATCAATACCGCCAGTACCACAACCGGGATCACGCCCAGCAACACTAAATCGACGGCGCTACTGAGCAATCCCTGAAAGACCAGCGCGCCAAATCCCCCTGCGCCAATCAGCGCAGCGATTACCGCCATTCCCACCGTTTGCACCATCACCACCCGCAAACTGCGCAAGAAGACCGGCAGCGCCAGTGGAAACTGCACCGAGACAAATCGCTGGAAAGTGCTCATCCCCATCGCTCGGGCGCTTTCCAGCACATCGCGTGGAACCTGATGCAATCCAGCTACTACGCCGCGCACCAGCGGTAACAGCGCATACAGCACCAACGCAATAAGCGCAGGCGTCAGGCCGGTTCCGGCGACGCCGAGTGAACCCAGCAAGGGAAAATGCTTCACCAGCCCGGCAAGGGGCGCAATCAACAGGCCAAACAGCGCGACGGAGGGGATGGTTTGGATGATATTCAGTACTGCAAAAACCGGTCCCTGACGGGCGACAGAGAAAGCACACCAGATGCCCAGTGGTACGCCAATCACGAGTGCGGGCACCACGGTAGCGAACAGAATTGTCAGATGTTGTGCCAGGGCGTCGTTAAAAACATCCTGGCGGTTGGCATACTCTTTAAGAAGGGAAAGATCGTTAAACGTGCCGGAGAACAAAAGCACCAGCGGAAAAATAAACATTTGCGCGTGCAACAGCCAGCGCCATGACGCCTGTTCGGTGATGCGACGAATGGCGTCACTGGCGGCCAGCAGCATCAGTCCTAGCCCCAACCAGAACCCGCTGCCCAGGCTGGTTCTGGCCAGTGGACTTCCCGTCTGGGCCAGATACGTTGCCGTTGTTCCTGCGGTTACCAGCGCTGCTATAACCAGCAACTGGCTAATAACAAGCGTCAATATATTGCCGGGCTTTCCCGGTACAAAGCACAGAAGAAACAGCAGCAAACAGGCTACTGCCAATCCCCACGCCATGTCGGGCCGGATATCCCAGAGTTGGCGCCCCTCACCAGAGACCAGGCGATTAGGCGCATAGCTAATGAAAGGCAGCGCTGCCGCCGCGAAGGTAAGAAGTACCAGTAACAACAGCACCCGATTAACTGAAATCTTTGACAAAACACCCACCTGCTGCAAACTCCGTTACTTCACCCATCCTTTTTGCTTCAGGTAGTCTGCTGCAACTTTTTTCGCATCCAGCCCCTCCACGGCAATACTGGCATTCAGCTTCTGCAACGTTTTTTCATCCAGGCTGGCAAAAACCGGTTGTAGCCATTCTCCCATTTGCGGGTAGTCTTTCAGCACCGATTCACGCACAACGGGTGCTGGCGCATAAATGGGCTGGACACCTTTTGGATCGCTTAAAGTTTGCAGACCGAGCGCCGCAACCGGGCCATCGGTGCCATAAGCCATCGCCGCATTGACGCCAGAAGTCTGCTGCGCCGCCGCTTTAATCGTCACCGCGGTATCCCCTCCTGCCAGCGACAACAGCTGGTTTTGATTCAGTTTGAAATCATAGGCTTTTTCAAACGCAGGCAGCGCGTCAGCCCGCTCAATAAATTCAGCAGAGGCGGCAAGTTTGAACGTTCCCCCGTCTTTCAGGTAACGGCCTAAATCAGCAAGGGACTCAAGCTTGTTCTTTTGCGCGATATCCTGGCGTACTGCAATGGTCCAGGTATTGTTGGCAGGAGCAGGCGTTAGCCAGACCAGCTTATTTTGCTCTGCGTCCAGCTTTTTCACTTTCTCGAATCCGGCCTGCGCATTTTTCCACGCGGGATCATTTTCATCTTTAAAAAAGAATGCGCCATTACCGGTATATTCCGGATAAATATCCAGCTCACCGGAGGTGATTGCCCCACGCACCACTGGGGTGGTACCCAGCTGTACTTTATTGACGGTTTTCACGCCATGGCTTTCGAGCACCTGCAAAATAATGTTGCCGAGCAGCGCCCCTTCGGTATCGATTTTTGAACCGACCGTGACGGGTGACGCGGCCTGTAAGGGCAGGCTTATCGCGGCTAACAGCGCCAGCGAACCCACCGATACTTTTGAGATTATCATGCTGTACTCCTCATCCTTTTGCGGCCCTTTTCAGAGACTTGAGGAAAAAGCATAGTCGAAAAATCAAGCCTTAACCTGGCTATTGGGTGGTAACGCTGAGAGTTATTAGCGGTAAGGCGATAATAAAATAAAAAAAATCCGGCAAACCCAATGTGAATTTGCCGGATGATACGATTTAGTCGGCCTGATAAGCATTGCGCCATCAGGCCTGCTGCATGAATTTACTCGTCAATTAAAGCAGTTCGAATTCGCCCTGCTTCACTCTGGCGGAATCCACACCGATAAAGACGTTAAACTTGCCAGGCTCTGCATCGTATTTCATCTGCTGATTCCAGAATTTGAGCGCTTCAATATCAATCGGGAAGCTGACGGTCTGGGTTTCACCTGGCTTAAGATTCACTTTTTCAAAACCTTTCAGCTGTTTTACCGGACGACTCATGGAGGCGGTCACATCCTGTAAATACATCTGAATCACCGTTGCACCTTCGCGCTTGCCGGTGTTGGTCACCTGCACGCTGGCCGTCACGGTTCCGTCACGCTTCATCGTCGGAGAAGAGAGCTTCACATCAGAAACCGTAAACGTGGTGTAGCTCAGGCCATAACCAAAGGGATACAACGGACCATTGGCTTCATCAAAGTAGCGCGACGTGTACTTGTTCGGCTTATCGGCGTTATACGGACGACCGGTATTGAGATGGCTGTAATAGACCGGGATCTGTCCAACAGAGCGCGGGAAAGACATCGGCAGCTTGCCTGACGGATTGTAATCACCAAACAGCACATCGGCGATGGCGTTACCGCCTTCCGTCCCGGCAAACCAGGTTTCGAGGATCGCATCGGCTTGTTGATCTTCCTTAACCAGCGCCAGCGGACGACCGTTCATCAACACCAGAACCAGAGGTTTACCCGTGGCTTTCAGCGCAGCAATCAGGTCACGCTGACTTTGCGGAATGGTGATATCGGTGCGGCTGGAGGCTTCATGCGCCATGCCCTGCGCTTCACCGACTACCGCGACAACCACATCTGATTGCTTCGCGGCGTTAACGGCTTCATCGATCATCGCCTGCGGCGAACGCGGGTCAACCTTCACCGCTTCTTCATACAGGTTGAGGAAATCGACAATGCCTTTATCGTTGGTGATATTCGCCCCTTTGGCGTACAGCACTTTGCCCTGATCGCCGACGGCATTTTTAATCCCCGTCAGTACCGTTACCGACTGATCGGCAACACCAGCGGCGGACCAACTGCCCATCACATCACGCTTGCTGTCGGCCAGCGGACCGACAACCGCCACGGTGGCGGATTTTTTCAGCGGCAACGTTTCCAGACGGTTTTTCAGCAGCACCAGGCTTTCGCGTGCCACTTCACGCGCCTCTTTGCGATGCAAACGGCTTTCTGCGTTGGTGTCCTGTGGGTCAGATTCTTTGGCTCCCAGATGGCTGTACGGATCGTTAAACAGCCCCATATCATATTTCACGTTCAGCACGTGGCGCGCGGCGTCGTCCAGCTCCGCCATCGTCACTTTGCCGGATTTAATCAAGCCCGGCAGATATTTGCTGTAATACTCATCGCTCATACTCATGTTGATGCCGGACTTGATCGCCACACGCACCGCATCCTCAGGATCGGAGGCGGTACCGTGCTTAATCAGTTCCTTAATCGCGCCGTGATCGGAAACGGTAATCCCCTTAAAGCCCCATTCATCTCGCAGCACGTCTTTTAACAGCCAGGCGTCTGAGGTTGCAGGCGTACCGTTTAGCGAATTAAGACCCACCATCACCGCACCGCTACCGGCGTCCAGCCCGGCTTTATACGGTGGCATATAGTCGTTGAACAGACGCTGTGGGCTCATATCGACGGTGTTATATTCCTTGCCACCTTCAACCGCGCCATAGGCGGCGAAGTGCTTGACGCTGGTCATCACCGAATAGCGATCCGCCGGGCTTTTCCCCTGCATCGCTTCCACCATGGTTTTACCCATCGTAGCCGTTAAATACGTGTCTTCACCAAAACCTTCTGAAGCACGGCCCCAGCGCGGATCGCGAGAGACATCGACCATTGGCGCCCAGGTCATATTCAGACCATCATCGGCAGCTTCATACGCGGAAATACGGCCAACGGTTCTGACCGCATCGAGATTAAAAGAGGATGCCAGGCCGAGACTTATCGGGAACACGGTACGCTGGCCGTGCAATACGTCGTAGGCAAAAAAGAGAGGAATTTTCAGGCGGCTGAGCTCCATCACCTGATCCTGCATTTTGCGGATATCCTGGCGCGTGACGGTGTTAAAAATTGCCCCAACCTGCCCGTCTTTGATCATCTCGCGGATGGCTTCTTTCGGGTTATCAGGCCCGACGCTTATCAAGCGTAGTTGCCCAATTTTCTCATCCACGGTCATCTGTTTAAGTAAATCGGTAACGAATGCATCCCGCGCTTCTGGCGTCAGAGGATGGTTACCAAACAGCGTGTCCGCCAGCGCTGGTTGCAACGCCAGACTCACCGCGACACCTACAGAACATAGCCATTTCATGTTGATTCTCTCTTTATTTTTTCCCGACCAGGCAGCGAAAATATAACAAAAACCGCAGTTTGCCGTAAGACTAAACGGGAGTGATAAAGAAAGCTAAGGTTATTCTCCTAATTTTCAAAACCAGCGCGAATCAGTAGAAGACGAACCAGAGACAATATGAATGAGAAAGCGTATTGTCATACAAAGCGCTATGCTTGTTCCTGATATTGAGTCCCACCACAAGGAGTGGAGAATGTCTTCCATTACAACAGATAATAAAGCTTTTCTGAATGAACTGACCCGTCTGGTAGGTCATTCACACCTGCTCACAGACCCTGCTAAAACCGCCCGCTATCGCAAGGGATTCCGCTCCGGTCAGGGCGATGCACTCGCCGTGGTGTTCCCTGGCTCGCTTTTAGAACTGTGGCGCGTCCTCAACGCTTGCGTCGCCGCAGATAAAATTATCCTGATGCAGGCCGCCAACACTGGCCTGACCGAAGGCTCTACGCCGAGCGGTAATGATTACGATCGCGAGATTGTCATTATCAGCACCCTGCGCCTTGATAAGCTGCACGTCATCGGCAAAGGCGAACAGGTGCTGGCCTATCCCGGCACCACGCTTTATTCACTGGAAAAAGCGCTCAAACCGTTTGGCCGCGAGCCGCATTCGGTGATCGGATCTTCCTGTATCGGCGCTTCAGTGATTGGCGGTATTTGTAACAACTCCGGCGGCTCGCTGGTTCAGCGCGGTCCGGCATACACGGAGATGTCGCTGTTTGCGCGTATTGACGAGCAGGGTAAATTACAGCTGGTTAACCATCTGGGTATCGAACTGGGCCAGACCCCGGAACAGATCCTTAGCAAACTTGATGACGACCGTATCAAAGATGACGATGTGCGCCACGATGGACGTCATGCACACGATCACGACTACGTTACCCGCGTCAGAGATATTGAGGCGGACACGCCCGCTCGCTATAACGCCGACCCGGACCGGTTGTTTGAATCATCCGGTTGTGCAGGCAAGCTCGCGGTTTTTGCTGTGCGTCTGGACACCTTCGAAGCCGAAAAAAACCAGCAGGTCTTTTACATCGGTACCAACCAGCCAGAGGTGCTGACGGAGATCCGCCGTCATATTTTGGCAAAATTTGAGCATCTGCCGGTCGCCGGTGAATATATGCACCGCGATATTTATGACATCGCTGAGCAATACGGCAAAGATACGTTTCTGATGATCGACAAGCTCGGCACCGACAAAATGCCGTTCTTCTTCACCCTGAAAGGTCGCACCGATGCGATGCTGGAAAAAGTGAAAATTTTCCGTCCGCATTTCACCGATCGGGCAATGCAGAAATTTGGCCATTTGTTCCCCAGCCACTTACCCGCGCGCATGAAAAGCTGGCGCGATAAGTATGAACATCACCTGCTGTTAAAAATGGCCGGTGGCGGCGTGGCTGAAGCGCAAAACTGGCTAAGCGAGTTTTTCAAAACCGCTGAAGGCGACTTCTTTGCCTGTACGCCGGAAGAAGGCAGCAAGGCGTTTTTGCATCGCTTTGCGGCGGCTGGCGCGGCTATACGTTATCAGGCCGTGCATGCCGATGAAGTGGAAGATATTCTGGCGCTGGATATCGCGCTACGCCGTAACGATACCGAATGGTACGAGCATCTGCCTGCAGAGATCGACAGCCAACTGGTGCACAAACTCTATTACGGTCACTTTATGTGCTACGTCTTCCATCAGGATTACATTGTGAAAAAAGGCGTGGACGCGCATGCGCTGAAAGAGCAGATGCTGGAACTCCTGCGCGAGCGTGGGGCGCAGTATCCGGCAGAGCACAACGTCGGGCATCTGTATCAGGCGCCGGAAACCTTGACCCGTTTTTACCGTGAGAACGATCCCACCAACAGTATGAATCCGGGTATTGGGAAAACGAGTAAGCAGAAGTTCTGGAAAGAGTCGTAAACCAAAAAAAAGATAAGCGCCACCGGGCATGTTGCCGGGGGAGCTTCGCTTGCCCGGCCTACAGCCACATTAGTTTTGTGCAGGCCGGATAAGACGTCTTGTTTAATCGTTCTGTGCGGTTTGCTCGCCCGTCGCCGAACCTGCCGCCGCCATCTGCGCGGCTTTTTGCTTTTTATAGCTCAGCGCCGCCGCCGGAACCGGCATCACCTTGCCCGTTTCGATCCAGGTACGTAAACGGCTGGCATCGGCAAAGTGGGTATATTTACCGAACGCATCCATCACCACCAGCGCCACCGGTTTGTTATTGATCACCGTGCGCATCACCAGACAGTGTCCTGCCGCATTGGTAAACCCGGTTTTGGTTAACTGAATATTCCAGTTATCGCGGTATACCAGATGGTTGGTGTTACGGAATGGCAGCGTATAAGCCGGGTTGGCAAAGGTCGCCATATCTTCACGCGTGGTGCTTAACTGGCCAATCAGCGGATACTGCTTGCTGGCGATCAGCAGCTTGGTTAAATCACGAGCGGTCGATACGTTATGAATCGATAAGCCAGTTGGTTCCACAAAGCGAGTCTGAGTCATGCCGAGCGCTTTCGCTTTGGCATTCATGGCCTTAATAAATGCGTTATAACCGCCAGGGTAATGATGCGCCAGGCTCGCCGCCGCACGGTTTTCTGATGACATCAGCGCCAGCAGCAGCATGTCTTTACGGCTAATTTCACTGTTCAGTCGCACACGAGAGTAGATGCCTTTCATTTCCGGCGTCTGACTGATATCAACTTTCAGTTTCTCATCCAACGGCAGTCGTGCATCAAGCACCACCATCGCGGTCATTAATTTGGTAATCGACGCAATCGGACGCACAAGGTCCGGGTGGTTCGAATAGATAACTTTGTTGGTATTCAGATCAACAATCATCGCGCTACCGGACGCTATCTCAGGTTGAGAAGCCGCTGCGGTAGTTGCCGTTTTAGCCACGGCTTGGGGTGCAAAAGGAACGGCCAGCACCAGGGCAAGGCTTAATAATGAAACTCGGAATTTCAGCATGATGAGATTTCTGATAATGGTTCACGCACGTCACAACGCACACCGCCAGAGACTAAGTATTATCTCAAGCTAGCTCAGGCATCATAGCGATCCAGCAGGTTTGCCGCCACAGGAGAATCGTCTCGAAATGCTGCATTGCTGACTTTTACGTCAACAACGCAGCGCAGACAGGTTTATCCGTCAGAATAACCGATAGCCGTAACCCCACAGGATTACCGTAATCGCCAGCAGAACTTCCAGTACCAGCACACCGATCGCCAGCGTCGAACTGGAAAAGCTCAGGCCTTCCTCTTTAGAGATATTCAGGAACGTCGGTATGCCGAGATAAAGTAAATAGCCGGTGTAAAATAGCGCGATCGTTCCTACTAATGCACACAGCCAGACCAGCGGATAAAGTGCGACCAATCCGCTTAAAAACAGCGGCGTCGCGACATATCCTGCAAAGACCATACAGTGGGCCAACGACGGGCGCTGCGGGTAATTACGTGCCATCCACCAGATAACCCGGCCCATGACGGCGACGCCTGCCAGCATGACCCCGTAAAACAGAATTGCCATCGCAAATCCGGTCAACAGAGATAACTTCAGGATATTGCCATCGCCAAAATTCCAGCCGATTTGCGTGGTGCCGATAAACGCGCAAATAACCGGGATTGCCGCCATCAGCAGTACATGGTGGGTATAGTGATGCGAAACACTTTCGTTTTCGCTGTTGATCACGTGCATTTCACGATCGGGATGGGAAAACAGCCCCCAGACATGGTTCATACCGCCCCCTTCTTGTCAGCTCCGGACCTCAACACTTCAAGTATAATTCAGCTTTTGATTATTTTATGTACACAGGAAAAATACCGAAGCGCCAGGTTGTGCTTTTCCGGCATCAAATATTCATTGGGTGTATGCTATGACCAGTGGAGGTCATACAACGTATGGATATAACGCATTATGTTGCGCAATACGGCTATGCTGCGTTAATCATCGGCAGCCTGGCAGAAGGTGAAACCATTACCCTGTTAGGCGGCGTCGTGGCGCATCAGGGAGTCCTGAAATTCCCGCTGGTGGTGCTCTCGGTCGCGCTGGGTGGGATGATTGGCGATCAGTTGCTCTATTTACTCGGACGTCGTTTTGGCGGCAAAATTCTGCGTCGTTTCTCGCGCCATCAGGCGAAAATTCATTATGCGCAGAAAATGATCCAACGACGTCCTTACCTGTTTGTTGTCGGTACTCGCTTTATGTACGGCTTTCGCGTTATTGGTCCCTTACTGATTGGCGCCAGTCACCTGCCGCCGAAGATCTTTTTACCGCTGAATATTCTTGGCGCGTTTGTCTGGGCATTGCTATTTACCACCCTCGGCTACGTCGGTGGTGAAGTGATCGCGCCGTGGCTGCACAGCCTCGACCAGCATATCAAGCATGGCATCTGGCTGGTGCTGGTTATCGGGATAGTCGCGGGCGTCCGCTGGTGGATGAAACGTCGAAGCACGCGTAAAGCGCAATGAAGATGGCCCGACAGCGGAACACCGGCGGGCCGAACAATCAGGATGCGTGATAACCGCCACCCAGCGCGCTGGTCAACTGGATTGAGGCATCCAGCCACTGTCCTTGTAAAAGCAGACCGTTGCACAGCTCACGTAATGCCGGGATCTTTGCCTCGCTGACCCTGGAACCCGCAATAATACCTGCATTAAAGCGCGCCTGCGCCAGCCCCACTACGCGCTGAGCGTCATGTTCAATCTGCTGCTGATGCTGATTTTTCTGCGCCAGTGTTTCTACCTGCGATGCCGCACGTGCCACGTCATTCACCGCATCCACCACAGCTTTGTTGTAATTCGCCACCGTCAGGTTACTTTGCGCTTTCGTAATATCGAGATTCGCATTCAGTCTGCCGCTGTCAAAGATAGGCAGCGTCAGCCCGGCGGTTACACCCATTTGCTGCGCGGAATGGCGGAACAGGTCACTAAGATGTAACGCATCCTGTTGTAAAAATGCCATCAGATTCACATCGGGATAAAACGCCGCTTTCGCCGCATCAATGCTGCTCAGCGATGATTCGATGTACCAGTGCGCCGCCTGTAAATCCGGTCGGCGGGCCAGTAGCGAGTAACCTAACTGGGACGGGAGCTGACTTTCGACCGCAGGCAGTTTGGTCGTATGGAGCTTCAGGGCAGTGGACTGGGCATTAGTCAGCGCGCTCAGTCGCGCCTCGATGACCTTCATTTTACCGCTGACGTCGTTTAACTGCTGCTCTGTCTTGCTGGAATCGATGTCGGTTTCAACGCCTTCCACCGAAGAAGTAAGACCGTTTTGATACAGCTGACGATCGACGGTAATCACGTTTTGCTGCTCAGTTTCGATTTGCGTCAGCACGGTTTTCAGCGCGGCCTGCGTTTGCCATTCCCAGTACAGTCGAGACACGCCGCTCGCCAGCAGCTGTCGGGTTTGCTCACGCTCGGCTTCACGCGCCTTAACGGCCCCTATACGCGCCGTCACTTCAGCCCGATTCTTACCCCACAGATCCAGATTCCAGCCTGCGGTTAAACCAAAGGTGCCGTTGGTGTACCACGGCCCTGTCGTCCCGGCGGCCGGATCGGTAATGGCAAACGGTCCCATCAGCCCTTCGGCTGACATTCTCTGACGCTCAACGTCCGCGGAGAAGTCGATCTCCGGGCCATCCTGCGCCTCCACCGCCTTAGCCTGCGCCTCCGCCAGTTGAATGCGCTGTTCCGCGACCTGCATATCAGGAGAATTTCGCAACGTGCTGTCAATCAACGCATTAAGCTGGGGGTCGTGATATGCCTTCCACCACTGGCTGTCCGGCCAGCCATTTTTTAACGCGGCAGGCAATGTGGTATCGACATTTGCGGCAGGCGTCTGCTGTGACAGAGACTGGCGGTCATCATGCATCGGCGCGCAGCCAGACATCAGAACAAAAAGCGGCAACAATGCCGTCGTGACAAACACAGAATTACGATTCATGGAGATATACAGGTAAGAAAAGATGTGCAGAGATTACGACTTGTCGCTGTTGCTTTTTTAGTTACGCGTGGCAATACATCTTTGGCAATAAAAATATATAATCAGAAAAATATACACCTCGTGAATAATATAGATTAAATAATTTTAATAATTAATGGATGGAGATGTTATGTCACAGAATATCTATGACGATCCTGAGTTCTTTGCCGGATATGCCACGCTGGATCGTTCAGTAAAGGGACTCGACGGTGCGCCAGAATGGCCGACAATACAAGCGATGCTCCCCTCTCTTCAAGGCAAAAATATTCTTGATTTGGGCTGTGGATATGGTTGGTTTTGCCGCTACGCGCGCGATAATCAGGCAGCCAGCGTAATGGGACTGGATATTTCACAAAAGATGTTAACCCAGGCACACAGTATGACTCAGGGTAATGGCATCGTTTATCAGCGTGAAGATCTCGAAACGCTAACCCTGTCCCCAAATTCTTTTGACCTGGTTTATAGCTCGCTTGCCCTGCACTATTTGCACGATATAGAACGATTATTCGTAACCATTTACCAGTCATTAACACCAGGCGGTATGTTAGTTTTCTCTGCCGAGCATCCAATTTATACCGCACCGCTCAATCAGGGCTGGATAAAAGATAAAACTGGGCAGCAGTCCTGGCCGGTTAATCATTATCAGCAGGAAGGTGAGCGCATCAGTAACTGGTTTGCTGAAGGCGTCAAAAAACAGCACCGTAAGCTGGCGACCTGGATTAATGCGCTGATTGCCGCCGGATTCGAGATCGTTTGTCTCGATGAATGGGGACCTTCCGGGCAACAGATTGCTGAAAACCCGGCTTTAGATGAAGAAAAAGAGCGGCCGATGGTGTTTCTGCTCAGCGCACGTAAACCAGCATAACAACGCCCCCAGGCAGAATGATTGATACTTTCCTATACTCAATCTGAACTTACCAAAAAAAGGAAAGTTAATGAAAATTCTGCTGTGGGTAATTCTGATTATTTTTCTGATTGGGCTATTGGTGGTAACAGGCGTGTTTAAGATGATTTTCTGATGTCGTCATTTCGCCCAGGCCTGATAGCAGAAATCTCAGGCTATTATTCTCTCTGATGCCGGATGGCGGCGTAAACGCCTTATCCGGCCTACTGGAGCTGAGATCAGGCAGTAATCTCGATAGCCTGAATCGCTCGTGCGATATCCGGCGAATTATTTAACGCACGAATTTCCTGAAATAGTTCTGTTGCCTCTGAATATTCTTTGCGCAAATACCCTAACCACTGCTTAATCCGCGCTACATGATACAGCCCGGTGTCCCCCTGCTTTTCAAGGCGGGTATATTTTTGCAACAGCGTCACGACTTCAGGCCACGGCATACGCGGCTCGTTGTATTTCACCACGCGGCTCAGGTTCGGAATATTTAATGCGCCACGTCCGATCATCACCGCATCGCATCCGCTGATGGCCATACAATCCTGGGCGCTCTGCCAGCCCCAGATTTCGCCATTCGCAATAACCGGAATGGTCAGCCGCTGGCGGATCTCGCCAATCGCCTTCCAGTTAATATGTTCGGCCTTGTAGCCCTGCTCTTTGGTTCGGCCATGCACCGCCAGTTCGCTGGCACCGGCCTGCTGGACGGCATCGGCAATTTCAAACTGCCGGTCGCTGTTGTCCCAGCCCAGACGAACTTTCACCGTCACCGGAAGATGAGCCGGGACCGCCTCACGCATAGCTTTTGCGCCCCGGTAGATAAGCTCAGGATCTTTCAATAACGTTGCGCCACCGCCGCTACCGTTCACCAGCTTCGACGGACAGCCGCAGTTCAGATCGACACCGTACGAGCCCAGTTCTACCGCGCGTGCGGCATTCTCCGCCAGCCACTGCGGATACTGTCCTAACAGCTGAATGCGAACCAACGTGCCGGATGGCGTCCGGCTGTTATTATGCAGTTCCGGGCAGAGTCGATGAAATACTTTTGCCGGCAGGAGCTGATCCACCACGCGCACAAACTCGGTGATGCACAGATCGTAATCATTCACTTCAGTCAGCAGCTCGCGCACCAGTGAGTCGAGCACGCCTTCCATCGGCGCCAGTAAAACACGCATATCGTCACCCGCAAAAAAAGAGGCGCTATGGTAGCGCCTCCGTTCGGGAGATTAAAGAGGCTCAGCGCGGCAACAGGCAGTTATCTTCTTTCCAACCGTACAGCCATTCCATACCGCGATAAAACTCCGCCTGCGATTTGTCTTTCCACAGCAGATTACGCACCTGCCGCTCGACGCCTGCGGCATGGTAGACACGGCCCATTTCACGCGTTGACCAGACGATGCGTGCGGTACGCGGAATACGCACCGACTCATACAGCGCAAAGGCAGCAGCCGCATCGCCATCACACTGCTGTAGCGCTTTACCGAGCGTTACCGCGTCTTCCAACGCCATACAGGCACCCTGCGCCATATATTGCGCCACCGGGTGCGCGGCGTCTCCCACCAGCGTGATGCGGTCGGTTCCCCATTTTTCTACCGGCTCGCGGTCGGCGGTGGACCAGCGCCGCCATGATGTCGGTTTATCCAGCATCTGGCGCGGGCGCGGATGGATACCCGCAAAATAGGAGAGCACTTCCTCTTTGCTGCCATCCTTCACGCCCCACTCTTCCTGCTGACGACTGTGGAAGGTCACCACCAGGTTATACTGCTTACCTCCGCGCAGCGGATAGTGCACCAGGTGACAGTGTGGTCCGGCCCACAGCACCGGTGCGTTAATGCGTAAATCCTCCGGCATATCATCGCAATCAATCACGGCACGATAGACCACGTGTCCGGTAACCCGTGGCGCATCGCCAATCAGAGACTGACGAACGACCGATTTTACACCGTCACAGCCCACCAAAATATCCGCCGTCCAGCTGTTGCCGTGCTCATCAAATACCGTCACGTCATTCTCTGTCTGGCGAATATCAACCACGTTAGTTGAAGTGCGATACTCAACGTTAGGATGCACCAGCGCCGCTTCCCAAACGCTGGCGTGAATATCAACCCGATGGATAACCGCATAAGGACCGCCAAAGTGATCGCGGAACGCCTGCCCGGTTTCAATGCGCACAACCTCTTTTGCGTTTACCGCATCCATCATCGTGATGTGATCGGTAAAAACAGCACGCTGACGGGCGACTTCCCCCACGCCAAGACTGTCCAGAGCAGAGAATGCATTCGGCCCGAGCTGAATACCCGCGCCAATTTCACCAATCTCGTGCGCTTTCTCCAGCAACATCACTTTAATGCCCTGACGGGCCAGCGATAGCGCGGTTGCCGCGCCGCCAATCCCGCCACCCACGATAATTGCGCGTGTCACTTTAGCCATTGTCGTTCTCCTTATCAGGCTGGAATTTTATCTTGTTGATTCTCGGGCGCGGCGGCGATAAACGCCGGAAGCTGAGTACAGGCATCATATACCGCCTTACAGCGCGGATATCCGCTTAGATCGCAACCCATACGTAACGCATTCGCCCACTGTGGGATCAGACAGCAATCCGCCAGCGTCGGCGCATCACCTACGCAGAACTTACCCGAATGACTCTGGCGCAGCATCTGTTCCACCGCGCTTAACCCTTGCTGGATCCAGTGTGCATACCAGCGTTTTTTATCTTCTTCACTGACCTTTAACTCTTCGCTCAGGTAGCGCAGTACCCGCATGTTATTCACCGGGTGGATATCACAGGCGATGGCATAGACAATTTCCAGCACCTTACTGCGCACCGGGAAGTCGGCTGGCAGCAGCGGCGTTTGCGGAAAGTGGCCATCCAGCCAGTCAATTATTGCCAGCGACTGCCCAAGTGATTCTCCGTCATCGGTCACCAGCGTCGGCACCAGTCCCACCGGGTTCATCCGTCGGTAGGCCAGTTCGTTCTGCTGACCAATGCGAATGTTGACGCCCACCGTCTGGTAATCCAGCCCCTTCAGCGCCAGCGCAATGCGCACCCGATATGACGCCGAGCTATTAAAGAAACTGTACAGCTTCATCATCCACCTCAGACAATCTTCACGGCGATGGGGGTTAAACCGTCTACGTTTCCGGTGATCACATCCCCTTTCACTACCGCCCCCACGCCTTCAGGGGTACCGGTGTAGATCAGATCGCCCGGCTGCAGTTCGAAGAAGCCAGACAGATAGCTGATGGTTTCATTCACAGACCAGATGAGGTGGCGAATATCGCTACGCTGATGATCGTCGCCGTTGACCTGCAACCAGATTGGCGCATGGTTAACATCCACACTTTCGCTGGCTTTATGCAGCGGCGCGATGGGCGCGGAGAGATCAAACGCTTTGCCAATTTCCCACGGACGCCCCATCTGGCGCATCTCCATCTGCCGATCACGGCGAGTCATATCCAGACCGGTGGCATAGCCCCAGATATATTCGTGCGCTTTTTCCAGCGGAATATCACTGCCCTTTTTGCCAATCGCCACCACCAGCTCTATCTCATAGTGATAGTTATCGGTTTGCGATGGGTACGGCAGTTCGAGGGTCTGACCAGCCGCCACCGGGACTACCGCATCGGCAGGTTTACAGAAAAAGAACGGCGGTTCGCGATCCGGATCAAAGCCCATTTCACGGGCATGAGCGGCATAGTTACGGCCCACACAGTAAACTCGGCGCACAGGAAATTGTTCATCACAGCCAACAACCGGAACGGTAACAGGCGCTTGTGGTTCAAATACGTATTGCGTCATTTTCTCTCTCCCAAATTAATAACGTGCTTCGCGGAACAACCCCAGCGCTTCCTGAACCGGTCTGTCCGAAAAACTGAATAAGACGGTATCTTCGCGGGTCTGGAACGACACGCCGTGCCAGGTCGGCACCACAAAGATATCTTTTGGCGAAAAGTTGAAGGTCTCATTGCCGATGGTGACCTGCCCACTTCCTTCCACCACGTGGTAGATAGTGCTGTCGGTGGTACGCGCCATTCGTGAGGAAAAGCCCTGCGGCAACAGTTGCAGGAAGGTTCCCATTGAAGGCATGGGATAACCGCCGGTTACCGGGTTGACGTAACGCATCTTGTAACCGTCCCATTCATCGGCGTCACCCATGCGGGTCAGGTCATGCAGTGCCTCACGGCTGCGATCGTAGCGATAGTTAAAAATCGGCGATGAGTTACCTTTCTGATGACGCAGCGGCAGCATATTGGCCGCGTAGCGCGGTAAATAATCCCCTTCCTTGCGCGTGACCGGCTGCTGATCTTCCGGGTAGTCTTCCGCAAAGCCACAGCCCAGCAGGTTCACCAACGGCAGGTCCAGACCGTCCAGCCACACCACCGGTTCACTGCCCGGGTTGCCGTGATCGTGCCAGCGCCACTGCGGCGTCAGAATAAAATCGCCTTCTTGCATCTGGGTGCGCTCGCCATCCACGGCGGTAAATGCCCCTTTCCCTTCGACAATAAAGCGCAGCGCAGACTGGTTGTGGCGGTGACTCGGCG
Organism: Citrobacter sp. Cpo103; assembly: GCF_030332605.1. Classification (NCBI taxonomy): domain Bacteria; kingdom Pseudomonadati; phylum Pseudomonadota; class Gammaproteobacteria; order Enterobacterales; family Enterobacteriaceae; genus Citrobacter; species Citrobacter sp. Cpo103. Next base: position 433,024 of record NZ_JAOWHO010000029.1, on the reverse strand, counting down.
CAACCTCGCCCGGCATAATTAACTGCAATCCCGCGTACAACGTTGGGGTGATTGAAGACTGTCCGCGCAGCATTGGGTTTTCCAGCACCAGCACGCGACGAATCGCCTCTTTCGCGCCAATCAGATTGCCACTTTCTAACAGTAGTGGACGGATCTCCTGATAGTTCCAGTACGCTGGCGCGCAATGTGCGTTCGGAGTTGGCGGCACCAGACGATGCAGCGACTCCCACAGCGGGGTCAGATTCTGCCCGGAAATATGCTGGTAAAACTGCTGACGGCTGTTCTTAACATCCTGATTCAGTTCAGACATAGGGATTCTCCTTATTCATTCACAACACCTGCGCGAGGCAGAGTATTCGAGGCAGAGGCCGACTGGCGGATAACAACCGTCAGCAGCGTAAGCATCACCGCGCTGATGGCCGCCGGGACGGCAATAATGAAAAACAGGTTATCGAATGAGAAATTCATCGCCATCATCACGCCGCCGGAAAGCGAGCCGACAATCGCGCCGCAGCGTCCCACCGCATTAGACCAGCTGACGCCCGTCGCCCGGCTTTGTGTCGGATAAAGCGTGGCGGTTAACGCATTAAGACCAACCTGAGAACCGCTGATACCAATGCCGGTGCCAAAAATGGCCAGCGCCATCAGCCACAGGCCGTTCTCACTCAGACCAATCATGACGATGCATACCGCGCCCAGCGCATAGCTCACGGCCAGCACGCGGAAAGGATTGTATTTATCCATCAGCACGCCCAGCGCCAGCGCGCCAAGCGTACCGCCAATCTGGAAGGCAGCGGTCACCCAGGAGGCATGCTGCAGATCAATTCCACGGTGGTTTAACAGCGTTGGCATCCAGCTGGAGAGCAGATAAATAATCAGCAAGCTCATAAAGAACACTACCCATAGCATCAGGGTAATGGGCAGCTGTCGCCCGACGAACAGCTGGCGAATGCTGCCTTTAGCAATTGCGGCGCCCTCGTTGAGATAAAAATGGGTATTGTCATAACGTTCCCGGGTGATGGCGCTAACGGTTCTGGCAATCACGTTTTGCGGCATCTGACGACGAACCTGCCAGCGTGGGGATTCCGGTAGCGCAAACAGCAGGGCCACAAACAGCATCAGCGGTAGAACGCCTCCCAGCACCAGGATGCCGTGCCAGCCAATCACCGGCACCAGCTGCGCGCTGACGATGCCGCCCATTGCCGATCCCAAGGTGAATCCGCAGAACATCATGGTGACCAGTGCCCCACGCCGACGCGCTGGCAGGTATTCAGACGTCATGGTGATGGTATTTGGCATTGCGCCGCCCAGACCTAAACCGGTCAGGAAGCGCAAAATAACCAGCGTTTGTAGATCGGGTGAAAAAGCCGAGATCAGACTTAGCGCACCGAACAATGCCACGCAGAGTTCTATCACCCTTTTGCGGCCAAAACGGTCGGACAGCGGGCCACAGAGCAGCGCGCCAGCGGTCAGTCCCAGCAGACCTGCGCCAAACAGCGGGGCCAGATCGCCGGCAGTCAGCTGCCAGTGAGTGCGAATGTCGGGTGCGATAAAACCAATCGCCGCGGTATCAAATCCGTCGAGCATGACAACCAGAAAACAGCAGATGATAACGCGCCACTGGGTCTTACCGACGGGGGCGGAATCGATCAGCGCTTGTAGATCACGTTGTTGAGTCATAGTGAATGCCTCAGTGCAGGTAGAGTAGATGTCTGTTTTGTTTTAGGTATGTTGCGACTTTGTATGTTTGGAGATGAAATGTACAATGGCTTTTCATGCAGAGGTATAACCTGGAGGTTATAGCAAATGGCAAACTGGGCGCAGAAACTGAAGTTGCACCACCTGCAAACGCTTATTGCACTGGGCGAACAGGGAAATCTGACTCACGTCGCCCGGATGATGAATATCACCCAGCCCGCGTTGTCGAAATGGTTATCACAACTCGAAGATGAGATTGGCATCACGCTCTTTGAACGTCATAGCAAAGGCTTGCGTCCTTCCGAAGGCGGCAAACTGCTACTACAGCATGCCCAACGCCTGATCAATGATATGGAACGTTCGCAGTATGAGATCGCCCGTTTTAAGCAAGGCGGCCTTGTAGGGAGTCTGAAGATTGGCTGCTCGCCAGTAGCGACCGACTGTGTTTCTCAGGCAATACTGGGGTTGCTTAAAGAGTTACCAACCCTGCATCTTAATATTGAAGAGAAAGTGATGACCCCGCTGCTGCACGATCTGCTCGCGGGTTCGGTGGATGTCGTCGTCGGTCGCGTCGGTGGCCGGGCGCTTCAGTTGCCGCTCAATTACCAGGTGCTGTATACCGAGCCGGTCTGTTTCGTCGCTCGTCCCGATCATCCCCTGGCAGAATATCCCCTACTCACCTGGCACGATCTGGCGAACTGGCGCTGGATTGTCTGGCCGACAGGAACCCCTATCCGGATAAGCATTGATAACGCGCTGGTTGATAACGGTGTCATGTTGCCGGAAAACATCATTGAATCGGCATCGATCAACGTCAGCACCAATCTGCTGCAAAGTAGCGACATGATCTCTATTCTTTCTTTGCGTCTGGCACAAAGGTATGCCGCCCAGGGACAGCTGGCTATCCTGAATCTGCCGAAGATTGAACAAAAAGGCAGCGTCGGCGTATTCTGGCGCAACAACGAAACGCCGACTACCGCCCTGAATCGTTTTTTGTATTATCTGGCACAGGTTTAGCGCGGAGAGTTAGGGCCATCGCCCGATGTTCCAGATATCTATTTCCTCTATGCTTAGAATTCATGATGTGATCGGTAGCACGTTTTTAAGTTTAATTGTATGATGAATGAGTCTCGTCAAGGGTTTCAACTATGAGCAAAGCACTGAACGTTATCTGGCAATATTTGCGCGCATTCGTCCTGATTTATGCCTGCCTCTATGCAGGTATTTTTCTTGCATCGCTACTCCCTATCACCATTCCGGGCAGCATTATCGGCATGCTGATCCTATTTGTCTTACTGGCTTTGCAGGTGTTACCGGCAAAATGGGTTAACCCTGGCTGCTACGTGCTGATTCGTTATATGGCCCTGTTGTTTGTCCCGATTGGCGTGGGGATCATGCAGTACTTTGACCTGCTCCGCGCACAATTTGGTCCGGTGGTGGTGTCTTGTACCATCAGTACGCTGGTCGTTTTCCTGGTGGTGAGCTGGAGCTCGCACATTGTGCACGGTGAGCGCAAAATCGTTGGGCAAAAAGAGGCTAAAGCAAAAAAATGATGTCGTATATCTGGTGGTCGTTACCTCTTACGCTGGCGGTATTTTTTGGCGCACGTAAGCTGGCAGCTCGCTTTAAAATGCCTTTGCTGAACCCTCTGCTGGTGGCCATGGTGGTAATTATTCCCATTCTGCTGCTGACCGGTATTCCCTATGATCACTATTTCAAAGGCAGCGAAGTGCTGAACGATTTGCTGCAACCTGCCGTGGTCGCGCTGGCCTATCCGTTATACGAACAGTTGCACCAGATTCGCGCCCGCTGGAAATCAATCATTGCTATCTGTTTTGCCGGCAGCGTTGTGGCGATGGTTACAGGTACAACAATCGCCTTGTTGATGGGCGCATCGCCGCAAATTGCCGCGTCAATCATGCCAAAATCGGTCACTACACCTATCGCTATGGCCGTGGGTGGCAGTATTGGCGGTATTCCGGCTATCAGTGCCGTTTGCGTCATTTTTGTCGGCATTCTCGGGGCAGTATTTGGTCATACGTTGCTTAATGCGATGCGTATTCGCACCAAGGCCGCTCGTGGGCTGGCAATGGGCACCGCGTCGCACGCCCTGGGCACCGCACGCTGTGCGGAACTGGACTATCAGGAAGGTGCGTTTAGCTCACTGGCGCTGGTCATTTGCGGCATTATTACCTCGCTGGTAGCCCCGTTCCTGTTCCCGATTATTCTGGCAGTGGTGGGTTAACCTTCATTTTTTAGCTATTTATTTGCGATGCGTTGCACATTTTTCATTTAAGTTTCATAAGTTGCATACACAATGAGATTTGGATCACATATAAAGCCATAACAGGCCCGTAAACTACGATTCCATTACATTGTTATGAGGCATCGCCATGCATCCACGTTTTCAAACTGCTTTTGCCCAACTCGCGGATAACTTGCAATCAGCCCTGGCCCCTGTTCTGGCGGATGCACATTTCCCCGCCATGCTGACTGCTGAGCAGGTCTCTTTGCTGAACCGCGAATCGGGACTGGACGAAGACGCGCTGGCATTCGCTCTGCTGCCGCTGGCTGCGGCCTGCGCACGTACTCCGCTATCCAACTTCAACGTTGGGGCAATTTCTCGCGGCATCAGCGGCAACTGGTACTTCGGTGGGAACATGGAGTTCCTGGGCGCGACCATGCAGCAAACCGTTCATGCTGAGCAAAGCGCCATCAGCCACGCCTGGCTGCGCGGTGAAAAAGGGCTCGCTGCCATCACCGTCAACTACACGCCGTGCGGCCATTGTCGCCAGTTTATGAACGAACTGAACAGCGGACTGGATTTACGTATTCATCTGCCGGGACGTGCACCACACGTGCTGCGCGACTACCTGCCAGATGCCTTCGGCCCGAAGGATCTGGAGATTAAAACGCTGCTGATGGACGATCAGGATCACGGCTTCGCGCTGCAGGGCGATACGTTGACTCAGGCGGCAATCACCGCTGCCAACAGATGCCATATGCCGTACAGCAAATCCCCAAGCGGCGTGGCGCTGGAGTGTAAAGATGGTCGTATTTTTAGCGGCAGCTATGCTGAAAATGCCGCCTTTAACCCGACCCTGCCACCGCTGCAGGGCGCGTTAAACCTGTTGAATCTCAACGGTTATGATTATCCAGATATCCAACGTGCTGTACTTGCTGAAAAAGCCGACGCGCCATTGATTCAGTGGGATGCAACCTCCGCCACGCTGAAAGCACTGGGCTGCGACAATATAGAGCGCGTACTTCTGGGTTAATCGACTCAATAACGCCAGTTCATAGGCCGGATAAGGTGTTTACACCGCTATCCGGCACTATGCGCAATGCCTAAAATCCCCTCAATCAGACTGCTGTTTCTTGCGCTACGTCTTCCGGTACAGTAGCCTGATTGAAATTCCATCCAAATAACGAGTTTTCTGCATGTTAAAGCGCGTGTTTTACAGCCTGTTAGTCCTGCTAGGCTTGCTGCTTTTGACTGTGCTTGGACTCGATCGCTGGATGAGCTGGAAGACGGCTCCCTACATTTACGACGAACTGCAGGATTTACCCTACCGCCAGGTAGGTGTGGTTCTGGGCACGGCGAAGTATTACCGCACCGGCGTCATCAACCAATATTACCGTTACCGCATTCAGGGCGCATTGAACGCCTATAACAGCGGGAAGGTAAACTATCTGCTGTTAAGCGGCGATAATGCCCAGCAAAGCTACAACGAACCCATGACGATGCGTAAGGATCTGATTGCCGCAGGCGTCGATCCCGCTGACATCGTGCTTGATTACGCAGGGTTCCGGACACTCGACTCCATCGTGCGTACCCGCAAGGTCTTTGATACCAACGATTTCATCATTATTACTCAACGATTCCACTGTGAGCGCGCCTTGTTTATTGCGCTGCATATGGGTATTCAGGCCCAGTGCTACGCCGTACCTTCGCCAAAAGATATGCTCACCGTGCGGGTACGTGAATTTGGCGCCCGTTTTGGCGCACTCGCCGATCTCTACATTTTCAAACGTGAGCCCCGTTTTTTAGGCCCACTGGTGCCCATCCCTACTATGCATCAGGTACCGGACGATGCGCAGGGGTATCCGGCGGTCACGCCTGAACAATTACTCGAGTTACAAAAGAAACAAGGAAAATAAGCATGGAAGGAAAAACGATCTTTATCGTTATTGGCGTACTGATGATTGTTCTCTGGACGTGCAGAGAAGGCCTGAAGGGACTGCGTTCCGGTATCGTCGAGAAAACAGTGAAAGGTTCGCAGACGCCAATGATCATTTCTCGCGCTAAAGAACCCAGCACTTACTGGAGCTATATCATCGTTTATTTCGGTATGGCCATTGGTGCACTGTTCACTGGTATCTGGTTACTCTTTATCAAATAAAAAAACCGATGCAGAACGCCTCTGCACCGGTTTTATTTTTCTCTTCCCAGATTACTTCTTACGCGCGTACTTCAGTGAGTCCAGCGCGACCGCGAAGATAATAATGCCGCCCTTGATAATATACTGCCAGTAAGGGTTCACGCCGATGTAGGTCAAACCGTAGTTGATAACGGTGAAGATAATCACACCGGTCACCACGCCAAACACGGTCCCTACCCCGCCGCTGAACGACACGCCGCCAACCACGCACGCCGCAATCGCATCCAGCTCATACATAAAGCCGAGGTTGTTGGTCGCCGAGCCGATACGCCCGGCTTCGAGCAAACCGCCGAAGGCATAGAACACGCCAGACAACGCATAGATAATCAGCAGGTTCAGCGCAACGTTTACCCCAGACACTTTCGCAGCTTCCGGGTTTCCGCCGATGGCGAAAATGTTTTTACCGAAGCGGGTCTTGTTCCACAGCACCCACACAAAAGCCACCGCAATCAGCGCATAGAAAGTGATGTAGGAGAGTCGGAAACTGCCCAGTGCAATAAAGCCCTGCGCAAAGGTTGAGAATCCGCTGTCAAAGCCAGAAATTGGCGATGCGCCGACGAAGTCGTAGTACAGGGAGTTGATCCCGTAAACGATAATCATCGTACCCAGTGTGGTAATAAACGGTGTTACGTTCAGATAAGCAATGATAATACCGTTCACCAGACCGATAATGGCGCCAATCACGCAAACAATCAGCACCACTACAATGATTGGCATCGTCGCCATTTCCGGGAATACCTTGTTGGCATTCTCCATCGACTGCAACAGAGTTGCCGCCACTACTGCCGCCAGGCCAACCTGACGCCCCGCCGACAGGTCGGTCCCTTGGGTAACAATCAGTCCAGCCACACCCAATGCGATAATAATACGCACCGAGGATTGCGTGAGAATATTACTCAGGTTCAGTAAGCTTAAGAAAGTGGGATCCTGGAAAATAATAATCGCCAGCAAAACCAAAAGAACAACGTAAATTCCGCCTTCTTTCAGGTAAGTAAGAAAACTTTTCTTATTTAACGCACTCATGAGGAGCCCCTAATCTTAAAGGTGCAAAGACGCAAGACGGAGGATTTCGTTTTGCGTTGTTGTTTTAGTGTCAACAATTCCAGCAACGAGACCATTGCTCATCACCAGAATACGATCGGTAATACCCAGCAGCTCCGGCATTTCAGAGGAAATAATAATAATCCCCTTATCCTTTTTCGCGAGTTCGGCAATCAACTGATAAATTTCAAATTTCGCGCCAACATCGATTCCACGCGTCGGTTCATCCAGCATCAGAATTTCTGGCTGGGTTAATAACCAACGACCAATAACCACCTTTTGCTGATTTCCGCCAGAAAGTGAACCGATTTGCGTACGATGACCCGGTGTTTTTACCCTCATGGAGTCAATTACCCACTGGGTATCACTCTTCATGCGGGAATTATCCAACAGACCAACTTTGTTTTTATAGTTTTGGATATTGGAGATTAACGAGTTAAAACCAATGTCCAGATATGCATAAATACCGGTTGAGCGGCGCTCTTCCGTGACCAGTGCAAAACCATGGTTGATGGCTTCATTTGCACTGTGGTTATTAATTTTTTTGCCGTGTAGCGTAATCGTACCTGATGATTTCTCACGAATACCAAAAAGCGTTTCAACGATATCCGTGCGTTTTGCGCCTACCAGACCTGCAATCCCAAGAATCTCCCCTTTGTGCAAATCAAACGAGATATCACGAATCGACGGCTGGCGCAGCGAGGTCAGGTTACGCACTTGCAGAATGACTTCACCAGGTTTGTTTTCTTTATCCGGAAAACGTTGGTTCAGTGAACGTCCGACCATCATGGCGATGATCTTATCCATATCCAGCCCTTCCAGCGGCTGGGTCGCAATCCACTGACCGTCGCGTAGTACGGTAATTTCATCGCACAGCTGGAAGATTTCTTCCATTTTGTGAGAGATATAAACAATACCGCATCCACGCTCTTTCAGCTTACGGATGATGGTGAACAGATGGTTAACTTCTTTTTCAGTTAACGATGAAGTTGGTTCATCCATGATGACGATTTTGGCGTCATAGGAGAATGCTTTCGCAATTTCAATCATCTGCATTTGTGAAACGGATAATGTACCGACGCGCGCACGCGGATCGATATCAATATCCAGTTCATCAAATATCGCTTTGGTATCGCGGTACATTTTTTCCTGATCGACAAACATGCCTTTGGTGGGATAGCGTCCCAGCCACATGTTGTCCATCACAGAACGTTGTAATACCAGGTTTAATTCCTGGTGTACCATCGAAATACCATTTTCAAGCGCTTCTTTAGCAGAATGAAAATCGATTTCTTTACCCTGAAATAAAATACTGCCGGAATCTTTTTGATAGATGCCGAAAAGACATTTCAATAATGTTGATTTCCCCGCTCCATTCTCTCCCATTAGGGCGTGAATAGAATGCGGGCGAACTTTTAAATTGACATTATCAAGCGCCTTAACGCCGGGGAAGGACTTGTTGATGCCGGTCATTTCCAACAAGTATTCGCCTGACGACTGAGTATGTGTGCTGACCATAATTATACCTTGTTGGCCTTGCAGAGTGCATTATTAAGGGCGCAATGAAATTGCGCCCACATACGGAGTATTTATTTGTTGGTGAACTCTGCCAGATTATCTTTATCGACACCTACGTACGGAACGCGAACAATCTTGTTCTCAATTTTCCAGTTAGTGCCATCTGCCGCACCTTTGCCGTCAGCCAGGTTTTTCGCCAGATCGAAGGTGGCTTTCGCCTGGTTGTTGGCATCGTTCAGGACGGTACCGGCCATGGCGCCAGATTTCACCAGAGCCAGCGCTTCAGGCAGCGCATCCACACCAAATACCGGTACGCTGGTTTTGTTGTGCGCTTTCAGCGCTTCAACTGCACCCATTGCCATCGCATCGTTGTTAGCGATAACCACTTCAATTTTGTTCGCGTTTGGACCAGACATCCACGCATCCATCTTATCTTTCGCCTGAGCGGTATCCCACATTGCAGTATCTAACTGCAGCTGCTCAGTTTTAATGCCCTTGTCGTTCAGCTCTTTAATCACGTAAGTAGTACGCGCTTCAGCATCCGGGTGTCCCGGCTCGCCTTTCAGCAGAACAAACTGAATTTTGCCGTCTTTGTTCAGGTCCCAGTTCGGGTTAGCTGCCCAGTGTTTGGCAATCAAATCACCCTGAATAATGCCGGACTCTTTAGAGTCGGTACCGACGTAATACGCTTTGTCATAGCTGTCCAGCGCTTTACGAGAAGGTTCTTTGTTGAAGAACACGATCGGTACGTTCTGTCCGCGTGCTTTTTCAATGACCGTGCCTGCAGCTGCCGGGTCAACCAGGTTAATCGCCAGTGCTTTAACGCCTTTAGCCAGCAGCACGTCGATCTGATCGTTTTGTTTGGACTGGTCGTTCTGCGAGTCGTTCATCAGCAGCTGTACATCTGGTGCCGCTTTGGCATCTTTTTCAATAGCCTTACGTACTACAGACATAAAGTTATCGTCATACTTATAGATAGTCACACCAATGCGGGTATCAGCAGCGTGCGCAGCCGCGCCTAATAACATGCTTGCCATTACAGCAGACAGGGTCAACACCTTCTTATTCATGGTATCTCCGGTTTTATTATGCAGGGTAGTACTTGAGATAAATGCTCGGCAGGCAGAACGTTACTGAAGTGTTACTGAACGCCGAAGCTCACTTTTAAAAAATATTTCTTCCGTGTCTGGCAACGCTCCAAAAACAGGCTTTAATTTTTGTTTAAGGCACCTATACCTCGATGAAAGTGATTATTCACCGTTACATAGTAGTTACAGCGCAACAAACAGTGTCATCATAGCTATCGCATTGTTAATATACTGTGAATTTACTCACATATTGAAAGCGGTTACATCGCGCAACGTTATGAGTTAGTGATCGGTGCCGCATTCTGCCGCAGCGCTACTGAATGGCGACGCACCAGCGTTGGCATAAAACAATGCGACGCCTGCGGATCCAACGTGCCAGCCGCCCCCTGTAGCGCAAGCTCCGTCGCCATTTTTGCCATTGAAGCAATGGGATAGCGCACAGTGGTTAGCTGCGGATCGGTGTAACGCGCGATGGGAATATCATCGAAGCCAATGATAGAAAGGTGTAATGGAATAGCGATGCCGTTATCTTTTAGCGCGGTCAGCGCGCCGGCTGCCATATTGTCGTTATAAGCGAAGACCGCCGTCAGTTGTAAGTTACGCCCCAGCAGTTCCACCATCGCGGACTCTCCGCCCTGCATATCGGGCGAACCGGTGCCGACCCAGCTTTCTGCCGCAACAATCCCCTGCTCTTTCAGAGCAGTTAACCACCCTTCTTTGCGCATGGCGTCATCTTCAATGCGGTGGCTTGATGCCAGATAACCGATGCGTTGATGACCATTATTTAGCAGCATCCGGGTAGCCATTTTGGCACCGCTGATGTTATCCAGGCAGACGCAACGGTGGGCGTAGCCAGGAACAAGGCGGTTGATCAGTACCATGCCGGGGATTTGATCCATAAACTCGGCCAGTTCCCGATCGCTCAGCGCTTTAGAGTGTACAATCAGCGCGTTACAGCGTTGGCGAATCAACACCTCAATGGCATGACGTTCTTTTTCCGCCTCATGGTAGCTGTTGCCAATCAGGACATACTTCTGATGCTGCTGAGCAACCATATCCACGGCTTTTACCAGCGCGCCAAAAAACGCATCTGATACATCCATGACGACAACACCAATCGTGTCGCTTACCTGCGTCGCCAGCGCTTGTGCGTTGGCATTAGGTCGATAGCCAAGCTGAGTGACTGCCTTCATTACCGCTTCACGCGTATCGGGACTCACCAGCGCACTGTTGTTCAGTACGCGGGAAACGGTCGCTACAGAAACGCCAGACTGCCGTGCCACATCACGAATGGTTACCATATTCACTGCCCTGTTTTAGATTGCGGCTGCCCGCAGACACCCCAGGCTGGGTATTTTGTCAGCACAATGAAACGGACTGCGTGAGTGATGTCACAGGAATGAAAGCGCTTACATCCATTTTGTTAATGAATGTGATCCAGATCGTTATCTGGATGTTCGTGGTAATGATGTCCCCGAAGCACGCAGGGTTAATTGACGCCACAGCCATTCCACCGGGCCCTGCCGGTAGAAACGCAGCCATATGACAGAGAAAAGTAAGTTAATCGCCCAGACCGGGATGACGAAAAGCAGCAGCTCCAGCCGGTCAAATTTCATAAATAAACCGGCCTGATAAAACAACGTGGTGCAGATTAAGGTCTGTAACAGATAGTTGGTTAAAGCCATGCGACCCACACAGGCGACGGCAATGACCCATTTTAAGCGACTAAGCTGTGGCCAGAAACCAAACATCAGCGCGGCATAACCAATGGTCTGCAACGGCGCCCCCAGTTCTCGCGGAGCTTGCAACAGGAAGGCACACCAGCGGTAGGCCCAGTCCAGATGCCACTGAGCGATGACAGCAGGCAGGTTAATCGCCATGCCGATAATAACCAGCAGAACGCCGGTGCGTCGATAATGCTGCAAACTGTACTGCCCTTTTAGCCAGCCGCTACGCATTAATGCCGCGCCGAGCAGCATCATCCCCGCCAGTTGCCAGCCATATTGCGCACCTAACGCCAGCAAGCTATTGGACATCATATCCACGCGATTACTGATTGCTTCCATTCCGCCGTTCACTTTCCAGTATTTTTCATACAGCAACGCTGAAGCATCCGGCGTCCAGGCCCGGCTGGTTTCGCTCCCGGAGATCACACCCAACAGCAGCAATACACCAACGCCCGCCAAATAAAGCACCACGCCGGTGTTAAACAAGCTTTTCACCGACGGCGCATCCCGGATCAGCCGCCAGCAAATCAGGCCGATCAAGCCATATGCCAGCAGGATATCGCCATCCCAGAAGAGTAAACCGTGAATGAATCCCAATAGCACCAGCAACGTAAGCCGCGACTGGATCCAGCGTTTACCACGCGGGAGCAGCATTTGCAGACCAGCACCAAACAGCAGAGCAAACAGGGTAAGGAATTTTACCTGCGCAAAGAGATCGAGCAGCGCCCAGGTCCAGGCGTCAGATAAGGTAATGTCGCCATACCAGGCGGGGTTGAGGTATGCAGCCTTCGGCAGGCCAAAGGCGCTAATATTGAGAAGCAGGATACCAAGAATGGCAACGCCACGAATAAAATCCAGCGTGACATTACGCTCCATGGTTCCTGCCCTAATCAGTTGTGATGACGTACTGCGCGCAGGAATTCCTGACGCGTGTTCTGGCTGGACTTAAACAATCCGCCAAGAGAAGTGGTGGTGGTCGCACTGGTCGCATCGCGAATGCCGCGCGCTTTCACACAGTAATGCACCGCATCAATCGATACCGCCACATTATTCGTCCCGAGCAGCGTTTGCAGCGCGGTGAGAATTTGCTGGGTCAGACGTTCCTGTACCTGCGGACGCTGTGCAAAGAACTGCACAATGCGGTTAATCTTCGACAGACCAATGACCGAATCTTTCGGAATATACGCCACCGTCGCTTTGCCATCGATAGTGACAAAGTGGTGTTCGCAGGTGCTGGTCAGCGTGATATCGCGGACCGTGACCATCTCGTCCACCTTCATTTTGTTTTCAATGACGGTGATTTTCGGGAAGTTGGCGTAATCGAGACCAGAGAAAATCTCATCGACATACATTTTCGCAATGCGATGCGGAGTTTCCATCAGACTGTCATCGCTCAAATCGAGATTGAGCAATTGCATAATCTCGGTCATATGGCCAGAGATAAGACGTTTGCGTGTTTCGTTATCCATCTCTTGCACAGGTGGGCGCAGCGGGGTTTCGAGACCACGCGCAACCAGCGCTTCATGAACCAGTGCCGCTTCTTTACTGAGTGATGACATTTCTTCTTCTCCTGCAGGTGGGGCGCCTCTGCCCTGCATGGGGCAAAGTTTTTAGGCTGTGTCACAGCCAGAACATTGTGCGTGAGGCGGCGCACATAATCCAGTATTCACCGTGATAATTATTGAAATTGGCACAGCCTTTCAGCGTCGCTGATTTCACTTGTCTTTCAGCCCGGTGACGTCGAGTGTTAATGTAAAGTTATATAGATGATGAAGTATGTTTGCTCAATGCGGAAGTGAAAGTTACTCACAGTGCTATGAATAATCTGTATTATGATGAGTTCGCAAACACATTCAGGTTCAACACAACAAGGAGCCACGCATGGAAATGCTTGAAGAGCACCGCTGTTTTGAAGGCTGGCAGCAACGCTGGCGTCACGACTCCACCACGTTAAATTGCGCCATGACCTTCAGTATTTTTCTTCCACCACCCCGCGATAACGCTCCGCCTCCGGTGCTGTACTGGCTGTCGGGCCTGACCTGCAATGATGAAAACTTCACCACCAAAGCGGGTGCGCAGCGCATCGCGGCTGAGCTGGGTATAGTGCTGGTGATGCCGGACACCAGCCCGCGCGGCGAGCAGGTTGCCAACGATGATGGCTACGATTTAGGTCAAGGGGCAGGATTTTACCTCAATGCCACCCAGCAGCCGTGGGCAACGCATTTTCGTATGTATGACTATCTGCGTGATGAGCTTCCGGCACTGATTCAGTCGCAGTTTAACGTCAGCGATCGCTGTGCCATCAGCGGACACTCCATGGGCGGCCACGGCGCATTGATTATGGCGCTGAAAAATCCCGGGAGATACACCAGCGTTTCCGCCTTTGCGCCGATCGTAAACCCTTGTCGTGTTCCGTGGGGTGAGAAGGCTTTTAGCGCTTATCTGGGCGAAGATAAAACACAGTGGGCAGAGTGGGATAGCTGCGCGTTGATGCTGGCCAGCAAACCCGCAGACGCGATCCCGACGCTAATCGATCAGGGAGACAGCGATCAGTTTCTTGCCGATCAGTTGCAGCCCGCGGTACTAGCCGAAACTGCCCGTCAGACCGCTTGGCCAATGACGCTACGCATCCAGCCTGGTTACGACCATAGCTATTACTTTATTACGTCGTTTATTGAGGATCACCTGCGCTTCCACGCCCAGTATTTGCTGAAGTAATCACCAGTAAAGAGTGTTTTCTATTGCCGCGCTGTAGCTCATCTCTTCTGATTGCGGCGCGGATGCTTTACGATTTAGATCGGCCGCCTGTTGGCGTACCTGTAATCGCCCCACGCTCTCACCGCCTTCATGACCTTCGTTAAAATTACGCACTTCAGACTCGAATAAGATTGCATCCAGATGGTGCAACTTATTCAGTGCCCGCAGCAGGGAGATAAGCGTGTCCAGATTGAGGCCGCCGCCTTTCTCAATGCGTTTAATGGTCGCAATGCCCACCTGTGCGCGGTCAGCAAGCTGCTGCTGCGTTAGCGCCAGAGAAATCCGCGTTTCTCTGATGCGAGCGCATAATGACAAGATGATTTCATCATTATTCATGGTGTTATATTTCATGCCGCCCTCCCCGATTCTTTGGCTGAATTTTCCCAAGGCAGCCGTGATACGTTTCACGGTACTTCGCACTCATGTCTTTACCCGTTTCATACATGGCTGCAATCACCTCATCGAGCGAAACACATGGCTCGCTGACACGGCTCATCGCCATCGTTGCGGCATTAATCGCTTTTACGGCCGAAATCGCGTTTCGTTCGACACAGGGAATTTGTACCTGCCCGCCAACCGGATCGCAGGTCAGCCCGAGATGGTGCTCCATGGTGATTTCTGCAGCATTCAGCACCTGAGCAACTGACGCTCCCATCAGTTCCGCTAATCCGGCCGCGGCCATCGAACTGGCCACACCGATCTCTCCCTGACACCCGACTTCAGAACCTAAGATAGACGCGTTTTGTTTGAACAGTAGCGCAATGGCGCCAGCAGTGAGGAAAAAGCGGATAACCGATGCGCTATCCAGCTTACAGACAAACTTATCGTACCAACTGAGGACCGCTGGGATGATACCGCTGGCACCATTGGTCGGCGCGGTCACCACTCGCCCTCCAGCGGCGTTTTCCTCGCTGACGGCAATCGCAAACGCATTCACCCAGTTGAGGTTGGTGAGAAAGTCGTTAGCAGAGGGTTTCATTACCAGTAATTTATAGAGCGAGCAGGCCCTGCGCGGAACCTGATACGAGCCAGGCAGTAGTCCTTCAGTATGCAGACCACGATGGACTGCCTGCTGCATTATCGCCCAAACATGCGCGAAATAGTCGTGCAACGCCGCCTGAGAATGCATCTGTAACTCATTTTTCATCATTAACGCCGCAACGGATAATCCATTACGCTGACACAGCGCCTGCAGCTGCGCGGCAGTTTGAAACGCAAAAGGAAATGCGTTTTTTTGCGCGGTTCTCTCGGGCACCGACTCGCCAGGTTTGCGAACCTGGCCGGCGCCGGTTGAAAACCATGTTTCTTCATACAAGGTAAAATAATCATCCCTGGCGCGAAACGTCATCGCGTAGGGATGACCAGAATGCGGTTGTTGATTCGGCTTAATTACGACGGTCACGGTAACTGAAGGAGAAAGCGTCAGGGTGCCGTCCTGTTCAGCACGTTTAATGAGATCCATCTGCTGGCGTAATTCAACATCATCCGGCTGATTGCCTAACAGCCCCAGATAAAGAGCGATATCAACGTTATGACACTTGCGGCTTAATGAGAGCGCGCCATATAGCTCAACCTCGATCTCTCGCGTTAGCGGTAAGATCTCCTGTAGCTTTAATTGTGAAATGAAGTTAAACGCGGCACGCATTGGCCCTACTGTTCTTGAACTGGAAGGCCCAATGACGACTTTAAAAATATCAATACAACTTTCCATTTTAGACCCATCCCTGTTAGTCAAAATAGAATATACCGCCAGTAGCAACAGACCGTGACGTGTATATCAAAAACGATACCTTTCAGACTTTGTTTATTTATTGGTATAAAAAACAATACTATTTTAGCTTTTTTTTAACATTCACATCTGTGATAAAGCTGGATTCAATCGTCACTCCCCACTATTACAATAACCTCAGTTTACAGGAGTGACAAAATGGCAATTATTTATTTTATTAGTGCAAAAGATACTGAAAAACTTCAGGCATGGCTGCACAATACGTTTTTAAATACCGAGACCAAACAATTTCCGTGCGCACTGGAACAGTTGTCTATAGCCGCATTCAATAAACCGTATTTAAAATTATCAATACCCGATGAAATATTCACCGATGACATATACAAGAAACTAAGGGCTACATCGTTCACTAAGCAATTTGATTTTTTCCTTAAACCACAAAAGATCCCGAAGAACGGAATCATCGCCTTTGACATGGACTCGACGTTTATCGAGGAAGAAGGTGTGGATGAGATAGCCCGCGCGCTAGGCATCAGCGATCGGATAACGGAACTGACACAGCAGGCGATGGAAGGAAAACTGGATTTCAATAGCAGTTTCACCCGACGCATCGGAATGTTAAAAGGGACGCACATAGATGTCATCAATGCCGTATGCGATCGGATGACGGCCTCTCCCGGCATCACCACCATTTTGCCATTCCTCAAGCAGAAAGGTTTTAAAACAGCAATTATTTCCGGCGGCCTGGATATTTTCACCCACCGCTTACAACAGAAATATCAGCTGGATTATGTATTTTCCAATACTGTTGAAGTCAGGGATGGCATGCTGACTGATAATATTTCCACGCCAATCATGAACTCAGAAAATAAGAAAAAAACATTGGCCGAACTTGCCGACTCTCTGCTGATACATCAGCATAACATTATCGCCTGCGGTGATGGCGCCAACGATATTCCCATGCTCACGTATGCTGGCACAGGTATTGCCTGGCAAGCAAAGCCCGCGGTCAGGGATTTAATTACCAATCAGATTAACTTTCACGGATTCGAGTCGCTTTTGTTCTTTATCGAAAATGGATTATAACCCCACGAGCACTGTCTGAAGGGAAGATCATATGAGTTTGAAATCATTTATATTCAGCCAGGCTGATAAGCCGGTTGTAAAAGAAAAAAAAGAGATTGACCATACTTACAAAAAATTCAGGATAGAGATTATTAGCTCGGTTTTTATCTCTTACGCCGTCTTTTATTTAACACGTAAAAACTTCTCAGCCGCCATGCCGGCCATGCTGTCAGATACCGCTCTGACCGCAGAAGATTTTGCCATCATGTCTTCACTGTTTTACATCCTGTATGGCTCAATGAAGTTTGTTGGCGGCATGCTGGTTGATAAAATCAATCCGAAAGCCATGACCGGTCCGGTGCTCATTGGCGTGGGGATCGTTAATATTCTGTTTGGTTTTTCCGACAGCGTTGCCGCGTTTTATGTGTTGTACAGCCTCAATGCTATCCTCCAGGGCACCAGTTTTCCGCCAATGGCAAAAATCATGGCATCCTGGTTTTCCAAGAATGAACGCGGACGTTGGTGGGCGGTCGTTGAAGCGGCGCATAATATTGGCGGTAGTCTCGCCCCACTGCTGACAAGTTTCGCGATTGTCTGGAGCGGTAGCTGGAAAATGGGTTTTTATGTACCGGGCGCGATCTCCTTGCTGATGGGGGTCATTGCGCTCTTTACAATTAAAGACCGTCCCGGGACCTTAGGTTTGCCTAACGTAGGTGAATGGCGCAAGGATCCAACAGAGCTAGCCCAGGTTAAAGCCAGCCCGGTTAACCTCTCCTTTTGGCAGATTTTCGTTAAATATATTCTAATTAACCCGTTGGTGTGGATTATTATCATTGGCGATATGTCGGTTTATATTGCCCGCACCATCCTCAACGACTGGCCACAAATTTACTATTCTCAGGTACATGGCTGGAGCCTGATTAAAGCCAACTCGATTATCTCGTGGTTTGAAGCCGGAGGACTTGCCGGAGGTTTACTGGCAGGTTACTTATCGGACTTTATGTTCAAAAGTAACCGCTGGATGACAGGATTAATATTCGCATTAATGCTCTGCGTGTGTATTACCTTAATCCCACTGGTTCAGGATACTTCATATACCATTACGGCCATTCTCTTCACCATTATGGGTTTCGCCCTGTACGGCCCGCATATGCTTTTTGCCGTAGGTTGTCTGGACGTCACTCACAAAGATGCGGCGGGATCGATAACCGGCTTCCGAGGATTGTTTAGCTATGTTGGTGCGGCGCTAGCGGGCGTACCGGTGATATTAGTGAAGAACAGTTGGGAGTGGTCTGGAGTCTATCTCTATGCCGTGATCGCTATCCTGTTAACCACCTTGTCACTGGCCTTACTCGCCAAATTCCATCGGTTATAAGTAAGCCATAACAGGACAGCGGTGCAATTGCCGCTGTCCTTCAGCCTGGTTCTTCCAGCATCAAACAAGATTCCCCACCCTCTTCATTTCTCCATCATTCCTTCACTTTTTCTCCTTTTTTCTTCGTCCATTATCCTATTGATTAAAAAAGTATTTCACCCCAAACCATATCAAACACAAATGATTTCTATTATCATTTGTGTTTACAAATATTCATACTTTTGTACAATCCCCCCGCTTCTTTACTGAAAAGAGTCCTTAAAAGACAAATACATACAATTGTCATGGCCTTTCACATGACGCGCAGTTTGATTCATTTAAATGGAATGATACAAATGACTATACCTCACGTTAAGGCTGTAGCTGCCGCAGTATGCGTCGCCTGCCTCCCATCACTCGGCCATGCCGCTGAACAAGACACCGTGGTCGTTACCGCTACCGGTTTCGAGCAGAAAATTCAGGATGCCCCGGCTTCAATATCTGTTATTACCAAGCAGCAGATTGAGGACAAAGCCTATCGAGATGTCACCGATGCGCTAAAAGATGTCCCTGGCGTCGTCGTCACTGGCGGGGGGAGCAGTAGCGATATCAGTATTCGCGGTATGGCTTCGCAATACACACTCT
The DNA here is from genome assembly GCF_030332605.1 of Citrobacter sp. Cpo103. Lineage (NCBI taxonomy): Bacteria > Pseudomonadati > Pseudomonadota > Gammaproteobacteria > Enterobacterales > Enterobacteriaceae > Citrobacter > Citrobacter sp. Cpo103. The sequence continues at coordinate 413,960 of NZ_JAOWHO010000029.1, read as the reverse complement.
TCCTGGTCAACGGTAAACGCATCAGCACCCGCGGTACACGTCCTAACAGCGACAACTCAGGTATTGAGCAAGGTTGGCTGCCGCCGCTGGAATCCATCGAGCGTATCGAGGTAATCCGCGGCCCGATGTCATCCCTCTACGGCTCCGATGCGATGGGCGGCGTCATTAACGTCATCACCAAAAAAGTGTCGAATACTAAAGCCTGGACCGGCTCTTTGCACGGCGATGCCACTTTCCAGGAAGACAGAGACTCCGGCGATATTTACCAGACCAACGCCTATGCGTCTGGACCACTGATTGACGGATTACTTGGCGCGAAGGTGACCGGATTATTCTCCCACCGCGCGGAAGATGAAATCGTAAATGGCTACAATGAACAGCGTATGCGTAGCGGGGGATTAACCCTGAACTTTACGCCAGATGATAAAAACGACATCGATTTCGATTACGCACGTGAATTGCAGGATCGCGACAGTACGCCGGGCAAATCCATGGCCGAGGAAAACTGCCGCAACGGAAGCTGTAAGCCCAACAGTAAAAGCGAAAACAAGTATGTGCACACCACGTACTCAATAACCCACAGCGGTTATTACGACGACTTCAACTCCACCAGCTATGTCCAGCAGGAAGAGACCGACAACCCCGGTCGCCAGATGAAGTCCTACAACACGATTTTCAATAACCAGAACCAGGTATTCCTTGGGGCGCACACCCTGACGTTGGGCGGGCAATACCGTTATGAAAAACTGCGCGATAATGGCAACCAGCTGCAAGCGGCTGATGGACTGAACAAACTGACTCGCTGGAGCTGGGCGCTGTTTGCTGAAGATGAATGGGCCGTTACCGATACCTTCACGCTGACCGGCGGTCTGCGTATGGATAAGGATGAAAACTACGGTGACAACTGGACGCCGCGCGGCTATGGCGTATGGCATCTGAGCGATCAGTGGACCTTAAAAGGCGGCGTTTCCGCGGGCTATCGCGCACCGGATCTGCGCCAGTCTTCTGCCAGTTGGGGACAGGTCACCGGCGGCGGTCGTCTGAACGGAATCATTGTCGGCAACCCGGACCTGAAACCGGAGAAAAGCCTCAGCGAAGAGATCGGTTTACTGTGGGATAACGGCAACGACCTCAACGCAGGCGTTACGTTGTTCAATACCGACTTTAAAAACAAAATCACCGAAGTTCGCCGTTGTAACAGCAGTTCCGATCCGGCCTGCACCATCGGCGGCACCCATTATGACTTCGTCAGCGATCGCGTTAACGTCGATAAAGCCAATATGCGCGGCGTAGAATCCACCTTCGGCTGGAAAATAACCTCTGACGTCAACTGGACCGCGAACTACACCTACACAGAATCTGAGCAGAAAAGCGGTCAGTTCTCAGGCCAACCGTTGAACAAAATGCCGAAGCATATGTTTAACACGACACTGGACTGGCAGGCTACGCAGGATCTCGGTTTCTGGAGCCGTCTGAATCTGCGCGGGAAAACGTCTGAATACCTGAGCCGTACCTCCATGGCACAGGGCACCCCGTCCTATACTCAGGTCGACGTTGGTTTACGTTACTATGCTACCAAGGATCTGTTGATGACCGCTGGCGTGTATAACGTGCTGGATAAACAAATCGATTACGATACCTACGACACCGTCCTTGATGGACGTCGTTACACGGTTGGCATGACTTACAGCTTCTAAGTTAGGCGCAATAAAAAACCCCGGCACTCATCATGCCGGGGTTTTTGTTATGCTTTTTTATACTGTTACTTCTTTACGCGGCCCGGGAATTTCATTTCGCTGTAGCGAACAAAACGGGTTCCTTTGGTCAGCTTATAGCCAAGCCAGATAATCAGGAACAGCGGGATACCGATATAGGTAGCCATCACGCCGCCCCAGTCAATGCTGTCTTTCAGGAACGCTTCGTAGTTCTGACCCAGGGTGATAATCAGGCACAGCACAAAGGCGAAGATCGGACCCAGCGGGAAGAAGCCAGAACGGTACGGCAGATCCTTCACATCGTGCCCCTGCAGTACATAACCGCGACGGAAGCGATAGTGGCTAATAGCAATCCCCAGCCAGGCGATAAAGCCCGTCATCCCGGAAGTATTCAGCAGCCACAGGTACACGGTCTGGTTGCCAAACATTGAAGTCAGGAAGCACAGCCCCGCCACCACGGTGGTCGCATACAGCGCGTTACGCGGTACGCCGCCACGAGACAGTTTGCCGAAAATACGCGGCGCTTTACCGTCACATGCCAGGGTGTAAAGCATACGCGTGGAGGCGTACATCCCGGAGTTACCTGCGGACAGCACCGCCGTCAGGATAACTGCGTTCATCACCGCTGCCGCAGACAGCAGACCCGCATGCTGGAATACCAGCGTGAACGGGCTAACGCTGATGTCTTTTACATCGTTACGCAGCAGGCTTGGATCGGTATACGGAATGATCAGGCTGATAATCAAAATTGCGAACACATAGAACAGCAGGATTCGCCAGAATACCTGACGTACCGCACGTGGAATGTTCTTTTCAGGATCTTCAGATTCGCCAGCCGCGATACCGATAAGCTCTGTCCCCTGGAAGGAGAAGCCGACTATCATCGCCACGCCAATCATCGCAGCAAAACCACCGGCAAACGGTGCATCGCCGGTCGTCCAGTTGCTCCAGCCCACCGGCTGAGCGCCTTTGAAGATACCGAAAATCATCATCACACCAACCACGATGAAGATAATGACGGTGGTAACTTTGATCAGTGAGAACCAATATTCCGCTTCACCAAACCCGCGAACGGAAATGTAGTTCAGCAGGAAGATAACGCCGAGGAACAGCGCACTCCAGATCCAGCCCGGCGTGTCCGGGAACCACCAGCTCATCACCAGCTGTGCGGCCACCAGGTCAACGGCAATCGTTACCGCCCAGTTGTACCAGTAGTTCCAGCCCAGCGCGAAGCCAAAGCCTTCTTCTACATAGTTCTGACCGTAGGTGGAAAACGAGCCGGAAACCGGCATATAGGCAGCCAGTTCACCGAGGCTGGTCATCAGGAAGTACACCATCAGACCGATCAGAATATAAGAGAACAACGCGCCGCCTGGACCCGCTGCAGAAATAGTTGCACCAGATGCAACGAAAAGACCCGTACCGATGGAGCCTCCAATGGCAATCATCGTCAGGTGACGCGCCTTCAGTTCACGACGTAGCGTGGGCGCTTCTGTGGTTTTAGTTTCGGAAACCATGTGAAAATGCTATCCATCCAAAAAATGAGGCGCGATTGTAGCAGACGAAATGGCATTCTTCCGGCACAAATACGCTGTTATAAGAGACCTTCATGACTGGCCGCGGATTATAAGTAAAGCAGAAAATATGCGGTGTAAGGCGGTTAAGTTATAACCGCCGTTCTACAGAGAGGTGACATTACGACAGTAAGCGCCCTATTCGCCCAGCTCGACCTGATCGCTGTAATGTAAAAAACGCGTAATGGCATTGGAGATGTGTTTTTGCCTGTGATGCACGCGCCAGAGAGTACGGACTAAACGCGGCAGCGGCACGGGAACTTCGCTCAGCGTTCCCGCCTGCAACTGCTCCGCAATAACCCGACGCGACAAGCAGCTGATCCCGAGACCATGACGCACCGCATGCTTAATGGCCTCGGAGTTACCCAACTCCATTGCCATCTGAAATCTCGGCAGATGAGACAGCAGCAGGTAATCCACCAGTTCGCGCGTACCCGATCCTCGTTCACGCAGGATCCACGGCGAAGCAGCCAGTTGTTCCAGCGTAACAGGCCCCTTTGTGAGCGGTGACGACGGTGCGGCAAACACCACCAGCTCGTCTTCCAGCCACGGTTCAGAAATAATTTCAGTACTGTGACAAGGCCCTTCGATCAGTCCGATATCTACCCTAAAATCCAGCACCGCATTAATCACATCCTGACTGTTACCCACGCTCAGCTCGAGCGGCAAATCAGGAAAATCCTGCCGATAGCGGGCGATCATAGCAGGCAAGATATAGTTACCAATGGTGCTACTGGCATAGACCCGAATGGCACCATTATCTTCGCGAAAAAGCTGTTCGATTTCGGTTGTTTGCTCAAGTAACGCCAACGCTCGTGGGTAGAGCAAACGCCCGTGCTCGTTGACCACCAGTCGTTTACCGACACGGTCAAACAGTTGCACGCCGAGTTGCCCTTCCAGATCGGTAAGTGCCGCACTCACCGCCGACTGCGACAATGCCAGCATGACAGACGCCTGGGTCGTTGAACCGCTTTTTAGTACCTCAGCAAACACTTCAAGTTGTCGCAGGGTGATATGCATAGTCGTTTTCCACCGGATATCCGTTACTTATACCCTAAATAATTCGAGTTGCAGGAAGGCGGCAAGAGAGTGCATCCCCGGGAGCGTACTTAAGTACGTGACTGGGGTGAACGAGCGCAGCCAACGCACATGCAACTTGAAGTATGACGGGTATACCACTTATATAGATTAATTATAAATATATAATCAATTTTATTTTTAAACCACTTCGCCGTACTCTTTTACCCAGATAAAGGAGAAGGATATGACAGAACTCACCTTGCAGACTCATCGTCGTACAGCGTGGCATTTTATTCCGGGGCTTGCCCTGAGTGCAGTTATCACTGGGGTTGCCTTATGGGGTGGATCTATTCCCGCCGTCGCAGGTGCCGGGTTCAGCGCCCTCACCTTAGCAATCTTGTTGGGGATGGTCCTCGGCAACACCGTCTATCCGCACATCTGGAAAAGCTGTGACGGCGGCGTGCTGTTTGCTAAACAACATCTATTACGTCTGGGGATCATCCTCTACGGCTTCCGCCTCACCTTCGCGCAAATTGCTGACGTCGGCGTCAGCGGTATCGTGATTGATGTGTTAACGCTGAGCAGTACCTTTATGATTGCCTGTTTCCTGGGGCAAAAAGTGTTTGGTCTGGACCGCCACACCAGCTGGCTGATTGGCGCGGGGAGCAGCATTTGCGGTGCCGCCGCCGTGCTGGCAACCGAGCCGGTAGTGAAAGCGGAAGCCAGTAAGGTAACCGTCGCTGTCGCCACCGTGGTGATCTTCGGTACCATCGCTATCTTCCTGTATCCGGCAATGTATCCGCTGCTGGCACACTGGTTTAGCCCAGAAACCTACGGCATTTACATTGGTTCCACCATGCATGAAGTGGCGCAGGTAGTGGCTGCCGGGCACGCCATTAACCCGGATGCAGAAAACGCCGCGGTTATTGCCAAAATGCTGCGCGTCATGATGCTGGCACCGTTCCTCATCCTGCTGGCAGCTCGCGTTAAACAACTGTCTCCGGTTACGGGTGGTGAGAAAAGCAAAATCACTATTCCATGGTTTGCCATCCTGTTCATTGTGGTCGCGATTTTTAACTCGTTCCACCTGCTGCCGCAGTCGGTTGTGAACATGCTGGTAACGCTGGACACCATTTTGCTGGCAATGGCAATGGCTGCACTGGGGTTAACCACTCACGTTAGCGCACTGAAAAAAGCCGGTGCCAAACCGTTACTGATGGCCCTGCTGCTGTTTGTCTGGTTGATTGTCGGTGGTGCTGCGATTAACGTCGCTGTCCACGCCCTGATGGCATAAACGATCACGACTCACCTCCATTAACCCGCTATACTCTCCCTTTTTGTATTTGAGTATGGCGGGTTAAATTTATGAAATACATCGGAGCGCACGTAAGCGCCGCTGGCGGTCTGGCTAACGCCGCTATTCGAGCCGCAGAAATCGAAGCGACCGCATTCGCCCTGTTCACCAAGAATCAGCGCCAGTGGCGTGCCGCGCCGCTGACCACCGAAATCATTGATGATTTCAAATCTGCTTGTGAGAAGTACCACTACACCTCTGCACAAATCCTGCCTCACGACAGTTACCTGATTAACCTCGGTCACCCGGTCAGCGATGCGCTGGAAAAATCGCGTGATGCGTTTCTTGATGAAATGCAACGCTGTGAACTGCTTGGCTTATCCCTGCTGAACTTTCACCCTGGCAGCCATTTGATGCAGATCCCGGAAGATGAGTGTCTGGCGCGCATTGCCGAATCCATCAACATCGTCCTCGCTCAGACCCAGGGCGTTACGGCAGTTATCGAAAATACCGCCGGGCAGGGTAGCAATCTGGGATTCAAGTTTGAGCATCTGGCCGCCATAATTGACGGCGTCGAAGATAAGTCCCGCGTCGGCGTCTGCATTGATACCTGCCACGCTTTCGCGGCGGGTTACGATTTGCGTTCCGCAGAAGAGTGCGAAAAGACGTTTGCGGAATTTGAACGTATTGTCGGTTTCAAGTATCTACGCGGTATGCACCTGAACGACGCCAAGAGCGCGTTTGGCAGTCGCGTTGACCGTCATCACAGCCTGGGTGAAGGCAATATTGGCCATGATGCCTTCCGTTGGATTATGCAGGATAATCGTTTTGACGGTATTCCAATGGTGCTGGAAACCATTAATCCGGATATCTGGGCCGAAGAGATCGCCTGGCTGAAAGCCCAGCAAACAGAAAAAGCGGTGGCCTAATCATGAACGACAGGGAAAAGCAGATCCTTAAGATCCTGCGTCGCAATCCGTTGATTCAACAGAATGAAATCGCCGATATTTTGCAGATCAGTCGTTCACGCGTCGCTGCGCATATCATGGATTTAATGCGTAAAGGCATGATCAAAGGGAAAGGTTATATCCTTACCGAGCAAGATTATTGCGTGGTTGTTGGGGCCATTAATATGGATATTCGTGGTGTTGCTGACATCGACTATCCTCAGGCTGCCTCTAATCCTGGCAGCATTCACTGCTCAGCAGGTGGTGTAGGACGTAACATCGCCCACAACCTGGCGCTGCTGGGTCGCGACGTACATTTAATTTCCGCTGTGGGCAGTGACTTCTATGGCGAAACACTGCTGGAACAAACGCGTCAGGCTGGTGTTAACGTTTCCAGTTGCATACGTCTGCATGGACATAACACCTCAACTTACCTGTCTATTGCTAATCAGCAGGAAGAGACCGTACTGGCAATTAATGATACCCATATCCTGCAACAATTGACGCCGCAGTTGTTGAACGGTTCGCGAGATTTGATTCGTCATTCCGGTGTTGTACTGGCAGATTGCAATCTCACCGCCGAAGCCATTGAGTGGGTCTTCACTATTGCTGATGATATTCCGGTATTCATTGACACCGTTTCAGAGTTCAAAGCGGCAAAAATGAAGACCTGGTTTACGCGCATTCATACGTTGAAACCCACGCAAAAAGAGCTGGCGATTCTGTGGGGGCAACCTATCCATTCAGATGCCGATCGCATACTGGCTGTCAATAGTCTCCATCAACAGGGGGTAAAAAGGATCTTTGTCTGCCTGGAAGATGAATCCGTGTTTTGCAGCGAAAAGGACGGGGAACAATTTTTACTGACCCCTCCTGAGCATACGGTTGTTGACAGTTTTGGCGCCGATGACGCATTTATGGCAGGATTACTGTACAGCTTTCTGGAAGGGAGCGAGTTTCGTGAAAGCGCTCACTTTGCCATGGCCTGCGCGGCGCTATCGCGAGCCAGCGTCAGTATCAACAACCCAACCCTCTCAGCAGATAACGCCTTGTATTTGCTACAAACAGCTTAAATGTCATGCCGGATGGCGCTACGCTTATCCGGCATGACTCTCGTTATGCTATACCGATAAAGAAACCGGCTATGGTGGCGCTCATCAGGTTTGACAACGTTGCTGCTGCCAGCGCCCGCATTCCAAGCTGCGCGATTTCCGGGGCTCGCTGGGGTGCTATCGCCGAAAACGCGCCGACAACAACGCCAATCGAACCAAAGTTAGCGAAACCGCACAGTGCAAACGAGATAATCGCAATGGTCTTCACATCCAGCGTCCCGCCGGTTTGCAGATACGGCGAGAAGTTGAGATAAGCGACAAACTCGTTGATTGCCAGTTTCTGTCCGATCAGGCTACCTGCCAGCGTCGCATCGCTCCAGTCAACGCCCATAATCCACGCCAGCGGGGCTAAGACATAGCCAAAGATCCCTTCCAGAGTAGCGTGACCCAAACCAAACCAGCCGCCAACCCCGCCGATAATGCCGTTAATCAGTGCGATAATAGCGACAAATGCCATCACTACCGTCGCCACGCCTGCGGCAATTTTCAGCCCGGTCATCGCCCCACTCGCCGCTGCTTCAATGATGCTTTTCGGCGGCGTTTCAGTAAATGACAGGTTTTCGAAGGTGACACGAGATTCTTCTGTTGCCGGACTCAGCATTCGTGCGAACAAAATACCGCCAGGGATTGCCATCAACGATGCAGCCAGCAAATAGTCAATCGGAACGCCCATTCCGGCGTAACCAATCATCATTGAGCCTGCAATTGAAGCCATCCCGCTACAAATAGCGGTAAACAGCTCATTGCGATTCAGCCGGTCAATAAACGGTTTGACGATCGCCGGGATTTCGTTTTGCCCGAGGAAAATTGTCGTTACTGCGACAAATGACTCGATCTTACTGATGTTCAGCGCTTTCTGGAAAATACCGCCGAGGATGCGGATCAACAGCCCCATCACGCCAATGTAGTAGAGCAGACTGATTAGTGCAGTCACAAAAATGATGGCCGGGAGCACCCGAAAGGCGAAGATAAACCCGGCTCCGTCAAACAGCACATCCATTTTTGGCCCGACCAGGGAGCCAAAGATAAATGCGCTTCCCGCGTCACTATAGGACATCACCTTGTGGACACCGAGCGCAGCCTGTTCCACCAGCCATTTCCCCGGCGGAAAATACAGCATAATGCCGCCAATTGCGATTTGCAGTACCAGCGCAGCTCCGACTGTGCGCAGACTAATACGTTTTTTATTTACTGACAGCAGAAACGCGATGGCCAGTAATACCACCATACCCACAACACTTCTCATTATATCCATAATGAAATTCCCTTCATGCCAGGAAACCCGGCTTTATCGCCGGGCTTTGGTAGGTTTGATATTCGCGGGCGACCGCATTCTGCCCGGAAAATTCTGTCAGGCGAGGCGCTGATATTCCTTCGCAATTTCGCAGGCCAGCACAGCGTTGTTGAACACCAGCTGAATATTTGATTTCAGGCTGTCACCACCGGTTAGCTCCGCAACTCGCGCCAGCAGGAACGGCGTACTCTCTTTGCCCACAATCCCCTGCTCTTCCGCTTCTTTTACCGCCCGATCGATTGCCGCGTTAATTTTCTCCTCTGCCATCGCAAACTGTTCCGGGATTGGGTTTGCAACAACCAGACCGCCGTCGAGACCCGTTTGCCATTTCACCGCCATGGCTCGGGCAATCTCTTTTGCGCTGTCCAGCCGGATACTGACCTCAAACGGACTGGTGCGGCAGAAAAATGCCGGCAACGCTTTGGTTTGATATCCAATTAATGGCACGCCAAAAGTTTCTAAATATTCGGTCGTTAAACCGAGATCAAGAATAGATTTCGCGCCAGCACAAATTACCGTGACATTGGTATGTGCCAGTTCTTGCAGATCCGCAGAAATATCAAAGGTATGTTGGGCTCCACGATGAACGCCACCAATCCCTCCCGTTGCAAATACTTTAATTCCAGCCAGTGCGGCAATAATCATGGTTGAGGCAACAGTCGTTGCACCATTTTTCCCTGCCGCAACCACAAACGGCAAATCACGACGACTGACTTTAGTAACGCTATGACCTTCTCGTCCAAGCAACTCAATTTCATCTTTACTTAAACCAACTTTCATTACCCCGCCAATAATGGCAATGGTCGCAGGAACTGCTCCGTGCTTACGAATAGTTTCTTCTACTTCAATCGCTGTCTGGGCGTTCTGCGGAAATGGCATACCATGGGAAATAATGGTTGATTCAAGAGCAACAATTGGTTTTTTACTGTTTAATGCTTCCTGTACTTCTGGAGATATTTGTAATAATTCAGAGGAAAGAGTTAATTCAGACATTCTGTGTTCTCCACTATTGAGCTAACATTCGCAACAGACAAATCAGGGTTATTTGTATATTCACTGGCTAATGCCATTGATGAACAACCCTGAGCAAATCGAACCGAATCAATAAAGGGCATACCGTCTAGCCAGCAGGAAGCCAGTCCAGCCATCATCGCATCGCCAGCCCCGGTAACATTAATGACGTGAGTTTTAATCGGCGGCGACCAACCACTATTCCCCGTAATATCACTGTAATAAACGCCGTCACCCCCCATGCTGAGCACCAGCCGATTTAAGCCGCGATCGTGAAACCACGCGGCGACTTTGCCAACGTCATCACGCCCGGAAAGCGCAATACCACTCAGTGTTTCGGCTTCAAGGCGGTTTGGTTTGAGGGTGTGGATTTGTCCCAGACGCTCACGAATTTTGACGCACTTCCATGCCGACACCGGGTCAACAAACACCGGAACATCCCCGGCATTTTCCAGCACCCATGCCATGGCCTCTTCGCTGATATTGCAATCAGCGACAATCACTTTCGCCTGCCGAATAAAATCATGATGCTGCGATAAAAATACTGCTGAAATATGTTCGGTAATACTCATATCATTAATAGCTACCAGCATTTCACCGGTGTTATCAAGCAGTGATAAATAACTTGATGTATTCTCTCCAGGAACGATAAGACACTTATCAACATGTACTCCGGATTGATTGGTTTGCGCCAATAACGATTGACCATAAAAATCATTACCCACTACCGTTAGCAGCCAGGAATTTTTACCCAATAGTGCGAGATTATGTGCAATGTTACGCCCAACGCCTCCTGGGGTGAATTTAATCTTTCCCGGATTCGAATCCGCATAATTTAGAGAAGCATGCGAACACCCGGCAACATCCATATTGGCCGAGCCAATAGTTACTATGTATTCCTTTTCACGCATAGCACGTCCCCTGGCAATTAGCTTGCCACAAATGAGTTCGTTAAAAATAACCAACGCCACACATTAGGTTATTAGAGCAAATGTTCACAATCAAACATGTGTTTATAATAAGCGTGTTTTTGACAAAGTAAATCCATCTGCAAGCTCTAAAGTCGATAGATATGAACAGAATCACAATTTTTTATAGATACAGTTTGTCAGGGAGAGAGAAAGTGAGAGGTAGTACACAAATTAAGCAGGACAAAAAGTATCACTCCGGCATAACCGGAGGTTTTTCAGATGCACCTGGTGAACAGCCGCATGTCAGGTAAGTGAAACCAGATCCTCTGGCATATGGTTGTACAAAATCCGCCAGAAATGCTCAGCCGTTTTATTCAAACGGGTATCCATTCGGTAAATATAGGCCTGAATTGGCACCATCAACTCCGGCGTGTCCAGACAAACCAGGCGCTTATCGCGCAATTCGTTCACGATCGTCCACGCTGGCAGCCAGGCGATACCATGACCATCTAATGCCATATTCTTCAATAGCTCACTCATCGAAGACATAAACAGCGTACGCGCCGAAATACTGCCCACCTCCGCCAAGTGACGGTTAACCAATCTTCCCATGTAGGAAGTGCTGGTGTAGTTCAGAATCGGCACCTGCGGCTGATAGATATCAAACAACGCCTTACCCTGTGCATCCGCAGCACAGACGGGATACAGCTCAGACTCAAAAACCTTCAAGCCGCAGAAAGGTGACTGCATTAAGTCTTCATCGCGAAAGGAGATAATAAAATCACTTTTCCCCTCGCGCAGCGTATTCACCGCCTGGACTACGTCAATCGCTTCGACGTGGTAAACAAACTCCTCGCCCCATGCCGACATTGAATGTACTAATCTGGGCAACATCGTCAGCGACAAAGAATGTGCCGCCGCTATTTTGATATTGGGAACGCCAAGCAGGTTGTGACCACTTAGCTCATCTAAATTGCATTCCAGTTGTTGCAGCAGGCTACGGGTCTGCGAATGGAATAACTTACCCTCCTCCGTCAGCTGCAGTGGACTCGTCGTACGGTCAAACAGCAGCACCCCAACAGCGGATTCGAGCGCCTTGATCCGCCGGCTAAATGCCGGTTGGGATAGGTTGCGCTCCTCCGCGGCCTGGGAAAAATGACGACACGCTTCCAGCGTCAGAAAATCATATAACCATTTTGTCTCGATATTTTTCATGCCTGTCACGCGGATGTTTAAATATGTCGATTAGTCTTAAGCATCATGCCTGAATATTCCCGGAGATGATATTCAACATCAGTATCTGGTGATTCGTTTTTTGCATAATGCCTTCGTTTTTGACATTAACATGTTTCTTTACTCATCGACCACGACCGCTCACCCACCGCGTAACGTCGGGCCTCTGGCTGATTTCCGGCCAGCTGAGGTGGTAAAAGACATCACACTCATGCGTTTTTTGCATTGAACCAAACATTATTGCATTTCTCCTCACGACACTCTGCTGTTAAACATAAGCACCAGATAGACACCAGCTCTGAATATTAAATATCGGTAAATAGAGGTATATATCGTGAAAGGTTTAATTGGCGTACTTGGTGGTATGGGGCCTGCTGCAACCGTCGATCTTTTTAATAAATTCGTCACCTTTACCGCAGCGCAACGCGATCAGGAACATATCCCATTAATTATTTCATCCATCCCTGATATTCCAGACCGAACTGATGCGTTAATGCATCATGGTCATTCCCCACTTCCGGCAATGCGTGATTATATGCACAAACTGGAAGATGCTGGTGCGGAGTGTATTGTGATCCCCTGTAATACCGCCCATTTTTGGTTTAATGAATTAAAAGAGTGCTGTCATACAGAGTTACTCAGTATCGTTGAAACAACCATGAATGAGGTCAAAAACTGCGGAAAATCACGTATCGGTTTACTTGCTACTAACGCCACCCTTTACATGGGACTCTACCAAAAAGGCATAGAATCTCTTGGTTTAACCTGCATCAGTCCTGATTCATCCGATCAGGAAAGGGTCATGGAAAGTATTTATTGCTTAAAAGCCGGCGACCTTAAGCGGGCACAAACGCTGATGAATGAACAGGCTGAAGTGCTCTTCTCACGCGGCGCACAAATCATTGTACTGGGATGTACTGAAGTCCCCGTCATTCTTGCCGACGCAGTCAGAAAGTCTCCAGATAAATATATTGACTCAACCGGATCATTAGTTCGCGCCGGTATTAAATGGTACGAAAAACGAGTTGGCAAACATCATCTTCTGGCGCAATAACAGCCATTACCAGATTAATAAAGCATTAAACAACCACTTATTTTAATAACAAATTATTCTCTGGCGGAGGCCATTATGGTTTGGTTAGAAATTATCGTCGTGTTGGGTGCAATATTTTTTGGTATCCGCCTCGGCGGAATAGGTATCGGTTTATGCGGTGGTCTGGGGCTGGCTATTTTAACGTTGGGATTTGATCTGCAAATTGGCTCGCCACCCGTTGACGTTATCCTTATTATTATGACAGTTGTCGTGGCAGCATCGGCGCTACAGGCCGCAGGAGGTATGGATTATCTGGTTCGTGTTGCCGGTAATTTCATGCGGCGTAACCCTAAATATATCAATATTATTGCACCGATTATCACCTGGTCGATGACCATAATGGCCGGAACAGGGTTCATTGTATTTTCTACCCTGCCAGTGATTGCCGAAGTCGCCAAAGAGTCCGGTATCCGCCCTTCTCGTACGCTCGCCGGATCCGTAGTCGCCTCCCAGGTGGCGATATCCGGTTCGCCGATCAGTGCCGCAATGGCGGCGATGCTGACCATTATGGAGGGCAACGGTATCACCTTTATTCAGGTCATGGCGGTATGTCTACCAGCTTCGTTTGTCGCCGCGATGGTTGCCGCTTTTATCGCCTCACGTCAGGGATGCGAGCTTCAGGATGATGAAGTCTATCTGGAACGCCTGCAAAAAGGATTAGTGCGTAAATATGAAGGGCAAAACAGCACCACGCCGGGTGCCAAACTCTCGGTCGCCCTGTTTATGCTGGCAACGGTCGTCATCGTTATTCTTGCCGCCTGCCCGCAGCTACGCCCTGGATTCGATGCAGGCAACCCAATGAATACCCGGGATATCATCATTATCTGTATGTTGGCTGCCGCTTGCCTGATGGTGGTGTTATGCAAAACATCAACCGATGCTATTGTCCTGACATCCACGTTTAGATCAGGGATGAGTTCACTGGCGGTCATTCTCGGGATTGTTACACTGGGAACGACCTTCATTGATGCCCACTTAGCGGAGATTAAGGATATCGCAGGCGATATTCTACGGGCTTATCCCATGCTGTTGGCACTGGTGCTGTTTGGTACCTGTGCGCTTCTCTACTCGCAAGGCGCCACCACGCCGCTGATCATCCCTCTGGCCGTTGCGCTCGGCGTGCCTACATGGGCAATTCTGGCCTCCTATGTGGCGGTAACCGGGGTGTTTGTTCTACCAACATACCCGACTTCGCTGGCGGCAATGGAGTTCGACACCACAGGGACAACGCGCGTGGGCAAGTATGTCTTAAACCATCCGTTTATGCTGCCAGGACTGGGTGGGATCATTGCTGGCGTTGCCTTTGGTTTTATCATCGCGCCAATGATTACCTGACCCGTTTTATTAAGGCTGGATGGATTATTGTGGCGATGCTGCAACGGTATAGGTAAAAGCATAAAAAAGGGGCAGAGAATTCTCTGCCCCTGGTATTGACGTTAAATCAGGCCGCCTTTGCCACAACCTCAGCTTCCGGGCGCTTCAGCACCGCGTAGGAGAGACCGGCTACCAGCGTACCGGCAATAATTGCCAGCAGGTATCCCAACACCGGCGTGATTGCGCCTGGGATTAACAGGACAAACAGCCCGCCGTGTGGCGCCATCAGCTTCGCACCCACCGCCATCGAGATAGCCCCGGTAATCGCACCACCAACGATACAGCAAGGCAGAACGCGCATTGGGTCACGGGCAGCGAACGGGATTGCCCCTTCGGTGATAAAGCACAGGCCCAGTACCAGCGCAGCTTTTCCGCCTTCCTGCTGCGCTTTGTCGAACTTACGACGCGCAACCAGCGTTGCCAGACCCAGAGCCAGCGGAGGTACCATACCCGCAGCCATGATGGCCGCCATCGGCGCATAAGTTTGTGTACTCAGCAGACCCACACCGAAAGCATACGCCGCCTTGTTAACCGGACCACCCATGTCGGTACACATCATGCCGCCAAGAATCGCGCCAAGCAGCACCGCATTGGCCGTACCCATGGTTTGCAGCCAGTGAGTCAAACCTTCCAGAATACCCGCCACCGGTTTGCCGATCAGGTAAATCATGGCCAGACCAACCACCAGGCTTGAGAACAGCGGAATGATCAGGATCGGTTTCAGCGCTTCCATACTCTGTGGGAGTTTCAGCTTCGTGCTGATAAGCTTCGCCACATAACCGGCAAGGAAACCAGCAATAATCCCGCCAATAAAGCCGGAACCGGTGCTTACCGCCAGCATACCGCCGATAAGACCCGGCGTCAGACCCGGACGATCAGCGATGGAAAACGCGATATAACCTGCCAGTACCGGCACCATCAGCGCGAAGGCTGAACCACCGCCAATCTGCATCAGCGCCGCCGCCAGCGTCCCCTGCTCTTTAAACGCTTCGATACCAAAAGCGAACGAGAGTGCAATACACAGACCGCCAGCAACCACCATCGGCAGCATGTAAGAGACGCCCGTCAGCAGGTGACGATACGCCCCCGCGCTCTCTTTCTTACTTTCGGTTGCTGAAGTCTGCGCTTTACCGGTTGGCTGGTACGGTGTTGCTTCTTCCAGCGCTTTGTCCAGCTCCTGCTTGGTTTTCTTCAACGCAAGACCGGTAGAGGTGCGGTACATCGGTTTGCCGGCAAACTTCGCCAGATCAACTTCAATGTCAGCTGCCACAATCACCAGATCAGCCTGAGCCACTTCTTCCGGCGTAATGGCATTACCTGCACCAACAGAACCTCGGGTTTCAACCTTCACCCACCAGCCACGTTTTTTCGCTTCTGTTTCAATCGCTTCAGCGGCCATAAACGTATGAGCAACACCGGTCGGACACGCCGTCACCGCCACCACGCGTTTTGGACCACTGCTGGCCACAGGTGCTGTTGCAACCGGGGCGCTGTAGGGTTTTGCATGGCCTTTAGCTTCGCTGAGGAAGAGTTCAGGATGCGCAACCGCACGACCAATGTCGCCCAGCCAGACTTTTTTGCCGTTCAGCGAACTGTCGGCAGGAAGCGTATCGCCCAGAACAATTGCCAGTTCGGCATCATTCGGATTATCAATAATTTCCAGATGTGCTTTCTGTGCCGCCGCTCCAAGCAGGGTTTTCGCCATGTAAGCGCGAGCCTGGCCGAGATTAGCGTCAATAATCAGCAGCGTTTTCATTATGCCTCTCCTGCTGTCAGTTAAACGGTTTTAAGTCGACACGCGCCATCATTGCGGCCAACTGAGGACGATCGGTAATGCCTACATTACTTTGGCTTACCGCCAGGGCGGCAACAGCCGTCGCCAGACGCAGGGTATGTTCGCTGGACTCACGCATCAGCAGACCGTAAATCAGACCGCCAACCATTGAATCACCCGCGCCGACGGTGCTGACCACCTCAACTGACGGCGGTTTAGCAATCCACTCACCTGAGGCGTTAACCCACAGCGCACCTTCCGCGCCGAGTGAAATCACCACATGAGCGATCCCCTGTTCACGCAGCGCATGCGCCGCTTCAATCACATCTTTCATTTCCGGCAGCTTACGACCGGCCCAGATTTCCAGCTCACGACGGTTTGGCTTCACCAGCCATGGTGCCGCTTTCAGACCTGCTACCAACGCTTCACGACTACTATCAAAGATAATGCAAGGACACTGACTACGCAGGCGCGTCATCCAGTCGGTGAAGGCTTCCGGGCTCACGCCGGTTGGCAAACTGCCGCTGACGCACACCATGTCGAACTGGCCCAGCCAGCTCAGCGAATCATTTACAAAGCGTTCCCAGTCAGCCGGGGTGACTTCAAAACCAGAGAAATTGAAGTCAGATACTTCACCGTCTTTTTCGGTCAGCTTGACGTTAATACGGGTACGGCCCTGCACGACCTGAAAACGGTTGGCAATGCCCAGCTCGCTGAACAACTGCTGAAAACCATCCTGGTTGTCTTTACCCAGGAAGCCGCCCACAGTGACATCGATACCTAAATCCTTCAAAACCTTAGCGACGTTGATCCCTTTCCCTGCCGCATGCAGACCGGTGGTTTTAACCAGGTTCACTTCACCGCGTTCAATTTCTGGGCAGAAACCCACCAGGTCGTAGGCCGGGTTAAGGGTGATAGTAGCAACACGTCTGCTCATTACGCGCCCTCCCCAAGACCTGCCGCGATGGCTTCGCCAATCGCCTTCAGCGCCTGTTCAGCATCTTCACCCTGTGCAGTAAAGCGCAGGTGATGTCCTTTCTTCACGCCTAACGCCACAACTTTCATCAGACTGCGTCCATTCGCCGGCTTGCCGGTTCCATCAAGATTTGTCACGGTAATTTCACTGTTAAATTGTTTAATCGTATTCACCAGCATGGTGCCCGGGCGGGCATGTAAACCATGCTCATTGCGCACAATAAATTCGGCGCTCAGTACATCATCAGTTAAGGCGTCATCGCTGGTCAGCAGCGCCAGCACCGTTGCCGCATCAGCTTTCAACAAACGGTCAGCTTTATTATTCAGCAGCAGATCGCCAAGGCGCTTCAGCACAGCAACCGGTTGATCGTCATTCATGGCGACGGTCACCAACAGGGCGGCAACTTCACCTTGTACATCGAACGCTGTTGCTGCACGGCTGACCGCAACGGCGCTACGCACGTTACCTTCAGCACAGTCATTCAGCCAGATCCCCTGACCGAGATTCATCGGTTGCTCATTGATTGCTCTGGCCACAAAGGTGGCGTCAACCGCACCGACTTCTTTCAGCCGTGCCGCGTTGAGTGCCTGCAGCGTCACCAGCGAGTTGGCCACGACATCCAGCGACAGCGTTTCGTTATCAAGCTTCAGCTGTTCACTTTGCTTTTCACCCATCAGCAGCGCACGCAGTTCTTCCGCCGTGGTCGCAGATTTCAGCTGTTCAGCGACGGAGTCATCGCTCAGCACGTGTGTCAGCTGACGCAGTAAACCGAGGTGTTCATCAGAACTTGCGGCGATGCCGATTGCCACATAAGCAACCTGCCCTTCTCCCCAGGTCACGCCTTGCGGAAACTGAAATACCTGCACACCGGTTTTCAGTACCTGATCGCGCGTGTCCGTCGTACCGTGAGGAATCGCAATACCGTTGCCGAGGAACGTGGACGTCTGTTGTTCGCGCGCCAGCATGCCATCGACGTAGCCTTCCGCGACGTTACCCGCCTGCACTAAGGCAGCGGCAACCTGGCGAATAGCCTCTTCTTTATTCCCGGCCTGTTCGCCCGGGTGAATATCCTGAACAGATAACTGGAACATGATTCTCCTCTCCCGCTGAATTGAAACGATTCAGCCAACATGAGAAAAAAGGCGTCACCCGACTCCATCAGTTAAGGCAAGATGACGCTGAAACGTTTCAAGAAGTCTTGCTCTTTTTTCTTCAGCACACAAGTAAAGTTGACAAATTACTTGCTGAATTTAGAGATAACGCACATTTTCTCTGCGAAGAAGAAAAAAATGCTGACGCAAAAACGCCGTCAGCTTGTCAGATTCAGCAACGTCAGCAACGTCAGCAAGCAGCATTCTTTGACTGAAATGCTATTTTGATTTTTGATGCCGATTTTGATTTGGCTCCCTGTTTATTTTCTGACAAGCGGCGTAAACTCCGCGTCTCTTCACATCATTGATATCAAAACATGCATAACACCCCCGTAGCCGCCACACCCAAGGCGTTTGATTTAACGTCTTCGGCGTTCCTGCTTGTCGCATTTCTGACGGGTATCGCCGGTGCGTTGCAGACGCCAACGCTCAGCCTTTTTCTGACGGATGAAGTCCACGCCCGTCCCGGCATGGTCGGGTTCTTTTTTACCGGTAGCGCTGTGATCGGTATTCTGGTAAGTCAGTTTCTGGCCGGACGTTCAGATAGAAAAGGCGATCGCAAGAACCTGATTGTGTTTTGCTGCGTGCTGGGGATGCTGGCCTGCGTGCTGTTTGCCTGGAATCGTAATTATTTTATCTTGCTGTTTGTCGGGGTATTCCTCAGCAGCTTTGGATCGACCGCCAACCCGCAAATGTTTGCTCTCGCCCGTGAACACGCCGACCGCACAGGTCGGGAAGCCGTCATGTTCAGCTCAATATTACGTGCACAGGTTTCGCTAGCCTGGGTAATTGGCCCGCCGCTGGCCTACGCGCTGGCCATGGGATTCAGCTTTACAGTGATGTATCTCAGCGCGGCGGTGGCGTTTGTTGTCTGCGGCGTAATGGTCTGGCTGTTTTTACCCTCAATGAGTAAAAACGTGCCTCTCGCGACAGGCGCAGTTGAGGCCCCGCGCCGCAATCGACGCGACACGTTGCTGCTGTTTGTTATCTGCACATTAATGTGGGGAACCAATAGTCTCTATATCATTAATATGCCGCTGTTTATCATCAACGAACTGCATCTGCCGGAAAAACTGGCTGGCATCATGATGGGCACCGCAGCCGGTCTGGAAATCCCGACCATGTTGATTGCTGGCTATTTTGCAAAGCGTCTGGGTAAACGTCTGTTGATGAGAATTGCCGTCGTTGCCGGATTCTTCTTTTATGCCGGTATGCTGCTGGCTCACTCTCCGGCGATATTGCTTGGCTTACAGCTGCTGAACGCGATTTACATCGGTATTCTCGGCGGGATTGGTATGCTCTATTTCCAGGACCTGATGCCGGGACAGGCGGGTTCAGCCACCACCCTCTATACGAATACCATTCGCGTGGGCTGGATTATTGCCGGATCGCTGACGGGAATTGCCGCTGAAATTTGGAACTATCACGCGGTGTTCTGGTTTGCGCTGGTGATGATCGTCGCCACCGTCGCGTGCCTGGCGCGCATCAAGGACGTTTAAGGCGCGGTTAGCGCTTCAAGCTCGATGAGATAAACCATGGCCTGGTGCGTCGTCCGCCCGCACATTTCCGCACTGGGCTGTAAACCGGCGCACACCTTTGGTCGTAGCGGCGACGCAAAAATTTTGCAACGCAGGGATTCATCCAACTGAACGCAGGGCGTATTAGCGGGCTTGCCATCAGGCATACCGGGGATGGGACTGGAGATTGAAGGCGCGGTGCAGCATGCACCACAATCCGGACGGCATTCCATACAGTACTCTCTTTATCGTAAACCATCGGATTGTGCGGGAAGGGCACAGTACCACCTTTTTTGCACCAGCAAAAGCATGAATTCCGCTTGCCTGAATGCCCCGGCGCGAGTAGTTTTACGCGATATTTTAGACACTCCTCACTACAGGATTTTTTCGATGCCAAGAGCGAACGAAATTAAAAAAGGTATGGTACTGAACTACAACGGCAAACTGCTGATTGTAAAAGATATCGATATTCAATCACCGTCCGCACGTGGTGCTGCCACGCTGTACAAAATGCGTTTTTCTGATGTGCGTACCGGTCTGAAAGTTGAAGAGCGCTTCAAAGGCGACGATATCGTGGATACCGTCACTCTGAGCCGTCGTGGCGTTGATTTCTCCTACGTCGATGGCAACGAATACATCTTTATGGATAAAGAAGACTATACCCCGTATACCTTCACCAAAGACCAGATTGAAGAAGAGCTGCTGTTCATGCCGGAAGGCGGTATGCCGGACATGCAGGTACTGACCTGGGACGGCCAACTGCTGGCGCTTGAACTGCCGCAGACTGTAGACCTGGAAATCGTTGAAACCTCACCGGGTATTAAAGGCGCTTCAGCGAGCGCGCGCAACAAGCCAGCAACCCTGAGCACCGGTCTGGTGATCCAGGTTCCTGAGTACCTAAGTGCGGGTGAAAAAATCCGTATTCATATCGAAGAACGTCGCTATATGGGCCGTGCAGATTAATTTTCTGCTGCGCAGTGACGGCAAGGGACAGCGCAGGCTGTCCCTTTTTTCATTTTCAGCGCTGGCTGCTGAGATAAAAATCATCCATCAACAATGACTCCAGATACTGTTCATCCTCTTGCATAAAACGCACTATCAGATTAACCGCCTGAGGATAAAACCCCTCGTTATCCCGCACCAGACAAGCGTCGCGAAATAACGGTGCCCAGCACAGAATATGATGATGCAAAAAGTAGTATTGCGCCGATAGCCTCTCCTCTTTAGCAACCATCCTCGCCATTAATGCCAACTGCACGGCAATATGATCGGAGGGCTCATTCTCTCTCGCTGCCAGACCTTGCTCAATCAGCAACACATTCATTTGCCGACGTTCTTCTGCCGCTGTCGTGTGTGGATAGTGCCCTGCATAGGGAGAAACACTAGCCGGCGGGGCCAGCAGAAACAGCGAGGCAAAATCTGCTGCCAGCTCCAGCTGTCGGGAGTCGCGCCGCAAAACCCGGCCCAGGCTACGCTCAAAACGTTTAACCTCGGCAGACACTCCAGGAACCGCCGCCAGTGAGGCAATCCAAGCCTGGCTATCGCCGTTTTCCAGACTGGCGAGCTGTTTTTCATCCAGCTCACGAAATAACAGTTGCGAAAACCACTGGTACACAGCCGCCCGCTGCTGATGAATTTGCTTATGCTGCACTGGTCCCCTCCTCTTTCACAATCTGCGGACCACCGAAAGCCGTCACTTGCGGGGCTTTCTGCTGATAACGCTCGACCTCCACCAGCACGGTATGCGCTGAAGGCCCCTGGGCCAATTGTGAAGTACCTATATCCGCGCTCAGCACGTTCGGGTCGCCATAGGTGCATAATGTCCCGGCTTTCCCCCCTTCCTGCGGGGAATACCACGCGCCTTCATGAATACGAATCACGCCAGGGGAAAAATCCGGACTGACAACCACGCCAGCCAGTACCTGACCACGAGCGTTATAAACGCGGGCGATATCACCGGCTTTTAAGCCACGAGCGGTGGCATCCTGTTCACTGATATAAAGCGGCTCTCTTCCGGCAACCGCATAGGTGTTGCGAAACGCCTCGCTAGAGCACAGTTGGGAATGCAGACGTTTATCCGGATGGCAGGATTGCAGATGCAGCGGGTATTTATCTTTTTTGCCACTATGGGTACGCTCAAAGGGTTCCATCCACACCGGATGCCCTGGACAATCCTCATAGGCAAAGCCCGCGATGGTTTTGCTGTAGATTTCAATCAGACCTGACGGCGTTCCCAGCGGATTCAGGTCTGGCTGGTCGCGAAACTCACCGTGCCGTACCCACGGCTGACCCGGCGGATATTCAATATATCCGTCACCCTGCCAGAACGTTGTGAAATCCGGTAATGAGACACCGAGCGACGCTCCCATCTTCACGCCTTCATCATAAAGCACCTGTATCCACTGCATTTCATCACGGTTTTCACGGTACACCGCTTCCTTGTCAAAGCGCTTACACAGCCCGGCAAACACATCAAAATCATGTCGCGCTTCATATTGCGGTTTGACGATCTGATGCAACGCCATCAACCCTTTATTCGAATGCGTACCGAACTGCTCAATATCGTTACGTTCAAAGCGGGTGGTAACGGGCAGGACGATATCGGCGAATCGGCACGACGCGGTCCATTGATGATCCAACACCACCACGGTTTCCAGCTTCTTCCACGCGTCGATCATGCGATTCCTGTCCTGCTGCGCATGAAATGGATTTGCCGCACTGTAGATCGCCATTTTGATGTCAGGCCATGTTAACGTCTCGCCGTTAAAGGCAATTTTTTTGCCCGGCTCAAGCAGGCAGTCAACGATACGTGAAGTGGGGATATGCTCCGATGCGCCGCGAAAATCCGCGTTGTACTTTGCCTGCGGGGGATTCGTGATCCCTCCCAGTCCAGAGAGCACAGGCCCGGCGGATGTTACCGTACCTCCACCGTTGTAGTGCCAGCCAAATCCTACCCCGCCGCCGGGCAAACCAATTTGACCGACCATGCTGGCCAGCACCACCAGCATCCACGGATACTGCTCACCATGGTGCATGCGTTGTACGCACCAACCGCCCATAAACTGTGTCCTGCCTTTCACCAACAGGCGGGCGAAGTCTCGAATCTGCTCTGCCGTCAGGCCGCAGATTTCTGCCGCCCATTCGGCATTTTTCGGCTGTTTATCGGCTTCGCCCAGCAGATACGGCAAAAACTGCTCAAAGCCGACGGTGTAATCGGTAATAAACGCCGTGTCGTACAATTTTTCTTCGTACAAGGTATGCGCCAGCGCCAACATTAACGCCACATCGGTTTGTGGCCGCAACGCCAACTGCTCGCAGCCAAGAAAGTTTTGCGACTTGCTACGCACCGGATCGACACTGATAACGCGCATCTTACCCTGCGCTACCGCCTCTTTAATCTGCTGCCAGTAGCCAAACGCATCGTGATCGGGAACCAAAAACTCGATCTGCAGGTTCTTGATCGGATCGCAGCCCCACAGCACGATGGTATTGCTGTTTTCAATCACCAGCGGAAGCGACGTCTGCTGCTCATAAACTTCCAGCGAACCAATCACATGCGGTAAAATGACTTGTGCCGCTGCCGCAGAATAGTCGCCGACGGTTGTCACATAGCTACCATGCAGGCCAAGTCCCCGGTCCATCGCCCCGCCCGCTTTATGGTATTTGCCCACCATCTGCCAATCGGCAAGCCCGGTAAATACGCCTGATGAGCCATAGGTTTTTTGCACCCGCTCCAGCTCTTCGTAAAACAAATCCAGCGCCTGATCCCAACTAACCCGCACAAAACGGTTATCTCCGCGCTGGCTGCGATCCGACTTCTCACGCTTACGCAACCAGTCCAGACGCACCATTGGGTAGCGCACCCGCGACGGGTTGTAAACCACTTCACGCACCGCGTTCAGCATATCGCAGGGGTATTTGTCATGTTTGAACGGACGGGTTTCGGTCCACTCACCGTTGACCACTTTGGCTTCAAAAGCGCCATAGTGCGAACCAGATTGGATCCACTGTTCGGGATTTTCCCCCGCCGCCCACACTTTTGATATCAGCGGATTAGGCGCCAGTGCGCTGGCAGCCCCCACCGCCAGCATTCCGTTGAGAAAACGGCGGCGGGACGGATTAAAGTCATGAATATCCATACATTATCCTTACTTTTTGTTGGTTTCAGACACATCGCTGGCGTGGGTCTGGAGGTATTTCAACAACGTACGTTCCTCCACCGGATTAAGCCGGTAATAGGTCGACATGGCTTTCAGTCCGGCGATCCAGCCGTTAGCGGTATATCGGGTTGTAGGAGGAGTGCTATGACAGGCGCTACAGGTGGATTGCAGCATTTGATCTGAGTACTCCCAGATTGGCGCGAGCGTGTTGATAAAGTCCTGATCGGTGGTCCAGGCGGTAACGCTCACCTGCTGCCATTCCTGATGTGAGTCAGGATCGACCTGAGTTTGTAGCACTTTTACGTTCACCATCAGGGGCTCATCGAGAACGGCGGAGAAAACGCGTTTCCCCATATACTGGGTGATCACCCGTCCGCGTCCTTTGCTTTCACGCCAGCCCGTGATTTCGAGCTGCACGTTACGGCCTTCTTTTTTCAGCACCTTGACCTCGGTGGCGGGAAATAACAGCGCCTTCCCGGCCGGACTCCCTGCCGTTGCCGCCAGTGATTTTTCGCTTAATGAGAACAACGTGGTCGCATCCGTTGGCGTATCTCCCTGACGCTGTAGTTGCTTATAGCGATCGCGAAAACCGCTGCTCATATCGGGTTTGTGATGGGCTATTCCTTTGTGACAATCGATACAGTTACTGTCTTTTGCTGCCGCTGCGGTCATTTGCGCCGCTGCATTTGCCGATTGCTTGCCATGATCCATTGCCTCATAGCTATGGCAGGATTTACACGCCGCTGAATTATTCGCGCTCATGCGCGCCCACTCCCGCTGGGCCAGCTCCGGGCGTTTGGCAGCAAACTTTTCAGGAGTATCGATAGAAGGAGAAATAAAGGTGTGATAGAGGTCGTTTAAGGCTTCAGTTTTACGAATAAGCGTTGGAATAACGCCCGGTGGAATATGACAATCCTTACACTCAGCCCGCACGCCAGATGCGTTGCGAAAATGCACGCTGGTTTTATATTCCTCTCCAGCCGTGCGCATCGAGTGACACGATAAACAAAATTCGGTGGTACTGGTGTAATGAACGCCTTGCCACGTTCCCCAAATAGCCAGGGCCATTGCCACCGCCCCAGCCAATACGCACCACAATGCGTTCTTTCTTATCCACGACATGCTTGCCTCCATTTTTTTAATAGCGACACGCTAAGGGATAATAAAAACCAAAAATAGAGACAGCGATAGCAAGTTATAGGAACAGCCACTACTCCATGAGGTGTATCAAATAGTAAAAACGAGAAATTCGTAATATAGTGGCCATATATTAATAAGGAATTCCTCATGCTTACATTAACGCTCAATAGAGAACTCCGCACTCCGCTGCAATTGCAAATTTTTCAATTTTATTTCCAGGCTATTCAGCGGGGAGATTTGCTTTGTGGCGATAAGCTTCCCTCTATTCGCGAGCAGGCTCAGGTATTGAACGTAGCCAAAATAACGGTAGTGATGGCCTATGATAAGCTTATGGCTGCAGGGTTAATCAAGAGCCGACACGGCATTGGCTATGAAGTGATATTCACAACGCCTGTACGTATAACACCAACGCTTGTGCCCGTTACCCAGGGTTCTCCGCCCACAAAACCTAAAGCTGCCGGGGTCTCTACCGATGTTTACGCCGAGCCTGGACGAGAGTGCTACTGCCGGATGGGCGTCCCCGATCCCAACGCTTTTCCCTGGTCAAGCTGGCGGAAATGGAATAATGCTCCAAGCATACTTAAAGAACAATTATTTACCCGATATCATTCACCAAATGGATTATTTTCATTGCGTGAGCAATTGGTCAGATACCTTAATTTATCCCGCGGAATTAATACCCGAGCAGAGAACATCATCATTACCAACGGGATTCAGGAGGGATTATCACTGCTCAGCCAAATATTTATTATTCATCATGCTGTCAGTCAGCAAAAAAAGTGCCATATTGTGACCGAATCCCCTTGTTATTCTGGCGCATGGCATCTTTTTAATTATTACGGTGCAGACATTACGTCAATCGCCGTAGATAACCACGGGCTGCAAACAGATAATTTACCCGAGTATGAAACCCAGCTTTGTTATGTTACTCCAGCGCATCAGTATCCGATGGGAAGTGTACTTTCGCTGGAGCGCCGTCAGTCATTATTAACGTGGGCGCAACGCGTCGGCGCTTACATCATTGAAGACGATTACGATGCCGTTTTTACCTATGGGGAAAATCCCCTTCCCGCGCTGAAAGCCATGGATTATCACAACCGGGTTATCTACATGGGGACATTTTCTAAAACGCTGGGGCCAGGCGCACGGCTTGGCTATCTTATTTGCCCTGATGAACTGCTTCCGGCGGTACAGAATATGAAAGCGCTCAATAACAACGGCAGTCAGTGGTTGTTGCAGCAATTTTTAGCCGAACTGATGCAAAATCAGGTGTTTTATACGCATCTCAGCAAGCTGGCCTGCAGCTATGCGACGCGCCTCGCCCTGTTACGCGATGGCCTTTCCACTCTGTTTCCCGAAGGGAAAATCGCTGGCGCAACGGCAGGTCTGCACCTCTCGTTACGCATTGCCAGACATACCGAATTCATCGCCAGGCTCCAACAAAGCTGCCTGTTGGCCGGGATCCGTTTCGACACTCTGCCGGATATAGAAAATGGATCAGAAGCCACATGGCGCAAAGAGAACAGCGATGCTGTTATGTTTTTTGGATTTGGTGGATTGCAGATACAGCAGATCAATAAAGTGCTGACAGTGCTGGAGCAGGCGCTTGCGCAGCCTTGATGAATAACAGGGATCGCGCCTGTCGCGCAATCCCTGCGGTTAGACTTACAGCAGGTCGCGGAACTGCGTTTGTTTCAGCGCCAGCTCAACGCCGCGGACTTCTGCCAGGCCTTTCAGGCGACCAATCGCAGAGTAGCCCGGATTAGTTTTCTTGTGCAGATCGTCAAGCATCTGGTGTCCATGATCCGGGCGCATCGGGATAGGACGCAGGTCGCCCGCCTTTTTACGCCGCTGCTCTTCGCTCAAAATGGCAGCCACCACCGATACCATATCCACATCGCCCTGCAGGTGCGCACCTTCATGGAAGGTTTTCGGGTTATCTTCACGACAGGTTGAGCGCAAGTGTGTGAAGTGGATTCGATCGCCAAAGGTTTCGATCATTTTCACCAGATCGTTATCAGCGCGCACGCCGTAAGAACCGGTGCACATGGTAAAACCGTTATTAATGCTATCGACCGTTTCTTTCAGCCACTGCATATCTTCGATAGTCGAAACGATACGTGGCAGGCCGAGGATCGGGCGCGGCGGATCGTCAGGATGCACGGCCAGACGCACGCCGACTTCTTCTGCCACTGGCACAATCGCCCGCAGGAATACCGCCATATTATCGCGCAGATCGTCCTTGCTGATGCCGTCATATTCAGCGAGACGCGCACGGAACTGATCCAGCGTATAGCCCTCTTCTGCACCTGGCAGCCCAGCAATGATATTGCGGGTCAGCTTTTCAATTTCTGCATCACTCATGGCATTGAAGTAGTCCAGCGCCTGGCGTTGTTCTTCGGCGGTATAATCCGCTTCAGCTCCCGGGCGTTGCAGAATGTGAAGTTCGAAGGCCGCAAAAGCAATCTGGTCAAAACGCAGCGCTTTGGAACCATCCGGCAGCTGATATTCGAGGTCGGTACGCGTCCAGTCGAGGATCGGCATGAAGTTATAGCACACCGTATCGATACCACAGGTCGCCAGATTACGGATACTCTGCTGATAGTTGGCAATCCACGTTTGAAATTGACCTGAACGCGTTTTGATATCTTCGTGGACAGGGATACTTTCCACCACCGACCAGGTCAGCCCTTTTTCAGCCAGAATGGCCTGACGCTGTTGAATTTCTTCTACCGGCCACACTTCACCGTTAGGAATATGGTGCAAGGCGGTCACAACACCCGTTGCGCCAGCCTGACGCACATCATCAAGCGATACCGGATCGTTAGGTCCGTACCAACGCCAGGTTTGTTCCATTGTTTCACCTCACAAGTTGTTATACCAAATTAAATCATCTTAATGACGACTACCATACAGGCATCCGTCAACCGATCAACACATTGCCGATGATTGGTTGATCAAGCTCACATTCCCCGGATAAATGAGGCACACCAATTCAATTTGTTGTCATATAACTTTATACTGCCATTGTTAATTTATGGTTAATCAGGTGTATTAAATGAAAACTATTGCCTCAGCGCCACTGGCGGAAAATGTCATGATTCCGCAATACGACCGCCAGCAATTAAAAACGCGGATTGTGCATTTTGGTTTCGGTGCTTTTCACCGCGCCCATCAGGCGTTACTAACCGACAGGGTGCTGAATGCGCAGGGTGGAGACTGGGGTATTTGTGAGATCAGTCTGTTCAGCGGCGATCGACTGATGAGCCAACTGCGCGAACAGGATCATTTATTTACCGTGCTGGAAAAAGGGGCCAACGGCAACCAGCCAATTGTTATCGGCGCCGTCAACGAATGTCTCAACGCCAGGCTGGATTCGCTGGCGGCCATTATCGAAAAATTCTGCGAACCTCAGGTGGCTATTGTCTCGCTAACCATCACAGAAAAAGGCTACTGCATCGATCCGGCGACAGGCTCGTTAGACCTCAGTAATCCACGTATTGCTCACGATCTGCAAACACCGACTGAACCGCACTCTGCCCCCGGAATTATTGTTGAAGCCCTACACCGCCGACGTGAACGCGGGCTACAGCCGTTTACCGTCCTCTCTTGCGATAACATCCCGGACAATGGTCATGTGGTAAAAAACGCCGTCCTTGGAATGGCGGAGAAACGTTCACCAGAACTGGCAACCTGGATTCAGGAACATGTCAGTTTCCCAGGCACCATGGTCGACCGCATTGTCCCTGCCGCCACTGAAGAGTCACTGGCCGAAATTGCCCGCGAGCTGGGGGTTGCCGATCCTTGCGCAATCAGCTGCGAACCGTTTATCCAGTGGGTGATTGAAGATAATTTTGTGTGTGGCCGCCCACAATGGGAAACGGCGGGCGTCCAGATGGTCGAAAATGTGTTGCCGTGGGAACAAATGAAACTGCGGATGCTGAACGGCAGTCATTCGTTTCTTGCTTATCTCGGCTATCTGGCCGGGTTTCAGCACATCAGCGACTGTATGCAGGACAGCGCTTTTCGTGAAGCCGCTTACCGCCTGATGCTCAACGAACAGGCACCTACGCTGCAAATTACCGATGTGGATTTAGACCAGTATGCCCTAAGCCTGTTGGAGCGTTTTGCCAACCCAGCGTTGAAACATAAAACCTGGCAAATCGCGATGGACGGTAGCCAGAAATTACCCCAGCGCATGTTGGAAGGGATCCGCGTACATTTAGCCCGCCAAAGTGAGTGGCCACTGCTGGCGCTCGGCGTCGCAGGCTGGATGCGTTATGTGAGCGGCGTGGATGATTCAGGCACCGCTATTGATGTTCGTGACCCGTTGAGTGAGAAAATTGCCGCTCTGGTTAAACAGAGCACAGAGTCAGAACGCGTCAACGCCCTGCTTTCGCTGCGCGAGATTTTCGCCACCGATCTCGTACAGAATCCGCAGTTTGTCGCGGCCATTCAGCAGGCCTGGCAACGCATTGCCCAATACGGTGCGCATCAGGCTGTCATTGAGACGTTAAAAAGTTAACGATTTCTGCCATTAAGCAGGACGAAGCGCCTCTTCGTCCTCTCCCCCCTTCTCTTTTTCCCCGTTTTTCGCCAGGATTGTTAAATGCCATTACGGTAATTTATGATTCTGGAGTAAATGTGACTAAAACCAATCTCATCACCGGTTTTCTCGGCAGTGGCAAAACCACCTCTATTCTTCATTTATTGGCAAACAAAGATCCTGCTGAGAAGTGGGCCGTGCTGGTTAATGAGTTTGGCGAAGTTGGCATTGATGGCGCGTTGCTGGCCGACAGCGGTGCGCTGCTAAAAGAGATCCCCGGCGGCTGTATGTGCTGTGTTAACGGCCTGCCAATGCAGGTTGGCCTCAATACGCTGCTGCGTCAGGGAAAACCCGACCGTCTGCTGATTGAACCCACTGGCCTCGGGCATCCCAAACAGATTCTGGATTTACTCACTGCACCGGTTTATGAGCCGTGGATCGATCTGCGCGCAACCCTCTGTATCCTTGATCCTCGCCTGTTACTGGATGAGAAAAGCGTCGCCAATGACAATTTCCGCGATCAGCTGGCCGCCGCTGATATCATTGTTGCCAACAAAACCGACCGTGCCACGACGGAAAGCGAAAACGCCCTGCAAAGCTGGTGGCAACACTACGGCGGTAATCGCCAGTTAGTTCATGCCGACCATGGGCAAATTGACGGACAGCTACTGGATTTGCCCCGACTAAACCTGGCGGAGCTTCCTGCAAGCGCGGAGCACGCCCATAGCCATGCCAACAAAAAGGGGCTGGCAGCGTTGAGCTTACCCGCACAGCAGCGCTGGCGTCGTAGCCTGAACAGCGGTCAGGGCCATCAGGCCTGCGGTTGGATTTTTGACGCCGATACAGTGTTCGATACCATCGGTCTGCTGGAATGGTCGCGTCTTGCTCCTGTTGGACGCGTGAAGGGGGTAATGCGTATTAAAGAAGGACTGGTACGCATTAACCGCCAGGGAGACGACTGGCATATAGAGACGCAAAACGTCGCACCACCCGATAGCCGTATTGAACTCATCGCCGATACCGAGACCGACTGGAATGCGTTACAGAGCGCGTTGTTGAGACTTCGTTTAGACGCTAGCGCGTAAGGTTGCCTTCGTTTTTAGCAATGGTAAACGACGATGAAAACCCGATACCCTTCAATCCTCCTGCTAAATATTGCGGGCCTGGCACTGTTTATGTCCTGGTATATTCCAGTCGGGCATGGGTTATGGTCTTCACTGGATACGGGCGTTTTCCGCTTCTTTAATCATAAACTGGTGGAAAGCCCACTGTTCTTATGGGTTGTTGCTATTACCAATAATCGGGCATTTGATGGCTGCTCATTGCTGGCTATGGGCGCATTGATGCTGCACTTTTGGCTCAAAGAGACGTCGGAAGGTCGCCGACGTATTGTGGCTATCGGTTTGGTTATGCTGCTCACCGCAGTGGTATTAAATCAGCTGGGCCAGGCGCTTATTCCCGTTAAACGCGCCAGCCCGACCCTGATGCTGGATAATATTTATCGCGTCAGCGAACTGCTGCATATTCCGACCAAAGATGCGTCGAGAGACAGTTTTCCTGGCGATCACGGCATGATGCTGCTTATTTTTTCCGCATTTATGCTGCGTTATTTCGGAAAAGTCGCAGGAATAATCGGCCTTATTATTGTTGTGGTTTTTGCCTTTCCACGCGTAATGATTGGCGCTCACTGGCTCACTGATATCGTGGTTGGTTCCATGACGGTGGTCTTGATTGGCCTTCCCTGGTGGCTAATGACGCCATTAAGTGACCGATTAGTCACTCTGTTCGTGAATTATCTCCCCGGCAAAAACAAACAATTTTTAAACAAATAACGCAGAGTAATTAACATCATCAGGGATACTTCTGATTCCCTGATGATGCCGGGCAATATTTCATCATTCTGATTGTCATTCCCTTGTCATCTTATTCATGTTTAAAATGAGTAGGTTGCGTATTTTTTACCCTGATTGTTCTTAATTTAGACAATGCCGTTTATTCACTTTCTGTATCAATTTTTCTTATAAGAAATCACGTAAAATCACTCGCATTGGCCGGAACGATCGGGTAATCTCGAACTCGTTTTGCCTCGCGGGATAATTATTCCCTTTCAGAATAAATTTGTGCGTTCTGCCACAGATTTGACCTTAAGGAATTGTCTCATCGTGCGATGGTAATTAGTCTCGTCACGTTTGGCATTTTTTATAACGATATTTATCGTTAAGGACTTCAAGGGAAAACAAACAAAATGGTCAAATCTCAACCGATTTTGAGATATATCTTGCGGGGCATACCCGCGATAGCAGTTGCGGTTCTGCTTTCTGCATGTAGCACAACGAACACCGCCAAGAATATGCATTCTGAGACGCATGCTGTGGGCAATGGAGATAACTCTTCACTGCAAGCCTCTCAGGATGAATTTGAAAATATGGTACGTAATATCGATGTTAAATCACGTATTATGGACCAGTATGCTGACTGGAAAGGCGTGCGTTACCGCCTTGGCGGCAGCACCAAAAAAGGTATTGATTGCTCAAGCTTCGTGCAGCGTACATTCCGCGAGCAATTTGGTTTAGAGCTTCCGCGCTCAACCTATGAACAGCAGGAAACGGGAAAATCCGTTTCGCGCACTAATCTGCGCACAGGCGATCTGGTTCTGTTCCGTGCTGGCTCTACCGGCCGTCACGTCGGTATTTATATCGGTAACAACCAGTTTGTACATGCCTCGACCAGCAGTGGCGTTATCATTTCCAGCATGAACGAGCCTTACTGGAAAAAACGCTACAACGAAGCTCGCCGGGTTCTGAGCCGCAGTTAGTTTCGTTTGGCAGCTATCCCTTGGCTATCCTGATGAGACATTCCAAAAGCACTGCTTCGGCGGTGCTTTTTTGTTTCCCCCTGCGACTAAGAAAAATCTCACAACATGAGTCATTTCAGGTTATATTCATACAGAGTAAGCGGTTAAATCAGGTAAAATAAGGATCTATGTTCAGACGCTCTTCTTCATCCGGTCGGAAAATCCTGCTTTCCTGTATGTTAACGGGGCTTATCGTCGCAATACTCGTGAGTACCCTGCAGTTTTTCGTCACCTGGCATAAACGAGAAGTTAAGTACGACACGCTCCTTGCCGATATCCAGAATTACGTCAGCAGCTACTTCACCGACCTCAAAACCACCACCGATGCCCTTCAGCCGCTGGTTGCCAACAGTTGCCAACAAGTCAGCGCTAAACTGACCTCCAGTGCAGCCTTTAGCCTGAACGTTCGCGCTTTCTTACTGGTAAAAGACGGCATCGCTTTCTGCTCTTCCGCAACAGGTTCCATGTTCACTCCGATTTTAGATTTGATCCCGAACCTCGATATCAGCAGAGATATTGATGTGGAATTACTTCCCGGTACGCCCATGATGCCGGACAAACCAGCGATCATGATTTGGCACCGAAACGCGTCGTTCAATGATAGCGGCGTATTTACCTCACTGAATATCAATCTGGCGCCTTACCTACTCTATACCGCCCGGCAGGATGATTTTGACGGTATTGCTATTATCGTCGGTAATACCGCAATTTCGACATTCTCATCGCGAATCATCGATGTCTCCGCTCTTCCTCATACCTCCTGGCGGCAGGCCACTCTTGAAGGGATCCCGCTTAAAATTCGCTTATACGCACAAGAGTGGAACTATACCGACGTCTGGTATTCTATTTTGTTGGGATGTATGGCCGGGATTATTGCCTCCCTTCTCCTCTGGTACTACATCTACAGCATCCGTTTACGCCCAGGCAAAGATATCCTCAACGCCATCAAACATAACCAGTTTTATGTGGTGTACCAGCCCGTCGTAGAGATGCAAACGCTGGAAGTGAAAGGCGTCGAGGTCCTGTTACGTTGGAATCACCCAACAACGGGCGAGATCCCACCGGATGCCTTTATTCATTACGCTGAATCACAGAAAATGATCGTCCCACTGACTCAGCATCTCTTTAGGTTGATCGCCCAGGATGCCCCGACACTGCAAAAAGTGTTACCCGCTGGGGCAAAATTAGGGATCAATATCGCGCCATCACATCTGCATGGCGAGACGTTTAAAGACGACATTCGCCACCTACAGGCCTCGCTTCCCGCAAACTATTTTCAGATAGTACTGGAAATCACAGAACGAGATATGCTCAATCAGCACGAGGCCACAAAGCTATTTGAATGGCTGCATTCCGCAGGTTTTGAAATTGCGATTGATGATTTTGGCACCGGCCATAGCGCGCTTATTTATCTGGAACGCTTTACCGTTGACTACCTGAAAATCGATCGCGGATTTATTAACGCCATTGGGACGGAAACACTGACTTCTCCGGTACTGGACGCCGTGTTGACACTTTCTAAACGTCTTAATATGCTGACGGTTGCGGAAGGGGTAGAAACTCCTGAGCAAGCCCGTTGGCTGCGCGATCGTGGGGTGCATTTTTTCCAGGGGTACTGGATTAGCCGACCATTACAGCTTGCTGATTTTGTGCGTTGGATGGCACAGCCCAATAAGCCGACGTGGTGATCGCAGTATGCGATTCATATACTCTCACTCGCCGCTACATCCCTTATCTTTCAGGCATGATGCCCGTCGGGTTGTGGCAGGAAAAGGAAATCACTTTTATATGATCCCTCGCGTACTGCTACTGTTTATTACCCTCATCGGGTTTAGCGCCCAGGCGCAATCCATCAAAGAAAGCTATGCTTTTGCCGTACTGGGTGAGCCGAAGTACGCATTTAACTTTAATCACTTCGATTATGTTAATCCCGCAGCCCCTAAAGGTGGTCAAATCACCCTGTCCGCCATTGGCACATTTGACAACTTCAACCGCTATGCAATGCGCGGTAACCCCGGCGCACGTACCGAAACGCTTTACGATACGCTGTTTACCACCTCTGACGATGAACCTGGTAGCTATTACCCGCTCATTGCCGACAGCGCACGCTATGCTGACGACTATTCCTGGGTAGAAATTGCCATTAATCCACGCGCGCGTTTTCACGATGGCTCACCCATTACCGCCCGCGACGTCGCATTCACCTTCCACAAATTTATGACTGAAGGCGTGCCGCAGTTTCGTCTGGTCTACAAGGGAACAACGGTAAAAGCCATCGCGCCATTAACCGTACGCATTGAATTAGCCAAACCGGGTAAAGAGGACATGCTCAGCCTGTTTTCATTACCCGTGATGCCAGAGAAGTACTGGAAAGATCATAAGCTCAGCGATCCCTTATCATCGCCACCGCTCGCCAGCGGCCCTTATCGCATTACCAAATGGAAGATGGGCCAGTATATTGTCTATTCGCGCGTCAAAGATTATTGGGCCGCTAATCTGCCCGTCAATCGTGGACGCTGGAACTTTGATACCATCCGCTACGACTACTATCTGGATGATAACGTCGCCTTTGAAGCGTTTAAGGCCGGTGCGTTTGATCTGCGTCTTGAAAATGATGCCAAAAACTGGGCGACGCGTTATACCGGGAAAAATTTCGCGAATCATTACATCATCAAAGATGAGCAAAAAAACGAGTCCGCGCAGGATACCCGCTGGCTGGCATTTAATATTCAGCGTCCGGTATTCAGCGACCGACGGGTGCGGGAAGCCATCACGCTGGCCTTTGATTTTGAATGGATGAATAAAGCGCTGTTCTATAATGCCTGGAGCCGGACCAACAGCTATTTTCAGAATACCGAATATGCCGCGACAAAATACCCCGACGCGGATGAGTTGGTGATACTCGCGCCCTTGAAAAAGGATCTCCCCCCTGAGGTCTTTAGCCAAATCTATCAGCCGCCAAAATCAAAAGGCGATGGCTACGACCGCGACAACCTGTTGAAAGCCGATGCCTTACTGGAACAGGCCGGATGGGTACTAAAGGGTCAGCAGCGCGTAAACAGCGCCAGCGGTAAACCTCTGAGCTTTGAACTGTTGCTCCCTGCGGGCAGCAACAGTCAGTGGGTGCTGCCGTTCCAGCACAACCTGCAACGCTTAGGTATTACCATGAATATCCGCCAGGTGGATAACTCACAAATCACGAACCGCCTGCGCAGTCGCGACTATGACATGATGCCGAGGTTGTATCGTGCGATGCCGTGGCCGAGTTCGGACCTGCAAATTCTGTGGGCCTCTCAATATATTGATTCCAGCTACAACGCCCCCGGCGTACAAAGCCCGGTGATTGATAAACTGATCGACCAAATCATCGCGGCGCAAGGCGATAAAGCCAAATTGATCCCACTGGGCCGGGTGCTGGACAGGGTATTAACCTGGAACTACTACATGTTGCCTATGTGGTTTATGGCAGAGGATCGCATTGCATGGTGGGATAAATTTTCACATCCTGCTATTCGCCCAATTTATACTATTGGCCTCGACAACTGGTGGTATGACGTCAACAAAGCGGCGAAGCTGCCCGCAGCCAGGCGGCAGGGAGAATAAATGGGCGCTTATCTGATTCGACGTCTGCTGCTGGTGATCCCAACGCTTTGGGCCATCATCACCATCAACTTTTTTATCGTGCAGATAGCCCCCGGCGGTCCAGTTGAACAGGCCGTCGCCGCCATTGAGTTCGGGCAAAGCGGGGCATTACCCGGCGCGGGTAGCGAAGGCGTTCGTGCCAGCCACGCGCAAACCGGCGTGGGTAACATCAGCGACAGTAATTATCGAGGCGGCCGGGGTCTGGACCCGGAAGTGATCGCCGAAATCACTCGCCGCTATGGGTTCGATAAGCCCATTCATGAGCGTTACTTCAAAATGCTCTGGGATTACATTCGTTTCGATTTCGGTGACAGCCTGTTTCGTAGCGCCTCGGTGCTGACGCTTATCAAAGACAGCCTGCCTGTTTCCGTCACGCTGGGGCTGTGGAGTACGCTCATCATCTACCTGGTGTCGATACCGCTTGGGATCCGCAAAGCGGTGCATAACGGCAGCCGGTTTGATGTCTGGAGCAGCGCATTTATTATTATCGGCTATGCCATACCGGCCTTTCTGTTTGCCATTTTGCTGATCGTCTTTTTTGCCGGGGGAAGCTACTACGACCTGTTCCCGCTTCGCGGGCTGGTATCCGCCAATTTTGACTCCCTGCCCTGGTATCAGAAAGTAACCGACTACCTTTGGCATATTACCCTGCCGGTGCTGGCGACGGTGGTTGGTGGGTTTGCCGCGCTGACTATGTTGACCAAGAACTCATTTCTGGATGAGGTGCGCAAACAATATGTCGTCACCGCACGCGCTAAAGGGGTCAGCGAGAAAAATATTCTGTGGAAACATGTGTTTCGCAATGCCATGTTGCTGGTGATCGCCGGCTTCCCGGCAACGTTTATCAGCATGTTTTTTACCGGCTCACTGCTGATTGAAGTGATGTTCTCACTTAACGGCCTGGGATTGCTGGGTTATGAATCTACCGTATCACGCGACTACCCGGTAATGTTTGGCACGCTTTATATCTTCACCCTGATCGGTCTGCTGCTGAATATCCTCAGCGACATCAGCTATACGCTGGTCGATCCTCGTATTGATTTTGAGGGACGCTAATGTCGCGATTAAGCCCCGTCAATCAGGCCCGCTGGGCGCGCTTTCGCCACAACCGTCGCGGCTACTGGTCGCTGTGGATTTTTCTGGTGCTGTTCGGCCTTAGCCTGTGTTCAGAACTGATTGCCAATGATAAGCCGCTACTGGTGCGCTACGACAATAGCTGGTATTTCCCCCTGTTCAAAAACTACAGTGAAAGCGACTTCGGCGGACCGCTGGCGACTCAGGCTGATTTTCAGGACCCGTGGCTACAACAGCGCCTAGAAAACCAGGGCTGGATCCTGTGGGCACCAATACGCTTTGGGGCCACCAGCATTAACTTTGCCACCGATAAGCCCTTCCCTTCCCCGCCTTCCGCACAAAACTGGCTGGGAACAGACGCTAACGGCGGTGATGTACTGGCACGCATCCTCTACGGCACACGTATTTCTGTCTTGTTTGGTCTAATGCTCACCCTCTGTTCGAGCGTGATGGGCATTATGGCTGGCGCAATTCAGGGCTATTATGGCGGCAAGGTGGATCTGTGGGGGCAACGATTCATTGAAGTTTGGTCAGGAATGCCAACGCTGTTTCTCATCATTCTATTGTCGAGTGTGGTCCAGCCTAACTTCTGGTGGCTGCTGGGCATTACCGTATTGTTTGGATGGATGAGCCTGGTTGGCGTGGTGCGCGCGGAATTTTTACGTACCCGAAACTTTGATTACATTCGAGCCGCTCAAGCGCTAGGCGTAAGCGATCGCAGTATTATTCTGCGTCATATGCTGCCCAACGCGATGGTCGCGGCCCTGACTTTTTTACCGTTTATTTTATGCGCCTCGATAACTACTCTGACCTCACTGGATTTTCTTGGGTTCGGTTTACCGCTTGGCTCGCCATCACTGGGAGAACTCCTGTTGCAGGGTAAAAACAACCTGCAGGCACCGTGGCTTGGCATCACCGCGTTCATCTCCGTTGCCCTGCTACTATCGCTACTGATCTTTATTGGTGAAGCGGTACGCGATGCGTTTGATCCCAACAAGGCGATTTAAAATGACACAACCTCTGTTAGCCATTGAGAATTTATCGGTAGGTTTTCGTCAACAAGAGACCGTGCGCACCGTAGTCAATGCCCTCTCACTACGGGTTGATGCCGGACAAACGCTGGCGCTGGTGGGTGAATCTGGCTCGGGTAAAAGCGTGACCGCGCTTTCTATCCTACGGTTGTTACCGTCTCCTCCGGTAGTTTACCCTTCCGGGGACATCCGTTTTCATGGTGAATCATTACTTCACGCCAACGAGCAGACGCTTCGCGGCGTA
Organism: Citrobacter sp. Cpo103; assembly: GCF_030332605.1. Lineage (NCBI taxonomy): Bacteria > Pseudomonadati > Pseudomonadota > Gammaproteobacteria > Enterobacterales > Enterobacteriaceae > Citrobacter > Citrobacter sp. Cpo103. The sequence goes on along the minus strand of NZ_JAOWHO010000029.1, from coordinate 375,273 downwards.
CGGGGGAATAAAATCGCCATGATTTTCCAGGAGCCGATGGTGTCACTGAACCCGCTCCACAATCTGGAAAAACAGCTTTATGAAGTGCTGTCGCTGCATAGGGGAATGCGTCGGGAGGCGGCGCGGGCAGAAATCCTGACCTGCCTGGATCGCGTTGGCATCCGTCAGGCAGCCAAACGTCTCGCAGATTACCCGCACCAGCTGTCCGGCGGTGAACGCCAGCGCGTGATGATCGCCATGGCGTTGCTAACACGACCGGAGTTGCTTATTGCCGATGAACCGACCACCGCGCTGGACGTTTCCGTCCAGGCACAGATCCTGCAACTGCTGAGAGAACTACAGCGCGAGCTGAACATGGGATTACTGTTCATCACCCACAACCTGAGCATTGTGAAAAAGCTGGCCGATACCGTGGCGGTCATGCAAAACGGCCAGTGCGTTGAGCAAAATCGAGCAGCACAGCTGTTGGCTGCTACAACGCATCCCTACACGCAGAAATTGTTAAACAGCGAACCTTCCGGCGATCCGGTGCCTGTACCTGCTGGGCAAGCTCCGCTGCTGGAGGTAGAAAAACTCCGCGTCGCCTTTCCTATCCGCAAAGGTATCCTGAAACGCGTGGTGGACCATAACGTCGTCGTTAACGACGTCAGTTTTTCCCTCCGGCCCGGTGAAACGCTGGGGCTGGTTGGAGAGTCAGGCTCCGGAAAAAGCACTACCGGACTGGCGCTTCTGCGGCTAATCACCTCGCAGGGAAGCATTGTGTTCGATGGTCTGGCATTGCATACCTTAAATCGACGCCAGCTGTTGCCGGTCCGTCACCGTATTCAGGTGGTATTTCAGGATCCCAACTCCTCGCTAAACCCACGCCTGAGCGTGCTACAGATTATCGAGGAGGGGTTGCGCGTTCATCAGCCTACCCTGTCAGCCGAACAACGCGAGGCACAGGTGAAAGCGGTGATGGCGGAAGTGGGATTGGATAGCGAAACGCGACATCGTTATCCTGCGGAGTTTTCTGGTGGGCAACGCCAACGCATTGCTATTGCCAGAGCATTGATTCTCAAACCTTCCCTGATCATTCTGGATGAACCAACATCGTCGCTCGACAGGACCGTACAGGCGCAAATCCTGACGTTGTTAAAGTCCTTACAGGAAAAGCATCGGCTAGCTTATATTTTTATCAGCCATGATTTGCACGTAGTACGCGCGTTATGCCATCAGGTTATTGTGCTACGTCAGGGAGAGGTCGTGGAGCAAGGGCAATGCGAGCACGTATTTAACGCGCCACAGCAAGCCTATACGCGTCAGCTGCTCGCGCTAAGCTGACGCTCAAAAAGGATTGTTGTTTGAAAACGGTTCTGCGATAGCCACGCCGAAGTTTTTCAGTCTGCAGGTCGCGGCAAATTCGTCCTGGCGATTCACAAACAGGCACGGCTCCCCTTCACATTCCAGTACGGAACAAGGAACCTCGATATCACTGAGGGCCTGGCTGAGCTTATGCATGACTGACCACGCGCTGTCACCATCAGGGCTGAGCAATTTGAGTGCCACCAGGCTGTTCTCATTACTCTGACCGTTTTGCGGAATCGGTTCAACTTTCGAACCTGCGAAACCCACCGACCAACGATAGCTCTGCGGCAGACGATGAACGATTGAGAGTTGTAATGTCATCACTTTCTTTCCCTGGAAGCACAATCACTTCACAATTATTTTACATCAATATTAACACATCATTGACAATACGTCTTTAGACAGTTGGTAAACGTTTACATCCAGTACTTATGCTGCTTACAGAACCCAGTAATTAAATTTATTCAACGGTTCTGGCATATTTCCGGGCTATATGTACTCGTTTCTGCGATCTAACTCAACCTTTTTAACTACAATGATGTGACTTTTTACATAAATTGATTTTACATAAAATAAACATAAGCAGGGGAAATGATAGATTTGCGGTTGATGTACATCAACTCTGGAGACCTTATGGCCCCCAGGTTGTGTAATAGATCACCGTTTTTGAGCGCGACTGGCGTAAAGATAGAAGAGAATTGAGCAGGTAGCGCAAAATGCGATCGACCATATCATTGGCCAGGCCGAGTTAAAGGTCGCCAGAGACAACAGGGCCCCGACAATGGCGCCAATACCAAAGCGGAATGTCCCAGCCAGCGATGACGCCGTTCCCGCCATATGCGGAAATTCATCCAGAATAACCGCCATGGCGTTTGATGACACCATCGATACACAGCCAACAAACGCCGCAACGCCAACGACCAGAGCCCAGAACCCCAGCCCAAACAGTGCGCTAAAGACCATCCATCCCGCCATCACGAACTGGATCCACAGACCGGTACGGAACATATTCAATGCCCCAACCCGACGCACAAAGCGACTGTTGATGATAGTCATCACGAACAGGAATACGATGTTCAGTGCGAAGTAATAACCGAAATGCTGCGGTGAAACGTGGTTGATCTCAATGTAAACAAAGGGTCCGGCGCTCAGAAACGAGAACATCCCGGCAAAGCTGAACCCGCTGGCCAGCATATAGCTCAGCACTCGTTTATGACGAAACAGCGAGGCAAAGTTGCCAATAGTGGTACGCAGGCGAAACGGCTGGCGACGCTCTACAGGCAGGGTCTCTTTGATTAGCGTAAAGATCATCACCGACGCCAGAACAGCCGCCATGGCGAGGATCCAAAAGATATAGTGCCAGCTCAGCCATACCAGCACCCAACCACCCACGATAGGTGCCAACAAGGGCGCAATTGTGGTCACCAGCATGACGAATGACATCATGCGCGAGAACTCTTCCTTCGGATAGATATCGCGCATCAGGGCGTTGATAACCACGCTCGCCGCCGCGGCAGCCAGACCGTGGAAGAAACGCATCACGATCAGTTGATCGATAGTTTGCGCCAGGGCGCAGGCCACTGCCGCCGCCGCAAACACCAGCGTTCCGCCCAGAATCACCGGCTTGCGCCCAATGCTGTCAGCCATTGGGCCATAGAGCAACTGCCCCACTGCAAACCCCAGAATATAGGTACTGAGGGTCATCTGCGCGCTACCCGCAGGCACACCAAACTGTTCTGAGATAACAGGTAGCGCCGGAAGATACATATCAATCGACAACGGCATCAGCATGGCTAACAAGCCAAGGATAAAGACTATGGCAATTGACGAGTTCTGCCGGGTGGTCACATTTAGCTCCTGAAATTAACGCGGGGTTAAGTTAACGCTGGCGATTTCTTCTTCGGTCAATGGACGGTATTCACCCGGCTCCAGATCGTCATCAAGCCTGATGTCACCAATTCGTTCACGGTGCAGTTCCACAACGTGGTTACCCACCGCGGCAAACATACGTTTTACCTGATGATAGCGCCCTTCGCTGATGGTCAATCGCACCTGAGTTGGCGTAATGACCTCCAGAACAGCCGGTTTGGTCAGGTCTTTTTCATTATGCAACTGTACGCCACGGGCAAACTGCTCGGCGGTATCGTCTGCCACTGGCGACTCCAGCGTCACCAGATAGGTTTTCTCACAATGGTGACGAGGAGAGGTGATACGATGCGACCACTGTCCGTCATCGGTCATCAGTACCAGTCCGGTGGTGTCGATATCCAGACGCCCTGCCGCATGCAGTTTGTAGGCAACCGGTTCATCAAGGAAATAGAGCACCGTCGGATGATCCGGGTCATCCGTTGAGCAAACATAACCCTGAGGCTTATTCAGCATAAAATAGCGCGGGCCATTTTGTTGAACCAGGGAATTACCGTCATATTCGACGTCGTGTTCTGGTAGCAGCTTAAAGGCACTGTTTTTAACGATTTCACCGTCAACGGTAACGCGGTTAGCACGGATCTCACGCCCGGCAATAGCGCGGCTGACGCCGAGTTGCTGAGCGATAAATTTATCAAGTCGCATGAGTGTGATTTTTGCCTGTAAAAATACGAGAAGCGGGTTTACGCCCGAAAAGTGGGACTGTTATCCGCCCAGTATAGCGGTGTTACACCATCCCTCAAGGGAAATGATTCATGGCATACTATACATTGTTGCTGTTTACCTTAATGAGCTCATGATTTTTACTCTTCGCCCGTACCAAAAAGAAGCCGTGGACGCCACGCTCAACCATTTTCGCCACCACCGCACGCCAGCGGTTATCGTCCTGCCAACCGGCGCGGGCAAAAGTCTGGTGATTGCAGAACTGGCCCGCGTGGCACGTGGTCGCGTACTGGTACTGGCGCACGTCAAAGAACTGGTCGCACAAAACCATGCCAAATATTGTGCGCTGGGGCTGGAAGCCGATATTTTTGCCGCAGGCCTGAAGCGTAAAGAGAGCCACGGGAAAGTAGTCTTTGGCAGCGTACAGTCGGTAGCGCGTAATCTGGACGCCTTTCAGGGTGAATTCTCCCTGCTGATCGTCGATGAATGTCATCGTATTGGCGATGATGAAGAGAGTCAGTATCAGCAAATCCTCACTCATCTGACTAAAGTAAATCCCCACTTACGTCTGCTCGGGCTTACCGCCACACCTTTTCGTTTGGGTAAGGGCTGGATATATCATTTTCATTATCATGGAATGGTGCGCGGCGATGAAAAAGCGCTGTTTCGCGACTGCATTTATGAATTACCGCTGCGCTACATGATTAAACACGGCTACCTGACGCCGCCAGAACGCCTCGACATGCCGGTCGTGCAGTATGACTTTAGCCGCCTGCAGGCACAGAGTAACGGCCTGTTTAGCGAAGCGGATCTGAATCAGGAGCTGAAAAAGCAGCAGCGAATAACGCCGCATATCATCAGCCAGATTATCGAGTTTGCCCAAACCCGCAAAGGGGTGATGATTTTCGCCGCCACCGTTGAGCACGCCAAAGAAATTCTGGGCCTGCTGCCCGCTGACGACGCCGCGCTAATCACTGGAGATACGCCAGGCGCTGAGCGCGACGTGCTGATTGAAGAGTTCAAAGCCCAGCGCTTTCGCTATCTGGTGAATGTGTCGGTCCTGACCACCGGCTTCGATGCCCCGCACGTCGACCTTATCGCTATTCTGCGCCCAACAGAGTCAGTTAGCCTTTACCAACAAATTGTCGGTCGTGGGTTGCGCCTTGCACCGGGTAAAACCGACTGCCTGATCCTCGATTATGCCGGCAACCCGCACGATTTGTACGCACCGGAAGTGGGTGCTCCGAAAGGAAAAAGCGACAACGTTCCGGTACAGGTGTTCTGTCCTGCCTGCGGATTTGCAAACACCTTCTGGGGCAAAACCACGGCAGACGGCACGCTGATTGAACATTTTGGCCGCCGCTGCCAGGGATGGTTTGAAGATGATGACGGCCATCGCGAACAGTGCGATTTTCGTTTCCGTTTTAAAAACTGCCCACAGTGCAACGCGGAAAATGACATCGCCGCCCGCCGTTGTCGGGAGTGCGACGCGGTGCTGGTTGACCCGGATGACATGCTGAAAGCCGCGCTCAGGCTCAAAGATGCGCTGGTCCTGCGCTGTAGCGGTATGGTGTTACAAAACGGGCAGGATGATAAAGGCGAATGGCTGAAAATCACCTATTACGATGAAGATGGCGCTGACGTCAGCGAACGCTTTCGCCTGCACACTCCCGCGCAGCGTACGGCCTTCGAACAACTGTTTATTCGCCCGCACACCCGAACACCCGGTATACCCTTACGCTGGATAACCGCCGCCGATATCCTCAATCAGCAGGCGTTGTTACGGCATCCTGATTTCGTGGTGGCGCGTATGAAAGGTCAGTACTGGCAGGTCCGTGAAAAGGCCTTCGATTATGAAGGACGCTTTCGTCGGGCACATGAATTACGCGGTTAATCGTACTTTTGATTGATGTACCAGCCGTTTGAGTATAGAATCTCGCCCGCTTTTGCATACGCAAAGCAGATCACTTACCTGTTGCTGGGTCGCCTGTAGCAGGAATTATTAAAGAGAGATTTAAATGTTTACTATCAACGCTGAAGTACGTAAAGAGCAGGGTAAGGGTGCGAGCCGCCGCCTGCGTGCCGCTAACAAGTTCCCGGCAATCATCTACGGTGGCGCAGAAGCCCCGATTGCTATCGAACTGGATCACGATGCAGTTATGAACATGCAAGCTAAAGCTGAATTCTACAGCGAAGTTCTGACCATCGTTGTTGACGGTAAAGAAGTTAAAGTTAAAGCTCAGGCTGTACAGCGTCACCCGTTCAAGCCGAAGCTGTCTCACATCGACTTCGTTCGCGCGTAATCGCCAACAAGTTGAAGAAAAACCCCGCCTTGGCGGGGTTTTTTTATGGGATTTTGTTGGCGGTAAAGATGAAGCACGCTTGCCGGATAAGGCGTTTCCGCTCCATCCAGCAAACGGTTTTATTTCCCGCCCGACGTGCGGCGCTGCAGCTGGTCGCGCAGGTTCGGCGGCGTACCTTTGATGGTCAACGTATCTGTAGCCGGATCCCAGAAAATACGCTCACCCAATAACATAGCGTCGAAGTTAATGGTTAACCCACCGCCGCTGCCGGCAAATTTGGTTAACTGACGCAGCGTACTGCGATCCGCAGGGAAGCTCTCTTCCAGCTCGTAACCTTTATCAGCGGTAAATTCGCTGAAGCTAACTTCACTGACGCCGGAAAGCTCTTTAGACAGCGACTCCAGTTCGATCTCTTCACCAGCCTGCAGCTGCTCGTTACAGTAGCTATACACCTGCTGACGCACGTTCTGGCGTTCGGCTTTATCGAGTTGCGCCTCGGCAGTAAAGTCATCGACCGCCTGCAGCAGGCCACGGTTTTGCGCTTTGGCATTCAGACCTTCGCTGGCACCGAGGAAGTCCATAAAGAAATCGGCGACTTTGCGCCCTACCCGCCCTTTCAGGAACGTCAGATAGCGCGTGGACTCCGGGTTGGTTTCCCACTCGGTTAAATCAATGCGCGCCACGATGTCCGCATGATTGATATCCAGATAGTGCGTCGGATTGATATCCAGATTTTCATTGACGCGCATGCTGCTTAAATTGTTCAGCACGGCGACCAGCAGATACTCTACCGCCAGATAGCGATAATGGCAGAACAGAACAATACCACCGTCGGCAAAAGGATATTTCGCCAGTTCGTCCCGCAAGCGTCCGGTCGCGGCACGACTAAATGCCAGAAAATCCTCTTCACCCTGACGCTGTAAACGCAGCGTTTGCGCCAGTTCACTCTCTTCGCTAAACAGGCCATAGGCTTTATTCTTGGCGCTATACACCCGATGCAACTCAGCCATCATATCGACAACCGTCGCTGTCGGTTCCAGTAATGAATCGCGCAAGACCAGCTCAAGGTTCTGCTCGTCACGTTTGATAAGCTGGTGCAGGGCAATCTGGTTGATATCCAGACTCATGATAAACTCTCCTTTTAGACCGGGCGGTATTCAACCACCTGCCGGGCAGTGACGCAATAGAAGATAAAAAAGCAGAAAAAAAACTGTCTGTACGGTAATATGTTGCCCTTTCATGAACAGACTGATTTCGATTTATGCCACAAATTTCCCGCTATAGTGACGAACACGTTGAACAACTGCTGAATGAGATGCTCAACGTACTGGAAAAACATAAGGCGCCGACCGACCTTTCCCTGATGGTACTGGGAAATATGGTGACTAACCTTATCAATACAAGCATCGCACCGGCCCAGCGCCAGGCGATTGCCAACTCTTTTGCCCGCGCATTGCAGTCTTCGGTAAACGACGACCAAGCGCATTAAGAGCCTGCTCCGGGGAAACGAACAACAGTTTATGGTAACTCATCGTCAGCGCTACCGTGAGAAAGTCTCCCAGATGGTTAGCTGGGGGCACTGGTTTGCCTTGTTCAACATTCTGTTGGCCATGGTTCTCGGTAGCCGTTACCTGTTTGTCGCCGACTGGCCGACAACCCTTGCAGGTCGTGTATATTCCTACCTGAGCGTTGTCGGGCATTTTAGCTTTCTGGTGTTTGCCACCTATCTGCTGATCCTGTTTCCCCTGACGTTTATCGTCATGTCCCAGAGGCTGATGCGATTCTTATCGGCTATTCTGGCGACGGCTGGCATGACGCTGTTGTTAATCGACAGCGAGGTTTTCACCCGCTTCCACCTGCACCTCAACCCGATCGTCTGGGAACTGGTCATTAACCCTGATCAGAACGAAGCGGCGCGTGACTGGCAACTGTTGTTTATCAGCGTGCCGGTTATCCTGTTAATAGAAATGTTGTTTGCGACCTGGAGCTGGCAAAAGCTGCGCAGCCTGACGCGTCGTCGCCATTTCGCCAAACCGTTAGCGGCATTCTTTTTCGTTTCTTTTATCGCCTCGCATGTGGTGTATATCTGGGCTGATGCCAATTTCTATCGCCCGATTACCATGCAGCGCGCAAACCTGCCACTCTCTTACCCGATGACGGCGCGTAAGTTTCTGGAAAAACATGGCCTGCTGGATGCGCAAGAGTATCAGCGTCGCCTGATCGAACAGGGCAATCCGGAAGCGGTTTCCGTGCAGTACCCGCTCAGCGAACTGCACTATCGCGATATGGGCACCGGCCAGAACGTTCTGCTGATCACCGTAGACGGCCTGAACTACTCACGCTTTGAAAAGCAGATGCCTGCGCTGGCTGAGTTCGCCGGGCAGAATATCTCCTTTACGCGTCACATGAGCTCAGGCAACACCACGGATAACGGAATCTTTGGCCTGTTCTACGGCGTTTCGCCAAGCTACATGGACGGCATTTTATCGACCCGAACGCCTGCGGCGCTGATCTCTGCACTGAACCAGCAGGGTTATCAGTTAGGGCTATTCTCCTCGGATGGCTTTACCAGCCCGCTTTATCGTCAGGCGCTGCTGTCAGATTTCTCCATGCCGAGCGTGCAAACGCAATCAGACGAACAAACCGCAAGCCAATGGATTAACTGGCTGGGACGCTACGCGCAGGAAGATAATCGCTGGTTCTCCTGGGTCTCCTTTAACGGGACAAACCTTGATGACAGTAACCAGAAGAACTTTGCCAAACGCTACGCCAGCGCCGCTCAGGATGTGGATGCCAATATTAACCGTGTTCTTAGCGCCCTGCGCGACTCGGGTAAACTGGACAACACGGTGGTGATTATTACCGCTGGTAGAGGCGTGCCGCTGACGCAGGAAGAGAACAACTTTGCCTGGTCGCGCGGTCATCTGCAGGTTCCTCTGGTTATTCACTGGCCGGGAACACCTGCCCAGCGCATCAATAGCCTGACCGATCATACAGACCTGATGACGACGCTGATGCAGCGCCTGCTGCATGTCAGCACGCCGGCTAACGAATACTCGCAGGGGCAGGATTTGTTCAATGCTACACGCCGCCATTACTGGGTGACCGCCGCTGACGGCAGCACGATGGCAGTGACCACACCAGAGATGACGCTGGTACTGAACAACAACGGTAATTACCAGACCTATGATTTACGTGGCGAGAAAATTAAAGATCAGAAACCGCAGCTCAGCCTGCTGCTACAGGTTCTGACGGATGAGAAACGATTTATTGCTAACTGATTAATTATAAATCAGTTAGTGAGGCATCCTCTTGCATTCGTAGCGGAAAGCAGTAGTATTAGCAGCCATAGCGTCGGCACGTAGCGCAGCCTGGTAGCGCACCGTCATGGGGTGTCGGGGGTCGGAGGTTCAAATCCTCTCGTGCCGACCAAAAATCCCAGAAAAAACCAACCCTTGTGGTTGGTTTTTTTATGCCTGCGATTCCGCATTCCTGAGTTTTACATCAGCCTTCAGCACAGGTTTTACTACTTACCCATGCATAAATTGGGGTAAAATTTATCTTCTCATCAGCGCGATGAATCTGGACGATTGATGCGCTGAAAACAATAATGATACTAATAAAAGCTCAGGAGAATAGTATGCCTGAAGTAACGCCTTTTCGGGTGCTGATTGTCGACGACCACCCGCTCATGCGGCGGGGAATTAGTCAATTATTGCAACTGGATCCCGCATTTGACGTAGTCGCTGAAGCTGGCGACGGCGCAAGTGCTATCGATCTGGCAAACCGTCTGGACCTTGATGTGATCCTGCTGGATCTCAATATGAAAGGTATGAGCGGGCTGGACACCCTGAATGCGCTGCGTCGGGACGGCGTCACCGCGCAAATTATTATTCTTACCGTATCGGATGCCGCCAGCGATGTGTACGCCTTAATTGATGCCGGCGCGGATGGTTATTTACTGAAAGATAGCGATCCTGAAGTCTTGCTGGAAGCCATTCGTAACGGCGCCAAGGGGGGTAAAGCGTTTAGCGCTCGCGTTAGCGAATATCTGCGCGAACGTGACCTGTTTGGCGCACAAGAAGATCCGTTCAGCATTCTCACCGAACGCGAGCTGGATGTATTGCATGAACTTGCTCAGGGGCTGTCGAACAAACAGATTGCATCAGTGCTGAATATTTCTGAACAGACGGTGAAGGTGCATATTCGCAACCTGCTGCGCAAACTCAATGTGCGTTCTCGCGTTGCTGCCACCATCCTGTTTTTGCAAACGCGCGGCATGCAGTAATCAATGAGATGCCGGATGACGACGCAGCAGCGTCATATCCGGCCTACAAAGCTCGCACAGGCCCGAAAGCAGCACGCCTTCGGGTAATCTGGACTCTTACTTCTCCTGCGGCGTTAGCTGCTCCATCGCCTGCTTAATGCTGCGTTCTATCACCGCCCGACGGGTATCATTGGCCGGTAATAATTTCAGCATCATCTCCCACGCCGCAACCGCCTCACCAAAGCGCTGCTGTTCAAAAGCGTTAAACGCGTACATGCTGAGAACCCGCACGTTGGCATGCTCGCCGCGCACCAGCTGGCGTAACAGCTCCCCGCCCCTGCGATTATCGTCAGGATCGGATGAACGGGTCAGTGCTTCCGCATAACCCAGCGCCGCATCGCTGTTTTTAGGATCCAGTCGATATGCATTGGCATAGGCTTCAGTGGCCGTACTGGCATTACCGAGTACCATGCCAATACGGCCAAGCATGATCCAACCTTCAACGTTTGTAGGATCGGCTTGTAAACGCGTGCGCAGCCCCAGCGCCAGACGTGTCATATCCTCTTCATTGAGCGGGTCAGCTTTCGGATCCAACGCACGTTCAAGCAGCGCCGGAGCCTGAGCAGTGGCCTGATGCCAGACCTGAACCTGCTTATAGCTGCCGGTTTCATAATAGCTCACCGCGCCAACGATCAGCGCCACCACGATGCCGGGCACAAACAACCCAAATCCACCGCGCTTGCCATCCGGGATAACGTCATCAGGAAACTCTTCCAGCTTCACCCGGACGCGTCGGCGAGTACGGGCAAAAATAATCCAGCCGCCCAAACCAATCGCTACTACCGGCATCACCCACAAAAGCACTGTAAGCGGCGTCAACGGCGGATCGTAGGTGACGAAGTTGCCGTAGCGCGCCACCATATAATCAACAATTTCTTTCTGGCTTTTCCCTTCCTGCATCAGTTCGTACACTTTCTGGCGCAGGTCGGTGGCAATCATCGAGTTAGAATCGGCGATACTGTTGTTCTGACATTTAGGACAGCGCAGCTGCTCGGTAAGCTGACGGAATTGCTGCTCCTGCGCTTCATCCTTAAACTGCATCACATCGATGGTCGCCAGCGCAGATCCCGAGATAACCAGCATCAGCAGGCCCAGTAAAAATCTCATTGCGCAGCCTCCTTACTGTACTTATCCCACAACGGTTTGATCTCGCTCTCCCACACTCTGGCATTTAAATCACCGGCATGGCGATAGCGAATAATACCTTTACCGTCGATCAGGAACGTCTCCGGCGCGCCGTACACGCCAAGATCCAGACCGAGCATACCGTCACCGTCAAACAGGCTTAATGAGTAAGGATTGCCCAGCTCTTTCAGCCAGACAATGGCTTTCTGACGATCGTCTTTATAGTTCAGACCCACCACCCGCACGCCTTGTGCAGACAGCTGGTTCAGATACTGATGTTCGGCGCGACAGGTCGGACACCAGGTCGCCCAGACGTTCAGCAATACCGGTTTGCCCTGGGTCAGCACATCGGCCTGATAATGCTGACCTGGATTCTCCAGCGACTCCAGGCGGAATGTCGGAACTGGTTTGCCGATCAACGCCGATTCCAGATTCGTGGGATCGTCCCCCTGAGCGTTACGCGCCAGCTGCCACAGCAGCGCTGCCGCAATGATCAGAAAAATAATAAACGGAATTAACAGTGCGTTGCGCTTCATACAGCCTCCGACGCATTTTTTTGCACCGCGGCGCGAGGACGCGCGCGCTGACGATAGCGTGGATCAAACAGGCAGAACAATCCGCCCAGCGCCATCAGCAATCCTCCGGCCCAAATCCAGCGAATAAACGGTTTGTAGTACAGACGCACAGCCCATGCGCCGTTATCCAGTTCTTCACCCAGCGCGGCATACAGATCGCGCGTGAACCCGCCGTCAATTGCCGCTTCGGTCATCATCGAACTGGTGCTGTTATAGAAGCGTTTTTCCGCATGCAGCGTGGCTTCCGGTTTACCATCTCTGGTAACACCAATAATGGCGACACCGCCCCGGTAGTTAGGTCCGGTAATATCTTTCACTTCGCGGAACGTGAACTGATAGTTATGGATACTGACGCTATCACCCGCTTTCATGCGGACATCGCGTTCAACGCTGTAGTTCTGGCTGAAGGCAATACCGACAATAGTAATCGCCAGCCCAACGTGGCCCGACACCATACCCCAATAGCTTGGTGTTAACTTCGTTCCGCGGGAAACACGCAGGAATGCTTCGGACATCGCCAGCACGAATATCCAGCATGCCATCGCCAGCCCTACCACCGTCATAGCGGCAATGCGATCCTCAAACAACCACGGCAGCAGCAGCGACAGAACAAGCGTGGTGACAAACGCGATAATCAGTAACGTTTTCAGTTTACGTGGTCGGTCACGGCCCCAGCGCACTAATGGCCCAATTCCCAGCAACAGCGCGAACGGCGCCATCAGCCAGGTAAACATGGTGTTGAAGAACGGTTCGCCAATCGAAATACTGCCCAGACCCAGTTGTTTGTGCACCAGCGGCAGCAGCGTGCCCAAGAGCACCACCAGCATGGCGGCAATCAGCAGAACGTTGTTGCCCAACAGCAGAGATTCACGCGACCACAGCGCGTTGTTTACCCGTGAACGGACCTTGTGACCGCGCACCGCAAACAGCAGCAGGGAGCCGCCAATCACCAATACCATAAAGGCCAGAATAAACATCCCGCGCGACGGATCGGAGGCGAAAGCATGCACCGATACCAACACGCCGGAGCGCACCAGGAAAGTACCTAACAGGCAAAGCGAGAATGCGCAGATTGAAAGCAGCAGCGTCCAGGCTTTAAAGCTGGCACGCTGTTCGGTTACCGACAGCGAGTGCATCAGCGCCGTTCCCACCAGCCATGGCATAAACGAGGCGTTCTCAACCGGATCCCAGAACCACCAACCGCCCCAGCCCAGCTCGTAATAGGCCCATGCCGAACCGAGCACAATACCCAGCGTCAGGAACACCCACGCCGCCAGCGTCCACGGACGCGAAAAACGGGCGAAAGTACTGTCCAGTCGTCCGCTCATCAGCGCGGCAATCGCAAACGCGAAGGCTACCGAGAAACCGACATACCCCATGTACAGCAACGGCGGATGGAAAATCAGCCCCGGATCCTGCAACAGCGGGTTCAGGTCGCGCCCTTCAATAGGGAAGTTGGGCAACGTACGGGCAAACGGGTTGGAGGTAAAAAGAATAAACAGCAGAAAGCCAACGCTTACCATCCCCATCACCGCCAGCACGCGGGCAACGATGTCCAGCGGCATACGCTGGCTGAATGCCGCAACGGCGAACGTCCAGCCGCTCATCAGCAGCACCCAAAGCAACAGCGAGCCTTCATGAGCCCCCCAGGTTGCTGCCACCCGATACCAGACCGGAAGCTGGGTATTGGAGTTACTGGCTACATAGGTGACGGTAAAGTCATTAACCACGAAGGCGTTGACCAGAATCAGGAACGCCCCCATCACGCAGATAAACAGAACCCAGGCAAAAGGCCGCGCGGAGGCCATCATTCGCACGTCGCCGCGCGCTACGCCCCACAGCGGATAGACCGACAGTAGTAACGCCACGCCTAGCGCAAGGCATAACAGCGCATTGCCAATTTCAGGCATCATGACGTTTTATCCTTATAAACACTTTCCGGGCGACGATGGTTTTCCTGCATCGCTTTTTCGACTTCCGGCGGGGTGTAATTCTCATCATGTTTGGCAAGAACCTCTTTGGCCTGCACATGATTTCCCTCGTCCAGTTCGCCCTGAACAACAACACCCTGCCCTTCGCGGAACAGATCCGGCAGAATGCCTTCGTAGGTGACATCAACCACACCTTCGGCGTCATAGATACTGAAATTCACCTTCAACGACTGCGGATCACGCTTTACGCTACCGGGCATCACCATTCCGCCCACGCGCAGGCGCTGACCGACTTCGGGCATCTGCTGCGTTTCGCGCTTACCGTAGAGTATCTCTCCCGGCGTATAGAACAGGTCAATATTAGAACGCAGCGCATAAAGCACCAGCGTAATGGTCAACGCCAGACCCGCCAGTACCGCACAGGCTATCCATAACCGATTTTTACGTCGAATATTCACGCCGCCTCCCGTTGCACTTGCGCCGCACGCATACGCGCTTCTCTCGCCCGCTGCTGCGCCACACCGCGTAAAATTGCGCGATGTTGTAACGCGGAATGCAGTACCAGCACCACCAGCGGGATAATGCTCATCGCTACGGCAAGCCAGACATACAAGGCGTAGCCGCCCATCGCGAAAAAATCACTCCATGATGCAAATGCAGGGGTCATTGGCGGCCTCTTTTTAAGATCAGTTCGCTCACCCACGGGCGGCGTTTTTCCATCATCAAAATCAGGTTACGCATGCGCATCAGCGCCAGCGTGACAAACAGTAACAGGTAGCCGACGATCGCCAGACGCAGCGGCGTACGCATCGCCGGATCGATGCTTTGCTGCATGCGGGTAGACCCCTGATGCAGCGTATTCCACCACTCAACCGAGTAGTGGATAATCGGTAAGTTGACCACGCCAATCAGCACCAGAATACCGGCGGCACGACCTGCCAGACGGCGGTCGTCAAAGGCATGCCACAGCGCAATGGCGCCCACGTAGAGAAACAGCAGCACCAGTTCAGAGGTGAGTCGGGCATCCCAGACCCACCAGGTTCCCCACATCGGTTTGCCCCATGCGGAGCCGGTCACCAGCGCAATAAAGGTAAACACTGCACCAATCGGCGCCATCGCAGCCAGCGCCAGATTGGCCATTTTCATCTGCCAGACCAGGCCGATAAACGCGGCAACAGCCATCGAGGCATAAATGCCCATCGACCAGATTGCCGCCGGAACGTGCAGATAAATAATGCGATAGCTCTGCCCCTGCTGATAATCCGCAGGCGCAAAACCAAAGCCCCAGACCCATCCCGTTATCAGTACCACCGCGCTGGCAATCGCCAGCCACGGGATAAACCAGCCACAGATCTGATAGAGCCGAGGGGGCATCGCCAATTGATGAAGTGTTTTCCACATAGTTCAGTCACCAGACTCCATAAATTAAAATCCGTTGTGCCAGAGCGCCTTGCCCGGCCTACACATCTAATTCTCGTTACTGCACGCTTATCCGTAACGCAGCGGCTGTGGCAAACGGGCTTAACGTGGCGCTGCCGACCAGCAACGCACCCAGAATTGCCATGTACCCTTCAACCGGTAAGTGCATAGAAGCCGCATCCATCGCGGCGGTTGCAAAAATCAGTAAGGGTATGGTGAGCGGGAGCACCAGCACGCTTAACAACACGCCGCCGCGCTTTAAGCCCACCGTCAACCCCACACCCGGCGCACCGAGGAAGCCCAGCGTCGGCGTGCCGAGTAACAACGTCAGCGCCATAATTTTCCAGCCGTACATATCCATGCCCAGCAGCAGCGCCACCAACGGCGAGAGGATCAACAGCGGCAGGCCGGTCACGACCCAGTGCGCCATCACTTTCGCCAGCACCACGGCCGGTAGCGGTAACGGCAGCAGCATCAGTTGCTCAAGGCTGCCGTCCTGCAGATCATCACGAAACAGGCGTTCCAGCGCCAGCAATGATGCCAGCAGCGCCGCAACCCAAATGATGCCCGGCGCAATGCGCGCCAGTAGCTGCGGCTCCGGCCCAATGCTCAGGGGGAACAGCGTAATAACAATCAGGAAGAACCATAAAGGATTGGCGATTTCCGCACTATGACGAAACGCAACTCGCAGTTCTAAACGGAAGATTCGCCACATCATTGCGTTACCCTCTCGCTGGTCAGCGCAATACGTCGCACTTTATCGGTTTCGACATTGAGCGGTTGGTGGGTGGTGAGAATAACAATACCACCCTGCTCTGTATGCTGCGCCATACGCTGAGTCAGTCGCTCAACGCCGTTCACATCAATGGCGGTAAAGGGTTCATCGAGGATCCACAGCCGGGCGCGGGTCAGCCACAAACGGGCCAGCGCCACACGCCGCTGTTGTCCGGCGGAGAGCTGGTTCACCGGGATATCTTCATATCCGGCAAGTCCCGCCTGCGCCAGCGCAGCCAGACACTGTGCAATGTCGCCGTCATGATGGAAGAAACGCAGGTTCTCCAACGCCGAAAGCCGGGTTTTTATCCCCGGCTGATGTCCGATCCACAGCAGTTGCTGATGGTAGTTGTCCCGCACGTGATGCAGCGGCTGCTCTTGCCAGCAAACCTCCCCTGCATCGGGACGCGCCAGCCCGGTAAGCAACCGCAGCAGAGTAGTTTTCCCTGCGCCGTTGCTGCCGGTAATTTGTACCCATTCCCCTGCGTTGACGCGAAATGACAGATTGCTGAACAGTATTCTGTCATCCCGCTCGCAAAGTAATTCTCTGGCTTCAAGCATACCTGGTTATCTACATCCTGTTAAAAGCCCGGTTTGACTTCGCGCATATCAGGCAGTTTGTGCGCTATCCCTTTATGACAGTCAATACAGGTTTGCCCGTCTTTCACGGCCTGGTCGTGCATTTTGGCCGCAACGCCTTTCTGGGCAGTTAAATCCATAAACTCGAAGTTGTGACAGTTTCGGCACTCTTGCGAATTATTATCTTTCATACGCCGCCACTCATTTTGCGCCATCGTCAGACGATGATCTTCAAATTTCTGCGGTGTATCTATCAGCCCCAGTGCTTTCGCGTACAGCTCTTTACTGGCCTTGATCTTACGAATCATTTTCGGGCCCCACTCATGCGGGACGTGGCAATCAGGGCAAGTCGCTCGCACACCACTGCGGTTGTTGTAGTGTACGGTTTCCATGTATTCCTGGTATACCGTATTGCGCATTTCGTGACAGCTAATGCAGAACTCTTCTGTATTGGCCTTTTCCATACCGGTATTAAAGCCGCCCCAGAAAATAATGCCGCCCACAAAGCCGATTAACAACAGCGTGCCGAGCGCCAGACGGCTGGGGCGACGCCACCATTGCCAGACGCGCTTAATCCAGCCTGGTTTACGGTTAGAATTTTCCATAATGACCTCTTATTTCCCGTAACCTTTCGAGGGGGTGAAGGTATTTTCAACAATCGGCGCGGCGTCAGCCTGCGGAACGTGACATTGCAGGCAGAAATAACGACGCGGCGCAACTTCAGCCAATACCTTACCGTCGCTGTCCATAAAGTGCGTCGGACTGATTCGCGGCGCACCGGTGGTGCGATAGCTTTCCACACCGTGGCATTGCAGGCAGCGGTTAGTGTTAGTCGTCACCTGATACCCTTCAACGCTATGCGGAACCATCGGCGGCTGATTCACATAGTTCAGCGGCATGCGCTCTTGCTCTTTCGGCATGCGAATCGCCCCTTCCTGTGTTCCTGAGACTTCCGGTGACTGGCTCAGATCCACTCCATTTGCAGCCCAAACGGCCCCACTGACGACCAGGGCAAGCAGGGCCGTCCATTGACACAGCGTCTTAATCAGGTCATGGCTTTTCATGATTTCGCTCCCGAACTCCATCGTGTTGTTATTGTAAAAACATCCTCAGAACAGACATCCACGCAACGACCGCAGGCCATGCAATCGCGGCTGGTTACCTGCACCGGACTTTGCTCATCCAGCACCGGCGCACGTAGCACATGCGGTTCCGGGCAAACATGAAAACAATCCATACAGCGGTTACATCTGTTACGTTCTTTTGCCGAAACGGTTAATGCCCCTTTGCTTCCCACCACGCTATACAGCGCACCCAGTGGGCAAAGATGCCCGCACCAGCCATGCTCAACGACCAGTAAATCAAATAAAAACAGCGCGAGGATCAGCAGCGCTCCGCTACCGAATCCCATTACCAGGCTCCGTCCAAGCAGAGAGACTGGATTTATCCACTCCCACAACAGCGTACCGGTCAGGGCGGAACCGACCAGGATAACCACCAGCAGGACGTACCGTATATGGCGCGGCAGGGTTGCGGACTGATTCAGGTCAAACCTTCTGCGCAACCAACTGGCTAAATCGGTAACCGGGTTCATGGGACAAACCCAACTGCAAAACAGTCGCTTACCGGCCAGGGCATACAGCACCGTGATGATAGCCGCCCCCGTTAACGCCACCGTCGCCGGCAGATGCCCGCTGGCCAGGCTTTGCAGAGTAATCAGCGGATCGGTGAACGGGATAGCGTCCAGCAACAGGCTGCTACTGTAGTTGCCATGCAGGATCCACACGCCAAGACATGGGCCGCTGAGGAACATCGCCAGTATCAGAAATTGACTCAAACGACGCAGCAGCAGCCAGCGATGACTCTTCCACCATCCTTTTTTTGCCTGCGCTTCACGCCCGGCATCACGTTTACGATTTGCCATTGTTCCCCTCCAGCCAACCGAAGCGGTAATGGTGTCCTAACTCCCCTTTCGCCAGCGACAGCGGCAGCACTTTTATTGCTGGCTGTTCCAGTACGCAGACTTTTTCGCATTTCCCACAGCCGGTACAGGCATCGCTGTGCACGGTCGGAATAAACCGCGCATGCTTGCCGGTACGCATATTGCGGTCCAGCTCCAGGGTGATCGCCTCATCAATTTTCGGGCACTCGCGATAGCAAACGTCGCAGCGTAATCCCTGATAGTTGAGGCAGTTTTCGTGATCCAGCAGTACCGCCAGCCCCATACGCGAATCGTCAATGGATTCAATTTCCCTGTCCAACGCGCCGCTCGGGCAGACTTTGGCGCACGGAATGTCCTCACACATTTCGCAGGGAATATCACGGGCGACAAAATACGGCGTACCGGCCGCCAGCCCGGAGGCCAACGTTGCCAGTTTCAGCGTGTCATACGGACACGCCTGAACGCACTGACCGCAACGTACGCAGGCGCTGGCGAATGCCTCCTCGCTCAGTGCACCTGGCGGGCGCAACCGCACGCCGGTTGCGCGTGCGGTTTGTTGTTGCAACCCCAGCGCCACGCCAACGACGGCCAGCCCGCCCGCTGCGCGAACCATATCGCGCAGAAAGCGGCGGCGGCCATTTTGGGGTTTTGCTGACCGGGACATAACGCGTTACACCTTCGCCAGTTTCACGGCGCACTTCTTGAAATCCGTCTCTTTGGAGAGCGGATCCGTCGCATCCAGCGTCAGGTTGTTCACCAGCTGTGCGGCGTCGAAGAACGGCATGTACACCAGCCCCTGCGGCGGACGGTTACGACCGCGTGTTTCAACAATCGAAATCACTTCGCCACGACGGGAAATCACTTTGACCTTATCGCCACGGCGCAGATCGCGTGCTTTTGCATCCAGCGGGTGGATAAACAGCACGGCTTCCGGGAAAGCACGGTGTAGTTCAGGCACACGACGCGTCATACTGCCGGTATGCCAGTGTTCCAGCACACGTCCGGTAGACAGCCACAGGTCATATTCTTTATCCGGCGCTTCAGCAGCAGGCTCAAATGGCAGCGCGAAGATAACCGCTTTACCGTCCGGTTTACCGTAGAACTTGTAGTTTTCACCTGCTTTCACGTAAGGGTCGTTGCCTTCGCTGTAGCGCCACTGGGTCTCTTTACCCTCAACGACCGGCCAGCGTAAACCGCGCGCTTTGTGGTAATCGTCAAATGGCGCAAGGTCGTGCCCGTGGCCGCGGCCAAACCAGGCGTACTCTTCGAACAACCCTTTTTGCAGGTAAAAGCCCAGCTCACGGGATTCATCGTTCAGTTGATCTTCAGCCAGTTCAGTAACTGGGAATTTCGTTACTGCTGGCGTAGCAAACAGCACGTCATACAGCGTTTTGCCACGCAGTTCCGGTTTTTGTGCCAGCAGCTCTTCCGGCCACACTTCTTCTGTTTTGAAGCGACGAGAAAATTGCACCAGTTGCCACAGATCCGATTTCGATTCGCCCGGCGCTTTAATTTGCTGACGCCAGAACTGCGTACGGCGTTCCGCGTTCCCGTAGGCGCCTTCTTTCTCTACCCACATCGCGGTCGGCAGGATCAGGTCAGCCGACAGGGCGCTGATCGTCGGGTACGGATCGGAGACGATGATGAAGTTGCGCGGATCGCGCCAGCCCGGCATACGCTCTTCGTTGATGTTCGGACCAGCTTGCATGTTGTTGGTACACATCGCCCAGTAGACATTGAGCTTGCCATCTTTCAGCGCGCGGTCTTGCGCCACGGCGTGCAGACCAACTTTTGCCGGAATGGTCCCTGACGGAATGTTCCAGTGCTTCTCGCAGATATCGCGGTGTTTTTCGTTCGTCACCACCATGTCCGCAGGCAGACGGTGAGAGAACGTACCGACTTCACGCGCAGTGCCGCACGCGGAAGGCTGGCCGGTCAGAGAGAACGGGCCGCAGCCTGGCTGGGAGATTTTGCCAGTCAGCAGGTGCAGGTTATAGACCAGGTTGTTGGCCCACACGCCGCGGGTGTGCTGGTTAAAGCCCATCGTCCAGTAGGAGATAACTTTTTTCTTCGGATCGGCATACAGCTGCGCCAGCTGTTCCAGCTGATCTTTCGGTACGCCGGTCATTTCGGCCGTTTTATCCAGCGTGTACTCAGCAACGAAGGCTTTGTAATCCTCAAAACTCATCGGTTCAGAGGCATCGGATCCCGGGTTTTTCGCCGCTTTTTCCAGCGGATGGGTTGGACGCAGACCGTAGCCGATGTCCGTCACGCCTTTACGCAGGTTAACGTGCTTGCTAAAGAAATCCTGGTTAATCGCATTGTTTTGAATGATGTAGTTCGCGATGTAGTTGAGGATCACCAGATCGGTTTGCGGTGTGAAGACCATACCGTTATCCGCCAGCTCAAAGCTGCGGTGCTGGAAGGTGGAGAGAACCGCGACGTTAACATTAGGATCGGACAGACGACGGTTGGTGATGCGCGACCACAGGATCGGGTGCATCTCCGCCATATTCGCGCCCCACAAGACGAAGGCATCCGCATGTTCGATATCGTCATAGCAGCCCATCGGTTCATCCATGCCGAAGGTACGCATAAAGCCGACTACCGCTGACGCCATGCAGTGACGTGCGTTCGGGTCGATGTTATTGGAACGGAAACCCGCTTTAAACAATTTGGCAGCGGCATAACCTTCCCAAATCGTCCACTGACCAGAGCCGAACATACCGATAGACTCCGGGCCTTTCTCTTTCATCGACGTTTTGAATTTCTCTTCCATCACGTCAAAGGCCTGGTCCCAGCTAATCGGGGTGAACTCGCCTTCTTTGTGATATTTGCCGTCTTTCATGCGCAGCATCGGCTGCGTTAAACGGTCTTTTCCGTACATGATTTTCGGCAGGAAGTAACCTTTGATGCAGTTAAGCCCACGGTTAACCGGCGCATCCGGATCGCCCTGGCATGCCACAACACGCCCTTGCTGCGTTCCGACCAATACGCCACAGCCCGTCCCGCAAAAACGGCACGGGGCTTTGTCCCATTTGATGGCTTCTTGCTGACCGACTACCGCGCGGGCAACGCCCGGCACGCTTAACCCGGCAGCCGCCGCAGCGGCCGCAACGGCGTTAGCTTTCATAAAGCTACGACGACTGAGTTTCATGGTGTTTCCTCACCTTGCTCATCCTGCTGGTGATAAACCAGCGACACCGCCAGTACGCCCGCAACGTTGCGTACTGACTCAATTGTTTTCATTAGCGTTTCACTTTGCTCAGCTTCTACCACCACAATCAACTGACCACTTTCCACATCACTGAGTGCAACTTCGCAACCGGGAAAGGAACGCAACTGCGTGGCGATATCGCTGATATGCTGGCTTTTGGCCTGAACGACCAGGCTGCAGACCTGCCAGTTATTGTCCATGGTTGTACTCCGCGTTAATGGCTGATACCGGGCAGATAGCGACACAGGCGCCACATCCGTTACAGTCCTGATTGTCGAGCTGCGGCTGATAAATGCCGGACAGCGTGGGACGAAAGGTTATTGCCATGGGCTCACAGCTATCCTGACAGCGGTGACATTCAACTGACTGATGTGCGAGACAGTTTTCCCCAATCGTAAAATTCAGATCCCATGCCCTGGTGTGGCGCGGAAGAAAAAGTGATTCGGGACAGGCTTCTGCGCAGGCATAGCAAAAGCTGCACTCGCCGTGTTTGAAATTTACGCTCGGGTAACCACCCTGGCCTCGCTGCAGGATGTCGGTTTCGCACGCCTGGATGCAGACGTCACAACGGAGGCAATGAGCCAGAAAGTGAGAGTCTTCCTTGCTCCACGGCGGACGGATCCCTGCGCTGGCGTTTCGCCAACTGCCTGTCAACATGCCTCGACGGGATAAATCAACCATGACATTGTCCTTCCATAATGACGCCCTCCCTCGGCGGGTTGAACGACATAAAAAACTGCACTATTTATGAGTAGTTATTTTTAGCCGTAAGATATTTCAGGATGTGTTAGAGGTGCATACCCCAATTGGGGTAAATGCTGTTGCCGGATCAAAAGAGTGTTGAGTTGGCGGGAAAAAATGCGCTTTTGCTCACATTTCAATGAGTTATATAACAATGTATATAACGATTTATTTAAAAAGACAAAGATCTCAATATTAGGATAATTCCTGGAATATATCGCTACCTTGATAGTAAACCTCTATCCAATACACTTTAAATATAAGTAAATCCAGATTAATAGATTATCCAAATATGTTAACCTGCTACAGACTCGTTCATAAGACAGAAGAAAGGAAACACTGTGAACAATAAGATGAAGACAATTGTCCCTGCCGTACTTTTCGCCGCCTTTGCCAGCACCTCTGCATGGGCTGCCAGTAACGAAACCGCCGCTCAGCCGCTGGAAAAAGTCGCCCCTTATCCTAAGGCGGAAAAGGGTATGAAGCGCCAGGTTATCCAGCTTACCCCTGAGAAAGATGAATCTACTCTGAAAGTAGAACTGCTGATCGGACAAACGCTGGAAGTTGACTGTAACCAACACCGCCTGGGCGGAGAACTGGACAGCAAAACGCTGGAAGGTTGGGGATATGACTACTATGTCTTTGACAAAGTTACGTCTCCGGTTTCAACCATGATGGCCTGCCCGGACGGTAAGAAAGAGAAGAAATTCATTACTGCGCATCTGGGTGATGACGGTATGCTGCGTTATAACAGCAAGTTGCCGATTGTGGTCTATACCCCGGAAAACGTGGACGTTAAATACCGTATCTGGAAAGCGGAAGACAAAATTCAGGACGCAGTCGCGCGCTAAGTGAGAATGTGCCGGATGGCGGCATACCGCCTTATCCGGCCTACAGACGCATGAACCATGCCGGATAAGCGCAGCAGCGCCATCCGGCATTTTATTTTACAGCGCGATATCCGCGACGGCTTTCTGTTCAGGCTGCGGTTGTGCCTGAGGTTTCAGCTGTGGTTTCGGCGCTTCATCAGCAACCTGCGGCTTGTCATATTTCAGACCCAGAACCTCACTGGTGTACTGCAGCTCTTGTTCCGTAGCCTCAACGTTACCGTTCAGCTTAGTACCATAAGACGGAATAATGGTTTTCAGCTTCGCCTGCCACTCGGGGCTGGCTACTTTATCTTTAAACACTTTTTCCATCAGATGCAGCATAATCGGTGCCGCGGTTGATGCGCCCGGAGAAGCTCCCAGCAGCGCAGCAATCGTGCCTTCTTTATCGCTGACGACTTCAGTGCCCAGACGCAGCACGCCGCCCTTCTCCGCATCGCTTTTGATGATCTGCACACGCTGGCCGGCCTGCCATAAACGCCAGTCTTCTTTTTTCGCCTGCGGATAGTACTCTTGCAGCGCAGCAAAACGGTCGTCGTCGCTGAGCATCACCTGGCTCACCAGATATTTCACCAGATCGAAGTTATCCAGACCCACGTTGACCATCGGCATAAAGTTTGAGGTGGTGGTCGAGCTGAGCAGATCCCACAATGAACCGTTTTTCAGGAACTTGGTGGAGAATGTCGCGAATGGCCCAAACAGCACAACGCGCTTGCCATCAAGGATACGGGTATCGATATGCGGTACAGACATCGGCGGCGCGCCAACGGAGGCCTGGCCGTACACTTTTGCCAGGTGGCGATTGACCACATCCGGGTTTTCTGCAACCAGGAACTGCCCGCCAACCGGGAATCCAGCATAGCCTTTCGCTTCCGGAATATCGGTTTCCTGCAACAGCTTCAGCGCAGCGCCACCGGCACCGATAAAGACAAACTTCGCCTTGATATCATGTTCCGCTTCGTTATTTTTCAGATCGGCGACTGTGACAGTCCAGCTATTGTCGGCATTACGCTTAAAGCCACGCACTTCAGTGCTCAACTGCAGTGCAAAGTTGGGCTTTTTCTGCAATGAGGTAATCAGTTGGCGAGTGATTTCGCCGTAGTTCACGTCAGTACCAATCTCGGTACGCGTTGCTGCGACTTTCTGCTGCGGATCGCGACCTTCCATGACCAGCGGCGCCCACTCTTTGATCTGCGCGTGGTCTTCGGAATAGCGCATACCACGGAACAGCGTGCTCTGCTGCAGTGCGGTGTAACGGGCACGCAGGAAGTTCACGTTCTCGTCACCCCAGACAAAACTCATGTGCGGAACGGTGGTGATAAACGAGCGTGGTTCATGCATTACGCCATTATTGACCTGATAGGCCCAAAACTGGCGGGAAATCTGGAAGGCTTCGTTAATTTCGACTGCCTTTTCAATGCTGATGCTACCGTCGGCCTTTTTAGGCGTGTAGTTCAGCTCCATCAGTGCGGAGTGGCCGGTTCCGGCGTTATTCCAGCCGTTTGAGCTTTCCTGCGCTACACCATCCAGTCGCTCAACCATGGTCATTGACCATTGCGGCTCCAGCTCCTGTAAATAGGTTCCCAGCGTGGCGCTCATGATGCCGCCGCCAATCAACAGTACATCCGTTTCCTGCTCTTCCGCCGCTTTCGCTTTTGCCGCCATCGAGACAACATTCAGCCCAACGGCTATGGTGAAGAGCATGGCAGTCACTTTTTTCATAATGTTAATGCCTTACTTTTAGTATCGCTTTTTTGCTTTTAATGCAGGTGAAAATCGAGCGGCACCAACGGTAACACTTAAGTAAAAATAATTAAATAAAGTTTATAAATTATATTTAATTTTTAAAAATGTTATTAATACGTTGATAGTTTATGCGGTTATTGACAATCATTTCTGGAAACCGGTCCATCTGACGGGTACTATGCTGCGCTTTGCTATTCACCGCACGGATGCCTGTCGGTCTGCTGTATCAGGCCATTTTTGACCTGAGTGTAACTATGTCTGCAACTCAACATTCTTCTGCCGCAGTCGCTGAACACGCGACCCGTGCCGTGCTCCGCCAACCCCGTCTGCTGGTTCGCGAAACGCTGGCCGGTGTGGTAACCGCCCTGGCGCTGATCCCGGAAGTGATCTCGTTTTCCGTGATCGCAGGCGTTGATCCTAAAGTCAGTCTGATCGCCTCCGTCGTACTGTGCCTGGCGATGTCTTTTTTAGGCGGTCGTCCCGCAATGGTTACCGCCGCTGCAGGATCGGTCGCGCTGGTGATTGGTCCGATGGTGCATCAACACGGCGTGCAATACATCCTGCCTGCAGTGGTGCTGGCCGGGATGATTCAGATCCTGTTTGGTGTATTGGGAATGGCACGTCTGATGCGATTCATCCCTACGGCCGTGATGACCGGCTTTGTTAACGCGCTGGGTATATTGATTTTCTTTGCCCAGGTCCCGCATTTCTGGGGCAAAAGCCCGCTCATCTGGGGGCTGTTTGTCCTGACGCTGCTGATTGTGCTGTGGGTTCCGCGGTTTATTAAAGCAATTCCCGCACCGCTTATCGCCATCGTGCTGCTAACCGTGTTCACTGTCACCAGCGGGCAACTGTTACCGACCGTCGGTGATGAAGGTTCAATGAGCGGCGGCCTGCCGGGTTTCACCGAGTTGTTGGTTCCGCTCAACCTGCAAACGCTGGCGAGTATCTGGCCCTGCGCGCTGAGTATCGCTTTTGTTGGTTTGATGGAGTCGCTGTTAACCGCCCGTCTGGTGGATGACCTGACGATGACGCCGTCGAATAAGAATCGCGAGAGTGCCGGGCTGGGGATAGCCAATATTCTGGCCGGATTTTATGGCGGCATCGCCGGGTGCGCGATGATTGGTCAAACCATCGTTAACGTCGAGATGGGCAAAGGACGCAGCCGCGTCTCGACGGTTGCCGCCGGACTGGTATTGCTCCTGTTAGTCACTGGGTTAAGCGAAGTGATGGCAGAAATACCCATGTCGGTGCTGGCAGGTATTATGGTGATTGTGGCGGTAAAAACCTTCAGTTGGCACAGCATCCAGCCCGCTACGCTGAGGAATCTCCCCGTCACTGAAACGCTGGTGATGCTGGTGACCGTCGCTGCCACGGTCTCAACCGGCAACCTGGCGATTGGCGTGGTTGCCGGGGTGATGACGATGCTCATTCTGCCGCGTATCGTCAGACGCAAACGGGCGACTACATCAGAAACAGCGTTGCCAGACCGAGAAAAATAAAGAAACCACCAGTATCAGTGATAGCGGTTATCATGACGCTCGAGCCGACCGCCGGGTCGCGCCCGAGCTTCACCATCGTCATCGGAATGATAACCCCCATCAACGCCGCCATCAGTAGATTGAGCATCATCGCCAGAGTCATCACACCACCGAGCGCCATATCATCGTACAGCCACCAGGTAATGCCGCCCATAATCCCGCCCCACACGAGGCCATTGATTAGCGCCACGCCCATCTCGCGCAGGATGAGAAACGTCAGGTTCCCCGGCTGAATATTTTGCAGCGCCAGCGCGCGGACGATCATAGTGATAGTTTGATTCCCGGTATTGCCGCCGATACCCGCCACAATCGGCATCAACGAGGCCAGCGCCACCAGTTGCGAAATCGTATGTTCAAAACCGTCGATCACCCGCGAGGCGATAAAGGCGGTACAGAGGTTAACGGCCAACCACGCCCAGCGGGTTTTTACCGCTTTGGTAACAGGCGCAAAAACGTCCTCTTCGGCGCTTAAGCCCCCCATTCGACGCAGATCGGTGTCGGTTTCTTCATAGACCACATCGACGATCTCATCGATGGTTAAACGGCCCATCAGTTTACCGGAAGGGTCAACCACCGCGGCACTAACCAGGTTGTCGCGTTCGAAGGTACGCGCAGCGTTTTCGGCGATATCTTCAGGAGAAAAGGTGAGCGGGTCATTTTCCATCACCTCGCTGACTTTTCGCTGCACATCATTGAGCAAAATGCAGGTTAGCGTCAGTTCGCCAACCAGCACTTTATTGCGATCGGTCACGAAAAGTTTATCGGTGTTCTCCGGCATTTTCCCCAGCCGCCGCAGGTAGCGTTGCACCACTTCCAGCGTCACGTCCGGACGCACGGTGATGACCTCGAACTCCATGATCGCGCCGACGCTATTCTTCTCATAGTGCAGCACCTGGCGGACGCGCGTCCTCTCCTCTGCCGGTAACGTCGCCAGCAGACGACCGGTAAGGTTACGAGGCAAATGTTGAACAAGGTAAATCTGTTCATCAATATCGAGATATTGCAGCGCATCCAGCAGCTCGCGGTCGCTCATCTCATCGATCAGGTCGTCCCAGACGTTTTCAGACGCCTCAAGCAAGACGTTACCGCGCTTTTCATTTTCGACCAGTCGCCACAGGGCGTGGCGCTCTTCTGAGGGCAAAGCTTCGAGGGTATCGGCAAGGTCAGGCGGTGGCAGGTGAGCCACCAGCGCCCCTACCTCAGCAATATCGTCGGCTAACGTACCGACGTCATATTGCTCAGCCAGGGTAAGCTTGCCCAACAGCGTTGAAATAATGGCTTTATCAGTGGTCAGCAGCCAGATGAGGCGCGCACGCTCTTCATCACGCAGTCTGGCGCTGTTTTTGTTTATTACGGACATTAATCATAAATCCATGATATGAAATATCATTAATCATGATGCCGATTTATGTAAATAACAATAAACAGTGCCGCCGGGTGGCTAAAAAACCGGCGGCACGAAGGTTCAGGCTGTGCGAGCCACCGCGTCGCGCGAGGCGGCGTCACGTTCATCGCCCAACAGTTCACTCAACTGTCCGTTACGCATTTCCAGCAGACGATCGGCGTGAATAAAATAGTGATCGTCGTGGCTGATGGCGAAAATGGTTTTCCCCATTTCCTGCATCAAAGGCAATAGCACCTGATAGAACTCCCGGCGGAAATGGGGATCCTGATCGGCGGCCCATTCGTCCAGCAGAATGATGTCGCGCTCCTCCGCCAGGGCCAGTAGCAGCGCCACGCGTTTCTTCTGCCCTTTCGACAGCTTCAGATTGAGGATACGACCATCGCTCAGCTCCAGCTTATGACCCATCTTCAGATGTTCCAGCCACTTCGCGACCAGCTGCGGATTAGCCTCTTTACCTTCCGGCCCCAGCAGTTTGTCGAACAGCCAGACGTCGGTAAACACGGCAGAGAATAGCTTGCGGTAGTCTTCCGGTTTTTCAACGGCAACGGCCTTACCATCAAGCAATATTTCGCCTGACTGCGGCTGGTATAGACCGGTCAGTAACATCGCCAGCGTAGATTTCCCGCTACCGTTGCCGCCAATCAAGAAGATCAGTTCACCGCGATGAATCGTCAGATTCACCGGCCCTACGGAAAACGCATTATCCTGATAGTGGAAAACCACGTTGCGCAGCTCCAGCGTTTGCCAGTTGGGAAACGCGGTTGGGCGCGGGAATTCGGCCTTAAAAGGTGCCAGTGCGAATTTATTCAGTTTGTTGAACGCCACCTGCGCGGTAAGCAGCGTCGGCAGCGCGCCAACGGCAGAGAGCAGCGGCGTTCGCAGGAATAACAGCGTCAGAGAATAGGTCGCTGCCACGGCGGTATCAGCCCATCCCAGACTGTTAGCCATCCAGAACACCAGGCCAATGGCACCCAGCATCATAATGTTCGACCAGTTAACCGCGCTCAGGTGGAAGGTATCGGCACGGATAATATGGTGGCGATACTCTTTGGCATCCGGGACGTACATCTGATTAAAGATATGCTCGGCGCGCTCGCGGTTAAGCGTCAGCTCTTTGCGCCCTTCCAGCACCGTCTGATAATCGTTGTACAACTTGTCTTCAGTTTCGCGCAAGGTGGCCATGTGTTTATACACCCGCGCCACCAGCACAAATCCGCCCCAGATGGTGATTGCCATCCAGATTGCCGTTACCAGCAGCATTTTGGTCGACAGCATCGCCAGATACGCCGCCGATCCGATGGTCAGGATAATCCCCTGTACCAGTTCAGGCAGACGAACAAAGGCGATGGTGATGTTGCGGATATCACTGGTTAAACCGGCCAGCAACGAGGCGCTGCCAAGCTGTTCAATACGCTCGACGTGAGTATCCAGAATTCGTTTGATAAATTCGCTACGCAGGCGGTAGACAAAGTGGTGACCCAGCGTGGTCAACGCCAGCTGAGAACCGAGGGTAACAACCATCAACAACAGCAGCAGGCCAAGAAACTCCGGTAGCACCATCAGCGTGGTGTCGACCGTTTCGATCAAGCGCTGGTTGATAAACGCAATCAGCCCAATCCCCAACGCGGCGCTGGCGAGGCTGAGCGCCATCACGCTGATAAATGGCCAGCGATACTGCCGCCAGACAAGAAGTAAAAGTTCCATGCACACAACCCGGACAAGTAATAACAGCCCGCAGTTTAAACATCTCTTCGCTGACAGCAATAATAATTCTTATTTTTATTCTTTTTTACCCGCCAGACGAAACGTCAGGTTGTAACGACAGTCTCCGGTTAATGGGTGATACCCTGTTTTAAGCGGCTGGATCCCATGATAAAACAGCCGCGAATTACCGCCCCACACCACGACATCGCCGTGTTCCAGCAGTAAACGCTTTAAAGGGTCATTACGGCGCAAGCCGCCAAATTGAAAGATGGCTGGTAGCCCCAGCGATACAGAGACAATCGGCGCCCGCAGGTCGGGCTCGTCTTTATCCTGATGTAAGGACAGTTTTGCCCCTGGCGTGTAGCGGTTAATCAGGCAGGCATCGGGTTGAAAATCAGCATAGCCCGCCGCCGTCGCCGCCTGTTGGCACAGATCAGCGAACGCATCCGGCAGTGGCGGCCAGTGCGTGCCGGTGAGTGGATCAAACGGAGAATAAAGATAGCCATGCTGATCCGTCGTCCAGCCCAGATGGCCGCAGTTGGTCATCGCCACCGACATTGTATAGCCGCCGGGCGTCACCATCTGGCGAAACGGCGACTGTCTGGCGACAGCCGCTATCGCCTGCAGTAAAGAGGGCGCAGAGTCAAAAGCGAAACGTCGCAGAATAACCGCACCTGACGCCAGCGGCTCCTGCCAGGGTTTCGCATCCGCAAAGAGATCGAGCATTATGTTTCCTCGCCAGTAGTTTCCCGTTGCAGTAACTGCGCCTTGCGCGCAATACCCCATCGGTAGCCCGAAAGTGCGCCATCGCCACGGATCACCCGGTGACACGGGATAACAATCGCCAGTTTGTTGGCCCCACAGGCACTGGCCACCGCGCGCACCGCCTTCGGTTTGCCGATGGCACTGGCCAGCTGTTGGTAGCTCACTGTTTCGCCGCACGGAATTGTGCGCAGCGCCTGCCACACCTGCTGCTGAAATGCGGTGCCCCGGATATCCAGGGGTAGCGATAGCGACGCGTCACGCGAATTGATCGCGACGATCACTTCGCGCACGCGCTGCTGAAAATTGGCCTCTGCAGGAACATCCTGCGCGGCGGGAAACAGCGCATGAAGATCCGCAACCAACGTAGCGTCATCATCGCCAAGCAAGATCGCGCAGATACCCCGCTCGCTTTCCGCCACCAGACAACGGCCCAGAGCGCAATCTGCGAGGGTATAGCGTACAGAAACGTTGTCGCCACCTTTACGAAATTGCTTTGCCGTCATGCCTAATGCTTGATCGGCTTTGCGGTAGTAGCTGCTGCTGTCGGGGAATCCGGCATTGAGAATCGCCTGTGTCACCGGAACACCTTTCGCCAGGGCATCACGCAGACGGCGAGCACGCCATGATTGTTGCCACACTTTCGGGGTCATGCCCGTCGTGGCTTTGAACAGACGATGCAAGTGATACGGGCTCATTGCCACCTGCTGTGCCAGCTCGTCCAACGTAAGAGGTGACTCTTGCTCCAACAACTGACAGGCGCGGGCAATTTTGTCCAGCCGATGTTGTTGCGCGCTGTCTTTATCCGGCTGGCAGCGCTTACAGGGGCGAAACCCGGCATCCTGTGCCTGGTGGGCATCGGCGAAAAAACGGACATTTTTGCGCAGCGCATGTTTTGCCCGACAGGACGGACGGCAGAAAATACCGGTAGTCTGGACGGCAAAAACAAACTGACCATCGGCGTCAACGTCGCGATCCACAACGGACTGCCAACGGTCATCGTCAGTGATGCGTAAACGATTTTTCATTTCGGACTCCTTTGTTAAGCATAGCGCTTAGCCTCAGTGTGTCCCCATCGTCGGGCATAAAAACCCGCAATCTTGCTTTTTAATTATTTTCGCTGACCAGAAAACTATTAAACTGCGGCGACATCCAGGTTTTAAACCCCTCACCCTCTTTCACAATCATATAGACCGCCAGCCCTTCACGACGCACGACTTCTTTGGCCTTTTCCGGGCCGAGCACCATCAATCCTGTATCCCAGCCATCGGCTTCCAGCGCCGTTGGCGCAATCACCGTTACGGATACCAGATTATGTTCGATCGGGCGACCGGTTTGCGGGTCGATAACATGGGAAAGGCGCTTAC
This sequence comes from Citrobacter sp. Cpo103, assembly GCF_030332605.1. Lineage (NCBI taxonomy): Bacteria > Pseudomonadati > Pseudomonadota > Gammaproteobacteria > Enterobacterales > Enterobacteriaceae > Citrobacter > Citrobacter sp. Cpo103. The sequence continues at coordinate 342,992 of NZ_JAOWHO010000029.1, read as the reverse complement.
CGTCCAGCTCATAATAGTTCCGGTAGCTGCCGGAGGTGCTAATGCCATGCCCATTAATGTCGACAATCGCCTGCACCGCGTTTTCACGATCGGTGGGTTTCTGGATTGCCACTCGCCACGGATGCCCTTCAGCATTCATTCCCCTGCTGTTCAGCGCACCACCAACGGAAACCAGATAACGGGCGATCCCCTCTTGCTCCATCAATCGAGCCAGATGATCGGCGGCGTACCCTTCGCCAACGGTTGAGAGATCAACATACAGATCCGGCAAGTCTTTTTGCAGGTAGTTCTGATGCGCTTCATTCACGACTTTCAGATGAGAAAGCCCGGTTTGCGCTTTTGCAGCGTCCATTTGCCCCTGGGTGGGAATATGCAACGGCTGCTGATCCGGGCCAAAGCCCCACAGGTTGACTAACGGCCCCACGGTGATATCCATGGCCCCATCGGTTTTTGCACCAATGCGTAGCGCCGAAGTCACGATATCCGCCATAGCGTCATTAACCGGCCACGGCGACAGACTTTTCGACAGGTTAAAGCGCATTAACGCAGAATCGTTTTTATAGGTGGAGAGCAGTTGATCATCGGCATCAAGCTGAGTCTGGATCTTAGCCTGCAGTTCCCTTGCGCGTTTGGCATCTACGCCTACCATACTGACCCGCCAGAAAGTGCCCATCGTTTTACCTTCCAGAACGGTGGCAGGTGTTGTGGTCTGAGCAGGTTTCGAGGCCTCATCGCACCCGACAAAAAAGATGGTCACAGCCAGCAGTGCTGCGCGATAAAAATTCATTTCCATACGTAATTATCCTCATGCGAACGGGCGCAAGAGTACACCAAAAATCGTTGTTTGTACGGCGGAAAAACGACATTAAAAAAGGCCCCGCAGGGCCTTTTAACGACATGAGCGCAGATTAGAACTGGTAAACCAGACCCAGCGCTACGATGTCATCGGTAGCAATGCCAGCATCACGGGTGAAGTTGTTGTCATCCAGCAGGTTGATTTTGTAATCAACATAGGTAGACATATTTTTGTTGAAGTAGTAGGTTGCGCCAACATCAACATATTTCACGATATCCTGGTCACCGTAGTTGGTGAAACCATTGCTGATGTCTTTACCTTTTGACTGCAGGTAAGCGACGGATGGACGCAGACCGAAATCGAACTGGTACTGTGCCACAACTTCAAAATTCTGTGCTTTATCCGCGAAGCCATATGCAGCAGTCGGGTTGCTACCATTAGAGGTACCGAAACGGGTTGCGTTATAGGACTGGGAGTACTGTGCTGCCAGGTAAACGTTGTTAGCATCGTATTTCAGACCACCGGTATAAACCGTTGCACGGTCACCGCTACCGTACACGCCAACAGCATTCTGATCAGCAGTACGTTTAGACGTCGTGATAGCACCACCGACACCAAAGCCAGCGCCGATATCATAGGTCACAGATCCGCCGTAACCGTCGCCATTCTGGGTCAGCAGGCTACGACCACCTACGTTTTCACCGCTTACGCTGCCGTTTTTACCCTGGTACTGCAGGGCAAAGTTCAGGCCATCAACCAATCCGAAGAAGTCAGTGTTACGGTAGGTCGCATAACCGTTACCACGCTGCTGCATGAAGTTATCAGCACCGTAGGTGTCGCCGCCGAACTCCGGCAGAACGTCGGTCCAGGACGTTACATCATATGTCACGCCATAGTTACGACCGTAGTCGAAAGAACCTGCATCAGCGAATTTAAGACCCGCGAATGCCACACGCGTCCAGGCGTCGTTGCTCGCTTCACTCTGGTTACCCTGAATCTGGTATTCCCACTGGCCGTAACCGGTCAGTTGGTCGTTAACCTGAGTTTCGCCTTTGAAGCCGATACGCATGTAAGTCTTGTCACCATCATCACCTTTGTTGTCGGAGAAATAGTGCAGACCGTCGACTTTACCGTACAGATCTAATTTGTTGCCGTCTTTGTTATAAATTTCAGCCGCATTCGCTGCGCCTGCTACCAGCAGTGCTGGTACCAGGAGGGACAGTACTTTAACTTTCATGTTATTAACCCTCTGTTATATGCCTTTATTGCTTTTTTATGCCACTGCATACTGATTAAGGTCATTAACCAGTCGGCAACTTCATTCTCCGCAAAAACACAGAATAATCCAACACGAATATGATACTAAAACTTTTAAGGTGTTTCATTTATCGGTATAGATGTTTCAAAATATTAATATGAGGGAACTTTTTTAAAATCAAAAAACAGACAAAATAAGCACAAATAATCAAGAATCATTTTAATGATCTTTAAAATCAATGCATTACACAAAAAAATCTTATAGCACTGAATGACAAAACAAAATCTTCACTCGCAACTAAAATAGACCCGCTATCATCATTAACTTTATTTATTACCGTCATTCATTTATGAATGTCTGTTTACCCCTATTTCAGCCGAATGCTCTGCGTTCGGTTTTTTTTTACCCTTCTTTACACAAAACTTACCTTTCCGTGCTACCGATGCAAAACTATAACGACTATTAACTATCTCGGGCGTCACGATCAGATATAAGTTTGATAAATAATTTCTTGTTATTTAATGCTAAATGTATACATTCCGTACGAATATTTGTACCCGCCTTTATCTTCTGTACACCTTTACATCGTAATGGCTGCAACAAAATCAGGCGTAAAAAATGCAAGCCAGGCGACACGGTGTAAGTGTGGTAATTCATACATTACCCTTTATACTGCCTCTTCATCTTTCGCGTCGTTTAACAGGTCATAAACACGAATGAGTCAGTCTGACACAACGGTTTCCACCCGATTCTCCCTGTTACCAGGAAGTATTACCCGTTTCTTCTTATTACTGATCGTTGTGCTGTTGGTGATGATGGGTGTTATGGTCCAGAGCGCCGTCAACACCTGGTTAAAAGATAAGAGCTATCAGATTGTTGATATTACCCATGCCATTCATAAAAGGGTCGATACCTGGCGATACGTGACCTGGCAAATCTATGACAATATTGCCGCCTCAACCAGTTCGCCGGGTGCAGAAGGGCTGCAGGAAACACGTCTGAAACAAGACGTCTATTATCTTGAGAAGCCGCGCAGAAAGACTGAGGCGCTGATTTTCGGCTCGCATGACAGTTCTACATTGGAAATGACCCAGCGCATTTCAACGTATCTGGACACGTTGTGGGGCGCGGAGAATGTCCCATGGTCAATGTATTACCTGAATGGCCAGGACAACAGCCTGATCCTAATCTCAACGTTACCGCTGAAAGATCTGACCTCTGGTTTTAAAGAATCGACGATTGGGAATATTGTCGATTCCCGGCGCGCTGAGATGCTGCAACAGGCTAATGCGCTAGATGAACGTGAAAGCTTCTCTTCACTGCGCCGTCTGGCCTGGCAGAACGGGCATTACTTCACGCTACGCACGACCTTTAATCAGCCAGGACATCTGGCAACGGTTGTCGCCTTTGACCTGCCGATTAATGACTTGATCCCGCCCGGTATGCCGCTGGACAGTTTCCATCTGGAACCTGATGCCACCTCAACGACCGAGCACCTGAATGAAAAAGAGTCGCCTGACAGCGTCAGCATTAATTTCAACAACAGTAAAATTGAGATCTCTTCGGCGCTAAACTCAACGGATATGCGGCTGGTGTGGCAGGTTCCGTTTGGCTCATTGCTACTCGACACATTGCAAAGCATTCTGCTACCGCTTTTGCTGAACATTGCGTTACTGGCTCTGGCGCTGTTTGGCTATACCACCTTTCGCCACCTCCCTGCCCGTTCTACCCAGGTGGCGCCAAATCTTGCGGCAAATAATGAGTTGCGTGTTCTGCGCGCAATCAATGAAGAGATTGTTTCCCTTCTGCCGCTGGGATTACTGGTACACGATCAGGAAGCAAACCGCACGGTTATCAGCAATAAAATTGCCGACCACCTGCTGCCGCATTTAAATCTGCAAAATATTACCAATATGGCAGAGCAGCATCAGGGAGTGATTCAGGCCACCATCAATAATGAACTGTATGAAATCAGACTGTTTCGCAGCCAGATCTCCCCGAGAACGCAGATCTTTATCATTCGTGACCAGGACCGCGAGGTGCTGGTCAATAAGAAGCTGAAACAAGCGCAGCGGCTGTATGAGAAAAACCAGCAGGCCCGAGCGGCCTTTATGCAGAATATTGGCAACGCGCTGAAAGACCCCGCGAAAACGCTGGCTGCTAATGCCGCCGCGCTCAATACACCAGACAGCCTGAAACTGGCCAATCAGGCCGACGTTCTGGTGCGGATGGTGGACGAAATCCAGCTAGCCAACCTGCTGGAGAACGATGCCTGGAAAGGTGAATCCACACTGTTTTCCGTGCAGGCATTAATTGACGACGTGGTTCCGGAAGTTCTGCCGGCCATTAAGCGTAAAGGGCTGCAGCTACTGATTAAAAATCACCTAAGCGCCCATGACGAACGCCGTGGCGATCGCGATGCCTTGCGCCGTATTTTGCTGCTGTTGATCCAATATGCGGTAACCACCACGCAGATAGGTAAAATCACGCTGGAAGTCGACCAGGATGAGTCGGAGGCCGAACGCCTGACCTTCCGCATTCTGGATACCGGGGAAGGCGTCACATTAAATGAAGTTGATAATCTCCATTTCCCATTCATTAATGACACGCAGGGCGATCGGTATGGCAAAGCCAACCCGCTGACGTTCTGGCTGTGCGATCAGTTAGCCCGCAAGCTTGGCGGACACCTGAATATTAAAGCACGGGAAGAACTTGGAACACGTTACATCGTCCATGTTAAAATGCCGCTGCACGATCAACATGCTGATAGTGAAGAGCGCCTGTTGGATGACGTCTGCGTAATGGTTGATGTCACCTCAAATGACGTACGGAGCATTGTATTACGTCAACTGGAAAACTGGGGAGCAACCTGCATCACGCCCGATGAACGGTTGAATAGTCAAGAATATGATCTCTTTTTAACAGATAATCCGTCTAATCTTACTGCCTCGGGCTTGCTTTTAAGCGATGATGAGTCTGGCGTACGGAAAATTGGCCCCGGTCAGCTGCGCGTCAACTTTAATATGAGCAATGCTATGCAGGAAGCTGTCCTTGAGCTGATTGAAGAGCAGCTGGCACAAGAAGAGTTCCAGGAACTCCCCCTCGGCGGAGATGAAAACGCCGAACTTCATGCCAGTGGTTACTACGCACTCTTTGTAGACACAGTACCGGATGATGTTAAGAGGTTGTATACTGAGGCGGCTATCAGCGATTTCGCTGCATTAGCCCAAACGGCCCATCGCCTGAAAGGCGTGTTTGCCATGCTTAATCTGGTACCCGGCAAGCAGTTATGTGAAGCGCTGGAACATCTTATTCAAGAGAAAGATGCTCCAGGTATAGAAAAATACATCAGCGACATTGACGTTTACGTCAAGAGCTTGCTGTAGCAAGGTAGCCCAATACATGAACACTATGAACGTAATTATTGCCGATGACCACCCGATTGTACTGTTCGGTATTCGTAAATCACTTGAGCAAATCGAGTGGGTAAATGTTGTCGGCGAATTTGAAGACTCCACTGCACTGATCAACAATTTGCCTAAGTTGGATGCGCATGTGTTGATTACCGACCTCTCCATGCCGGGAGATAAATACGGTGATGGGATCACGTTAATTAAATATATCAAGCGTCATTTCCCGAGCCTGTCGATTATCGTTCTGACCATGAACAACAATCCGGCTATCCTGAGCGCGGTACTGGATCTCGATATTGAAGGGATCGTACTGAAGCAAGGTGCGCCAACCGACCTGCCAAAAGCACTGGCCGCGCTGCAGAAAGGTAAGAAATTTACCCCGGAAAGCGTGTCTCGTCTGCTGGAGAAAATCAGCGCCAGCGGCTATGGCGACAAACGTCTGTCACCGAAAGAGAGTGAAGTTCTGCGCTTGTTTGCCGAAGGTTTCCTGGTTACTGAGATCGCCAAAAAGCTCAACCGCAGCATTAAAACCATCAGTAGCCAGAAAAAATCGGCAATGATGAAGCTCGGTGTGGAAAACGATATCGCACTGCTGAATTACCTCTCCTCCGTGACGCTGAGTCCGTCAGACAAAGAATAATTCTTTATCACGTCAAAATGCCTGATGGCGCTGCGTTTATCAGGCCTACGAACACACAGCATCATGCACGTTTCGTAGGCCGGATAAGACTAACGCCGCCATCCGGCTCTTTTATTCCCTATCCCCGCGTTTTTCTCACTCTTTCCGCATAGACCGCCAGCGTTTGCTTCAATACGTCTAAGGTCACCGGCTTGGACAGACAGCTATCCATACCTGATTCCAGACAACGCTGCTTCTCTTCGGCAAGCGCGTTTGCCGTTACCCCCACAACAGGCAGCGTTAACCCTAGCTGGCGGATACGCTGCGTCAGGCGATAACCATCCATATTTGGCATGTTGACGTCACTCAGCACAATGTCGATATGGTTTTTGCTGAGTACATTGAGCGCATCCACACCGTCATTCGCCGTTTTACACTGATATCCCAACGATCCCAACTGATCGGCCAGTAAGCGCCGGTTGATAGGGTGATCGTCAACAACCAGGATCATCATGTCATCGTTCGTCGCACCGGCTTTATCCGGGGCTGGCAGCGCCGTGGAGAGATCTTCACTCCCCAGCTCTACACTGTATATATGCGCCAACAGCGCAGGCAGTTCGTGCGGTGACGCCACGCTGTGTACCCATTCTCCAGGCTCTCTTTCCAGCGGAATGCCAATATGGCGGCGGCAGAAAATCACCGCAGCCCGTCCCTGCCACGCCTGTTCCAGCACATCGTCAGCCACCAGCAGGTCATCCGCATCGGGCTGTTGTCCCTCATATCGCAGCACCGTCATCCCGTTACGCGTCAGGCTGGATTCGAGAAAATGGTACAGTGACGCATTACGTACTGCCAGCCAGCAACGCGTGCCAGCCAATCCTTCAACACCCTTTTTCAGCGGATACTGTGCGCCATACAGCGGAATACGTAGCGTAAACTGACTCCCCATTCCCGGCTCGGAATCGACGGAAATATCCCCATCCATCATGCTGATCAGTTTTTCACAAATCGCCAAACCGAGTCCCGTTCCCTGGAAATTACGCTGTACGCCAGTCCCCACCTGGAAGAAAGGATCGAACAACCGAACCACCTCTTTGGCAGGGATCCCTACACCGGTATCACGCACTCGAATGCTCAGGTAGTCGCCGCTGCACTGCACGTGCAGCACAATACAACCGGTATCGGTAAACTTGATTGCGTTACTCAGCAGATTAGAAATCACCTGTTGTAAACGCATCGGATCGCCATTCAGCGCCACAGGCACATCCGGGTCGATAAAGCAGTACAACCCCAACTGCTTGCGGACCACCAGCGGCAAATAGTTAGCCGTAATATGGTTCATGACTTCACGCGGTGAAAACTCTCGCGGCTCAATCTTCAGCTGTTCAGATTCAATTTTTGAGAAGTCGAGAATATCGCTGATAATTTTCAGCAGCAGACTGGAAGAGTTATTCATCGCCGTTACCAGACGATCCACCCCACTCGGTAACTCTTTGGTTTGCAACAAATCAAGGTTACCGATAATGCCATATAGAGGTGTACGTAGCTCATGGCTCACCGTCGCAAGGAACATCGATTTGGACTGGCTGGCCTGTTCCGCCGCCTGCGCCATCTCCTGCAACGACTCTTCCATTTTAACGCGCGCACTGACATCAACCAGGACACAAATTGCCACGTTTTCATTGCGATAGCGCGAGTGCACAAAGCTGATTTGCAGATTGGTATTGTTGCTGGTCAGCACATCAACAAAATTGACCTGTTGGCCGCAAATAATTTGCGTTAACCGCTGACGGTCTTCATGCGTCAGCATGTTCAGATAGGTGTGCGCCAGTTCGTTACTCAGGATGTTAATGCCATCCATCGTGCGCAGAATACAAATACCCACCGGCGCAGAAGCTACGATTTTACGGTTAAACTGCTCATGTTCTTCCAGACGCTGAGCATCGCTTTCCGCTGGAATAAAAATGCGCCGTTCATACATGCGCGTGAGCATAAACAATGCCGCGCCGACCAGCACGTTCAACAAGATAGCGTTCAGGATCATCATGCGGATCCGCTCCAGCACCAGATCGACCGGTACGGAGTACACGATGCTCAGGGAGGACGGAGGCAGATTCTTCTTCAATACCAGCTCGCGGAAACCCGGTGTGTAACCAAACCAGGAGCGTTCCTGCATCCAGTGGGGCTCAGCCTTAATATTCCCTTCAGGGCCAGTGAGAGAAATTAGCGCATGCCCATTTTCGTCGAGGATGGTCACGCCCATCGGTAAACTGCCCGGCGTGAAGAAATTCTCCATGCGAATTGGCTGCTCTACGCCCAACAGCGCCTGGAGGCGATTGGCGAGGTAAACCGGCGTCAGCGCATAGAAATACCCTACTCCCGGACGTGGCCCCTGGCTGATCCAGAACAAGTTGTTGCCATTTTCGTCTTGCGTAGCATTACGATACTTAATAATGCGCTCATGCAGCGCCTTCAGGGCCTCGTCACGTTCAACGGGCATATCACGCAAACCGAAATTGGCCATACAGAGGTTGTCGCTGCCGATCAGGAACACTCGATTTAAATCATAGGCGGCGGAAAAGTTGTCGCGCCAGTAGCGCATAAACCATGCCAGTGATTCCAGAGAACCTCGCCAGGCGTTGCCCATGACAGAACAGTCGGAGTCGGCAAACAACGGCTCAAAATTAGGCACGACGGTTTTATCATCTCGCGCCCGCAGCGACATCACACCGTTTTCCGCCGTTAAGCGATTCTCGGCAATATATTTCAGCTCTTTAATGACATCAGATGTACGCTGAATGTAGCGCTGGGCCTGATCGGAGCTGAGATTAAGCTCCTGATGGATCTCAGACTCTCGCTGGTGCAGCGCATTCACAATGTAGAACACGGAAGCAAACGCAATCAGACACCAGATAACGAGCGCCAACGCTCTGAACAGGTAGCGTGAGACTTTTAGGGTTGAATGAACGGAAGCAAGGTATTTCAAAGGGGCGAAGCTCCGCCTCAGGGCATTAATAGAGTGTGGTTAAGGTAGCGGTAAATGTCTTTTGTCGCAATGCCATTAAAAAAAGGGCCGGATTTCTCCGGCCCTTTTTATAGCGTCTTAATTACTCGTCAGCGTCATCCGCTGCTGCATCGTCATCGCTTTCCGCTTCAGGTGCGATATCCTCGTCACCTTCAGCTGCGCTTCCGTCGATGGAGTCGAGCTCTTCATCATCAACCGGTTCAGCAACGCGTTGCAGACCCACGACGTTTTCGTCTTCCGCAGTACGGATAAGGATCACACCCTGGGTATTACGCCCTACCACGCTGATTTCCGACACGCGAGTACGTACCAGCGTACCTGCGTCGGTGATCATCATGATCTGGTCGGTATCTTCAACCTGCACTGCGCCAACAACGGAACCGTTGCGCTCGGTAACCTTGATGGAGATAACGCCCTGGGTCGCACGAGACTTGGTCGGATACTCTTCCGCCGCCGTACGTTTACCGTAACCGTTCTGAGTAACGGTCAGGATCGCACCTTCACCGCGCGGAACGATCAGCGATACCACGCTATCTTTTTCCGCCAGCTTGATACCGCGTACACCGGTCGCGGTACGACCCATTGCACGGACAGCATCTTCTTTAAAGCGTACCACTTTACCTGCCGCAGAGAACAACATGACTTCGTCACTGCCGGATGTCAGATCTACACCAATCAGTTCGTCGCCTTCGTTCAGGTTAACCGCAATAATACCGGCAGAACGCGGACGGCTGAACTCAGTCAGCGCCGTTTTCTTCACGGTACCGCTGGCGGTTGCCATGAAGACGTTCACGCCCTCTTCGTACTCACGTACTGGCAGAATTGCGGTAATACGTTCGTTAGCTTCCAGCGGCAACAGGTTGACGATTGGACGTCCACGTGCGCCACGGCTTGCTTCCGGCAACTGATAGACCTTCATCCAGTACAAACGACCACGGCTGGAGAAGCAGAGGATCGTGTCATGGGTGTTGGCCACCAGCAGGCGGTCAATAAAGTCTTCTTCTTTAATGCGTGCTGCTGATTTACCTTTACCGCCACGACGCTGCGCTTCGTAATCGGTTAACGGCTGATATTTCACGTAGCCCTGATGAGACAAGGTTACGACAACATCTTCCTGGCTAATCAGATCTTCGATGTTGATGTCAGCGCTGTTCGCGGTGATTTCAGTACGACGAGCGTCACCGAATTGTTCACGAATCAGCTCCATCTCTTCACGGATAACTTCCATCAGACGATCGGCGCTGCCCAGAATGTGCAGCAGTTCAGCGATCTGTTCCAGCAGCTCTTTGTATTCGTCGAGCAGTTTTTCGTGCTCAAGGCCGGTCAGTTTCTGCAAACGCAGATCCAGAATAGCCTGGGCCTGCTGTTCAGTCAGATAGTACTGACCGTCACGCACGCCAAATTCCGGCTCCAGCCATTCAGGACGCGCGGCGTCATCACCGGCACGCTCCAGCATGGCGGAAACGTTGCCCAGTTCCCACGAACGCGCAACCAGCGCAGCTTTCGCTTCAGCCGGGGTCGGCGCGCGGCGGATCAGTTCGATGATCGGATCGATGTTCGCCAGCGCAATCGCCAGCGCTTCAAGGATGTGCGCACGGTCGCGGGCTTTACGCAGTTCAAAGATAGTACGACGGGTAACGACTTCACGGCGGTGACGTACGAACGCGGCAATAATATCTTTCAGGTTCATGATCTTCGGCTGGCCATGGTGCAATGCAACCATGTTGATACCGAAGGAAACCTGCAGTTGGGTCTGGGAATAGAGGTTGTTCAGAACCACTTCCCCGACCGCATCGCGTTTCACTTCAATCACGATGCGCATACCGTCTTTGTCAGACTCGTCACGCAGCGCGCTGATGCCTTCAACGCGTTTGTCTTTTACCAGCTCGGCGATTTTCTCAATCAGGCGCGCTTTGTTTACCTGATACGGAATTTCGTGAACGATGATGGTTTCACGACCCGTTTTGGCATCCGCTTCGACTTCCGCGCGTGCGCGAATGTACACTTTGCCACGACCGGTACGGTAGGCTTCTTCGATACCACGACGACCGTTGATGATCGCGGCAGTCGGGAAGTCCGGACCCGGAATATGTTCCATCAGCCCTTCAATGCTGATGTCTTCATCGTCAATATATGCCAGACAGCCGTTGATCACTTCGGTCAGGTTGTGCGGCGGAATGTTGGTCGCCATACCTACCGCGATACCGGACGAACCGTTCACCAGCAGGTTAGGAATTTTGGTCGGCATGACGTCAGGAATTTGTTCGGTGCCGTCATAGTTGTCGACGAAATCAACCGTTTCTTTTTCCAGGTCAGCCATCAGCTCATGGGCGATTTTCGACATACGGATTTCCGTATAACGCATCGCCGCTGCGGAGTCGCCATCGACAGAACCAAAGTTACCCTGACCATCTACCAGCATGTAGCGCAAGGAGAATGGCTGCGCCATACGAACAATGGTGTCGTAAACGGCGATATCACCATGAGGGTGGTATTTACCGATTACGTCACCAACGACACGGGCAGATTTTTTATAGGCTTTATTCCAGTCGTTGCCCAATACGTTCATGGCGTAAAGTACGCGACGGTGAACCGGTTTCAGGCCATCTCGGACGTCCGGCAGCGCACGGCCAACAATGACCGACATCGCATAATCCAGATAGGAGCTCTTCAGCTCTTCCTCAATGTTGACCGGTGTAATTTCTCTCGCAAGGTCGCTCATCTAACCGCTATCCCTCTACTGTATCCCGGATTCAAAGGTCGCAAATTATAACACATCCGTGCAGATTCAGGTAAATGGATTCCCCCTGACAGAGGCTTTATTCATCCCGTCAGGCTGATATACTCATTTGCATCGCAAATTTAGGAGTAGAAGCCCCAATGAATGCCGAAAAACCTCCGGTAGCTCACAACGTTGACCATGAAGAAATTGCCAAGTTTGAAGCAGTCGCGTCACGCTGGTGGGATCTTGAGGGTGAATTTAAGCCGCTGCACCGCATTAACCCACTGCGTCTGGGCTATATTACTGAGCGCTCAGGCGGCCTGTTTGGTAAAAAGGTACTCGACGTCGGATGCGGCGGCGGTATTCTGGCGGAGAGTATGGCGCGCGAAGGCGCCACCGTCACCGGACTGGACATGGGTTTTGAACCGCTGCAGGTAGCGAAACTGCATGCGCTGGAAAGCGGTATCCAGGTAGAGTACGTACAAGAAACCGTCGAAGAGCATGCGGAAAAGCATGCACATCAGTATGACGTTGTCACCTGTATGGAAATGCTGGAGCACGTGCCAGACCCACAGTCAGTGGTCAGAGCTTGCGCCAGGCTGGTCAAACCGGGTGGCGAAGTATTTTTCTCCACGCTTAACCGCAACGGCAAATCCTGGCTGATGGCGGTGGTCGGAGCGGAATATATTCTGCGCATGGTGCCGAAAGGCACGCACGATGTGAAAAAGTTTATTAAGCCTGCTGAATTATTAGAGTGGGTTGACCAGACCGTACTGAAAGAGCGTCATATGACCGGCCTGCATTACAACCCCATAACCAACACCTTCAAACTTGGCCCGGGCGTTGATGTGAACTATATGGTACATACCACCGCCAAGGTTGATTAACTGCTCCTGTAGGCCGGAAAAAGCGTGCTACGCCGCCATCCGGCCTGCTTACTGGAACCATGCCTGATGACGTTTCGCTTATCAGGCCTACAAATCCTGTGCCAGATCATAAGAACTTTCCTTGCCTTAGATGAAGAAATCAGCACTCGATCAAATTTTCTATTTTTTTTCTCAATTATTGACATCCTCGCCAGGCCTTATAAGACGCGCACTTAGCGATTATCACCCTTTTGCAACCTCAATTTAACCTCAAAATCAACTCTTGTGCTGAAAAGAATCCCTACTAGAATACTCACCATATAGCGTCTATTTTATCAAACAACCCCTACATATAGTATTTATCCACAGACTTAGTCACAACATGACTCTGTGGATAATATGGGGGATATTTTTTCTTTCACGGACAGGTAAAAAACCACATGAATCAGAGTCTGCTGGTGACAAAGCGTGATGGTAGTACAGAGCGCATCAATCTCGACAAAATCCACCGAGTTCTGGATTGGGCGGCAGAAGGACTGAATAACGTATCGATTTCTCAGGTCGAGCTGCGCTCCCACATTCAGTTTTATGACGGAATCAAGACCTCCGACATCCATGAAACAATCATCAAAGCAGCCGCCGACCTGATCTCCCGCGAAGCGCCGGATTATCAGTATCTGGCTGCCCGTCTGGCGATTTTCCACCTGCGTAAAAAAGCCTACGGTGAGTTTGAACCGCCAAAGCTGTTCGACCATGTCGTGAAAATGGTTGAAATGGGCAAATACGACAATCATCTGCTGGAAGACTACACGGAAGAAGAGTTCAAGCAGATGGACTCGTTCATCGTACACGACCGTGATATGACCTTCTCCTACGCTGCGGTGAAGCAGTTGGAAGGTAAATATCTGGTGCAAAACCGTGTTACCGGTGAGATCTATGAAAGCGCGCAGTTCCTCTACATTCTGGTAGCGGCTTGCCTGTTCTCTAACTATCCGCGTGAAACACGTCTGCAATATGTAAAACGTTTCTACGACGCCGTTTCTACGTTCAAAATCTCGCTGCCGACGCCAATTATGTCCGGCGTGCGTACCCCAACGCGTCAGTTCAGCTCCTGCGTACTGATCGAGTGCGGCGACAGCCTGGACTCCATCAACGCAACCTCCAGCGCAATTGTGAAATACGTTTCTCAGCGTGCCGGTATCGGCATTAACGCTGGTCGCATCCGTGCGCTGGGGAGCCCGATTCGCGGCGGTGAAGCGTTCCACACCGGCTGTATTCCGTTCTACAAGCATTTCCAGACTGCGGTGAAATCCTGCTCTCAGGGGGGCGTACGCGGTGGTGCAGCCACGCTGTTCTACCCAATGTGGCACCTGGAAGTTGAAAGCCTGCTGGTCCTGAAAAACAACCGTGGCGTCGAAGGCAACCGCGTTCGTCACATGGACTATGGCGTACAAATCAACAAGCTGATGTACACCCGTCTGCTGAAAGGCGGCGACATCACCCTGTTTAGCCCGTCCGACGTCCCGGGTCTGTATGACGCGTTCTTCGCCGATCAGGATGAGTTCGAGCGTCTGTACACCCAATATGAAAACGACGACAGCATCCGCAAACAGCGCGTAAAAGCAGTTGAGCTGTTCTCACTAATGATGCAGGAACGTGCCTCGACCGGTCGTATCTACATTCAGAACGTTGACCACTGCAACACCCATAGCCCGTTTGATCCGGTTGTCGCGCCGGTACGCCAGTCCAACCTGTGCCTGGAAATCGCCCTGCCGACCAAACCGCTGACCGACGTTAACGATGAAAACGGCGAAATTGCGCTGTGTACACTGTCCGCATTTAACCTGGGCGCTATCGAAAGTCTGGACGAACTGGAAGAGCTGGCTGTACTGGCGGTACGTGCGCTGGATGCGCTGCTCGATTACCAGGATTATCCGATTCCGGCCGCCAAACGCGGTGCGATGGGTCGTCGTACGCTGGGTATTGGCGTGATCAACTACGCTTACTGGCTGGCGAAAAACGGGAAACGCTACTCTGACGGCAGCGCCAATAACCTGACTCACAAAACCTTTGAAGCGATTCAATATTACCTGCTGAAGGCTTCTAACGAGCTGGCAAAAGAGCAAGGCGCATGCCCATGGTTTAACGAAACCACCTATGCGAAAGGTATTCTGCCGATTGATACCTATAAAAAAGATCTTGATGCTATCGCTAACGAACCGCTGCATATGGACTGGGAACAGCTGCGTGAATCTATCAAGACTCACGGCCTGCGTAACTCCACGCTGTCAGCCCTGATGCCGTCCGAGACCTCTTCGCAGATCTCCAACGCCACCAACGGCATTGAACCGCCACGCGGTTACGTGAGCATCAAAGCATCGAAAGATGGGATTCTGCGTCAGGTCGTGCCGGACTACGAACACCTGCACGACGCATACGAACTGCTGTGGGAAATGCCAAACAACGACGGCTATCTGCAGCTGGTAGGCATCATGCAGAAATTTATCGATCAGTCGATTTCCGCCAACACCAACTACGATCCGTCGCGCTTCCCGTCCGGAAAAGTACCGATGCAGCAGTTGCTGAAAGACCTGCTCACCGCCTACAAATTTGGTGTTAAAACGCTGTATTATCAGAACACCCGTGACGGTGCGGAAGACTCTCAGGACGATCTGGTGCCGTCCATTCAGGACGATGGCTGCGAAAGCGGCGCATGTAAGATTTAATCTTTTGCCGGGTGGCGTAGCGCTTACCCGGCCTACAAATTAATTCGCGGTATTGTAGGCCGGATAAGCAAAGCGCATCCGGCAGTACATTCCAGACAGGATTCACATCAATGGCATACACCACTTTTTCACAGACGAAAAATGATCAGCTTCTGGAACCGATGTTCTTCGGCCAGCCGGTGAACGTCGCCCGCTACGATCAGCAAAAATATGACATCTTTGAAAAACTGATCGAAAAGCAGCTCTCTTTCTTCTGGCGTCCGGAAGAAGTCGATGTTTCTCGCGATCGTATCGACTTCCAGGCATTGCCGGAACATGAAAAACATATCTTCATCAGCAACCTGAAGTATCAGACGCTGCTGGACTCCATTCAGGGACGTAGTCCTAACGTCGCGCTGCTGCCGTTAATCTCGATCCCTGAACTGGAAACCTGGGTGGAAACGTGGGCGTTTTCTGAAACGATCCACTCCCGCTCTTACACCCACATCATCCGTAATATTGTTAACGATCCGGCGGTGGTGTTTGACGATATCGTCACCAACGAGCAAATCCAGAAACGCGCAGAAGGCATCTCCAGCTACTACGACGAATTGATCGAGATGACCAGCTACTGGCATTTGCTCGGTGAAGGCACGCATACCGTTAATGGTAAAACGGTTGTCGTAAACCTGCGTGAGCTGAAGAAGAAGCTGTATCTGTGCCTGATGAGCGTGAACGCGCTGGAAGCGATCCGCTTTTATGTCAGCTTCGCCTGCTCTTTCGCCTTCGCCGAACGTGAACTGATGGAAGGCAACGCGAAAATTATTCGTCTGATCGCCCGCGACGAAGCCCTGCACCTGACCGGTACTCAGCATATGCTGAACCTGCTGCGCAGCGGCGTGGACGATCCGGAGATGGCGGAAATTGCCGAAGAGTGCAAACAAGAGTGCTACGACCTGTTCGTACAGGCCGCGCTGCAGGAAAAAGAGTGGGCAGACTATCTGTTCCGTGATGGCTCAATGATTGGCCTGAACAAAGACATTCTGTGCCAGTATGTTGAGTACATCACCAACATCCGTATGCAGGCTGTTGGACTCGATCTGCCATTCCAGACACGTTCTAACCCGATCCCTTGGATCAATACCTGGCTGGTGTCTGACAACGTCCAGGTTGCGCCGCAGGAAGTGGAAGTCAGCTCTTATCTGGTCGGCCAGATCGATGCCGAAGTCGATACTGACGATCTGAGTAACTTCCAGCTCTGATGGGCCGCGTGACTCTGCGCATCTCTGGCACGCAGTTGCTGTGCCAGGATGAACACCCTTCCCTGCTTGCCGCGCTCGAGTCGCACGATGTTGAAGTCGAATATCAGTGTCGTGAAGGCTACTGCGGCTCCTGCCGTACCCGCCTGGTGGCGGGACAGGTTGACTGGATTGCAGAACCGCTGGCCTTCATTCAGCCCGGTGAAATATTGCCGTGCTGTTGCCGGGCAAAAGGCGATATTGAAATAGAGCTGTAGTGTTTAGTGAACTTCATGCGCGGAGACCAGTACCACGTCTCCGCGTTTTTTCATCTGCATGATATACAACGCCCCGGCCAGTACCACCAGCAGCGCCCCCACCAGATAAATCGCCCGATATCCCACATCCTCGACCATCATCCCCATGATAAACGCGCCGATTGCCATTCCTGCATCCATCGCATTGAAAAACAGCGAATTGGCGATACCAATTTTATGGGGTTCCACCGAACTAATAATTTGTGTCTGAAATACGGGTGTGACCGAACCATAACCGATGCCAATTAATCCACCGGAAATAATCATCATAATGCTACCGTTAGTATAGCCAAGCGCCACCAGCCCGACTGTGAAAGCCAGCAAACACGGATAGACCACGTATTTCGGCCCTTTTTTATCACAAACATTGCCGGTAAAGGTTCGACAGATCATCAGGCAAATGGCGTAACACAACAGGAAATTACTGGCGGCGGCCATCAGATCGAGCTCGCGCGCATACAGTGCGAGAAAAGCGGAAACGCCCGCGTAGGAAAAGGTCATGAAAAACGTCACCATCGCGAAAGGCAGTGCGGCGCGATCAAACATTGCCGCAAATCCCAGCTTCGGTTTTGAGCCGTCAGCATGACGGATAACCGGCGGTACGGCGACAATCAATGACAGGATAATACCCAGTACGGCAACCGCGCTACACAGCCAGAATGCTGTGGTAAAAGCTCCCCAGCGTGCCATGTTCAGCCCTACCCACGGCCCCACAACCATTGCCAGTCCCATGGCTAACGAGAAAAAACTGATGCCCTCTCCACGTCGGGAGGCCGGTATCAACCGCGCGGAAATCGTTCCTTTTACCGTGGTAATAACGCCAAACGTTACACCATGAAGCACCCGAATCAACAGCAGTGATTCAATTGAGTGGCAAACAGGATACAGCGCAGTGACCACCAAAAAGGCCAGAGAAGAGAGCACCAGAATTGTTTTATTCGAATATTTTCCTACCCATTGTCCCGCAAACGGGCGCACAACAATTGCGGCCCCCAAAAAGAAGGTGACTAATAATCCGGCCTTATCTGGAGTGGCATGCAGGCGATCCGAAATATAGATCGGTAACAGCGTGAGCAGGACATAAAAAACAAAAAATATAATAAAGCTGATTATCGTTATTGCCCAAAAATCTTTCGTCCACAGTTTTTCTTTCATATTCGACAACCTGTCCAGACGGCGCACGCAGGCAACGCTCAGCTCAACTGAACTACGGACAGGTGCGTCGAAGTGTGATTTTACGGTAGACCGCAAGTATAAACAGGTCCATTATATTAGAGAAATTAATCGTTTTAATATTGTTGATTAGAATAAACTAATGACACTAACCCAGATCCACGCCCTGCTTGCCGTACTTGAGTACGGTGGATTTACCGAAGCCAGCAAGCGGCTGTACATGACCCAATCCGCCGTTAGCCAGGCAATTTCAGCGCTAGAGGAAGAGCTAGGGGTTGATATTCTTATCCGAGAACGCCGCAAAGACATTCAACTTAGTCCGGCCGGGAGTCGGATCGTTTCACACCTGCGGACGATCGTGTCTGAAACCAACGCGGTGAAAGAGATTGCCGAGCAGGAGCGACAAAACCCGGCCAGAACCCTGCGTATCGGCTGCTTTCCCAGCGCCTGTGCCTGCATTTTGCCCGGCATCATCCACCACTTCGAACAGCACCACCCGCATATCAAAATTATCCCTTATGAAGAAAACAGCACGGCAATAGTTGATTCCCTGCGCAGTGGGGATATCGATGCGGGATTTGTGCATTTCCCGGTAAATGGCATGTACTGCGTACCGGTGTATCGCGACAAATTTACCGTTGTAGTTCCTGAAAGCCATCCGCTGGCGGCCAATAGCACGATTTCAGTGGAACAACTGGTTGGAGAACCGCTCATTATCAGCAAAGGTCGCTATGAATTAAGCATCATGGCGCTATTTAAAGAGAAGGGGATTGAACCGGTCATTAAATACGAGTTTAACCATCCGGATACCGCGATGAGCTTTATTCGTCAGGGGCTGGGTATAGCATTATTACCGGAATTAACGCTGAAGGCTGTTGGTGGGAAAGTACGCTCAGTCGCGCTGGAACCAACGTTCTATCGACAGATATCCTTACTGGCAAAAGAGCCGCCGGTGGACGGCAGCCCTTTATTTCTCCTGCAGGCATGTATGGAAACGTTGACAGCAGACGGCCTTATCTAGCAGTTAAAACGTTCATCCATTAAGGCCTGTGACCGGAGGTGCATCACAGGCCTTACATCATCACTCTTTATTCAAGAATTTCACTGCTTTGTCGGGGAAGTCGGTGAACAGCCCGTCAACGCCCGCCTTGTTATAAAGAATGTCATACAGCTGGTTTACGTCAGTGGTGTAATCCGGCAGTTGATCGGCGCGAACGGTATAAGGATGCACCACCATCTTACTCTGATGTGCGTCCTGCACCATGCCAGTTAACGAGATATTGCCCTTCTTCGACTTCTCATCAATCAGCATGTGGTAGTCCGGCCCAATGCCGTCCGCATACTGCGCAACCTGCTTCATGGCACCCGGTTTAAACATCCAGTCGTAGTTGTAATTCACCCAACTGCCGTCCGGCTTTTTCTCCTGGGTTTCATTCCAGTCAGTGTACGCAATCAACTGTACCAGATTGAGATCCATCCCCATCTTCGGTTCCAGTTCATTTTTAATGCGCTTCAACTCTGCAACATCAAAACACTGTAGATAGACCTTGTCGTTCTTGTCGGTATACCCGTACTTTTTCAGTACTTCCAGTGTTTTAGCCGCAATGTCCTTCCCTTCCTGGTGATGGAACCACGGTGCTTTCATTTCCGGGTAAATACCGATGTTTTTACCGGTGGAATGATTTAATCCCTGAACAAACTCAATCTCTTCTTCGAACGTGTGCACGCGGAAATCAGATTTACCCATCGGGAAGCGCCCTGGGTAGGTCTGGACCTTTTTGCCATTTTCGATATCGAAGCCTTCGGTAAATTTCAGCGATTTAATTTCATCCAGCGTAAAGTCGATGGCGTAGTAACGCCCATCTTTACGCGCACGATCCGGAAAACGCTCGGCAACATCGGTGACGCGGTCAAGATAGTGGTCATGCAGGACGACCAGATGGTCATCCTTGGTCATAACCAAATCCTGCTCCAGATAATCCGCACCCTGGGCATAGGCCATCGCTTTTGCTGGCAGCGTATGCTCCGGCAGATAACCGCTGGCGCCACGATGCGCAATCACGATTTTATCTGCGGCAACCGCTGCACTGCTGACCACCATACCTGCGAGCATCAGCGCCACGCTGAGGCTTTTCAATGTGGTTTTCATCTATTAGCCCCCGTTACGCTTCAGTTCCATCTCTTCGTGATGGCGTTTTTCGCCAATCATGACGACTACCAGCAGAATAACCGCCAGCACGCTACCGCCAATCATCACCATAAAGCCGCCGTCCCAACCGAAGAAGTCAACGGTGTAGCCAACAATGGCGCTCGCGGCCACAGAACCACCGAGATAACCGAACAGACCGGTAAAGCCAGCCGCCGTTCCCGCCGCTTTTTTCGGTGCCAGTTCCAGCGCGTGCAGACCAATCAACATTACCGGGCCGTAGATCAGGAAGCCGATGATGATCATACAAGCCATATCCACGTTCGGGTTGCCTGCCGGGTTCATCCAGTAAACGATGGTTGCAATAGTTACCAGCGTCATAAAGAACACGCCGGTCGCACCACGGTTACCACGGAAGACTTTATCCGACATCCAGCCGCACAGCAGCGTGCCCGGAATACCCGCATACTCATACAGGAAGTAGGCCCAGGATGACTTGTCCAGTGCGAAATGCTTCACTTCTTTCAGGTAGGTCGGTGACCAGTCCAGGATGCCGTAACGCAGCAGATAAACAAACACGTTAGCGATAGCGATGTACCACAACAGTTTGTTCGGCAGTACGTACTGCATGAAGATCTGCTTCGCAGTCAGCTCTTCTTCCGCTTTCTCGGTGTAATCGTCCGGATAGTCGTTCTTATACTCTTCGATAGGCGGCAGACCACAGGACTGCGGCGTATCACGCATCAGGGCAAAAGCAATCAGCGCGACGACGATCGCACCGAAAGCAGGCATATACAGCGCCGCTTTCCAGTCATTGAACCAGGCCATACCCAGCAGGAACAACAGCGGAGGCAGACCGCCACCCACGTTGTGCGCACAGTTCCAGACGGAAACAATTCCTCCACGCTCTTTCTGCGACCACCAGTGCACCATAGTACGGCCACACGGCGGCCAGCCCATCCCCTGGAACCATCCGCAGAGGAACAGCAGCACAAACATAATAGCAATACTCGATGTCGCCCACGGCACAAAGCCCATGAACAGCATCACTGCGGCGGCCAGAATCAGACCGGCTGGCAGGAAAACGCGCGGATTCGAGCGATCCGAAATGGACCCCATGATGAATTTCGAAAATCCGTAAGCAATGGAGATACCGGACAACGCAAAACCCAGATCGCCACGCGAGAAACCTTGCTCAACCAGATACGGCATCGCAAGGGCAAAGTTCTTACGTACCAGATAGTACGCGGCATAACCAAAGAAAATCCCCAGAAAAATCTGCCAACGTAATCGACGATATGTCGGGTCGATCTCCGCTGCAGGTAAACGCGCCGTGTGTGACGCTGGTTTAAAAATGCTCAACATAGTGTAGCCTCCGTGGCCGTCTTTCATTCGAAGTAAACACTGCAGTTCGTCATTACTACCCTACCGCTCCCAGTGTGGCCGCGATGTTAAGGAAAGATACATAACAAAAATGTGAAACGCAGCACATATTGTTACAGATTTATGACAAATGTTCATAAAGGCGCACGAAATCACGTTTCATTTTCGAATAATGAGCGATTATGCGCGAAATCAAACAATCCATGTTTTTTATGTGGCTAAATGATAAAAAACGAACTGTGAGGAAAAACAATGAAAACTCGCGACTCGCAAACAAGTGACGTGATTATCATTGGTGGAGGAGCAACAGGTGCAGGGATCGCACGTGACTGTGCGCTGCGCGGGTTGCGCGTCATCTTAGTGGAACGCCACGATATCGCCACAGGTGCGACCGGGCGCAACCACGGTCTGCTGCACAGCGGTGCACGCTACGCCGTCACCGACGCTGAATCTGCCCGTGAGTGCATCAGCGAAAACCAAATTCTGAAACGTATCGCCCGCCATTGCGTTGAGCCAACGGACGGTCTGTTTATCACCCTGCCGGAGGATGAGCTGTCCTTCCAGTCCACCTTTATTCGCGCCTGTGAAGAGGCAGGGATTCGCGCAGAAGCGATTGACCCTCAGCAGGCACGTATTATCGAACCTTCTGTGAATCCACAGCTGATTGGTGCAGTAAAAGTACCAGACGGCACGGTCGATCCTTTCCGCTTAACAGCAGCTAACATGCTGGATGCGCGTGAGCATGGCGCGGTTATCTTAACGGCGCATGAAGTGACGGGACTGATCCGCGAAGGCGCAACGGTTTGCGGCGTTAACGTGCGCAATCATCTGACAGGCGAAATGCAGTCCCTGCATGCACCGGTTGTCGTCAACGCCGCTGGGATCTGGGGTCAACGCATTGCGGAATATGCCGATCTGAGCATCCGTATGTTCCCGGCCAAAGGTTCGTTGCTGATTATGGATCATCGCATTAACCAGCATGTCATTAACCGCTGCCGTAAGCCATCTGACGCCGATATTCTGGTGCCTGGCGATACCATTTCACTGATCGGTACCACCTCACAGCACATTGATTACGACGATATCGACAGCAACCGCGTCACCGCAGAAGAGGTCGATATTCTGCTGCGTGAAGGCGAGAAGCTGGCGCCGATTATGGCGAAAACGCGCATTTTACGCGCCTACTCTGGCGTACGCCCGCTGGTGGCTAGCGACGACGACCCAAGCGGTCGTAACGTCAGCCGTGGGATTGTACTGTTCGATCACGCTGAACGTGACGGACTGGACGGATTTATCACCATTACCGGCGGCAAACTGATGACCTACCGCCTGATGGCGGAATGGGCCACCGATGCCGTTTGTCGTAAGCTGGGCAATACCCAGCCTTGCACAACGGCAGACACCGCGCTGCCTGGCTCACAGGAATCTACCGAGCATACGCTTAAACGCGTGATCTCATTGCCTGCGCCACTGCGCGGCTCGGCGGTCTACCGTCACGGCGATCGCACCCCTGCGTGGCTTAGCGAAGGCCGCCAGCACCGCAGTCTGGTCTGCGAATGCGAAGCAGTCACCGCAGGCGAAGTGCAATACGCCGTCGAGAATTTAACCGTCAACAGCCTGCTCGATTTGCGTCGCCGTACCCGTGTTGGAATGGGGACCTGCCAGGGCGAATTGTGTGCCTGCCGCGCCGCAGGTTTACTGCAACGTTTTAATGTCACTACCGCAGCGCAGTCCATTACCCAGCTTTCCGACTTCCTCAATGAACGCTGGAAAGGCGTGCAGCCTATCGCCTGGGGAGATGCGCTGCGCGAAAGCGAATTCACGCGCTGGGTTTATCAAGGGTTGTGTGGTCTGGAAAAGGAGCACCAGGATGAAATTTGATACCGTCATTATCGGCGGCGGCCTCGCCGGACTGCTATGTGGCCTGCAACTGCAAAAAAGCGGACTGCGCTGCACGATTGTTACCCGCGGCCAAAGCGCCCTGCATTTTTCCTCCGGCTCACTGGATTTGCTCAGCAGCTTACCCGATGGTCAACCGGTGACGGATATAGAAGCGGGTTTGAATGCGCTGCGCACTCAGGCACCCACACATCCGTATAGCACCATCGGAACGCAGAACGTTCTGGAACTGGCCCAGCAGGCGCAAAATTTACTGGATGAATGCGGAACGCATTTGCAGGGCAAAGTGCATCAGGCGCATCAACGTGTTACCCCGCTGGGCACCCTGCGCTCAACCTGGTTAAGTTCCCCGGAAGTGCCGGTCTGGCCGCTGTCCGCGCAGCGTATCTGCGTTGTAGGGATTAGCGGGTTACTGGATTTTCAGGCGCATCTCGCCGCAGCGTCATTACGCCAACGCAATCTCAGCGTCGAGACGGCAGAAATCGAGCTGCCGGAGCTGGATGTCCTGCGTGATAACCCAACCGAGTTTCGCGCCGTTAATATTGCGCGCCTGCTGGATAACGAAGATAAATGGTCGCTGCTCTATGACGCATTGCTGCCAATGGCAAAAACCTGCGACATGATAATCATGCCGGCATGCTTTGGTCTGGCCGATGAGCGGCTCTGGCAGTGGCTTAACGAGCGCCTCCCCTGCTCGCTGACACTGTTACCGACCCTACCACCTTCGGTGCTGGGCATGCGTTTGCACAACAAATTACAGCGCCAGTTTGTGCGCCAGGGCGGTGTGTGGATGCCGGGTGATGAAGTGAAAAAAATCACCTGTCAGGATGGCGTGGTCAGCGAAATCTGGACCCGAAATCATGCCGATATCCCCTTGCGGCCACGTTTCGCCGTGCTCGCCAGCGGCAGCTTCTTCAGCAGCGGGCTGGTCGCCACGCGTGAGGCAATCCACGAACCAATCCTGGGACTGGATGTACAGCAAACAGCTACCCGCGCCGAGTGGTATCAGCGTGATGTTTTCGATCCACAACCGTGGCAACAGTTTGGCGTAACAACCGATACCGCATTGCGTCCATCACTGGCGGGAAAAACGATAGAGAACATGTATGCCATCGGTTCCGTCCTCGGCGGATTCGACCCTATCGCCCAGGGTTGCGGAGGCGGCGTGTGCGCAGTTAGCGCCTTACATGCCGCGCATCATATTGCGAAACGTGCAGGAGGACAGCAATGAGCGACACACGTTTTGAAAGTTGTATCAAATGTACGGTGTGCACCACCGCCTGCCCGGTAAGCCGCGTCAATCCGAGCTACCCGGGCCCTAAGCAGGCCGGCCCGGACGGTGAACGTCTGCGCCTGAAAGATGGCGCGCTATATGACGACGCGCTGAAATACTGCATCAACTGTAAACGCTGCGAAGTGGCCTGTCCGTCAGACGTGAAAATCGGCGATATCATCCAGCGCGCGCGTGCCAAATACGACACGACGCGCCCATCGTTGCGTAACTTTGTCTTAAGCCATACAGATTTAATGGGTAGCGTATCCACCCCCTTCGCCCCAATAGTGAATACCGCCACCTCATTAAAACCGGTGCGTCAATTGCTGGATTACGCGTTAAAAATCGATCATCGCCGTACGCTGCCGAAGTACTCCTTTGGCACCTTCCGCCGCTGGTATCGTAGCGTTGCCGCACAGCAGGCGCAGTATCAGGATCAGGTCGCCTTTTTCCACGGCTGTTTTGTGAATTACAACCATCCCCAGCTCGGCAAAGACCTGATCAAGGTGTTGAATGCGATGGGAACCGGCGTGCAACTGCTGAGTAAAGAGAAATGCTGCGGCGTGCCGCTGATTGCCAACGGTTTTACCGATAAAGCGCGTAAGCAGGCAGTAAGCAACGTGGCCTCACTCAGAGAGGCAATTGATGGCAAAGGCATTCCGGTGATTGCCACCTCATCAACCTGTACCTTTGCGCTACGTGATGAATATCCGGAAGTGCTGGATGTCGACAACTCAGGCCTGCGTGAACACATTGAACTGGCAACCCGCTGGCTATGGCGCAAGCTGGATGAAGGTAAAACGCTGCCGCTGAAAACGCTGCCGCTGAAGGTGGTCTATCACACGCCATGTCACATGGAGAAAATGGGCTGGACGCTCTATACGCTGGAGCTACTGCGACAAATTCCAGGGCTGGAGCTGACGGTGCTGGATTCTCAGTGTTGCGGGATTGCCGGGACTTACGGCTTTAAAAAGGAAAACTATCCGACTTCACAGTCTATCGGCGCACCGTTATTCCGCCAGATTGAAGAAAGCGGCGCTGATATCGTCGTCACCGACTGCGAAACCTGTAAATGGCAGATTGAGATGTCAACAAGCAAGCGCTGCGAACATCCTATCACCCTGCTTGCCAAAGCGTTGGGTTAACTCTGTTGCCCGGTAGCATTTGCTACCGGGCATTTTTGCGTAGCCCGTTCCGCTTAATTGAATACGTTGCAGTCGGACGTATTTATCTCTGATTCATCCACGCAAAGAACCCATTTCCCACATGCAGTGCATATTAAAAGTAGATACCGTCACGCCATCTTCTCTTTCTGGTGACGGACTACCATGGCTAAATCCACTACATCTACACCGCATGATGCCGTTTTTAAAAATATAATGTCTTACCCTGAGATGGCTCGGGATTTTCTGGATATACACCTTCCCATCGCATTACGTGAGATATGTGATTTACAAACGCTGAAGCTGGAGTCCACCAGTTTTATCGAACAGGATCTCCGCGCATACTACTCCGACGTAGTGTGGTCACTAAAAACCCGCGAAGGCCTGGGCTATATCTATTGTGTTATTGAACATCAGAGTACCGCGGTACCGCACATGGCATTTCGCCTGATGCGATATGCCACCTCGGCGATGCAGCATCATCTTGATGCCGGCAATAAAACTCTGCCGCTGGTGATCCCCATGTTGTTTATCACGGCCAACAAAGTCCTTATCCCTGGTCACTAAACTGGCTGGATGAATTTGACAATCCACAGCTGGCACGACAGCTTTATTCAGAAGCCTTTCCGCTGGTCGACCTTACCGTAATACCTGACGATGAAATCGCGCAGCATCGTGGGGTTGCGCTGCTTGAGTTGATGCAAAAACATATCCGCGATCGTGATTTAATGGGGTTAGTGGATCGACTGGTCTCGCTATTAGTTACAAGCACGGCTAATGACAGCCAGCTACAAACGCTATTTAATTACCTGCTACGGTACGGCGACGTTTCTCGCGCCAGCGAGTTTATCCGCGAAGTTGCCGAACGATCCCCCCAGCACAAGGAGAAGCTGATGACAATTGCAGAGAGGCTCAGGCAGGAAGGCCACCAAAATGGACTGCAAGAAGGGATACAGCAAGGGTTAGAACAAGGGGTGCAAAAAGGTACGCAAGAAGAAGCCTTACGTATCGCTCACATAATGCTGGAACAAGGTATTGATCGTGATTTAGTTCAGTTAATTACCGGGCTATTGCCTGGCGATACCACCGCATGAGCCAGATTGGGAAGGCATTTAGCCTTCCCAATCAATGATTAAATCGTCAACGACTCAACCACTTCGATCCAGCCGTGTTCGCTAGCGATATCCTGATTGTTAAGCCAGCGGCGCAGCATATTTAGCGCCATCATCGCGCACACTTCCTGACGAATCGCCAGACTGTAGCGATTTGCATTCAGCCGTACGCGCAAGGCGTGTGTCCCATCAGGCGTGGCCAGCGCAAAGTTAATATGTTCGTTTTCGAAAGCCGATATCGCGAGCGCCAATCCAGCATAATGCTTGCTGCGTCGCTCGGTTATCCAATGCGCCGTTTGTGCCAGCGTTTCTTCCTGGGGCGGAACCACTTCACTCGCCAATAACGGAGCATTCGCACGAGAAAGCTGCAATGCCACCAGACCACCGGTGAATTGTTCGCTCAGCGTCAGGCTGTATTGCCGTTCCTGCAATGTGCGGGCGATTTGCGCGGGTAAGCCTTCCGTACCTTCAAAAATCATATTCTGCCCGGCAACCCGCTTAACTTCTGGCCACAGCGCCAGCATCGCTTCCCGTTGGGAATCCGGACCGGTCAGCTTCAGCTCAATAATCGGCATTGAGGAGCGATAGCCCATTGTTACTCCCGGAGGCAACGGGAGCGGATCCAGGCTCTGCGCCAGGTCGCTTTCAGAACGGCCAAATGTGGTTAATCGCAGGCATAACGGGGGTTGAGCCAAAGAGAAACGCTCACGCAAACGAGGCAGGATCTCATGCTCCACCATGACTTTGAATTCTGACGGTACACCCGGTGTAAAGAACATCAGGCAGCGGTTAAGCTTCAGGGCGAACCCACACGCGGTACCCACCGGATTATTGATAAACTCAGCGCTGGCTGGGAGTTCAGCCTGTTTGCGGTTGCTTGACGCCATCACGCGGCCACGATCGCGGAAATATCGCTCCATCTCGGCCAGCCATGCTTCATGCAACACCAGCCCTTCGCCTTTTGCCGCTGCCGCTGCCAGCGCGCTCAAATCATCGCTGGTTGGTCCCAGACCGCCATTAACGATCAGTACATCGGCGTGTTCGCTACGCTCACGCAAAATGGCGACCAAATCGTTAAGATTGTCACCTACCGTGTTGCGGCGTGTTAGCGGTAAACCCTGATTAAAGAAAAAATCGGCCAGCCAGGCGGCATTAGTGTCGACGATTTGTCCGTGCAACACTTCATCCCCTGTGGATAGCATCTCCACGTTTAACATCGTGTTCTCCTGCTTTTATGATGAAAACACTATAACGCATGGAGGGGGGAGGGCGCGACTGAACGCCGCGCCAGAAATGTTAGAAGCTGGCGTTAACCCCAACGTACGGGCCATCAGCAATCGCGTTATCACGGTTGCCGTCTTTGCCTGCCAGGTTTAGGTAACGATAACCGGCTTCGATGCTCAGCGGACGCATAATGGTCAGACGCGCACCGGCATTCGCTTCTTCATAGCTGTCGATACCGCTGGAAAGTGAATCAGGAGAGTAATAATACTCACCAAACAGACGGAAGCTATCGCCAATCGGCCATTGTAAACCACCACCGACAGCGGCAGCATAGCCTTCATCGCCATCATTTGGATTGGTATAAACACCTTTACCACCAACGGTCGCCATCAGCGGCCCCAGTGGGATATTCAGACCTAAACCCAGCCCGGCAACATCACCGTCGTCATCGTTATGCATCCAGTTACCGCTGACAGCCAGACCGGTGGTCTCAGTGCCCATACCGAATCCCAGGTTGGTGTAGTCTTCACCAGCCTGGCCGCTGATGCTAATCGCGTTCGCCGACGCGGAAACAAACAGCATTCCGGCAAAACCCAACATTAAACTTTTTTTCATTTTCTATCCTTTCCAGCAAGAATCAAAACATAGCCCCAAAACCGATGAATTGTACTGTCAGATGACGAGGAATCAATGAGCTAAAAAAGCGATGCAATGACATATTGTAACTAAATACTACTCACAAGATTTGTTAAAGGTTAAATTCTTGTGCCAATTACACAGATGGACGTCCCAGAACGTCATTTTCAACAAACATCCTGATTTCCCTGCCAAAGCGCTCTTAATTGCCGATGAAACATTTTTTCTGCCGCCAGCAAAAGGTAAGATGAGCACATGATGGAATTTTTCTATACCTCCCCCACAAGGACTCGAATGATGCGCCAAAGAACGATTGTTTGCCCATTAATTCAAAACGATGGCTGTTATTTACTCTGCAAAATGGCTGATGACCGCGGTGTGTTTCCCGGTCAGTGGGCGCTTTCCGGTGGCGGTGTTGAACCGGGTGAACGTATTGAAGAAGCTCTGCGCCGTGAAGTGAGGGAAGAGCTGGGCGAACAACTGGTGTTATCAGAAATTACCCCCTGGACCTTCAGTGATGATATTCGCACTAAAACCTATGCTGATGGCAGTCAGGAAGAGATTTACATGATTTATCTCATCTTCGATTGTGTGGCGGCGAATCGTGAAGTGAAGATTAACGAAGAGTTCCAGGCATTCGCCTGGGTTAAACCAGAAGATCTCGGTGCCTACGATTTAAATATCGCCACGCGTAAAACGTTAACCTTGAAAGGGTTACTGTAGGTTATCATTTTAATAACGGCATATAATTAACATTCCGAATAGCGGCATTGCACTCATAAACTTATAGCAAACAGCAATGCCGCAAAAACAGAAAAAATAATTTAATTTCATCAAGATAAATAAAAATCACCTCTATTTATCCGTCTATCCCAAACCTTAAACTCTTAAGGATAAATTAACCTTCAGTCATTAACCTTTGTAGCCTGATGAAATAATTAACGACGCCCCTGTTTATCACTAAAAATAAAGCTTTGGTGGCGTTAAATGGCTTGAAGGAATAATGATGTCTGACTTTTTGCCTTTCTCTCGCCCGGCAATGGGTGCTGAAGAACTTGCCGCAGTGAAGGCAGTTCTGGACTCTGGGTGGATAACCACCGGCCCGAAAAATCAACAGCTGGAAGAAGCCTTCTGTCAGCTCACAGGAAATCAACACGCCGTCGCCATCTGCTCCGCCACGGCGGGTATGCACATCACGCTGATGGCATTGGGCGTAAGCGCAGGCGACGAGGTCATAACGCCGTCGATGACGTGGGTTTCTACCCTCAACATGATTGTCCTGCTGGGGGCAACGCCCGTCATGATCGATGTCGACCGCGATACGCTTATGGTCACACCTGAGCAAATTGAAGCCGCTATCACCCCACGAACCAAAGCCATTGTTCCGGTACATTACGCTGGCGCTCCCGCCGACCTCGACGCGATTTATGCCATTGGCGAGCGTTATGGCATCCCGGTAATAGAAGATGCAGCCCATGCCGTAGGGACATTGTATAAGGGCCGTCATGTCGGTGCTCGCGGTACGGCAATCTTCTCGTTTCACGCTATTAAAAATATCACCTGTGCGGAAGGTGGACTGATCGTTACCGACGACAGCCAGCTCGCTCAGCGGCTTCGCAGCCTGAAGTTTCACGGTCTGGGCGTTGATGCTTTTGATCGACAAACCTACGGCCGGGCACCACAAGCCGAAGTGCTTGCACCTGGATACAAATACAACCTGACGGATATCAATGCCGCTATTGCGCTGGTACAGCTGAATAAGCTGGAGCAACTGAACTCACGCCGGGCGCAAATTGCCCAGCACTATCAACAAGCGCTGGCTGATACGCCATTTCAACCGCTGGGCCTGCCCCAATGGTCGCACGTTCATGCCTGGCACTTATTCATCATTCGAGTTGACGAAACGCGCTGCGGGCTGAGCAGAGATGCCCTGATGGAAGCGCTGAAGACCAAAGATATCGGCACCGGTCTGCATTTTCGTGCGGCCCATACGCAAAAATATTATCGCGAACGCTTCACTACCCTTTCGCTCCCAAATACTGAATGGAACAGCGCGCGCATCTGCTCGCTGCCGTTATTCCCAGACATGACTGAAGCGGATACCCAGCGGGTCATTACGGCGCTTCGCGAGATCGCAGGACAATAACCATGTTTGAAGCTGCACCAATCAAAAAAGTCTCGGTGGTCATTCCCGTTTTTAATGAACAGGAAAGCCTGCCAGAGTTAATCAGACGCACCAGCGCCACCTGCGAGAAATTGGGCAAAGACTATGAAATTCTGCTCATCGACGACGGCAGCAGCGACCGTTCCGCTCAGTTGATGATGGACGCCTCTCAGGCACCGAACAGCCATATTGTCTCTATTTTACTGAATCGTAATTACGGACAGCACTCGGCGATTATGGCCGGTTTCAGCCATGTCACCGGAGACTTGATCATCACACTGGATGCCGATTTGCAAAACCCGCCGGAGGAGATCCCACGGTTGGTCGCCACCGCAGATGAAGGCTTCGATGTGGTAGGCACGGTACGCCAGAACCGTCAGGACAGCGTATTTCGTAAGACCGCCTCACGAATGATCAACCATCTGATACAGCGCACCACCGGTAAAGCAATGGGTGATTACGGCTGCATGCTACGCGCCTATCGCCGTCACATCGTCGATGCCATGCTGCATTGCCAGGAGCGCAGCACCTTTATCCCTATTCTGGCCAACATTTTTGCCCGTCGCGCCACGGAGATCCCGGTACATCATGCAGAGCGTGAATTTGGTGACTCCAAATACAGCTTCATGCGTCTGATCAACCTGATGTATGACCTGGTAACATGCCTTACCACAACACCGCTTCGCATGCTGAGCCTGTTGGGCAGCGTGATCGCCGCCACGGGCTTTACCTTATCAGTCTTGCTTGTTGTTCTGCGCCTGACGCTCGGCCCACAGTGGGCAGCGGAAGGGGTATTCATGCTGTTTGCCGTCCTGTTTACCTTTATCGGCGCACAGTTTATTGGCATGGGTTTACTCGGCGAATATATCGGTCGCATCTATAACGATGTCCGCGCCCGCCCCCGCTATTTTGTTCAACACGTTATTCGCCCACAAACCACGCAGTCAACCGAGGAAAACCGCGCATGAAAGCCGTCGTATTTGCCTATCACGATATGGGATGTCAGGGTGTCCAGGCCTTGTTGGATGCAGGTTATGAAATCGCTACCATTTTTACGCACACAGACAATCCGGGTGAAAAAGCGTTTTTTGGATCTGTTTCCCGCCTCGCGGCCAGCGCCGGTATTCCGGTTTACGCCCCCGACGAGGTTAATCATCCCCTGTGGGTTGAGCGCATTAGCCAACTGGCGCCGGATGTTATCTTCTCATTCTACTATCGCCATTTACTGAGTGATGAGATCCTCAGTCTTGCCCCTAAGGGCGCATTTAATCTGCACGGCTCGCTGCTGCCGAAATACCGTGGTCGCGCCCCGCTGAACTGGGTATTGGTCAATGGCGAAACCGAAACCGGCGTCACGCTTCACCGCATGGTCAAACGCGCGGATGCCGGTGCCATTGTTGCCCAGCAGCGCGTTGCTATTTCACCAGATGATGTGGCGTTAACGCTGCACCATAAGCTGTGCCAGGCAGCGCGTCACCTGCTGGAAGAGGCGCTGCCCGCGATTAAAACGGGAGATTATGCAGAACTCCCCCAACAAGAAGCAGAGGCTACCTGTTTTAGTCGCCGTACTCCGGAAGATAGCTTCCTCGACTGGTACAAAGCTGCCGCGGAGTTACATAACCAGGTCCGCGCCGTCAGCGATCCGTGGCCGGGCGCATTTAGCTATGTTGGCACACAAAAGTTCACCGTCTGGTCATCGCGCGTTTGCACAAACGACATTGCGGCCCAGCCGGGCACCGTCATCTCCGTGTCTCCTTTACTGATCGCCTGTGTCGATGGTGCACTGGAGATTATTACCGGACAAGCTGGCGATGGTATTGCAATGCAGGGTTCACAACTGGCGCAAGTTCTGGGTCTGGTGCCAGGTTCTCACCTGAACAGCCAGTCAGTGACCACCAGCAAACGCCGTACTCGCGTACTGATCCTCGGCGTTAACGGCTTCATTGGTAACCATCTGACCGAGCGCCTGCTGCAAGAAGATAATTACGAAGTGTATGGACTCGATATTGGCAGCGACGCCATTGGGCGTTTCCTGCAACATCCGCGATTCCATTTCGTCGAAGGTGATATCAGCATTCACTCCGAATGGATTGAATATCATGTGAAAAAATGCGACGTTGTGCTGCCGCTGGTGGCGATCGCAACGCCTATCGAATATACCCGCAACCCGCTGCGCGTATTTGAGCTCGATTTTGAAGAAAACCTGAAAATCATTCGTTACTGCGTGAAATACCGCAAGCGCATCATTTTCCCGTCAACCTCCGAAGTCTACGGCATGTGTACCGACAAAGTCTTTGATGAAGACAGTTCGAATCTGATCGTCGGTCCGGTCAATAAACCACGCTGGATCTACTCCGTATCCAAGCAGTTACTGGACCGTGTTATCTGGGCGTACGGCGAAAAAGAGGGATTGCGCTTCACCCTGTTCCGCCCGTTTAACTGGATGGGACCGCGTCTGGACAGCCTTAACGCCGCGCGTATCGGCAGCTCACGCGCCATTACACAGCTGATCCTCAACCTCGTGGAAGGTTCACCGATTAAGCTGATTGAAGGCGGTAAGCAAAAACGCTGCTTTACCGACATTCGTGATGGTATCGAAGCTCTGTACCGCATCATTGAAAACGAAGGCGGCCGCTGTGACGGTGAGATTATCAACATCGGTAATCCGCAGAACGAAGCAAGTATTCAGGAACTGGCAGAAATGCTGCTTTCCTGCTTTGAAAAACATCCGTTGCGTAACCACTTCCCGCCGTTTGCCGGTTTCCGTGACGTCGAAAGCAGCAGCTACTACGGTAAAGGTTATCAAGACGTTGAGCATCGTAAGCCTAACATTCGCAATGCAAAACGCTGCCTGAACTGGGAACCGACCATTGAGATGCAGGAAACGGTAGAAGAGACGCTGGACTTCTTCTTACGCAGTGTGGATATCACGGAACACACATCATGACCAAAGTAGGCTTGCGTATTGATGTCGATACATTCAGGGGGACGCGCGAAGGCGTGCCCCGCCTGCTGGAGACATTAAACCGACATAACGTTCGGGCAAGTTTTTTCTTTAGCGTTGGGCCTGACAACATGGGGCGCCATCTCTGGCGTCTTGTGAAGCCGCAATTTCTGTGGAAAATGCTGCGTTCAAACGCAGCATCGCTCTACGGATGGGATATTTTATTGGCGGGAACCGCATGGCCGGGAAAAGAGATTGGCCAGGCCAACGCGGCAATCATTGCACAAACCGCCCAGATTCATGAAACCGGTTTGCATGCCTGGGATCATCACGCCTGGCAGGCACGAAGCGGAAACTGGAATGACAAACAGCTGATTGATGATATTTCGCAAGGCATCACCGCACTTGAAGCCATCATCGGTCAGCCAGTCTCCTGCTCTGCCGTTGCCGGATGGCGTGCCGACAACCGTGTCGTCCATGCCAAAGAAGCATTCCATCTGCGCTATAACAGTGACTGTCGGGGAACGTCGTTATTTCGTCCGGTGCTGGAATCCGGGAAAACGGGGACGCCACAAAT
The DNA here is from genome assembly GCF_030332605.1 of Citrobacter sp. Cpo103. Lineage (NCBI taxonomy): Bacteria > Pseudomonadati > Pseudomonadota > Gammaproteobacteria > Enterobacterales > Enterobacteriaceae > Citrobacter > Citrobacter sp. Cpo103. The sequence continues at coordinate 308,339 of NZ_JAOWHO010000029.1, read as the reverse complement.
TCCCGTCACCCTACCAACATGGGATGAGGTGGTTGGCCAGGAGGTCCAGGCGGTGGACTTCAACTCTTATATCCTCTCCCACATCCAGATGAGCAGAGGAACACCGGTGTACACCATTCATGCGGAAGTTGAAGGCATCGCCTTTCATCAGAATTTTGACGAGCTGCTTACTCGCGCCGCGGACATGGGGATGACATTCTGCCCGCTTGGCGAGCTGTTACCTGACGACATCAGTACACTGCCGTTAGGACAGATCGTACGTGGAAAAATACCCGGCAGAGAGGGATGGCTCGGCTGCCAACAACCGTTGAGTGTGACACAATGAAATCTGCTGCCCGCTACACTCTGGCATTTATCGCTTTAATCGCACTGTATTTTATTTTACCTATCAACAGCCGTATGCTCTGGCAGCCTGATGAAACGCGCTATGCTGAAATCAGCCGGGAAATGCTCAACTCTGGTGACTGGATCGTTCCACACTTTTTAGGGCTGCGTTATTTTGAAAAACCAATTGCCGGATACTGGTTGAACAGCATCGGACAATGGTTGTTTGGCGCCAATAATTTTGGCGTCAGAGCGGGGGCTATTTTTGCCACTTTGATGACGGCGCTACTGGTAGCCTGGCTTGCCATGCGACTGTGGCAGGATAAGCGTACCGCCGTACTCTCCTCCGCTATCTTTTTAACGTTTTTTTCGGTTTACAGCATCGGCACCTACGCGGTACTTGATCCCATCATTGCGCTTTGGCTGATGGCGGGCATGTGCTGTTTTTGGGAAGGCATGCAGGCCACCACCAGAACACGCAAAATCATCGCTTTTTTGCTGCTTGGTCTGACCTGCGGTATGGGTGTAATGACCAAAGGTTTTCTGGCACTCGCCGTTCCTGTGCTTAGCGTATTACCATGGGTTTTTGCACAAAAGCGTTGGAAAGACCTCATTCTCTACGGTCTGCTGGCGGTGATCGGCTGCATCGCGATCGTACTACCGTGGGGTATAGCGATTGCGCAACGCGAGCCGGATTTCTGGCATTACTTCTTCTGGGTTGAACATATTCAGCGCTTTGCGCAGGATGATGCCCAGCATAAGGCTCCTATCTGGTACTACATCCCGATATTTGTGGCAGGCACATTACCGTGGCTCGGGCTACTCCCCGGCGCGCTGCGTACGGGCTGGCGTGAGCGGGATGTTCCGCGCAGTGCTCTGTACCTGTTAAGCTGGATTATTATGCCAATCCTGTTTTTCAGCATCGCGAAAGGAAAACTGCCGACCTATATTCTTTCCTGCTTCGCGCCGCTGGCGATATTAACGGCGCGCTTCGGCCTGCAGGCTGCGGAAAAAGGCTCGACCGCGCTGCGCGTGAATGGTTGGATCAACGTGCTGTTCGGCATCGTCGGCATCGTCGCCACGTTTATTGTTTCCACGCTGGGTCCATTGAAGACGCCAGTCTGGTCGCATATCGAAACGTATAAGGTTTTTTGTGCCTGGGGCATCTTTATCATCTGGACGCTTTTTGGCTGGTATACGCTAAATAACCGCGAGAAGAACTGGAAATTCGCAGCACTATGCCCATTAGGGCTGGCGCTGTTATTTGGCTTCTCCATTCCTGACCGGGTGATGGAATCTAAACAGCCGCAGTTTTTTGTCGAGATGACCAAAGAATCGCTGGAGCCGAGCCGTTATATTCTCACCGACAGCGTTGGCGTCGCTGCGGGACTGGCCTGGAGCCTGAAGCGCGACGACATCATGATGTACGGACAAACGGGCGAGTTAAAATATGGCCTCAACTACCCGGATGCCCAGGGTCGCTTTGTCAGCCGGGAAGGCTTTGCCGACTGGTTAGCGCAACATCGACAGCAAGGAAACATTACGCTCGTGCTCTCGATTGATAAGAATGAAGATATTAATCAACTTGCCATCCCTCCCGCTGACTACATTGATAATCAGGGGCGTCTGGTCCTGATTCAGTATCGGCCCAAATGATCTGGATAGCCTTAGTCCTCGCCAGCCTGCTCAGCGTCTGCGGCCAGCTATGCCAGAAGCAGGCGACCCGACCGGTGTCTGTTCGTGCGCGAAAACGCTACATTACGCAATGGATTGGGCTTGCTCTGGCAAGCCTCGGCCTGGCCATGCTGCTATGGCTGGCGGTTTTACAAAACATTCCTGTCGGTATTGCCTATCCCATGCTGAGCCTTAACTTTGTCTGGGTTACTCTCGCCGCATGGAAAATCTGGCGCGAACCCGTAACAACCCGCCACTGGCTGGGCGTTGGGCTGATCATTACCGGCATATTTATTCTTGGGAGTGCAGTGTAATGGGCGTATTTTGGGGATTATGTAGCGTGATGATCACCTCTATCGCCCAGTTGAGCCTCGGCTTTGCGATGGATAATCTGCCGCCAATGCTGCAGCCGCTGGCGTTCATCTCTGCCGTATTCTCTGTCAGTATCGGAGCGTTTGCTTTATATGCCGGATTGACAGGGTATTTACTGTCAGTGATTTGCTGGCATAAAGCCCTACACCAACTCGCGCTGAGCAAAGCCTATGCCCTACTCAGCCTGAGCTATGTGCTGGTGTGGGTTGCCTCAATGATCCTACCCGGCTGGCAGGGAACATTTTCAGTGAAAGCGCTGGCAGGGGTACTGTGCATCATGGCAGGGCTAATGACGATTTTTCTGCCTTCACGCAAACACCAACCCTGAGATTACTTATCTTCAGACTGTCGTAACAGACGTTCCCATTCATCACAGATGTACTGTCTGGCATCAATTACCTTAATGACCCGGGATTTATCGCGGTTAATACAATACTGTGCATCCTTCAGCGGTGAAAGGAGATCGCCGGGCTTAACCCGCTCGGAAGATTGCGCCTCAGCAAGCATCTTTAGCGAACCACCGCTATCGCAAAGTACGATATAGAGCTTCCCTGCTTTTTTGTGACAGCAAGACTTCTTCACATGCCATTCCATAGCGCACCTTTTGTTAATAAATTTCACAATAGGTTACACTTTAGCAGATAAACAAAAGGACAATCGCTGCTGAATGACAAAAACGAGAAATACTGTTAATGTTTTCTTAATGTTAATGATGAAGTACTTACCCAATCCAATAACGCACGGCGCGAAATTTTAATTCCTCCAGCTTTGAGCTCGGGCGGCAATGTTAGCCAACATACCGGCTGCTGAAAGCGGGCCAGCTTATCTTTTACCCACACTGCGAGATTAGTTTCTCCAGCATTAGCGTCATACTCAATGACCGCCACCGGGCGATGGCCAAACTCTTTGTCTTCTATCGGCACAATAAAGGCTTGTAGAACATGCGGATGCGCTGCAATCACGCGTTCCACTTCTTCCGGCTGTATACCTTCCCCGCCGCTAAAAAACAGATTATCCATACGACCGACAATCGTTAACTTGCCGTCCTTTAGCATGCCGCGATCGCGGGTTGCAAACCAGCCTTCCGCGTTCACTAAAGGAATAAGCTGTCCGTTACGCCAGTAACCTTGCGCCATGCTGGCAGCCCGTAACCAGACTTCATCATCAACGATTCTGACTTCTCTGCCTGCCAGAGGGGAACCCACATCTGCCAGACCATCCGCCTCTTTCGCACAGACCGTAGAAGCAAACTCCGTTAATCCGTAACCGCACCAGCAACGAATCCCTTGCTCGCGCGCTTGCTCCGTCAATTCAACAGGAATTGCAGCGCCACCCAGCAGTACCGCTTTGAGCGTGACTGGCGTGTTGTTGACCAGCAAGCGCCACAGCTGCGTGGGCACCAGTGAAGCGTGGGTACATCCAGCCAGCATTTGCTCCAGCGGCTGCTTGTCGCGCACGGTCATTCGCGCTCCGGCGAACAACCAGCGCCACAAAATACCCTGGCCGGAAACATGAAACAGCGGCAGCGAGAGCAGCCAGTCATCCTCAGCACCAAACGGCATTAATGACAGGACGCCCTGCGCGCTTGCCAGATGCGCCTGACAGGTATGAACAGCCGCTTTTGGCAATCCGGTAGAACCTGAAGTTAACGTCATCGTGCTCAAACGTTCAGGCAACCACGCTGCGGCGTGATCGCCTGGCAATGGCTGCATCTGCAACGGGCTGAGTTCCGGAAGTGCGATAGCGGCCTCCAGATCCAGCGCAAAACGTAGCGTTAAGTCCGGGATCAGCGCATCAAGCAGCGGCTGAGGCAACTGTGGGTTCACAGGTAAAACTCGTGCCCCACATTGCAGCAGCGCGAGCCAGGCCAGCAAAGCGCGCGGATGATTCCACGCGCGAAGCAGAACACCATCGCCCTCTTCCACGCCCTGAGCGGCAAAACCGCAGGCCAGCTGATCTACACGTGTGCAGAGATCGCTCCAGCTTAATACCTCATCGTTGAGGCGTAAGGCTGGCACCTTCGCACGAACCTGTCGCCAGTGACGCCACGGCCAGTCACCCGGTTGTACCAAGCCCGATAAGCTCACGCTATCGGACCTTTCCTGCTGGGTCATAGCAGACGTTCCAGCGCATCAACGTCGATACACGGCAACGTGCTACCCGGCCAGGTGCGAACCTGCTGGCACTGCATCAGGCTCAGGGTATCCAGACCCGGAATGGTCTGCGGCGTTAACCATGCGGCAATTCGCGCCAGCTGGGTTAAGCCCAGACTCGACTCGATTGACGAACTGATAACGGCAGTAAGACCAAGCGCATGCGCCGCAGCCACCTGTTCACGGACTTTATCGAGACTGCCGGTCAGCGTAGGTTTGATAACAACGGCCTTGACGCCTTCTTCGGCTTCGAAGGTGAAATCCGCTTCACGCAGGCTTTCATCCCAGGCGATGGCAATGCCGGTTTCACGCGCGAAGGCACGGGAGTCGTCGCGGGTTTTGCACGGTTCTTCGAGGAAGGCAATGCGTCCGCGATACTCCGGATTAACGTATTTCGCGAACTGCTGAGCTTTCAACGGCGTCCAGGCCCGGTTGGCGTCAAGTCGCAAATGCAGCTCCGGGATCGCCTCAAGCAGCAGATTGGCTACCATGCCGTCACGGACCGCTTCATACAGACCGACCTTGATCTTCGCCACTTTTTCGCCCGGCATGTCCGCCAGTTGTAGCACCAGATCGTCAGGATCGCCCGTGCACAGCGGCGCAGCACGATAGTCCGCGTCCTGTGGCAATACGCCAGTCAGTTCGGCCAGCGCACAGCTTACGCCAAAGGCGACCGAAGGCAGTTGCGGTAAGGAGTCATCCCCTTGCAGCCAGCCTTTCACCCAGGCCAGCAGCTCGGTTTGCGCCTCTTCCCAGCTTTCCTGACTGAAGCCCGGCAGCGGGGAGATCTCTCCCCACCCTTCGCGCTCACCGTCACGAAGACAAACGTACAACCCGTCACGCGTTTTTAACCGCCTGTCGCGCAGAATCACCCCCGCGTCCATGGGGATCTGCCAGCGGTATACCTGCGCGCTACGCATTACGGATTCCGTTTGAATTTGCTGAAATCAGGCTGACGTTTTTGGTTAAAGGCGTTACGGCCTTCCTGACCTTCTTCCGTCATGTAGAACAGCATAGTGGCGTTACCTGCCAGCTCCTGCAGACCAGCCTGACCATCACAGTCGGCGTTCAGTGCGGCTTTCAGGCAGCGCAGCGCCATTGGGCTGTTTTGCAGCATTTCACGGCACCAGCGTACGGTCTCTTTTTCCAGATCCGCCAGCGGAACCACGGTGTTGACCAGACCCATATCCAGCGCCTGTTTCGCATCGTACTGACGGCAAAGGAACCAAATTTCACGCGCTTTTTTCTGACCGACGATGCGCGCCATGTAGGAAGCGCCCCAACCGCCGTCAAAGGAACCGACTTTCGGGCCGGTCTGACCGAAAATAGCGTTTTCAGCCGCAATGGTCAGGTCACACATCATGTGCAGCACATGGCCACCGCCAATGGAGAAACCTGCAACCATCGCTACTACCGGTTTCGGACAGGTACGAATCTGGCGCTGGAAGTCCAGTACGTTCAGGTGATGCACACCGGAGTCATCCTGGTATCCGCCGTAGTCACCACGCACTTTCTGATCGCCGCCTGCGCAGAACGCTTTGTCGCCAGCACCAGTCAGAATAATGACGCCGATGTTGTCATCATAGCGAGCATCCGCCAGCGCCTGGATCATCTCTTTCACGGTGACCGGACGGAAAGCATTGCGTACCTGCGGACGATTAATGGTGATTTTTGCGATACCGTCGGTGGATTTCTCGTAAAGAATGTCGGTATAGCCTTCAGAGCAATCGTGCCATTCTACCGGTGCGTAAAGCATTGTTTCATCAGGATAGATCATAAAATGTCCTATAGTTAGCGACGCAGAATCTGAGCCAGACAGTCCACCACGCCCGCGGGGTTGTCCCGATGCGCGTTGTGTCCGGCATTACGAATCACATGGTTTGGTACTGATATTTCCGCCGCCAGAGCGCGGAATTTATCGTCACGTTCACCACATAAATAATAAAACGGAAATGTGCGCATCGTGAGTTGCGCACGTAAATCAGGTTGTACGGCAAGCGAGGTGGCCTCCAGCATTGCCGCCAGCGTTTGCCCATTATTCTGGCTACGCAGAGCGACCAGCGCCTCTCTTTGTGCCGCGTTCAGCGAGGAAAAAACGGGCTGTTGATACCAGTCATTAAACACCTCACGTAGCGGCTCTGCGCGAAAACGCGCAGCCCAGCGGCCATCCGAGAGACGACGCTGAACGCGCGCTTCTTCGCTTTGCAAGCCGGGATGTCCACCCTCAACCACCAGACCACAAAGCCCTGGCATCTCCTGACTGGCCGCCATCATCGCGACTCTGCCGCCAAGAGAGTATCCCACCAGCCAGTAGTTAAGTATGTTGTAACTAAGTAGAGTATTACGCAGCAAAACGCTGACATCATCGAACCCGCTCACGCTGATGTCAGCGGAGCCACCGTGTCCCGGCAGGTCGATGTATAGCCGCGAATAATCCTGAAACGCTTCGCCGACCGTCTGCCATTCCTGGCAATCACCAGAGAAACCGTGCAGGAAAACCAGCCAGGGAAACCCCGTCTGCCCCTCTTTCGCCTGCGCATGCAGGATCATAGGTGACTTACCTTCGCCAGCAGTTGCTGCAAGGTTTGCGCCCCGTCAGTTTCGTTCACCACCAGCTCAATCACCGTGGCCGCAGGTGTACGCCACGCGTTAGTCAACGCGCTCTCCAGCTGCTCCCAGTTTTCCGGGCGCTGGTATTTAAGGTTAAACATGGCGGCAGCATGCTCGAAATGTACGTTCTGCGGCATCAGATAGAACCGTTCGCGTTCGCTGGCTGGCGTCGGCAGCAGGGAAAAAATCTGCCCGCCGTTATTATTGACCACTATCAGGACAAACGGCGCGGATACCTGGCGCAATAATGCCAGCGCATTCAGGTCATACAATGCAGATAAATCGCCAACAATCGCCAGCGTCGATTTCGCGCTGGCACGCTGTACGCCTGCTGCCGTTGACAGCAGGCCATCAATACCGCTCGCGCCACGGTTGCTATAGACCGGGTAACCAGCCGGAAGCTGCGACAGCGCATCAATCAGGCGCACCACCAGACTGTTACCCACGAACAGCTGGCCCTGCTCCGGCAAGTAGTCGCGGATACGGTGGGCTAGTTGCGCTTCACCAAACGCCTCGCGACGGGCTTCTACCGCCTGCCAGGCCTGTTGCGCCAGACGAGGGATCTCAATACACCAGGGCTGACGTTTCTCCGCCGGATGTAGCTCCAGCCAGTCGCCAACTTTCGCTACCAACCTGCGGCCGCGATGATGGGCCGGATCGAGGCGGCCTTCGATATTATCGACAATCCAGTATTCCTGCGGATCGCAGCTGGCCTGCCATTGCAGCAGACGTTTTCCGGTCAGGCTGCTACCAAGCTGCACCACAATCTGCGCCTGCTGCAATTCAGCTACAGCTTTCGCATTTCCCAGCCACAGGTCGGCGCACGGCAGCGGTTGTCCGGTTTGCGACAGAACATCGCCAATCAGCGGCCAGCCTAATGTCTGCGCCCACTGCGCAACCTTCTTACCTTCTTCCGCGCTCATGCGACCGGCAATGACTACGCCGCGTTTTTGTCGCCAGAAAAACCAGTCGCGCTGTTTGTCGCTTTCCAGCCGACGCGCTTCTCGCAGCCAGGGTTTATCGTCCTGCCACCAGTCGCCGAGGCGCTGCTGCCAGGCAATCCCCGTTTCGTCCATATCGCCATACAGCGGTTCCGCAAACGGGCAATTGATATGAACCGCCCCGCTATGCAGGGCAGCTAACGCATTATCAATAGTGGACACCAGCCAGCTTGCCGGAATGTCCTGAGTCGGACGCGGTAAAGAGAGCGTTTGCGATGGATGCGAGGCAAACATTCCGGCCTGACGAATCGCCTGGTTCGCGCCACAGTCGATAAGCTCTGGCGGTCGGTCTGCCGTAAGTAAAATCAGTTTTTCACCGGTCAGGCCCGCTTCAATCAACGCGGGATATAAATTCGCCACCGCGGTACCGGACGTCACAATCACGGCGACAGGCTGCCGGCTGACTTTTGCCAGACCTAAAGCCAGATGCCCAAGACCGCGCTCGTCAAAATGGGTGTGGTGGATGAATGCGGGGTTTTCCGCTGCCGCCAGCGTCAACGGTGTAGAACGAGAGCCAGGGGCAATGCAGACATGCCTGACGCCGTGGCGAGTGAGTGCTTCCAGAATGACCGCCGCCCAGCGTCGGTTAAATGCGCTTACTGACATGAGATTGTCCGGTATCAATATTGCGACACAGTATAGAGAATCGAATAAATGGATTTTTGATATGAATCGGAAATATACACGAAATCACTATCCTTCCATCTGTAATAAAGTACGTAACCCTGCCGCTTTATTGTCTATTTCTTGCCATTCCTGCTCAGGATCTGAGCCACGTACAATCCCTGCCCCGGCATACAGGCGTACCACGTTTGCGCTAATTTTCGCCGAACGCAATGACACACAAAACTCGCTTTGGCGCAAAGAAAGATAACCCGCTGAACCGGCATACCACTCTCGTTCAAAGGGTTCATTTTGTTGGATGAACTCACGCGCCAGCTCACGCGGAATACCGGCAACGGCCGCCGTGGGCTGGAGCTGCATCAGGCAAAGCGTATCGTCGGCCTGATTCAGTTCCGTCCAGATGCAACGGCGCAGGTGCTGCACTTTACGCAGCCTGAGCACCTGCGGTGGCAGCACATCGAGAGTTTGCGTACAGCCTTGTAGCCGCTGGCAAATATCTTCGACCACCAGCATATTCTCGCGCTGGTTTTTGTCATCTTTCATTAGCCAGTCGCCCAATTGCCAGGCCCGATGATCCTCAGGGTGATTGGCCACAGTTCCGGCCAGCGCCTCGGTGCGCAGCGCCGTATCACGTCGTCGATACAGACGTTCAGGAGAAGAGCCAAGAAAAGCGGTGTCGGCGGAGAATGCCATAAAGAAATGGTAGCAGTTCAGATTTAAGCGACGGCTGGAAGCCATCACGGCAGCGGCATTAACCGACTGAGAAAACTGTAAATCGGTCGCCCGCGCCAGCACGACCTTATCGAGGTCTTCTCCTGCGATCGTTTGAGTAGCGAGTTTTATCAGGTCTATCCAGCCAGCTTTCTCCGGCCAGTGCTGTTCTCCCGTCAAATTCAAACGCAATGCAGGGAGCGGTTTTACGGGAGCAAGCGATGAGATGAAGGCGATCGCTTGTGCAGCGTCTTCACGTAGCGACACGTCGCTATAGAGATGTAAGCGTAAGCTCGCCACTCCGGCACAACGTCGCCACTCCAGCCGCGGCAGCAGTAAATTGCCACGCTGAGGCTCAAAGGCATTCAGGCCCCAGATGCGCAGGTCGGGATGATTATCATGCTGATGTAAAAATTGCTGGGCTGATTCCAGCGAGGAAAATGCGGCGACGGCCCCTAATACGGCGGCTTCTTCATCGCCGTTACGCTGCTGCCAGTAAAACTGGGGCCAGACGGGTTGACTGGCCAGCCATCCTAAAGCGTCAAACGCATCATTCAGTGGGAAAGGTATATCGTAAATACGAATTCCAGGTGCTGCTGGCATCTCTTGCGATAAATGACGCATCAGACTTTCCAGCGCAGTAGTGATTGAATGCACGCGGACCTCTCCCTGTTAAAAACCTCTCATTATACGGGGTACTGAGCAGAAAAAGCAGTACCCCCAGTTAGGGAGTACGTACAAATGCGATGACAGAACGGAATTTATCGCCGCGCTAACAATAATCCCATCACTAAACCGACTGTGGCGCCAACGCCGATTCCGCGCCAGGGTTTTTCGTGCACATAGTCATCCGCCCGACAAACGGCTTTTTTCGCACGGTAATAGTAGCTATCAGAAGCATGGCTGACGCGATTTCTCACCTCTTCTAACGCCCGCTCTGCCCGCGCTTTTAACTCAAGGTATTTTTGATCTGCTGGGTCGCCAGAAGAACGCAGCACCTCTTCCAGCGTTTCGCTTAATAATTCCAGATCATCATCGATACGTGATTCATAAGAATGAAAAGACATTATATTCTCCCTTTCTATTGACGTACCCGCTAACTATAGACAACCTGGACTGATTGCGCCTGTTTACGCCTGATGTGCTTCCCGCGCCATTCCGACGTGTGGAATACCATCTTCGTCATAGATATCCGTCACCGGAACAAAGCCAAAGCGCGCATAGAACGATTGCAGATGCGCCTGCGCGCCCAGATACAACGCCTTGTGTGGCCAGTGTTGCACGCAGGATGCCAGCGTCTGGGCCATTAGCTGTTGCCCCAGTTTTTCACCACGCAGCGCTTCGCTTACAATCACCCGACCAATCACTACCGGCTCCAGCTCGTCATCGCTTTTCAGAATCCTCGCATACGCCACCAGCTCATCGTTATGCCAGCCCAGAATATGCCGATTCTCTCCAGCCAGGTCATCGCCATCCACATCCTGGTACGGACACTGTTGCTCAACTACAAACACCGCGCATCGTAGCTGAAGTAGTGCGTACAGTTGTTGGGTACTCAGCTTTGCATGGTGGAGATCTTGCCAGTGAATCATTGTCTGCCCCTATGTTGTGATAACCTGAACACCCTGCCTTATTGATGGCGAAAAGTGTAACGCAAAGATGGAATTACTATTTTTAGGCACGTCTGCGGGAGTCCCCACGCGCTCACGCAATGTAACGGCAATTTTACTGAATCTGCAACACCCGACTCAGGCGGGGCTGTGGCTTTTTGATTGCGGCGAAGGGACGCAGCATCAGATGCTCACCACGCCTTTCAATCCAGGAAAACTCGATCGTATTTTTATCAGCCATCTGCACGGCGATCACCTGTTTGGTTTACCGGGGCTACTGTGCAGTCGCTCAATGGCCGGCAATGTCCAGCCTCTGACGCTCTACGGGCCAAAAGGGTTGCGAGAGTTTACCGAAACCGCATTGCGTCTGAGCGGCTCCTGGACCGATTATCCGCTGGATATTGTGGAAATTACCGCGGGTGAGATTGTGGATGACGGCCTGCGAAAAGTAACGGCGTACCCGCTGGCGCATCCGCTGGAATGCTACGGTTTTCGCATTCAAGAGCACGACAAACCGGGTGCGCTTGACGCCAATGCCCTGAAGGCGGCAGACGTTAAAGCGGGCCCGTGGTTTCAGGATTTGAAAGCCGGAAAAACCATCGTGCTGGAGGATGGTCGAGCGATTAACGGTGCCGATTTTCTTTCCCCGCCCACCAGGGGAAAATCAGTCGCTATTTTCGGTGACACAGGACCCTGCGCGTCCGCCATTGAACTGGCTCGAGGTGTAGATGTCATGGTACACGAAACCACGCTGGACGCGTCAATGGAGGAAAAAGCAAACAGTCGCGGGCACAGCTCAACCCGACAAGCCGCACAGCTGGCGCTGGATGCCGGAGTGGGACGTCTGATAATGACCCACGTTAGCTCACGCTACGATGAAAAAGGCTGCCAGCGCTTACTCGCAGAGTGCAAAACAATATTTCCAGACACGGCACTGGCTCACGATTTCGCCATTTTCAGCGTTTAACGCTCTATTTTTCCGCCTCAGTGCCGATAACAGTGGAAAGGCTGGCTTTCACACTGAGGACAGGATGAACAATTTCCAGAAAGATATTGATGACAGGACAAACCTAACCCTGTCTAACCGTTTTGAACTGCTGCTGTTTCGCCTCGGCAAATCTGTTGAGGAGCAGAAATCAGAGCTGTTTGGCATCAACGTATTCAAGCTACGTGAAATCGTGCCGATGCCGACCTTTACGCGTCCGGCGGGTATGAAGGCCCCGTTACTGGGTATGGTTAATATTCGCGATCAGGTGATCCCGGTGATTGACCTGCCCGCCGTTGCGGGCTGTAAGCCAGAGACCGGACTCAACATCCTGTTGATCACAGAATATGCCCGCAGCGTCCAGGCGTTTGCTGTGGAGTCAGTGGAAAACATTATGCGCCTGGACTGGCAACAGGTGCATACCGCCGAGAAAGCCGTTAATGGTCGCTATATCACCAGTATCGCTTGCCTGGACGACAACAAAGAGACTAACAACCTGGCGCTGGTGCTCGACGTTGAGCAGATCCTGTACGACATCGTACCGGCGAACCACGACCTGCGCGCAACCGATCTTAAAACCAATAAATTCAACATCACGCCGGGTGCGGTGGCGATTGTGGCTGATGATTCCAAAGTGGCCCGCGCCATGCTGGAAAAAGGGCTTAACGCCATGGAGATCCCGCATCTGATGAATGTAACAGGTCAGGATGCGTGGGAAAAAATACAGCAGCTTTCCGCAGAAGCGCAGGCGGAGGGCAAGCCAATCAGTGAGAAGATCGCCCTGGTGCTCACCGATCTCGAAATGCCGGAGATGGACGGTTTTACGCTTACCCGTAAGATAAAAACCGACGAACGTCTGAAGAAAATCCCGGTCGTTATCCACTCTTCGCTTTCCGGTAGCGCGAACGAAGATCACGTTCGCCGAGTAAAAGCGGATGGCTACGTGGCCAAATTCGAAGTCAATGAGCTTTCTTCAGTGATCCAGGAAGTGATGGATCGCACAGCGAAAGGCATCAGCGGTCCGCTGGTGAGCCGTCAGCTATTAAACTGACCGTATTTCACGCATAAAAAAACCCGCCAAGGCGGGTTTTTTCGTTTCTGCATTTCGTTTACATCAGCGGAGTCGCTAACTGCACAATGCTGATCAGCGGTTGTGGGTAAATACCCAGCACCAGAACCAGCAGGGCAGAAATCAGCACTACGATACCGCCCGCGCTGTACTGCCAGTTAGACGGCGCATCACGGTTCAGCTGTTGCGGTGCGCTCAGGTACAGGCTCACGGCAACACGCAGGTAGTAGTACAAACCAATCGCGGAACCGACCACCACAGCGGCAACCAGCCACCACAGGTTAGCCTGCACACCGACGGCCAGTACGTAGAACTTACCGATAAAGCCCAGCGTCATCGGGATACCTGCCAGAGACAGCATCATCACCGTCATCACTGCCGCGAGGATCGGACGATGCCAGAACAGACCACGGTAGGAGAACAGAGAGTCCGCATCCGGGCCGCGGTACGGGCTGGACATCAGGCTGACCACACCGAACGCGCCGAGGCTGCTGAACAGGTAACCGGCCAGGTAAACGCCAACCGCTTCCATCGACATCTCGCCGCTCTGCAGAGCAATCAGCGCCACCAGCAGGTAACCGAGGTGAGAGATAGAAGAGTAACCGAGCAGACGTTTAATGTTGGTCTGGCTCAGCGCCATCAGGTTACCGAAGATGATGGAAGCAAGGGCAATTACGCCCAGTACGATACGTACCGCTTCGCTATCCCCTACCGGGGCGTACAGGAACAGACGCATCACCACGCCGAAGATAGCGATTTTGCTCGCCGTCGCCAGGAAGGTGGAAACCGGAGCAGGAGCACCCTGGTATACGTCTGGGGTCCACAGGTGGAACGGAACCAGCGAGAGTTTAAAGCCGAGGCCAACAATCATCAGACCGAAGCCAGCCAGCAGCAGCGGTTCGTGCAGCATGCCGTCGCCGAGGCTCTTACCGAGTGCAACAAACGACAGATTTCCAGACTGCGCGTACACCAGCGCCATACCGAACAGCAGGAAGGAAGACGCTGCGGCAGACAGAATGGTGTATTTGATACTGGCTTCCAGCGAACGTTTCTGACGGAACGCATAGCCAACCAGACCAAACAGCGGCAGAGAGATCAGCTCAATACCAAGGAACAGCGCCGCCAGATGGTTAGCGTTAGCCAGCAGAATACCGCCAAGTGCGGCAATCAGCACCAACAGGTAGAACTCTTCCCGGTTGTCATCGTAGCCTTCCAGCCACGGGTAAGCGAAGGTACAGGTGGCAAGACTCGCCAGTAGCACCAGCCCGGTGTAGAGCATGGCGAAACCGTCAACCCGCATCAGTGGGGTGACGTCCATGGCGCCCGCCTGGCCAACAAACCAGAGCGAAACCAGCGCGGCGTTAAGCCCAATGACCGACAGCGTGGCATTGAGGAAGTGATTGCGTCGCCACGCAATGGAGAGCATCACAACCACCACCGTCAAGCCGACGATCAGCAGCGGTAGCAGCGCAATCAGGTGTTGTGGAGTTATTGTCATGGCGATTTACGGCCTTGTAGTAGTAACGGAATTAACAAACCACTGCTGGATGTTGCTCATCGCAGAATGCGAGGTATCCAGAATCGGCTGCGGATAGAAGCCAAGCAGTACCAGAAGCACGACCAGCAACAGGATGATAAACAGCTCACGCAGCGACATCCCTGGCAGTTCAACACTGGCAATCTGGCTCTTCGCTTTACCGAAGTAAGCGCGATGCAGCATCGCCAGCGAGTAAACAGAGGCAAACACCAGACCAAAAGTCGAGATCACGGTAATGACCGGAACCACCTGGTAGCTGCCGAACAGAATCATAAATTCGCCAACGAAGTTACCTGTACCCGGCATACCCAGCGTACACACTGCGAAGAACATCGACAGCGCAGGCAACCATTTCATTTTGCCCCACAGGCCGCCCATCATACGCATATCACGCGTGTGCAGACGTTCGTACAGCTGACCACACAGAATGAACAGACCGGCTGCGGACAGACCGTGCGCAATCATCTGGATAACAGCGCCCTGGTACGCCAGCTGGCTGCCGGTGTAGATAGCAATCAGTACGAAGCCCATGTGCGATACGGAGGTGTAAGCGATCAGACGTTTGATATCGTACTGATTAAAGGCCATCCACGCGCCATAGAAGATACCGATAACGCCCAGCCACATTGCGATAGGTGCAAACTCCGCCGACGCGTTCGGGAACAGCGGCAGAGAGAAGCGCAGCAGACCGTAAGCCGCGGTTTTCAGCAAGATCCCCGCCAGGTCAACGGAACCTGCCGTCGGCGCCTGGGAGTGCGCATCCGGCAACCAGCCGTGCAGCGGAACCACCGGCATTTTCACCGCGAAGGCGATGAAGAAGCCCAGCATCAGCAGATATTCCACACCGTGGGACATCGGGGTATTCAGCAGCTCTTCATAGTTGAAGGTCCACACACCGGTCGCTTTATAGTGCACAAACACCAGCGCCAGGATGGCAATCAACATCACCAGACCACTCGCCTGGGTATAAATGAAGAACTTGGTCGCCGCCGTGATACGCGTTTTACCGTCAGAGGCTTTATGCCCCCACAACGCGATCAGGAAGTACATCGGCACCAGCATCATTTCCCAGAAGAAGAAGAACAGGAACATGTCGATGGCAAGGAACACGCCGATCACGCCGCCTAAGATCCACATCAGGTTCAGATGGAAGAAGCCCTGGTATTTTTCGATTTCATTCCAGGAGCAAAGTACCGCCAGAACACCGAGCAGACCGGTCAGCACTACCATCAGCAGCGACAGACCGTCGATAGCCAGATGAATAGAGATGCCAAAACGTGGGATCCACGGCAGGACAAATTCAGACTGCCACTGCGGAATGCCAGCGGATTGCGTCAGTGAATAGCCGCCCTGCAACCACAGTTGCAGGCCAAGCGCCAGCGTCAATCCCATGGTAATCAGCGCGATCCAGCGCGGCACCTTCACGCCAAAGCGTTCGGTCTGCCAGCACAGGAAGCCACCGATAAAGGGAATTAATATCAACCAGGGTAATAACATAGCTAAGTATGTCCCTTATATTTACTCCTGCTCAGGCTATCTCACTCGTCAGCCCAAATCCCGGCAGTGCTCGCAATCCTCACGTACTTCAGTACGCTCCGGTTGCTCTGCGCTGGCGGTCTCCGGTCTGACTTCGCCGATGACGCCTGTACATCAGGAACAGATTTTCAACGAATTCTAAAAATTATTTTTGGGTTTGTAGGCCGGATAAGCGCAGCGCCATCCGGCAATCGTTCATCCAGCCAACAAACTCAACGCAGTACCATCAACAGTGCCAGCACAACGACGGCGCCGATGCTCATTGATGCAACATACCAGCGCAGATAACCGTTCTCGCTCAACAGCAGGCCTTTACCTGCAAAGCGGGAAAGGATCGCCGGAATGTTCATCATTGAGTTGAGCGGATCGCGTTTCAGCAACCAGGCAACACCCAGGAACGGCTTAACGAACACTTTGTCGTACAGCCAGTCGAAGCCCCAGGCGTTATACCACCAGGTACCCAGCAGGCGGCCCGGCGCACTGTTCGCAATCGACGTCACCAGCGTGCGTTTACCCAGCCACAGCCATGCTGCGATCAGGATGCCCGCAATCGCTACGATACCGGAGGTAATTTCCAGCGTCATGACGCGACCATGCTCAAGCTCTGTCGTCGCAGGCAGTACACCATGCAGCGGCGGCACAATCAGCGCGCCAACGAAGGTGGACAGGATCATCAGCACAATCAGCGGCAGATGATGGGTAATCCCCTTCCCTGCGTGAGCGTGAATTTGTTCTTTACCGTGGAACACGATGAAAATCATACGGAAGGTGTACAGAGAGGTCATGAATGCACCGACCAGACCTGCAACCATCAGATTAATATGACCATTCGCCATTGCACCGGCCAGAATCTCATCCTTACTGAAGAAGCCAGCGGTAATCAGCGGCAGAGCCGACAACGCCGCACCACCGATCAGGAAGCAGAGATACACCAGCGGAATTGACTTACGCAGCCCGCCCATCTTGAAGATGTTCTGTTCGTGGTGGCAAGCCAGGATAACCGAGCCGGATGCCAGGAACAGCAGCGCTTTAAAGAAGGCGTGCGTCATCAGGTGGAAAATCGCCGCGTCCCACGCCTGTACGCCGAGAGCCAGGAACATATAACCAATCTGGCTCATGGTGGAGTACGCAAGAACGCGTTTGATGTCGGTCTGTACCAGCGCAGCAAAACCCGCCAGCACCAGAGTGATAGCACCGATAATCCCCACCAGGTGCAGGATTTCAGGCGTCATCAGGAACAGGCCGTGCGTACGAGCTATCAGGTAGACACCAGCGGTAACCATCGTCGCGGCGTGGATCAACGCGGAGACAGGCGTCGGGCCGGCCATCGCATCAGCAAGCCAGGTCTGCAACGGCAGCTGTGCAGATTTACCGACCGCACCGCCCAGCAGCATCAGGGTTGCCCACATCAGCATGTTGTTACCGTCTGCAAAGTGCGCAGGCGCCAGTTCCACCATTTCGCGGAAGTTCAGCGTGCCCAGCTCGTTGTAGAGGATGAACAGCGCGAACGCCAGGAATACGTCACCAACGCGGGTTACCACGAAGGCTTTCATTGCCGCAGCGCCATTCTTCGGATCGGTGTAGTAGAAACCAATCAGAAGATAGGAGCACAGGCCCACGCCTTCCCAGCCGAGGTACATCAGCAGCAGGTTATCCGCCAGTACCAGAACCACCATGCTGGCGATAAACAGGTTGGTGTAGGCGAAGAAACGAGAATAGCCCTCTTCTCCGCGCATATACCAGGAAGCGAACATGTGGATCAGGAAACCAACGCCGGTCACCACGGAGAGCATGGTCAGCGACAGGCCGTCCAGCACCAGGTTAAAACCGATGTTGAAGTCACCGACTGACATCCACGTCCACAGCGGCTGGCTGTAAGCCTGCTGACCATTGGCAAAGAAATCAACGCCAACAAACGCAGTCACCAGCGCGGCCAGGCCGATCGAACCGACACCCACGGTAGCGGACAGATTTTCTGACCAACGACCACGAGAAAACGCCAGTAATACAAAGCCAATAAATGGCAGAATAATGGTTAAGGCAAGCATGTTCATCCACGCATCTCACTTACTGAATCGATGTTCAGGTTCTGGCGACGGCGATGAAGTTGCAGCAACAGCGCAAGCCCAATGCTCGCTTCGGCAGCCGCAAGGCTGATGGCGAGAATATACATCACCTGACCATCGGTCTGGCCCCAGTAGCTTCCGGCGACCACAAAGGCCAGCGCGGAGGCGTTAATCATGATTTCCAGCCCAATCAGCATAAACAGCAGATTGCGGCGGATAACCAGACCGGTTAAGCCCAGCACGAATAAGATCGCAGCGAGGATCAGTCCATGTTGTAAGGGGATCATGCGTGCTCCTCCGTTTTTCTTTTCGCGCGGTCGTCGGTGCGATTGCTCAGCACTTCACCAGAACGCTCTTCGCGCCCCACATGGAAGGCCACAACCAGACCCGCCAGCAGCAGCATCGAAGCCAGTTCAACCGCCAGTACATACGGTCCGAACAGGGAAATACCGACTGCTTTCGCGCTAATTGGCGTGCCGTCGATGCCCTGATCGTTAACGCCCAGAATGGCGTAAACAATAACCACCAGCATAATGGCCGACAGAATCGCCGGACCAATCCACACCTGCGGTTTCAGCC
Source organism: Citrobacter sp. Cpo103 (assembly GCF_030332605.1). Lineage (NCBI taxonomy): Bacteria > Pseudomonadati > Pseudomonadota > Gammaproteobacteria > Enterobacterales > Enterobacteriaceae > Citrobacter > Citrobacter sp. Cpo103. Next base: position 289,488 of record NZ_JAOWHO010000029.1, on the reverse strand, counting down.
ACTGACGTTCCTGTTCAATTTCAGAACCACCAAGGTTGAGCATCATCACCACGAACACGAACAGCACCATGATGGCGCCCGCGTAGACGATAATTTCCAGCGCACCAGCGAAGTAAGCGCCTAACGAGAAGAACACCCCAGAAATCGCCAGCAGCGAAATAATCAGGTACAGCAACGCGTGTACCGGATTGGTGTGGGTGATCACCCGCAAGGTTGCGAGAATGGCTATCAGGCCACAGATATAAAAAGCGAACTCCATTGCCCCTCTCCTTACGGTAACAGGCTCTTGACGTCGATAGGCTTAGCTTCGTTCTCTGCTTCGCCCTTATCTTTGCCGTCGATTGCCATACCTGCCATCCGGTAGAAGTTATATTCCGGGTATTTGCCCGGACCGGAGATCAGCAGATCCTCTTTCTCGTAAACCAGGTCCTGGCGCTTGTACTCACCCAGCTCGAAATCTGGAGTCAGCTGAATAGCCGTAGTCGGACAGGCTTCTTCGCACAGGCCGCAGAAAATGCAGCGTGAGAAGTTAATGCGGAAAAACTCCGGATACCAGCGACCGTCTTTGGTCTCTGCTTTTTGCAGAGAGATACAGCCTACCGGACACGCTACCGCACACAGGTTACAGGCAACGCAGCGCTCTTCACCGTCTGGATCACGAGTCAGAACGATACGACCACGAAAACGGGGCGGTAGATAGACCGGCTCTTCCGGATACATCTGCGTTTCGCGTTTCGCGAACGCATGCAGGCCGATCATCCAGATACTACGTACCTGGGTGCCGAAACCTACGAACAATTCTTTTAAGGTCATGGTCTTTGTGTCCCTTATTGCGCCTGCCAGAGAATGACAGCCGCCGTTACCAGCAAGTTGACGAGCGTCAGCGGCAGACAGACTTTCCAGCCGAAGGACATTACCTGGTCATAACGAGGACGCGGTAACGACGCACGAATCAAAATGAACATCATCATGAAGAACGCGGTTTTCAGCGCGAACCAGACGAATGGCGGTAAGAACGGGCCATGCCAGCCACCGAAGAACAGGGTAACCATCAGTGCAGAAATGGTGACGATACCGATGTACTCACCCACGAAGAACAGACCGAATTTCATACCGGAATATTCAATGTGGTAACCGTCGGCCAGTTCTTGCTCGGCTTCTGGCTGGTCAAACGGGTGACGGTGGCACACCGCCACGCCCGCGATGGCAAAGGTGACAAAACCAAAGAACTGCGGAATAACGTTCCAGATATCAGCCTGGTTGTTGACGATGTCGGTCATGTTAAATGAACCGGCCTGCGCCACCACGCCCATCAGGGAAAGTCCGAGGAACACTTCATAGCTCAGCGTCTGCGCAGACGCACGCATCGCACCGAGCAAAGAGTATTTGTTGTTACTGGACCAGCCGGCGAACAGTACCGCGTATACCGCGAGGCCCGCCATCATCAGGAAGAACAGGATCCCGATGTTCAGGTCAGCAACCACCCAGTTCGGACTCACCGGCACGATGGCGAAAGCCAGCAGCAGCGAGGTGAAGGCGATCATCGGTGCCAGGGTAAAGATGACGCGATCCGAGAATTTCGGGATCCAGTCTTCTTTAAAGAACATCTTGATCATATCCGCAACCAGCTGGAGCGAACCGCCCCAGCCAACACGGTTCGGTCCGTAACGGTTCTGGAACAGACCCAGCAGACGACGTTCGCCAAAGCTCATGAATGCCCCGCAGGTGACCACCACCAGCAGGATCACGACCGCTTTGAGAATGCTCAGCAGGATCTCAATCAGATCGGGTGTAATCCAACTCATTGTTGTGCCTCCTGCAGATCCTCAAGACGCGCACCAGCCAAAACCGGCGCGATGCCAGGCATACCCATCGGCAAACCAACCTGCCCTGCCGTTAATCCTTCGGCTATTTCAACCGGCAATGTAACCGTGTTGCCATCGTAGCTGAAAGAAACGCGCGTACCGGCATTAACACCCAACTTCGCGGCATCAGCCGGGTTGAGTTTGATGTACGGCTGCGGCATACGGGTCTGGAAGACCGGCGCACGCTGGGACATTTCGTCACTGCCAAACAAATGGTAGTACGGCGCGATACGCCACTGACCATCCTGAGCCTGGAAGCTCGCCGGAACGGTAGTGAAGTAATCCAGACCATCCGCAGAAGCTTCGATCAGGCGCACACCCGGATCGCCATGACGCAGTTTACCGCCCACTTCATCCTGGAACTTGTTCCACGCCTGTGGGGAGTTCCAGCCTGGAGCCCAGGCAAACGGAATTTGTGAACGCGGCGCAGACGGTTGGTTGTTCCCTTCCATAGAGAAGGCGAACATGGTGTCTTTGTCCTGCGGCTGGCGCGGTTCGTGTACGCTGATGTTGGCGCGCATTGCGGTACGACCGCTGTAGCGGTGCGGTTCACGTGCCAGTTTCTGTCCACGGATACGGAAGGTTGCGTCCGGCGCGGCATCTTTGATACCCGCCAGTTGCGGCAGCTTCTCAACGACCGCGTCGATAACGTGGTCGAGCTGCGTCCAGTCCACTTCACGGCTCTGCACGGTGCTGTGCAGCGAATGCAGCCAGCGCCAGCTTTCCAGCATGATAGTGTTACTGTCGTAGTAGGACGGATCATAAACCTGGAAGAAACGCTGGGCGCGGCCTTCGTTGTTAATCACCGTACCATCGCTTTCGGCGAAGCTTGCGGCGGAAAGCACCAGATGAGCGTTTTCCATAATTGCCGTACGCTGATGGTCAATGACCAGTACCAGAGGTGCTTTCGCCAGCGCAGCGTTCACACGCGTTGCTGAAGCATGGCGATGCAGGTCATTCTCCAGCACCACAACGGCGTCAGCACGACCTGTTTCCAGCTCGGTCAGCGCATCGTCAAGGGAACCACCGCCAATCATACCCAGGCCCATGCTGTTAACAGAGCGAGCAATCATGGTGATGCCAACGTCTGCGCCACGGCCTTTCAGCGCCTTCGCCACGTTGGCAGCCGCCTGAATCACTTCGGCGCTACCAGCGTTGGTGCCGGAAATAATCAGTGGTTTCTTCGCCCCGGCCAGTGCCTGAACGATAACGTCAATTTTGTTCTGCAGGTCACGGTCGATACCGTCAACCGCCGGAGCGTTGTTATCCAGCGCATGAGCGATAGCGAAACCTAAACGCGCCTGATCTTCAACCGGTGCACGATAGGTCCATGCGGCGATGTCATCCAGACGGGTGTTATCGACGTTGGTAACGAACAGCGGGTGCTTAGCACGCTGGCCGATGTTAAGGATTGCTGCGATCTGCCAGTCAGCCACTTTCTGTGCCGCCGCCATTTCACGCGCTTTACCTTTCACCGCCTGACGCACTGCCAGCGCAACGCGTGCGCCGGTCTGGGTGACATCTTCGCCCAGCACCAGAACCGCATCATAAGATTCGATTTCGCGCAGTGCCGGAGTATGAATCCCGCCGTCACGCAGCACGCTCAGTGCCAGTTGCAGACGTTCCTGCTCGCCCTGGGCGATACCGGTATAGAAGTTTTCCGCACCCACCAGTTCACGCAGCGCGAAGTTACTTTCAACGCTGGCGCGCGGGGAGCCGATACCAATTACTTTCTTCGACTGACGCAGAATATCTGCCGCGCCCTGCATCGCCTGCTCGGCGTTCAGCGTGATCAGGTCATCGCCACGACGCTGTACCGGCTGACGTGGACGGTCTTTCAGGTTCACGTAACCATAGCCAAAACGACCACGGTCGCAGAGGAAGTAGTGGTTAACGGTACCGTTATAACGGTTTTCGATACGACGCAGTTCACCGTAGCGTTCACCCGGGCTGGTGTTACAGCCGATGGAACACTGCTGGCAGATGCTCGGCGCAAACTGCATGTCCCATTTACGGTTATAACGCTCGGAGTGCGTTTTATCAGTGAAGACGCCGGTCGGGCAAATTTCTACCAGGTTACCAGAGAACTCGCTTTCGAGCGTACCGTCTTCCGGGCGACCGAAGTAGACGTTGTCATGTGCGCCATAGACGCCCAGATCCGCGCCATCGGCGTAATCTTTGTAGTAACGTACGCAGCGATAGCAGGCGATGCAGCGGTTCATTTCGTGAGAGATGAACGGCCCCAGGTCCTGGTTACGGTGAGTACGCTTCGTGAAGCGGTAGCGACGGAAGCTGTGACCGGTCATGACGGTCATATCCTGCAGGTGGCAGTTGCCGCCCTCTTCACAGACCGGACAGTCGTGCGGGTGGTTAGTCATCAACCACTCCACGACGCTTTCGCGGAACTGTTTCGCTTCTTCGTCATCAATAGAAATAAAGGTGCCTTCGGTGGCCGGTGTCATACAAGACATCACCAGGCGACCACGCGTGTCTTCCGCGTTTTGATATTGCTTCACCGCACACTGGCGGCAAGCACCGACGCTTCCCAGCGCCGGGTGCCAGCAAAAGTACGGAATATCAAGGCCGAGAGACAGACAAGCTTCCAGCAGGTTGTCCGCTCCGTTGACCTCATATTCTTTGCCGTCTACATGAATCGTAGCCATAGTCAGCATGCTTCCAGTTGGCTCGGTCGTAACCGAGCGTTAATCGAATTTCTTATCGCGACACAGGGCTAACCCTGTAATCACCAGCGCTCTTTCAACAGGTTCGGCTGAATACCACCAATCTGATGGGTATTGCTGAAGGACTGCTTGATGCCAGCTTCGAATTCTTCGCGGAAATATTTAATGGCGCTCTGCAGCGGTTCCACTGCGCCCGGTGCGTGTGCACAGAAGGTTTTACCCGGGCCGAGGAAACGACACAGTTGCTCAAGTGTCTCGATATCCCCTGGCTGGCCTTCGCCACGCTCCAGCGCGCGCAGAATTTTCACACTCCACGGCAGACCGTCACGGCACGGCGTACACCAGCCGCAAGACTCGCGGGCAAAGAACTCTTCGAGGTTACGCACCAAAGGAACCATGCCAATCTCGTGATCGACAGCCATGGCCAGCGCGGTGCCCAGACGGCTACCTGCTTTACCAATGCTTTCGAATTCCATCGGCAGATCGAGGTGTGCTTCGGTCAGGAAGTCAGTCCCTGCGCCGCCAGGCTGCCAGGCTTTGAACTTCAGTCCATCGCGCATGCCACCCGCGTAATCTTCGAGGATCTCACGCGCGGTAGTACCGAAAGGCAGTTCCCACAGGCCAGGATTCTTCACGCGACCAGAGAAGCCCATCAGCTTGGTGCCCGCGTCTTTGCTCTTCGAAATGTTCTGGTACCACTCCACGCCGTTCGCGAGGATAGCCGGTACGTTACACAGGGTTTCGACGTTGTTTACGCAGGTCGGTTTGCCCCATGCGCCAGAGCTTGCCGGGAACGGCGGCTTGGAACGTGGGTTAGCACGGCGACCTTCGAGGGAGTTGATCAGCGCGGTTTCTTCACCGCAGATGTAACGCCCTGCCCCGGTGTGGACAAACAGTTCGAAGTCGAAACCGGTGCCCATGATGTTTTTGCCAAGCAGACCGGCTTCGGTCGCTTCGGCGATCGCGCGACGCAGATGCACGGCTGCTTCGATATATTCACCGCGCAGGAAGATGTAACCACGGTACGCTTTCAGCGCAAACGCGGAAATCAGCATGCCTTCCACCAGCAGGTGCGGCAGCTGTTCCATCAGCAGACGGTCTTTATAGGTGCCCGGCTCCATTTCATCGGCGTTACACAGCAGGTAACGGATGTTCATGGATTCGTCTTTCGGCATCAGGCTCCACTTCAGACCGGTGGAAAAGCCCGCGCCGCCGCGCCCTTTCAGGCCAGCGTCTTTTACCTGATTAACGATTTCGTCCGGTGACAGCCCGGTCAGGGCCTTACGCGCACCTTCGTAGCCGTTCTTGCTACGGTATTCGTCCAGCCAGACCGGCTGTTTGTCATCACGCAGACGCCAGGTCAGCGGATGGGTTTCGGGAGTACGGATAATGTCTTTCATTTATACCGCTCCAGTAGTTCGGGAATGCCTTCCGGGGTCAGGTGAGCGTGAGTATCCTCATCGATCATCATATTTGGCCCTTTATCGCAGTTCCCCAGGCAACAGGTCGGCAGCAGCGTAAAGCGACCATCAAAGGTCGTCTGCCCCGGCTTGATGTTGAGTTTTTTCTCAAGCGCGGCCTGAATCCCCTGGTAGCCGTTGATATGGCACACCACGCTGTCGCAATAGCGGATCACGTGGCGACCTACCGGCTGGCGGAAGATCTGGCTGTAGAACGTGGCAACACCTTCTACATCGCTTGCCGGAATACCCAGCACATCAGCGATCGCGTAGATCGCCCCATCCGGCACCCAGCCACGCTGTTTCTGAACGATTTTCAGCGCTTCAATGGACGCCGCACGCGGGTCTTCGTAGTGGTGCTTTTCGTGCTCAATCGCTTCACGCTCAGCCGCACTCAGCTCAAAAGCCTCGGTTTGTGGTTGTTGATTCTCGTGCATAATTAGCGGTCCACATCTGACATAACAAAATCGATACTACCCAGATGGACGATTAAGTCGGACACCAGGCTGCCACGTACCGCTACCGGGATCTGCTGCAGGTGCGCATAGCTCGGGGTGCGGATACGGGTACGGTAACTCATGGTGCTGCCATCGCTGGTCAGGTAGTAACTGTTGATACCCTTAGTCGCTTCCACCATCTGGAAGGACTCGTTCGCCGGCATAACCGGACCCCACGAAACCTGCAGGAAGTGGGTGATAAGGGTTTCGATATGTTGCAGCGTGCGCTCTTTCGGCGGCGGCGTCGTCAGCGGGTGATCCGCTTTGAACGGGCCTTCCGGCATGTTATTGAGGCACTGCTCAAGGATGCGCAGACTCTGGCGCAGCTCTTCAACTTTCAGCATCACGCGGGTATAGCAGTCGGACACGCCGCCGCCAACCGGGACTTCAAAGTCAAAGTTTTCGTAGCCAGAGTACGGACGCGCTTTACGCACGTCGAAATCAATACCGGTCGCGCGCAGCGCAGCACCGGTGCAACCCCAGTCCAGCGCTTCTTTCTTACCGTAAGCGGCAACGCCCTGCGAACGGCCTTTCAGAATGGTGTTACGCAGTGCGGCTTTCTCGTAAGAATCCAGACGTTTTGGCATCCAGTCGAGGAAGTCACGCAGCAGCTTGTCCCAACCGCGCGGCAGATCGTGTGCCACACCGCCGATACGGAACCAGGCCGGGTGCATACGGAAACCGGTGATCGCTTCCACCACGTCATAGATTTTCTGACGGTCGGTAAAGGCGAAGAATACCGGGGTCATCGCGCCGACGTCCTGAATGAACGTGGAGATGTACAGCAGGTGGCTGTTGATACGGAACAGTTCGGACAACATCACGCGAATCACGTTGACGCGATCCGGCGTGGTGATACCAGCCAGCTTCTCAACGGCCAGTACGTAAGGCATTTCGTTTACGCAGCCGCCGAGGTACTCAATACGGTCGGTGTACGGAATGTAGCTGTGCCAGGACTGACGTTCACCCATCTTTTCAGCGCCACGGTGGTGGTAGCCGATGTCAGGTACGCAGTCGACGATTTCTTCGCCATCAAGCTGCAGCACAATACGGAAAGCACCGTGAGAAGACGGGTGGTTAGGACCGAGGTTGAGGAACATGAAGTCCTCGTTTTCGGTGCTACGCTTCATACCCCAATCTTCAGGTTTGAAGGTCAGCGCTTCCATTTCCAGATCCTGTTTGGCTTTAGTCAGCTCAAACGGATCAAATTCGGTCGCACGCGCCGGGTAGTCTTTACGCAGCGGGTGACCTTCCCAGGTATGCGGCATCAGCAGACGCGTCAGGTGCGGGTGACCTTCGATATCGATGCCAAACATTTCCCAGGTTTCACGCTCGTACCAGTTGGCGTTCGGGAACAGTTTGGTGAAGGTCGGTACGCGCAGATCGTTTTCAGACAAAGCCACCTTGAGCATGATATCGCGATTGCGTTCGATGGAAATCAGGTGATAGAAAACGGAAAAATCCGCGGCAGGTAACCCTTCGCGGTGCGTACGCAGACGTTCGTCCATGCCGTGTAAGTCAAACAGCATGACGTAAGGTTTCGGCAGTCTCTTTAAGAAATCGCCAACTTCCAGTAATTGTTCACGCTTGACCCAAACAACGGGTACCCCGGTGCGAGTCGCCTGAACGGTAAAGGCATCCGGCCCAAAACGGTTGCGCAGTTCGCCAATGACCGGGTCATCAAGGTGATCCCGTGTTTGCCATACGGCGTCTTGCGCGGTTAAGTCGGTCATATTGTTCACCATTGCAAATGGTCCGTGGTGGTCGGCAGTGCTTCGCGCTATTTATGTAGTGATAAGCGAAGGAAGTGCTGCTGCCGACAGGCGCAAATTAAATCTCGTCTGGTGTACGAAGATTCGTTACAGCAATACGTTCGCCGCGTTTACGCTCGCGTTCTGACTGCATATTGGCGCGATAAACGCCCTGATCGCCAACCACCCAGGAGAGCGGACGGCGTTCTTTGCCAATGGAATCTTGCAGCAGCATCAGAGCCTGCATATACGCTTCTGGGCGCGGCGGACATCCCGGGATGTACACATCGACCGGAATAAATTTATCAACGCCCTGCACTACAGAATAGATGTCGTACATACCGCCGGAGTTGGCGCATGCGCCCATGGAAATAACCCATTTCGGTTCCAGCATCTGATCGTAGAGGCGCTGAATAACTGGCGCCATTTTGGTAAAGCAGGTTCCGGCTACGACCATCAGGTCAGCCTGACGCGGCGATGCACGCAGTACTTCCGCACCAAAACGGGCCACATCGTGCACGGCGGTAAACGAGGTCACCATCTCAACGTAGCAGCAGGAAAGGCCAAAGTTATATGGCCAAATTGAGTTTTTACGGCCCCAGTTAACCATGTCATGCAGTTTGCCCATGAACACGTTTTTGTTAACTTCTTGTTCCAGGGGGTCGGTTACGATCTCCTGTTTTTGCAGGGGGTAACGGTCGTTCTCACCGTTAGGATCTATGCGGGTGAGCGTATAATCCATCTTAATGCCTCGCGGTTAGCGTTGACGATTAGCGATACTGTTCGTTTCCGGGTTCATACGCTCGCGGCGTGAACGCGCGGGCGTCCAGTCCAGCGCGCCAATACGCACCAGATAAACCAGACCTGCCAGTAACACAAAAATAAAAATTGCAGCTTCCACAAAGCCAATCCAGCCGCTTTCACGGATAGAAGTTGACCATGCGAACAGATACAGCGCTTCAACGTCGAAGATAACGAAGAACATGGCTACCAGATAAAACTTGGCAGACAGGCGCAGGCGGGCGGTGCCGACCGAGTCGATACCTGATTCAAACGGCACGTTTTTAGATCTCGCGCGTGCGCGACCCCCTAAAAACCAGCCGCCGACGAGCATCAGGCAGCACAGGCCAATGGCAACGATAAGAAAGATAGCGAATGCCCAGTGATGAGCGATGATTTCAGTGGATGTTGACATACTCATTGCTTACTCATCAAAAGTAGCGCCAAATTCTCTGCTCTTTTCGGCAGATGAACGCCACATCGATTCATGGGGAGGAATAAAAAAAACCTTACAATCACTGTGAAAAATCATTTTATACAGCTAATTGATGGGGTTTTTTACTCCTTTCTATAACCTTTTGTCAACTTTAACAAAAGTTTCCTCACATTATTTTACACTGTTCCAACTTCATTAACATAAAGTGCTCTTTAGACCTATTTCGATTGCATCATCGGTCATTTTTAATGTTGTTGAATCGTGTCCGTAGTGAAGTAAAAAAGATAATACACGTCTATTTTGACAGGAATTCACCCAGATGCCTCCCCCTAAATGGGAGTATTTTCTTGATCTGTGACACGCTTTTGTTAATTCACCATAAAAAACAGCAACAATTTCTCTAGTTTTTTAACATGGAAACATTTAACAACTCAGCTGATTATTTTTCATCCTATTGTCAGTCAGTTTTTTTACCTGCTGATTTTGTTAAGTTTTAGTATATGAATGAACAGAAAGCAGTAATATTTGCATAAAAAAAGAGCCGCTGGATGTTTTTTCATCATCAGTGGCTCTTTTTTACACTTACATTTTAAAACGTTTTTTTGTGACGCTTTACTCAAAGTCGCCTTCAACAATCAGCGAGTCATCTCCCCCTTCAGGGGTAAACTGATTGTATTGCCAAGGATTTTGATATGTCTGCATCGACTTAAAGATAACCTGAGCTAATTCATTTTGCGTGGCCGGATCGCTGCACAGCAGATACTCGGTATCAGGCAGAGGTGGCAATCCGTCTGCCGCACCCAGTACGCGTAAATCAGGGCTCATCATTTCGACAGGACGGGCAGTAACGCCCAGCCCTGCTTTTACCGCCGCGCGGACCGCAGGCAATGTTGAAGCGACATAGGCCAGACGCCACGGGATCTGTGCTGCATTCAACGTCGCCAGCACGATATCGCGAAACGGGCTGGGATCATCCAGCAGAACTAACGGCACCGGTTCCCCTTTTTGCAGGATATATTCGGCTGCGCAATACCAGTGCGTCGGTGAAGTTCGCAAATTCAGGCACTCAAAATCGCCAGGTCGGTTAGTGGTGACCACTAAATCCACTTCTTGCGACTTAAGCATCTCCACCATGTAGGCGTTGCGTTTCACTCTGACATCCAGTGCAAGTTTCGGATAAACCGAACTTATACGGTTAAGCAGAAAAGGGAGTATGGTATCGGCGGATTCATCAGAAGCACCGATAGTTAACACCCCCTGAAGATTGTTAAACATCAATGATGAGCATGCCTCATCATTAAATCGCAGTATTTTCCTGGCGTAACCCAACAACTGGATACCATGTTCGGTCAGCAGTTTGTTGCGTCCATGGCGCGCGAACAACTCTTTCCCCACAAGTTGTTCAAGACGCTGCATTTGCTGACTTACCGCAGACTGAGTTCGACATACCGCAGCTGCCGCAGCCGCAAAGGTATTCAGGTCGGCAACAGCAACAAAGGTTCTCAGCAGATCGAGGTCGAGGTTAATTATCGGACGATTTGCATTTATCATAGTTTTTCACTTACTCGCGGGTCATACCGGGTTAATGCTGTGCATTCAGAATCAAACAACTCCATTTGTAATGTGCCTCCCTTCAGTTTCGCTTAGTGTAACCAAGTGAAAATAAGGATGTATTTGGTTTAACAAACGAAACAATTCTCTTTCTGAGCTATTTTAATACCCGTGATATTCATCGGAATATAGCAACGAGAAAGAGCCGTATTTTTAGCTGCTGGATGATTCTGACTAATGGGAAACATGTAAATTTTGTAAATTTAAAAAATAGTTAACGAACAATAATTTACACATTAAAAACTAACTTTTCAGGATGTTAGGAACAACCAACAAACATTTGAATTATCGTAAAATTCGTACTACACACCATTTCATAGGAGTTATCTTAACCTAAAACCACTATATTCATAAGTGTTATCGCGAATAATTCCGGGCAAATTGGTGTTATGTCAGTGCAACGGTTTTCGTATTATTGGCCCACTCAATTTGATGTCGTTTAAATAATAAATAATAATTAATTAAGAATCTCTCAATTCATTAATTATGCTTAACAATGGATTCACACCGCATCACGCAGGGATCAGACCGATAACAGATTTCGCAGGCAAAACCTCAGTATTTTCGAAATACGCCATTCAGCTGAGATCTCGACTACCTTTTTCTTTACAGGCCTAACTTTTTTAGGCCAGACAAATCACCACACCCACACTAACAAAGCAAAATATAAACCACAAAAAAACCCAACAACCCAGATTATTACTCTACAAAAATCATATTATTTAGTTATTAACAGTGAATTATAATCCTCCTGCTTTCCAAAATCTTCTACTAGAGACCCTTCAAAACTCACCGTCGTGGGAGTACATTGTGCTGGGCTGACTTCCACGGCAGGGAGTGGCATTCACAGCTAAAAAGGTCAACGTTCATGTCCCCCATTGAAAAATCCAGCAAATTAGAAAACGTCTGTTATGACATTCGCGGCCCGGTTCTGAAGGAAGCAAAGCGCCTGGAAGAAGAAGGCAACAAAGTTCTGAAACTGAACATCGGCAACCCTGCGCCTTTCGGGTTTGAAGCGCCAGATGAAATTTTGGTGGATGTGATCCGCAATTTGCCAACTGCGCAAGGATATTGCGATTCCAAAGGCCTTTATTCAGCCCGCAAAGCAATCATGCAGCATTACCAGGCCCGTGGGATGCGCGACGTAACCGTGGAAGATATCTATATCGGTAACGGCGTATCTGAATTGATTGTGCAGGCCATGCAGGCATTGCTAAACAGTGGGGACGAAATGCTGGTTCCTGCACCTGATTATCCACTGTGGACGGCGGCGGTTTCGCTCTCTGGTGGTAATGCCGTGCACTACCTGTGTGACGAATCGTCAGACTGGTTCCCGGACCTGGATGATATCCGCGCCAAAATTACGCCGCGTACCCGTGGGATCGTCATCATCAACCCAAACAACCCTACTGGCGCGGTGTATTCTAAAGAGCTGCTGATGGAGATTGTTGAGATTGCCCGCCAAAACAATCTCATCATCTTTGCGGACGAGATTTACGACAAAATTCTTTACGATGACGCCGAACACCACTCGATTGCGGCAATGGCCCCTGACCTGCTGACTATTACCTTTAACGGCCTGTCAAAAACCTATCGTGTTGCCGGTTTCCGCCAGGGCTGGATGGTACTGAACGGACCGAAGAAACATGCCAAAGGGTATATCGAAGGCCTTGAGATGCTGGCTTCTATGCGCCTGTGTGCCAACGTTCCGGCACAACATGCCATTCAAACCGCACTGGGTGGATATCAGAGCATCAGCGAATTCATCATGCCTGGCGGACGTCTGTATGAGCAACGTAACCGCGCCTGGGAACTGCTTAATGACATCCCCGGCGTCTCTTGCGTAAAACCGCGCGGTGCGCTGTATATGTTCCCGAAAATTGATGCTAAACGCTTCAATATTCATGACGACCAGAAGATGGTACTCGACTTCCTGTTGCAGGAAAAAGTACTGCTGGTCCAGGGGACGGCATTCAACTGGCCGTGGCCGGATCATTTCCGCATCGTCACGCTACCGCGTATTGACGATATCGAAATGTCGCTGAGTAAATTTGAGCGTTTCCTGTCAGGGTATCGCCAGCTGTAACCACGCAAAGTGCTGCCGGGTTTGCATCCGGTAGCACTCTCTGCGCAAAATACCGTTACTGAAGTCACTGAGTAAGGGTCGTTATGAAGCAGAGCCACTTTTTTGCCCACCTCTCCCGTCTGAAACTCATTAACCGCTGGCCGCTGATGCGCAACGTGCGCACCGAAAACGTGTCCGAACACAGTCTGCAGGTTGCCATGGTTGCCCATGCGCTGGCCGCAATTAAAAACCGTAAATTTGGTGGTCAGGTTAATGCTGAGCGTATTGCCCTGCTGGCGATGTATCACGATGCGTCAGAGGTGTTAACCGGCGATCTCCCTACCCCAGTGAAATATTTTAACTCGCAGATTGCTCAGGAATATAAAGCGATAGAGAAAATTGCCCAACAAAAACTGGTCGATATGGTTCCTGATGAGCTGCGCGATATTTTTGCGCCACTCATTGATGAACATGCCTTAAGCGAAGAAGAGAGGTCGATTGTTAAACAGGCCGATGCCCTGTGCGCGTATCTGAAGTGCCTGGAAGAACTCTCCGCCGGTAACAACGAATTTCTGCTGGCGAAAACACGTCTGGAAAAAACGCTGGAGTCACGACGAAGCGAAGAGATGGACTACTTTATGGACGTGTTCGTCCCGAGTTTTCACCTCTCATTAGATGAAATCAGTCAGGATTCTCCATTGTAAGTTTGCGACAACGTTACCTTTGTAGGCCGGATAAGGCGTTAGCCGCCATCCGGCACATAAAAATCAAAACGGAAACAGCATCGGGATCATCACCACGCACACCACCATCACAATGATGGTAAACGGCACGCCAATTTTTACGAAATCGCTAAAGCTGTAGTTACCCGGCCCGAGCACCAGTGTGTTTACCGGTGAAGAAACTGGCGTCATAAAGGCTGCGGAAGCCGCCATCGCAATCACCATCGCAAAAGGATACGGCGAAACGCCCATAGACTTTGCTGCCGCCAGCGCAATCGGCGCCATCAGTACCGCCGTCGCAGTGTTAGAGATAAATAACCCAATGGTCGCGCACAGCACGAACAGGCAGCCCAGCATCATATACGGGCCGTACCCTCCACCAACGTCTATTAACCCTTTAACCACCAGATCAACACCGCCCGTTTTCTGTAATGCCAGCGCAAAGGGCATCATTCCGACAATCAAAATAATACTTGGCCAGTGAATGGCTTTATAGGCGCTTTCGGCATCAATGCAACGGAATTTTCCCATCAGCAAACAGGCGATAATCGCGGCAACCGTATTAGGAATTTCATCGGTGAGCATTAACGCGACCATCAGCACCAGACAGAAAATCGCATGCGGCGCCTGGCTGTGCGCCGGGGAGGCTTCACTAACTTCCACGGGCATATTCAGCACCACGAAATCGCGCCCTTTTTGCCCCAACAAAGTGATGAGTTTCCAGTTACCCACCACCAGAATAATATCGCCCATCAGCAGCGGCTCATTGACGACCGCCCCGTCCAGCGCCGCACCATCACGCTTCAGTCCGACGACATTCAGACCATAACGTGTGCGAAAGGCGATTTCCCGTACCGTTTTGCCGATCAATTCCGATTCAGGGATCAATGAAATCTCGGCCATACCCACATCAAGCGCCTGCTCAGAGAAGTATTCGCCACGCAGCACCATTGGCTCCAACAGTTGCTCGCTGCAAAATTCACGCAGGTCAACGTCGGCCGCTGACATATCGATCAGCAATACGTCACGGGCACGGAACTCAGAAACCCCGTTAACATCAACAATCACGCGGCGAAAACGCCGCCAGCGTTCAACACCAATCACGTTTGCCCCGTAGCGCTCACGCAATTTCAGGTCATCCAGACGTTGGCCAATCATGGGAGAACCCGGGCGAATCGCCAGGCGACGAGCACGTCCTGTCAGGCGATATTCTTTAATCAGGTCGCGAAAGGTCCGGCGCTTCCAGCCGTCTCCCGGCTGCCCGGAGTCTTCGCCTTTCAGCATAAAACGCATCACCAGCATATAAATTATGCCGAGAACCAACACCACCAGCCCCAGTGGGGTTACGCTAAAAAAGCTAAAACCGTTAAGTCCTTCACGTAACAATTCACTGTTGACGACCAGGTTCGGCGGCGTTGCCACCAGCGTCATCATGCCGCTTATCAATCCGGCAAAGCTCAATGGCATCATCAGGCGTGAGGGGGAAATTTGCATGCGCATGGAAACGCTTAAGACAACCGGAATAAAGATGGCGACCACACCGGTCGAACTCATGAAGGCACCAAGTCCGGCTACGGTTATCATCAGCAACACCAGCATTTTGACTTCACTGCTACCGGCGACCTTCACCAGCCAGGCACCCATTACCGTCGCCACGCCGGTACGCACCAGGCCGTCGCCGATAATGAATAAAGCCGCTATCAAAATAACGTTAGGATCGCTGAACCCGGAAAAAGCCTCTGTGATGCTCAATGTTCCGCTCAGAACAAAGGCAATAATGACCAGCAAAGCGACCGCGTCCATACGCACTCTGCCAGTTGCAAACAAGACGACGGCAATCGCCAGCAATGAGAGAACCCATATCAATTCACCGTTCACAACATATCCTTGTTAAATGAGAGGGATGGACTGATTCTGCCATAAAAAAGCCCCAACAATCTGGGGCTAAATCATGATCAGGTATTTCTTATAACGACCACATTTCCGTTGGGTTGT
This sequence comes from Citrobacter sp. Cpo103, assembly GCF_030332605.1. Taxonomy (NCBI): domain Bacteria; kingdom Pseudomonadati; phylum Pseudomonadota; class Gammaproteobacteria; order Enterobacterales; family Enterobacteriaceae; genus Citrobacter; species Citrobacter sp. Cpo103. Next base: position 273,625 of record NZ_JAOWHO010000029.1, on the reverse strand, counting down.
TTGGTCACAGAAATATGCTCCAGACTGGTCAGCGAAAAATCCACCTCGTCCAGACGCGGCGTATCCGCTGGCGCGTTAACCGCGATGACATGACACCCAGCCGCCAGTCCTGAAAGCACCCCGGCGGGGGCATCTTCCACCACTGCACATTCCTGCGGTGCCAGGCCCAGAAGCTGAGCGCCTAACAGATACGCGTCTGGTTCTGGTTTCCCTCTCTTTACCCGCTCGGCGGTGACAAACACTTCAGGAGCAGGAAGCCCAGCAACACGATGGCGCGCCCGTGCGACCGGCATGGAGCCGGAGGTCACAATCGCCCATGGAATACCCGCTTTATTGAGATGGTTGAGTAAATCAACAGCCCCCGGCAGCGCGGTGATCCCGGCGGTTTCCGTCGCTTCGATCTGCTCCAGACGGGTAAACTCCGCGGCGATCTCTGCCTCAGATTTGCCCACCATAAAGTGTCGCAGGGAGGTAATGGCCTGCTTACCATGAATAAAGCCGAGTACCTCGGCGTGATCGAGGCCGAAGCGATCGGCCCAGTTGCACCACGCACGCTCTACTGCGGGTAAGGAATCGACCAGCGTTCCATCCAGATCAAACAGAAAACCTTTGCACTGCACGCTCGCCCCCTCAGGCATTAATGATTTGGTTAATTTCATTCGAGCTCAGGTGATACTGACGCGGGCAAGAGTGCCAAACATTCAGCATACGCTGATATTTTTCCCACATTGGGGTCTGGGCGTTGAAGCCATGCGTACCCGCATCAAAGTGGGTGTAACGACCTTCCACATTGACCATAAAACGAACATACCCGAGGAAACGGGCTTCCGTTGCAGCGTCAAAACCGAGGAAGGTCACGCGACGCTCATCAATAGCCTGTGCATCCTTAAGATTAGTCCAGGACACATGTAATGCGTGATACATCTCCATAATATCGATAATCGTACGACAGGTTTCTTCCGTCAGCTCACCAAACTCACGATCCAGCTCACGCATCTGCAAGCCGTAACCGCGTTCAATAATCGTCTGCAAACGACGATAACGCTCGGCGTTAGTTGGATCGAGCATAGTCATCATTTTGTACTGATTCGACAAAATCAGACGTTGAGCGTTGGTCATTTCCATTTGGGACTCCTGTATCACTACTACTGCGATGAAAAAAAAGAAGGCATCATGTGCCTTCTTTTATATGCGTAATCAGGGGTCAATTACAAATCATCAAGGAAAGTTTTATCCAGTTGTTTGAAGGCGCGCTTAAGCGTGTCAGCCAGCGCCTGGTAATCCGGCTTTCCTTCTACCGGAGAGAGCGCCTGCCCAGCTTCTTGCAATTTACCCCGAACTTCGTAGAACCAATTGAGAATTGAAGGCGGCAGCGGCGTTACAGAACGTTTTCCCAGCCACCACATCCCCTGCATCGGCAGGCTAAGCGCAAACAGCGCAGTCGCCACGGCCGGGCCCAACTGCCCCCCTAACGCAATTTGCCAACATAAGGTGAAGACGGCGATAGGCGGCATAAAACGGATCGCGTAACGCGTCATGCGGATCACGCGGTTCTCAACAAACACGGGCGCAAGGCGCTTTTCCATTGGCCACGTCTTTGCATAGTGCTGCCCCCGGCGAAACAAGCTAAAAAAATTGACGGAGCGATTATCCGGTGTCGACATGGCGGTTACCTCAACTTCACATATAAAAATTAAAAAATTTGTGCAAAACAACAACTACAAGGGACATCGTTCAAAACATTTTGTCTTTGATACCCACATTCAGGTATCCTGTGCCGGCCTGTAAGGCCTGTAGTCCAAAATCATTGAGTCGTCAAATTGGCATACATTATGCCATTGCCTGAAAAATACGCAAAATGACATAGACTCAAAGGTATTTATTCCATCGTGCCCAAAAAGACTATGGCGCATGATGTTAATCATAAACGTCGGTGTCATCATGCGCTACGCTCTATGACTCCCTGACGTTTTTTTAGCCACGTATCATAAATAGGTACTTCCATGTCGAGTAAGTTAGTACTGGTTCTGAACTGCGGTAGCTCCTCACTGAAATTTGCCATCATCGATGCAGTAAACGGTGAAGAATACCTCTCTGGTTTAGCCGAATGTTTCCATCTCCCAGAAGCACGTATCAAGTGGAAAATGGACGGCGGTAAACAAGAAGCGGCTTTAGGTGCAGGCGCCGCTCACAGTGAAGCGCTGAACTTTATCGTTAACACTATTCTGGCACAAAAACCAGAATTGTCTGCGCAATTGACCGCTATTGGTCACCGTATCGTACACGGCGGCGAGAAGTACACCAGCTCCGTGGTTATCGATGATTCTGTTATTCAGGGCATCAAAGATTCTGCCTCTTTCGCACCGCTGCATAACCCGGCTCACCTGATCGGTATCGCAGAAGCGCTGAAATCCTTCCCTAATCTGAAAGACAAAAACGTGGCTGTATTCGACACCGCGTTCCATCAGACTATGCCGGAAGAGTCTTACCTCTATGCTCTGCCGTACAGCCTCTACAAAGAACACGGCGTTCGTCGTTACGGCGCACACGGTACCAGCCACTTCTTCGTCACTCAGGAAGCGGCAAAAGTACTGAACAAACCGGTTGAAGAGCTGAACATCATCACTTGCCACCTGGGCAACGGCGGTTCTGTATCTGCTATCCGTAACGGTAAATGTGTTGATACCTCCATGGGTCTGACCCCACTGGAAGGTCTGGTGATGGGTACACGTTCCGGTGACATCGACCCGGCGATCATCTTCCACCTGCACGATACCCTGGGCATGAGCGTTGACCAGATCAACAAAATGCTGACCAAAGAGTCCGGCCTGCTGGGTCTGACCGAAGTCACCAGCGACTGCCGTTATGTTGAAGATAACTACGCTACTAAAGAAGACGCTAAACGTGCAATGGACGTTTACTGCCACCGTCTGGCGAAATACATCGGTTCTTACACTGCGCTGATGGATGGTCGTCTGGATGCAGTTGTCTTCACCGGTGGTATCGGTGAAAACGCAGCGATGGTTCGTGAACTGTCTCTGGGCAAACTGGGCGTTCTGGGCTTTGAAGTTGACCACGAACGTAACCTGGCCGCACGTTTCGGCAAATCTGGTTTCATCAACAAAGAAGGTACCCGTCCTGCGCTGGTTATCCCAACCAACGAAGAACTGGTTATCGCGCAAGACGCGAGCCGCCTGACTGCCTGATTTCACACCGCCAGCCTAGCTGGCGGTGCTGTTTTGTAACCCGTCTAAATTGGCGGTAACGAAAGAGGATAAACCGTGTCCCGTATTATTATGCTGATCCCTACCGGAACCAGCGTCGGCCTGACCAGCGTCAGCCTTGGCGTGATCCGCGCAATGGAACGCAAAGGCGTTCGTCTGAGCGTCTTTAAGCCGATTGCTCAACCGCGTGCCGGTGGCGATGCGCCAGACCAGACTACCAGCATCGTCCGCGCTAACTCTTCTCTGCCAGCCGCTGAGCCGCTGAAGATGAGCCACGTTGAATCTCTGCTGTCCAGCAATCAGAAAGATGTGCTGATGGAAGAGATCATCGCGAACTACCACGCGAACACCAAAGACGCTGAAGTTGTACTGGTTGAAGGCCTGGTCCCAACCCGTAAACATCAGTTCGCGCAGTCCCTGAACTACGAAATCGCGAAAACGCTGAACGCGGAAATCGTCTTCGTTATGTCTCAGGGTACCGACACCCCAGAACAGCTGAACGAGCGTATTGAACTGACTCGCAGCAGCTTCGGCGGCGCGAAAAACACCAACATCACCGGCGTAATCGTTAACAAACTGAACGCACCGGTTGATGAGCAGGGCCGTACTCGCCCGGATCTGTCCGAGATTTTCGACGACTCTTCCAAAGCGAAAGTGATCAAAGTTGATCCGGCTAAACTGCAAGAATCCAGCCCGCTGCCGGTTCTGGGCGCGGTGCCATGGAGCTTCGATCTGATCGCTACTCGTGCAATCGATATGGCGCGTCACCTGAACGCCACCATCGTTAACGAAGGCGATATCAACACCCGTCGCGTGAAGTCTGTGACGTTCTGCGCACGCAGCATTCCGCACATGCTGGAACACTTCCGCGCAGGCTCCCTGCTGGTAACTTCCGCAGATCGTCCTGACGTGCTGGTTGCAGCATGCCTGGCGGCCATGAACGGCGTGGAAATCGGTGCCCTGCTGCTGACTGGCGGCTACGAAATGGACGCGCGCATCACTAAACTGTGCGAACGTGCATTTGAAACCGGCCTGCCGGTATTCATGGTAAACACCAACACCTGGCAGACCTCTCTGAGCCTGCAGAGCTTCAACCTGGAAGTTCCGGTTGACGATCACGAGCGCATTGAGAAAGTCCAGGAATACGTTGCTAACTACATCAACGCTGACTGGATTGAATCCCTGACTGCGACCTCTGAGCGCAGCCGTCGTCTGTCTCCGCCAGCGTTCCGTTACCAGTTGACCGAGCTGGCGCGCAAAGCGGGCAAACGCGTTGTTCTGCCGGAAGGCGACGAACCGCGTACCGTTAAAGCAGCAGCCATCTGTGCTGAACGTGGTATCGCAACCTGCGTACTGCTGGGTAACCCGGATGAGATCACCCGCGTTGCAGCCTCTCAGGGCGTTGAACTGGGCGCTGGCGTAGAAATCGTTGATCCAGATGTGGTTCGCGAAAGCTACGTTGCTCGCCTGGTCGAACTGCGTAAAAACAAAGGTATGACCGAAACCGTTGCCCGCGAACAGCTGGAAGACAACGTGGTTCTCGGTACCCTGATGCTGGAGCAAGACGACGTTGACGGCCTGGTTTCTGGTGCAGTACACACCACCGCGAACACCATCCGTCCGCCGCTGCAGCTGATCAAAACTGCGCCGGGTAGCTCCCTGGTGTCTTCCGTGTTCTTCATGCTGCTGCCGGATCAGGTTTACGTTTACGGCGACTGCGCGATCAACCCGGATCCGACCGCAGAGCAGCTGGCAGAAATCGCGATTCAATCCGCTGATTCCGCAATTGCCTTCGGTATCGAACCGCGCGTAGCGATGCTCTCTTACTCCACCGGTACTTCTGGTGCAGGTAGCGACGTAGAGAAAGTTCGCGAAGCAACCCGTCTGGCGCAGGAAAAACGTCCTGACCTGATGATCGACGGTCCGCTGCAGTACGACGCCGCCGTTATGGCTGACGTAGCAAAATCCAAAGCGCCGAACTCTCCGGTTGCAGGTCGCGCTACCGTGTTCATCTTCCCGGATCTGAACACCGGTAACACCACCTACAAAGCGGTACAGCGTTCTGCCGACCTGATCTCCATCGGGCCGATGCTGCAGGGTATGCGCAAGCCGGTGAACGACCTGTCTCGTGGCGCGCTGGTAGACGATATCGTCTACACCATCGCACTGACCGCGATCCAGTCTTCCCAGCAGCAGCAGTAATCTGCCGAGTGTGCCGGATCTCTTATCCGGCAACACATCTGCTTATCAAACCGGAAATAGCTGATATTTCCGGTTTTTTTATGTCTGTTTCCCCTTTGGCATAATCTGAAATATTTGCCTGAATGCGCTGCATCAATGAATAACCATTCTTCTGTTCGCATACTTACTCTCTTTTGCGTTGCAACAGGGATAGTCTTTCATGTCAGCAGTAACAGAATCACAGCCAGCTAAAAAATGGGCGATGCCCGACACGCTGGTGATTATTTTTTTCGTCGCCATTTTAACCAGTCTGGCAACATGGGTTGTTCCCGTCGGGATGTTCGATAGCCAGGAAGTTCAGTATCAGGTTGATGGACAAACCAAAACCCGTAAGGTGGTTGACCCCCATTCCTTTCGTATTCTGACCAACGACGCAGGTGAAGAGCAGTATCACCGGGTGCAGTTATTCACCACCGGAGATGAACGCCCAGGCCTGATGAATTTCCCGTTTGAAGGATTAACCTCCGGCTCGAAATTCGGCACTGCTGTGGGCATCATTATGTTTATGCTGGTCATTGGCGGCGCATTCGGCATCGTTATGCGTACCGGCACCATTGATAACGGCATCCTGGCGCTCATTCGCCATACGCGGGGCAACGAGGTCCTGTTTATCCCAGTGCTGTTTATTCTCTTCTCCTTAGGCGGCGCGGTGTTTGGCATGGGGGAAGAGGCTGTTGCCTTTGCCATTATCATCGCGCCTTTGATGGTACGGCTAGGTTACGACAGTATCACCACCGTTCTGGTTACCTATATCGCGACTCAGATTGGTTTCGCCAGCTCATGGATGAACCCATTTTGCGTGGTGGTCGCGCAAGGTATTGCGGGAGTACCGGTGCTCTCTGGTTCCGGGCTACGCATCGTGGTCTGGGTGATCGCTACACTAATCGGGCTGACCTTCACGCTGGCCTATGCGGCGCGTATCAAAAAGAATCCGCTTTTGTCCCGGGTACATGAATCCGACCGCTTCTTTCGCGAGCAGCAGGACGAGGTCGTGGAACGACGCTTCACGCTGGGCGACTGGTTAGTGCTACTGGTGCTGACCGCGGTGATGATTTGGGTTGTCTGGGGCGTTATCGTCAACGCGTGGTTTATTCCTGAGATCGCCAGTCAGTTCTTCACGATGGGTCTGGTGATTGGCATTATCGGCGTCGTGTTCCGGCTCAACGGCATGACGGTCAACATCATGGCCTCCTCATTCACTGAGGGTGCACGAATGATGATTGCCCCTGCCCTGCTGGTTGGTTTTGCCAAAGGCATTTTACTGCTGGTCGGTAATGGAGAGGCGGGTGAAGCCAGCGTGTTAAACACTCTGCTGCACAGCATTGCCAATGGCATCAGCGGGCTGGATAACGCCATCGCGGCGTGGTTTATGCTATTGTTCCAGGCAGTATTTAATTTCTTCGTCACTTCCGGCTCTGGTCAGGCTGCGTTAACCATGCCGCTACTGGCACCGCTGGGCGATCTGGTTGGCGTAAACCGTCAGGTCACGGTCCTGGCCTTCCAGTTTGGCGACGGATTCAGTCATATTATCTATCCGACGTCAGCATCTCTGATGGCTACGTTAGGCGTTTGTCGGGTGGATTTTCGTAACTGGCTGAAGGTAGGTGCTACGCTGTTGGGACTGCTGTTTATTATGTCCAGCGTGGTGGTGATTGGCGCGCAGATGATGGGTTACCATTAAAAAGTGTGCGTCCGGCCTACTCGATTTCTCGACGCAGTAGGCCGGATGAACAGAGTTTACTCAGCTTCTTCCTGCTTTTCGGCTTTCGCCCCTTCATTCTTGGCGTTGCGGGTCATCCACAGCGCCAGGGCTTTCAGGGAGTCCGGTGTAAATTCGTCGCAGCGCGCGGTAATTTCTTCCGGCGTCAACCAGCAAACTTCACTGACCTCATCTTCCTGAAGCGCAAACGGTCCGTGGGAAACGCAGCTAAACAACCCACCCCATACGCGACAGTTCTGGTCTTCAAAGTAAAACTGACCATGCTCGGCAAACGGCACGCCCGCAATCCCCAGTTCCTCTTCTGCTTCACGACGCGCTGATTCCAGCATCTGCTCGTCAGCCTGAACCACACCGCCTGCGGTGGCATCCAGCATGCCGGGCAAAAAATCTTTTGTCTCAGTGCGACGTTGAACCAGAATTTTGCCCATACCATCATGCACAACGATATACGTTGCACGATGGCGTAAGCGTTGCGCTCGCATTTGTTCCCGGCTGGACTGTGCAATGACTTCGTTGTCTTCATTCACAATATCCACCCATTCAGTACTTGCCAAACGACGCTGTTCCACCATCAGGAAACCTTCTTTTTTCTGGCGCTCTTACGGCGCGTTTATGTTTGTGGGGTAAATTACGGATTAATCTCGACCTGTGCAATAACACTTTGATCATTGAGTGCCATTACGCTGAGAACATTATCATCCAGAATCCCGTAACTTGCCGCAAAGCCCCCTTTCGGGATGCTTACCGAGCCGGGATTGAAATGATAGATATCCTCGCGCCGCTCAGCAACCGGCAGATGAGTATGCCCATAAACCAGAACATCGCCCGCATTGAGCGCCGGCATATTTTGCGGGCCAAAAAGGTGTCCGTGCGTCAAAAAGAGTCGCTGGTTTTCTGTCAGAATTTGCTGCCACGGCGCAGTCATCGGAAAATGCAGGAGCATCTGATCCACTTCGCTATCGCAATTACCACGCACCGCAATAATTCGCGATGCCAGCTCATTCAGCCGTTCAGCAACCTGCGCAGGTGCATAGCCTTCTGGAAGCGCATTACGCGGCCCGTGGTTTAAAACATCACCCAATATCACCAGCCATTGCGCGCCGCTTGCAGCAAACCGTTCGAGTACGCGTTCCGTGGCTGGCAACGAACCATGAATGTCCGATGCGAACATCAGTTTCATCACTCACTCCTCGCTGAAAATTACCTTGTAATGATACTGGATTACGGCCCGTTTTTCAGCAGGAACGCTTCGCTGAAAGCGCGATAAAACGCTGTACTGAGGCGCGCTGCCACTGGAAGGTGGCGTATTCCGCAAGCGCTTCTGGAACCTCATCGCCATTCAGGACCAGGCGATTAAGCATTAGCGCTAAATCACAGTCAGCGATACACCATTCGCCAAATAAATTCTGCTTACCGTGGCTCAGTAAACTGCTCGCAGTAGCGAACAGTTTTTCCGCACTGGCTTTTCCCGCTTCGCTTAACGGTCCTTTCTTCACGCCAGCAAAAACGACATCTGTTGATCGTTCCTCACGGATAGGCATTAAATCGCTGCGGATCCACGCCTGAACCTGGCGCGCCCGAGCGCGCTTTTGTACATCGTGTGGGTAGATACGCTCCCACTGTGGCGGTGCAAAGCTCTCTTCCAGGAATTCCGTAATCGCTGATGATTCGCTCAGTTCAAAACCATCGATCTCAAGAACCGGTACGCGGCGCGTCAAGGCGTAACCTTGCCATGAAGGATGCAAGTGTTCACCACTATTGAGATCAACGGTTTTCAGCGTAAAAGGTAGCCCTTTCTCTTGCAGAGCAACATAAACAGACAGCACGTAAGGGGAGAAAAAATTGGCATCTGACCACAGCGTAATTGCAGATTTGCTCATAATGTCCTCTGAAGTGTATTGGCTTGCCTTCAAAATATAGAGTCTTTCTCTCGCTGTCACTTGATGAAAACTCACGCACGCCAACAGGCTCTATACTTGTAATGACCCGGTTCATGACAAAACGGATGCTGAAAATGATCGATCTCTATTACACGCCATCGCCAAACGGTCACAAAATCACGCTGTTTCTTGAAGAGGCACAGCTGCAATACAGTCTGATTCATGTCGATATCAGCAAAGGTAGCCAGTTTCGCCCCGATTTTCTGCAGATCTCGCCGAACAATAAAATCCCGGCCATTATCGATCATGCCCCGGTGGACGGCGGAAGGCCCATCAGCCTGTTTGAGTCCGGAGAAATTTTACTCTATCTGGCGGAGAAGAGCGGTAAGCTGCTCAGCGGTGAATTACGCGAACGCCACACCACGCTCCAGTGGTTGTTCTGGCAGGTCAGCGGTCTGGGTCCTATGCTGGGGCAGAATCATCATTTCAGTCATTACGCTCCGCAAACGATCCCTTACGCTATTGAAAGATACCAGGTTGAAACCCAGCGCCTGTACAACGTGATGAATAAACGTCTGGAAACGTCACCCTGGCTGGGAGGCGATCACTACAGCATTGCTGACATTGCCTGCTGGCCGTGGATCCACGCCCATCAGCGTCAGCGCATCGATCTCGACAACTATCCGGCAGTCAATAACTGGCACGAACGCATTCGTACGCGTCCCGCCACGGAACGCGCCATGCAGCAAGCACAGAGTGAGAAGCGGTGACGCAATTCGGTTCTCGTGTATCATGCAGAGGTTCATACATGGAGGAAACCTGCAATGTCACAACCTGACGCCATTATTCGTATAAAAAACCTTCGTCTGCGCACCTTTATCGGCATCAAAGAAGAGGAGATCCTTAATCGCCAGGATATCGTCATCAACATTGCCATTCACTATCCGGCAGACAAAGCCCGTACCAGCGAAGATATCAACGACGCGCTGAATTATCGCACTATAACCAAAAGCATCATTGCCCACGTGGAGGGTAACCGCTTCTCATTGTTAGAAAAATTAACTCAAGATGTGCTCGATATCGCACGCGAACATCACTGGGTCACTTATGCTGAAGTGGAGATAGATAAACTTCACGCATTGCGTTACGCCGACTCAGTATCAATGACGCTGAGCTGGCAGCGCTAAAACGTAACCCGGGAGGCGACATGCAGATTCTGATTACCGGCGGTACTGGCCTGATTGGACGTCATCTGATCCCCTGCCTGCTGGAACTGGGGCATCAGATAATCGTAGTGACACGTACCCCTGATAAGGCTCGTCAGATTCTCGACTCTCGGGTCACGTTATGGAAAGGACTGGAAGAGCGGCAACATCTCAATAATATTGATGCCGTGATTAACCTTGCCGGAGAGCCTATTGCAGATAAGCGCTGGAGCGCACAGCAAAAGGAACGCTTGTGCCAGAGCCGTTGGGGCATTACGCAGAAACTGGTCGATTTAATCAATGCCAGCGAGACGCCGCCCTCAGTGTTAATCTCCGGTTCCGCTACCGGTTACTACGGCGATTTGGGCGAAGTTGTGGTTACGGAAGAAGAGCCACCGCATAACGAATTTACCCACAAGCTGTGCGCCCGCTGGGAGCAAATTGCCAGCACTGCGCAAAGCGACAAAACCCGCGTATGTATGCTGCGTACCGGCGTGGTACTGGCCTCAGCAGGCGGCATTCTGGCAAAAATGGTCCCGCCGTTTCGTCTTGGCTTAGGCGGCCCGATCGGTAACGGACGCCAGTATATGGCCTGGATCCATGTTGATGATATGGTCAACGGAATTATCTGGCTGTTGAATAACGATCTACGCGGTCCCTTCAATATGGTTTCGCCATACCCGGTGCACAATGAGCAGTTTGCCCACGCGCTGGGTCACGCTCTGAACCGCCCTGCCATTCTGCGCGTTCCCGCCACCGCTATGCGACTGCTGATGGGGGAATCGTCAGTACTGGTCCTTGGTGGACAACGCGCATTGCCCAAACGCCTGGAAGCTTCCGGTTTTACGTTTCGCTGGTACGATTTAGAGGAAGCGCTGGCGGATGTCATCCGATAACCCCTAAGCGCTATTCACAGTCGCCGTTGTGGTGGTAAGGTTATAGACCAGATTTCCGCAATGGCGACGTTATGGCGATAATATCGACTCCCCGACTTACCCTCTCTTTGTTTCAATTTTCTGACTGGTCATTTTTCCAGAAACTCCGTGAATGTCCTGAAGTCATGCGCTATATGGGCAACATCGCCCCGGCGAAAGATACCCGGCTGTTATTCGCCAGACGTCTGGCCGCACAGCACACTTTCGTCATCCGCGAGCATAACAGCCCAACGCCACTCGGCGATATTGGTCTGCAAATCAGCCATCTTTACCCGCATGAAGCCGACCTCGGCTACGCCATCATGCCACAGGCTCAGGGGAAAGGTATTGCCAGCGAAGCCGTCCGCGCGGTGTGCCAGTATGCCTTCGAGCATGCAGGTGTGACGGCGATAAACGCATACGCCCTGGCGGATAATAAAGGTTCAATCCGTATTCTGGAAAAGACAGGCTTTGTACGTACGCAGGTACTGGAAAAGGCGTATGAGATTGACGGCATCGCCTACGACGACTGGGTGTTTCGGCTGGAGTGCGACGCGCTAAAATTGTAAGCCCGGAAAGCGTAGCGCCTCCGGGCAGGTGATTTACTTCAACGAACCTTTGAGGAACTGCTGCAAACGCGGGCTTTGCGGATTACCGAATACCTGCTCCGGGTCACCCTCTTCCTCAATTTTCCCCTGATGCAGGAATATCACGTGCGTGGAAACATGACGGGCAAACCCCATTTCGTGGGTCACCACCACCATGGTTTTCCCCTCTTCAGCCAGCTGTTGCATAATGCGCAGCACTTCACCCACCAACTCAGGATCAAGCGCCGACGTAGGTTCATCAAACAATAACACTTCCGGTTCCATCGCCAGCGCACGGGCAATGGAAACACGCTGCTGCTGACCACCGGACAGGTGCACCGGATATTTGCCCTGTGCGCGCTCATCAATGCCCACTTTAGCCAGATACTTCACCGCACGGTCGCGAGCTTCCTGCTTGCTCAGCCCCAACACCTGAATCGGCGCTTCCATGACGTTTTCCAGCACCGTCATGTGGCTCCACAGATTAAAGTGCTGAAAAACCATCGTCAGACGCGTACGCAGCAGGCGTAGCTGATTTTTGTCCGCAACCTTCAACTGGCCGTCTTTGTCGCGCACCAGACCAATGTTCTGACCACTGACGACAATCGACCCGGCACTCGGTTTCTCGAGAAAGTTAATGCAGCGCAGGAAGGTACTTTTACCGGAACCTGACGAGCCAATAATGCTGATAACATCACCCGCGTTGGCCTGCAGCGATACCCCTTTTAGCACTTCATGTTCGCCGTAGTGCTTATGTAAATCGATAACGTTTAATTTATTTTCAGACATCGTGTTACTCGAATCATTTAGAGGATACATGCTGCAACCAGCGTTTTTCCGCTTTACGGAACAGACTGATCAGGACATACGAAATAATCAAATACAGCACAGCGGCAATACCGAATGCGGTAAACGGTTGATACGTTGCCGAGTTGATATCGCGAGCGATTTTCAACAAATCAGGCACCGTTGCAGTAAATGCCAGCGCCGTTGAGTGCAGCATTAAAATAACTTCATTGCTGTATGCCGGCAGCGCAATACGCAGCGCGGAAGGTAAAATAATGCATCGATACAGTTTGAATGACGAGAAACCGTATGCGCGCGCAGCCTCAATCTCACCGTGAGGCACGGAACGGATAGCCCCGGCGAAAATCTCCGTGGTATAGGCGCAGGTATTCAGCGTCAGCGCCAGCACGGTGCAATTCAGCCCGCTGCGGAAAAACGCGTTGAGGAAGTCCGTGCCTTTAACTATCTCCAGCGTATACATCCCGGAATAAAACACCAGTAGCTGAACGTACAGCGGCGTCCCACGAAAAATATAGGTGAATAGCCAGATGGGAAACTGGATAAATTTGTTACTGGAAACGCGACCAATCGCCAAAAAGAGTGCCAGTATTCCGCCCATCACTACTGACGAAATCAAAAGCCACAGGGTGATAGCGACGCCAGTGTAGCGATATCCGTCGGTCCACAGCAGGGACTTCCAGTACTCCTGAATAATCTCGATCACAGGTCAGCCCTCTTCACACCCACGGAATAGCGGCGCTCAAGGTACAGCAGCACACCATTAGAAACAGTGGTAAACACCAGATAGATGACCCCGCACACGACGGCAAAATAGAACGGCTCCCAGGTACTCTTCCCGGCAAGCTGAGTCGCTTTCACCACGTCTTCAAGTCCAAGCAACGATACCAGCGCCGTAGCCTTAAGAATAACCTGCCAGTTATTACCGATTCCCGGTAAGGCATATCGCATCATCGCCGGGAACATAATGCGACGAAATATTTGTGAGCTGGTAAAGCCAAACGCCGTCGCGGCTTCAATATGGCCTTTTGGTACAGCCATAAACGCACCGCGAAAAGTTTCGGTAAAGTAGGCACCGTAGATGAATCCAAGGGTGATAATGCCCGCAACCATCGGATCAATATCAATCTGGCCGATACCGATGGCATCAGTAATGGTATTCAGCGCGATTTGTAATCCGTAGAAGATGAGCAGCATTAAGACCAGATCGGGCACACCGCGGATTAGCGTTGTGTACCCTTCGAAAATAAGCCCCATTGCCCGGCTTTGCGACAGCTTTGCTGCTGCGCCGACAAGACCTATCAGAACCGCCAGTACCACCGAGCTGAGTGCCAGCTCCAGCGTAACAATTGCGCCCTGTAAAATAACACCTGAAAAGCCATACAACATGCTGCCTGTCCTGTCGTGTGTGGTGGAGTAGTAAGCCTCTTTTGATTTCAGACTAACCGTTAAATGCCGGATGGCGGCTTTGCCTTATCTGGCCTACAAAATCACCGTAGGCCTGATAAGCGCGGTGCCATCGGGCATAAATTCAACGCGTCAAAAATCTACGGGCTTTATCAGCACCTGCGGTAATTAACCGCCGTAAACATCAAAATCGAAGTACTTTTTCGCCAGCTTCTCGTAAGTACCGTCAGCTCGCATTTCGGCAAAGGCTTTGTTCAGCGCTTCGCGCAGCTCGTTATCGTCTTTGCGCAGTCCCATACCGGTACCCACGCCGAACAACTTCTCGTCTTTCACAGACGGGCCGCCGAATTTGTAATCTTTACCGACTGGCTGTTTCAGGAAGCCTTCGCTAGCCGCGACTTCATCCTGGAACGCGGCGTCAATACGCCCGGCAGTCAGGTCAGAATAGATATTGTCCTGCCCCTGATAAGAGACAATCTCAATACCTTTTGGCGCCCAGTGTTCGTTGCCGAACGTTTCCTGGGTAGTGCCTTGCAGCACACCAACACGTTTACCTTTCAGCGACTCAATGGTCGGCTGAATAGCAGAATCTTTAGCGACAACCAGACGCGAATCGGCTGCATAAAGCTTGTCGGTAAATGCGATTTCCTGCTGACGTTTTTCAGTAATGGAAAGCGAGGACATGATGGCATCAATTTTCTTCGCTTTTAGCGAAGGGATCAGCGCGTCCAGAGGGTTTTCCACGAAGGTACATTGCGTATTGATACGTTTGCACAGCTCTTTAGCCAGATCGATATCAAAACCGACTAATTCACCCTGCGCATTCTTCGATTCGAACGGCGCATAAGTAGGATCGGTACCGATACGAATTTTTTGCGGAATGGCTGCAAATGCTGCGGTAGCACTGGAGAAAGCCAGAACCAGAGAAAGAGACAACACCAGTTTTTTCATAACTATCCTCAACAGACTGTCTTTTATAGGGGATCTTTACAGGACCAGGTGCAGTTATCGTGCCATTAATCAGGCCGACAAGGCAAAGCATTCTACCCTGTCGGCAGTATTTATTTGCATGAAAAGCGCTTAAGTATGCACTCATGCCTATTAAGTCAGCGATAAAAGCACCAAAACAGTGCACTGGATTTATTATGCACCGAAATGGTTACCCGCAATGGTGCAGTCAATTCCCCACGCCGCTGTATTAATCGCCGTAGACATTAAAATTAAAATATTTGCTCGCCATTTTGTCGTAGGTGCCGTCTTTACGCAGTTCGCCCAGCGCTTTGTCGAAAGCGGCTTTCAGCTCTGTATCATCTTTGCGCAAGCCAATCCCGGTTCCATCACCAAAGTATTTTTTATCTTTCACCGACGGACCGGCAAAAGCGTAATCCTTACCAGCAGGCTGCTTCAGGAAGCCTTCGCTGGCCGCGACTTCATCTTGTAATGCCGCGTCCAGACGGCCTGCCGTCAGGTCAGAATAGATGAGGTCCTGGTTCGCATAGGCCACCACGTCCACGCCTTTGCTGCGCCAGTTGTCATTGGCATAGGCTTCCTGAGTAGAGCCTTGCAGGACGCCAACGTGTTTACCCTTGAGGGAATCCAGAGTCGGCTGAATTGGGGAACCTTTCGCGGCGATCAGACGTGAGTCTGCAGCATAAAGTTTGTCTGAGAACGCAATCTCTTGCTGACGCTTTTCGGTGATAGAAAGCGAGGAGATGATGGCATCAATTTTTTTCGCTTTCAGCGATGGGATCAGCGCATCAAAGTCGCTGGCAACCCAGGTGCATTTGATCTGCATGCGCTTACACATCTCATTTCCCAGATCGATATCAAAACCGACAAAGTCGCCTTTGGCATCTTTAGAGGAAAAAGGAGCGTACGTTGTATCTGTACCAATACGAACCGTCTGCGGAAGTGCTGCGTAGCTGGCCGCGGTAGCGGAGAGTCCTACCAGCAAAGACAAAGCAAGAACCGTCTTCTTCATACATAACCCTCAAGTAGCGTAATTTTATTATGTTTTACGTTGTGTTGTGTGTTTGCAGACTTTTTCATGCAGGTCTTATGCCATTTTAGCGTCGATGAGGATATTCGACGTTAAATATGTTAATAAAACGTTGCAATAATGTCCTGATTTTGAAGATAGCAGGTCTGGCGGTTGAACCGCAGCGTTTCGTTGAGTTTTAACGAATTAAATGTTGAGGATATGATCGCGGTTACAAAATTGCCCTGAAACAGGGCAACCGATGATTCTTTGCACGCTGATGGAACGGCTTACGCCCCTTGCCAGCGGGTGAACAGGTCCTGCGGAAGGGTAATATCAAACTGGTCAAGCACGCGATTAACCGTTTGATTAATCACATCATCGAGCGTTTGCGGACGATGATAAAACGCCGGAACAGGTGGCATAATTACCGCCCCAATTTCTGCCGCCTGCGTCATCAATCGCAAATGCCCCAAATGCAGCGGCGTTTCGCGTACACACAGCACCAACGGACGACGTTCTTTCAACACTACATCTGCCGCACGGGTAAGCAACCCATCGGTGTAACTGTGGACGATGCCAGAAAGCGTTTTGATTGAACAAGGCAGGATAACCATTCCGGCGGTCTGAAAAGAGCCGGAGGAGATACTGGCGGCGATATCACGGGTATCGTGATTCACATTTGCCAGCGCCTGCACGTCGCGCACAGAGAGGTCCGTTTCCAGCGCCAGCGTCTGCCGGGCAGCGGCACTCATCACCAGGTGGGTTTCCACATCAGTGACGTCACGCAATACCTGCAACAGGCGCACGCCGTAAATTGCCCCGCTTGCACCAGAAATACCAATGATGAGTCGTTTCATGTGTAATCGCCCTTACTTGCTCAGGGCCGACTTTGCAGGAAATTACGGTGAGTTGCAAGCAAGGGCGCAGGTTGCGTCCTTGCTTGCGAGCAAACATTAACCTTCGTTGTGCATCTCAAGGTTTTCCGCTTCGTTCTGACGCAACACCGCTTTGGCATCGTCATTACGCAGGGAGTCGAGGAAATCGAGATATTGCTGGTCGACGTCTTTAGTAACGTACACGCCGTTAAACACTGAACATTCAAACTGCTGAATATCCGGGTTCTCAGCACGGACAGCTTCAATCAGATCGTTCAGATCCTGGAAGATCAGACCATCTGCGCCAATTATCTGGCGAATCTCGTCCACTTCGCGACCATGCGCAATCAGCTCCGTCGCCGTAGGCATATCGATGCCATAAACGTTCGGGAAGCGAATTTCCGGGGCGGCAGAGGCCAGATACACCTTCTTCGCGCCAGCTTCACGCGCCATCTCGATAATCTGTTCTGAAGTGGTGCCGCGCACGATGGAGTCATCCACCAGCAGCACGTTTTTATCACGGAATTCCGCACGGTTAGCGTTCAGCTTACGGCGCACAGATTTACGACGCAACTGCTGGCCCGGCATGATAAAGGTACGGCCCACATAGCGGTTTTTCACAAACCCCTGGCGGTACGGCTTACCGAGAATACGGGCAATTTCCAGCGCGATATCACAGGAGGTTTCCGGGATTGGGATTACTACATCGATGTCCAGATCTTCCCACTCACGGGCAATTTTTTCGCCAAGCTTAGTCCCCATATTCACACGGGCGCTGTAGACGGAAATCTTGTCGATAAAGGAGTCAGGACGAGCGAAGTAAACGTATTCAAACAGACACGGATTGCTCACCGGGTTATCAGCACACTGACGAGTAAACAGCTGGCCTTTTTCGGTGATGTACACCGCTTCGCCAGGTGCTACGTCGCGCAGGAATTCAAAGCCCAGCGTATCCAGCGCTACGCTCTCAGACGCCACCATGTACTCGGTACGGCCATCGCCAATATCGCGTTTGCCCATCACCAGCGGACGGATACCGTTAGGGTCGCGGAAGGCAACCATGCCGTGACCGATAATCATCGCCACGCAGGCATAGGCGCCGCGAATCTGGCGGTTGGTTGCCGCAATAGCAGCAAAAATATTGTCGGCTTCCAGCGGGTAATGGCGGAAGTTATCCAGCTCGCTGGCGAAAATATTCAGCAGAATTTCAGAATCTGAAGTGGTATTGATGTGGCGGCGCTTTTCTTCAAACAGCTTTTTACGCAACTCATGCGCGTTGGTCAGGTTGCCATTGTGGGCAAGCGTAATGCCATACGGTGAGTTGACGTAAAAAGGTTGAGCTTCGGAGGCGCTGGAGCTGCCAGCCGTTGGGTAACGCACATGACCGATGCCCATATTGCCCTGCAAACGCTGCATATGGCGCGCTTCAAAAATATCGCTCACCATTCCATTTGCTTTACGCAAGCGGAAGCAGTTGTTGGCATCAATGGTGATGATGCCCGCAGCATCCTGACCACGATGCTGGAGCACCGTTAACGCGTCATAAATCGACTGGTTTACCGGCATAACACCGGCGATACCGACAATACCGCACATACGTCTTTTCCTCGTTCAGCAACGACCCAAAGTTTATACTTTGGGCAAGAAACTTGACGAGCTTTGCAGATAGTCAAAGAACCATCTGATGATGAAACTGAACTGCGGGATCAGCTGTGACTTACCCCAGTCTTCACTTTTCGACAGACCGGTAAAGGTATCGAGAAAGAACAGTATGGCGGCGACGATCAACGCTCCACGCAAAGCACCGAAGCAAATCCCCAACACCCTGTCGGTACCCGACAGTCCTGTTTTCTCTACCAGTTGGCCTATCACAAAGTTAACGATAGCGCCGACGATAAGTGTCGCGATGAACAGTATCGCGATAGCAATCCCATTTCGAACCAGTTCGTCTTCAAAGCCCGTAAACCAGACAGACAGGTAAGTGTAGTAATGGCTGGCGACAAAGAAAGCACAACCCCAAGTCACCAACGATAATGCTTCACGAACAAAGCCACGGATCAGGCTAACCAGACAGGAAAAACCAATCACCGCGATAATGGCGTAATCAATCCAGACCATATGTGTCCCACGATTTTACGCCCTGTCGTCCTGTTCGGGGCGCATTCTAACAGAAAAAGAAAACGTTTGCGTAGGGATTTCCTTTCCACGCGTAAATAAAAATGGCGCTGAAAAAATCTTCAACGCCATACGATTTTATGCCTCTTCGGGCACTGCCGGATGGCGGTGTAAACACCTTGTCCGGCCTACATCAGAGCAACGTAACGCAATCCCTTAGTTAGGGGTATACCCCATCACCACCCCGCTCAAACCAGAGATCTTCTGCAGCTCGCCCAGCGAGTTCTTCAGCTTATCTTTGGAGGCGTCAGGCCCTACGAGAATGCGGGTTATTTTACCCTGCACCGGCGTTGACGGGGAAGTATATACCCGGAAGCCCGCGCCACGAAGTTTACCCACGATCTCATTGACCTTATCCGCGTTTTTCAATGCACCGAGTTGTACAACGTACGCTTTGCCGGTTGGTGCTGGCGCTTCCTCAGCGGCCGGTTTCGGCGCTGGAGTCGGTGCCGGTGTTGGCGTCGGGGCGACGGTAACAGGCTGCGGCTTCGGTTTAGGTTTCGGTGGTTCCACAGGCGCAGGGACAGGATCTAACTCCGCGCTGTTTGCCGTCGTCAAACGTGATGGATCCAACGATGGCGCGGCAGCATCACCCGCACGCACCTCTTCTGCCGCCCCTTCCGGCGGCTGAGTCGGCAGCGCCTGCGTTGCTGCAGGCATCATGTCTGGTTCATCGCGATCGCCGGGTTTAGGCACCAGTGGGATCGCTGCAAATTCATCCTGATAATGCTTTTTCTGCCCGTCAAGCAGCCCGGGAAGCACAATTACCCCGAGCGCGACCAGCACAATTGTGCCGACTAATCGGTTCTGAAACTTACTCGCCACCGCTTCTCCCCACGTCTATTACTTCCATGACATGTGCGACAGTGTGAAACGATCCACACACCAACACGGTATCTTCTGGCTTCGCCTCAGCCAGTGCCGCAGTCCATGCCTGCGCCACGCTGTCATAGGCGCTGCCTTTGCCCAGGTGCTCCAGCAGCTGTTCTGCCGTTGCTCCACGCGGCCCTTCCAGGGGCGCACAGTACCAGTCGTCAACCACGCTTTTCAGCCAGGCCAACGTACCGGCAATATCTTTATCATGTAGCATACCGATAACCGCAAGTACACGCCCGCTTTTCACTAACTTTTTCAGACGTCCAGTCAGATACTCCGCCGCATGCGGGTTATGGGCAACATCAAAAATCACCCGCGGCGACTCGCTCACAATCTGGAAGCGCCCCGGTAAAATCGCTTGTTCGATACCGTCACGAATAGCCTGCTCGCTAACGTTAAGGCCGCTTGCGCGCAGTGCAGCCAGTGCGGTTGCAGCATTAGGTTGTGGCACCTGCGGCAACGGCAGGTGCGCCAGCGTTCCATGAGCATCAGTAAACGACCAGTCGTTCTCCGTGACCGCATAGCGCCAGTCCACACCGCAACGTTGCAAAACCGCCCCGCACTCCTGAGCGACATCCGCGATGGTGTAAGGCATTTCCGGTTCGCCGACGATGGCCGGTTTCTCTGCGCGGAAAATTCCCGCCTTCTCACGACCAATACTTTCGCGATCCGGGCCCAGCCAGTCAGTATGGTCAAGCGCAATACTGGTGACTACTGCGACATCGGCATCGACGATATTGGTGGCGTCAAGGCGGCCGCCTAACCCCACTTCCAGAATAACGACATCCAGCTGGGCCTGTTTAAACAGCCAGAGTGCCGATAACGTACCGTATTCAAAGTAGGTCAGGGAAATGTCACCCCGTGCGTCTTCAATCTCAGCAAACGAGGCGGTATGGGCTGATTCCGGCAGTTCACGCCCCTGCACGCGTACGCGTTCCGTGTAGCGCACCAGATGAGGCGAACTGTACACCCCAACTTTATAGCCTGCCGCAGTCAGCACAGATTCCAGCGTACGACAGGTTGTGCCTTTCCCATTGGTTCCTGCCACCGTATAAACAAATGGCGCAGGTTTCAACACACCCAGTTTACGCGCCACCTGACTGACGCGTTCAAGGCCCAGATCGATGGTTTTACTGTGCAGGTTTTCCAGATAAGAAAGCCACGACGCCAGGGGCGACGCGGCTTGAGGGATACGTTTATTGTCCATGATGCCTGTAGATTCTTTACGTTGAGAAAAGCAAAAGGGCAGCGCCAACCGGCCTGCCCTTTTTTACACGTTGTTTTCCACGTTGCAGATGCGTTGGCTGTACTCGCTCTCCCGAATCACTTACCGGTGTAAGCTCATCGGGATCAACGCTCTTCTCGCCTGCCTGCAACCCGAAACCCATAGCGTAAACTATCAGGCCTCTGGTTCCTGATCGGGAACCGGAGGTACCACTTCGCCTTCACGCGGCTCATCCGGATTCGGCGCAGGAAGATTCATCAGCTTCGCCAGGATGCTTGCCAGTTTCAGACGCATTTCCGGACGGCGAACGATCATATCGATAGCGCCTTTTTCAATCAGGAACTCGCTGCGCTGGAATCCCGGCGGCAGTTTCTCACGTACGGTTTGCTCGATAACACGCGGACCCGCGAAGCCGATCAATGCTTTCGGTTCTGCAATGTTGAGATCGCCCAGCATCGCGAAGCTTGCGGAAACACCACCCATTGTTGGGTCGGTCAGTACAGAAATATACGGTAAACCGCGTTCCTGCATTTTCGCCAGCGCAGCAGAGGTTTTCGCCATCTGCATCAGAGACATCAGCGCTTCCTGCATACGCGCCCCGCCAGAAGCAGAGAAGCAGATCAGCGGACAGTTGTCTTCCAGCGCCTGCTCAACGGCACGGACAAAACGCGCGCCGACCACAGAGCCCATGGAGCCGCCCATAAACGCGAACTCGAATGCCGCAGCAACGACCGGCATACCGTGAAGTGTGCCTTTCATCACCACCAGCGCATCTTTCTCGCCAGTTTCTTTCTGCGCAGAAGCCAGTCTGTCTTTGTATTTTTTGGAGTCACGAAACTTCAGCACGTCTTTCGGCTCAAGCTCGCTACCCAGTTCCACAAGAGAACCTTCATCTAACAGGCTATGCAGGCGATTGCGCGCCGACATGCGCATATGATGGTCACACTTCGGACAGACCTCAAGATTACGTTCCAGCTCAGCACGGTATAAAACCTGACCGCAGCTATCACACTTGGTCCACACCCCTTCAGGAATGCTTGCCTTGCGGGTGGGAGTAATGTTGCTTTTAATTCGTTCAATCCAGCTCATTGGTGACCTTTCTGCCTGAACCCTAGTCAGCTTTGTTATAAGGGGCGCATAATGCCATTTTTGCCCCTAACAGACCATGAATGTTGCACATTAAAACATAACAGCCCGAAACTTTGGATAAAAAAGTGGTCGAACCGCTGAGTTACTTTCTATTTTGCAGCCCGTGACGCAGCACGCTTATGGCGAATTACTTCAATCACCCCCGGCAATACGGAAAGGACGATAATCGCCACAATCAATAATTTCAGGTTTTCCTGGACGATCGGCAGATCGCCGAACAGGTAGCCTGCGTAGGTGAACAACAATACCCACAGCAGTGCACCGACGACGTTATACATCGCAAAGTGACGGTAGGACATATGTCCCATACCGGCAACAAACGGCGCAAATGTACGCACGATAGGCACGAAACGCGCCAGGATAATCGTCTTACCGCCATGACGCTCGTAGAACGCATGGGTTTTATCCAGGTAGCTGCGGCGGAAAATTTTGGAGTTCGGGTTACTGAAAAGTTTTTCCCCGAACAATCGACCAATCGTGTAGTTCACCGCATCGCCCACAATCGCCGCCACAATCATCAGTGCCACCATCAGATGAACATTGAGATCGTTGGTTGGCAGAGCAGAAAGCGCCCCCGCAACAAACAGCAGCGAGTCCCCAGGCAGGAAGGGTGTCACCACCAGCCCGGTTTCACAGAACAGGATCAGAAACAGAATGGCATATACCCAGATACCGTATTCCGCAACCAGCTCCGCCAGGTGCACATCAATGTGCAGGATAAAATCGATAAGAAAGTAAATCAGGTCCATAGTTTTGCCTTTATACGACTCAAATTAGTCCGCCAGAAATAGCGGGCCCATAGGCGGTTTTGGCAGGTCGAACCGGTCTGGGTAATCTACCGCAACCAGATACAGTCCTTCCGCTTTCGCCGTTGCCGCTGCCAGCGTTCTGTCCTTTGCCGCTAACAGTTCTGCTATCCAGCTCTCCGGCTGGTTGTTGGCGCCAACTTCCATCAGGCTGCCGACAATATTCCTGACCATATGATGTACAAAGGCATTCGCTTTAATATCCACCACCACATATGCACCGAAACGTTCGACGTTAATGTGCATCACGTTTCGCCACGGCGTGCGCGACTGACACTGCACCGCTCGAAACGAGGTAAAATCATTTTCGCCAATCAGACACTGGGCCGCACGATGCATTCGCTCAGCGTCCAGCGGTTCATAGTAATGGGTTACCCCTTTACCCAAAACCGCAGGGCGCAACCGATGATTGTAGATGATGTAGCGATAACGGCGAGCCGTGGCGCTAAATCGGGCATGAAAATCATCGGGTACAGCTTTAACCCAGCGCACAGCGATGTCACCAGGTAAATTCGCATTTACCCCCAGTGTCCAGGCCGCATCTTTACGCTGGGCAGTGGTTTCGAAATGCACGACCTGCCCAGTGCCATGAACGCCCGCATCCGTGCGTCCTGCACAAAAAACATTGATGCGCTCATTCGCCACCTGAGAGAGCGCTTTTTCCAGTTTTTCCTGAACGCTACGCACTTCGTTCTGGCGCTGCCAGCCATAATATTTGCTGCCGTCATACTCAATGCCCAGCGCAATTTTATGGGTTGACGGCTGTTGCTGGTCAGACATTAGTACAGGTACTCCTGCACCAGTTTTTCCGCAATTTTCACCGCCATTAACGCGCCGCCAAAGCGAACGTTGTCCGCCACAGACCAGAACTGAACTTGCTCTGGCATACCGTAATCATTATGCACGCAGCCAATAGAAAGGTGCGGCGTGCCCGATGCATCGCCAACCTGGGTCGGGAAATCGGTCTCTTCCGACAACACCACGTCTTCACCGCGTGAAAACGCATCGCGCGCTTCCTCCGCCGCCAACGGACGCAGGGCCTCAAAATTCACCATCTGCGCGTGGCCATAAAATACCGGGGACTGCACGATGCTGGCAGAGATGAGCAGGCCGTCATCCTGCATAATTTTGCGCACTTCATCAACGATACGACGTTCTTCACGCACGCTACCTTCACGATCGGGCAGCATCGGCAGCATGTTGAATGCCAACTGACGGCCAAAGAAATCATCTTCGTCAATCGGGATGCCATTAAGCAGTTTCGCACTCTGTCCTGCCAGCGCATCCACCGCTTTTTTGCCATGAGCGGAAGCTGAGATAATATTGGTCACCGTAATACGCGAAAGCCCACCGTCATCAATCAACGGTTTCAGCGCAGACAGCAGTTGGCTGGTCAGACTGTTAGGCACCGCAATCACATTGCGGTTACGGTAATCCGCCAGCACGAACGGATTAACGTCCGGAACCACCAGCGGAACGTCAGGCTCGAGCGCGAACAGACCGCTGCTGTCAATCACCAGACAACCCGCATTAGTGGCTTCTTCTACCCATGCGGCGGTGGCTTCAGCGCCCGCAACAAAAAATGCCAACTGTGCCTGCGTCCAGTCAAAGTCTGCAACGTCCTGCACTATGACCGATTTACCGTTAAAACGCAGATGCTCACCGGCGCTTTCATTACGCGCCAGCGCATAAATTTCACCGACCGGGAACTGGCGTTCAGCCAGCGTATCGAGCAGGGCTTCGCCTACGGCGCCCGTTGCGCCCAGAATGGCAATATTCCAGCCTTCAGACATGGTGATTTACTCCAAGAAATACGTAAGCGTCCCTGTCGCATTATTCGACAGGGAGCATTAAGAAGACATTAATGTGCCGGATGATGAACCGCGTTAAAACCCAGCTTACACAATAAGGCAGCAGCCGTTGCGTCGTCACACATCACATATAAAGACGACCATTCACGACGCTCAAGGTAATTTTTACGCAGTTTATCAAACTCACCCGGAATTCCAGCGACTTTACGCAACGGCGCATCATCGCGGCGCACATCATACACTAAATGCACGAGCCTTTTCAGCGTTGGCTGATCTAACGGGCCATGCAGGGTAATACGACCAAATTCCGGTGCGGGTAACAGGGTACTGAGCGCAACGTGCTGCTCGTGACCAATAAACTTACTATAGGCCTCAAAGACCTGCGTGGTACCACGCGCTTTTCCTTCGAGGGTATACCCGGCAATGTGCGCCGTACCGATATCGGCTTTCTCCAGCAACGCCACATTGAGATCCGGCTCTCCTTCCCAGACATCCAGCACAACGCTCAGCGACTGACCGGCATTCAATCGGTTCAGCAATGCCGTATTGTCGATGACCGGCCCACGGCAGGCGTTGATCAGAATAGTGCCCGGCTTCAACCGGCTAATCAGCGCGTCATCCGCCATATGCAGCGTTTTGTTCGGCCCATCTTTAAACAGCGGGGTATGGAAAGTCAGCACATCGGCTTGCTCAACCAGTTCATCCAGCGAGCAGAAATTGCCTTCGTCACCGCGATCGGCTCGCGGTGGATCGCACAGCAGCGTGCGGATCCCCAGCGCTTCCAGACGCGCCTGCAAACGCCCGCCCACGTTGCCTACACCCACAATGCCTACGGTGCGATCGCGTAATGCAAACCCGTCGCGCTCCGCCAGCATCAGCAACGCCGAAAAAACATATTCTACGACCGCTATTGCGTTACAACCGGGTGCGGCGGAAAAACCTATCCCCGCCTGAGCAAGCCAGGCGTCATCCACATGGTCTGTGCCAGCGGTTGCCGTACCGACAAATTTAACCAGTTTTCCGCCAAGCAGTGATTCATTTACTTTCGTCACCGAGCGCACCATTAAAGCATCCGCATCATCCAGTTCAGCAACGGGAATCGGACGGCCGGGAACCGCTTTGACTTCCCCCAAACGACTGAACAGTTCGCGGGCATAGGGCATATTTTCATCAACGAGGATTTTCACGTCTTTCGCACCTGTTTGAGAACGAGAGTTAACCGGGCAAGTGTGCCATAATCTCGCCGCCAGGCATACTGCGAGACCTGGTCAGCACAGATTTAAGGAACAGAGATGATGCAGCCCATTTCAGGTACGCCCGCACGCCCTCCCGGCGAAGGCCAAAATGCCCCTTCCGCTGCGGGTGAACAACCGTTATCCACGCAACAACGTACTGTGCTGGAACGGCTTATTACCCGTTTGATTTCACTCACCCAGCAGCAAAGTGCTGAGGTGTGGGCCGGAATGAAGCACGATCTGGGCGTCAAAAGTGATACGCCGCTGCAGTCACGTCACTTTCCAGCCGCTGAGCAAAACCTGAATCAACGGCTGGGGGTTGCTCAGCAAAATCATGTGAATCGTCAGGTGCTTTCGCAGCTCACTGAATTACTGAGTCAGGGAAATAACCGCCAGGCAGTCAGTGATTTTATCCGTCAGCAGTATGGGCAAACGGCGCTCAGCCAGCTCACGCCTGAGCAGCTGAAGAACGTGCTCACACTGCTGCAGCAAGGGCAGCTTTCGATACCGCAGCCGCAGCAGCGCCCGGCTACCGATCGCCCGTTGCTGCCCGCAGAGCACAATACGCTGAACCAGTTAGTTACCAAACTGGCGGCGGCCACGGGAGAATCCGGGAAGATGATCTGGCAGTCGATGCTGGAGTTGTCTGGCGTAAAAAGCGGTGAGCTGATCCCTGCCAAACAGTTTACGCACCTGGTCACCTGGCTGCAGGCGCGCCAGACGCTCAGCTTGCAAAGCGCCCCGACGCTACAAACGCTCCAGGCGGCGCTGAAGCTGCCATTAGAGCCGAATGAGCTGACAGCAATAAAAGAGTACGCACAGCAGACGTATCAGATCCAACCACAATCGATTCTGACCACGGTGCAGGTGCAGGACTTGCTCAATCAAATTTTCCTGCGCCGCGTGGAACGAGAACGCGAGCTCAGCGATCCGCGCCATCTGCAGCCCATTTACAGCCCGTTCGCGCCGATGATTGAAACGGTTAAATCTCTGTCGGCACGACCGGGACTGCTGTTTGTTGCGTTGATAATTGCGTTAGCCATTTTCTGGCTGGTCGCCTAACCTTTACGCAGCGTAAGTAACGTTACAATAATCCCCACCACGGCAGATATCGCCCCGGCAAGGAACACTGAGGGATAACCGTACGCGGTGGCCAGCACCCCGGCGACCGGACCGCTTATGCCGTAGGAGATATCCTGAAACGCGGCGTAACCGCCCAGCGCCGTACCGCGAACCTGCGCAGGCACTCGCTTCACCACTTCGACGCCCAAGGCCGGGAAGATAAGCGAACACCCGGCCCCGGTTAATGCCGCCCCGAGCAGCGCAATCCAGGCCGATGGGGCCTGCCACAGCAGAATCAGCCCTGCGGTTTCCACCAGCAAAGAGACAACGGCAACCTTCACGCCGCCGAACCGGTCCGGCATCCAGCCAAACAGAATGCGCATCAGCACAAACGCCCCACCAAACGCAGTCAGGGTGAACCCCGCCATCGTCCAGCCGTTGCTGACAAAATAGAGTGAAATAAACGTACCGATCACCGCAAAGCCAACGCCCTGCAGCGCCAGGCCCAGGCCCGGTTTCCAGATAAGCCCTACCACGCTCCATAACGAAGGACGTTCTCCTGCATGCGCAGGCACTTTGCGTACAGTGCCGTTGAATGCCCATGCCAGCAGCGGTAATACCATCGTCGTCCCGGCCAGCGCTGCAAAGCCAAAGTGGCTGTGGATCAACAGGCCCAACGGTGCACCGGCGGCCAGCGCGCCGTAAATCGCCATTCCGTTCCACGACATCACCTTACCGGAGCGTGTTGGGCCGACCAACCCCAACCCCCAGGTCAACGTTCCAGTGAGCAGCTGGCTTTCACCAAAACCGAGGATCAAACGCCCGACGATTAACAACGCAAATTTTACAGGGACAGAAACTGGCAATAGCGCGGCTAAAAGCCACGCCGCGCCCGCCAGCCCACAGGCAAACATCCCCTGTAGCGCCGAGCGTTTAGCACCATATTGATCGGCTAAGCGCCCGGCGTAGCCGCGCGTTAATACCGTTGCCAGAAACTGTACGCCTACGGCGATACCGACCATGGTATTGCCATAGCCCAGTTCCTGATGCACAAACAGAGGAATCACGGGCAAAGGTAGGCCGACCGTCATATAGGTCAGGAAAACCGCAAAAGCGATACGAAACAGCGAAAAGTTCGCCGAAGGTGTTTTTTCTTGTTGGGTTACAGCTGTCATGCGTTACTCCAAAATGCAGAGTAAGGCGAGGAATGTCCACGCCCCCTCTACCTGACTATCAGGATTAAGGTGCGTTGGATAACGTTAAACGCTTACGCATTATCAAGAGGATAATGTTGAAGCTGGAGTCTGCCTGTAAACCAGATCGATTGTCAACGATATAAAAAAGGGAGCCTGACGGCTCCCTTTACTGTACAGCATGAGCCGGATATAAGATCCGGCACACTGTCTTATGCTTTCAGCTTACGCATAACCAGAGTTGCGTTAGTGCCGCCAAAGCCGAAGCTGTTGGACATCACGGTAGTCAGCGCCTGCTCGGTCGGTTTGGTCACGATGTTCAGACCTGCCGCCTGCTCATCCAGCTCTTCAATGTTGATGCTCGGCGCGATAAAGCCGTGTTCCAGCATCAGCAGAGAGTAGATAGCTTCCTGCACACCAGCCGCCCCCAGAGAGTGACCGGTCATGGCTTTAGTCGCAGAGATGGCCGGGCTGTTATCACCAAACACTTCACGGATTGCACCCAGCTCTTTCACGTCGCCTACCGGAGTAGAGGTACCGTGAGAGTTCAGGTAGTCGATCGGGGTGTCTACGCCGTGCATCGCCATCTGCATGCAACGTACTGCGCCTTCGCCAGACGGAGCAACCATGTCTGCGCCATCGGACGTTGCGCCGTAACCGACGATTTCCGCGTAGATATGCGCGCCACGTGCCAGCGCATGCTCCAGCTCTTCGACCACGACCATACCGCCACCACCAGCGATAACGAAACCGTCACGGTGTGCGTCATAGGTACGGGAAGCTTTGGATGGATCGTCGTTGTATTTAGTAGACAGCGCGCCCATTGCGTCGAATTCACACGCCATTTCCCAGCACAGCTCTTCGCCGCCGCCAGCAAAAACGATATCCTGTTTGCCCAGCTGAATTTGTTCTACCGCGTTACCGATACAGTGCGCAGATGTCGCACAGGCAGAGCTGATGGAGTAGTTTACGCCGTGGATTTTGAACGGTGTTGCGAGGCAGGCAGAAACGCCGGACGCCATCGCTTTGGTGACCACATACGGGCCAACCGCTTTCAGACCACGCGGGCTACGCATTGCGTCAGCACCGAACACCTGAAAACGCGGGGAGCCGCCGCCGGAACCTGCAATCAGGCCAACGCGCGGGTTGTTCTGGTAATCTTCTGCTGCAAGGCCGGCATCAGCCACTGCCTGTTCCATAGAAAGGAATGCATAGATGGATGCGTCGCTCATAAAGCGCACTACTTTGCGGTCAATGAGGCCAGTGGTATCCAGTTTTACGTTGCCCCAAACGTGGCTACGCATGCCGGAGTCCTTCAGCTCCTGAGAGAAAGTGATCCCTGAACGTCCTTCACGCAGAGATGCCAGGACTTCCTGCTGGTTATTACCGATGCTGGAAACGATGCCCAAGCCAGTAATCACTGCACGTTTCATTCAATACCTCTGTAAGTCGCACTATTTTAAAGTTTCGAGTGGCACAATAGCGTACACTTGTACGCCGAACAAGTCCGATCAGCCATTTAGTGTGGAAATTTGCGCAGCCAGGCACTCATCGCTAAGATCGGGGCACAGCCTGCCAGACGAGTAACTTACGTGAAACAATACGCTATACAACCTGCAAACCTTGAATTCAACGCTGAGGGTACACCTGTTTCCCGAGATTTTGACGATGTCTATTTTTCCAATGATAACGGGCTGGAAGAGACACGTTACGTCTTTCTCGGCGGGAATCATCTCGCCCAGCGATTCCCTGCGCATTCACGGCCCCTCTTCGTGGTGGCAGAAAGCGGGTTTGGCACCGGACTTAACTTCCTGACACTCTGGCAGGCATTTACCGATTTTCGCGATACCCATCCCGAAGCTACCCTGGAAAGATTACATTTCATCAGCTTTGAAAAATATCCACTGACGCGCGAAGATTTAACCTTAGCCCATCAGCACTGGCAAGAACTTGCCCCGTGGGCCACGGCGCTGCAAGAGCAATGGCCGCTGCCGCTGGCGGGTTGCCATCGCCTGCTCCTTGATGAAGGACGTATCACGCTGGATCTGTGGTTTGGCGATATTAACGAACTGACCAGTAAGCTCGATGACTCCCTGAATCAAAAAGTGGATGCCTGGTTTCTGGACGGTTTCGCGCCTGCAAAAAATCCGGATATGTGGACGCCAACGCTGTTTAACGCAATGGCCCGTCTGGCTCGTCCCGGCGGTACGCTGGCAACCTTCACCTCAGCGGGCTTTGTGCGTCGGGGATTGCAGGAAGCCGGATTTACGATGCAAAAATGCAAAGGCTTTGGTCGCAAACGCGAAATGCTCTGTGGCGTAATGGAACAGACGCTGACGCTCCCCTCCTCGGCGCCGTGGTTTGCACGTACCGGAACAGATAAACGCGAAGCCGCCATTATTGGCGGGGGGATTGCCAGCGCATTGCTGTCGTTGGCGTTACTGCGTCGCGGTTGGCAGGTCACTCTCTATTGCGCCGATGATAACCCAGCCGGGGGTGCATCCGGCAATCGCCAGGGCGCGCTTTATCCGCTACTCAGCAAGCATGACGCGGCCATTAATCTCTTTTTCCCCACCGCGTTTACCTTCGCTCGTCGACTGTATGACGCCCTCCCCGTTGAGTTCGCGCATGACTGGTGCGGTGTGACACAACTGGCGTGGGATGAAAAAAGCCAGCAAAAAATCGACCAAATGCTGTCCCTTGAATTGCCTGATGCGCTCGCCATCAGCGTTAACGCAGAGCAGGTTTTACAAACGACCGGCGTAGAAACCGGATGCGGCGGCATTCAGTACCCTGCCGGAGGATGGCTGTGTCCGGCACAGTTAACCGCCGCCGTATTCGACTACGCCGCAACGCTGGGATTACGCACCCGGTATCAACATACGCTGGCCTCGCTGTCTCGGCAGACAGAACACTGGCAATTGACGTTTGCCAGTGGCGACACTGCCACTCACGCTGCTGTAGTTATGGCTAACGGACATCGCATTAACGGCGTTGAGCAAACGCAGTCGCTTCCGGTGTACTCCGTAGGCGGTCAGGTGAGTCACATTCCTACCACGCCTTCGCTTTCAGCGCTGCGTCAGGTGCTGTGCTATGACGGCTACCTCACGCCACACAACCCGCAAAACCAGCAGCACTGCATTGGCGCCAGCTATCATCGCGGAAGTGAAGAAACGGTGTATCGCGCGGACGATCAGCAGCAAAACCGTCAGCGCTTAATAGATTGTTTCCCGAATGCCTCGTGGGCAAAAGAAGTAGACATTAGTGGCAATGCCGCCCGTTGTGGAGTGCGCTGCGCCACGCGCGATCACATGCCGATGGTCGGCAACATCGCGGATTATGACGCCACGCTCAGCCAGTATGCCACTCTTGCCGAAGACAAAGTGCACGCCGTAAACGCCCCGGTGTATTCCGATTTATTTATGTTAGGTGCGCTGGGCTCGCGCGGGCTGTGTACTGCCCCGCTGTGTGCAGAAATTCTTGCATCGCAAATGAGCAATGAACCCATACCAATGGATGCCAACACGCTGGCAGCGCTGAATCCGAATCGTCTGTGGGTAAGGAAGTTATTGAAGGGTAAAGCGGTGAAATAAGATACCATCTCGCCATTGCCTGATGGCGCTACGCTTATCCGGCCTACAACTCCCGTCCGCGTAGGCCGGATAAGACGCCTTCGCGTCGCCATCCGGCACAATCCACTGCAATTATTATTGCGTTGCCTTCTGGAACAGTGTGTCCCACATCTCTTTCACTAACGCCTGGTCACGCGGCGAGAGTTCGCCTGCGCTGATGGCTTTTTCCAGGCTGCTGGTCACATTGGCGTACAATGCCTCAGCGGAATGGTCCTCGCCAGCATCCAGCTCAGCCACAGCCAGCGTCAGGTGCCCACGCAAATAGCCACTGGCAAACAACTCATCATCGCTGGCGTGCTCTACCATATCGTCGATTAATGCCAGAATGCGTGATTCAAACTCCGCGATCATCTTATTTCCTCATTGTAAACGTGGCAGCGACTTCAGTTGAGCGCTTCGGGCCACGGGAATTGTTCCGCCGTAAGTTCAGGCGTGTGATAATAATTCTGTAACGCGTTAATGAAACGCGCCGGACGTTCAGGGATCCCTTTTTCCAGGTACTCCATCACCTGAGCATGAACACGGCGCTGGAATACCACGCGATCCGGTTCAAAGTCCCCCTCCAGATTGTCGCAACTGACGTTAAACGGGTAGCCCGCCGCCATGCAAAACAACCAGTCAAACGCCTGCGGCTTCACTTCCACATCTTCAAACTGGCATTGTGTCTTCGCGTCGCGTCCGTCCGGGCAGTACCAGTAACCGAAATCGACCAGTTCACGACGGGCTTTACCGGCGATGCACCAGTGTGAAATTTCGTGTAACGCACTGGCGTAATAACCATGCGCAAAAACGATACGGTGATACGGTAATTCCGCATCCGCTGGAAGATAGATCGGTTCGTCGTCGCCTTTAATCAGACGGGTATTAAATTCATCGGCAAAGCAGCCGTTAAAAATCTCAATTAACTGTTCGTAGTGATGCGTATTATTCATTAGTTCATCCCCAGCCAGTGGAGAATCTCCTGTCCATGATTATCATAAAGTAGCTTGGCGCTCATCACGGCGGAGACAATAACGATCATTGGCCGAATAAGTTTTTGTCCTTTGCTGAGTACCAGTCGAGAGCCCATCCGTGCGCCAATAAACTGGCCAATGAGCATCACAAAACCTGTCGCCCAAATCACTTTGCCGCCGAGAGCAAACAGCAACAACCCACCGATATTCGATGTGGCATTTAATACTTTGGCGTGGGCCGTCGATTTCGCCAGGTTGTATCCGCACAGCATGACAAAAGCCAGCGCGTAGAACGACCCCGCCGCCGGACCAAAAAAGCCATCGTAAAAGCCGACGCAGCCTCCGGCCACCAGCGCGAAAGGCAAACCGTGCAGTCGGCGCTGTCGGTCCTCTTCCCCGATTTTAGGCATCAACAGAAAGTAAAGGCCAATACAGATAACCAATACTGGCAGGATCTGGCGCAGAACATCTGACTGCACGTGTTGAACCAACAGCGCGCCACTCATTGAGCCGATAAAGGTCATGAAGATATTGAGCTTCTGATCCGCCAGATTAACCACACCCCGACGAATAAAATAGAGGGAGGAAGAGATAGATCCCCCGCAGGCTTGCAGCTTATTGGTCGCCAGCGCTTGCGCAGGTGGCATCCCGGCCGCCATCAATGCCGGGATGGTGAGTAGACCACCGCCTCCGGCCAGAGAATCAATAAAACCTGCCAGCATCGCCACAAAAAAAAGCACACCTAACAGCAGTGGCGACACCATAAACAGAGAGGCAAAATGATCCATTAGAGTACATGCTCGTCCAGTAGCGCCTGGCAGGAAGGCGGCAACGGCGGCGGTGTCTTCTTCTCAGGCTTGGTGGTTCCAGGTTTTGGAGGTTCGAACCAGCTTTGCAGCTCTGCGCCACAGCCGTCACCCGGTGGCGGTAACGGTTGATCTTCACACTCAAGGCTGTCGGCAGGGCAACGTAACCGCACGTGCATATGCGCACGATGCTGGAACCACGGCCGCACTTTACGCAACCAGTCCCTGTCGGTCCCTGCATCCAGACAAAGTTGTTGCTTAATCGCCGGATTCACGAAAATACGCGTTACTTCATTATCTTTTGCAGCCAGCCTGATCAGGCTGAAAATCTCCGGTTTCCACAGTGACGGCACAACACGTTTGCCATCCTGTGAGACCAGATCTAACGCCTGCGGCCGCAGCAGTTGCGACTGGGTCCAGCGCGTTTTCGGCAGTTGCAGGAAAATATCCACATCCAATCCCGTCTGGTGGCTGGCGTGACCGCCATTGAATCGCCCACCGGCCGGCATACCCATATCGCCGATTAACACCGTGCCCAGCCCCTGACTATTGGCCTGATTACTCAGACGCTGGATAAACCTCACCAGATCCGGATGGCCAAAGTAACGACGCTGATCGGTGCGCATCACCTGATAGTGTTCTGACTGGACAGGCAGCGTATCTGCGCCAACAATACAGCCATTGGAAAACGCGCCGATAGACTGCGCGCTGCCCGCAACCGGATGGGTAATTTTCTGCCAGGGCGTCGCCGCCAGACAGGCGGTACTGGCAAACAGAGCCAGCGCCGCAAGTGCCGTTTTTTTCATCTCTTACCAGCGTGGAATATCGGTCTTCACGTCCGCATTTTGCGCCCGCTGACGCAGCAGGTGATCCATCAATACGATCGCCAGCATCGCCTCGGCGATCGGTACGGCGCGGATCCCTACGCACGGATCGTGGCGACCTTTAGTGATCATTTCAACTTCTTCTCCAAAGCGGTTAATAGTGCGCCCAGGAACGGTAATACTGGATGTCGGTTTCAGCGCCATATGAGCAATGATTTGTTGCCCGCTGCTGATCCCGCCCAGAATGCCGCCCGCATGGTTACTCTGGAAACCTTCTTTGGTGATTTCGTCACGGTTCTGACTGCCGCGCAGCGCAACAACGTCAAATCCATCGCCAATCTCAACGCCCTTAACGGCGTTAATGCTCATCAGCGCATGGGCGATGTCGGCATCCAGGCGGTCGAATACAGGTTCGCCGAGACCCGCAGGTACACCGCGTGCAACAACGGTCACCTTAGCTCCGATGGAGTCACCTTCTTTCTTCAGCCCGCGCATCAGTTCGTCCAGCGCTTCGAGTTTATCCGGGTCCGGGCAAAAGAACGGGTTAAGTTCCACCTGGGACCAGTCTTTAATCTCCAGCGGAATATCACCCATCTGCGTCAGGCAGCCGCGGATCTCAACGCCGAATTTTTCCGCCAGATATTTTTTGGCAATCGCTCCGGCCGCCACGCGCATCGCTGTTTCACGTGCGGATGAACGTCCGCCGCCACGGTAGTCGCGCAGGCCATATTTTTGCTCATAGGTATAGTCGGCGTGTCCCGGACGAAAAACGTCCTTAATCGCGCCGTAATCCTGTGAACGCTGATCGGTATTTTCGATCAGCAGGCCAATGCTGGTGCCAGTGGTAACGCCCTCGAACACCCCGGAGAGGATTTTCACCTGATCCGGCTCACGACGCTGCGTAGTGTAGCGCGATGTGCCCGGACGGCGTCTGTCGAGATCGTGCTGCAGGTCAGCTTCTGTCAGAGAAATGCCCGGCGGAACACCATCGACAATACAACCGAGCGCCAGCCCGTGTGATTCGCCGAAAGTGGTTACGCGAAAGAGTTGCCCAATTGTGTTTCCTGCCATCACGGCTCCGTTATGCGTGTTGTGTATGTGCGCGTGTAATTAGTCTTTATAAATGCTGAAGTGCTCGCGAGCAGCAACTAACTGCTCTTTGGTCAGCATGAATACGCCGTCACCGCCGTTGTCAAACTCCAGCCAAGTGAACGGTACATCCGGATATTGCTCCATCAGATGTACCATGCTGTTTCCGACTTCACAAATCAGAATACCGTTATCTGACAGGTAGTCCGGGGCGTTCCCCAGAATGCGGCGGGTAAGTTTCAGCCCATCGCTGCCGGACGCCAGACCCAGCTCAGGTTCGTGACGATATTCGTTTGGTAGATCGGACATATCTTCCGCATCGACATACGGCGGGTTGGTCACAATCAAGTCATACTGGACTTTCAGCAGATCGCGGAACAGATCGGAACGGATCGGCGTGACATGATGGATCAGACCGTGTTCTTCAATATTGTGTTCAGTCACCGCCAGCGCGTCAGTGGAAATATCCACCGCATCGACTTCGGCTTCCGGGAAGGCATAGGCGCAGGCAATGGCAATACAGCCGCTGCCGGTACACATATCGAGGATATGCTGCGGTTGCTCATTAATAAGGCCCGCAAAGCGGTTATTGATAAGCTCGCCAATCGGTGAACGTGGAACCAGCACGCGTTCATCAACATAAAATTCATGCCCGCAGAACCAGGCTTTGTTGGTCAGATAAGCAACCGGAATGCGCTCGTTGACGCGGCGAATCACGCGTTCAACAATACGATGACGCTCGCTGGAGGTCAGACGCGCGGTACGCATATCTTCTGGAATATCCAACGGCAAATAAAGTGACGGCAGCACCAGTTGTACGGCCTCGTCCCATGGGTTATCCGTGCCATGGCCATACCAGATGTTCGCCGCGCTAAAACGGCTGACCGCCCAACGCAACATGTCCTGAATGGTATGCAGTTCACTCACTGCTTCATCGACGAAAATTTTATCCACGTATTCCTCCAGGGCATGCTCGTATTAATTTCGGCGGCTAGTTTGCCACGAAGACGGCGATAAATCAGCATTCACACGGGGCCTGAACGCGAAAATTGCGTTTTAAGCGATCGGATGCCCGCCGAGTCGGGTTAAACTAACGGAAAATAAAAGTTGAGACTCTCGAATGAAAAAGAAAACATCGCTCAGCGAGGAGGATCAGACGCTGTTTCGCCAGCTGATGACCGGCACGCGTAAAATTAAACAGGACACCATTGTTCACCGACCTCCACGTAAAAAAATTGCCGAGGTTCCGGTTAAAAGGCTGCTACAGGAGCAGGCTGATGCCAGCCACTATTTCTCGGATGAGTTTCAGCCGCTGCTGAATACGGACGGCCCGGTAAGATACCTGCGCGCCGACGTCAGCTATTTCGAACTGAAGAAAATGCGCCGTGGCGATTACTCTCCGGAGCTGTTTCTCGATCTGCATGGGCTGACCCAGCAACAGGCCAAACAAGAGTTAGGCGCGCTGATTGCCGCCTGTCGCCGTGAGCATGTGTTTTGCGCCTGCGTGATGCATGGCCACGGAAAACATATTCTGAAACAGCAGACGCCGCTCTGGCTGGCCCAGCATCCGCACGTAATGGCCTTTCATCAGGCACCGAAGGAGTACGGTGGCGACGCCGCGCTGCTGGTGCTGATTGAAGTGGAAGAGTGGCTACCGCCCGAACTTCCGTGATGCAGAAAGACAAAAAGAGCCGCATTTGCGGCTCTTTGATTTTCCGGGTGGCTGCTGCGCCTTATCCGGCCTGTTTAAATCGCTTTTGCCATTTTCAGGTTACACGGGCTCATTTGCCAGTTAAAAGTACCCTTCCCGCTCTCATCAAGCGTAACGCTGGCAATCGCTGATGTGGTAAACATCGGCGGTGTTTCACCTGGGCAAAGCTCAGACACCAGATATCCCACTAAAGGCAAGTGAGAGATAACCAGTGCGGTGGCGATACCTTCATTGGCCAGAGCCTGTAAATAGGCGCTGACCAGACCGACATCGCCGCAGGGAGTCAGCTCCGGCAAAACATCCACACCGGTTGGCAGGTTCATACACTCCCCCACCACATCCAGCGTTTGTTCGGCTCGTAGGAACGGGCTCACCAGAACACGTTCGATATCCACTTTTTGACCTTTCAGCCAGTTCGCCATCAGGCGAGATTCGTCACAACCACAGGAGGTTAAGGGACGAACCGAATCACTGGCGGCATCGAGGGCCGCGTCGCCGTGACGCATGATAAAAACTTGCATATTGCACCGCTTTTGTTAACCAGAATCACCACTACCTTTATTCACAGCCCCTATTGGCTGTGGTAACGATATGGTGGCCGGCATTGTGCCTTATCCATTCACCGAATGAAACGCTGTTTTTTACCTCAACGGCGTAAGTATAGTCAATCTCTGTTTACATTTTGAGCGCGACCCATACATTCAGTGCGGATTCATCCTACCTTTGACCTCATGAATTCAGGTCAGTTTCCCCAATATTCCAGAATCTTTCACTGCGTTCCGCCATCTGCAATAACTGCTCACACGGTGTAAAC
Organism: Citrobacter sp. Cpo103; assembly: GCF_030332605.1. Classification (NCBI taxonomy): domain Bacteria; kingdom Pseudomonadati; phylum Pseudomonadota; class Gammaproteobacteria; order Enterobacterales; family Enterobacteriaceae; genus Citrobacter; species Citrobacter sp. Cpo103. The sequence goes on along the minus strand of NZ_JAOWHO010000029.1, from coordinate 235,426 downwards.
CGCGAGCCGTACTGCGTGGTCAGCCGTTGCAGAACCGCAACCACTTCACCCGCGCCGAGAGAATCCATATACCGGAACGGGCCGCCGAGGAATGGCGGAAAACCAATACCAAATACAGCGCCGATGTCGCCATCACGTGCGCTGCGGACTATCTTCTCGTCGAAACAACGGGCTGCTTCATTGAGCATTAACATAACGCACCGCTCTGCTACCTGCGCGGCGGAAAGTCGGCCCTGACCCTGGACGCCAATAAGCGTATAAATTGCAGGGTCGACCTGTTTTTTGCTTTTACGCCCTTTCGCACCATAAAGATAGAAACCCCGACCATTTTTTCTACCTTTGCGATCGTCATTCAAAATTGAAGCAACAACATTTGCAGGCGCGCTAAAACGTTCTCCATATGCAGCCTCAAGCACTGGTATAATTTTAGTGCCCGTATCAATTCCAACCTCATCCAAAAGTTGGATTGGCCCAACTGGAAAACCAAACTTAACCAGCGCGGCGTCTATGGTTTCGACCCGCTCGCCTTCGGTCAACATACGAATCGCTTCGTTAATATAAGGCGCTAAAATGCGGTTAACGTAAAAGCCGGCCTTATCTCTGACCACTATCGGCGTTTTACCCTGTTTTTTCGCTAACTTAACGGTAGTTGCAATTGTCTGCTCAGAGGTCGTGGCATGCGGGATCACTTCGACCAACGGCATTTTTTCCACCGGACTAAAAAAGTGTAAACCAATCACTTGTTCGGGCCTTGCAGCGTTCGCAGCAATATCGCTAATGGGCAAAGATGAGGTGTTAGAAGCAAAAATGGTATGAGGCGCGCAATTTTGCTCAACTTCTGCCACCATCCTTTGTTTTAGCGACAGATCTTCAAACACGGCTTCAATAATTAGATCGCGATGCGCAAAGCCACGGTAGTCGATCGTTCCCGAAATCAACGCCAGTTGTTTATCGCGTTCGCTGGCTTTGATATGACGGCGGCGAACCTTCGTTTCAAGCTGATCCCAGCTGTACTTCAGCGCGTGGTTGATTCCCTTAGCGTTTATATCTTTGATGCGCACAGGCAAGCCGCCTTTACAGGCCGTCACGTAGGCAATACCACCGCCCATCAGACCGCCGCCCAAAATACCTACGCTGTTTAGCGGGCCAGGTTTCGCATCACTTCCGGGATCTTTTTTCACATCGGTGTTGGCAAAAAAGATGTGCCGTAACGCCTGAGACTGGGATGTCATCGCCAGCTCACCAAACGCACTGGCCTCAGCGTCGTAACCGCTACTGCTGCCTTGCGCTAGCCCGGTTTCGATGACCTCAAGGATACGTTCTGTTGCAGGGTAGTTACCTTGCGTTTTTTGCACCGTCTTTTTACTGGCCATGCGGAACAACAGCGCCCGCCCCAGCGGCCCCGCCAACACTCGCTCTCTCACGGGCAGTGTTCGATGCGCAGAACTGTCCTTTTTAGCCAGTTCTACGGCCGCTTCCAGCAAAATGGAATGCGGTACAACTTCATCCACTAAACCAACTTTCAGCGCCTGTTTTGCGCGTAATTGTTTTCCGGTGAGGATCATATCCAGTGCGGTACTGACGCCAATCAGGCGCGGCAGCCGCTGCGTACCACCGGAGCCGGGCAACAAGCCAAGTTGTACTTCCGGTAAACCCAGAACGGTTTTAACATCATCGGTACAAATACGGTTGTGGCACGCCAGTGCCATCTCCAGGCCACCGCCAAGGCATGCGCCATGAATCGCGGCGATAACCGGGATCGGCAAGGCATTAATTTCCGCCATCATCTGCTGCCCCTGACGGGCCAGCGTTTCGGCTTCCTGCGCGCTACGACAACTACCAATCATGTTGATATCCGCCCCGGCAATGAAGTTATCGGGTTTAGCCGAAATAAACACCACGCCGCGCAATGCTTTGTTATCGCGGATTTGTTTCAGAATGGCCCGTACCTGAGAAGCAAACTCCGCTTTCAGGGTGTTCATTTTCTCTCCGGGCACATCAATGGTGACAACAGCAACGTTATCCAGACGTACGTTTAGTGTAAAAGCCGATGCCATTTCCATTATTCCGCCTCCAGAACCATGGCTGCACCCAAACCACCAGCTGCACAGGCGGTCACTAAACCAAAACCACCGCCACGACGTCGTAACTCATGTAGGGTTTGAGTGATCATGCGCGCACCGGTAGCGGCGAAGGGGTGTCCATAGGCAATCGATCCACCCAGCACGTTAAATTTACTGTCATCAACTTCGCCAGTGGCATGTGCCCTGCCCAGCACGTCGCGGGCAAAACGTTCGCTACCCAACAACTGAAGATTCGCCAGCGTTTGTGCGGCAAAAGCTTCATGCATGTCGATCAGGGTTAAATCTGCCATCGTCAGACCCGCTCTCTCCAGGGCTAGCGGCGTTGACCACGCTGGTCCCAGCAGCATGTCCTGCCAGACATCGATGGCGGTAAAAGCAAAACTACGCAGGTATCCCAGCGGCACCAGCCCCAACTCTTTCGCACGCGACTCCGTCATCATGATCACGGCGGCTGCGCCGTCCGTTAGCGGGGTACTGTTTGCTGCGGTGACAGTGCCGTGCTTGCAGTCAAACGCCGGACGTAGTTTGGCGTAATCGGCCAGCGTAGAGTTACCGCGAATATTGTTATCTTCTGAAAAAGGATCTTTAAACGGTGGCGCGTAGGTAGTCATTACCTCATCTGCCAGCTTTCCTTCAGCCCACGCCTGAGCGGCACGCTGATGAGAGCGGTGCGCCAGAGCATCCTGCTGTTCTCGGGTAATACCATAGGTTTTGGCCATTTGCTCAGCCGTATCCCCCATCCGCAAACCAGTGGAATACTCGGCGACGGCTGGCGGCACAGGCATCAGGTCACGTAAACGCAGTCGGGAAAAGAGTTTAAGGCGTTGACCGGTTGTCCGGGCCTTATTGACATCCACCAGCACCCGCGCCAGCTTTTTACTAACGCCAATAGGCAAGACTGACGATGAGTCCGCACCACCCGCAATTCCCGCACGAATAGACCCCGCCATCAGGCTTTCCGCGACATTCGCCACTGCCTGAAAACTGGTCGCGCAGGCTCGGCTTACGCTATAGGCATCCGTATGCACATTCATGCCGGTTCCCAGCACGATTTCACGAGCAATATTTGGCGCTTCAGGCATTTGCACCACCTGACCAAAAACCAGTTGCTCAATCACATCAGCAGGTATTTCGCTGCGCGCCAGCAGCTCACCGACGACCATTTTTCCTAAATCAACGGCGGGAATGCCATGAAACGCGGTAGCCTGACGAGCAAATGGCGTACGCAATCCACTTACAATGGCAATACGGTCGCCTTGGCGGGTAACCAGCGGTAAAGCCTGACTCATAACACTCCCCTGTAAAAAAATAAAATAAGTGGTCTGACCTGATCATAGTCTTAACCAATTTTTTACATTTAGCCAAGCGGAGAGAAAAGAAAGTGGGAGCTAAGACACAGTGAATAATCACTGACAGTTACGAAAAAGCCCTTGCTATCAGATAGCAAGGGCTTTTGCAGAGGGGGATTAACGCAGGCCCAGCTGGAAGATCAGCGTTTCAGCTTCACAGGCAAAAACAAAGTCGATATCCAGACGCACACCTTCTGACTCTTCAGTAAAGGTCGAGGTGATTTGGCAAGGCTCAGATTCCACGCCACGCGCCTTTTCAGTCAGAGCGGCCAGCGTTTCTTCTGCCTCTGCGCGGTTCGCGAACACACGGCTGTAGGACGCGGTGCAATCGGAGTTGTCCATGATGGTGCCAACATCCATACAGCAGCAAACCGGGGTTTCATCAGCACTGCATTTACTCATTGTAGATTTCCTCTGTATTCGCACCTGAGGTGCCAGATAAACGATAGGGATATTTTACGCTCCCATTATTCGCCTCTCCAGTCGTTAATTGTATGAAATGCGATAAGTGACCGAAATCACACTTAAAAATGATCTAAAACAAAAATCGCCCAAACAGGTGAGTGCGCACCCCCGCAATTTTGCCAGCTGGATCGCGTTTCTCTGATCAAATTTGAAAATATTTATAAACATACTTGCAACATTCCAGCTGGTCCGACCTATACTCACGCCACTGGTCTGATTTCTAAGTCGTACCTCAGACCCTACACTTCGCGCTCCTGTTACGGCATGTAACATTGTTTGTATAAAAATAAATCTATGAGGTTATGGTCATGAGCCAGAAAACCCTGTTTACAAAGTCTGCTCTCGCAGTCGCAGTGGCAATTATCTCCACACAGGCCTGGTCTGCAGGCTTTCAGTTAAACGAATTTTCTTCCTCTGGCCTTGGCCGGGCATATTCGGGTGAAGGCGCAATTGCAGATGATGCAGGTAACGCCAGTCGTAACCCGGCACTGATTATGATGTTCGATCGCCCTACTTTCTCAGCAGGTGCGGTGTATATCGATCCAGACGTTAATATTTCCGGTAAATCGCCATACACCGGACGCAGCACTGATGCGGACAACATCGCGCCTACGGCGTGGGTTCCCAATGCTCACTTCGTGATGCCTATCAACGAACAGTTTGGTTGGGGTGCTTCCGTTACCTCAAACTATGGCCTGGCTACCGAATTTAACGACAGCTACATCGTCGGTGAATACGGCGGTAAGACCGACCTTAAAACGGTCAACCTTAACCTGAGCGGCGCCTACCGTCTGAATGATAGCTGGAGCTTCGGTCTCGGTTTTAACGCCGTTTATGCTGATGCAAAAATTGAACGTTATTCTGGCGAGCAGACGGCTGCATTACCGAAGGTCAGCAACAAAATTGCCAGCCTGAAAGGGGACGAATGGGGCTACGGTTGGAACGCCGGGATTCTGTACGAACTGGATAAAAATAACCGTTATGGTTTAACGTACCGTTCTGAAGTTAAAATTGATTTTGATGGCGATTATAAGAGTGGCATCCGTACCCAGGCGAATGCTATACCTGGCGCTGGCACTACATTCCCATGGGGAACGACCAATGCCACTGTCCCGGGTTCTCTGACACTTAACCTTCCTGAAATGTGGGAATTGTCAGGTTATAACCGTATTGCACCACAGTGGGCTATCCACTACAGCATGGCCTATACCAGCTGGAGTCAGTTCCAGGAGCTGAAAGCCACAGGTTCCAATGGACAGACACTGTTCTATAAAGAAGAAGGCTTCAAAGATTCTTACCGCATTGCATTGGGTACGACTTACTATATGGATAAAAGCTGGACGTTCCGTACCGGTATTGCTTATGACGATAGCCCGGTTCCAGCAAGTAAGCGTTCCATCTCGATTCCGGATCAGGATCGCCTGTGGTTGAGTGCAGGTACAACTTATGCGTTCAATGACGATGCCTCTATCGACGTCGGTGTGTCTTACATGCACGGACAAAAAGTAACAGTGCAAGAAGGCAACTATACTTTCGACTCTGAAGGTAAAGCCTGGCTGTTTGGTACAAACTTCAACTACGCATTCTGATTTTCTTCAGACGTAAAAAAGGTGAGCTTTTTAGCTCACCTTTTTATTTGCCCAATTCCTTACTCAGAATCGATCTCTTTTAAATCATCCTGAATATCTTTCGCGTTCGGGTTTTCTTCTGGTTTGAGTTTCCCGCCGTTCGCAATAAAGTCATGACGCTGGAAGTAAGCTTCACGCACCATGATGTAAGGATCGGAAGACTGACGCAGCAGACCATCAGAGTCGAGCAATTGCGCGCGAGTTTCAATCCCTTCAACCGTCCATTTGCCTATCGACAACGGCCAGGTCAGCCAGGACAGTACCGGATACAGGGTATCGACCATATCGCCGCCGTCATCACGCAGCGTGAAACTACCGTAGAACGGAAGCTGCATATACGGCCCGTAACCAACATCATAGTGACCTAACGTACTGCCAAAGCGGTGTGGTTCAACGCGCTGCAACTTCGGATTAGCCATACCAGCCACATCGATAAAGCCGCCCATACCTAACAGGGTATTCAGGAAGAAACGGGTAAAGTGCACCATCCCCTGATAAGGATCGCCTTGCAGGAAATAGTTGACCATGACGGCCGGCTCTTCAAGGTTCCCCGTAAAGTTGCTTAAACCATTACGCGCTGGCTGCGGAATATAATCTCGCCAGGCAACAGCTACGGGTCTAACAACGTATGGATCTAAAACATTAAAGTTGAAGTTGTACATGGTGCGGTTGAACCCTTCAAATGGATCCGAACGCCCCTGCTGTTCAGTACCGGAGCTCGCACACCCCACCAAAAGTGTGGTTCCCAGCGCAAGCGCCGACAGGCGAAGCTTCATAAGTGTCTCCCTGTGTTTTATGGCTATCGCTGATTGCCATCCATGACGGAACGATGACGTATCCGCCTGTTTAGATGTGAGCGATTGTAACAGCACGTCAAATGATGTCTATATACCCTGTCTTACTGATTTGATCATAGCCTGGTAATGCGCACTCCGCGGCGGTTCTATTCTAACTAACCCGATAAAAACAAACGTTACTATTTTTGCTATCTCAGACTTTCTCCCGCTGATTTTCGGACAAAAGCCGCTACGCTTTAGCAATACGTGCTTATTCAGGATTAGGCTATGAATGACATCAAGAAAGATAAGATCGATCGACACAGCGACGAGCTCGAGGTGGAAAGCGATGAAAAGCTAACAGGGACAAAGATAGAGCTTGATGAGGACAGACTCCCCTCCCGCGCCATGGCAATCCATGAACATATTCGCCAGGATGGAGAGAAAGAGATGGAGCGTGACGCGATGGCGCTACTGTGGTCAGCCATCGCAGCAGGACTGTCGATGGGCGCCTCATTGCTGGCTAAAGGGATTTTTCACGTACAGCTGGAAGGCGTGCCAGGGGGATTTTTACTCGAGAACCTCGGTTATACCTTCGGCTTTATTATTGTCATTATGGCCCGCCAGCAACTCTTTACCGAAAATACCGTCACCGCTGTACTGCCGGTGATGCAAAACCCTACCCTCGGCAATTTTGGCCTGTTGATGCGCCTGTGGAGCGTGGTTCTGCTGGGTAATATTATTGGCACCGGGGTTGCCGCATGGGCGTTTGAACATATGCCGATTTTTGATGAAGAGACCCGCGATGCTTTTGTCAAAATTGGTATGGATGTGATGAAAAATACGCCAACAGAGATGTTTTCCAACGCCATCATTTCCGGCTGGTTAATTGCCACCATGGTGTGGATGTTTCCGGCTGCCGGAGCGGCAAAAATTGTGGTCATTATTCTGATGACCTGGCTGATTGCGTTAGGTGATACCACGCATATCGTCGTCGGCTCGGTGGAAATTCTCTATTTGGTCTTTAATGGCACGCTGCACTGGAGTGATTTTTTTTGGCCCTTTGCGCTACCAACGCTCGCCGGGAATATCTGTGGCGGAACGTTTATTTTCGCGCTGATGAGCCATGCGCAGATCCGCAATGATATGAGCAACAAACGCAAGGAAGAAGCCAGGTTGCAAGCAAAGCGTGATGAGCAAAAGCAGAAAAACCAGAAAAAACAGGCCTGAATGGTGACTGTTTGAGCAGTCGGGCGGCCTGAGACTTACCGTTGTGAGTAAAAAACGCTATACTCGTGCCGCTTCGTCCCCTTAGTTAAATGGATATAACGAGCCCCTCCTAAGGGCTAGTTGCAGGTTCGATTCCTGCAGGGGACACCATGAATTCTTAGGCATCCAGTCAAAATTCTATCATTTACCAGTCAGTTCATCCCTTGGCCAGGCGGTAAAACGGCACATTCCTCACTGTTGCAGTAAGATTGTCGGACACCATTGTCTGCTTTGTCGCTATCCGCATCCCTGCTTTTCTCAGCCTCAACACATCAGCGGCAATACGCTGGCTGCCAAACCAGAAAAGCCCGTCCAGCGCAGTGACATCAAGGCCCAATTCCAGTGCCAGCTTCAGACGTTCACGCGGCGCTTTTACTGTTTTAGCAATCTGCTGATATGGCGCTTCGCTTGAACCTGCAGGACTAATGCGCCGGATACGATGTGACAGGCGGTACTGAAATTCATCCGGGATCCCGCCGAGACTCGCTTTCAGGCTGTAAACACATCCAAAGCGTTTGCCGTTAAAGATGACGTTTTTCTGACTAAGCTGCAGCTCTTCACGCACGCTGGCAATCAGTTGTGGAGTACGGAGTAATAACAGGCGGAAAGGCAGCTCAAAGCTGGTCACATAGTCCACATTCAATAAAGCAATACGAAGACGTTCTTGGGGCCCCGCCTTCATTTCCCGGCATTCAGCAATAACATCAGCCCACTGGCCGGTAAGACGGGAACACTCTGTCGCCTCAGTAAAACTGTATTTTTCAGCCTGATAATCAATACGCTCAGTCACACTGAATTCCCTTCTGGCCAGATCTCGGTATTGGTTGCTCACTTTACCAGCGACGACATCCCTGTGTCAGAAATCTTTTTCTAACCCACTGAAAGTACCTGACCAATGCTCCTTCCTATCCTCACCATGAGGATACGATAACTAACCGACCCGGTATGTTTTCCGGGTCGGTTAAACGGCGCCACGTCAGACAACAAAACGGTTAACCAGATCCTTCATGGTTGCCGACAGATTGTCCAGCCTCTGGCTGTCGCTCGCCGCCTGAGATACCAACGCCGCATTTTGCTGTGTAACCTGCTCCATCGGTCGCAATGCCAGGTTTATCTGGGTTACCCCTTGTGACTGCTCCGTCGCCACACGAGCGATATCCGCAATATATTGCTTCATACTGGTGGTATTATCCGCCGCGGCTTCCAGCGCGGTAGCAGATGCAGTAACCCGCTCAACACCCTCACTAATTTTGACCATATTCTGCGCGACCAACTCACGGATTTGGTTAGCCTCTTTGGCGCAACGCTGCGAAAGATTTCTCACTTCACTGGCTACGACAGCAAACCCCCTGCCCATCTCTCCTGCCCGAGCAGCTTCCACTGCCGCATTCAGCGCCAGTAAGTTAGTCTGAAACGAAATATCATCAATCGAGGTCACAATATTCGAGATTTTCTCACTGGAAGCGCGAATATCCCCCATGCTCTGGTTCGCCGCACTGGCAACGTTACTGGCCTGTCGGACCTCTTTTTCCAGTCTGATTGTCAGATGCTCCGCTTCGCGGGCATTATCCGCCGTTTGCGTAATCGCAGTTGATAGCTGCTCCATGCTGGCCACAGCTTCTACTATTGATGCAGCCTGTTCATCTGTACGTTGAGCCAGATCCTGATTTCCCGCCGTAATACTGCTACTGGCATCGGACAAAACCACGGAGCCTTGCTTAATCTCCTGTACGATATGCTGAATACTTTCCAGCATCGTGTTATAGGCACGATTAAGTGAGGAAAGCTCATCTTTGCCCGGGGTCGCCAGACGTTGAGTCAGATCGCCATTCATACCCGCAATCTTGCGTAGCGTGTCACTAAACTGACGGTGCATATTAATTGCGATGGCCCCAGCGAACGTCAATGATGCCAGGAGCGCTAACAGGCTAACAGCCATATATATTTGCCAGTTTTTTCGTGCATCCTGCGCGAGTTTTTCTGCATTCACCAACAGACGATTCGCCGTCACATTTTCTATCTGCCGCATCACTTCAATACGCTGGGTTTGTACTTTAAACCAGGTAGTAGGATCGACACCAAATCCACCGTTGGCGGCATGGCTAAACGCGGTTTCACGAAATGCGAGGGCTTTTGACGCTTCTGCTGACTGTAAGCGGCTTTTCAACATGGCTGCCTGTTCCGGTGAACTCAGGCGTAACGATTCTGCCAACCAAACGTTCTGTTTACTGACGACATCACTGAGCTGATGTAACTGTCCATCGGCGAAATGGCCGGAGGAAAAGATATTTGACAGCAGAGCTCGTTCAATACCCGCCTGTTCTTTTAAATTCAGCAGGTTGTAGTAGGCGGCGAATGCGTTTGCCATCTCGCCAGAATCCGTCAACTGCCCCAATCTACCCACAAAATTCAGCACATCAGCAATGACGTTGGTATAAAACTTAACAACATCTGAAGCCGGAAGCCCTAATTGCGTGACGTTCTCCCGTATAGTGGAGAGAGAAAGAATGTTTTTCTTAAACGTGGCGACAGAGGTGGCGACATCCCCTTCCGGTAATACAGTATCGGACAGTGACCGCACAAATACCTCGATCTCGCGATCGGTCAAAGCCCGCTGTGCATTTAACTCATCTTTGAACGTCTTCCCTGCAGCCCCCAGAAACCCGACACTCATACCGCGTTCTTTTTGCAATTCATGCACTACATTTCCGGCACTGTGTGCGAGCGCTGTCAGTTGGGCAATATTCTCCATCTGCCGTTCTGTCTCAATGCGCGTTAATATTCCTGAACCAGCAAACCAACATAACGCCAGTAATAATGGTTGTAGCGCAATTATTAACTTCATTTTCATCGGCATTCGATAAACCCACCACATGCCACTTCCCTCCATTATCCATATTTTCACTATGGTTATCGGCGTAAAGAAGCGGCTCTTTAAATTTGAACAATGGGCAACTGTTTGTTTTTTAGATTAAATTTTTGCCAGCATAACTCTATTTAATTACTTCAATTAGAATAAAACTCTAAATAATTAACACATGCGAATCTATACTCCATTTCATTAACTTATTTGGAATATTATTTTTTATTAAAGAATCAGGTAATCATCAACTGATTCAGAAAGGGAGAGAGATACAGGACAGTGACAGCAGCCCGAGATAACAGCCATGGCGCGGCCGTCATTCTGGCGTCCCGCCGAACGTTAAGGTTATAATCCTTGCAACGATTTTTTGGATTAGAAGCGACAATGACAAAACTTACCCTACAAGAACAGATGCTTAAAGCAGGTCTGGTCAGCAGCAAAAAAATGGCGAAAGTGCAGAGAACGGCGAAAAAATCGCGCGTTCAGGCTCGTGAAGCCAGAGAAGCGGTTGAAGAAAATAAAAAAGCACAGGTCGAGCGTGATAAGCTGCTCAGCGAACAGCAGAAGCAGGCCGCATTGTTTAAAGAATACAAAGCGCAGATCAAGCAACTGATTGAAATGAACAAAATCACCATTTCCCGTGGCGATATTGGTTACAACTTTACTGACAATAACCTGATCAAAAAAGTTTATGTTGATAAGGTAACCCAGTCTCAGTTGATCAAGGGCCGTCTGGCCATTGCCCGCCTGACGGCTGAAAGCAGCAGCGAGAGCGAATACGCCATTATCCCGGCTGTTGTCGCCGACAAGATTGCCCAGCGCGATGCAAGCTATATTGTTCTAAATTGCGAACTGAGCCAGGAAGCGAAGGACGAAGACGATCCGTATGCTGATTTTGTCATTCCTGACGATTTGATGTGGTAAGAAAAACACCCCGATAATCACCCAGAGTTTCGTCGCGTATTTCGGTGAACGCTAGTGCCACCACCGAAATACCGTCACCCGCTCTTCTTCCCCACATGCCATCTGCTAAAACTTATAGTGTTCCTTGCTCAGTCCGTATTTTCTCATGCGCAAATACAGTTTCTTACGCGGAATTTGTAAATACTCCGCCACTTCATTAATGCGTCCCTGATGAATATTGAGCGCTTCGGTAATGATCTGTCGCTCGTACTCGTCGACCCGACGATCGAGCGGTGTCGGTTCGGGCAAATACAGTTGCGGATTCGCGGTTTCAGCCAGTGGCAGTAGCCCAACAGCAAAAAGCTCGGCGGCATTGGCCAGTTCCCGGACATTGCTTAACCACACGCGACGCCGCATGCCTTTCAGTAAATCCACTTCAACTTCAGGCACCGGATGGTTCAGACGCAGACAGGCTTTGTGCAGATAATGACGAAACAGCGGCTCAATATCATCCGGGCGCTGAGACAACGGCTGGCAACCAATTTGCGTCATCGCGAAACAGTAATATAGTTCAGCCACAATCTGGTTGGTTGCCGCCAGTTCCACCAACGAAGTGGCGCCAATGCCAATTAAGCGAAACGGACGCCGCTCCTGACTTTGCAAATGCACCAGCTGGTGCTGCTGTTCGCGCGTCAGGCACTCAATATGGCTCAGGACCAGCGTTCCCCCTTGCGCTTGGGCAATAAGGTCATTGAGTTGCCCCGCATTCTCTAACGTCAACTCCCCACGAATAAACGGTCCTTCAGCGCTGCGCCCAAGCTGATGCAAATAACGGGCACCGGTCATACGTCCGGTTCCCGGCTCGCCATAAAACCAGACGGCAATATCCGTTTCAGCCAGTTGCCGTAAGCGCTGGCGGTACTGATTAACCCAGTCACTGTAGCCGACCAGTTCAACCTGGAGCTTTTGCTGGCAATAGTGACGACGTGCAATCACAGATTTTCTCTGCCGCAACGCGTCCTCTACCAACACCAGCAGTTTGCCAGGATCAACCGGTTTTTGCAGAAAATCCCACGCACCTTTCTTCACCGCGTCCACCGCCATAGGGACATCGCCATGTCCGGTGATCAACAGGATCGGAAGCTGATTGTCATCCTGATGAAACAACGTCATCAGGTCAATTCCATTACAGCCAGGCATACACACGTCGCTCAGGACAATCCCTGGCCAGTCGGCCTGCAACCAATTTCGGGCATCAAAAGGGTTACTGCATGCGAATACATGATATCCCTCCTGTTCAAGCAACAAGGTGTAAGCGTCAAGAACATCGGCATCATCATCAATAAGCAGAACAGAATATTCATCACTCAACATCGTTTACATCCGTCAGATTAAATTGCAGAACGACGCAGGCATTGCGCCCCGGGGTCGACGCCAGGCGCAGTTCGCCGTTCATTTGCATCATTAACGATACACAAATCGATAAGCCAATACCGAGGCCAACATCCTTACTGGTGGTAAACGGTTTTAACAGTGATGGTAATAATGCCCCAGGCCAGCCGGGACCGTTATCGCTGATAAATACGCACAACCGGCTGCCTTCGGTCTGCCAGTGAACCTCTATTTTCGCCGCAACCGGACAGGCATCCAGCGCATTTGCCAGGACGTTTACCAGCACCTGCTGAATACGCACTTCATCACCAGCCACCCACACGCCCCGGTCTGGCAGCGTCAGCGAACCCTGCTGTGGCTTGTGTCGCATGGCCAACAGTTCCCAGGCAGCGTTGAACGTTTGTCGTAGATCGACCGGATGCAGAGGCGTGCCAGGCTCGGCCCGGCGCGCAAACTGACGCAGTGAACGGATAATGGCATCGATGCGAGTAATCAGCCCCTCCGCTTTGGTTAATGTGCTTCTGGCCTGAGCGGGTTGTCCCTGTTCGATTACCCTCCCCGCCGTAAACAGGTACATCGACAGCGCATTCAGCGGTTGATTAATCTCGTGCGCCAGCGTGGTCATAGTCTGGCCGACCACAGCCAGTTTTGCCGTCTGGATCAGCTCATCCTGCGTTGCGCGAAGATCGGATTCAATCTCCTTGCGCTCGATCACTTCCTGTTCCAGCTGATTTTTTTGCGCGCTCAATTGCCCCAGAGTATGGCGCAGCAAGCCTGCGATACGCCCCAGTTCATCGCGTCCATACACCGGGATAGAGGCATCCGTTCTGCCAAGACCAATTTGCACCACGGCCTGGTTGAGCGCAGTAAAACGCTTCACCAGACGCGAGCGAATGAAGTAGTGGTTAAGCCCCCAGGCGAGAAGTAGCGCCAGCAACGTCGCCAGCAGGATAAGCCCACCGCTGACGCGAACAATTTGTTCCAGCCGCTGGTTAAACGTCTGCATTTGCTGATGGCTACTCCCCAGTTGCGCTTCCAGCAGTGTTCGAAAGCGCCCAAGCGTGGCCTCTCTGGCATGGCTGGCATCAACCAGCGCTTTTTGCGCTGCGACATAATCGCGCATCGTATCGGGCATTTTATTTTTCATCATCCCGATTTCCAGCAGCTCATCGATAGTTTGTCGCAGTGTGATAGTGCTGGGCCAGTCATCGAGGGTACGGATATTTTCATCCGCCGTTTTCTTCAGATTTTCCAGGTAGCGGATGTGATTCTCCACCAACATGCCATCGTCGCTACCCGATTTCAGTTCATTGAGCCTGTCGCGTAAATCATCAACGATCTGGTTTTCAATTCTTGCCAGGGTGTAGACCTGCTGCTGCTCGTTTTGCACCTCTCGGGCACGTTTGAGATACAGCGCCGCATCTCCATTTTTGGCCTCGATTTGATCCAGCAACGTCCCCTGCTGCCAGGTAAAATCCTGCACCAGTGAATTCAGCTCAGTAGTAAAATCATCATGTAGCCAATCAATGCGCGCGGAAAGTTCGCTCACTTTTTCGCGTACAAGGAACATGTTGTAGAGCACCCGGTCCAGTTCCGCCATCAGCGCCCGGCTGTCCTGCAAAATCACCGCCAGTTGCTGCTGCTCTGCTGATTGCAACCCCCTGCTCAGCACTTCGATTTTATCCAGATGCGAGATTATCTGATTGCGCAGTTGCAGCCTTACCGTCGTATTGGGAGCCAGCAGGAATTCATTTAGCTGGTCCACAACCAGGTTAAGATTTCCTTCAATCAAGAAAGCGGAATGCACGCGCGGGAAGTAATCATCAAGCGAATAGCGTATCTGCGAGCTCTGCTCATGCCAGGAGTACAAACTGACGCAGCTTACGCTCAACGTCAGTAATGCGCCCGTTAGAAAGGCTCCCCGCAGGCTGCTGCTGATGCTGAGTTGGCGAAGGCGTTGCAGTATCGATCCACCTTTCATTTTAATTCTTCCAGTTTTGATATCGCCTGACGCTGATTTTTAAGAAACCAGAGCTGCCACTCCATCATCTGCTGTTCGGCAACGCTTTTATTATCAAACTGCGCAAGCCAGGCTTCATCTTCACTACTTTTGGCATCTATCGGAACGCTGGTCAGTAAGGCTCTGATTTCGGGTAGCGGGCGTTTCAGGCGCGCTTCCGCACTGTATAGCGCCCGCCATGCATCCTTCAGTTGCGCAAGACGAAAACTGATGGCGGTATCAAACATCCGCTGCACTAACTGTTGCCGCTTAAGGATCAGTCGATAATTAAGCGGAGGCTGGTTCATTAAAATAGCCTGCTGAGCAGCGCGGGGATTATCAGATGCGAGCTGCGTTACCGGATATTTTCCCGTATTCGCATCAGCAAGGATCCGCTGTCCCTCAGGGCTTAACAAATAGCGGATAAAACGACGCGCTTCATTGGGGTGCTGGCTGTTCTTGAGAACAGCCACATAGGTTGGCGATACCGCCGAGCGTGGAAAATAGGTAAAAGCCAGGTGAGGATCGTTAAGCAACAGGTTGGCATAGTTATCAATGACCGGCCCCGCCACGCCCAGGCCACTCTTAATTTTGTCGGCTACGCCAAAACTGCGTGATGAAATCGTCACCAGATTTCCAGCACTCGCCAGCAGCGTCGCCCACCCCGCTTCCCACCCTTTTTGCTGTAGCAATGACTCAACCATCAGATGGTTGGTATCCGAACGCGATGGGCTACTCATCAACAGCGCGTTCTGATATTTGGGCAGCGTTAAGTCCCCCCAGTCGGCAGGAGGCGACAGATGTCGTGCCGCCAGCGCAGAACGATTAATCAACAGACCAAAACCAGATATCGCCACTGCCACGGAGGTCGAACGGATAGAGTCTGGCACCAGCCGCTGGCTTTCCGGCAACGCATTGTCGAAGGGCGCCAGCTTCTGATGTTCCTGCAGATGCTGCAACAGCATAGGGGATGAGGTCAAAATCAGATCAACATTTTCCGCATTCGCGGTATCCAGCAGTTGCTCCAACGAACTGCTGGTCCGGTTTAACGTGCGAATCATCACCGACCCCGGTTCAGTCTGCCAACGCTGAATAATCCAGGCCGTTGCCCCCGGTGAAAAGGTTGTCGCCATTACCAGCTCTTTACCCTGAGCCAGGCAACTCACCGACAATGACATAAAACAGAGCGAGATCGCCCAACAACGCCCCCGGCCCAAAAGTCTGTTTGTGATCCTGTTCATAAATACCAACATGTGCAAAAAATAATATTGAGACAAAACTTACCCGTTTATCACCGACTGGGGGAAGAATAAGGTTATTCGTAGAATAACCAAACGGAAAGTGACGACATCGGTGAAGAATACCCGAAAACGCAGTCTGAATTTGTTAATATCCGCACACGCTAATGATAAAAGCGGCCGTAAAAGAATAGAATTGAAAAGCCATTATTTAAAAAGAGTCAAAATCAGCCACGCAATCCACAAATTGTGTCAATAGTGACTCATTTCATCAACTTGAGTTTCTCTGCCGTCTATTTCACTCTTCACTACGAAAAATCCTGATATTCACATCAATATAAATTTAGGTGATGATATGTTATCCATATTTAAGGCAGGGCCTTCAGCAAATAAAGTCCCGGCGGAGAAAGTCCAGGAAACTTATGGCCGATACCGCATTCAGGCATTACTCAGTGTATTTCTTGGCTATCTCGCATACTATATTGTGCGCAATAACTTCACGCTCTCAACACCGTACCTGAAAGAACATCTGGATCTCAGTGCCACGCAAATTGGTCTACTCAGCAGTTGTATGCTTATTGCCTATGGGATCAGTAAAGGCATTATGAGTAGTCTGGCAGACAAGGCCAGCCCTAAGGTCTTTATGGCATGCGGCCTGGTTCTGTGCGCCATCGTAAACGTCGGTTTAGGATTCAGTACCGGATTCTGGATTTTTGCCGCTCTGGTCGTTTTCAATGGCTTGTTCCAGGGAATGGGCGTTGGTCCTTCATTTATTACCATTGCCAACTGGTTTCCGCGTAAAGAACGTGGACGCGTCGGCGCATTCTGGAATATTTCTCACAACGTTGGCGGTGGTATTGTCGCTCCGATTGTTGGTGCCGCCTTTGCCATTTTAGGGAGCGAGCACTGGCAAAGCGCCAGCTATATTGTCCCGGCCGGTGTTGCCGTACTGTTTGCTTTTATTGTGCTGATGCTGGGGAAAGGTTCACCGCGCCAGGAAGGCTTACCGGCTCTGGAACAAATGATGCCGGAAGAAAAAGTAGTATTAAATTCCCGACACGCTGTCCAGGCACCAGAAAATATGAGTGCCTTCCAGATTTTCTGCACCTATGTGCTGCGTAATAAGAATGCCTGGTATGTTTCACTGGTAGATGTCTTCGTCTATATGGTGCGTTTTGGCATGATTAGTTGGTTGCCTATTTATCTGTTAACCGAAAAACATTTCTCGAAAGAGCAAATGAGCATCGCTTTTCTGTTTTTTGAATGGGCGGCAATCCCTTCCACATTACTGGCGGGCTGGCTTACCGATAAACTGTTTAAAGGCCGTCGCATGCCGCTGGCCATGATTTGTATGGCGCTGATTTTCGTCTGTTTGATCGGCTACTGGAAAAGTGAATCCCTGCTGATGGTCACTATTTTTGCCGCCATTGTGGGTTGCCTGATCTATGTTCCACAGTTCCTCGCTTCTGTTCAGACGATGGAAATCGTTCCCAGCTTCGCAGTAGGTTCTGCAGTAGGACTGCGCGGATTTATGAGCTACATTTTTGGCGCATCGCTGGGCACCAGTCTGTTTGGCGTAATGGTCGACAAAATGGGGTGGCACGGCGGCTTCTATCTGCTGATGGGGGGTATTGTTTGCTGCATCCTGTTCTGCTACCTCTCTCATCGCGGTGCGCTGGAACTTGAACAACAGCGAAAAAATGCTCAACAAGAAGAAGCATCACTCCAGTTGGCGGATGCCCGGTAATTCATTTCGGTCTCACAAAAAAGTGCCAGCGATGCTGGCACTTCAATAAACTCAGACAAATAATAAATAACTTAAGGTGATAATTTATTGCTAAACGTAACATTCCAAATTATTGCTTACCGTCTGCGACCATAAAGCGAATGATCAAACCACATGCCGGGGCAAGAAACAGGAATAATCCAGTTACCATTTCGTCACCATTGGTCAGCCGCATAGTAAAAACGTAAATTAATGCCGTAAGGATGGCCATGCCGAGAAAAGCGCTAATTGACGCCGCAGCGCCTATAACCTGCCAGATATAGCAACTGACGCACAGAATGCTCAGTATGAGAAAGATCCAGAAATAGAGCATAGCGATACCTCCTGTCTGCCGTAAACTTAACGTAAGTCCTTACACTCCCTTAACTTTATATTCTAAGACAATTCCTATCCGCATGCAATTTGAGCAACATTTTATTCACAAAGATCATTCAACCGCTTACTATTACACTGTTTCTCCGTCGTTTATTTAATTATCATAAAAACAACGAATTATATATAGGCGAAATTTTGCCCTTAATCGCCCTAAAAACATTTACGAATCTTGAGTAATTATTTCTGGCTGACATTAATTTTCGGGTGTACATTGTGCGTCCGATCATTCATGCCCCCTCGTGGTTTTGTCCTGACTCAGTTTTACACTCTTTACAGGAACCAATGTCGTTCATGGCGGCCTAACGATCAGTGCAGAGTGTAAAGCGACAGGCAAAGAATCTTCGCGATACATCTATTTCGTATCAACAACAGGTGCTTATGTTCCCCCAATGTAAATTTTCACGCGCGTTTTTACATCCGCGCTACTGGCTCACATGGTTTGGTGTTGGTGTGCTCTGGTTGCTGGTACAGCTTCCCTATCCCGTATTGTGTTTTCTTGGTACCCGTACAGGAACGCTGGCTCGTCCATTTTTAAAACGCCGTGAATCTATTGCACGTAAAAATCTCGAACTCTGTTTCCCAAATCTGTCGCAGGAAGAAAGAGACAAACTGGTCGATGAGAATTTCCGTTCGCTCGGCATGGGGCTGCTTGAAACAGGTATGGCCTGGTTCTGGCCGGACCGTCGGGTGCGTAAATGGTTTGATGTAGAAGGGCTGGACAACCTGAAGCGCGCTCAGATGCAAAACCGTGGCGTGATGGTCGTTGGCGTACACTTTATGTCGCTCGAGTTGGGTGGTCGCGTAATGGGGCTTTGCCAGCCAATGATGGCAACCTATCGCCCGCACAATAATAAGTTGATGGAGTGGATCCAAACCCGCGGTCGTATGCGCTCCAACAAGGCGATGATCGGCAGAAATAATCTGCGTGGTATTGTCGGCGCCCTGAAAAAAGGCGAGGCAGTGTGGTTTGCCCCCGATCAGGACTATGGTCGTAAAGGGAGTTCATTCGCCCCCTTCTTCGCAGTCAAAGACGTGGCGACCACCAACGGTACCTACGTACTGTCACGATTATCGGGCGCAGCAATGCTGACCGTAACCATGGTGAGAAAAGCGGATAACACCGGTTACCGCCTGTTCATCACCCCGGAAATGGAAGGTTACCCGGCAGATGAAAGCCAGGCTGCGGCGTATATGAACAAAATTATCGAAAAAGAGATCATGCGTGCACCCGAGCAGTATCTCTGGATCCACCGTCGCTTCAAAACTCGCCCGATGGGTGAAGCTTCGTTGTATATCTAAAAAGAAAGGCCGTAAGGCCTTTCTTTTTTTCTACGGTTGAATTACTTAACGCCCCATTTGCTGTGCAGTTCAGCCATTCGCTCGCTGTAGTTGCGGGCGATGCAGGCTGATTTATCCTGTTCCTTCCAACACTCGTTACGCCCTTTCACCCAGCCGCGTTGTTCTGCTTTCAGCGTCGGGTTATTGCTCGATTTAACCAGCGCCTGCTTGTAGGCTCCGTTTAACGCTAAATCCATTTCTGAGAGCGAAGGACTCTGGCAGATAATCTCTTCGATACTGCCTTTTTCAACCGCAGCGCATGAAAAAGAGGGTCCCGTGCTGGTCGATTTTTTGGCCCCAGAAAAGTCAATATTATCTTCAGGCAGGCATACCCCGTGCTTTCGATTCGGCCCACTCCAGGAAACGTCCGGATTTCCGTCATCTTTACGAGAAATAGAAACCGTATTGTTCCCGCTTTTAGCCTCCCAGTAATTTTCATTGAAGGCCTTCACCGTCGCCTTCGAGCCATCAATCCAAACATTGCCTTTACCATCACTATTCACCCCACCAATACTTGCGCAGCTGAAATTAAACGCCAACGGTGAGGCCGCCATCGACGTCAATGGCGTAAAAACGAGTGCTAACATCATTAATCTGGTCATTTTTAACCTTTTCATTATCTCATTCCGCGAAAAATTAACCGCATTAACATCATGGCGATATGAGAATTCTCCGAGTAACCATTTCGTCGCTCAATAACAATTTATTACCGGCAGAAATTAAACTGTCGCCGAATCACGACAGTTGTAAGTTATTAAAATTAAATAAAAAAATGCCTCTTGTCTCTCCTCATTTTTAGGCGTACATTAGCGCCGTCTGGAGCATTAAAGCTCAGAATTCTGAGGTGATGCAGCCAAGCAAATGAGGGGTATTCTCCCTTTCGTTCGCGAGTGCATCAGCTCTCTGTCAGGTAAGCATATGTTCATTTAGACGTACCCCAGGTACGCGGAGAGATGAAAAGTGAAATATTTCTTTATGGGCATTTCTTTTATGGTCATCGTTTGGGCCGGTACTTTCGCCCTGATGATCTAAAATAAAAGACGCAGCAAAAAAACAGGAGCCATCAGGCTCCTGTTTTGCATTTTGGGGAATCATTCTGTCAGTCGGTACTTTCAGAAGCCGATTTTGCACTGGTCGGTAACAGGCCATCTGCGCGAAACATCGCCTTGATGCCGCGAATAGCCTGACGGGTACGGTCACGGTTTTCAATCAACGCAAATCGCACATGCGTATCACCATAATCACCAAACCCAATCCCTGGCGAAACGCATACCTTCGCTTCGTTCAGCAGCTTCTTGGCAAACTCAAGTGACCCCATCCCGGCGTATTGCTCTGGAATTTTCGCCCAAACGTACATTGAGGCCTTTGGCATCTCGACCATCCAGCCTGCTTCATGCAGTCCTTTGACCAGCACATCACGACGACGTTTATATTGCTCAGCGATATCCCGCACACATTGCTGATCGCCTTCCAGCGCGGCAATTGCCGCAACCTGCAGTGGCGTAAAGGTCCCGTAATCGTGATAGCTCTTGATTCGCGCCAGCGCGTTCACCAGCGTTTTGTTGCCCACCATAAACCCGATACGCCATCCCGCCATGTTGTAGCTTTTCGACAGGGTGAAAAATTCAACAGCGACTTCGCGAGCGCCGGGTACCTGCATAATCGATGGTGCCTTCCAGCCGTCATAAACAATATCAGCGTAGGCCAGGTCGTGAACCACCAGCACGTCATAGCGTTTAGCCAGGGCCACCACTTTCTCAAAGAATTCCAGCTCGACGCACTGCGCGGTCGGGTTGGATGGGAAACCTAAGATCATCATCTTCGGCTTCGGGTAACTTTCGCGTATTGCGCGTTCCAGCTCATTAAAGAAGTCGACACCCTCAACCAGCGGCACTGAACGCACCTGCGCGCCGGCAATCACCGCGCCATAGATATGGATGGGATAACTTGGGTTGGGCACGAGGACCGTATCACCGTGATCGAGCGTAGCCAGCATCAGGTGCGCCAGCCCCTCTTTGGAACCGATGGTCACAATGGCTTCGGATTCAGGATCGATCTCAACGTCATAGCGTTCCTGGTACCAGCGGGAAATCGCCCGACGCAAACGCGGAATGCCGCGTGAGGTGGAATAACCGTGAGTATCCGGGCGCTGCGCCACGGTACACAGTTTTTCAACAATGTGAGGAGGCGTGGCCCCATCCGGGTTCCCCATACTGAAATCGATAATATCTTCGCCGCGCCGACGCGCAGCCATCTTCAGTTCAGCGGTGATGTTAAAAACGTACGGGGGAAGGCGATCAATACGCGTAAAGCGACGTTCAGGGCGGGAGTCTGCCATAATATCCTCAGATTAACGTTAGCGCCCGGACCGTCCGAGCGACGCTGCCACGATGGTGGCACGTTTAGAAAATAGCCTGAATAATTTCCTTCTGTCGAGAGGCAAAACAAAATATTTTTTCCTGACGAAAAAGAGGAACAGCTGAGTAAAATGAGGAAATATTCATTTTCACAACTCGCTTAAAATTACCATCATTTAACATTTTGTTGTTAAATACATTACCTTGAACGCAGCACTCACAGGACAGGTATTGTAAATACAACAATCATGCAACAATCCCCTTTTAATATTATGGTTTTTCCCCATTAGCTCTGAACTGCGGGGGTGCTGGTCATCCTGCCTCAGGTTACCTATCATAGTGGTTTAACCCTTGCGCAAGAGTCACCCGTGCACGAAATATTCAATATGCTGCTGGCGGTATTTGACCGGGCAGCACTGATGCTGTTCTGTCTGTTTTTCCTGATTCGTATCCGCCTGTTTCGCGAACTGTTGCACAAGTCAGCCCACTCCCCAAAAGAGCTGCTCGCCGTTACCGCGATTTTCTCCATGTTTGCCCTGTTCAGTACCTGGTCAGGCGTACCGGTAGAAGGTTCTCTGGTCAATGTGCGTATTATCGCGGTCATGTCAGGAGGGATCCTGTTCGGTCCATGGGTCGGCATTATTACGGGGCTGATCGCAGGCACCCACCGTTACCTGATCGATATTGGCGGCGTAACTGCCCTACCCTGCTTTATTACCAGCATTCTGGCTGGCTGCATTGCCGGGTGGATCAACCGAAAGATCCCCAAAGCGCAGCACTGGCGCGCGGGTATTTTAGGCGGAATGCTGTGCGAATCACTGACCATGATCCTCGTCGTCGCCTGGGCACCCACCACTGAACTGGGGCTGGATATTGTCTCAAAAATCGGTATCCCGATGATCCTCGGCAGCGTCTGTATTGGTTTTATCGTGATGCTGGTACAAAGCGTTGAAGGTGAGAAAGAAGCCAGCGCTGCAAAACAGGCCAAGCTGGCGCTGGATATCGCCAACAAAACGCTGCCGCTCTTTCGTCAGGTCAACAGCGAGTCGTTACGTCAGGTGTGCGAAATTATTCGCCACGATATCCACGCTGACGCGGTTGCCATCACCAATACTCAGCACGTTCTGGCCTATGTTGGCGTTGGAGAGATCAACTACCGCGATAACGATGACTTCGTCAGCCCCACCACGCAGGAAGCCATAAATCACGGTAAAATTATCATAAAAAACAATGATGAAGCGCATCGCACCCCGGAAATTCACTCCATGCTGGTGATCCCGCTTTGGGAGAAAGGCGTTGTGACCGGCACGCTGAAGATCTACTACTGTCACGCTCATCAAATCACTTCCTCGTTACAGGAAATGGCGATCGGTCTGTCGCAAATCATCTCCACCCAGCTTGAAGTCTCCCGCGCAGAGCAACTACGAGAAATGGCAAATAAGGCAGAGCTACGCGCGCTGCAAAGCAAAATAAATCCCCATTTTCTGTTTAATGCCCTGAACGCGATTTCATCGTCGGTGCGGCTTAACCCGGACACCGCACGTCAGCTCATTTTTAATTTGTCGCGCTATCTTCGCTATAATATTGAATTAAAAGACGATGAGCAGATCGACATCAAGAAAGAGCTGTATCAAATCAAGGATTACATCACCATCGAACAGGCCCGCTTTGGCGACAAGCTGACCGTTATTTATGATATCGATGAAGAGGTAAGCTGTTTTATTCCCAGCCTGCTGATTCAGCCGTTGGTCGAGAACGCTATCGTCCATGGGATCCAGCCCTGCAAAGGGAAAGGTGTGGTCACCATCAGCGTTGCGGAGTGCGGCAACCGGGTACGGATTGCCGTACGAGATACGGGTCATGGTATCGACCCAAAAGTGATTGAACGGGTCGAGTCCAATGAAATGCCGGGCAATAAAATTGGTCTGTTGAATGTGCACCATCGCGTTAAGCTGCTCTACGGTGAGGGATTACATATCCGCCGTCTGGAGCCAGGCACAGAGATTGCCTTTTATGTACCTAATGTGCACTCGCCCGCAGCCGCGCCAACTACATTATTGCTTTAACCAGGAGTGAAGTCGTGAAAGTCATCATTGTTGAAGATGAATTCCTGGCCCAACAGGAACTGAGCTGGCTGATAAAAGAGCACAGCCAGATGGAGATTGTCGGCACGTTTGACGATGGTCTGGACGTGCTGAAATATCTCCAGCACAACCGCGTTGACGCCATTTTTCTGGATATTAATATTCCCTCGCTGGATGGCGTATTGCTGGCACAAAATATCAGCCAGTTCGCACATAAACCCTTTATTGTGTTTATTACCGCGTGGAAAGAGCATGCTGTTGAAGCCTTCGAACTGGAAGCTTTTGACTACATTCTGAAGCCGTACCAGGAATCACGCATTGTCAGCATGCTGCAAAAGCTGGAAGCCGCCTGGCAGCAACAGCAAACGGGAACGTCCCCTGTAAGTCCGGTGGCCCGCGAAAACGATACGATCAACCTGATCAAAGATGAGCGGATCATCGTGACCCCAATCAACGACATCTACTACGCTGAAGCGCATGAAAAGATGACGTTCGTCTATACGCGACGAGAATCATACGTCATGCCGATGAACATCAGCGAATTTTGCAGCAAGCTGCCGGCTTCGCATTTCTTCCGCTGCCACCGCTCGTTCTGCGTAAATCTGAATAAAATCCGCGAGATCGAACCCTGGTTTAACAACACTTATATTTTGCGTTTAAAGGATCTGGAATTTGAAATCCCGGTTAGTCGGAGTAAAGTGAAAGAGTTCAGACAGTTAATGCACTTATAGCGCAGAGAAAGAACGATGAAAGAGCCAGGCCTACCCGCAGACCAACAGTTTTTCGCCGATCTGTTCAGCGGCCTGGTGTTAAACCCGCAGCGCCTGGGGCGCGTGTGGTTCGCAACCCAGCCAACCACGCTACCGACCGGTAGTTTATGTATTGACCTCCCGCGCCTCGATATCGTGCTACGTGGGGAATACAGCAACCGGCTGGAAAAACAGCAGCATAGTCTGGCGGAAGGCGACATGCTGTTTATCCCGGCGAAAGCGGCGAATCTGCCCGGCAGCGATAAACCTGTGATGCTGCTTAGCCTGGTGTTTTCCCCGGCATGGCTGGGACTCTCTTTTTACGATAACCGAACCGCATCGCTGTTACGTCCAGTTCGCCGTATTGAGCTACCGCATCCGCAACGTGGCGAAGGCGAGGCGATGCTCACTGCATTAACCCATTTAAGCCGCTCTCCTCAGGCCCAGGATATTATTCAGCCGCTGGTGCTTAGCCTGCTGCATCTGTGTCGTAGTGTGGTCAATACCCGCCCTGACGCAGAGCGTCCGCGCGCTGAATTTCTCTATCACAGTATGTGTAATTGGGTACAGGATAACTATGCTCAACCGCTGACCCGGGAAAGCGTGGCGCTTTTTTTTAATATCACACCCAATCACCTGTCAAAAGTGTTTGCCCAGCACGGTACCATGGGGTTCGTCGAGTATCTGCGGTGGGTCAGAATGGCGAAGGCACGCATCATCTTACAGAAATACCATCTGTCGATTAGCGAAGTCGCACAACGGTGTGGATATCAGGACAGTGATTATTTCTGCCGCCTGTTCCGACGTCAGTTTGGCCTGACGCCCGGAGAGTACGGCGCACGCTTTCAGTCGGCGCGTTAAGTGAGACAACACCAACGCTGTTAGTAATATCCGTTTGCCTCGTTGTAAAATAGCGGCCTTTAGCCAAATCCTACTGGCTTACTCGATAAAGTGAATATGCGATGAAAAACAGACGTGCACTCTCCCTGATGTGTTTTCAAATGCTGGAATCAGGTGCGGATCGTCAGACCGTGAAAAGAGCCCTCACCTCCCGCCGAGTTAAAGGTCGTCAGGCGGTGGTTCTGCTCTGCAAGCAAGAGATGAAACTGTTAAGAGCCGGGAAACTGCCGGGGCACAACACGCCGCATTGATGATTTCACTTTCCGGTAGCGTTTACCCAGCCTGCAACCACAACGTAGCAGGCTGGATAGCGTTCTTTCAGTGAAGCTTAAAATGTCAGTTCCGCCTCCAGCAGCGCCAGAATGCTCTCGGCATCTTCAGCGGCAAACAACGACTGGCGGAACTGCTTGTTCACCAGCTTACGCGCCAGCTGCGAGAAGACCCTCACGTGGTTAATGCCTTCATCGGCACCCAGCGTCAGCATGATCACCAGTTCCACCTCGCCCATCTCAGACTGCCAGTCAACGGGCTGAGCAAGCCGGGCAATGCTGATGCTGGAATGGCGGATCCACTGGGATTTCGTGTGAGGGATCGCCACCCCAAAACCGACGGCGGTGGTAACTATCTCTTCGCGCTGCCAGACATCCTCTTCCAGCTCAAACGGATGTTCAGTGCGTCCGTTTACCCCAAGATTGCCGCACAGAAACTGGATCACCTGCTCTTTGTTGCTCAGAGATTCACCAACAAAGATATTCTCCAGCGCCAGCAGCGGACGCACATCTTTTTGCGGTGCAAACTGATTCAGCAGATCTTCAATCTCCTGAGCGCTACGGCACTCGCAGGCCTGCATAGCGAGTTCGCGGCATGCCTGGCTGTTCAGTTGACGAAGCTGACTTTTTACCGCCGGAATGCGTGGACTGCTCATACTCAGCTCATCGAGTCCTAAACCCAGCAGCAACGGTAAATAGCGTCCTTCGCCGCCCAGTTCTCCGCAAATACCCACCCATTTACCACGTTCGTGCGCCACGTGAACAATCTGCTGCAACATACGCAGGAACGACGGCGTAATCGGGTTGTACAGCGGCGAAACGCGTGGATTATTGCGATCGACGGCGTACAAGTACTGGGTCATGTCATTTGAACCAATACTGAAGAAATCCACCTCATCGCAGAAATGGTCGATGATGTAACACACCGAAGGGACTTCAACCATAATCCCCAATGAGATTGTCGGGGCATGACGTAAACCGTCTGCTTTCAGCGCCACCAGCGCTTTTTGCAGTTCGCTTTTTACCCACAAAATCTGGTCAAGGCTGTGCACCATCGGGATCATCAGCTGTGCGTTACCGAAGGTCGCCGCGCGTAGGATGGCACGCAGTTGGGTACGAAACAGTCCGGCAAACTCCGGATAAATACGCACCGCACGGTAGCCGAGAAACGGATTATCTTCCTGCGGAATATTGAGATAGCGGATATTCTTATCACCACCGATATCCATGGTGCGAAAGATAACCGGCTTGTCGCCTGCGGCCAATAAAACCTGCTGGTAGGCTTCAAACTGTTCCTGCTCGTCAGGAGCGCTGTCGCGGTCCATAAACAGCATTTCAGTACGAAACAGCCCGATCCCTTCCGCACCATTGGCAAATGCACCCGGCGCTTCGAGCGCGGTGCCGATATTCGCCGCAACGTCAATACGCTGATTATCTTTGGTCAACGCGGGCTGGGCGGCATCAAGCGCCTGCCGCCGCTGGCATTCATCGGCCAGCTTCTGCGCTATCGCGTAATAGCCGCGAACCGCATCGTCCGGATTGATGGCCAGTACCCCACAACGGGCATCCAGTACCGCAGGCTGCCCTGCATAGCGGCTAATAGCCTCCAGCGGCAAGCCGCTAAGCACCGGAATAGCGGATGCGCGAGCGAGAATCAGGGTATGCGAGGTACGCCCTGTTTTCTCCAGGATCATGCCAGACAGATGCTGCAAATCGAGGCTTAAAAACTGGCTG
The DNA here is from genome assembly GCF_030332605.1 of Citrobacter sp. Cpo103. Classification (NCBI taxonomy): domain Bacteria; kingdom Pseudomonadati; phylum Pseudomonadota; class Gammaproteobacteria; order Enterobacterales; family Enterobacteriaceae; genus Citrobacter; species Citrobacter sp. Cpo103. The sequence continues at coordinate 207,868 of NZ_JAOWHO010000029.1, read as the reverse complement.
GGCGTCAAATCCTCAGCGACCAGAATCGTCGGCTTATTCAGCACCAGCGCATTGCGCGGACGTCTTTCAGGCCAGGTGATGTGCAGCAGCTGTTCGCTGATATCACGGATGTCGCTGACACGCTCGCGCAGATAATCGCTACCGGAGGCCGACAGCTTATCGCACACCTGTTCCATATTGGCGACGATTGCGGCCCCTAGCCCCAGATGCTGCTCCAGCATTAAGCGGCGAATATTCCCGGCAAACTCGTCGTCCTGAATCAGAGACAGATGCGCGCTGAGGATGGTTTTACTCTCACCGTCACGCTCGCGCAGCTGTTGATTGAGCTGTTCGGCAAGCGTCGCCAGACTGTGTTCCAGCCGGGTGTTGTCTTCCGCACTCGCTGCAATGGCGCGATAGCTTTCCAGATTATCGCTCTGCCAAAGCGTGAGCGTACCTGCCCCCACGCCCCCTGCCAGCATAGTGCCATAAAGAAGGTCTGGATTGAGGCGAATCAGCGAACGCGGCAACGGATGCGCCGCCAGTTCCTCCGGAGTCGGTTGAACGCTATCGCTGTCAATAAACCGGTGCTGGAGATACTCCTCCAGCACTCGCCGAGCCTGTTCTTCATCGCGACCGGTGATGGTTAAGCTACAGCTGTCGTTAAACAGCGTCCCGGTGCCAATCAGCGCCAACGAGCTTTTCGCATCCGCCCTCGCATTCTGGCGATGGTTAATAAATATCACCTCACTTTGCCACTGGCTGCACTGCTCTTTCAGCTCCCACGCCGGACGTGCATGCAGACCATTGGGTAACGGGCAAAGAAATTGAATCGTTAGCATAACAACTCCTGATTAGCGCGAAATCAGCACCTGAAATCCGTCAGATGAGCCACGGTTTCGCACGTAAGATGTGAAATAAGAGCCGACAACAACTGCTGGGTCTGAATGATGTCACGACAGTCAGCAATCGATGCCGCGCAGTGCCCATGCCGCGTAGCGGGCCCCATGACAACCGTTGGGATCCCCGTGCCGCTTACATGCACAGCCCCACCGTCGGTGCCGCCGTTACTGAACATGTCGAGCTGCAGGGTAATACCCGCATCAGCGGCCACGCTTTCCACCCACGCAGTCAGCTTTGGTGGTGCAATCAGCGATTTATCGCTTAACACCAGCATTGGGCCTTTACCAGTCTGCCGATGGTTGGCCGCACCATAATCAAAGTTTTTGGCCCAACAGGCGGTATCCAGCACGATTGCCACATCCGGTGCGACTGCGCGTGCTGCTGTTTGTCCTCCGCGCAGTCCTACTTCTTCACTGGAGCTGGCCACCAGCCAGACCTCACAAGGGAGAGTTGCGTCATGCCATTCGCGCAGTAGCGCCACCAGCAAATAACATCCAAGTCGGTCATCAAAGGCTTTGCCCATGACTCGCTGATGCGGCAAAACCTGAAAAGTTGTATCAAAGGTGACACGATCGCCAGGGCGTACTCCGGCCTGAAGTACTTCGTCACAAGATCGCGCACCAATGTCTACCCGCAGGACACTGACCTCATTACCGCTGCGCTCTCCATCAAGCAGACCGGGAATTTTGCTCTCTTCACGGGTGGTAATCCGCACCGGCTGCAATTGTCTGGCCGCCATACGCACATTTCCCACCGGCAATACATCGATAGCTCCTTCGCTGGAAATGCTACGTACAATAAATCCCACTTCATCCATATGCGCGCAGATCATCACCTTCGGACCGGTTGATTCATTCAGACGGATCAGCACCGACCCCAGGCCATCAAAGCGCACCTCTTTATGCAAACGATCCGCCTCTTCAAGCAGGATCTGACGCACTTCTTGTTCTGAAGAGGCGATCGCGTCCGCCTCGCTCAGCGCTTTCAGTAGCGATAAGTCCATTACGCCTCTCCCGTGTGTAACAATGTTTTCGCCATGGTGTAGAGCACCTCTCCGCCATCTGGCGTAACCAGCACCACATCCTCAATACGTACTCCTCCCTGCCCCGGTAGATAAATACCCGGCTCAACGGTGAGTAGCATGCCAGCTGCCAGAGTCGTTGTGTCATTAGGGGAAAAACGAGGATTTTCATGCACCTCAATACCAATAGCATGTCCGGTATTGTGGCCAAACGCGTCGCCATAGCCCGCCTGCGTAATAACCCGCCTGGCTGCGGCATCAACCTCATTGCAACGCGCGCCTGGTCGAATTGCTGCCACCGCAGCACGCTGCGCCGCCAGGACAATCTGATACACGGCAAACAGCGCGCTTTCTTCCGCTGGCAGGTTGACGTCGGGGATGCGAAAGGTTCGCGTCATATCCGAACAATAGCCCTGATACTGTGCGCCAAAATCCAGCGTAATGAACTCACCCGCCTCAACACGTTTATCGCTGGCTTTACCGTGCGGCAGCGCACCGCGCCAGCCGCTGGCGACAATGGTGTCAAAAGAGGCTTTGTCTGCGCCGAGCGTGCGCATAAACCACTCCAGTTCAGCGGCAATTTCGCGCTCACTGAGACCTGGTTGAATAAAGCGGCGTATATGTGCAGCGCTAAGGTCAGCTATCCGGCAGGCTTCGCGGATGCAAGCTATCTCCTGCGCCGTTTTCACCTGCCGGAGTACGTCCGGCACGGCGCTCACTAATCGGGCGCACAGTTTGCCCGACCACGCGTTCGCCGTTTCCCAGCTTACCTGCTCACCTTCGAATCCCACCGTCTGCAGCTTTTCGTTCGCAATGATGTGATTCACCTGCGAATACAGCGTCTGTGTTCCATCGAGTAGATGGATCTGATAGCCCTGAGTACGCGTGGCGACATCGGTGTAGTAACGGGCATCGACCAGGATATGCGCACTTTCGTGGCTGATAAACACAAACCCTGAACTGCTGGAGATCCCCATATGTGGCTGTTTGTTCTGCCGCGATGACAGCAGCATCGCATCAAGATGTTGCGCTGTTAACCAGTCGCGCAGCGAGGCAAGTAAGCTCATGGTCACAATCCTTTTAATCAGAGACTTTCAATCAGCAATTTGCCTTTGCGATACATCATGTTGCGCAGGAACACCACCATCAGCGCCGTAATCACCGCGCCTAACAGGATCCCCGCCATATAGACGCCGAGGTTAGTTACCAGCGGCCACGCCCAGATAGCCGATTCCGGGAACCACTGCACCGCCCCCAACCAGACGGCAGCCGTCGATCCAACAATGGCACCAACCATGTAGGAAGGAATTGCCGTGATGGGACTTTCCAGCGCAAATGGGATCGCCCCTTCACTGATGCCCATAAACGCGAGGAACATCGCCGTTTTTCCCTGCGGGTAGAGCTGTGCGCTGAACAGACGTTTGCCGGTTAAGCGACGATCAATAAGCGTGGCCAGCCCAAGACCAATCGGAGGAATGACAATCGCAATAGAACGCGCGGTTACCGGTAGAACATGATCGGTGGTAAAGCTGAAGGCGACAAAACCTGCTGCTTTATTTATTGGGCCACCAAGGTCAATCGCCGTTGCCGCGGAAATACCCATCGCATACATCAGCGTGCCTTTCTCGCCAGCCGCCGTCAGCAGAGTACGGATCCCGCCGTTGATCCAGCCGCCAAACGGTGTGATCACGTAGTACATCGCCAGCATGACGAAAATGGCGGAAAGAATGGGCAGTAGAAAAGTGGTTTTGAACGCCAGCAGGAAATCAGGCAGCTGGATTTTTTGGTTCATCCACTTCACCAGATACCCGGCGACAATCGAGATAATCAGCGCGCCAATAAAGGTTGACGGAACAGGAGCACTGGTTGCCCATTGCAGCGTCGCGGGGTCAAAATTCAGTATCTGCGTGGGCTGAGTGGACATCAGCCCACCGATAAACCCCGCCGGAAATGCCAGCTTGCCGCCGATAGAGTTAGCGACAAACGCGGCAAACATCGGGATAGCAAAGCCAAACAGCACGCCGCCGAAAGATTGCGACAGCCAGGCAAACTTCAGCAATGAGAGATTAAAACCAGTAAATTTTCCGCTGTTCAGCGCATCCATGATGCCTGTGTCAGCAGGAATATCGAGCCAGCTATAGGCGATCAGTTGCGAGAAGGCGAGAATGACCCCGCCCATAATTAACGTCGGCACCATGCGTGAAATACCCGACATCACATGCTGCGGAAGTTCGCCCCAGAAGCTATTGCGGGAGGCCGGTGGATTTTTTATTGCCGCTGCCGCACCAGATGCGCCAGGCACAACGGTTGCACTGCGTTTTTTAATGGCCATACGTAATTCCCTGTCGATGATTATTGTTGTTCAGCGGCAACCATCTCTTCGATCTCTTTAATGATGCCGGCCGCATTTTTTATCGCGTCCTGTAGCGTAATTTCATAGACGTCACGCGACTCAAAACGCTCGTTATCTTCTGGAGTAACAGCAACAGAGTGGATGATTAACGTCGCCTCAGCGATCTCCTGCGCCGTCAGACGATTTTGAATTCCGTCCGCGCCCTGAGTTTCAATTTTCACTTCATAACCCGCTTCAACCGCCGCTTCTTCCAGCGCCTGAGCCGCCATAAAGGTATGGGCCAGGCCCATTGGACACGCGCAGACGGCAATCAGTTTTTTGCTCATAATCATTTCCTCGTAATAGTTAACGAGTGAAATTATGGTCCGAGGAAAGTAACAACCGTTATCAGACAAATAATGCTTTTACTGGACAATTAATCCCGTCATTCGGAAATGTGACGAAGGTCGGAAAGGTAGGCGGCAGGCATAAAAAAACCGCGTAATTTACGCGGTGTTGCAGATTTCTGATTGATGAATTAAAGAATATGGCCCAACGTCTGGCGCAAATGCGCACCGGATCCAAGCAGGCCCGGGTTATCGTGCACGATCAGATACACCGGAATATCCTGCACATAGGCTTTAAAACGGCCTTTATCTTCAAAACCACCACGGAAGCCCGACGCTTTAAAAAAGTCGAGGAAGCGCGGCACAATACCGCCGGCGATGTACACGCCGCCAAATGTGCCCAGCGTTAACGCCAGATCGCCACCAAAACGTCCCATGATGACGCAGAACAGCGACAGCGCACGACGACAGTCAATGCAGGAATCTTCCAGCGCCCGTGCGGTGATATCCTTCGGCTGCAGATTTTCCGGCAGGCGTCCGTCAGATTTGACGATCGCGCGATACAGATTCACCAGTCCCGGACCAGACAGCACGCGTTCTGCGGACACGTGACCTATTTCCGCGCGCAGAACCTCAAGGATAATTCCCTCTTCCTCGCTGTTAGGCGCAAAATCCACGTGGCCGCCTTCACCAGGGAGACTTACCCAGCGTTTATCCACGTGGACCAGATGCGCCACGCCAAGCCCGGTTCCTGCGCCATAAACCGCAATAGGTTTGCCTTCCACAGGTTCCGCACCACCAAACTGAATTAAATGCTCTTTTTTCAGCATCGGGATCGCCATCGACACAGCGGTGAAATCATTGATGATTTCCAGATGGCTGAAGCCCAGTTTTTTTTTCATCTCAGCAATAGAGAACGCCCAGGTATGGTTGGTCATTGCCACCCAATCGCCGGTTATCGGACAGGCAATGGCAATGCAGCCATCTTCGACGCTGACGCTATGCTCATCCAGGTACACGCGCACCACCGCTTCCAGACTTGGATAATCCAACCCGGAATAGGTTTTTGCCTGCGAAATCTCACCGCTGGCAATATCGCACAGAGCAAGACGCGCGTTGGTGCCGCCAACATCCCCTACTAAAGCATATTTTGTCATTCTTCCACTGCTCCGCTAAAGTCAGAATAAATCTTTGCCACACTGTAAATTCATGGGGACATAACAACAACGGTCTGAAGGCTGACGCCCGTGGAAAATCGATCCAGATCACACAATTACTTTATCGTTTCAGCATCATTTGCAGCGATGCCGTCAGGCAGGCTGTGCAAACTATGTCTATGACTCTGTTTTAAGGAATAGAAAATGCTCCATCCGCGAGCCAGAACGATGCTCTTGTTATCAACCCCAGCGCTAATCATTGGCATAGCGTCCAGCCTGGTGTTGATCGTTGTGATGAAAGTGGCTTCCGTTTTACAGCAGTTTTTGTGGGAACGTCTGCCTGTTAGCATCGGTATAGCCCAGGACTCTCCGGTCTGGATTATCGGTATGCTGACGCTCACGGGGATCATGGTCGGGTTAGTTATCCGCTACAGTCATGGCCACGCAGGTCCGGATCCGGCCTGTGAACCGTTAATTGGCATGCCGGTGCCAACATCAGCAATACCGGGCCTGCTGGCAGCGCTAATCCTTGGCCTCGCGGGTGGCGTCAGTCTGGGTCCGGAACACCCCATCATGACCGTAAATATCGCTCTGGCAGTAGCACTTGGTAGCCGCATGTTTCCCCGTATAGCGAAACTGGACTGGACCATTCTCGCCTCTGCCGGCACCATCGGCGCACTATTTGGTACCCCCGTTGCCGCCGCGTTGATATTTTCGCAAACGCTGAATAGCTCAAACGATGTGCCCTTGTGGGATCGCCTGTTTGCGCCGTTAATGGCCGCCGCCGCGGGTTCGCTAACCACCAGCCTGTTTTTTCACCCCCATTTTTCACTGCCCATCGCGCACTACACGCAGATGCACTTGACGGATATCCTCAGCGGCGCGGTTGTTGCTGCCATCGCCATTGCCGCTGGAATGGTGGCCGTCTGGTGTCTGCCGCGTTTGCACCATTTAATGCATCGATTAAAACACCCGGTGCTGATCCTCGGGACAGGCGGTTTTATCCTTGGCATTTTGGGTGTTATCGGCGGGCCGCTTACCTTGTTTAAGGGACTAGACGAAATGCAGCAAATGGCGTTTAGCCAAACGCTGGGGACATCAGATTATTTCATGCTCGCCGTCATTAAGCTGGCGGCATTAGTGGTTGCAGCGGCGAGTGGTTTTCGCGGCGGACGAATCTTCCCGGCGGTATTCGTTGGCGTCGCGCTTGGCCTGATGCTGCACGCCCATGTTGAAGCGGTGCCGGCTGCCATCACGGTTTCTTGCTCTATTCTCGGGCTGGTGCTGGTCGTCACCCGCGACGCCTGGCTGAGCCTGTTTATGGCAGCAGTGGTGGTGCCAGATTCCACCCTGCTGCCGCTGCTGTGCATCGTCATGCTGCCCGCCTGGCTGCTGCTGGCGGGCAAACCGATGATGGTCGCTGAGCGCCCCGATAAATAGCTATCCGCCGTTGCGAGATTCCAGCGCACGGGTCACCGTGCGCAATAATTCAGGAAGATCGGCTTTCGGTAGCACCACCTCAATTAACGACAGTCGTTGCGGTTGGGACAGCCGGGCCAGCACTTCTTCCAGCTGTACCGCCTGCTTCACCCGCCAGCATTCGGCCTGACATTCACGACTAAACGCCTGCGGCATCAACGTCCAGCTCCAGGCGGCAATGTCGTTATAGCGCTGATTTTCCCCGTGTATGGCCCGCTCAACGGTATAACCATCATTGTTGAGCAGTAAAATAACCGGCGATTGCCCATCTCTGAGCATGGAGCCCAGCTCCTGAATGGTGAGCTGCGCCGCGCCATCACCAATAATCAGGATCACCCGACGGTCCGGACAGGCCGTTTGCGCACCGAATGCCGCCGGGAGCGCGTAGCCGATAGATCCCCACAACGGTTGAACCAGGACTTCCGCCCCGCAAGGTAATGAGAGCGCAGCCGCGCCAAAGGCGGCGGTTCCCTGATCGACGAGGATAATGTCATCAGGCTTCAGAAACTGCTGCACCGTGTGCCAGAAGTTTTCCTGCGTCAGTGGGCCCTTTTCAACCTGAACACGCCTAGTTGGCGGACGTTCTGGCGGCAGAGAAAACGACATTTCCAGGCACAGCTCACGTAATGTGGTGACCGCCTGCTCCATCGGGATGTTAAACCAGTGGGATCCAATTCGTGACGCATGGGGCTGAACGTCAATGGTGCGATCCTGCGGTAGCTGTTGTGTAAACCCAGCTGTCAGGGTGTCGACAAATTGTGTGCCGACACACATTATCGTATCGGCATCTTCTATCGCCTGACGTACATAATCGCTGCTGGCTCCAGCGCTGTATGTGCCAACAAACGCCGGGTGACGCTCATCAAACAGTCCTTTGCCCATCAACAACGTGGCATGAGCCATCGGCGTTTCCGCCATCCAGCGCTGTAAAACCGGCTGCAGGCCAAAACGCAGCGCGAGGAAGTCGGCCAGCAACGCTACGCGTGGGCTGTCCAGCAATCGTTCACGGGCATGGTAGCGAAACGCCTCTATCACGCTGCTTTCCGGCTCGCTCAGAGGAACACTCATAATATCATTCGGTGGCATAGCAGGCTGTTTAGCCACATCAGCAGGTAGCATCAGATAGCCCGGCCTGCGTTCGGTAAGCATCATTCGCAACACACGGTCAATTTCATAGCAGGCATTTTGTTCATCCAGTATCGCGCTGGCCGTCGTTACTGCCTGCTGCATGCGATAAAAATGCTGAAAGTCACCGTCACCCAAAGTGTGATGCATCAACTCTCCACGACGCTGCGCGCCGCGACAGGGTGCGCCAACAATATGTAAAACAGGAACATATTCCGCATAGCTTCCCGCGATACCGTTAATCGCGCTTAACTCCCCCACACCAAACGTGGTGAGCAGCGCCCCTACCCCGGATACCCGGGCATAGCCATCTGCCGCATAAGCCGCATTCAATTCATTCGCACACCCGACCCAACGTACGTTGGGATGTTCAATCACGTGGTCCAAAAACTGCAAATTATAATCGCCTGGCACACCAAAGAGATGGCCGACACCACAGCCTGCCAGCCTGTCCAGCAGATAATCAGCAACGGAATACGGGGTTTGCATGACAGCTATCCTTCTGACGGTAACCTCATGTTGAGTATCGAAGAACTGTGATGACTGTCCAGGAAAGTCGCTGTGAAGGGGTGGAAAGCAAGATGTACAGTTTTGGCGGTAAAAATTCATTGAAGAATCGACGGTGTAACCGTATACACTGAAAGACACACGCATTGTGGAAGGGGGTGACATGGTTTATCACGCAGATGAAAATCGTTATCAGACAATGGAGTACCGCCGCTGCGGTCAGAGCGGCCTTAAGCTCCCGATTGTCTCTCTGGGTTTATGGCACAATTTTGGTGATACCACGCAGGTCGAGAACAGTCGCGCATTGTTACAGCGCGCATTCGATCTGGGGATTAACCATTTTGATCTGGCAAATAACTATGGTCCACCGCCGGGTTCGGCAGAACGGAATTTTGGTCGGATCCTGCAGGAAGATTTTTTACCGTGGCGAGATGAGCTTATTATCTCCACTAAAGCGGGCTACACCATGTGGGAAGGTCCCTACGGTGACTGGGGTTCACGCAAATATCTGATTGCCAGTCTCGATCAAAGCCTGAAGCGTCTGGGGCTGGAGTATGTCGATATCTTCTACCACCATCGCCCCGACCCTGAAACGCCGCTCAAAGAAACCATGCGCGCGCTGGATCACATCGTCCGTCAGGGCAAAGCGCTGTACGTCGGACTGTCTAACTATCCCGCGGATCTTGCCAGGCAGGCGATTGAAATACTCGACGATTTAGGCACGCCATGCCTTATTCACCAGCCCAAATATTCCATGTTTGAACGTTGGGTCGAAGGTGGCTTGCTGTCGCTATTACAGGAAAAAGGTGTCGGTAGTATCGCCTTCTCACCGCTGGCTGGCGGACAGTTAACCGACCGCTATCTGAACGGCATTCCTGCGGATTCTCGTGCGGCAAGCACCAGTCGCTTTCTGAATCCGGACCAGATCACTCCACAAAAACTGGAAAAAGTGCGGGCGCTGAATGTGCTGGCAGAACGACGCGGGCAAAAGCTTTCCCAGATGGCGCTGGCATGGGTGTTACGGGATGACAAAGTCACGTCAGTGCTGATTGGCGCGAGTAAAACGGCGCAGATTGAAGACGCTGTCGGCATGCTGGCAAACCGTCACTTTACGTCTGAAGAGTGCGCGGAGATTGATGCTATCCTGAGTTGATTGAAATAAAGACACATTTATTAACAAAAAGTGCTCTCACTTGCGATTTAAGAGTTAAGGCGATGAAACGGGGCTTTACTGCCCCGTAATATTACGTTAACAGGCCGGCTACGGCTCGATCGTGAAGGAGAGAAAACATGTTCAGGTCACTGATTCTGGCGGCAGTCTTATTGGCTTTTACACCGCTGGCCGCGAACGCTGGCGAAATCACCCTGCTGCCATCAATAAAATTACAAATTGGCGATCGCGATAACTACGGTAACTACTGGGATGGCGGCCGCTGGCGCGACCGGGATTACTGGCACCATAACTATGAGTGGCGAAAAAATCGCTGGTGGCGTCATGACAACGGCTACCATCGTGGCTGGGACAAACGCAAAGCTTATGAGCGCGGTTATCGTGAAGGCTGGAACGATCGTGACGACCATCGCGGTCGCGGGCGTGGCCACAAACATCATCATTAATGTAACAAAAGGGCCAACAGGCCCTTTTGTTTTTACAAACCGAGTGCGGTTCCTACCAACAGCCAGATATTGAGCGCCACCACCAGCACAACAATCACCCAGCCTACCTGTTTTACCCATCGGGTATTCACCAAATCGCCCATCAGCTGACTGTTGCTGGTGAAGATCAACAGCGGCACCAGCGCCAGTGCAATACCAAAACTGAGCAACACCTGGCTCATCACCAGAATACGCGTCGGATCCAGTCCCATCAAAATCACAATAAATGATGGCATCATGGTGACGGTACGGCGTACCCATAGCGGAATGTGAAAGCGGATAAACCCTTGCATCACCACCTGCCCGGCCAACGTACCGACCACGGTAGAAGAAAGTCCCGCAGCCACCAGGCTTAAACCGAATACCGTCGCCGCAGCGTGACTCAACAGCGGTTCAAGTGTCAGATATGCTTGATCGAGATCGGCAATACCGGTATGCCCGCTAAAATGAAATGCAGCGGCAGCCGTCGCCATCATCGCCAGATTGACAAATCCAGCAATCGTCATGGCGATTGCCACATCCCATTTCGTGGCCGCATAGCGCTGTTGACGTGTTCCGCCGTGCAGATGCTGAGTTAAGGAAGAGTGCAGATAAATGACGTGTGGCATGATAGTCGCGCCGAGCACGCCAGCCGCCAGTAACACCGCTTCGGAATTAGGCAGGCTCGGGATAACCATTCCCTTGCTAAGTTGCGCGAAGTTCGGCTGGGAAAAGATCAGTTCCACAATGTAAGCCGCAGCCACAAACAGCAGCAAGCCGCCAATCACTTTTTCCAGCGGTTTTTGCCCACGGCGCTGCAACATCAGAATCAAAAAAGTCGCGATACCGGTGAGCACGGCCCCCTGCAATAACGATACGCCGAGGATCAATTTGAAACCAATCGCGGCGCCAATGAATTCAGCAAGGTCTGTCGCCATGGCGATAATTTCGGCCTGCACCCAGTAGAACCACACCACCGGACGAGGATAGTGATCGCGAATTTGCTCCGCCAGGTTTTTACCCGTGGCAATACCCAGCTTTGCCGACAGCACCTGGATCAGCATCGCCATCAGGTTTGCCCAGACCACCACCCACAACAGTTTATAGCCAAAGCTGGCCCCTGCCTGGATGTTGGTGGCGAAGTTTCCCGGATCGATGTAGCCGATCGCCGCGATGAACGCAGGTCCCATTAATGCGAGCTTCAACTTGCGCGCTGCCCGTCCACTGCTACTCTCAACGCGATCGTTAGTCATTTTAGTGCCTCAGAAACATAGCCTTTGCTATGTTTCAAGCTACGCCTATTGAGAATGATTATCAAATTCATTTTGATGGATGAAGTTGATTTCTCTGATAGCGTTTGTCTATGGATCGATAAGGATTCTGGAAATACTGGTGAGATGTTTAATTATTGTTATGAGATTAGCACAATGACATAACTTTTCACTTCCATACTAAACATAACAGAAGTGTATCACCGATCACTAATTTTGAATCTCGTCACAGGTCCTTATTATAGTGTGTGTTTGATCTCGTTTTCTTTATGGTTGTTACATAGAATGTGCACGAAAACTAAACCTGCCTCATATTTGGAGCAAATATGGACCGCGTTCTTCATTTCGTCCTGGCCCTTGCCGTGGTTGCGGTACTCGCACTGCTGGTAAGCAGTGACCGTAAAAAAATCCGCATTCGTTATGTTATTCAATTGCTTGTTATTGAAGTGTTACTGGCATGGTTCTTCCTGAACTCTGATGTCGGTCTGGGCTTCGTGAGAGGCTTCTCCGAGATGTTTGAAAAACTCCTCGGATTCGCTAATGAAGGGACAAACTTTGTCTTCGGCAGCATGAACGACAAAGGACTGGCATTCTTCTTCCTGAAAGTGCTGTGCCCAATCGTCTTCATTTCCGCTCTTATCGGTATTTTGCAGCATATCCGCGTTCTGCCGGTTATCATCCGCGCGATTGGTTTCCTGTTATCCAAAGTGAACGGTATGGGCAAGCTGGAATCCTTCAACGCCGTCAGCTCCCTGATCCTGGGTCAGTCCGAGAACTTTATCGCCTATAAAGATATTCTCGGCAAAATGTCTCGCAACCGTATGTACACCATGGCTGCAACGGCGATGTCGACCGTTTCCATGTCTATCGTCGGCGCGTACATGACCATGCTGGAGCCGAAGTACGTGGTTGCGGCGCTGGTTCTGAACATGTTCAGCACCTTTATCGTGCTGTCGCTGATCAACCCGTACACCGTTGATGCCAGCGAAGAAAACATCCAGATGTCTAACCTGCACGAAGGCCAGAGCTTCTTCGAAATGCTGGGTGAATACATCCTGGCAGGTTTCAAAGTGGCAATTATCGTTGCAGCTATGCTGATTGGTTTCATCGCGCTGATCGCAGCCCTGAACGCCCTGTTCGCCACCGTGACCGGCTGGTTTGGCTACAGCATCTCCTTCCAGGGCATCCTGGGCTACATCTTCTACCCTGTTGCATGGGTAATGGGTGTGCCGTCCAGCGAAGCGCTGCAGGTGGGCAGTATCATGGCAACCAAACTGGTTTCCAACGAATTCGTTGCGATGATGGATCTGCAGAAAATTGCCGCCACGCTCTCTCCGCGTGCAGAAGGTATCCTGTCCGTGTTCCTGGTCTCCTTCGCTAACTTCTCTTCCATCGGTATTATCGCCGGTGCGATTAAAGGTCTGAACGAAGAGCAAGGTAACGTGGTTTCCCGCTTCGGTCTGAAGCTGGTGTACGGCTCTACGCTGGTGAGCGTACTGTCTGCATCTATCGCCGCACTGGTGCTGTAAGCGTAAGACAACGTCGTATTGATAAGACCGGGGAGATTCTTCTCCCCGGTTTTTTTATGCCTGCTATTCAGCAAACCGAAGAGATACAGGATAAGAACAGGTAGGAAACAGAAACAAAAAACCCCCGCTTTTCAGCGAGGGTTTAAATTTTGGTGGAGCTAAGCGGGATCGAACCGCTGACCTCTTGCATGCCATGCAAGCGCTCTCCCAGCTGAGCTATAGCCCCACGATGCTATTACGTACGTACCAAATTTATTGGGATTAAATTTGGTGGAGCTAAGCGGGATCGAACCGCTGACCTCTTGCATGCCATGCAAGCGCTCTCCCAGCTGAGCTATAGCCCCATTACGTAAAGCTTGTCGAGTTGACGGGCGGCATCATATGAATTCCCTTCGCGTGTGTCAACGGCAAAATTAACTCATAGAATTCAATCGCTGAAAAAGCAGTCAAATGAAGAACATTGCGTAACAACTCGCATTCAGTAGTTAAACGCGTCACGGTTTCTACTAAAATGGTGCTATAAAATGAGCCACTAATTAACCCCACGACTATTCAGGGAATCGTTATGTTCAAGGAACGGATGACGCCAGAAGAACTTGCTAATCTGACCGGATACAGCCGACAGACCATCAATAAATGGGTGCGCAAGGAGGGTTGGGCTACATCACCAAAACCAGGCGTACAGGGCGGTAAAGCGCGTCTGGTTCACGTCACCGAACAAGTTCGTGAATACATTCGCAGTGCTGAGCGTTCAGCCGAAGGTTTATCAGATAATTTATCGTTATCCGGCGATACCTCTATCGAAGCTCTACTGATTAGGCTCGCCAAAGAGATGACTCCGTCAGAACAAAAAATGTTTACGTCACTGATCCTGCGTGAAGGCATTACGGGTTTGTTACAACGCTTAGGGATCCGCGACAACAAATAATATGAAAAAATTACGCAGCAAAATGACGACCGAAGAACTGGCGGAATGTCTCGGGGTTGCCAAACAAACCGTCAATCGTTGGATCAGAGAACAAAACTGGACCACCGAAAAGTTTCCCGGCGTTAAAGGGGGTCGTGCAAGGCTGATCCATATCGACTCCAGCGTCCGTACGTTTCTGCTCAATATTCCGGCTTTTCGCAAAGTCCCTGAAATTTATCAGGCTGAGGAACCGCTGGCAGAATATACCCACGTGGTGCGTAGCCACGCCTGTCGCCAGATAATCAGCGCACTGGACAACATGTCCCCAACGGAACAAGAAAAGCTGGCTATGTATATTTCGCGCGAAGGTATTCGCACTTTCCTTACCCGTCTGGGTATTGATGAGTCTGAATAACAGGCAAAAAAAACGGCAGGATGCGCTCCTGCCGTTGTTTCATCGCTCAACCGATCTTACTGCTGGCTTTCACGCTCAGCAATAAACGCCAGCGCTTTATTAATACGCTCAATGCTGCGTGATTTACCAATCGCATGCACCGTGACGTCTAACGCCGGAGACTGACCCGCGCCGGTTACGGCTACGCGCAGCGGCATCCCAACTTTACCCATACCCACTTCCAGCTCATCAGCGGTTGCCTGAATCGCGTGGTGCACGTTTTCTGCCGTCCACTCGCTGATAGCAGCCAGCTTATCGCGAACCACTTCCAGCGGCTGACGCGCTACCGGACGCAGGTGTTTCTTAGCTGCATCCGCGTCGAACTCAGCAAAGTCTTCGTAGAAGTAGCGGCAGCTCTGCGCCATCTCTTTCAACGTTTTGCAGCGCTCACCCAGCAGTTTAACCAGCTCAGACAGCTGCGGACCGACGCGAGTATCGATATTTTCCTGCTCAATGTGCCATTGCAGATGCGTTGCCACATATTCTGGTGCCAGCGAATTAATGTAGTGATGGTTCAGCCACTGCAGTTTTTCGGTGTTGAACGCACTGGCAGACTTGCTCACCGCACTAAGGGAGAACAGTTTGATCATCTCTTCACGGGTGAAGATTTCCTGATCGCCGCTGGACCAGCCCAGACGCACCAGATAGTTCAGCAGCGCTTCCGGCAGGTAACCGTCGTCGCGATACTGCATAACGCTGACCGCACCGTGACGTTTAGAGAGTTTTTTACCGTCGTCGCCGTTGATCATCGACACGTGTGCATAAACCGGCACCGGCGCATTCAGCGCTTTCAGGATGTTGATCTGACGCGGAGTGTTGTTGATATGGTCTTCACCACGAATAACGTGAGTGATTTCCATATCCCAGTCGTCGACAACAACACAGAAGTTGTAGGTCGGGGAACCGTCAGTACGGCGGATGATCAGATCGTCCAGCTCCTGGTTGCTGAATTCGATCGGCCCACGGATCTGGTCGTCAAAAATAACGGATCCATCCTGCGGGTTGGCAAAACGCACCACGCATGGTTCATCAGCAGCATGATGCTCATGGCCGTGGCGGCAGCGACCGTCGTAACGTGGCTTCTCACCGTTTGCCATCTGCTCTTCGCGCAGTGCGTCCAGACGCTCTTTGGAGCAATAGCATTTATACGCGGTTCCGGCTTCCAGCATCTCATCAATCACGGCGTTGTAGCGATCAAAACGTTTGGTCTGGAAGTACGGACCTTCATCCCATTCCAGATTCAGCCAATTCATGCCATCCATAATGGCTTCAATAGCTTCCGGAGTGGAGCGTTCGAGATCGGTGTCTTCAATACGCAGCACAAACTCACCGTCATGGTTACGTGCAAAAAGCCAGGAATATAGAGCAGTACGCGCACCACCGACGTGCAGGTAACCTGTCGGGCTTGGCGCGAAGCGAGTTTTGATTTTCATGAAATGGCCTTACGTTTATAAAGATGCCGACAACCGGCAAATCCTGGGAAGATTATCAGGCTCGTATTCTATCACTGTGGTCTGATTCCTCAATGTTGTTCAGGTTGGAACATCACGCTTTGCCATTTTCGTATACAAATCATGCTGCATGGATTGATTTGCGATCGTTTTGTTTAAATTTACGACGAACGAACAAATTCTTTAGAAAATGCGTTGACTCATTTTCAACTCTCCCTATAATGCGACTCCACACAGCGGGGGTGATTAGCTCAGCTGGGAGAGCACCTCCCTTACAAGGAGGGGGTCGGCGGTTCGAACCCGTCATCACCCACCAACTACTTTATGTAGTCTCCGCCGTGTAGAGTAAGAAATTGAGAAGTGGGTGATTAGCTCAGCTGGGAGAGCACCTCCCTTACAAGGAGGGGGTCGGCGGTTCGATCCCGTCATCACCCACCACTTTCTCGCCAGCTGGATTTCTTACAATAAAATTGAAGTACCGAAGTGGGTGATTAGCTCAGCTGGGAGAGCACCTCCCTTACAAGGAGGGGGTCGGCGGTTCGATCCCGTCATCACCCACCACTTCGGGTCGTTAGCTCAGTTGGTAGAGCAGTTGACTTTTAATCAATTGGTCGCAGGTTCGAATCCTGCACGACCCACCAATGTAAAAAGGCGCCCTAAAGGCGCCTTTTTGCTATCTGCGATTTATAAGATCCCAACCTGCTTGCCTGATGCGCTGCGCTTATCAGGCCTACAGACGCCCCTGACACACGCAGGCCGGATAAGACGTTAGTCGCCATCCGGCACAGACATCACATCGTCAATGCCGCTACCAGTTTCTCCAGCGCGGGTGTCGCCTGCTGTTGGTCATACACAATATACAAATCCGCCGGAATACGTTCCTCTAACGGTCGAAATACCACGCCAGGCCAATTCATCTGCGCATAGCTGTCAGCAATTAACGTAATACCAATCCCCATGCTGATCATCGCCAGCACCGTTTGCGGCTCCCTCACCTCACGAATAATCATCGGGGAAAATCCAGCACTCAGGCAAACTCGCTGCAAAAATGCCCAGTCAGTATGAATGGAAGGCATTGTGACAAAATATTCATTTCTCAACGCCTCCAGCGGTATGGACTCACATGCAGTAAGAGGATGTTCTTCCGGCATGGCAACCAGAAAAGAGGACTCATGCAAACGCAAACTGGTAAAACCGGGAGAAAGCTCCATAGCCATCCGCCAAATTCCCGCATCCAGTTCACGCCGTTCCAGCATCGTCATCTGCATCGCGGGCATGTTCTCGCGAAACAGCACCTCAACATTGGGATTATCCTTCATAAAACGCCGCATCACCGGACGCATTTTTCCCCACATCGCTGTACCGATAACGCCAAGCTCAATTCGCCCTGCCTCACCACGACCAATTTGCTCCACTCTCGCCAGCGCCTGATTGGCACTGGATAACAGTCGGCGCGACTCTTCCATCAATATCTTTCCCGCGTGAGTTAACGCCACGCTGCGGGAATGACGGATAAATAGCAAAGTGCCGAGCTGTTGCTCCAGCTCTTTAATATGGGTACTGAGCGGCGGTTGCGACATATTCAGGCGAGCAGCAGCACGTCCAAAATGCAGTTCTTCTGCGACAGCAAGAAAATAACGCAGTAACTTCAGATCGATGCGGTGCGTGCGTTCCATGGATAATGCGCTCCTGAAATAAGGATAATGCGCAAAGTTACCACATTGCCTCGCAGAAAATGAAACGGCGGGTATCAGATCCCGCCGCCAATGGAGTGTTAATGTGCCGGTGATTTCTGTGCCAGTCGTTCAGGCTCATGCTTGTACTTGAAGAACAATGCAAAGATAACCGCCAGAGCCAGCGCATACGCGGCAAACACCAGCCAGATAGTTTGCCAATCCTTGACGCCATCGACAGAAAAATAGTCTACCGCCATACCACTCAGGATTGATCCCACCCACGCGCCAACGCCGTTTACCATCGTCATAAACAGCCCTTGCGCGCTGGCGCGAATGTTAGAGCTAACCTCCTGCTCGACAAATACCGATCCCGAGATATTGAAGAAATCAAACGCGCAGCCGTAGACGATCATCGACATCAGCAGCAGCACAAAACCAAACGGCGACGGATCGCCAAAGGCAAAGAAGCCAAAGCGCAGCGTCCATGCCAGCATGCTCATCAGCATCACCGTTTTTATGCCAAAGCGTTTAAGGAAGTACGGAATAGTGAGAATAAAGCCCACCTCCGCCATCTGTGAAACGGAAAGCAATATGGAGGGATACTTCACCACAAAGCTGTCGGCAAATTCCGGGTTACGGGCAAAATCATGCAGGAACGGATTGCCAAAGACGTTGGTGATTTGCAACACCGCCCCCAGCATCATCGCAAACAAAAAGAAGATTGCCATCTGCGGTTTTTTAAATAGGACAAAGGCGTCCAGACCGAGCTTGCTGGCAAGCGTGGTGTTTGCTTTCTTCTCAGCAACCGGGATTTTCGGCAACGTAAGCGCATAGAGAGCCAGCAGCAACGATGCCCCTGAAGCGATATACAACTGCGCGCTGCTCAGTTCCAGTCCCATCAAACTGACTGTCCACATCGCCACAATAAACCCTATGGTGCCAAACACACGAATTGGCGGGAACGCGGTGACCGGATCCTGACCCGATTGTGCCAGACACGAGTATGAGACGCTATTCGATAACGCAATCGTCGGCATATACGCCATTGCGTTAACCAGCATCACCCAAAACATGGTCTGCGGATCGGTAACGGTTGTGGCATATAGCAACACGCCCGCACATACAAGATGACAAAGCATATAGGCGCGCTCGGCGCGTAGCCATTTATCGGCAATGATGCCCATAATGCCCGGCATGATAATCGCCGCTAGCCCTTTCGAACTGTAAATCATACCGACGTTCGCACCGGTAAAATCCAGGGTATTAATCATGTAGGAACCCAGGGTTACCAACCAGCTTCCCCAGATGAAATATTGCAAAAACGACATGAGCTTTAAGCGAGATGCGATACCCATTTTTCCGTTCCTTGCCATAAAGTAAGACCCCGCAAGCGGGGTCATTTTTTAGTTATTCAGGCCAGTTTGCGCAAGAATCCGCAGATCAAATTGATGAAATTCTGCCGGGAGAGTGCCGCCGCAGCCAGCGTCTGCGCGTGAGATAATTTAACATCACCCAGACCTTCCGCCAGGTTGGTGATGGCCGCCACCGCAACCACTTTCAAACCGCAGTGGCGCGCAGAGATAACTTCAGGCACCACCGACATCCCCACCACGTCGCCACCGATAATTTGCATCATGCGGATTTCTGCCGCGGTTTCAAAGTTCGGCCCCGGATAAGAGACAAAAACCCCTTCACTCAGCGAGAATCCTTCCTCAGCGGCAACAGTTTGCAGGACCGCACGGTAGTCAGCATCATAGGCATTCGCCAATGAAAAGAATCGCTCACCAAAATGCTCATCGTTTGGCCCTACCATCGGCGTACCCGGCATCGTATTGATGTGATCGCTAAGCGCCACGAGGCTACCCGGTCCGACTTCGGGACGCAAAGAGCCTGCGGCATTGGTGCAAAACAGCAGCTCACATCCCAGCAGCTTCAGCGTACGAATGGCATCCGTCATCACCGTCATACCGCGACCTTCATAGAAATGTCCACGTCCTTTCATACAGGCCACCGGAATTCCCGCCAGATTTCCCAATACCAGTTCACCAGCATGACCGTGTACGGTACTCACCGGGAACCCTGGTAGTTTCTCGTAAGAGATGGCAACCGCATCCTCAATTTGATCCGCCAGCGCCCCCAGGCCGGAGCCGAGGATAAAGGCTACACGCGGCGTAAAATCCGGTTTGTAACCACGAATGATATCAGCGCTATACCAGGGATTTTGCGAGAAAAGAGAGTGGCTCATGAGATGTCCTTAATACTGAGTAATCGAAATAACGTAGCGTACCGCATTGTTATAGCGAGACTACGCAATCGATTACCAATACCGTTTATCCCGATTACCGATAGTAAATCGGTATAGATGGTATGTGCTAAATCAGCCTGAACTCACATTTTTTTTCTGCCAGAAATGGCAAGGAGTACCAACATATCTGGAATTCGTCAGACGAGTGGGCTGACAAAGCCCGCCCTGAGAATGACTGACAAACATTTGTTGATTATTAATAAGCGAAAGCAGGTATAACAACGCACTTTCGCTAATCAATAATCAAAACGGGGGAAACTTCTGTTTACTTTTTATAGAGTTCGCTGGTCACTACAGCCTGAGAACCATTGCCTATAGAAGAGAAGTTCTTAATGACAAAGAAATCAGCACCTTCTTTATCTGCCATTTTCGAAATTTTGTGCATACATTGATTCACCGTATTTTCCGTTACGGTGATTGACTTGACATGCTTTAAACTATTGGCTTCTTGTTGCGAGATTTCTGTAGCAGCAAAGGCAGACAGACTGAGAAAACACAAAGAAGCGGCCAATGATGTGACTAATGTCTTTTTCATAACTATCCTCATAACTTACATATTAATATTTGAGCGTCAAGATATACTTTCCACATAATATTGCAAACAAAAACCCTTCAATTTATAAAATAGACGAATCGACAAACATTGAAGAGTAATGAACATCATATGTATTGTTCAATAGGTTTATTATAGCGGGTTAAATACTTTCATAATAAACGCAGAAAAATAACACTAAATATCCGCGAGGAATTTAGTGCCATTTGCAATTAATTACCGGCCACTTCGTTAAGAAGAGTTGCCAAAATGCTAACTGGAGCAACAATATTATGTGCAACACCATAATCAAACTCCAGAACAGTACTTGCATCCTGATAATCTATATGGGTATCACCATTGTCATCCTGCCAAATAACCACCCGTAGGGGTAACTCTATTGCCGCATGAGGATTTGCTTGCATGGCAGGAGTACCACCCTTTGGGTTACCAAACAGAAATAACATAGTCGGTCGCAGAGCAAGACCTACATCCGTTGCCGCTTGCTGTTGATCAACCTGCACAAAAATACGAATATTTTTAGCATTCAATACGCTGACGAGTCTGTTTACAGTATCATCAAAATTGAACTTACTAGGCAGCGTTTTTGTCCGCTCCGGCTTTCTCATCTGTCGTTCCTTTATTTATAGAATATTCATGAAAATACCCGCCAGCGAATGACGGGTATTGATAAATGCTAGCACAGTTATTTAGGCGTCACTTCGACAGAGCCCCAGCTGATACCATTTGGGTTGTTGTCTACCGGAAGCGTGTTCACTACCTTACGCTCATTAATGTCAATCATCGAGACAGAGTTTGCAAATGAGTTAGTTACGTAAGCATATTTGCCATTTTTATCGACAACCACGCCATGGGCCCCATCGCCAGTGGTGATGGTTTTCGCTACCGCAAGGCTTGCGATATAAATCATGTTTATTGTGTTACCCGGCTTGCTCTTCGAGCCCTGATTGGTTACCAGCATGCTTTTACCATCCGGAGTGCCAAACAGCTGGATTGGTACGGTACCGACATTAATTTTCTTCACAACTTTACGCGTTGCTGTATCAATCACCGCTACAGCATCTTCACCAGACAGGGAAACAAACACCAGTTTTCCGTCCGGTGAGAAACCTACCTGGGCTGGCATTTTACCTAATGGGATCTGCGCGACTTCTTTATTACTGGCTGTATCAACAACGGATACCGAGCCCCCTTTCATATTCGCGATATAAACTTCTTTACCGTCAGGACTCACTCTGAGGCCATGAGGGAATTTACCTACATTAATTGTCGTTAAATTTTTCAAATGTTCTGCATCAATCACGCTGATGGTGTTATCTGCACTATTTGAGATATACGCCATTTTCCCATCAGGGGTGACGACAACATGCGCAGGGTGTGCGCCAACCGGAAGTTTTGCAATAACCGTATCATTTTCGGCATTAATAACCCAAACTTCTCCATGTTCCTTTTTGCCAGCATGAGAATCTTTGCCCATGTCCATTTTCTCAGAATGAGCATCTTTACTCATATCCATATGTTCAGAGCCTGATGAATGTGTCCCGTTAGCACCAAGGTTGGTTACCCAAACTGTTTTATTGTCTGGTGACACCTGAACGTTATGCGGCATTTTACCAACATGTACTTTATCTACAGTCTTTAAAGACGCAGCATCAAGTACATTAACTGAATCTGCACCTTCATTTGCTACATACACTCTGTCTGCTGCAAACGTATAACCAGACCATGCCAGCATACTAATTTGCATTGCAATTAAAATTTTATTTTTGCTTATCATCGCCGCCAATACCCCATTAGTTAAATATATTTACCGGATTAGTTTCAGCAACCAGCTATTGTAGGATTATTTAACATGTCACTAATATTACTCCATCGGGATCGTGTTAATTCTACCTATAACGAGCTACTGTATAAATTGCTTAGTCATTTCATTAATCAATCGCTATACATCATTGTATTAGATACTGCTATCCGTACTTGCGTATAAAGAGTATCAACCTTCCAGCAAGTGGAAGGTCAAGAAAAAAAAGTAATAATTTAAAATAGCCTTAAAAATCCGCAAGCTGAGCAATTGTCTAAGAATATCGCAGGAGAATTTATAAATATAAAGAGGTAGTCCGGTGCCGGGTAAAATATCAAAGTTAACGATCAGTTCATCGATACTGAAAGCCAAACCTAACGACATGACAAACACCAGCCATATCGTTAAAGCTGGTACAAAGGATCCCGTGCCCGACCGGCGGTCAATTCACTGGCCTGCATCCGCACCACGTCCCACAGCGCCTGGGCCGCAGTCGATAAAGAACGATTTTTACGTCGTGCCAGCATCAATTGTCGTTCCACAACCGGCGTCAGGCGTTTAACCTGCAAATGGCTGCCTTGTGGCAGAGGAAGCGCCAGCGCAGGCAGCACGCTGATACCAATCCCCGCCTCAACCATCGGGAACAGTGTGGCAGGGTGACCTATCTCCTGAACGATATTGGCCTCAATGGAAAAGTGGGCCAGTGCCGCATCGATCAACGGTCGACTGCCGGAAGCGTAATCCTGTAATACCAAGCGCTCATGATATAAATCCTGCCAATTTACCCATTCGCGTTGGGCTAGCGGATGATCCTCTCGACACAACAGCAGGAACGGTTCGGATAACACCGCTTCACACTGTAGATCGGTCACAGCACCTGGATCTATCACAATGCCAAAATCCACCTCGCCCTGACGAATACTCTCCAGCACCCACTGTTGCGGACGATCGTGCAGCACAAAATCGATTGCTGGATAAAGCTGATTACTCTGGGCAATACACTGTGGAATAAGGTGAGCTGATATTGTCTGGCTGGCGGCAACGCGCACCGTTCCGGTTAACTGCGTTCCCACCTGGCCTGCTTCACGCAGCGTGCTGTGCAGTTCATCCAGAATACGTTCCAGCCGAGCCGCCAACTGGTGCCCTGCTTCCGTCAGCACCACTTCCCGCGTTGTTCTATCTAACAACCGCACACCCGTCTGCCCTTCCAGCTCTTTAACGCTGTGGCTGACCGCAGACTGGCTTAAGCCAATGATATCCCCCGCCCGGCTAAAGCTTTTGGCCTGGGCGACGGTAACAAAGATACGGAGCTGACGCAGAGAGTAATTCATTTATTCGATTCATATATGGATGCAATAAATCAATTTTATTTCTCAAACAGAAAAACGCAAAATGTTCCTACCGAATTTCAGGAGCTTTTATGAAACTTTTTCGTATCCTTGATCCGTTCACGATAACGTTGATTACGGTCGTATTACTGGCGTCCTTTTTCCCGGCCAAGGGTGGCTTTGTGCCTTTCTTTGAAGGCTTAACCACCGCTGCCATTGCCCTGTTGTTTTTTATGCACGGGGCGAAGCTTTCGCGTGAAGCCATTATTGCTGGCGGTAGTCACTGGCGTTTGCATCTATGGGTGATGTGCAGCACGTTTGTTGTTTTCCCGGTACTGGGTGTTCTGTTCGCCTGGTGGGCGCCGGTTAATGTTGACCCGATGCTGTACACCGGTTTCCTGTACCTGTGTATTTTGCCGGCCACGGTGCAGTCGGCAATCGCTTTTACGTCGCTGGCAGGGGGTAACGTTGCCGCTGCCGTGTGTTCCGCTTCGGCCTCCAGCCTGCTGGGTATTTTTCTCTCGCCGTTGCTGGTTGGCCTGGTAATGAATATGCACGGCGCAGAAGGCAGTCTGGAGCAGGTGGGGAAAATCATGCTGCAACTGCTGCTGCCGTTCGTACTGGGACATCTTTCACGTCCGTGGATTGGTAATTGGGTGTCCCGACATAAAAAATGGATCGCCAAAACGGACCAATCCTCCATCTTGCTGGTGGTGTACTCCGCCTTCAGTGAAGCCGTGGTTAACGGGATCTGGCACAAAGTGGGGATTGGCTCGCTGCTGTTTATCGTGGCGGTCAGCATCGTATTGCTGGCAATCGTGATTGGCATCAACGTCTTTGTTGCGCGTAAATGCGGCTTCAACAAAGCCGATGAGATCACCATTGTCTTTTGCGGATCGAAAAAGAGCCTGGCAAATGGGATCCCAATGGCAAATATTCTGTTCCCGACGTCAGTGATAGGAATGATGGTGCTGCCGTTGATGATCTTCCATCAAATTCAGCTGATGGTGTGTGCCGTGCTGGCACGTCGCTACAAGCAACAAACGGACGCATTGCAGGCGCAGCAGAAAAGCCGCGCCGCAAAGGCTTAGAGCGGGCGTTTCAGGGGCTGCACCAGTTGCGTCAGCCCTTCAGTTTTAATCAGCAGCGTGATTTGCATCAGCTCGCCGAGCTTGCCCGGCGGGAATTCATCCTTACGGGCAAACCACAGCAGATACTCTTCCGGTACATCAATCAGCCGACGCCCTTTATATTTGCCAAAGGGCATCACGGTATTGGCGATTTCAACCAGCTGCTCTTTTTCCATCTCAGGCACCCAGTAAGCGGATCATTTCAGCTTCATCGATCACGGCAATACCCAGTTCCTGCGCTTTTGCCAGTTTCGACCCCGCCGCTTCACCGGCAATCACCAGGTCGGTTTTCTTCGATACGCTACCGGCCACTTTTGCACCCAACTCAGTCAGTCGCGCTTTGGCGTCATCGCGTGACATCAGGCTCAGACTCCCGGTCAGCACCACCGTTTTACCCGCGAAGGGGCTGTCGATTTCTTCAGCGTTGATGACCACCGGCGCTGGCCAATGGATACCCTGCGCCAGCAGTTGGACGATCACCTCGCGGTTACTCTCTTCGGCAAAGAAATTAAACACGTGGGTCGCTACCACAATGCCGACATCCGGCACTTTTTGTAGCTCTTCAATAGAGGCCGCTTCCAGCGCCTCAAGGGTGCCAAAATGTGCCGCCAGACCAGCCGCCGTAGCTTCGCCGACTTCGCGAATACCCAGCGCGTAGAGGAAACGGGCAAACGTTGTTTCTTTCGCTTTTTCCAGCGCATTCACCACGTTTTGTGCCGATTTCGGCCCCATACGATCAAGACCGGTCAGCTTGCCTGCGGTCAGTGTGAAGAGATCCGCTGGCGTGTGGACATACTCTTTCTCGACCAGTTGATCGATAATTTTGTCGCCCATGCCGTCAACGTCCAGCGCGCGGCGGGAAACGAAGTGTTTCAGCGATTCCTTACGCTGCGCTCCGCAGATTAAACCACCGGTACAGCGTGTGACCGCTTCGCCTTCCACACGCTCAACGTCAGAGTTGCATACCGGACAGTGGGTGGGAAACTCAATTTCACGCGTATCGTCCGGGCGTTCGGAAAGCACGACGTTCACTACCTGCGGGATGACATCGCCCGCACGGCGAATGACGACTTTATCGCCAATACGCAAACCAAGACGCTCAATTTCATCCGCATTGTGCAAGGTGGCGTTACTGACCAACACCCCGGCAACCTGAACTGGCTCAAGGCGAGCGACAGGCGTAATCGCCCCGGTGCGTCCAACCTGAAACTCAACATCACGTACGAAGGTCATCTGCTCTTGCGCCGGGAACTTAAAGGCCACCGCCCAGCGCGGCGCGCGGGCAACAAAACCCAGTTGCTCTTGCAATACCATGGAGTTGACTTTGATCACCACACCGTCGATATCGAATCCCAGCGTCGGTCGGTCTTCTTCAACCTTGTGATAGTAAGCAAGTACTTCCTCCGGAGAGTCGCAAAGCGTAACTCTGTCGCTCACCGGCAATCCCCACTCTTTAAATTGCAGCAGACGGCCCAGGTGGGTATCAGGCAGCACACCACCTTCCAGCACACCGACGCCATAGCAGAAGAAAGTAAGCGGTCGCTTCGCTGTGATACGCGGATCGAGCTGGCGCAATGACCCGGCCGCCGCGTTACGCGGGTTAGCAAACACTTTGTTGCCAGTACGGCGGGCCTCTTCGTTAATTTTTTCAAACCCGGCCTGCGGCAGGAACACTTCACCGCGCACTTCCAGACGCGTCGGAATGTTATCGCCACGCAGTTTTAACGGGATCGCACGAATGGTGCGCACGTTCGAGGTAATATCCTCACCCGTAGTACCATCACCACGCGTTGCGGCACTGACCAGCACACCGTTTTCATACAGGATACTGACCGCCAGCCCGTCCAGCTTCAGTTCGCAGCACCAGGTTAGTTTGTCCGTACTCTTCAGTCTGTCCTGCACGCGCTTGTTGAAGGCGAGAAAACTCTCTTCATCAAACACGTTATCCAGCGACAGCATTGGCACTTCATGGCGAATCTGGCTGAACGCTGCTAACGGGGCGGCGCCTACGCGCTGGGTTGGCGAGTCGGGGGTGATAAGTTCCGGATGCTGCGCTTCCAGCTCGCACAGTTCACGCATCAGGCGATCGTATTCCGCATCGGGAATTTCCGGCGCATCCATCACATGGTAGAGATACTCATGATGGCGAAGCGTGGTTCGCAGTTCTGTCAGTTGTTGTTCGATTGATTCCATATCGCACCATCAATGATAAAAAACCCCCGACAGGCGGGGGTTTAGCAAGGATATGTCACGCCAGAGGAGAATCAGGCGTGAGATTCTTTAACTTCGCGGATGCGGTCCTGATACTCGCGCAGTTTCTGCGGCGTCATCATACGACGTTGATCGTCGAGCACCACACCACCCACTTCATCGGCAATGTGCTGTGCGGACTGCAGCATCAGCTTAAAGTTTTGCAGCTCGTCACCGTAGGACGGAACCTGCATAAAAATAGTCACGCCAGGGGTGCTGAAATCACCCGTCATTTCGGGGTCAAACGTTCCTGGGTTAACCATATTGGCAAGGCTGAACAGCGAAGGACCGCTGCCATCCGGACTCAAATGACGATGGAAAATATTCATGTCGCCAAATTTAAAACCGGCTTGCTGAATGCTGTTGAGCAGCACTTCACCGTTGAGCTCACTACCGTGATGCGCCGCAACGTTCATAATAATGACCGCTTCTTTACGCTGCGGTTTTTCAGCAACAGGCGCTTCTTCAACTACCGGCTCAGGCTGAGGTTGATGTTCAACGGCAGGCTCTGCGGGCTGGAAAGCCTGCGGCGCAGGTTGCGGTGCTTGCTGCACGGGCTGCTGAACCTGCGGAACAACGGGCTGATGCTGCATCGGCTGCTGCGCAGGTTGTTGCTGAACAGGCTGATGCTGCAACGGCTGCTGCGGTTGTACAGTCTGCGGCTGCTGCTGAGCATGCGGCGGCGGTACCGGCGCTTGTGCAGGCTGCGGCGCGGGTTGACGCGGCTGAGCAGACGCATAAGGCGGCTGGTACTGGTGTTGCGGCGACTGAGGAGGAACACCATGTTCCTGCGCGTTACCGGGAGCATGATTCACACGATGAACGCGAACTTCGCCCACGCCTTCGTCTTCCTCGACGTTGTCGTCGAACGAATCCTCGTCTTCACGTTTAGACTTCATGCGTTTCAGTGGGCGATCGCGGAATATAGAAGACCGCTCTTTACGGCTAGTCCAAAAACCATGTACCAGTAAAGCGATTATGGCGATCGCGCCAACAATGATTAATATCAGACGCAAATCCTGCATCATTATATTCTCTGTTGTTCTAACACCTTGCCACCACGGCAAACATTTACTCACTAAGAGTATTTGTCGATTACGCCAAGTGCAAGTGCACTCTTGGCTTTCACGGCATAAAGATGAACAAAATTGTGCTTTTTGCTGTTTTTTCGAACATTTCTGAACAGCTTAACGCTCAACAACCCGGTAAGATACGCAAAGTTTACCAGAGCTTATATAACAAGGAGTATGTCCTGACCATGGTTTCATCATCTGCAGTCGTACCTCGCAGCGGCCTTTATTACTTTTCACAGGGATGGAAGCTCATCACCCTACCGGGCATTCGTCGCTTTGTCATCCTGCCTTTGCTGGTGAATATCCTGCTGATGGGCGGCGCATTCTGGTGGCTATTCACACAACTCGATAGCTGGATCCCCGCGCTGATGAGTCACGTCCCTGACTGGCTTCAGTGGCTCAGCTACTTGCTGTGGCCGATTGTCACTATCTCCGTACTACTGGTGTTCGGCTACCTGTTTTCCACCATAGCCAACTGGATTGCAGCGCCGTTTAACGGTCTGCTGGCTGAACAACTGGAAGCGCGCTTAACGGGCGCAACACCGCCTGACACCGGCGTTCTCGGCATCATGAAAGATGTTCCCCGTATTATGAAACGTGAATGGCAAAAGCTGGCGTGGTATCTCCCGCGCGCCGTCGTGTTGCTGATCCTCTATTTCATTCCGGGTATTGGTCAGACCGTAGCCCCGGTGCTGTGGTTCCTGTTCAGCGCGTGGATGCTGGCCATTCAGTACTGCGATTATCCGTTTGATAACCATAAGGTGCCTTTTAAGGAGATGCGCGTCGCGCTGCGCACACGCAAGGTCACCAATATGCAATTTGGCGCATTGACCAGCCTGTTCACCATGATTCCGGTGCTCAATCTGTTCATCATGCCGGTCGCGGTTTGTGGTGCCACAGCGATGTGGGTAGACTGCTATCGTGCTAAGCACGCGTTATGGAAGTAATGAAAAAATGTGTAAAAGCGGGCTGGCTTATGCCCGCTCTTATTCCATACTGCAACGCATTATTTCCTGGTGGCATATAGATATACGAATTCCTTACTTCCCCATACTTTCTCAACAGGTATGCTGAAGCGGTATCCCAATTTCATACAGTTAAGGACAGGCCATGAGTAAGATTTTTGAAGACAACTCGCTGACTATCGGTCATACGCCGCTGGTTCGACTGAACCGTATCGGTAACGGACGCATTCTGGCGAAGGTGGAATCACGCAACCCAAGCTTTAGCGTCAAATGCCGTATCGGTGCCAACATGATTTGGGATGCCGAAAAACGAGGTGTACTTAAACCGGGTGTAGAGCTGGTCGAACCAACCAGCGGCAACACAGGGATTGCGCTGGCCTACGTTGCCGCAGCTCGCGGTTACAAACTGACTCTGACCATGCCTGAAACCATGAGCATTGAGCGCCGCAAGCTCTTAAAAGCGCTGGGCGCGAACCTGGTGCTGACCGAAGGCGCAAAAGGTATGAAGGGCGCGATTCAGAAAGCGGAAGAAATTGTGGCCAGCGATCCGGAAAAATTCCTGCTGCTGCAGCAGTTCAGCAACCCGGCAAACCCGGAAATCCACGAAAAAACTACCGGCCCGGAAATCTGGGAAGATACCGATGGCCAGGTTGATGTCTTTATTTCCGGCGTTGGTACCGGCGGTACGTTGACTGGTGTGACCCGTTACATTAAAGGCACTAAAGGCAAAACCGATCTGATCACCGTCGCGGTTGAACCTACCGACTCCCCTGTTATCGCCCAGGCGCTGGCAGGTGAAGAACTCAAACCAGGCCCGCATAAAATTCAGGGCATCGGCGCTGGCTTCATTCCGGGTAACCTTGATCTGAAGCTTATCGATAAAGTCGTTGCCATCACTAATGATGAAGCTATTTCTACTGCGCGTCGTCTGATGGAAGAAGAAGGTATTCTGGCTGGGATCTCTTCCGGTGCTGCGGTTGCTGCCGCGCTTAAGCTCCAGGAAGATGAAACCTTTACCAATAAGAATATAGTGGTTATTCTACCGTCATCGGGTGAGCGTTATCTGAGCACTGCACTGTTTGCCGATCTCTTTACAGAGAAAGAACTGCAACAGTAGTGCCAGCATGTTAAAAACGCGTAAAAAAGCACCCTTTTGGGTGCTTTTTTGTGGCCTGCTTCAAAGTTTCAACTCGCCTGGCATTGATTCAGCCCGCCGGAACTGGTATTTAACCAAACTAATTATTTTGATGCGCGAAATTAATCGTTACAGGAAAAGCGCTAGCTGAATCGATTTTATGATTTGGTTCAACTCTTCCTTTCGCGGCATAATGTTTAATGACGAACGAAACGTCAGCGGCAAGAAGTTGCCAGCAACGGATTGCACCGAACTCCTTTTGTGTCGCGTCCAGTTTACGCCGATGCTAACAATACAGGCTAAAGTTGAGCCGCCAGGCTAGACTTTAGTTCCACAACACTAAACCTATAAGTTGGGGAAATATAATGTTCCAGCAAGAAGTTACCATTACCGCTCCGAACGGTCTGCATACTCGCCCTGCTGCTCAGTTTGTTAAAGAAGCAAAAGGCTTTACTTCTGAAATTACTGTGACTTCCAACGGCAAAAGCGCTAGCGCCAAAAGCCTGTTTAAACTGCAGACTCTGGGCCTGACTCAGGGTACCGTTGTCACCCTGTCCGCAGAAGGTGAAGACGAGCAGAAAGCAGTTGAGCATCTGGTTAAACTGATGGCTGAACTCGAGTAAGTTCAACGAGTTCTTTTAAATATCAGTCACAAGTAAGGTAGGGTTATGATTTCAGGCATTTTAGCATCCCCGGGTATCGCTTTCGGTAAAGCATTGCTGCTGAAAGAAGACGAGATCGTCATTGACCGGAAAAAAATTTCTGCCGACAAGGTTGATCAGGAAGTTGAACGTTTTCTGAGCGGTCGTGCCAAGGCATCTGCGCAACTGGAAGCGATCAAAACCAAAGCTGGTGAAACGTTCGGTGAAGAAAAAGAAGCCATCTTTGAAGGGCATATCATGCTGCTCGAAGATGAGGAGCTGGAGCAGGAAATCATAGCCCTGATTAAAGATAAGCACATGACGGCTGATGCAGCTGCGCATGAAGTTATCGAAGGTCAGGCCACAGCCCTGGAAGAGCTGGATGATGAATACCTGAAAGAACGTGCGGCTGACGTACGTGACATCGGTAAACGCCTGCTGCGTAACATTCTGGGTCTGGCAATTATTGACCTAAGCGCTATCCAGGACGAAGTTATCCTGGTTGCCGCAGACCTGACCCCGTCAGAAACCGCACAGCTGAACCTGAACAAGGTGCTGGGTTTTATCACTGACGCGGGCGGACGTACCTCTCATACCTCTATCATGGCGCGTTCTCTGGAACTGCCTGCCATCGTAGGTACGGGTAGCGTCACCTCTCAGGTGAAAAACGACGACTATCTGATTCTGGATGCCGTAAACAATCAGGTTTACGTCAATCCGACCAACGACGTTATTGAGCAACTGCGTGCCGTTCAGGAGCAGGTTGCAACCGAGAAAGCGGAACTCGCTAAGCTGAAAGATCTGCCGGCTATCACGCTGGACGGTCACCAGGTTGAAGTTTGCGCCAACATCGGTACCGTTCGTGACGTTGAAGGCGCCGAGCGTAACGGCGCTGAAGGTGTGGGTCTGTACCGCACCGAATTCCTGTTCATGGACCGTGAATCGCTGCCAACTGAAGAAGAACAGTTTGCTGCGTATAAAGCCGTTGCTGAAGCCTGTGGCTCTCAGGCGGTCATCGTCCGTACCATGGACATCGGCGGCGATAAAGAACTGCCGTACATGAACTTCCCGAAAGAAGAGAACCCGTTCCTGGGCTGGCGTGCCGTGCGTATCGCCATGGATCGTAAAGAGATCCTGCGTGACCAGGTTCGCGCTATCCTGCGCGCCTCTGCTTTCGGCAAACTGCGTATCATGTTCCCAATGATCATCTCTGTTGAAGAAGTGCGTGCACTGCGCAAAGAGATCGAAATCTACAAACAGGAACTGCGCGACGAAGGTAAAGCATTTGACGAGAGCATTGAGATTGGCGTGATGGTGGAAACACCAGCTGCGGCAACAATTGCGCGTCATTTAGCCAAAGAAGTTGATTTCTTTAGTATCGGCACCAATGATTTAACGCAGTACACCCTGGCAGTTGACCGTGGTAATGATATGATTTCACACCTTTACCAACCGATGTCGCCATCTGTGCTGACGCTGATCAAGCAAGTTATTGATGCTTCTCATGCTGAAGGCAAATGGACTGGCATGTGTGGTGAGCTTGCAGGCGACGAACGTGCTACACTTCTGTTGCTGGGGATGGGTCTGGACGAATTCTCTATGAGCGCCATTTCTATCCCGCGCATTAAGAAGATTATCCGTAACACGAACTTCGAAGATGCGAAGGTGTTAGCAGAGCAAGCTCTTGCTCAACCGACAACGGACGAGTTAATGACGCTGGTTAACAAGTTCATTGAAGAAAAAACAATCTGCTAATCCACGAGATGCGGCCCAATTTACTGCTTAGGAGAAGATCATGGGTTTGTTCGATAAACTGAAATCTCTGGTTTCTGATGATAAGAAAGACACCGGAACTATTGAGATCGTTGCTCCGCTCTCTGGCGAGATCGTCAACATCGAAGACGTGCCGGATGTAGTTTTTGCTGAAAAAATCGTTGGTGATGGCATTGCTATCAAACCAACCGGTAACAAAATGGTTGCTCCTGTTGATGGCACCATCGGCAAAATCTTTGAAACCAACCACGCTTTCTCTATCGAATCCGACAGCGGCATTGAGCTGTTTGTTCACTTCGGTATTGATACCGTTGAACTGAAAGGCGAAGGCTTCAAACGCATCGCTGAAGAAGGTCAGCGCGTGAAAGTGGGCGACCCGGTTATTGAATTCGATCTGCCGCTGCTGGAAGAAAAAGCCAAGTCTACCCTGACTCCGGTTGTTATCTCCAACATGGACGAAATCAAAGAGCTGATCAAACTGTCCGGTAGCGTGACAGTGGGTGAGACTCCGGTTATCCGCATCAAGAAGTAATTCTTTTTGCAGAGAAAAATGGCGCCAGCAGGCGCCATTTTTTTTATCTGATGGTTATCAAAACCCTGCCGGATGGCGCTACGCTTATCCGGCCTACAACAAACTCCGTAACGTAGGCCGGATAAGACGTTCTCGCCGCCATCCGGCATTAAATCTGTAAGGTGACCGGTCGATAACACGCCTCGCGCATCAAAATCTTCATCCCTTCCGGCCCGCTTTCCAGCATCCGTCGCTCCGAGTCTGCCACTAACAGTTCACAATCGTAGCCACCCGTAATACCAAACATCGCCCGCGCTACACAGATATCTTCCAGCGCTGCTGCCCCGTTGGTGTCAAAATGTCCAACCATACGCCCATTCTGGCGAACTACCAGCCGGTAACTCTTCATCGCGCCTCCCCTGCCGGTGGCAGAATTAATTCATCACAACCGCACAGGTGCGTCCACGTCATCACGTCCAGCACCCGCTGCGCGGCGTCGTGAGTCGCGGTCGTCAGCGCTTTCCCCAGTACAAGGCCGCTCACCAGCTCTGCACAAAACAGATCGCCAGTCCCCTTCAGATCCGTTTTCACTCGCGGATGGGCTAACACCTCAACCGTTTCAGCCGTCACCACCGCAACGTTAATAATCTCTTCGCTATCCCCCGGTGCGCTGGTAATTACCACCCATTTCAGGGTGTCAGTGAGCAGTGATTGTGCCGCCGTAATGGCTTCATCAAGCGTACGACACGGCTTTCCGCTCAGCATTTGCAGCTCGAACACGTTCGGCGTCAGCCCCTGCGCCAGCGGCAGCAGGTGCTGACGATAAGCCTCCGGGATTTCGGCTTTGACATACATACCGCTATCCGTATCGCCAATCACGGGGTCGACCAAAATGCACAGGTCCGGATGCGTTGCCCGAACGGTTTCCAGCCACTGTGCCAGCAAGGCGATTTGCTCTGCGCTGCCCATGTATCCTGTAGTCACCGCCTTCAGCTCACGCAAGGCATCACGCTCGCTTAAGGCGCGGAGATAGCCGCTAAACCAGTCAGACGGAATAACGCCGCCGTAAAAGGTTTCATAATGCGGGGTATTACTGAACAGCACCGTGGGTACTGCCGTCACGCGTAACCCCTGCGCTTTAATGGCCGGGACGGCGATGCTGTTGCCTACGCTGCCATACACCACCTGTGACTGGACGGCGACGATATCGGTCTGTAACGCCCGATTCGTGTCGTCAAAGAGCACTGACTGGATATCACTCTCCTGCTCCATAAATTTCTCCTCTCTCTGGACAGCGGGCCTACGCCTCACTATTATCGTCATATGCTAAAATTCATTTTGTCATAGGTCAATAATGATCGACGGAAAAACCGCTAACGAAATTTTTGACAGTATCCGTCAACATGTCACTACAGGCACGCTGGCAGCAGGCGAAACGTTGCCGCCAGTGCGGGAACTGGCAACGGAATTAAACGTGAACCGCAATACTGTCGCGGCGGCTTACAAACGCCTGGTCACCTCCGGGTTGGCGCAGAGCCTGGGACGCAACGGCACGGTGATTAAGGGGATTACTGCCCCCGTTGCGTTGGAAGGTGGTAATCCGAATACCCCGCTTATCGATCTTTCCGGCGGTAACCCAGCGCCCTCGCGTCTTCCTGACCTGAGTAGTTATTTCGCAAAGATAAATAAGAGTCCGCGGTTGTATGGCGATGCCGCTGTATCACCTGGACTTAAGGCGTGGGCATCACAATGGATGCAAAATGCAATGCCCGGCAAAGGGGAAATTGATATCACCAGCGGCGCCATTGATGCTATCGAACGGCTACTGTGCGCCCATTTACTGCCTGGTGATAGCGTTGTCGTAGAAGATCCGTGCTTTTTGAGCAGCATCAACATGCTGCGTTATGCTGGTTTCTCCGCCAGTCCGGCCAATGTTGACCACGAAGGTATGCTGCCGGACCAACTGGAACTCGCGCTACAGAAAGGTGCGCGGGCGGTGATTCTGACACCGCGCGCGCATAACCCCACAGGATGCAGCCTGAACGCATCCCGCGCGGCGCAATTGCAGGAAATCCTGGCCCGCTATCCGCAGACGCTGGTGATCGTCGACGACCACTTTGCGCTGCTATCTGCTTGCCACTGGTATCCGGTGATTGCGAAGGAAACCACGCACTGGGCGATTGTCCGTTCGATGTCCAAAACGTTAGGTCCGGATTTACGCCTGGCCATTGTGGCCAGCGATCCGCTCACTTCAGGGAAGCTACGTTTACGGCTCAACTCCGGCAGTCAGTGGGTCAGCCATCTGCTGCAGGATTTGGCCTGCGCCTGCCTGAGTGACGAGACTTATCAACACACACTGGTGCAAACTCAGCAGTTTTACGCCGCCCAGCAGCAAACGTTGGCGGTAGCACTGCGGCGACATGGCATTGAGTTACCCGTTGGTGACGGTCTGAATATGTGGCTACCGCTGGAAAATAACAGCCAGGCAATCGCTTTTGCGCTGGCGAAGTCCGGCTGGCTGGTGCGGGAAGGCGAAGTGTTTGGCGTCAATACGCCTGCCCACGGCCTGCGTATTACGCTGTCAACCTTAACTGACAGCGACATTGATAAGCTGGCGGCTGATATTCATCAGGCGCTAAAACGCTAACAGGAGAGAAAAAGTGCGAGTTCATTTTGTTATTCATGAGTCTTTCGAATCTGCTGGCGCGTATCTGCCATGGGCCGAATCACGCGGTTATAGCGTCACCTGGTCGCGCGTTTATGCCGGAGAAGCGGTCCCTGCGAACGCCGATGATTTTGATATGTTGGTGGTGTTTGGCGGTCCGCAGTCACCACGAACCACGCTGGCAGAGTGCCCGTACTTTGATTCTCAGGCCGAGCAGCATCTGATCAACCAGGCGATTGCAGCACGTAAAATTGTGGTGGGGATCTGCCTGGGTTCACAGTTAATCGGCGAAGCGCTGGGTGCGAAGGTGTGCCAGAGTCCGGAAAAAGAGATTGGTCACTACCCTATCGTTCTGACCGAAGCCGGTCAACAGCACCCGCTGTTCAGCCATTTCGGCTCACCGCTTACCGTCGGTCACTGGCACAACGACATGCCAGGATTAACCGACCAGGCGACCATTCTTGCTGCCAGCGAGGGCTGCCCACGACAAATCGTGCAATACGGTAATTTTGTTTATGGTTTTCAGTGCCATATGGAGTTTACGGCTGATGCTATAGAAGGGCTTATTCAACACTCCGAACAAGAACTGGCGGAAGCTAAAGGCAAGCGCTTCATCCGTTCCGTTGAAGAGATGCGAGCATGGGATTATCAGCAGATGAATGAGAAGCTGTGGCAATTCCTAGATAAGCTTGTGGAAAAACGTAACGATTGATTATGGCAGGCCGGATAAGACGCTTTACGTCGTCATCCGGCGCTCGTGCCGTACGTTTGCCTGATAGCGCTATGGTTATCAGGCCTGAAAACTAAATCCCTAATCCCTGGTTAAAGTGCTCTTCGCCAAACACGCCGGTTGAAAGGTAGCGATCGCCGCGATCGCAGATGATCGCCACCACCACCGCTCCCGGTGTCGCGCGCGCCACACGTAACGCCCCCGCTACCGCGCCACCAGAACTGACACCACAGAAAATCCCTTCGCGCACGGCCAGTTCACGCATGGTGTTTTCCGCATCGTTCTGGTGAATATCCAGCACCTCATCCACCAGCGAGGCGTTAAAAATGCCCGGCATATATTCCGCAGGCCAGCGGCGAATTCCCGGAATACTACTGCCCTCTTCCGGCTGCAGGCCAACGATAGTGACCGCTTTTTCTTGCTCACGCAGAAAACGCGACACACCGGTAATGGTGCCTGTCGTTCCCATACTGGAGACAAAGTGGGTAATACGACCTGACGTCTGCTGCCAGATTTCCGGTCCGGTGGTGGTGTAATGCGCGTACGGGTTATCCTGATTGTTAAACTGATCCAGCAGCTTGCCTTCTCCACGCTGCGCCATTTCAAGGGCTAAATCGCGCGCGCCTTCCATCCCCTGCTCTTTGGTGACCAGAATCAGCTCGGCACCATAGGCGCGCATCGCAGCACGGCGCTCCTGACTCATGTTGTCTGGCATCAGCAGCTTCATACGGTAGCCCTTCAGCGCGGCGATCATTGCCAGCGCGATTCCGGTATTACCGCTGGTAGCCTCAATCAGCACGTCGCCTGGCTTAATTTCTCCGCGCTTTTCCGCTTCGACGATCATCGACAACGCGGCGCGGTCTTTCACCGAACCTGCGGGATTATTGCCTTCCAGCTTGACCCAAATTTCACTGCCGTTATCCGGCGCCAGACGTTGTAATTTCACCAGAGGCGTATTGCCAATTGTTTGTTCTAATGTGTTCACGTTTTCAGCTCAATAAAAATGCCGGGTGGCGC
>NZ_JAOWHO010000029.1:0-170172 GCF_030332605.1 Citrobacter sp. Cpo103 | reverse complement strand
TAAGCACAGCGCCACCGGATGATAACTATACGAATTAACCTATCAGGCGCTTTGCGCCAGGGCAAGTTCCTCTTCCCGCGTTTCAATACGCTGGTCGCCGTTATACAGACGCGCATTTTGCAGCCCGACAAACAAACGTTCGCCGCGGCTTGGGGAATCATCGCCCTGCATGATGACCGTCAGCGGCTCGTTGTACCACCCCAGGGGTTGCACAACTAATTGGGTGTAGTGTCCTTTCGGGCTGGCTTCCAGCACCTGTACCGGCAACGGCGAATCCAGGCTGGTACGACGGCTCACGTCCACTTCCCACGGACGCAGGAACAAATCCACCGGTCCCTGATAGCCTGGCGTATAACCCAGCGGCCAGCGGTGTGCGCCCACGTGGAATTGCCCACCGCGAATCGTCCCCTGCAGGCGGTTAACCTCACCCATAAATTCCAGAACAAAACGGGTAGCCGGTTCGCGCCATACCTGATCTGGCGCATCAGCCTGTTCGATATGCCCCTGGCTCATCACCACCACGCGGTCTGCGACTTCCGTTGCTTCTTCCTGGTCGTGGGTCACAAACACGCTGGTAAACTTCAGCTCTTCATGCAGCTGGCGCAGCCAGCGACGCAGTTCTTTACGCACCTGCGCATCAAGCGCGCCAAACGGCTCGTCGAGCAGCAGGATCTGCGGCTCTACCGCCAGCGCACGCGCCAACGCCACGCGCTGTTTTTGGCCGCCGGAGAGCTGTGCCGGAAAACGGTCCGCCAGATGAGCCAGTTGAACCATTTCCAGCAGTTTGGTCACTTTTGCTTTGATGGCCGCCGCATTCGGGCGCTCACGCCGTGGCAGGACCGTCAGACCAAACGCGATATTGTCGAAAACGGTCATATGACGAAACAGCGCATAGTGCTGGAACACGAACCCCACCTTACGGTCGCGGGCGTGCAATCGGCTAACGTCGGTACCGTGAAAACGGATATGCCCGCTGGACTGATGCTCCAGCCCGGCAATAATGCGCAGCAGCGTGGTTTTGCCCGAGCCAGACGGCCCCAGCAGCGCAACCATCTGACCTGAAGGAATATCCAGCGAGATATCGTTCAGCACCTGGGTGCGACCAAAAGACTTCTTAATATTGGCAATCTCAATGCTCATGATTTTCCTCCTGCTGCGCGCGTTTCTCCTGGTTCTCCAGACGCCATTGCAACATGCTCTTCAAAAACAGGGTAATAATCGCCATCAGCGTTAATAGCGCCGCGGCGGTAAAGGAGCCGACCGTGTTGTAGTCCTGCTCCAGTAATTCAATCTGTAGCGGCAGCGATAAGGTTTCGCCGCGAATCGAGCCGGAAACCACTGACACCGCGCCAAACTCACCAATCGCACGGGCGTTGGTCAACACCACACCGTACAGCAATGCCCAACGGATATTCGGCAGCGTCACGCGGCGGAACATCTGCCAGCCGGACGCGCCAAGCAGCACAGCCGCTTCATCTTCATTGCTACCCTGGCTTAACATCACCGGCACCAGCTCACGCACCACAAACGGACAGGTCACGAACACTGTCACCAGCACCATCCCCGGCCAGGCAAACATAATTTGCAGGTTATGCTCATCCAGCCATCCGCCAAGCGGGCCGTTAGAGCCGTAAAACAGCAGATAGACCAGGCCGGCAACCACCGGCGAGACAGCAAATGGAATATCCAGCAACGTCAGCAATAGTTGGCGTCCGGGGAAGTTAAAGCGGGTCACCAGCCAGGCCAGCAACACGCCAAACACCAGGTTCACCGGCACCGCAATCAGCGCAATCAGCACCGTCAGCCAGATGGCATGCAGCATGTCCGGGTCCGCCAGATTCTGTAATACCGGCATTAATCCCTTGCTGAACGCCTGCACGAAGATGTAAATCATCGGCACCAGCAAAATAAACGCGGAGACCAGCATGCCCGTGCCGATCAGGAACCATTTCCCCCAGTTGATGCGGGGTGCGCCATAGCGTTTCAATTGGGTAATGTCTGCCATCAGTGACCTACCACACGTCGACCAAAGCGACTTTGCAGAGTGTTAATTGAAAACAGCAGCAACAACGAAGCCCCGAGGATCACAGAAGCAATCGCGCTGGCGGCCGGGTAGTCAAACTCCTGCAAGCGAACAAAAATCATCAGCGAGGTCACTTCCGTCTTCCATGCGATGTTTCCGGCGATAAAAATAACCGCGCCAAACTCACCGAGGCTGCGGGTAAACGACAGCGCAACGCCCGCCACCAGCGCGGGAGACAGCTCCGGCAGCACTACTTTACGGAAACTTTGCCAGCGCGTAGCACCGAGTGTTTCAGCTGCTTCTTCATATTCCGGGCCTAACTCTTCCAGTACTGGTTGCACAGTACGCACCACAAACGGAATGCTGGTAAAGGCCATCGCTACCGCGATACCGAGCCAGGTGTAGGTCACCTTGATATCCAGCTTCGCCAGCCACTCGCCGTAGAAGCCATTAACCGAAAACAGTGACGCCAGCGTCAGACCTGCCACCGCCGTAGGCAGTGCAAACGGCAGGTCCATCAGCGCATCCAACAGCGTACGGCCCGGAAAGCGATAGCGGGTTAATATCCACGCCATCAGCAAACCGAACACGCCGTTAAAAATCGACGCCACAAACGCCGACAGCAGCGTCACTTTATAAGCCGCCACCACCTGCGGATTGGTAATCACATCCCAGTATTGCGCCCAGCTCATTTGCGCCAGTTGCATCACCAGCGCGCTCAGCGGCAGCAGCAATATCAGGCAGACAAACAGTAAGCTGGTGCCCAGGCTCAAAGTGAAGCCGGGCAGCACGCGTCGGGAAGAAACAGCAAACATTTACTTACGCCCCGCCGCCAGCAGTTTGTCCAGCTCACCGCCGCTGACAAAGTGTGTTTTCATCACTTCAGGCCACGAGCCAAACTTATCTTCCACACGGAACAATTCGGTCTGCGGGAATTTATCTTTCAGCTTGTCCATTACCTGTGGGTTATTCACGCGGTAGTAGAAATCGGTAATGATGGTTTGCGCCTGCGGGCTGTACAGCCAGTTCAGGTAAGCTTTCGCCGCTTTTTCAGTACCGTTGGCCTGCACATTTTTATCTACCCAGGCCACCGGGAACTCCGCCAGAATGTTGACCTTCGGCACCACCACTTCGAAGCCCTGGTCTTCATACTGTTTACGGATATTGTTCACTTCCGATTCAAAGGTAATCAGTACGTCGCCCAGACCGCGCTCCACGAAGGTGGTAGTTGCACCACGACCGCCGGTATCAAATACTTCCACGTTTTTCAGAAACTGGGTCATGAACTGTTCGGTTTTAGCTTTATCCCCACCGTCCGCTTTATCTGCCGCGCCCCACGCTGCCAGATAGGTATAGCGTGCGTTACCGGAGGTTTTCGGGTTCGGGAAAATCAGCTTCACGTCCGGGCGAACCAGATCGTTCCATTCATGGATATTCTTCGGGTTGCCCTTACGCACCAAAAACGCCATGGTGGAATAGAATGGCGAACTGTTATTCGGCAGGCGGCTTTGCCAGTCGGCAGGGATCAGCTTGCCTTTGTCATGCAGGATCTGCACGTCGGTCACCTGGTTATAGGTCACGACGTCAGCTTTCAGCCCCTGCAGAATCGCCAACGCCTGTTTTGATGACCCGGCATGAGATTGTTTAATCGTCAGTTTGTCGCCGCCGTTATCCTTCGCCCATTGCTGTTCAAACGGTGGATTAAGGGCGGCAAACAGCTCGCGGGAAACATCGTATGAACTGTTCAGCAGTTCCGTTGCCTGCGCCTGCCCCACCAGCAACAGCATGGCTGCCAGCGTCAGTGTTCTTTTTTTCAGTAAGTTAACGGCCATTGCGCACCCTTATAAATTAAATGACTTTCTTATGGTCATCATATTTATAACCAGTGCTAAAGGAGTAACGGTTTTATATACCGTTTGATGATTTGAAAGTTGAAAAGAGAATAAGGGGTATCTCCTCCCCAACACATGGGGAGGAGACCGGCATCAATCAGACGCCGACGCTTACGCTTTCAGGCAAAGTGCTGCCGCCATCAATCACGTTTTGCGTGCCAGTTAAATAACTGGACTCATCCGATGCCAGGAACGCCGCCAGTTCGCCGACCTCAAGCGGGCAGGCCAGACGACGCATTGGGATCGCTTTCGCCATTTCGACTAAAACGGATTCAGGATCTTCCGGGTTAGACTGACGCGCAATGCTTTCCGCCATCGGCGTACGAACGTAGCCAGGGCAAATGGCATTCACGCGAATGCCGGACTGCGCATATTCTACCGCCAGGGATTTGGTCAAACCGATGATCGCGGCTTTCGACAGCGCGTAGGCCGTTTCGCCCGGGTCAGCAACCATATCGCCGGTCACCGATGACATCATCACGATGCGCCCATCTTTGCGCGCAATCATCTCCGGCAGAACGGCTTTCGTCACGTTCCAGACGCCTTTAATGTTG
Organism: Citrobacter sp. Cpo103; assembly: GCF_030332605.1. Taxonomy (NCBI): domain Bacteria; kingdom Pseudomonadati; phylum Pseudomonadota; class Gammaproteobacteria; order Enterobacterales; family Enterobacteriaceae; genus Citrobacter; species Citrobacter sp. Cpo103. Next base: position 165,703 of record NZ_JAOWHO010000029.1, on the reverse strand, counting down.
ATATCAATGTGAAAATCGCGATCTTCATCGCTCATATCAAGGAAGTTGCCGAGGCGGCATACGCCGGCATTGTTCACCAGAATATCGATTTTGCCTTCAATCTGCTTCGCGCGCGTCACCGCTTCCTTGACCGACGCAAAATCTCTGACGTCAGCGTGAACGGCTGTGCAACGGTGCCCACGTCCAGCCAACTCATCCGCCAGTTTTTCAATCTCATCGGAGATATCCAGCAGGATTAAGTTCGCACCATGGCGGGCAAACGTTCTGGCGATACCCTCGCCAATACCCTGAGATGCGCCCGTAATCAATGCTGTTTTGCCCGTGAGTTTTCCCATTTCAATATTCTCCTTTTGAATATGAAGCCTTCGCTTCATTCACGCAGAAGATACAGCAATAACAAATTAGTGCTGAGGAATAGCTCACTAAATCAGGTTAATCTCAGGTAAAAAAATCCCCGACGATGCGGGGATGTCTATTTCGTGGCCGATAACAGGATCAGCTCACCATTACAGCGCCATTAAACGGTCCAGCGACGGTGCAAAGTAATAGCCGCCGGTTACCGGTTTGGTGAAGCGCAGCATCGCATCACGCTTACCGTCAGTGTCACCAAACATGCTCAGCAATTGTTGTTCAATGTTGTGCAGACGAGCGCAGTAGGCGCAGAAATAGAGACCATGCGTGCCGCTGGCAGTACCGTATGGCAGGCTCTGGCGCACAATTTTCAGCCCTTTACCGTCTTCTTTGAGGTCAACACGGCTCAGGTGAGAGGTGACCGGACGGTCATCACCGTCGATCTCTTCGTTGGCTTCCTTGGTGCGACCAATCATCATTTCCTGGTCATGGATGCTCATGCGATTAAGCTGCTTCAGGTTATGTTCCCAACGCTGTACAAACACATAGCTGCCACCGGCATCCACGCCATCTTTGATAACGGCAACTTCACGGCGCGTTTCTTCGCCTGCCGGATTTTCCGTACCGTCAACAAAGCCGCTGAGATCGCGCTCTTCGACCCAACGGAAACCGTGGATTTCTTCTTTGACTTCAATACAGTCGCCAAATGCTTCCATTGCCGCCTGCGCAACGGAGAAATTCACGTCATGACGCAAAGAGAGAATATGGATCAACACGTCATATTGGGTTGCTGGTGCCAGACCTTTACCGTAAGGGATAAAGTCTTTTAACTCTTCAGCACCGACGCCGCCGCTCAATGCACGCCAGGTGTTGTTGCCAAAAGCGACAACCGCGCCCAGATGCGCATCCGGGAACTTAGCTTCAAAGGTCGCCAGCTTATCGGCGAAGGTTTTGCTGGCCGCACGCAGGGCATCAACGTCGCCTTTAACATTGGCTTCAATCCAAATCGCCGCACGGCAATGTTCTGGCAAAATGCCACTCTGAACCTGAGACATTGTTCCTCCTGAAAAAAAGATGCCACGACATCGTGGCATTGATGGGCGCTATTCTACCTGTTTTTTTAACAAGCCGATTTGTTCAGACGCAAATTAACGCCGCCAGATAATTTTGCTTACTTTCCACGCTTTCAGCGTGTCGTCAGACGGCATTATATCCTCAGGCCCGCTCCATTCACCGGAAAAAATATAGCTAATATGTTGACTTCCCTCAGCTTTACACTCAACGCCCGCGCTGTCATCGCCGGTTGCTTTTTGGCAATTACCGAAAGCTTTAGTGTAAAGGTCGCTAAACGGTGTACCGATTTCGACACCCGCGGCTGACGAAATATCGTGATCTAATATATCAATACGACTGATGGTTCCCTGGCTGCCGTTGATGACTATCGCCAGCTTGTCGTCTTTCATCGCTTCATAGAAGCGCACCACATTACCGTTATCGGTCTTCATTCCGCTACGCAGGCGGTAATCACCGTCCAGCGCATCAGCAATGGCTTTTTCATCCAGCGGCGTAGCGCCCGTTAACGCTCCGACGCCCTGCTCTGTGACCTGCGTTGAAGAACCAAACCAGTTCCACGGATTGGCGGCAGACCAGTTCACCGAGGACAACGTTGAACACCCGGCCAGTAGCAGCGGCATCGCGCATAAAGTCAAACGCAGTGATTTCATTTCACTTCCTTCCTTATTTATCAACGTTGCTTGGAGTCCGGTTTCCCCAAAAAGTGCCGTTATTCTTTCTCAAGGGAAAAACAGGCGCGCAGACGTTGATTGGTTAACAGCCAGATCAGCGCGACAATATCCGCCACCAGCAGCGCCAGTCCGACGCCATTGAGCGGATCGCCTGCCAGCCACATCACCGGCTGCCAGCACAGCAGCACTAGTTGAGCGAGAATCAATAATCCGCGCAGCCAGCGCCAGATCACCGGAAACGCAAAGCGTCGCCCGCTGAGTAAAAACGCCAACACGGCGGGAACGCCGGGAAGCAACCCCAGCCAGAATGCGTCATGATCGGGATAAAACAGATTCAGCAAGGTGTTGCCCTGCTCACGGGAAGAACCGGCAATCACAAACAAAACCCAGGTGCGTGCCTGCAACAGCAGTACGCACCAGAAGAGAAAAGGCAGGCGCAGACGCCCATGACCATCATAGTCGGCCGGATGAAACTCAGTACTCTTCATCTTCGATCAAACGCTTGCCCAGATTGAGTACATCCGCATGTTCATAGCCCAGACGTTCATACATGCCCTGTACGACGTCGTTATCGTCACGCACCATGATTTGAATCTTCGGACAACCGCGGGCAATGAGCTTTTTCTCCAGCCGGTTGAGCAGCGCATTGGCAATACCGCGTCCGCGAAACTCAGGATGCACGCCCAGGTAATAGGCGGAACCGCGATGCCCGTCGTATCCGCCCATCACCGTGCCGACCACCTCGCCGTTCACTTCAGCAACGAGGAACAAGCTGACGTCATGATTGACTTTACGTTCGATGTCCATTTCAGGGTCGTTCCATGGACGCAGCAAATCACAACGCTCCCAGAGGGTGATCACCTCTTCGAAATCTTCCTGGCGAAAAACGCGTATTTCCATGGTATTGGGTACCTTTTCAGGACGTTAAAAAGCGATTATGGCGCGAACGGCTGATTTAGCCAATATCTGACGCGAAGCGGCGGAAAAAATGGCATAATACGGAATTGTCACGTATTGAAATGAAAAGTAAAACAATTCTTATCTCGATCCGTCGCAACGGACTACGCGATACGATATAACGTTTAGAACCTTTTTTTTACAACTCAGGCCGTATGAGCACTTTTAAACCACTAAAAACACTCACATCGCGCCGCCAGGTGCTGAAAGCCGGGCTGGCCGCCCTGACGCTGTCAGGCATGTCACAAGCCATCGCTAAAGAAGAAGCGCTAAAGACCAGCAATGGACACAGCAAACCGAAAGCGAAAAAATCCGGTGCTAAGCGCGTTGTTGTCCTTGATCCGGGGCACGGAGGGATTGATACCGGCGCAATTGGTCGCAACGGCTCGAAAGAAAAGCACGTTGTGTTAGCTATTGCCAAAAACGTGCGCTCGATCCTACGCAACCAGGGGATTGATGCTCGCCTGACCCGCTCCGGCGATACGTTTATTCCGCTCTACGATCGCGTCGAGATCGCCCACAAGCATGGTGCCGATCTGTTCATGTCGATCCACGCCGACGGTTTTACCAATCCGAGCGCTGCAGGTGCTTCGGTCTTTGCCTTATCCAATCGCGGCGCCAGTAGCGCCATGGCGAAATATCTGTCCGATCGTGAAAACCGGGCCGATGAAGTCGCCGGAAAGAAGGCCACTGACAAAGATCATTTGTTGCAGCAGGTGCTGTTCGATCTGGTGCAAACTGACACCATAAAAAACAGCCTGACGTTAGGCTCGCATATTCTTAAGAAGATCAAGCCGGTACACCGTCTGCACAGTCGCAGCACGGAACAGGCCGCCTTCGTGGTGCTAAAATCACCTTCGATTCCGTCGGTCCTGGTCGAAACCTCGTTCATCACCAACCCGGAAGAAGAACGATTGCTGGGTACGGCGGCGTTTCGTCAGAAAATCGCCACCGCTATCGCCAATGGCATCATCAGCTATTTCCACTGGTTTGATAACCAGAAAGCCCACTCGAAGAAACGTTAACCATGAAGCCCGATGCACAGCGCGTAAAACAGTTCCTGCTCAGCCTGCAGGATGAGATTTGTCAGCAGTTATCCACCGTAGACGGCAGCGAATTTGTTGAGGATAACTGGCAACGCGAAGCGGGCGGCGGCGGGCGCAGTCGGGTGTTGCGTAACGGCGGTATTTTCGAGCAAGCAGGCGTTAATTTCTCTCACGTCCACGGCGATGCTATGCCGGCCTCAGCTACCGCGCATCGCCCGGAGCTTGCCGGGCGCAGCTTTGAAGCGATGGGCGTCTCGCTGGTGGTGCACCCGCAGAATCCCTACATTCCAACCAGCCATGCCAACGTACGGTTTTTTATCGCGGAAAAACCGGGGGCCGATCCCGTGTGGTGGTTTGGCGGCGGCTTTGACTTAACGCCCTACTACGGCTTTGATGAGGATGCGGTTCACTGGCATCGCACGGCGCGGGATCTGTGCCAGCCGTTTGGCGATGACGTTTATCCACGTTACAAAAAGTGGTGCGATGACTACTTCTTCCTCAAGCACCGCAACGAGCAGCGCGGCATTGGCGGGCTGTTTTTCGATGATTTGAATACCCCTGATTTCGACCACTGCTTCGCTTTTATGCAGGCAGTAGGTCAAGGTTACACCGAGGCGTATCTGCCCATCGTCGAACGCCGCAAAATGATGAGCTGGGGCGAGCGCGAGCGTAATTTCCAGCTTTATCGTCGTGGGCGCTATGTGGAATTTAATCTGGTGTGGGATCGCGGCACGTTGTTCGGTTTGCAAACCGGCGGGCGCACGGAATCGATTCTGATGTCGATGCCGCCGCTGGTACGCTGGGAGTATGACTGGCAGCCGGAAGCAAACAGCCCGGAAGCTGCCCTTAGCGAGTTTATTCAGGTCCGCGACTGGGTGTAATTGCCTGATGGCGCTACGCTTATCAGGCCTACAACAACGGCAACCCCGTAGGCCGGATAAGACGCGTTAGCGTCGCATCCGGCACAATAGTCTCATCATGCCCACTGGCGCATACGCTGATGCAGCGTCAACGATGGTTTCTCCGCAAACAGCTGCTGGTAGTCGGTGGCAAATTGCCCTAAATGCCAGAATCCCCACTGCATGGCGGCGTCTTTCACCGTCGCACTCTGCGACCATGGGCTTATTAACTCACGGCGCACGGCGTTCAGGCGAATACGTTTCAACCATGCATTCGGGCCAATACCGAGGATCGCGTGAAAGGCGTTTTGCAATGTCCGGCGGCTAACGTGCAGTTGATTGCATAAGTCGAGCACGGTCAGCGGCTCTGACATATTTTCCAGCACATATTCGCGCGCACGCGACAGCAAGCGACGATAACTCTGATGGCTGATGCTCTCCGCAGTCATAATCGGCTGCGCTTCTTCCAGCATGGTGCCCATCGCCAGCAGCAGGTTATCCCCCAACACTTTACGCACCGCGGGTTGGTGAAGGTTTTCAGGATTCTCACTAAACGTCGCCAGCGCCTGCTGCACAAAGCCCCATAGCGCGGCTTTGTGTTGTTCTTTAACTTCCAGCGCCGACTGATTGCGCAGCATATGCAACACCCTTTCCGGGTTATGCAGGAAGTTGGCCTGACGAGCAATGGCCTCTTCCGAAATGACGACACCCAAAATGGTGTAATCATCCGGCGTACTCAGTTCAAACTCCGTCCCGCCTGGGCGGGTGGCAATTTCAGCGCTACCCAAACACTGGGTACCAATAAATCCCTGCTCGCCGCGCGTGGCCGGAATGCCAAACCAAAATGAGTTTGGCCAGACAAGGCACGACTGACGCAGCGCCAGTCCGGTGTATTCACGGAACACCTGAATATCATCGAGCAGGATTTCCGTGAACTCGCCATGAAATTTTCCCGGATGCAACTGGTCGTAGATCTGCTGCCAGGCGGTAATCGTCAGCGCATGCTCATACACATCCGTTGTTCGCCGTTGGTGAACGTTGTCCACTTCCACTTTCGGCGTCAGTTTAACGTCTTCGGGTAATACTTCATGATAAAGATGGTGCAAGTTTGCAGTACGGTTCTTTTTCATGATCTTTTAAGCCGGAAGCTTCAACGAAGCCCCCGGCCCTCCGACAAGTTAATTTTTTAAGCGGTAGCGACTACTGCGTTTACGCAACGCTCCATCAGAAAAGAGCTGTTCCAGCGCATTTCTGGCTTCATCAAGTGACCAGCCAAAGTGGGCAGCCACTTCCCCTGCCGTCATTCCTTGACGGACCGATGCTAACAGCGTCAGAAGTTGGGCAGAGGATTCAGACGTCACTGGGGCGTCCTGTGTCTTCTCTGGTTTCACTTCTGTTTTCGCTTCTGGCTTCTGTTCAGGTTTCTTCGGCTGGCGTTTAAAACCGCCGATCAGCCACTGGGTGTCATCGTCCGGCCGGCCTATTTCCTTACGGCTGATAACACGGCCCGTACGCGCTGCGGCTGCACTGCCAGCATCCAGCGCTGCGCGGCATGCCGCCAGATCGCCTTCCACCACCAGCGTCAGCCGACCAGGATCGAGCACTTCGTGGCTAAGCAGACGCACGTTCGCGGCTTTCAGCATGGCATCGGCCGCGTCCACGGCAGCCACCATGCCATCCACTTCCAGTAATCCCAGTGCATTGATCATCACTACCTCTCTTACGCGCGCTGGATTGGATTACGGGCAATATCCAGAACGGCATCGGTAAAGGCGTTACATGCGGCTTTACAAGCGGCCTGGCTACCGGTCAAAAACGCGGCTGAATAGTTAGTTTCTGACGGCGGTGGTACATAGGTCACCAGTTGTACATCGGCAGATTTCAGCGCGGCATCAATACCAAATGTCGCTTCCAGCGGCGGAGCTACCAGATACGCCATCGGATCACCCAGTCGGCATCCCGCGGTTGCGGAGAGATACGAACCGGTACGCGAAACCACATGCGCCAGGAAGGCGGTATCTTCTGCGTCATTCGCCCACTGGAATGCCGCCCCGCTTTCAATATTGGCCACCATCGCGTCCAGACCCGCGCGAACTTCGGCCGGGTTTGGTCCACCGAGCATAATCAGCACTTCGCCCGATGTTGGAGAAGGACTGTGCGCCGCACCGGCATACAGCGAGCGGCCATAAACCACTTCGACCATTGCCTGTTTTGTCGCTTCGTCTGCGGCAATATACGCCACGTCATCAGAATCTGCTGTGATGAGTCCGAGGCTACGTATATGTGGCGGCAACTTAAGTTCGCGGGCAAAACCGTCATTAACCGAGGCAATCACGCGCATCGCGGTGACTGAAGGTCTAATCAAATCTAATGCTGGCATGATGCCTCCTTAACGGGTCATATTGATGCCGGATGCTTTTTGCTCCAGCATGCGCTTGGCCAAATCCACAATTACTGCTGCCGCTTCAACCGGAGGCGTACCGCCCTGGTGAATGTTCGAGATGCAGGTACGGTCAGCCTCAACGGTGGTTGCCACACGCGGCGAATAGACGGCGTAGCAAGAAAGACTTTCCGACTGACCGAGGCCCGGACGTTCACCAACCAGCAGGATTACCGCTTTTGCACCCAGCAGTTCGCCGATCTGATCTTCGATTTTCACGCGCCCATAGCGAACAAAGAACGGCGTCCCGACTTTCAATCCAGCCTGTTTTAAGCCCGACAACAGCGGCGGCAGGATCTCTTCGTAGTTGGCGGTAATCGCGTCGGTAGACAGGCCATCAGAAATAATCACCTGCACATCCGGATTCATTACACACTGTGATTTCAGTGCTTCAATGGCTTCCGCACTCAGACGACGCCCCATGTCCGGACGCGTCAGATACAGGTTTTTGTCGCCGATTTCCGAGCGCACTTCCAGCAGCCCCTGGGCTTTTACCCACTCTTCCGGCACTTCTTTCAATACCGTATCTTTCGAACGTGAGTGGTCAGCCAGGAAACGCAGCAGCGCCTGGGTACGCGGACGAGGACCGGCACGACCGGTACATACACGCGCAGCGGTGCTACGGCGAAGTTCAGTCAACACCTCTGCACGGTGCGGATTCTCTACGCCAATCCATGCTTTGGCTTCGGCTGAGCCTAAGTCCATCGCGCAGCTTTCACCGGTCGGCGCGGCGCACTGCGTGGTGCTGCATTTTGCTGGTGCTGACGGTTCTTGAGCCTGCGGTTGAGACTCACCCATTGACGCCATTACGCTGCGTACAATTTCTTCAATCTGTTTTTGATCCATCGTGTGTCATCCCCGCGTCATCAGAAGAACAGTGACGGATCGCCCGCCCGTTTGGTCAGGCGACCGTTTGCCATAATGCCCATGGTTTCCAGCCAACGTTCAAACTCCGGCGACGGACGCAGGTTCAGCAGCTGACGCACGGTCGCGGTGTCGTGGAAGGCGGTGGTCTGATAGTTGAGCATGATGTCGTCACCGAGCGGCATGCCCATGATGTAGTTGCAGCCAGCGGTGGCGAGCAGAATCATCAGGTTTTCGTTAAGGTTCTGGTCAGCATCAGCATGGTTGGTGTAGCAGCAGTCGCAGCCCATCGAGATGCCGCTCAGCTTGCCCATAAAGTGATCTTCCAGACCCGCGCGAATAATCTGACGGTCGTTGTAGAGATACTCCGGCCCGATAAAGCCCACCACGGTGTTCACCAGGAACGGATCGTAGTGGCGTGCCAGCCCGTAGTTACGCGCTTCCATCGTCACCTGATCGGCGCCGAAGTTCGCGCCCGCGGAAAGCGCAGACCCTTGCCCGGTTTCGAAGTACAGGCAGTTTTCCCCGGCGATACGGTTGAACTCAGCGCCCACTGCACGCGCTTCATCCAGCATGGCCAGCTCAACGCCAAACTCTTTTAAGCCTTTTTCGCTACCGCAGATACTCTGGAAAATCAGCCCGCCCGGCGCACCGCGACGAATCGCTTCGATCTGGGTAGTCACGTGTGCCAGTACGCAGCCCTGGGTCGGGATGTTGAATTTGTCGATAACGCCGTACACGGTATCCAGTACGCGGCTTAAGTTTTCCACGTCATCCGTTACCGGGTTAACACCAATCACCGCATCGCCCGCCCCGAAGGACAGCCCTTCGTAGATTTGTGCGGCAATACTCTGCACGTCATCACGGGTGTCGTTCGGCTGTAAACGGCAGCTGAAGGTGCCCGGCAGACCGATGGTGGTATTGGCCTTTTTGATCACCGGCATTTTCTTACCGCCGTAGATCAGGTCCGCGTTAGAGCAGATTTTTGCTACCGCAGCGACCACTTCCGACGTTAACCCTTTGCGCGTAAACGCAATGTCATCAACGGAGGTTTCATCGCTCAGCACGTACTCGCGCAGCTCGCTGATACTCCAGTTTTTGATACGGTTATATGCCGTTTCGTTGACGTCATCCTGAATCAGACGCGTTACACAGTCCTCTTCATAGGAAATCACCGGGTTATTGCGGATATCCGCCACCGTCATTTCCGACAGTACCTGCTTGGCCGCCACGCGCTCCTGCGAACTGGTTGCAGCCACTCCTGCCAGCACATCCCCCGAACGCAGTTCGTTGGCTTTTGCCAGCACCTCTTTAACATCCTTAAACTGATAAACATTGCCGAACAATGTGGTCTTTAGTTTCATAAGTCGTTCCCTCAGGAAGGAAATGCGAGTGATTTCACCGTCACCGGCACAACCGATCCGCCAAAAAGAGGCGTACCAATGTCGATATAGTCCCCCGCCCGGACAACCACCTCATCGATGACTGCCAGCGGGTGTTGCTGTAACTGTGGGCGTAACAGCATGCCCAGGGCCTTACCAAAATCCTGCTCGGCTACCACCAGCAGGGGATGCGGATTCGGATAGCGCGCGACGAAGGCCAGCAGCGCATCAATCACCGTTAACAGCGCGGCGTAGCGCACCGGCAGTGAACCGGGCAGCGCCAGCACGTAGGCGTCTGTTTGCGGGTCAAGATCGAGCTGCATTAGCGCCTGTTGCCAGGCGGCCACCAAATCAGCCTCATCAACCGGAATCGCCACCGGCAGATTGCGCAGCGGAAGCGCCACACCTTCCAGCCAGATAGTGCTGCCCGAAAGCGACAGCGTATGTGCACCAGCGCCAATCACCGTGGCGCGCACGGTTTGCGCCGGGAACTGCACGTTCATCTCACGCAGGCGCGGATGTTCATGCAGAGCCGTCGCTAACAGCGGGCCAATGTCGGAAAAACAGAACGGGTCGGCGGGTTGGTTGCGGTAGCACTCGCCCACCCCGCCGGACAACGTAATCACTTCCGGTTTCATGCCCGCCGGTAACAGGCCGGTTTGCATCAGCGCCTGTGCCAGCGGTGATAACGTGCCGTCGATCACCTCCACAATCAGCGCCGCCATCCGTCGGGCTACCTGAACAAGCTGCGCCGCATTGAGAGTTCGGGCATCAGTGCCCGGACCAAATACGTCATCAACAATCATCTGCCCCGGCTGATGCGCATGCACTACTCGCCCCTGGCCGTCCGTTTCCAGCAGTCGTCCGCCGACGTTGAGGCAAGCCGAACCGCTGACCTTTCCGGCATCGAACAGAACGTAGTTCGACGTACCGCCACCGATGTCGATATTCAGTACGCGGCACAACTTCTGCTCGGACAGGGTTTGTGCCCCCGCGCCGTGACCGGCAATCACCGATTCCAGATGCGGACCGGCGCTGGCAACCACGAAGTCCCCCAGAGACTGAGAGAGCGCCATCACCGCCGGACGCGCATTTCGGGTTTTGGCACTTTCTCCGGTGATGATGATCGCGCCGGAATCGACAGTCTCAGGCGCAATACCCGCCGCCTGATACTGGGCGAGGATTAGCGCCTTAAGTTCGGCCTCTTTTAACCCGCCCTGCTTATCAACGGGGGTAAAGAACACCGGGCTTTGCCAGCTAATTTCGCGTTTGATGAATTCGTAGCGCGGCACCTGCGACACTGCCGCACGGTTGACCAGCTCAAGGCGCGAGAAAATGACCTGAGTGGTGGTGGTGCCGATATCGATACCGACGCTCAGTAGCTGGCGAGTATTCACGATTGCGCCTCCGGGTTGGTTTCTACTTCAGTTGGCACATCTTCATCTTTCGGTACCAACAGCATAGCCACACCAATCGCCGTCACACCGCCAATCAGCTTGCCGACAATCATCGGGAAGATCATCGCGTTCATGTTGGCAGCGGCGAAGCCTAAGTGGTCACCCAATGCAAAGGCCGCGGAGACCGCAAAGGCGCAGTTGATCACTTTGCCGCGGGTATCCATATTCTTCATCATGCCGAACATTGGGATGTTGTTCGCCAGCGTCGCGACCATGCCGGCAGCCGCAATATTATTGATTTTTAACAGGTTACCGACACTCATCAGCGGTTTTTCAAACCAGCGAGTCAGCAGCAGTACCATTGGATACGCACCGAGCAGTACGCAGGAAATAGAACCGATAACTTCGATGGCGCGCATCACTTCACCCGGCTTGTCGCCCGGAGCCATGAAGATAGGATCAAGACCTGGGATCAGCTCCCAGCCGAGCAGGAATTTAACCACCGCTGCTGCCAGGCCGATGGTGATCAGCGCCACCAGGAATTTCGCGAAGATCTGGAAGCCGTTGATCATTTTTTCCGGGATGAATTTCAGTCCCAGCGCCACCAGCACAGCCACGATCAGCACCGGGATCATATTCATCAGGATCAGCGCGAAGGTGAACTCCACCGGCTGCCCGTTGATTTCGACGCCGGAGTACATCGCAATCAAACCGCCCGCAATACAACCAATCGGAATGGTGACAATACCCGCCAGCACGCCCAGCGCCAGATAACGACGGTCAGACGGTTCAATAATCCCCAACGCAACCGGAATGGAGAAGACCAGCGTCGGCCCCATCATCGCCCCGAGGATCAGGCCAGAGTACAGCCACGCCGCAACGTCGCCGCCCGCCAGTTCTTTCGCCAGGAAGAAGCCGCCCATATCGCACGCCAGCAGCGTTCCGGCAAACATCGACGGGTTCGCGCCCAACATTTCATACAGCGGAATAATCACCGGCCCGAGCACATGCGCCAGAACCGGCGCCAGCGCGGTCATACCAACCATCGCCAGACCCAGTGCGCCCATCGCCATAAAACCTTCTTCAAACTGGCCGCCCGATCCCTCAATACTCTTACCGAATTTACCGAGGAAGCGTGCCGAACCGCCGAACTGCGACAGGATCCTGTCCACGGCGGCAATCAGCATAAAGAACATCATGATGTACATGATGATTTCGTTAATTCCCATAGCCCCTACTCCCTGTCATTTGTGATTTGTAGGCCGGATAAGACGTTTACGTCGCCTCCGGCATTAACGCCGTGTTATTGCCGGATGACGGTGCGAGCACCTTATCCGGCCTACAGGCATTACCCAGCAGCCGCGTACAGGTCGATGATCTGTGCCTGCGTGGCGGTGCGTGGGTTACTGCGAATACAAATATCCTCCAGCGCAGCGTGAGCCCATGCGCTGTACTGCTCGGGCTTTGCCCCAACGTCAGAGAGTCGTTTGGTCTGGCCCACTTCGCTAATCAACTCGCTGACCGCGTTGATAGCATCACGATCGTCCGATTTCTTGTTGGTTAACGCGCGTCCGATATGGCTAAAGCGCTCACGACACACCATGCGGTTGAACCCCATTACCGTGGGAAGCAGCATGGCGTTAGCCTGTCCGTGTGGAATGTGCAACGTCGCCCCCGGCTGGTGCGCCATCGCATGGCACAGGCCAAGCCCAGCGCTGGAAAACGCCATCCCGGCCATACAGGAAGCCAGCAGCATGCTTTCGCGCGCAGCCAGATCCTGACCGTAGCCGACGGCCTTCGGCAGCGATTTACCGATCATCGCTATCGCGCCAATCGCCAGGCTGTCGGTAAACGGCGTCGCGTTCAGCGCGCTATACGCTTCAACGGCGTGCGTCAGTGCATCAATCCCAGTCATCGCCGTTACGTGTGCAGGCACGCCTTCCGTCAATGCGGCGTCAAGGATCGCCACATCCGGCATCAGGGTTGCGTGGGCCAGCACTTTTTTGAGTCCGGTCACGGCGTCGATAATCACCGTGACGTTCGTGGTTTCTGAACCCGTTCCGGCGGTAGTCGGTACGGCAATCAGCGGCAGACGCGGGCGTAACACGCTACGCTCGTCCATGTCAGCCAGCGTCTGGGTAGGATTGGTCACCAGCAACGCCACTGCCTTGGCGGCATCCAGCACGGAACCGCCACCGAAAGCCACGACGCCGTCGCACTTTGATTCACGCAGTTGCGCGACTGCCGCGCAGACGTCCGTAATGCACGGTTCACCTACCGGACAAGGCCACAGCGTCATTGCCACACCTTTCATCGCCAGGCTGCGCTCCAGTGCGGCGGTCATCCCCGCCTGATGCAGAAAGCTGTCAACCATGACGAACATATGCGTCAGTCCGCGCGTTTGTGCTTCCTGTCCGCAGGTACTGAGCGCTCCCAGTCCACATAACGTAACCGGGGGAACGCTAAACGTTTTTACGCGTTGCAGATTCAGGGTATCGAATGCCTGAAAGAGCGCGGTCTGCAATTCAGCTTGCATAGATTCCTTCCGCTTTTTCTTTTCCGCTGTTTGCAATCGCCAGCGGAGTCATAAACAGGCTGTGCTGGGGTAAATGCACCTGCAGTTCCGGGAAACGCTTACGGAACAGTTCATCAACGCCTGGCTGCATACAGGAGCCACCCGCCAGCCACAAATCAGCGACACTCTGTCCGGCAATATGGTGCGCCACGATTTCCGCCATCTTTTCGTAGACAGGCTTCACCACCGGCCAGATTTCTTTGCCATTGCTGCGCTTGTACTGCTCGGCTTCCTCCAACTGGATACGACGGTTCCCGGCCAGCGTCAGAGAGATATGGTGCCCGCCGGTCGCTTCATCAGCGGAGTAAGTCACTTTTCCCTGTTTAACAATTGCAATCCCGGTAGTGCCACCACCAATATCCACCACGCCGGCGTTATCAAGCTGCAACAGATCCGCCACCGCGGTTGGTTCGTCGAGGACATGGCTCACTTCAAGCCCGGCAGACTCCAGCACGTTAATAGAGATGCGTGGGTCAGTTCCCGGTGGAAACGAGGTTGCCGCATGGGTAAAACGGCAACCCAGCTGTTGTTCGAGCGTATCGAGATGGCGACGAACGATGGTCACCGCACCAAAGAAATCCCAGACGATGCCATCGCGCACGACATCGGCCCAGTCCAGGCAAACCGCGACCGGTTGTCCGTCACTGTCCACAACCATCGACACCACATCACACGTTCCCAAATCAATGCCCAACCACAGCGGTGAATCGCTCTTTGCGGGCGTCTGGTTACATAGCGTTGCCGCTTTTAGCAGTCTGGGTGTCAACCAACGTTGTTCGTCGTGCGCCATCTCATTTACTCCTTATACAATTCTGAAGGCGTCCACCAACACACAGCGACGCAGACGCACAAACGTACGCGCACTGGTCACCCCTTCCCCGGTTGGTGTGGTAATGGTCATCGTGGTCCAGCCTTCACCGCCCAGTCCAAGACCGGCAATGCACGGTCCGTTCTTAACGAAGATGCTGGTATCAATGGCGTTTGCCATACGGTTCATATTTTCGATATTGCGTGAGTGCATCGCCGCCGTATGGTGGCAGCCGCCTTCCAGCTTGACCGCCAGTTCAATGGCTTCATCGACGTTGGCAACCCGTACGACCGGCAGCACCGGCATCATCAGTTCGGTAACGGCAAACGGATGCGTCGCTGAGGTTTCGACGAATAACAGACGGGTTTGCTCCGGTACGTTCAGACCAATCGCCGCAGCGATTTTTCCGGCATCGCGTCCGACCCAGTCACGACTGACCGTGCCTTTACCGCGCTCATCGATATTTTTCAGCAGCACCGGCTGCAGCTGTTCGGCCTGAGCAGCGGTCAGTTTCACCGCATGCTGGCTTTCCATCAGACGCATCAGTTCATCAGCGACGCTATCGACCACGATCAGCACTTTTTCGTCGGCGCAGATGATGTTGTTGTCAAACGATGCACCTTTGACTATCGACTGCGCCGCACGTGCCAGGTCAGCCGTTTCATCAACCACCACTGGCGGATTACCCGCACCAGCGGCAATCAGACGTTTGTTGGTGTGCTTACGCGCGGCGTCCACTACGGCTTCACCACCGGTCACCACCAGCAGGCCGATACCTGGGTACTTGAACAGACGCTGGGCAGTCTCGATATCCGGGTTGGCAACCGTCACCAACAGGTTTGCCGGACCGCCTGCGGCAACCACCGCCTGGTTAAGCAGAGTGATAGCGCGCTGAGAGACTTTTTTCGCCGCCGGATGCGGTGCGAAAACCACGCTGTTACCAGCGGCAATCAGGCTGATGGCGTTGTTAATGACGGTCGCGGCCGGGTTGGTGGATGGGGTTACCGAGGCCACCACGCCCCACGGCGCGTTTTCAATCAGCGTCAGACCGTTATCGCCGGTCAGAACCTGTGGAGACAGGCATTCCACACCCGGCGTGCCGCGCGCCTGCGCCACATTTTTGGCAAATTTATCTTCGACGCGTCCCATGCCGGTTTCAGTGACGGCAAGTTCCGCTAATTCTCTGGCGTGCTTTTCGCCCGCCTCACGTAGGGCCGTGATAGCCAGTTGGCGCATGGCGACGCTTTTCAGCCCCTGCTGGGCCAGTTTTGCTGCCGCCACTGCGTCATCCAGGGAGGCAAAAACGCCCATTTCTTGAACGGCACTGACGGGTTGGCTGCTGTCTTTCATTTTCAGCAGTACCGCTTTCACGACCTGTTCAATATCCTGTTGATTCATGATTTTCTGCCTTATTTATGGAAGATCACCTGACCACCTGCCACCACTTCATCGACAATGCCAATCACGCACAGATCGACAGGCGATGATTCATTCCGGTGCGCCTGACGGGCGGAGCTTCCGCTGACCAGCAGCACCCACTCTCCGGTTCCCGCCCCGATGCTGTCGATAGCAACAGCACATTGCCCGTCGGGATTTCCCTGGGCGTCAATCATTTCCACCATCAGCAACTTGTCGTGCGCGAGCCCCTGATGGCGTACGGTACAAACAATTTGTCCTGTAACGATTGCCAGTTTCATACGCGCCTCCGTGGCATATTTCAGGTAAAACCTCCCCCTACCCTCCGCAGAAGGTAATGTGAAAAGGAGAGAGGGTGACGCCAGCAATGAAGTCTGTGGCGTCACATGGACGACTTACATGTCGTTGCTGTCGCCTTTAAAGCTGATCGGGAACACTTCTTCCAGATCGCCGTGCGGACGTGGGATCACGTGTACTGAAACCAGCTCGCCAATACGCTGTGCTGCCGCAGCACCTGCGTCCGTTGCAGCTTTACATGCCGCTACGTCGCCACGGACCATGGCAGTGACCAGACCGCCACCGATCTGCTTCACGCCAACCAGTTTCACGCGTGCCGCTTTAACCATTGCGTCAGAAGCCTCAATCAGTGCAACCAGGCCCCGGGTTTCAATCATTCCTAATGCTTCCATTGTATTTTCCTCTCATTAAGGGGTCCAGAACGGGACCTAAACAACCAGTGTTTGTGAGGCGTTTTCACGACTCACGTCAGTCTGGCGCGGCACTGCTGCCACCAACGCCAGTTCGATAATTTCCTGTACGCTACAGCCACGAGAGAGATCATGAAGCGGTGCGGCAAGCCCTTGAATCAACGGACCTACTGCGCGATACCCTCCCAGACGCTGAGCGATTTTGTAGCCAATATTGCCTGCCTCCAGCGATGGGAAGACCATCACATTGGCATTGCCCTTTAACGGACTGGCTGGCGCTTTTTGCGCAGCGACATCCGGAACAAAGGCGGCATCAAATTGCAGTTCTCCGTCCACGGTAAGCTGCGGGGCACGCTCACGAACGATCTCGGTCGCCTGCTGCACGTTAGCGACGTTAGGATGGCGAGCACTGCCATTGCTTGAAAACGACAGCATGGCGACGCGCGGCTCTTCACCAGTGATCGCCTGCCATGTCTGTGCGCTGGCAATCGCAATATCCGCCAACTGTGCGGCGGTGGGCTGCGGTACGACGCTGCAATCGGCAAAGCCTAATGACGGCCCAAGGTACTGCGGCAGCATCAGGAAAATTGACGACAGCGTTTTACAGCCAGGCTGTAGCCCGATAATGCGTAATCCGGCACGCAGCACGTTCGCTGTTGATGAGAGATTGCCCGCAATACAGACGTCAGCTTTACCCGCGCTGACCATTGCAGCGGCGAACATCAGCGGATCGTTGAGTTTTTCCAGCGCATCCGCAGGCGTTTTATCTCCCGCGCGGGCCAGCCAGCGCAGCGCAAACTCTTCGCGCATTGGCTGATTGCTTTGCGGATCGATAACCTGAATGCCATCCATTGCCACCCGGTGGCTGAGGGCAAACTGGCGCAGCGCAAACGGACTGGCGACGAGAATGGGATGTGCCAGACCGTGCTGATGCAGGTAATTCGCCGCCTTCAGCACCCGGACATCCAGCGCATCCGGGAACACCACCCGTGCCGGTGAGCGTTGGGCGAGTTGACGAGCACGTTCAATGATCATTGCTTCTCCCCCAGTCGCTGTTGAATTTGGTTAACCGTCAGCGGATGCTTCGCAACGCTCAGAATCATCATCACGTAGACCGTACTGGAAAGGCGATTGAGCGCCTGCATAATGTCCGGTCGCATAACCTCAAAACTGCGAGTGATGAACACCTGGGCCGCCACCGTCTCCGTTTCACGGACTTTGGTACGCAGCAAATTAAGCAGCGCGCAATCACGTCCGTGGCTGGCCTCCGGCACCAGATGGTCGTGGTCCAGATAGCGCAGCGGTTGATGCGAAAGACGGTGTAAATCTTCGTCACTTAAACCCACGACAGCTTGTGCTGCCAGCGGCTCATCCATGGCGTCAGCGCGCATAATATTGCCCAGGCGCGAGCGGATATCCGCCAGCCACGGCTGCCACGGTTCTGCCATCTCAATCTGCAACCACACGGCCAGGGCGATGGTGCTGTCCAGCGCGGCGCGAAATCCCAGACGCGGATCGCTTTTGGCGACCACCTTGTCCGCCGTCAGATGCGTCAGGGTGTCCGGTTTCTTCACCACCGGTTGATGACACAGTTCGCAGCTGGCCTGTGGATGCGTATCGCTGCTGGTTAATCCATGCACCGGCTGCGGCTGCTGTTCTTCGTCATCAATAAACAGGCTGCCCTGCTCGTCGATAAACTTAATACGCAGATGTCGGCTTTCCAGTAATTCCCGGGCAGACGGCGTCAGGCGAGCGTCAGCGGGGAGATGAATTTCAGCCCCTTCGCTGAGCGTATGATTCGCTCTGAGCCATGCTTCGGTAATGAAATCCTTCATACATCCGCCTTAGCAGGACTGCCAGTTCGCAGGCCAGGCCACATACAGAAACTTCACCGTCGATGGCGTACCAAATTCGATGCTGGAACCTTTCGGGATAAACATTACGTCCCCGGCTTTTGCAATCATGGTTTCGCCTTCGTGGCGAACGTGCAGCTCGCCTTCCAGAATCATGTCGATTTCGTCGTAGTTCAGCGTCCATGGGAAAAAGGCGTTATCCCACTGCATAAACCCGGCGGCCATACTGCTACCGTCCTGGTCGGTCACCAGATCGGTTAAGCCCACGCAGTGCGGCTGCGCGCCGTCAAAACGACCAAACTTCACGCTGCTGCCGTCGATGACTTTGACGCCGCCTTTGCCGGTTACCGAGTTAAAACTCGGCTGCATTCCGCCCTGTTCCAGCGACTGCTTCTCCTTCATAACTTTGTCCATCAGCTGGGCGACCAGGCTTTCGGTAAACTGCCCTTCCGGTAACTGCGCAATGATGGTTTCGCGAATGCGCTGGCTTTCCGTTTTGCCATCATCAACCGCCGCCGGTACAGCAGCAGTTGGCGCGGATTCATCGCATTCACTGATGGTAACGCCCAGCAGCTCCGCAACTTCGCGCGCCTCCGGGGTGATGATGCTGGCGCGCAGAACAACCGACATTTCCTGTTCGCCGCGTGCGTGGGCCGCACGAATATCATTAGCTGTGATGAGTTTTTTCACCTGCCCTTTCCTCCTTTTGGCTGAGCTCAGTCAGATAATCCACCAGGTGCTGCACGCTGCGCGGGTCATGGCTATTGAGCTCAAAAATCGGCTCCTGAAACCCCATCCCGCGAAGTAGTTGTCGCGTTGCGGCGACGTCGGCATCCGGCATGTCCGTTTTACTGATAACGGCGATTTGTCGTTTACTGGCGCCGATATCCAACAGCCCGGCAGGTAAGCGACTTTCTTTATCATTTGCCGCGTGTATATAAATCAACGTATCGACATCCTGCAGCGTGGTAATTAAGGCGTGATACCAGCGCGGATGGCTAAAATATTCCCCTGGCGTATCGATATCGCCATTTTCATTAAACTCCACGGCCTGTGTTTTTCTGGCGAGGGAATAATTCCCCTGTAGCGCATTAAAGAGCGTTGTTTTCCCCGCCCCCACCGTACCGACAAATGCAATACGTTTCATCGCCGCCTCTGATTAACTTTTTGTCAGGTTGCACAAAGTGAAATTTAATAATCGACCCAGACCGCTTACCGTCTGTAATAACGCTTCTTCTACTGCGCCTACCGAACCGTAGATCACCAGTGCGCCGCTGAATCTATCGAGAAAACCGATATGTACATCCGCCGCCTTCATGGCTAAGTCACCGGCAATCATCGCGGTTTCGCCTGGCGTCAGCGTCATGATGCCGATAGCGCCCGCTTCGGGAACGCCGATCTTTTTCGCTAATTCCTCGCCGGGGTGCGCAATGAGATGCGCCAGTGTGACCTGTTTCCCCGGCACAAATTCCTGAATAATGCGTTCTTTTTCCATTGCTCACCGCCTCCGCTAAAACTGCCCTCATCGTGGCAATTTTTTGTCAGAGTAAATAACAAAATTCGGCAACCAGGTTTAAAAGGTGAAGTAGATCACTAAGAAAGGGAAAATAAAAAGGCGCGGGAGAAACCCGCGCCGGAAATAAATTAAAGTGAAATTACAGCGGCTGCGTTTGGGCTTCTACAACCGCCAGCGCCACCATATTAACGATACGACGAACAGAGGCGATCGGCGTTAATACGTGAACCGGTTTCGCAACCCCCATCAGCACCGGGCCAACCGTTACGCCTTCAGAACTGGAAACGCGTAGTAAGTTGTAACTAATACGGGCCGCTTCCATATTTGGCATCACCAGAATATTCGCTGAGCCTTTCAACGGACTGTCCGGCATGCGGTCATTACGGATGCTTTCCACCAGCGCGGCGTCGCCGTGCATTTCGCCGTCAATCATCAACTCTGGCGCGCGCGCCTTAATCAGCTCCAGCGCGTCGCGCATTTTGCTGGCCGACGGACAGTTAGAGGAACCAAAGTTGGAGTGCGACAGCAACGCCACCTTCGGTTCGATACCAAAGCGACGCACGGTCTCTGCCGCCATCACGGCGATTTCCGCCAGTTGCTCAGGCGTAGGATCGTCGTTGACGTAGGTATCGGCGATAAAGGTGTTACCGCTTGGCAGCAGCAAGGCGTTCATCGCCCCGGCAGTATGCACGCCGTCGCGATGACCAAATACCTCTTTCACCACGCTGAAGTGCTCATGGTAGTCGCCAATCGTACCGCAGATCATCGCATCCGCTTCGCCGCGCTGTACCATGATTGCGCCGATCACCGTGGTGTTGGCGATCACCGCACGCTGCGCCTGCTCTTGGGTAATCCCACGACGCTTCATAATCTGGTAGTACTCGCTCCAGTACTCTTTAAAGCGCGGATCGGACTCATTGTTGACGATTTCAAAATCGACGCCCGCTTTGATCTGCAGACCCAGTTTCTGGATGCGCATTTCAATAACGCTTGGACGACCGATCAGGATCGGCTTCGCCAGCCCTAACGTGATCAGCTCCTGGGTAGCGTGCAGTACGCGCGCTTCTTCCCCTTCGGTCAGCACCACGCGCTTCGGCGCTTTGCGTGCCAGGGAGAAAATCGGCTTCATGAACAGGTTGGTTTTGTAGACGAACTCGGTCAGTTTATCGATGTAAGCGTCAAAGTCGGCAATCGGACGCGTTGCCACGCCGGAGTCCATCGCCGCTTTCGCTACAGCAGGGGCGATTTTGACGATCAGACGCGGGTCGAACGGTTTCGGAATGATGTATTCCGGGCCGAAGCTCAGGTCCTGATCGCCATAAGCAGAGGCCACCACTTCACTCTGCTCGGCATGCGCCAGCTCAGCAATGGCGTGCACCGCCGCCAGTTTCATCTCTTCGTTGATGGCCGTCGCACCAACGTCCAGCGCACCGCGGAAGATGAACGGGAAGCACAGGACGTTGTTAACCTGGTTCGGGTAGTCTGAACGACCGGTACAGATGATGGCGTCGGAACGCACCTCTTTTGCCAGCGGCGGCAGGATTTCCGGCTCCGGGTTGGCGAGTGCCAGAATCATTGGCGCACGCGCCATCTTCTTAACCATTTCCTGCGTCAGCACTTTCGGGCCCGAGCAGCCGAGGAAAATATCTGCGCCGTCAATAACATCATCCAGCGTACGCTTACCGTCATCCACCACCGCGTAAGCCGCTTTGGTTTCCGCCATGTTCGGTTCGCGGTCTTTGTAAATCACACCTTTGGAGTCACAGACCACAATATTGTGTTTCTGCATACCCAGCGCTACCAGCAGGTTCATACAGGCAATCGCCGCCGCACCTGCACCAGACACCACCATGCGCACGTCAGAGATATTTTTCTCAACCACCCGCAGACCGTTCAGAATAGCGGCAGTACTGATGATTGCCGTACCGTGCTGATCATCGTGGAAGACCGGAATATTCATGCGCTCGCGCAGTTTTTGCTCAATGTAGAAGCACTCTGGCGCTTTAATATCTTCGAGGTTGATACCGCCAAACGTGGGCTCCAGGGCCGCAACCACATTGATAAACTTATCCGGATCGAGTTCATCGACTTCAATGTCGAACACGTCGATCCCGGCGAATTTCTTAAACAGAACGCCTTTACCTTCCATCACCGGTTTGCCGGCCAACGCGCCAATGTTGCCGAGACCCAGCACCGCTGTGCCGTTGGAAATAACCGCAACCAGGTTGCCGCGCGCGGTGTATTTGTAGGCTGCCAGCGGGTCCTTTTCAATTTCAAGACACGGTGCAGCCACGCCCGGCGAGTAGGCCAGCGCCAGGTCGCGCTGCGTTGCCAGAGGCTTGGTCGGAGAAACCTGGATTTTACCGGGTACCGGAAATTCGTGGAAATCGAGGGCGCTTTGTTTTAACTGGTCATCCATCTTGTTGTTCCTTTCACGTATCTATCAAAAAAGTGGCGCGGGTAACCATTCTACTGAGCCGCACATTATCACCTCAGTCAACGGTACAAACTTTGAAGGTCCCCAAACTCTCACCATTCAAAGAAAGAATTTGTTATCAATTTATAACAACCATGTTACCTGCTTAATCCAGCAATACCATGCCTGTCTGCTATGCTTTTTGCTGACAACGCCCGCAATTTTCCCAAAAGTGTGAATCACAACACGCATCTAACACTTTACTTTTCAAGGAGTATTTCCTATGACCCGTAAAGAGCTTGCCAATGCCATTCGTGCGCTAAGTATGGATGCCGTCCAAAAAGCTAACTCCGGCCACCCTGGAGCACCAATGGGGATGGCCGATATCGCCGAAGTTCTGTGGAACGATTTTCTACGCCATAACCCGACCGACCCCACCTGGTACGATCGTGACCGGTTTATTCTGTCCAACGGCCACGCCTCAATGCTGCTTTACAGCCTGTTGCATCTTTCCGGTTACGACCTGCCGATCGAAGAATTAAAGAACTTCCGTCAGCTCCATTCGAAGACGCCAGGGCACCCGGAAATTGGCTACACGCCGGGCGTGGAAACCACGACAGGACCGCTGGGTCAGGGTTTAGCCAACGCCGTCGGCATGGCCATTGCCGAGCGTACGCTGGCAGCGCAGTTTAACCAGCCAGACCATGAGATTGTTGACCACTTTACCTGGGTCTTTATGGGCGACGGCTGTCTGATGGAGGGTATTTCACACGAGGCTTGTTCGCTGGCGGGCACGTTGGGGCTTGGCAAACTCATCGGCTTCTACGATCACAACGGCATCTCGATTGATGGCGAAACCGACGGCTGGTTTACCGACGATACTGCAAAACGCTTTGAGGCTTATCACTGGCATGTGGTGCACGAGATTGACGGTCATGACCCTGAGGCGGTGAAAAAAGCCATTCAGGAAGCGCAGGCTGTTACCGATAAACCGTCGCTGATTATCTGCCGCACGGTGATTGGTTTTGGCTCACCAAATAAAGCCGGGAAAGAGGAAGCACACGGCGCTGCGCTGGGCGAAGAAGAGGTGGCGCTGACCCGGCAGAAACTGGGGTGGCATCATCCTGCTTTTGAAATCCCCAAAGAGATTTACCGGGCGTGGGACGCACGCGAGAAAGGCGAAAAAGCGCAACAGGGCTGGAAGGAGAAATTCGCAGCTTACCAACAAGCCTACCCGGAACTGGCGGCAGAGTTTTCTCGCCGGATGAGCGGTGGGCTGCCGGAAAAGTGGGAAGAAACAACTCAGAAATATATTACCGAGCTGCAGGCCAATCCGGCAAAAATCGCCACCCGCAAGGCCTCGCAAAATACCCTAAACGCTTACGGGCCTATACTGCCTGAGCTGCTTGGCGGATCGGCGGATTTGGCCCCCAGCAACCTGACCATCTGGAAAGGCTCCTCCTCTCTTAAAGAGGATCATGCAGGAAACTACATTCACTACGGCGTGCGGGAATTTGGCATGACGGCGATTGCCAACGGTATCGCCCATCACGGGGGCTTCGTACCGTACACCGCTACGTTCCTGATGTTTGTCGAATATGCCCGTAATGCCGCGCGTATGGCGGCGCTGATGAAAGCCCGACAAATCATGGTTTATACCCACGACTCGATTGGTCTTGGGGAAGATGGTCCCACGCACCAGGCCGTTGAACAGCTCGCCAGCCTGCGTCTGACGCCTAATTTCAGCACCTGGCGACCATGCGATCAGGTTGAGGCGGCGGTAGGCTGGAAGCTGGCAGTCGAACGTCACGACGGGCCAACCGCGCTGATCCTCTCGCGGCAGAATCTGGCGCAAGTTGAGCGCACGCCTGAGCAGGTACAGCAAATTGCCCGCGGCGGCTATGTGCTGAAGGACGGCGGCGGTAAGCCGGATGTTATTTTGATTGCTACCGGTTCAGAAATGGAAATCACGCTACTGGCAGCGGAAAAACTGACCGGCGAAGGTCGTAACGTGCGGGTGGTTTCTCTGCCCTCAACCGATATCTTCGACGCCCAGGATGAGGCGTACCGGGAATCGGTCCTGCCAGCAAACGTCAGCGCGCGTGTGGCGGTAGAAGCAGGGATTGCCGACTACTGGTACAAATATGTCGGGCTGAAAGGGGCAATTGTTGGGATGACGGGTTATGGGGAGTCGGCTCCGGCGGACAAGCTGTTCCCGTTCTTCGGCTTTACGGTAGATAACATCGTCGACAAAGCGCACAAGGTGCTTAACGCGTGATCCACAATGTGGGCCAGGCATCTGGCCCATGCCAGTTATCGCAGCTTGGCTCCTGGGCATAGCGCACCAGGCGAAAACGTTGCCCGTCGTAGCGCCAGCGGGTCTGGATACCGCAATCTGCCAACCCTCGCCCTTTAGCGAGGGTGACCAGCTCCCGCGACTTCTCGTCAAACGTCGCGTTGGTCAGCTCCATATCGCGACTTTCTGCATCCGTTTTAAACGGCAGGTTTAACCGTACCGCGCGTGAAGTCAACGGAGTCGTACGTGAAACCACCCACGCCAGATCGATGGTGTTATACGCCCCGGCCTCACAGCCAATCATCAGCAGCGCTTTATCATCCGTTAGGGCCGTGACGCGCATCTCGCGACGCAGCGGATCGATAGAGCAGCGAATACCGTTGATCCGCCAGTTACCATAGTCCAGCAGTTCACTGCGCTCCTGCTGTGTGAGAGGCGTTGGCGTTGGATTAATGACCGCTACACCTTTCAGCGCGGGGGCCGGAGGTACGCTGAGCGGAGGCTCGTCACCTTTTTCAATCCATGCGGTTTCGCTCCCCACCCGTTTTTGCTGGGCGTCGATAAACAACAACGCGGCTTTTAGCCCGACCAGCGAAAGGTTTTGCGCACCTTTTTGCAGGGTAATCGCCTTCGCGTCCTGTACGGTTTGTAAAAATGCGCTGATGGTGGCGGGATCATCGGTCGTCAGCTGCCAGGGAGTTATGCGCCAGTGCTCGCCGCTCAGCGAGAGTGGCGCACCATCCAACAGCAGACGCGGCGCAATATTGCTCTCTTTGACGCTGGACGATTCCAGCCCGCCCAGCTCAATACGCAACACGGCGTCGGTATGTGCCCCGGCGCTGCGGCTCAAGGTCATGACCAGGCCGTGGTGCTCTCCGGTATTGCGCGCCACGCAAAAATTTTGGTTATTACACGTCACCTGCCAGTCAGAAAACGCCTGTTGCGCGGGCGCAGCCCACAGCAATCGGGCGGGTAGCAACCCGAGCAGGAAAAGGAGAATAACGCGATAGCGCATGGACGGTACAACCCCGAAGTCAAAACACACAGCCTAAGCGGTATCTTCCTTGCGCGACTGATGTGGCTCAATAAGAATCGTCGGATTGGCCGTAAATTTGTAAAGAAATATAAATCCCGCGCATTAGTCCATGAGATGCGATGACTGCAAATAGTTCAGCAATAGTACCGTTTTACCGTCACGGATCTCACCCGTTTTGATCATTTCCAGCGCCTGTGTGAACGGCAGTTCCAGAACTTCAATATCTTCATCTTCCACGCCGCCACCCGCGTTTGTCCGCTGACTGTCACGGTATTGCGCGATGAAGAAGTGGATTATTTCCGTCACACCGCCCGGCGACATGTATAGCTCAAACAGTTTACGTACTTCACCCACTTCAAAGCCGGTCTCTTCAATCGCCTCTTTTCGAATACATGCTTCCGGTTCGTCGTTATCCAGCAGCCCGGCGCAGGTTTCAATCAGTTGACCGTCTTCGTTACCGTTGACCCATGTCGCAACGCGAAACTGGCGGATGAGCACCACCGTTTTCTTCTCCGGGTTATACAGCAGAATTGTGGCGCCGTTGCCACGATCGTAAACCTCACGTTTGTGACGGATCACCTCTCCATTCTTACGGGTCAGGTCATAAGTGATATTGCGCAGGACGAAGTAGTTATCGGAAAGGACTTTATCTTTGATGAGGGTAATTTTTTGCGACATACCGGCTCCACAGCAAGAAGTGAGAAATAATACTACGCCGTGAAACCGGGTTTGTCTTGGAACAATGTAGGCCTGATAAGCAAAGCGCCATCAGGCATTCATGCGGCACATTGCCGGATGGCAACGCTAACGCGTTTTATCCGGCCTGCTCGCCGATTAATGAGATTTGACTGATTTTACGCCCAGCCAGTCGACGATCCCCTGGGCAGCATGCCGCCCTTCCGCCATAGCCGTCACCACCAGGTCTGCACCGCGTACCGCGTCACCACCGGCAAAGATTTTCGGGTTACTGGTTTGATAACGGTATGCACTTTCAACATCGGCGGCAATGCGCCCCCAGTTATCGACCTTAACGCCATGCGACTCCAGCCACGGCATGCCGTGTGGGTGAAAGCCAAACGCCATGATCACCGCATCTGCGGGCATAACAAACTCACTCCCGGCGATGGGAACCGGGCGACGACGGCCCTGCGCATCAGGTTCGCCAAGTTGGGTTCGTAAGAAACGCACGCCGCTGACTCGCCCATCGGCATGCAGCACCAGCTCAACCGGCTGGACGTTAAACTCGAAGTTTGCCCCCTCTTCCCGGGCGTTCTTCACCTCTTTTTTTGAGCCGGGCATGTTGGCTTCATCACGACGATAGGCGCAGGTCACCTGGCTTGCGCCATGACGCAGGGCGGTTCGCACACAGTCCATTGCCGTATCGCCTCCGCCCAGCACAACCACGTTTAGTCCGGCGGTATCGATAAACGGTTCTTCAGGCAGTTCCTCCAGCCCCATCACCTGCTTGGTGTTGGCAATCAGGAACGGCAGCGCATCATACACGCCAGGCGCATCTTCATTTGGCAGGTCCGCCTTCATGGAACGATAGGTTCCTACGCCCACGAACACGGCATCGTAATCCTCCAGCAGCTTTTCAAGCGCGACATCCTTACCCACTTCACAGTTAAGTTCAAAATGAATGCCCATGGCGCTGAAGATTTCACGGCGACGCGCCAGCAGCGATTTGTCCAGCTTGAAGGCCGGAATACCGAACGTCAGCAAACCGCCAATTTCAGGATGGCGATCGTAAACGGTGGCGCTGACGCCGCTGCGCGCCAGCACATCCGCACAGGCCAGACCCGCCGGACCCGCACCGATGATGGCAACACGCTTGTCCACTTTCTGCACATGGCTTAAGTCCGGTCGCCATCCTTTACTCAGCGCCCGATCGGAGATGTAACGCTCAATATTACCGATGGTGACTGCGCCATGCTCGCTACGCACCGTGCATGCCCCTTCGCAGAGTCGATCCTGCGGGCAAACGCGTCCGGTCACCTCCGGCAGGCAGTTGGTCTGGTGAGAAAGCTCAACCGCCGCGTCGATATTCCCGGCTTTGACCAGTTCAATCCACTGCGGAATGTGGTTATGCAGTGGACAGGTCCATTCGCAGATACTGTGGTCGCCGCATTTCAGGCAGCGAGAGGCTTCGCGCTCCGCCTGTGCCGTACGAAACGGCAGATAGATCTCTTCAAAGCTGGTTTTCCGGGCTTCAATCGCCAGTTTATCCGGCTCCCCACGCGCAGGCGTCGCCTGCATTTGCTCACGTTTAGTGATGACATGTGGAACAAAATCGGTAGTGCTGGCATGCCATGGCTGGCTTTCCAGACTTGCGGTACGCAGCCTGCGCGCTTTTGACAGACCGGTAAGCGAATTTTCCGTCACCAGCTGTAACGCCTGTGCCGGACAGTTCTCTACGCAGGCGGGTCCCTGCTCACGCCCCTGGCACAGATCGCATTTGTGCGCGGTAGCTTTCACCTTCCCTTTGGCGACGGGAGTGAGTACGATCTGCATGGTGCCGAAAGGACAGGCAACGACGCACGATTTACAGCCAATGCACTTTTGCGGGTTCACCTGAACGATGTCGTTATCATGGCTAATTGCCCCGTTTGGGCAACTTCTGGCGCAGGGTGCATCTTCGCAGTGGTGACAGGTCACCGCGCTGCGCTGCTGCTGATGCTTAATGACGGTAATTCGGGGCTGAAAATGCCGTTGGTCCAGGACATGCTGTTCGCCATTGTGAGCCATGACGCAGGCGACCTCACAGGCATGGCATCCCAGGCACTGCTGGCTATTGACCATAATAAAACGATTCATGGCTTCCTTCTTTTTTGGTTGCAAAAACCTTATTCTTTATAAGAGTGCTATTAACCGACACGGAAGGAAGCGGCAATGTTCATTTGCCCAGGAAGCACAACTATTTATCCAGAACCTGTGGCAGATCAATTTATTTCATCGCATATGAAATTGTGTTTCAGTTACCATCCAGTTTCATGGCGTTTTATTAACATTTATCAAATACACCGCATCGTTCACGCTGTTTTCAGGCGCGACGTGTATTGTGTGAGGATGCACAAGTGACGGTAAAGCGTCCGGTCTCGGCCAGTCTGGCTAAAGCTTTTTTCTACATAGTGCTGCTGTCAATTCTCTCAACAGGTATTGCGCTGCTCACGCTGACCAGCAGCTTGCGAGATGCCGAAGCCATCAACGTTGCTGGCTCGTTGCGCATGCAAAGCTACCGTCTGGGTTACGATCTACAAAGCCAGAGCCCGCAGCTTAACGCCCACCGCCAGCTTTTCCAGCAGGCGCTAAACTCGCCAGCACTACAGAATCTGAACGCGTGGTATGTGCCACAAGCGGTAAAAAGCCGCTATGGACGTCTGCATGCTAACTGGCTGGAAATGAACGCCCGCCTGGTCGACGGCGATTTGAAATGGTACCAGGCCAACATCAACAACTACGTCGATCAGATCGATCTCTTCGTGCTGGCGTTGCAGCATTATGCCGAACGCAAAGTGATGCTGGTATTTGGCATCTCGCTGGCGGGCGGGATAGGCATATTCACCCTCGTCTTCTTTACCCTGCGGCGCATTCGCCAGCAGGTGGTGCGTCCGCTGAATAAACTGGTGATGGCCAGTCAGCAAATTGAACACGGTCAGTTTGATATCCCACCGCTGGATACCGGTTTGCCCAATGAACTGGGATTGCTGGGCAAAACGTTTAGCCAGATGTCGAGTGAATTACACAAGCTGTATCGTTCGCTGGAAGCGTCTGTGGCCGAGAAAACTCACGATCTCCACGAAGCCAATCGCCGTCTGGAGGTGTTGTATCAGTGCTCCCAGGCGTTAAATACCAGCCAGATTGACGTGCACTGCTTCCGCCATATTTTACAGATCGTCCGCGAACATGACGCCGCGTATTTCCTTGAACTCACCGTCGGTGATAACTGGCGGATTAGCGAAGGGACTAAAAGCCCCGAGCTGCCGATGCAGATCCTGCCTGTCACCATGCAGGAAACCGTCTACGGCGAACTGCACTGGCAAAGTCCAAACGTCAGTGCTTCTACTCCGCTGCTCAACAGCGTCTCCTCGATGCTGGGACGCGGGTTGTACTTCAACCAGGCACAAAAACATTTTCAGCAGCTGTTGTTAATGGAGGAGCGAGCGACAATTGCACGCGAACTGCACGACTCACTGGCGCAGGTGCTCTCTTATTTACGTATTCAGCTCACGCTGCTGAAGCGTTCAATTCCGAAAGATAACGCCCCGGCGCAAAGCATTATGGCGGATTTCTCCCAGGCGCTGAACGATGCCTACCGTCAGCTACGAGAACTGCTCACCACCTTCCGTCTGACCTTACAGCAGGCAGACTTACCCTCCGCCCTGCATGAAATGTTGGAAACGCTGCAAAATCAAACCTCAGCTAAACTCACACTCGACTGTCGGTTACCCACGCTAGCGTTGGATGCGCAAATGCAGGTGCATCTGTTGCAGATCATCCGTGAAGCGGTTCTGAACGCCATTAAACATGCGAGTGCGAGCGAAATTGCCGTCAGCTGCGTAACGGCTCCGGACGGCAACCACACGGTTTATATCCGCGATAACGGCATCGGCATTGGCGAGCCGCATGAGCCTACAGGGCACTATGGACTAAATATTATGCGTGAACGGGCGGAAAGACTGAGCGGCACGTTGACCTTCTCTCAACCTTCCGGAGGGGGAACGTTGGTGAGCATCAGTTTCCGTTCGGCTGAATCAGACAGTGAGCTAACGTAAAGAACCGCAAAGCGCCGTCGAGTCTGGATCCAGGCCTGACGGCGTTGGCACGAAAGGTATGCTGTAAACGGGCATGATAATTTACATTATCTTCTTTTTTTCTCCACGTTTGACCCGTACCTTGCCGCTAAAGTGAAGCAAGCCATACCCATAACGATACGCAGAAACACGAGGTCCTCTTTTAATGGCGAATTTTTTCATCGATCGCCCCATTTTTGCCTGGGTGTTAGCTATCCTGTTGTGCCTGACAGGAGCCCTGGCTATTTTTTCACTGCCCGTTGAGCAATATCCCGATCTGGCACCGCCAAACGTGCGGGTCACCGCCAACTATCCCGGCGCTTCGGCTCAGACTCTGGAAAACACCGTCACCCAGGTTATCGAGCAGAACATGACCGGTCTCGATAACCTGATGTACATGTCATCGCAGAGCAGCGGGACAGGTCAGGCGACGGTTACGTTGAGCTTTGTTGCCGGAACCGATCCTGACGAGGCCGTCCAGCAGGTGCAAAACCAGCTGCAATCGGCAATGCGTAAACTGCCGCAGGCGGTACAGGATCAGGGGGTCACGGTGCGTAAGACCGGGGACACCAATATTCTGACTATCGCCTTTGTCTCCACCGATGGCTCAATGGATAAGCAGGACATCGCCGACTATGTCGCCAGTAACATTCAGGATCCGCTTAGCCGTATTAACGGCGTGGGAGATATTGACGCTTACGGCTCACAGTACTCCATGCGTATCTGGCTTGACCCGGCCAAACTGAACAGTTTCCAGATGACCGCTAAAGATGTGACCGACGCTATCGAGTCACAGAATGCGCAGATTGCCGTCGGACAACTTGGCGGTACGCCTTCGGTGGACAAGCAGGCGCTGAACGCGACGATCAACGCCCAGTCGCTACTACAGACTCCGGATGAATTCCGCGCCATTACGCTACGCGTCAACCAGGATGGCTCAGAAGTTAAACTGGGCGATGTGGCGACGGTCGAAATGGGTGCTGAAAAGTATGATTACCTCAGCCGCTTTAATGGAAATCCTGCCTCCGGCCTGGGCGTGAAGCTGGCCTCCGGCGCCAATGAAATGGCGACGGCGGAGCTGGTTATCAACCGTCTGAACGAGCTGTCGCAATATTTTCCACACGGGCTGGAATATAAGGTGGCATATGAAACCACCTCCTTTGTCAAAGCCTCAATCATCGACGTGGTAAAAACCCTGCTGGAAGCGATCGCGCTGGTATTCCTCGTGATGTACCTGTTCCTGCAAAACTTCCGCGCCACGCTGATTCCCACCATCGCCGTTCCCGTCGTCCTGATGGGTACCTTCTCCGTGCTTTACGCCTTTGGCTATAGCGTTAATACCTTGACGATGTTTGCGATGGTGCTGGCGATCGGCCTGCTGGTCGATGACGCCATTGTGGTAGTGGAAAACGTCGAGCGTATTATGAGTGAGGAAGGACTCTCTCCGCGGGAAGCGACACGGAAATCGATGGGGCAAATCCAGGGTGCGCTGGTCGGTATCGCCATGGTGCTGTCAGCGGTGTTTATCCCGATGGCCTTCTTCGGCGGCACTACCGGGGCTATTTACCGTCAGTTCTCGATTACTATCGTCTCCGCTATGGTGCTGTCTGTTCTGGTGGCGATGATCCTGACCCCCGCTCTGTGCGCCACCCTGCTCAAACCGCTGCATAAGGGCGAGCATCACGGACAAACCGGTTTCTTCGGCTGGTTTAACCGGATGTTTAATCGCAACGCCGAGCGCTACGAAAAAGGCGTTGCCAGAATTCTGCACCGCAGTCTGCGCTGGATACTGATCTACGGCCTGCTGCTCGGCGGGATGGTTTTCCTGTTCCTGCGCCTGCCAACCTCCTTCCTGCCGCTGGAAGACCGCGGCATGTTTACCACCTCGGTACAGTTGCCCAGCGGCTCCACGCAGCAGCAAACATTGAAAGTGGTTGAGGAAGTGGAGAAGTATTACTTCACCCATGAGAAAGACAACATTATGTCAGTCTTTTCCACGGTCGGTTCTGGCCCTGGCGGGAACGGTCAAAACGTGGCGCGTATGTTTGTCCGCTTAAAAGGCTGGGATGAGCGCGACACCACTACCGGAACCTCTTTCGCCATCATCGAACGTGCGACCAAAGCCTTTAATAAGATTAAAGAAGCCCGCGTCTTCGCCAGCAGCCCTCCGGCTATCAGCGGTCTCGGAAGCTCTGCCGGTTTCGATATGGAGCTGCAGGATCACGCCGGTGCGGGCCATGATGCGTTAATGGCCGCGCGCGACAAACTCATTGAGTTGGCCGGGAAAGACACCTCCCTGACCCGCGTTCGTCATAACGGTCTGGACGACAGCCCGCAGTTGCAAATTGATATCGATCAGCGCAAAGCCCAGGCGCTGGGCGTTTCCATCGACGACATCAACGACACATTGCAAACGGCCTGGGGTTCCAGCTACGTCAATGACTTTATGGACCGGGGCCGTGTGAAGAAGGTTTACGTGCAGGCGGCAGCAAAATATCGCATGCTCCCGGACGACATCAACCTCTGGTACGTACGCAATAACAACGGTGGCATGGTACCTTTCTCGGCCTTTGCGACTTCACGCTGGGAAACCGGTTCACCACGTCTGGAGCGCTATAACGGCTACTCCGCGGTCGAGATTGTCGGCGAAGCCGCGCCGGGCGTCAGTACCGGTACGGCAATGGACATAATGGAATCGTTGGTGCGCCAGTTGCCGACCGGGTTCGGCCTCGAATGGACGGCGATGTCCTATCAGGAACGGCTGTCGGGTTCTCAGGCCCCCGCCCTGTACGCCATTTCTCTGCTGGTCGTGTTCCTGTGTCTGGCGGCCCTGTATGAAAGCTGGTCGGTACCCTTCTCCGTCATGCTGGTCGTGCCGTTGGGGGTTATTGGCGCGCTACTGGCGACCTGGATGCGCGGCCTGGAAAACGACGTTTATTTCCAGGTCGGGTTACTTACCGTTATCGGGCTATCGGCGAAGAACGCAATATTGATTGTTGAATTCGCCAATGAGATGAACGAGAAAGGACACGATCTGCTCGACGCCACGCTCCATGCTTGTCGCCAACGTTTACGCCCAATCCTGATGACCTCACTGGCGTTTATCTTCGGGGTGCTGCCGATGACCATCAGCAGTGGCGCTGGTTCTGGCGGTCAACATGCAGTGGGGACTGGCGTAATGGGCGGGATGATTTCAGCCACAATACTGGCGATTTACTTCGTTCCCCTGTTCTTTGTGCTGGTGCGCAGACGCTTCCCATTGAAGCCACGCCCAGAATAATCGGGCACAAAAAAGGCGACTTACGTTGAGTCGCCTTTTTTTATCCTTTACAGGATATGAATTTCTTCCAGAAAATTATTTACGAAGCATCACTTCGATAAAGTCTTTCCAGTTCCCCAGTTCACGTTCAATCATAACAACCTCTCTTATTATTATGGGCATTCTACGAAATCATCATCATTAAAAGAAGGCAATTTAACCGATGGTTGCGATTGATTCCTCCAGTGTTTGGGGTTTATGTGATCACTATGCGCTATACCCATAAATTTTATGTGACTAACTGCAATATTTTGAAATATTCATACATCATCTACTACTTTTGCAATTCTGATGGAAAAACAGGCTGATGCAAACAGGCAGATTCTGATTTTTAGTTATACGGTATTTTTTGGAGCTTTCAGGAATCATTATTCACTGTTGTTCAACAATGTTATATTTTTCTATAACGATTGAATGACAATATGTATTATTCATTGCCACAGAATAAAAGAATAAATATTCAAATTACGTCAATAAGGATTCAAATGATCACCCTCTACGGCATTAAGAATTGCGACACGATTAAAAAAGCCAGACGCTGGTTGGAGGCTCAAGGTATTGACTACCGATTTCATGATTATCGCATCGACGGTCTGGACAACACGCTATTACAGTCCTTTATCAGCGAATTAGGTTGGGAGGCGCTGCTCAATACGCGTGGAACCACCTGGCGTAAACTCGATGAATCCACGCGCAGTCAAATCACCGATGCGGCTTCCGCCGCCGCGTTGATGATTGAAATGCCAGCAATTATCAAACGCCCATTGCTCTGCGCGCCGGGTAAGCCTATGCTGCTTGGTTTCAGTGAATCCAGTTATACTCTGTTTTTTAATGAGGTGTAGTCTATGTCGTGCCCGGTCATTGAGCTGACACAGCAGCTTATTCGCCGTCCTTCCCTGAGCCCGGATGATGCCGGGTGCCAGGCGTTAATGATTGAACGCCTGCGCGCGGTAGGTTTTACCGTTGAGCGAATGGACTTTGGTGACACACAGAATTTTTGGGCATGGCGCGGTAAAGGTGAGACCCTGGCATTTGCCGGTCACACCGACGTAGTGCCTGCCGGCGATGTCGATCGCTGGATCAATCCACCGTTCGAACCGACCATTCGCGATGGCATGTTGTTCGGGCGTGGCGCTGCCGATATGAAGGGTTCACTGGCGGCGATGGTCGTGGCCGCAGAACGTTTTGTCGCCCAGCATCCAAACCATCAGGGTCGTCTGGCCTTTTTGATAACGTCTGACGAAGAAGCCAGCGCCAAAAACGGCACCGTGAAGGTGGTTGAAGCGCTGATGGCGCGTAATGAACGACTGGATTATTGCCTGGTGGGTGAGCCATCCAGCACGGAAATCGTTGGCGACGTGGTGAAAAATGGACGTCGTGGTTCACTGACCTGCAACCTGACCATTCACGGCGTGCAGGGCCACGTAGCCTATCCGCATCTGGCCGATAACCCGGTACACCGCGCGGCCCCCATGCTCAACGAACTGGTGGCGATCGAGTGGGATCAGGGTAACGAATTCTTCCCGGCGACCAGCATGCAGATTGCCAATATCCAGGCTGGAACCGGCAGCAACAACGTTATCCCTGGAGAACTGTTTATCCAGTTCAACTTCCGTTTCAGCACTGAGCTGACCGATGAGATGATTAAAGCACGGGTTCACGCGCTGCTGGAGAAACATCAGCTGCGTTATACCGTCGACTGGTGGCTTTCCGGTCAGCCGTTCCTGACCGAACGCGGTAAACTGGTGGATGCAGTGGTGAACGCCATTGAGCACTATAATGAGATTAAACCGCAGTTACTGACTACAGGCGGGACGTCCGACGGGCGTTTTATTGCCCGCATGGGGGCGCAGGTAGTAGAACTTGGGCCGGTCAACGCCACTATTCATAAAATTAATGAATGTGTTAATGCCGCCGACCTGCAGCTGCTTGCCCGTATGTATCAACGTATCATGGAGCAACTCGTCGCCTGATGAGTGTTCCTGTAAGAGGAAATGAGCATGGACTGGCTGGCAAAATATTGGTGGATTCTGGTGTTGGTGTTTCTGGTAGGCGTGCTGCTGAACGTGATTAAAGATCTCAAGCGCGTCGATCACAAGAAATTTCTTGCCAACAAGCCGGAGCTTCCCCCGCATCGTGACTTTAACGATAAATGGGATGACGACGACGATTGGCCGAATAAGGACCAACCGAAGAAATAATTAATAGGCAGATAAGTCCCGTAGGCCCGGTAAGCGTTAGCGCCACCGGGCATTACGTGCCGGATGGCAACGCTTCGCGTTTTATCCGGCCTACGGTGATCAATCAGATCATGGCAATCACATCATCATCGTGAGGCTTACCGCCGCTCAGCGCTTCATCAAAGTAGTGCTTCGGTACGGTAAAACGCAGATGATCGAGCGCAAACTGCATGCTGCGTTCATCAATGGCGTGCCCCAGATTTTCGACGATATCCAGCGTCACGTCTCCACCAGCGCGCATTAACGCTTCCTGCGCGGCAACGGCATGAGATAACTCAATTACCCGGTCTTCACCACCGTGAATCAAATGCACCGTCGTCGCGGTGGTTGCAGCCTCTGGCAAGGTGGCATAGCGGCCATTGAAGGCGATGACCCGCGATGCCAGCCCCGGCTCAGCTTTGATGCTCTCAAGTGACATAATCGCCCCCTGAGAAAAGCCAATCAGCGCGGTTGCCTGCGGCGAAACGCCGCTGTGCTTCTGCCAGTAACGCACGGTTTCGATAAACACCGGCATTATGGCGTCAACGCGTGCCTGACGACTCTCTTCTGTTACGCCCTGCACCGAAAACCACTGACGTCCGGACGTCGTCCCGTAAGGCTCTGCCCCGCCAATGCTAACGATTAGCGCATCCGGAAACAGCGGCGCAAACCAGGTGCCAATTTCACCCATGGCAACCGGATTATCGCCGACGCCATGAAACAGCAGCAGTAGCTGTTGAGCGGGTTTTTCGGGACTTTGAACAACAAAATGGTCATGTTTCATGGCGGTCTCCTTAGCTGATGAGAATCATTCTACGCCGCTTAACCGCAATGACCATGCCAGGAAATTGAAGAAGTTAGTGAAAAAATTGCCATTGCATAATGCGATTATGTAGCCGCTGTTCACGCTCTGCATCCAGCTGATTTAATGCCTGCGCCGCTTCGGCGCGCTGAATGACCAGCAACGCTTTACGACCAGAAATCTTGAGCTGTTGGCACAATTCGGCGTCGCTACGTTTAGCCTGGATGCGTCCGCGCAAGGCCGGAAGAGGTAATTCACTGTGCTCAAGCAGACGACTCAGACAGCCTAGAGACGTCAATAATGGCCGATGCGCGAAGGCAAACCCAGCCAGCTCAGCCCAGTCATCCTCATTAAGCGTAGCCTCTTTCAGAGGGACCAGCGGAATGTTCTCACCGTTCCATCGCGCAAGGATTTCCGCATCACGACGCAAATGCTGGTGCTCCCGCTCAGCAAGGCGTTTCCCCGTTTCGCTAATGGGAAGTAACGCCATGGCGGTATAACAGCCGCTGCTGGCTTCCCGATGATTTCCCATTCGCACCAGCACAAAACCGCAGCGCTGCCAGAAACGCCATAGTTCAGCCGTATACCCAAAACTGACCGACAGATAGTCACACGATGTGGAATAGCGGTAGGCCAGCATAATCAGCTGTTGCCCAATACTTTCTCTTTGGCGCGCAGGATGAACCGCAATTCGACTGACCCGTCTCCCGACGAGCGTCGCCGCCAACGGGTCACCACCGTGCGCCGCCAGCGACTGCGCAACCAGATTCCCTCTCGGTCGGCGATATCCGGCCCAGACGGCCTGGCTTAATTCTGCGGATAGTCCCCCTTCATCGACCAACCAGACGGCTCCCGCCACTGAGTCAGCGGTTGATGCCTGAAGAAAATGCTGTCCAGGCGCGTCCATCATTCGTCGCAGGTCCAATGGCGAGGTGCGATA
Source organism: Citrobacter sp. Cpo103 (assembly GCF_030332605.1). Classification (NCBI taxonomy): domain Bacteria; kingdom Pseudomonadati; phylum Pseudomonadota; class Gammaproteobacteria; order Enterobacterales; family Enterobacteriaceae; genus Citrobacter; species Citrobacter sp. Cpo103. Next base: position 127,929 of record NZ_JAOWHO010000029.1, on the reverse strand, counting down.
ATGCGCTCCGGAAAGCAGTTGGTATACCGCTAACGGCAGCGCCGGGTTAGCATGCCAGGACTGTTGCTCAAATGCCGAGAAGTGAAGCTCCCCCAATGGGGCATGCGTGAACGTTTCATCATCAAACACCAGCGCATCGCTGACGATTTGCTCCAGCGGACATCCCTGCGCCCAGCGTACCGGTTGCTGCAATTCATAGCGTTGAAGATTGGGGAAGCGGGCACAGAATTTCAGCAAGAAGCCTCTCCCCGTTCCCTCGTAGCCTTGTACTGTAGTGGTTAACAGCGTACGAGGAAAACGCGCCACCAGTTGATGCAACAGCGGCGCGGGGATCGCGGCGGCTTCATCCACAATTAGCCAGTCTGCGATTGCAGAACTGCTTAACAGCGCATCCGGGGCCATAAAACGGTAACGCTCCCCGGCAAATTGCGCCAGCACATCGGTTGCCGCTTTGGCAGGCGCTGTCACAATCGCAGTGCCGTTAATCCGCGCTATGAGTTGCCCTGCCAGAGCGGATTTACCCCGACCCCGTGCCGCCGTCACCGCAACCACACCGGGAGGCATAGCCAGCAAATGATTTAATATCATCGCCTGTTCTGGCTGGGGTTCGCCGGTTGCCGCGTGCCAGGCTGCGCGAGCAGGAAAGTGCGGACAGGAAACCGGCTGATGCTGTTGCCAGTGCAGAGCCTGTCTATCGCGGGAAATCACCCGTTTGACGTGTTCAATAAAGTGCGGTGTAGGGATAGGTTCAGCACAATCGCTCCAGCGTAGTGAATCCGCGTCCGGATGCGTGTGCCAGGAATGCCAGGGTGGGGTCAGCAATACCAGCCAACTGCCAGAAAGCAGTGTGCCGCTTAAGGCGGCAAACGCCGCAGCGTCAAAACCTTGCCTGGCGTCAAAAACCGCATGACGAAACTCGCGCCCTAATAATGTTTTTAGCGCCTGCGGCGTACAGCACGGCTCGGTAGGGGCTTGCTCCCCTACCCACAGCCAGTCGCCGGGTAACATGCTGCGTAGCGCTAATGCCTGTTCCTGACACCAGTTATCCTCGCCGCTGATAATCAGCAGACGACGGATCCCTTCGAGGGTCATTTGTTCGGTTAACGTGCTCAGCGCCGTGTTATCGGACATCCCTGCCTCAGTATCTTAAATACCTTTACCAAAGGTATTACATTGCCCCGGATCGCCGCTATCAAAACCGCGTTTGAACCAGGTAAAACGCTGTTCAGAGGTTCCGTGAGTAAAGCTGTCCGGCACGACGCGTCCTTGTCCCTGCTGTTGCAGACGATCGTCACCAATGGCCTGTGCGGCGTTCAGTGCCTCTTCCAGGTCACCAGACTCCAGTACGCCCTGCTGCTGCATGCTGTGGCCCCAGACACCGGCAAAGCAGTCTGCCTGCAGTTCCATTCGAACGGAAAGACGGTTCACTTCTGCCTGTGAGGCATTCTGCTGCATCTGACGAACTTTAGGTTCAATGCCCAGCAGTTTCTGCACGTGGTGACCCACTTCATGGGCGATAACATAGCCCTGAGCAAAATCACCATCAGCGCCCAGCTTGTTTTTCATGTCGTCATAGAATGAAAGGTCGATGTAAACCGTACCATCTGCCGGGCAATAAAATGGCCCCATCACGGACTGACCCGCGCCGCAGCCGGTACGCGTCGCGCCCCGGTACATCACCAGCTTCGGCTGTTGGTAGGTGCGGCCCATTTTTTCAAACTGCTGTCCCCAGGTATCTTCTGTGGTAGCCAGAATCACCGAGGTAAATTTTGCCGCTTCATCATCGTTTGGGCTGATGGAGCGTGATGATTGCTGTTGGGAGACCGGCTGGCCAGTCATTAGCCCGGTGAGATCCACGCCATAATAACCCGCCACCAGCACCACAATCAGCAGAATGATGCCGCCTTTACCACTGGGCAGACGAAAACCAGGCCCACCCATAGAGGGGCCGCCGCCAGAGCTGTTTCGTCTGTCTTCCACGTTGTCACTTTCACGACGCCCTTGCCAGCGCATAATCACCTCAACTTTTTATTCATTATGATGATGATCGTAGGCGGTTCGGAACAGGATTACCATAAGAAATAGTAATCAAATCAGGTGGGGTTAATGAGCCGGAGAGCGATCGCCGGCTCAGGGGATGATTAGTCTAACTTCACACCCAGGCGATGCGCGACGGCTTCATAGGCTTCGATCAGGCCGCCCAGACTCTGGCGGAAGCGATCTTTGTCCATTTTATCCAGCGTTTCTTTGTCCCACAGGCGGCTACCGTCCGGTGAGAATTCATCACCCAGGACCACTTCACCTTTATACAAACCAAACTCAAGTTTGAAGTCGACCAGAATCAGACCAGCATCATCAAACATCTTTTTCAGCACGTCGTTAGCTTTGTAGGTCAGCTCTTTCATACGTGCCAGATTCTCTTTGCTCACCCAACCAAAAGTTTCGCAATAGGAATCGTTAATCATTGGATCGTGCATAGCATCGTTTTTCAGGAACAGATCAAACAGCGGCGGATTCAGTTCAATACCTTCCTCAACGCCTAAACGCTTAACCAGAGAGCCTGCCGCGCGGTTACGTACCACACATTCAACCGGTACCATCTCCAGTTTTTTCACCAGACATTCGGTATCAGAAAGCAGTCGCTCCATCTGGGTAGGAATACCCGCTTCTTGCAGTTTAGTCATAATGAAATGGTTGAATTTGTTGTTCACCATGCCTTTACGGTCAAACTGTTCAATGCGCGCGCCATCCCCTGCTGACGTATCATTGCGGAATTCGAGCACCAACAGGTCCGGGTTTTCCGTGCTGTATACGGTCTTCGCTTTACCACGATACAACTCAGCTTGCTTTTGCATCTTTATTACTCCTGGGTGTGAATTAACGATAAATATTGCGTTTTTCTGCCGACGCACACGTTTGCGTATCATATCAGAAAAAAAGGGCTGGAGTTATCCAGCCCTTTATTTTTACTTACTGAACGCTGCCTGGAAGACGGCGACCAGCGCGTCGTTCTGGCTTTGCGTCAGGGTATGCCCCTTCGGATCGATAAACTGCAAGCTACTGCGGTTGTCTAAATCACCGACCTGCAGTTTATAGTCGCCGGATACCAGACCCGGGTCGCTTGCACCCAACTCCTGCCAGTTGCTATCGGACAGTGGTTTGTAGGTCACCGCGATGCTGCCCTGAGAACGGGTGCTGTCGGTTACCTTCATCCCCACTTTCTCAAGCGCTGCCGGCAGACGCTGCCACACCACGTTGAACGGCCCGCGTACCACCAGCATTGGTAAACCGGTGTCATCGGCGGCGCTCTGAACATCCATGGTGGCTGCAGAGCGGTTCTGCGCGGCATTCGCGGCGTCTGTGGCGTTCTTATCCAGACCAGCAGAGATAACGTTCATCATTTCAGCGCTGTAGCGCTGCATTGATGCCGCATCGGCTACGGGTTTACCCGCCTGCTCGAGGTTAACCAGTTTCACCGTTACCGCTTGCTGATAGCCCTGCGGTTTAACCGAGATTTGATAACGTCCACGGTACTGCTCGTCTTCATCCAGACGGTTCCAGTCAACCCAGTCGGTGGTCAACGTCTGGCTGGCATCATCACGTTTGGTGATCGTGTAGTTTTTAGACTGAATGACGCTAACGACCTGCGGCCACAGTGTGTTGCCACGACCGTTTTCCACCAGTAATGTCGACGTATCACCCGCGATCTGTGTGCGAGCACCGGTGACTAATGCTAACGGCTGAGCCGGTGGACGAATATCCAGCGCTTTACCCACGGCACCACTGCCGTTGGTTACCGGGATATTATAGTCGCCCGACATAACCGGCAAAATCATCCCAGCTGGAGCATGAAGCTCAGCAAGCGGTGCGGCCTCCAGATAGGATTCATCACCGCTCACCTGGCGCTTATAGCGCGAGTCAGAGCTACAGGCCGCGAGCAACATAACAAGCGAAACACCCGCAACCTTGGCCAGGCGCGACTTTTGTACTGAGTAAGCCATCAAATCTCCCTAAACTTTACAGCAAACCGGCATGCTTAAGCGCCGCTTTGACGATTTCACGAGCATTGTCCGTGATTGGCGTCATCGGCAGACGTAGCGTATCGGTCGCCACAAGTCCCAACTCCTTACACGCCCATTTCACGGGAATAGGGTTGGGTTCGACAAATAGTTTGTTGTGTAACGGCATCAGACGTTGGTTAATCACCCGCGCCTCGGCAAATTGCCCGGCTGCCGCCAGTTTGCACATTTCAGCCATATCACGTGCCGCAACGTTAGACGTTACGGAAATCACGCCATGACCACCGAGCTGCATAAAATCCAGTCCGGTCGCGTCATCACCGCTGAGCAGAATAAAGTCGTCCGAAACCAGCTCTTTGATCTGGTGAACGCGACTTAAGTTCCCCGTGGCCTCTTTAATAGCGATAATATTTTTAACTTTCGCCAGACGACCAACGGTTTCCGGCAGCATATCGCAGCCAGTACGGGACGGCACATTATACAGAATTTGCGGCAGGTCAGTATGCTCAGCAATGGCTTTGAAATGCTGGAACAAACCTTCCTGGGTTGGGCGGTTGTAGTAAGGCGTCACCGTCAGGCAGCCGACAACACCGCTGTCGTTGAAACGCTGCGTCAGACTAATGGCTTCCGCGGTCGCATTGGCGCCGGTTCCGGCAATCACCGGAATACGCCCGTCAGCCAGTTCCAGCGTCATCATCACCACATCGCCATGTTCATCATGACTCAGGGTGGCGGACTCACCGGTGGTGCCAACAGAAACGATCGCCGAGGTGCCGCTGGCGACATGATAATCAATCAGTTTTTTCAGGCTCGACCGGCAGACTTTACCTTTCTCATCCATCGGCGTAACAAGCGCGACAATACTTCCCGTGAACATGGGCCATCCTCTGTGCAAACAAGTGTCTCAATGGTACGTTTGGTACGACAATAAAAGCAAGCGACCAGAGCCGTTCTGATTGTTGTATGCATGTTTTTTTTATGCTTTCCTTATGATTACCTCACCGCTCAAAGGAAGAACAGGTTTGACATCGTCATCGCAACACTATCTGGTCATTACTGCGCTGGGTGCCGATCGCCCAGGAATTGTGAACACCATCACGCGTCATGTCAGCAGTTGCGGCTGTAATATCGAAGACAGCCGACTGGCCATGCTGGGTGATGAGTTCACGTTTATCATGTTGCTGTCGGGAACCTGGAATGCCATCACCCTGATTGAATCAACCCTGCCATTAAAAGGCGCAGAGCTGGATTTACTCATTGTGATGAAGCGCACGACCGCGCGCCCCCGTCCGGCAATGCCTGCTACGGTATGGGTGCAGGTCGATGTCCCTGATTCTCCCCATTTGATTGAACGCTTCACCGCTCTGTTTGACAGCCACCAAATGAATATTGCGGAACTGGTTTCACGCACGCAACCGGCAGAGAATGGAAAGGCGGCGCAGTTGTTTATTCAAATTACCGCACATAGTCCTGCGTCACATGATTCGGCAAATATTGAAGATGCGTTTAAAGCACTCTGTACAGAACTCAATGCGCAAGGCAGTATTAACGTCGTCAATTACTCACAGCATGATGAACAGGATGGAGTTAAGTAATGAACCCACTGAAAGCCGGTGATATCGCACCGAAATTTAGCTTGCCGGATCAAGACGGAGAACAAGTAAATTTAACCGACTTCCAGGGACAGCGTGTTCTGGTTTATTTTTACCCGAAAGCCATGACACCCGGCTGTACCGTACAGGCCTGCGGCCTGCGCGATAACATGGATGAGTTAAAAAAAGCGGGTGTTGAAGTGCTGGGGATCAGCACTGACAAACCAGAGAAGCTTTCCCGATTCGCGGAGAAAGAAGTCCTGAATTTCACGCTCCTGTCCGATGAAGATCATCAGGTTTGCGAGCAGTTCGGCGTCTGGGGTGAGAAGTCATTTATGGGCAAAACCTACGATGGCATCCACCGCATCAGCTTCCTGATTGATGCCGAAGGGAAAATTGAGCATGTGTTTGATGACTTCAAAACCAGCAACCACCACGACGTGGTAATGAACTGGCTGAAAGAGAACGCCTGACCGTGAAATGCCGGATGGCGGTGTGAACGCCTTATCCGGCATACGTGCGTGCATTTGTAGGCCGGATAAGGCGTTAGCGTCGCCATCCGGCAGATGACCGCCCGGTTACTCAAACGTCCCTTTCACGCACGCTTTCTGCTCTTTCACCACGGCTTTTCCCTTCGCCCACAGGTGATGAACTTCCAGCGCGTCGTTGAGCACCAGAATGTCCGCATCGCATCCCACCGCCAGACGCCCTTTATGCTCCAGTGCCAAAAATTCTGCGACCGTACGCGTCAGCGGACACAGCGCCTGTTCCAGCGGTATGGCATGAATCTTCACCAACTGGCGCACCGTCTCGGCCAGTGATTCAAACCCCGCGACACCGATGCCGGTGAGATTGCCAAGCTCATCAAATTCCGGCTGGCTGCCGTTGCCATCCGAGCTAAGGGTAATGCGCGACAGCGGCACGTTCTGGCGTAGCGCCGTGGCGATAGCCGTGGCCGGGTCGACGGGCTCATCAATGCTGCTGGTAATGTCGATATAACCGCCTTTACGGGCATACTCCAGCGCCGCCTGGAACAACGGTTCCGCACGGTTAACGTGTGTCGGCAACAGTTTAGTAATCGGCACATCGCAACATTCAAGGATCTGGTACAACGGTTCCAGCATGTGCGGGCTGTCGCCCATATGGAAAACGCTGATCCCCGGTTTGCGCCCTAACAATCCGCCGACACGCGACTGCGCCGCCATATTTGCCAGCGCCGAGGTCTCCGGGGCTGAAGAACGATGGTCCGAAACCGCACATTTCACACCAATAACTTTATCAATCAGCGCCACATCGCGATCGATACTGCCGGTGATCGTCGGGGAAGGCAGAGAATACGCCCCGGTCAGCATCCATGCGCTGATGCCTTCAAACTCCAGCGCGAGGGTTTTTGCCAGCAGCGATTCCGGGTGACGGGTAATGCCATCGGTACCCAGCAAACCCACCACCGACGTGACGCCAGCTTCAACCAGCCGTGACAAGCGCACTTCCGGGGTGCGGGTATGCGGCCCCGCCTCCCCACCGCCGCCAATAAGATGGACGTGTTGATCGATAAATCCTGGGCATACAATCGCGCCGTCAAGATTGATACACTCGCAACCGGGAAAGTCTTCAGGAGAAATTGACGGGGCGATGGCAACAATTTTGCTGCCGGAGACCAGTATATCCTGTCGCCCTAAATCTTCCGGCGCATACACGTGTCCCTGCTGGAACAACGTCAAATCAAGAATTGAACAGTTCATAACCTTCCTTGTCAGGCAATAACCTGCATAACCCAAATAGAGAGCAGCGCATTAATGACGCATACCGCAATAATTAGCGGGTAATAACGAGGATGAACCCCCGCGGTCCCCAGACAACGGCCCACATTTTGCACCGGATTTCCCATCAGGTAGATAGCCGGTAACAACACCGTGGCATCATGTCCCGAAAGCGTACCGGCGACAACCAGGCTGGCGCACACGCCGACGCCGCCTCCCATACTCATCACCGCTGCCAGCAGCACAGTGGCAGATTCCCCCGGCAGCCCCCACAGCGCCATTACCGGCTCGCATACCCGCCCGACAACCTCGAGCAGCCCTGTCACCTTCAGCGCCTGAATAATCACAAACGCCATCACCACGTTAGGCAACAGACTGGTTGTTGCAATGGTAAACCCGCGCCGTGCGCCATCGATAAACATATCCATGACGTTTTTACGTACCTGTGTTGTCATCTCACGCCTCCTGCTGCATACGGCGATTTTCCAGCTGCGCGATCCATACACGCAACAGGTTCGCGCCCACAAATTTGAAGACAAGGATCACCGCCAGCGGCGTAATCACCGGAACGGTCACCATCGTAAACAGCGCTGCGCCAGAAGAAAAATAGTTGGTAATGCACGCGCTGCCGCTGGTTTGCCAGCAGGCAAAAATAGCGCGTTCCTGCTCTGTGATAATGCCCTCTTCCGCCATTTCTTTGGTCATCCCGGCCGCGGCATCGGTATTTTGCAAATTCGCAATCAACGCCAGCGAACAAATACCCGGAATGCCCAGTAACGGACGCAGGACCGGCGTCATCAGCTGTTGTGCCGCGCGCAACCCACCCAACCCTTCGGTGACAGAAATAATCCCAAGCGAAAGAATGACGGAAGGTGCCAGCTCAAGCGCGAATAAGAAACCGTCTTTGGCCCCCATCCCCCCTGTGCCACGAAAAGAGACCGCCGTGCCGCCCGCAGCATTAATCTGCCCAAACGCACCGTTGAGGACGGTGAAGTCAAAGACCCGCCACCATTCGGTACTTTTCGCAAACATGCCGGAAAAAAGAATAATCGTAATAAAAAAAGCGAGATAACCGCCCCATCCCACCTTTTGCTGCGTGTGTGTGCTGTGATCCATTTTGTTCTCCTGTTGGCCTTAATCCTTGTGTGACTAAAAGACATCACGATGGTCAAGTTAAAGACAAACGCGGAGAAAAACGACACCAGAGGAGATTATTCAGAAAGAGTGGATAGAGGTCAGACAAGTTCAGATCCGGCGACATGATATCGCCGGATCTTGCAGATTAGGGTTCGTCAACGACCTGACCATCCGGCCAGGCATGCATTACCGCTTTGATTAACGTCGCCAGAGGAATCGCAAAGAATACGCCCCAGAATCCCCACAAACCGCCGAAAATCACCACGGAGAGAATAATGACCAGTGGATGCAGATTGACCGCCTCGGAGAACAGCACGGGAACCAGCAAATTGCCGTCCAGCGCCTGGATTATCAGGTACACGGCAAAACAGCTCCAGAACTCAGTGCCAAGGCCAAACTGGAACAGCGCCACGCCAACCACCGGAATCGTCACCACAAAAGCGCCGATATACGGGATCAGCACAGAGAACCCGACCAGCACCGCCAGCAGCAGCGAATAGTTGAGACCAAACAGCAGGAAGCCGAGCCAGGTCGCTACGCCGACCACCACCATTTCCAGCACCTTTCCGCGGATATAGTTGGTGATTTGCTGATTCATCTCTTTCCATACCTGCCCCGCCAGCCCGCGGTTACGCGGCAGCACCCGGCGCACAGCGTTCAGCATCTGTCCTTTATCTTTGATCAGGAAGAACACCATCAATGGGACAAGAACAAGATAGACCGCCAGGGTCAGCAATCCAACCAGTGAGGCTAACGAATATTTCACCACCGAATCGCCCATGGTGAGCATTCGCGAGCGCATATTTTCCGCCATCGCATCAATGATGCCTGCATCCATCAGCGCCGGGTAACGTCGTGGCAAGGTGGCGGCAAAATCAGACAATTTATTGAGCATGCCGGGCATGTCGCGGATCAGGTAAATTCCCTGCTGCCACGCAACGGGCATCACCACAAAGGCCATCAGTAGTAAAATACCGACAAACACCACCAGCACAATCGATGTCGCCCAACGTCGTGAACAACCAATATGTTCCAGCCGCACTGTCGGCCATTCAAGCAGGTACGCCAGCACAATGGCGACCAGCAGCGGCGCCAAAAGGCCGCTAAAGAAAAACAGGATGCCAAAACCGGCAACAAGAATAATCAGCAGGGCGATGGCTTCGGGGTCGCTAAAGCGGCGACGATACCATTGCATCAACATTTCGAGCATAAAACCCTTCCATGAACCCAATAGCGGGATTGCGATCCCGAATTGTATCGAAATGTCACAAAAAAGACTTCGCTTTTTATGGCTGATTACGCAAAGTGAAAAGACATTTTTCCTGGGTGTTCATCGTCAGGTTTCGCAGTTACACTCCGTAAGCTTGCGGAGTGTGAACGATACTTCACAGCATCGGTCAAATGGCTATCTCAAAAAAGAATACAGGACAGAGGTTATGTTCAGGCAGTTGAAAAAAAACCTGGTTGCTACCCTCATTGCCGCACTGACTATCGGTCAGGTTGCGCCCGCATTTGCTGATACTGCGGACACCCTGCCTGATATGGGAACGTCGGCAGGCAGTACGCTTTCCATAGGACAGGAAATGCAGATGGGCGATTATTACGTACGCCAACTGCGCGGCAGTGCGCCATTAATTAACGATCCATTGCTCACCCAATACATTAATGCGCTGGGGATGCGTCTGGTCTCGCACGCCGACTCGGTTAAAACGCCCTTCACCTTCTTTTTGATTAACAACGATGAAATCAACGCCTTTGCTTTCTTTGGCGGCAACGTTGTCCTGCACTCTGCACTATTTCGCTATTCCGACAACGAAAGCCAGCTGGCATCGGTTATGGCGCACGAAATTTCCCACGTTACGCAGCGTCACCTGGCGCGTGCCATGGAAGATCAGAAACGCAGCGCGCCACTAACGTGGGTTGGCGCATTAGGTTCAATTTTATTGGCGATGGCCAGCCCGCAGGCGGGTATGGCGGCGCTGACCGGTACGCTGGCGGGTACACGTCAGGGGATGATTAGTTTTACGCAGCAAAATGAACAGGAAGCGGACCGCATCGGTATTCAGGTGCTGCAACGCTCGGGATTCGATCCCCAGGCCATGCCAACGTTCCTGGAAAAACTGCTCGATCAGGCTCGTTACTCTTCGCGTCCACCGGAAATTTTGCTGACTCACCCCCTGCCGGAAAGCCGTCTGTCTGATGCCCGTAACCGCGCCAACCAGATGCGCCCGGTGGTCGTCCAGTCGTCAGAAGATTTTTATCTGGCTAAGGCACGAACCTTGGGCATGTACAACTCTGGTCGTAACCAGTTGACCGATGACCTGCTGAGTAACTGGTCGAAAGGCAACGTACGTGAGCAACGTGCGGCGCAGTATGGCCGGGCATTGCAGGCGATGGAAGCCAGTAAATATGACGAGGCGCGTAAAGCGCTGCAACCGCTGCTGGCGGCAGATCCTAACAATGCCTGGTATCTCGACCTGGCAACGGATATCGATCTCGGCCAGAAGAAAACCAGTGATGCCATTAACCGCCTGAAAAACGCCCGCGACCTGCGCACTAACCCGGTTCTGCAGCTCAACCTGGCGAATGCCTATTTACAGGGTGGACAAGCCAAAGAGGCGGCGACCATCCTGAATCGCTATACGTTTAACCATAAAGATGACCCTAACGGCTGGGATCTGTTAGCGCAAGCGGAAGCCAACCTGGGCAACCGCGATCAGGAGCTGGCGGCGCGTGCGGAGGGGTATGCCCTCGCGGGACGTCTGGATCAGGCTATTTCGATGCTCAGCAGCGCAAGTTCTCAGGTGAAACTGGGTAGCCAGCAGCAGGCCAGATACGATGCCCGTATTGACCAGCTACGCCAGCTGCAAGAACGCTTTAAACCGTACACGAAGATGTAATTATCGAACCTTTGCCGGATGGCGACGCTGTAGCGTCTTATCCGGCCTACGTCAGACGCAATATGTAGGCCGGATAAGGTCTTTTGGCCGCCATCCGGCAGTATTGTTATGCAAGGAGAAGTCATGTCAGACGCGATTAAAATCTACCATAACCCACGTTGCTCCAAGAGCCGTGAAACGCTGGAATTACTGAAGTCCAACGGCGTGGACCCGGAAGTGGTGTTGTATCTGGAAGCGCCGGCTGATGCAGCAACCCTGCGTGAACTGCTGCAAATGCTCGGCATGTCCAGCGCGCGTGAACTGATGCGCCAGAAAGAGGATCTTTATAAATCGCTTAACCTGGCGGACAAAAATCTGAGTGAAGACGCGCTGATTCAGGCAATGGTGGAAAACCCGAAACTGATGGAGCGCCCGATTGTGGTTGCCAAAGGTCAGGCTCGAATTGGACGCCCGCCTGAGCAGGTACTGGAAATCGTCGGTTAACCTGCAACCTGCCGCAGTCTTCCCGGCTGCGGCGCTTACAGCTTCAGAATTTCTTTTACGAACGGAATGGTCAGCTTACGTTGGGCGGTGATCGAAGCATGATCAAGCTGATCCAGCGTCATAAACAGCGTACGCATTTCTCGATCCAGACGCTTTAGCAGAAAACGTCCCACATCTTCCGGCAGTTCAAATCCACGAAGTCTGGCGCGTAATTGCAACGCCTGCAGCTTATCTTCATCGGAAAGTGGTTGCAGCTTGTATATTTGCCCCCAGTCCAGGCGTGAGGCGAGATCCGGCAACCCCAGATTCAGCTGTCTTGGTGGACGATCGCCGGTGATCAGCAGGCGCGTTTTCCCCGATTCCAGGATACGGTTGTAGAGATCAAAGATCGCCATTTCCCACAGCGAATCACCAGCCACACATTCGATGTTATCGATGCATACCAGCGATAAATGCTCCATCCCGTCGAGCACCTCGGGGACGAACCAGGTGCGTTTGTCGAGCGGCACGTAGCCTACCGCATCGCCGCGCGCGGAGAGTTCCGCACAGGCTGCATGCAGCAAATGACTACGGCCAGCGCCTTCACGCGACCAGAGATAAATATACCCGCTATGTTCCTGACGCAGCACGTTTTGCAGTGCAGCCAGTAAAGAGGAGTTATCCCCCGGCCAGAAACTTGCGAAAGTTTCGTCGTCAGGAAGATAAAGTGGCAAAGAGAGCTGTGCCGGTGTGTTCAGAGATACCTCAACCCAGGATTTCATAAAATCGCGTTGAGTTTAACACAGAAATACGTCGCGATAGAACCGGGCAGCGCTGCCGCCCGGTCAGAGATTTACTGTTGCGGACTGTCTGCATCTTTCGCGTCAAGCACGACTTCTTCCGGACGCAGCAGGCTGATAACTTTGAAAATCAGGCTCAGACAGACACCAACGATGGTCGCCAGCGCCATGCCTTTCAGCTCTGCGGCACCGATGTGAACTTTCGCGCCACTTACGCCGATAATCAAAATAACCGAGGTCAGGATCAGGTTCTGCGCCTTGTTATAGTCAACCTTCGACTCGATCAGTACGCGAATACCAGAAGCACCAATCACACCGTACAGCAGCAGCGATACGCCGCCCATAACCGGCAGTGGAATGATTTGGATCGCTGCAGCCAGTTTACCCACGCAGGAGAGCAGAATGGCGAAAATTGCCGCACCGCCGATAACCCAGGTACTGTAAACGCGGGTGATCGCCATTACGCCGATGTTTTCGCCGTACGTGGTGTTCGGCGTAGAGCCGAAGAAACCAGAGATTACCGTAGACAGACCGTTGGCAAACATAGAACGATGCAGGCCAGGATCGCGAATCAAATCTTTTTTCACGATATTTGCCGTTACCACCAGGTGCCCGACGTGTTCAGCGATGACCACCAGCGCTGCTGGCAGGATGGTCAGAATGGCAACCCATTCAAAACGCGGCGTGTAAAACGTCGGCAGCGCGAACCAGTGGGCCTGCGCAATCGGCGTAGTGTCCACAACGCCCATCACGAAGGAGAGCGCATAACCGGCCAGCACCCCGATCAGAATCGGGATAATCGCCATAAAACCGCGGAACAATACGGAACCCAAGACCGTTACCGCCAGCGTTACCATAGAAATGATGATGGTTTTTGAATCCGGTAATTGCCCCTCAGCAGGCAGTAACCCCGCCATACCCGCAGCAACGCCAGCCAGCTCCAGACCGATGACGGCAACGATTGCGCCCATCGCCGCAGGCGGGAACATGACATCCAGCCAGCCGGTTCCTGCCTTCTTAACAATGAAAGAAACCAGGCAGAACAGGACGCCACACATAATGAAACCGCCCAGCGCCACTTCATACCCTAACGGCAGCAGCAGCAGTACCGGGGAAATAAAGGCAAAGCTGGAACCCAGATATGCGGGAATTTTACCCTTACAAATAAAGAGATACAGCAACGTACCAATGCCGTTAAACAGCAGAACTGTAGCTGGGTTGATGTGGAACAGGACTGGCACCAGCACCGTTGCGCCAAACATGGCGAACAGGTGCTGCAAACTAAGCGGGATTGTCTGTAAAAGCGGCGGTCTTTCACTCACCCCGATAGCACGGCGCGTCATAGTGTTTTCCTCTGAGTGTTGTTTGTTATTAGCCATTGGGTTGTTTTATTCAAAAAAAAGCCGACTCTTAAAGTCGGCTTCTTTTCACTTATTCGTTTACTTAGTACCAAAAATCTTATCGCCGGCATCGCCGAGCCCCGGAATAATGTATCCGTGCTCGTTCAGTCCCTGATCGATGGAGGCGGTGTACAGCTCCACATCCGGGTGCGCTTTTTCCAGTGCCGCGATACCTTCCGGTGCCGCAACCAGGACCAGCACTTTAATGCTGGTGCAGCCTGCATTTTTCAGCAGATCGATAGTGGCGATAACAGAGCCGCCGGTTGCCAGCATTGGGTCAACGATCAGCGCCATACGCTCATCGATGTTAGAAACCAGCTTCTGGAAATACGGAACCGGCTCCAGCGTCTCTTCGTTACGGTACATACCAACAACGCTGATACGCGCGCTCGGAACGTTTTCCAGAACGCCTTCCATCATGCCCAGGCCCGCACGCAGGATAGGCACAACGGTGATTTTTTTGCCTTTGATTTGGTCAACTTCAACTGGACCGTTCCAGCCTTCAATGGTCACCTTTTCGGTTTCCAGACCAGCGGTTGCTTCATAAGTCAGCAGGCTGCCAACTTCCGAGGCGAGTTCACGAAAGCGTTTAGTGCTGATGTCGTTTTCACGCATCAGTCCCAGCTTGTGTTTGACGAGTGGGTGTTTGACTTCCACGATCTTCATACTCTTCTCCTTTCCTCAGACGAATGGCAACCACAAAAAAAATCGCCGGATTATACCGCTTTTCCTCTCTGGCGCAACACTGCATACGCTTGATATGGATCAACCAAAGTCATTTGCGTCTGAATGATGAGTATAAAACAAGCCCCGCACTGATGGCGGGACTAGCTGTCAATGCTATGAATTTTAAAGATATTCAGCATTGGTCTGGATAACGTTTTGATACCATGAAAAAGATTTTTTAGGTGAGCGCGTTAATGTCCCGCTACCATCATTATTTTTATCGACATAGATAAACCCGTAGCGTTTTTTCATCTCTCCCGTCCCGGCCGAGACTAAATCAATGCAGCCCCACGGGGTATATCCCATCAGATCCACGCCATCTTCCACCACCGCTTTTTTCATCTCACGTATGTGGGCGGCAAGGTAGTCGATACGATACTGGTCGTTAACTGTACCATCGTCCTCGCGCACGTCGATGGCGCCAAATCCATTCTCCACAATGAATAGCGGCAACTGATAATGATCCCAGAACCAGTTTAGTGAATAGCGCAGGCCAACCGGATCAATCTGCCAGCCCCAGTCCGATTTCTGCACGTACGGATTGGAAACCAGGCTTTTCGACTCATCGTAATCCAGTTGCGGGTTGTCGGCCGTAGCCTGGGTTGCGAAAGACATATAATAGCTAAAGCCGATGTAATCAACGCAGCCCTCGGTCAGCGCCTGACGGTCTTCCTCGGTGATATCCAGTTCAAAGCCACGACGGGCAAAGTAGTTGAGAAGATGCTGCGGGTATTTGCCGCGCACATGGACGTCGGTAAACCAGTAACGCCGGTGCATGGCATTCATCGCCATCATCATATCGTCTGGCGCGCAGGTCAGCGGATAGATTGGACACATGGCAATCATGCACCCTATCTGTAATTCCGGGTTAATCTCACGCGCGACCTTTACCGCCAGCGCGCTTGCCACCAGCTCATAGTGCGCCGCCTGGTACATGACCGGCTCGCGGTCTTCGCCGGGCTGGTATTTCAGACCTGAGTTAGTAAAGGGCGCGAAATCTTCGTGATAATTTGCCTGGTTGTTAATCTCATTAAACGTCATCCAGTACTTCACTTTGTGCTGGTAACGAGTGAATACCCCCCTGGCAAAACGGACAAAGAAATCGATAAGCTTGCGGTTGCGCCAGCCGCCGTACTCTGTCACCAGATGGTAAGGCATCTCAAAATGCGACAACGTAATCACCGGCTCAATGCCATATTTCAGGCATTCGTCAAACAGGTCATCATAGAACTGTAGGCCAGCCTCATTGGGTTGTTCTTCATCGCCTAAGGGGAAAATACGCGTCCAGGCAATAGAGGTGCGAAAACATTTAAACCCCATTTCGGCAAACAGCTTTATGTCGTCTTTATAGCGATGATAAAAATCGATGGCCTCGTGGTTAGGGTAATTTTTACCGGCAATCACACCGTCGGTAATCTCACGCGCCACACCATGCGCTCCCGCGGTCATGACATCGGCAACGCTAATACCTTTTCCGCCCTCCTGCCAGCCACCTTCCAGTTGATGAGCGGCGACAGCGCCACCCCACATGAAATCTGCTTTAAATCCTGACATACCCTTCCCCTATCATGATGACTCTGCGCAAAACGCTGTTGATGAGGTCTGCAACAGAAAACAGAAACCGGTTTCAGTACGATACTGTGCATTCGGCTAACAGGATTCAAGCACAAGACTGTACCCGGTTTCATTTTCGTGGCGCAGCTCAAACAAATAGATAAATGATTGTAAAATGCTGAAAAAACCAGCAGATAAAACTTGATGCAGAGCAGGCTCGCAAACGTTTGCTTTCCCTGTTAGAATTGCGCCGAATTTAACTTTTACTGCAAGTAAACATGTGGGGAAGCAGGCAGTGACCGATAAAACCTCTCTTAGCTACAAAGATGCCGGTGTTGATATTGATGCAGGTAATGCTCTGGTTGATCGAATCAAAGGCGTAGTAAAGAAAACGCGTCGTCCGGAAGTTATGGGTGGTCTGGGTGGCTTCGGTGCGCTGTGCGCATTGCCGCAAAAATATCGTGAACCGGTACTGGTTTCCGGCACTGATGGCGTTGGTACAAAACTGCGTCTGGCGATGGATCTGAAACGCCACGACACTATCGGCATTGACCTCGTCGCAATGTGCGTCAACGACCTCGTGGTTCAGGGCGCTGAGCCGCTGTTCTTCCTCGACTACTATGCGACCGGCAAACTGGATGTGGACACCGCAGCCAGCGTCATTAACGGGATTGCCGAAGGCTGCCTGCAGTCTGGCTGTGCGCTGGTCGGTGGGGAAACAGCTGAAATGCCGGGGATGTACCACGGCGAAGATTACGACGTGGCAGGTTTCTGCGTTGGCGTCGTCGAAAAATCAGAGATTATCGACGGTTCAAAAGTGGCTGACGGTGACGTACTGATTGCGCTCGGCTCCAGCGGCCCGCACTCCAACGGTTACTCTCTGGTGCGTAAAATTGTAGAAGTCAGCGGTTGTGACCCAGAAACCACCGAGCTTGAAGGCAAGCCGCTGGCCGATCACTTACTGGCCCCTACCCGCATTTACGTGAAATCCATTCTGGAACTGATCGAGAAGGTTGATGTGCACGCCATTGCCCACCTGACCGGCGGCGGCTTCTGGGAAAATATTCCGCGCGTTCTGCCGGACAACACGCAGGCAGTGATCGACGAATCTTCATGGCAGTGGCCAGCCGTCTTCAACTGGCTGCAAACGGCGGGTAACGTCAGCCAGCATGAGATGTATCGCACCTTTAACTGCGGTGTAGGTATGGTTATCGCCCTGCCAGCTCCGGAAGTGGACAAAGCCCTTGCTTTGCTCAATGAGAAAGGTGAAAACGCCTGGAAAATCGGTATCATCAAAGCATCTGATTCCGAACAGCGTGTGGTCATTGAATGAAAAACATTGTGGTGCTCATTTCCGGCAACGGAAGCAATTTGCAGGCGATAATCGACGCCTGCGAACAGAAAAAAATCAATGGCACCATACGTGCAGTATTCAGTAACAAGGCCGATGCGTTCGGCCTTGAACGCGCACGCGAAGCGAATATTCCGGCGCACTCGCTGGAAGCCGCCCAGTTTGCCAGTCGCGAAGCATTCGACCGCCAACTGATTCAAGAGATTGACGCCTATGCACCCGATGTCGTGGTGCTGGCCGGTTATATGCGCATCCTCAGCCCGGCGTTTGTCGCTCACTATGCTGAACGATTGCTGAATATCCACCCGTCTTTATTGCCGAAATATCCCGGCCTGCACACGCACCGTCAGGTTCTGGAAAACGGCGATGAAGAACATGGCACCTCCGTCCACTTCGTCACCGATGAACTGGACGGCGGACCGGTTATTCTCCAGGCCAAGGTTCCGGTATTTGAAGGCGACAGCGAAGATGATGTCACGGCACGAGTCCAGGCTCAGGAGCATACCATTTACCCACTGGTGGTAAGCTGGTTTACCGATGGTCGCCTGAAGATGCGTGATAACGCTGCATGGCTGGACGGCGTTCGTCTGCCGCCACAAGGCTACGCCGCCGACGAATAATAAAATTCAACCTGTAAGCCGGATCTCACCATCCGGTCTACAGGCATAACTACCTTTTCCGGTTAATACTACCGGTATTCATCTACGCTCCCCCTTTCTCTTTGCTATCAGACGGTTTATTGTCATATTTTTCTGGCACAGTTGGACATCTGAGAGCAATGCTCGCCATAATAAATCGGTAGTGTCCCGTGAATGAAACGGAGTAAAAGTGGTAATGGGTCAGGAAAAGCTATACATCGAGAAAGAACTCAGCTGGTTAGCGTTCAACGAACGTGTACTCCAGGAAGCTGCTGATAAGTCAAACCCGTTGATCGAACGGATGCGTTTCTTAGGCATCTATTCCAATAATCTCGACGAGTTTTATAAGGTTCGTTTTGCCGAACTGAAGCGCCGAATCATTATTAGCGAAGAACAGGGTTCAAACTCTCACTCCCGCCATTTGTTAGGCAAAATCCAGGCCCGCGTATTAAAAGCCGATCAGGAATTTGACGGCCTGTACAACGAGTTGCTGTTGGAAATGGCGCGCAATCAGATTTTCTTAATCAACGAACGCCAGTTGTCGGTCAATCAGCAAAGCTGGTTGCGTCATTACTTCAAGCAATATCTTCGCCAGCACATCACGCCGATCCTGATTAACCGCGAGACGGATTTAGTCCAGTTTTTAAAAGATGACTACACCTATCTGGCGGTAGAAATTATCCGTGGTGATACGATACGCTACGCGCTGCTGGAAATCCCTTCCGACAAGGTTCCCCGTTTTGTGAATCTGCCGCCGGAAACCCCGCGCCGTCGCAAACCGATGATCCTGCTGGACAACATCTTACGTTACTGCCTTGACGACATTTTCAAAGGGTTCTTTGACTACGACGCACTGAACGCCTATTCGATGAAAATGACCCGTGACGCCGAATACGATTTGGTGCATGAGATGGAATCGAGCCTGATGGAGCTGATGTCATCCAGCCTGAAACAGCGTCTGACCGCAGAACCTGTACGTTTTGTCTATCAGCGAGACATGCCCAATGCGCTGGTCGAAGTACTGCGTGAAAAACTGACAATTTCTCGCTATGACTCGATTGTTCCCGGCGGGCGTTATCATAACTTCAAAGACTTTATTAACTTCCCTAACGTTGGCAAAGCTAACCTGGTGAACAAACCGCTGCCGCGTCTGCGCCATATCTGGTTCGACAACGAGAAGTTTCGTAACGGCTTTGACGCCGTTCGTGAACGCGACGTGCTGCTGTATTACCCCTATCACACCTTTGAGCACGTTCTTGAACTGCTGCGCCAGGCCTCTTTCGACCCGAGCGTGCTGGCTATAAAGATCAACATCTACCGTGTGGCAAAAGATTCACGCATTATTGATTCAATGATCCATGCCGCGCACAACGGTAAGAAAGTTACCGTTGTGGTGGAATTGCAGGCCCGCTTCGATGAAGAAGCCAACATCCATTGGGCCAAGCGTCTAACCGAAGCAGGCGTTCACGTCATCTTCTCCGCGCCAGGCCTGAAAATTCACGCCAAACTGTTCCTTATCTCGCGTAAAGAAGGTGATGAAGTCGTGCGCTATGCGCATATCGGGACGGGGAACTTCAACGAAAAAACGGCACGCCTGTATACCGACTACTCATTGCTGACCGCAGATTCGCGCATTACCAACGAAGTGCGTCGGGTGTTTAACTTCATCGAGAATCCGTATCGCCCGGTGACGTTCGATTATCTGCTGGTTTCCCCGCAGAACTCACGCCGTCTGCTGTACGCAATGATCGACAAAGAAATCGCCAACGCGCAGCAAGGACTGCCTTCCGGCATTACGCTAAAACTGAATAACCTGGTCGATAAAGGTCTGGTTGACCGCCTCTATGCGGCCTCAAGTTCAGGCGTGCCGGTCAATTTGTTGATTCGCGGAATGTGCTCGCTCATCCCGAATCTGGAAGGTATCAGCGACAATATTCGCGTTATCAGCATCGTTGATCGCTATCTTGAACATGACCGGGTCTATATCTTCGAGAACGGGGGTGACAAGCAGGTGTATCTCTCCTCCGCTGACTGGATGACAAGAAACATCGACTATCGTATCGAAGTTGCCACACCGCTTCTTGACCCGCGCCTTAAGCAACGCGTGCTGGATATTATCGATATCCTGTTCAGCGACACGGTGAAAGCCCGCTTT
Source organism: Citrobacter sp. Cpo103 (assembly GCF_030332605.1). NCBI lineage: Bacteria > Pseudomonadati > Pseudomonadota > Gammaproteobacteria > Enterobacterales > Enterobacteriaceae > Citrobacter > Citrobacter sp. Cpo103. The sequence goes on along the minus strand of NZ_JAOWHO010000029.1, from coordinate 107,435 downwards.
ATTGATAAAGAACTGAGTAATCGCTACGTACCGCGCGGAAACCGCCGTAAGGTTCAGTCACAATTGGCGATTTACGATTACATCAAATCACTCGAGCAACCTGACTAAAGATATGCCAATACACGACAAGACTCCACGACCGCAGGAATTTGCTGCGGTCGACCTTGGTTCAAACAGTTTCCATATGGTCATTGCCCGCGTGGTTGATGGCGCAATGCAAATTATTGGGCGACTGAAACAACGCGTACATCTGGCGGATGGTCTCGGCGAAGATAACAAGCTGAGCGAAGAGGCCATGGAGCGCGGGCTAAGCTGTTTATCACTGTTCGCCGAACGTTTGCAGGGGTTTCCTCCATCAAGCGTATGTATCGTGGGAACCCATACTTTGCGTCAGGCACTGAATGCGACTGATTTTCTCAAGCGAGCGGAAAAAGTCATCCCCTACCCAATTGAGATTATTTCCGGCAACGAAGAAGCCCGATTGATCTTTATGGGCGTTGAACATACGCAGCCGGAAAAAGGTCGCAAGCTGGTTATCGATATCGGCGGCGGCTCAACCGAATTAGTGATCGGCGAGGATTTCGAGCCTAAACTGGTCGAAAGCCGCCGCATGGGCTGCGTCAGTTTTGCTCAGATGTATTTCCCAGGCGGTGTAATTAACCGTGAAAATTTCCAGCGTGCCCGCATGGCGGCTGCGCAAAAGCTCGAAACCTTAACCTGGCAGTTTCGCATTCAGGGCTGGAACGTTGCGCTGGGCGCATCGGGCACCATTAAAGCAGCCCATGAAGTGCTGCTGGAGATGGGTGAAAAAGACGGTTTTATCACCCCCGAACGTCTGGACAAGCTGACATCTGAAGTGTTGAAGCACGCGTCATTTGATGCGCTCAGCTTGCCGGGGTTGTCAGAAGAAAGAAAAGCAGTGTTTGTACCCGGACTCGCGATTCTGTGCGGCGTTTTTGACGCGTTAGCTATTCGCGAACTTCGCCTTTCTGATGGTGCGTTACGTGAAGGCGTGCTGTACGAGATGGAAGGCCGTTTTCGCCACCAGGACGTTCGTAGCCGTACCGCCAGCAGCCTGGCGAACCAGTACAACATTGACAGCGAACAGGCCCGGCGCGTACTGGAAACGACGATGCAAATGTACGACCAGTGGCATACGCAGCAGCCAAAGCTGGCCAATCCCCAACTGGAAGCGTTACTGCGTTGGGCAGCAATGCTGCATGAGGTTGGGCTGAACATCAACCACAGCGGTCTGCATCGCCACTCTGCGTATATCTTACAAAACAGCGATCTACCTGGTTTCAATCAGGAACAACAGCTGATGATGGCAACATTAGTTCGTTATCATCGCAAAGCGATTAAGCTCGACGACTTGCCCCGCTTTACGCTGTTTAAGAAGAAACAGTTTCTGCCGTTAATTCAGCTGCTGCGCCTGGGCGTGCTATTGAATAATCAGCGTCAGGCGACCACCACGCCGCCGACTTTGACCCTGATAACCGACGACAGCCACTGGACCTTACGCTTCCCGCATGACTGGTTTAGCCAAAATGCGCTGGTGCTGCTCGATCTGGAGAAAGAGCAGCAATACTGGGAAGCCGTAACAGGCTGGCGACTCAAAATTGAAGAAGAGAGCTCACCCGATATCGCCGCATAAGATCTCAGCAGGTGTCAGTTCATCTGGCACCTGCTTTTCCAGAGTTTCATTCAACGGCAGTGGCTTACCAATCAGATACCCCTGCATGTAATCAATCCCCAGCGAAATCACCGCACTGCGTATTTCCTCGCTTTCGACGTACTCCGCAACCACCAGCATTCTTTTCATCCGCGCCAGATGGCAAATAGAGGCCACGATTTGGTAGTCGAGGCTGTTCGAAACAATATTGCGAATAAAGCTACCGTCAATTTTCAGGATATCGGCATTCACATTTTTCAGCCGCGCATAGCTGGCATATCCAGTACCAAAATCATCAATCGCAATCTGACAGCCCAGTGATTGCAGTTGCAGCAACGTTGCCTGTGCCTGTTCCGCATTGGTCAAGGCATTGCTTTCCGTCACTTCAAAGATAAGTTGCCATGCTTCAACCTTGTACTTATTCAGTAACTGATTGATGTCATTAGGAAGTCTCGCGCGACATACTGAGGTGGGTGATAAGTTGATAGCAAACCGGTGGGCGGGCATTTTTTCCCGATTCTGCGCCATAAATTTCAGCGTATTTTCAATCACCCACAGATCGATACGGGAGGACAAACCAAACTCATGGGCTACCGGCAAGAAGCTATCAGGGGCAATAGTTTCACCGTCATCCCCCTCAAGCCGCAGCAGGATTTCGTGATAAACGTCTCCACGCACACCAAAAATCGGCTGCGCCTTCAGGAAAAAGCGATTGTTCTCCAGCGCCTGCTGAATACGGTTCATCATCGCAACTTTATCTTTCAGGTCACGTTGCAGGTGCATCACACCACGCCGCTGCAAATTCTCTGGTGAATTGGTTGCCAGCGATAATTCGGCAATGGTACTTAACTCTCCCAGCAACAAATAGATATGGTTAACAGGAGAACGGACATAGCAAAAGCTGATCCCAACCTGCGGTTGCAAAGGCATACCGTCCCAGACAAAACGAAACTGCTTGATATGCCTGTCCAGTGCTTCAATGCGTTCCTAGTGTAGCTCAGTGTTAAAACGCAGGATTAGATCATTACCCGATAATTGATAGACATGCTCATCCTGTTCAAGCAACGGTGTTATCCACTGAGCCAGTTTTTGCTTGTACTGGATACGCAGCATAATGCCGTAATTTTTCACCAGCAGCTCCATGCCCGGAACCCCCAAAAAGCAAAGCACTGACCATGGCGAGTTTTTCAAATCCCGGTTCAAAGCGCGCAAATTCGGAATATGCACCATAGGGTCAAAGAAGGCCAGGCGATGGTTGCGCCGGGTAACAAAACGTTGACGCGTTGCCAGGACAGCAATGAAATTCACGATGAAGGAAAAAACCAGATAACTTGATGAGGTAATGGCAAGCTGCGTATCGTAACCCGAATACCATGGCATATAGCGCTGATAATAATGAATTGCGGTAATAAGTACGACCGCCCATATCAACGAAATAAATTTATAACCGTAACGCATTGCCCCCCACAGCATGACGGGAAGTAACAGTGACAATGTATAATTCGTGCTGAATATTGAGCTTTGTTCATTGAGCGGCATACACAACATTGCCATTAACACAGTCAATATAATCAACCAGACCGCAAACTCTGTTTTAGTCACTTTGGTATCAAACTGCTGTTTTAACTGAGAAAAATAGCCTCTCAGATGCAAGGGGTTGCGAATTGTTCGAATGATGAAATAACACAGCGGCACACCTACAAGATTCCCTGCGAGTATGGACTGATAGTTGATCAATGTGCCTGTATTGAAGGGCATAACGCCCACCATGCCAGATTTGCTTTCATAAACACCCACAAATGCGGCAAACTGAAAGAGTATCAGAAACAGCGTAGCCGGGCAGAAGACTTGCCAGAACATACGCTGAAACAACAGATGAGAGTCGCCGTGGGAAACGTTGTTTCGTCGGGGAGAAAATACTTTATATCCTCCCCAGCTAAGCACGATTGTAACTATAAAGTGCGAAATTATTGAAAGTGTTTCAAATAACCCGACCTGCGGATATTTGTACCAGATAATGGAAATGATAATACCTGGCAATGCCGCCCAGCCAAAAAAAAGCATCAGGCTAATCATCAGCGCTAACGGCAGGTAGAAAAGAATTACTGTCCCCGTACTAATATGGGCATAGGTAGTGGCAGTGCTCAATATAGGCAACAACAAAGAAGGTAAGATGAGAGGTAATGCCCACCATCTATCTCTAATACCAATATAATTTTTATTGAGTTTCATAGATGCTCAGTAGAATCCCGCACATCCTGTAGGGGGTATTCAGACAGGCATCCCACCTGACTTTAAAACGATAAAGTAAAATACATCACAATGATTCATCGATTTTAGTTGTCAGCAAAGTGTGATGCTTGATACATATCAAAAAACATGCCCCTCATTCATCAATTATTACTCTTTTCATTATTTTTTATCGTTAATACATTATTCATGCAAATAATAATATTAATTTCCATAACATAAGAAGATAAAACAACTGAAGCAATTTTACATAAGGAAGAATTGACCATTTCCTCTCAGTGTGCCTTAATGTGAGTATCGCCCTCAGTTGGGTACACTACAAGGAACCTTTTGTGAGCCAGGTTACCAGCCTACGCAAACGACACCGATTTAACAGTCGCATGATCCGGATCGTACTGCTTATCAGCTTTCTCTTCTTCTTCGGACGCTTCGTCTACTCCGCCATTGGTGCGTGGCATCACCACCAGGACAAAAAAGAATCTCAGCAGACCACTCAGCCGCAACAGACATCTTCTGCACAAATCGACGTACATTGATCGCTCGCGCCTGTGATACCCCCAGCATTAAGATCCCTTACCGGATGGCTAATCGCCTGACATTTAACCATCCGGTAAGGGATTTGAGTGATGAAACTTTACCCCCCTCTCTCGCTTAATTATCAGATAATCGGCCGTATTTTTCGCACAAATGCACAATCTTTTCATCCCACTTCGCCGCACCATTCGCGCTGATTTTTACGTTCCGGTTTAGCGGACATAAAAAGACAAAAAGTGCTCAAATAAACGCTAATTAATATCACCAGCAAATATCACTGACGCAAGCATTTATATTTCGCATGAAAATTAAATAGTTATTTGAATTGTTATCATTTTTAAATACTACAGGGTAATGCCATGAGTGGTTTTTTATTATTTCCAAAGATAAGAAGCGGTCTTGAGTGGGTCGCCGGGCACAGTGATGCGGTCATTCAATTCGGCTGGAATATCGTTGCCGCCGTGATCTTATTGTTTGTCGGTAAATTTATCGCTCGCCTGCTCTCTCGTGGGCTGGAAAAGTTACTGCTTAAACGTAAAGTCGACAGAACCATCATTCAGTTCTTCACCGCGCTGGTACGTTACATCACCCTCGCTTTTTTCGTCGTCGCTGCGTTGGGTCGCGTCGGCATTGAAACATCCTCCATTATTGCCGTCATCGGCGCCGCCGGACTGGCTATTGGTCTCGCGCTACAAGGATCGCTTTCCAACTTTGCCGCTGGCGTGCTGTTGGTTTCCCTGCGGCCTTTTCGCGCAGGGGAAGTAGTGCAGATTGGTGCAGTCACCGGAACAGTAGAAAAAGTGCACATCTTCTCCACCACCCTGCTCACCGCGGACAGCAAAGAAGTGGTGATTCCAAACGGTAAGATCATCGCTGACAACATCATTAACTATTCCCGTCATCCTTTTCGCCGTATCGATCTGGTGATTGGCGTGGGTTATCAGAGTCGGATTGCAGAGGTTAAGCAAGTTATTAATCACATTATCGAGCAGGACAGCCGTATCGATAAGCAACGTGGGGTAACCGTTCGCTTGGGCGAACTGGGCGCTTCAGCGTTGAATTTTTACGTGCGCGTATGGGTGCCCAACATCGAGTACTGGAACACCTATTACGATCTGCTGGAAAACATTAAAGAGGCGCTGGACGCCAACCATATTGACCTGCCCTATCCACAGATGGATGTGCGTATTCAGAATGTCGCACCTCAGCAGCAGCCTCAGCTGCAACTGGTCGATTAGCGTACTATCCGACAGAACATACGCCAGAAGTATTTACTGAAGTATTTGCTGAAATGCGTGCAATAAAAAAACCCTCTGTAAACAGAGGGTTTTTTACATATTACCGGTTCAAAAACCGCTAACGGAAAGGGATATTATTCCCACTCAATCGTAGCTGGCGGCTTACCGCTGATGTCATACACCACGCGGGAAATACCGTTCACTTCGTTGATAATGCGGTTAGAGACGCGGCCTAAGAAGTCATACGGCAGGTGCGCCCAGTGCGCGGTCATAAAGTCGATGGTTTCTACCGCACGCAGGGAAACAACCCAGTCGTACTTGCGGCCATCGCCCATCACACCAACGGAACGAACCGGCAGGAACACGGTGAACGCCTGGCTTACCTTGTTGTACAGGTCAGCTTTGTGCAGCTCTTCAATGAAGATAGCATCCGCGCGACGCAGCAGGTCGCAGTACTCTTTCTTCACTTCGCCAAGCACACGTACGCCCAGACCCGGTCCAGGGAACGGGTGACGGTACAGCATGTCGTACGGCAGGCCCAGCTCCAGACCAATCTTACGCACTTCGTCTTTGAACAGCTCACGCAGCGGCTCAACCAGACCCATCTTCATCTCTTTCGGCAAACCGCCCACGTTGTGGTGAGATTTGATAACGTGCGCTTTACCCGTGGCAGATGCCGCGGATTCGATCACGTCCGGGTAGATGGTGCCCTGCGCCAGCCACTTAACGTCTTCCAGCTTCAGCGCTTCTTCATCGAATACTTCCACGAATACGCGGCCGATGATTTTACGTTTAGCTTCTGGGTCGTTCTCGCCTTTCAGCGCGTCCAGGAAACGCTGCTCGCCTTCCACGTGAATGATGTTCAGGCCAAAGTGGTCGCCGAACATATCCATCACCTGCTGAGCTTCGTTGAGACGCAGCAGACCGTTGTCAACGAACACGCAGGTCAGGTTTTTGCCGATAGCACGGTGCAGCAGCATCGCGGTGACGGAGGAGTCAACGCCGCCGGACAGGCCGAGGATAACTTTATCATTGCCAACCTGCTCACGAATGCGGGCAACGGCGTCATCGATAATTTTTGCCGGCGTCCACAGCGCTTCACACTGGCAGATGTCGCGCACAAAACGCTCCAGCATGCGCATACCCTGACGGGTGTGGGTAACTTCCGGGTGGAACTGCACGCCGTAGAAGCGTTTTTCTTCGTGCGCCATGATAGCGAACGGGCAGCTGTCGGTGCTGGCAACGGTCACGAAACCTTCCGGAATGGCGGTCACTTTGTCGCCGTGGCTCATCCACACGTCCAGCAACGGTTTGCCGTCTGCGGTCAGGGAGTCTTCAATACCGCGGACAAGCGCGCTGTCGGTCTGAACTTCAACCTGCGCATAGCCGAATTCACGTTCGTTAGAACCTTCAACATGACCACCGAGCTGCATTGCCATGGTCTGCATGCCGTAGCACACGCCGAACACCGGCACGCCCGCATTGAAAACGTATTCCGGCGCACGCGGGCTGTTTTCTTCGGTGGTACTTTCCGGACCACCGGAAAGAATGATACCGCTTGGGTTGAATTCGCGAATTTGTGCTTCCGTAACATCCCATGCCCACAGTTCACAGTAGACGCCCAGTTCACGTACGCGACGTGCAACCAGCTGAGTGTACTGCGAGCCGAAATCGAGGATGAGAATGCGATGTTTATGAATATTGTCTGTCATTGACGCTAATTCCGAGGCAAGTGAAACAAATTCGCCCGGCATATAGCCGGGCGCGGAAACTTATCAGGAGCCCATGCGGTAGTTAGGGGACTCTTTGGTGATGGTCACATCGTGAACGTGACTTTCCTGAATACCCGCACCGCTGATGCGTACAAACTCTGCTTTCGTTCGCAGCGCGTCGATAGTACCACAGCCGGTCAGACCCATACAGGAGCGCAGGCCGCCCATCTGCTGGTGAATGATCTCTTTCAGGCGACCTTTATAGGCAACGCGACCTTCGATACCTTCCGGGACCAGTTTGTCAGCAGCGTTATCGCTCTGGAAGTAACGGTCAGAAGACCCTTTGGACATCGCGCCCAGAGAACCCATACCGCGGTAAGATTTGTAAGAACGGCCCTGGTACAGTTCGATTTCGCCCGGGGATTCTTCAGTACCCGCCAGCATGGAGCCAACCATCACTGCGGCAGCACCAGCAGCAATCGCTTTAGCGATGTCGCCGGAGAAACGAATACCGCCGTCGGCGATAACCGGAATACCGGTGCCTTCCAGCGCTTCAACGGCATCAGAAACGGCAGTGATCTGCGGAACACCGACGCCGGTCACGATACGGGTAGTACAGATGGAGCCAGGGCCGATACCCACTTTAACTGCGCTGCAGCCAGCTTCAGCCAGCGCGCGAGCACCTGCGCCCGTAGCAACGTTACCGCCGATGATCTGCAGGTCAGGATATTTAGCGCGAGTTTCACGAATACGCTGCAGAACGCCTTCAGAGTGGCCGTGAGAGGAGTCAATCAGCAGAACGTCTACGCCAGCGGCAACCAGCGCGTCTACACGCTCTTCGTTACCTGCGCCAGCACCTACCGCTGCACCAACGCGCAGACGACCATGCTCGTCTTTACAGGCGTTAGGTTTACGTTCTGCTTTCTGGAAATCTTTTACGGTGATCATGCCGAGCAGGTGGAAGCTGTCATCAACAACCAGCGCTTTCTCAACGCGTTTTTCGTGCATTTTGGCAAAAACGACATCGCGCGCTTCGCCTTCACGAACGGTCACCAGACGCTCTTTTGGCGTCATATATACGCTAACCGGCTGGTTCAGGTCAGTCACAAAACGCACGTCACGGCCGGTGATGATGCCGACCAGTTCGTTATCTTCAGTCACTACCGGGTAGCCAGCAAAGCCGTTACGCTCGGTCAGTTCTTTCACTTCGCGCAGAGTAGTGGTTGGCAGTACGGTCTGTGGGTCAGTTACCACGCCAGATTCGTGTTTCTTCACGCGGCGAACTTCTTCAGCCTGGCGCTCGATGGACATGTTTTTGTGGATAAAACCGATGCCGCCTTCCTGGGCCAGGGCAATTGCCAGGCGCGCTTCCGTCACGGTGTCCATTGCTGCGGAGAGCATAGGAATGTTCAGGCGAATGGTTTTCGTCAACTGGGTGCTGAGGTCAGCAGTATTCGGCAGAACGGTAGAATGAGCGGGAACGAGGAGGACGTCGTCAAACGTCAGGGCTTCTTTTGCGATACGTAGCATGGGCAATATCTCACCTGGGAGGTTATTAAATATTGCCGCGGCATTATACAGAGCGTAACCGATTGCATCCACACTTTTTTGCAAAAAAACCTTGCGCTCCTCTGTGAGCATGTTACTTTCGACTGAATAACTTGCTGATTTAGAATTTGATCCCGCTCACATGTTATCCTCTCAGACCACCTCAATTTTTACCGTAAGCCGCCTAAATCAGACGGTTCGTTTGCTGCTTGAGCAGGAAATGGGACAAGTTTGGATCAGCGGTGAAATCTCGAATTTCACTCAGCCATCCTCCGGTCACTGGTATTTCACGCTCAAAGATGACTCCGCCCAGGTACGCTGCGCGATGTTTCGCAACAGCAATCGACGGGTAATGTTCCGCCCGCAGCACGGTCAGCAGGTCCTGGTACGCGCCAACATTACGTTGTACGAACCGCGTGGCGACTACCAGATAATTGTTGAGAGCATGCAGCCAGCTGGTGAAGGCTTGTTGCAGCAAAAATATGAGCAACTCAAGGCCAAACTGCAGGCTGAAGGGCTATTCGATCAGCAGTTCAAAAAATCACTACCCTCTCCGGCTCACTGCGTTGGGGTCATTACCTCGAAAACCGGGGCTGCGTTGCACGACATTCTCCACGTGCTGAAGCGCCGTGACCCATCCCTGCCCGTTATTATCTACCCGACCGCGGTCCAGGGCGACGATGCGCCAGGACAGATCGTTCGCGCCATTGAGCTGGCGAACGCGCGGGGCGAGTGCGATGTGCTTATCGTCGGGCGAGGCGGCGGTTCTCTGGAAGATTTGTGGAGTTTTAACGACGAACGCGTAGCACGGGCAATCTTTGCCAGCCGCATTCCGGTAGTAAGCGCCGTCGGCCACGAAACAGATGTCACTATTGCCGATTTTATTGCAGATTTACGGGCGCCTACGCCATCAGCAGCGGCGGAAATTGTTAGCCGCAATCAACTGGAACTGCTGCGTCAAATTCAGCATGGCCAGCAGCGTCTGGAGATGGCGATGGACTACTACATCGCCAACCGTACTCGTCGCTTTACCCAGCTTCATCACCGTTTGCAACAGCAACATCCGCAACTGCGTCTGGCCCGTCAGCAGACCGTGTTGGAGCGGCTGCGTCAGAGGATGAATTTCGCCCTTGAGAATAAGATTAAGCAGGCCAATCAGCGCCAACAGCGCGTAAGTCAACGCCTGAGCCAGCAAAACCCACAGCCGCGCATTTATCGGGCGCAAACCCGTATTCAGCAACTGGAGTACCGTCTGGCAGAGAATATCCGCGCGCGTTTAAGTGCACAGCGAGAACGCTTCGGTAATGTGGTGACGCATCTTGAAGCGGTGAGTCCTCTCTCGACGCTCGCTCGCGGCTATAGCGTCACTACCGCGACCGACGGCAAAGTGCTGAAGCAGACCAAACAGGTAAAAACCGGTGATGTGCTCACTACCCGCCTGTCAGACGGCTGGGTAGAGAGCGAAGTGAAAGGCGTAACGACGGCAAAGAAAACGCGTAAGAAAAAGCCAGATTAAACCGGCACAAATTCCACACGTTTCTTCGAGATCAGACCATGGCCATTCTGACAGAAGTAGTCCACCGCCCCGCAGGCTTTTAACACCTGGAGTGGCTGATGGCACTCCGGGCAGAGCGCTTCTAACGGAATATCTTTTTTACAGTTTTCACAGTGTGCCACACCGTTTTGTGGTTCCAGTTCTGCATGACAATCCGGGCAGGTCATCGACATGGTGACTCCTTTAAATGGTGTTCAATTCTGCGCTAATTTTACCATGATACGCTTAGTGTGAACCACGCAACTGTTGCTGTAGGATCAGTAATCGTTCTACCTCATCCAGCCTGCGCTGCGTCGTGCGGCTCACCTCCTGCGGGCTGCGTTCAAACAGACTTTGCGTCCCCAGAATATGTTCCGCCAGACAATGGGCATAAATCGTACCAGGCAGAAACCAGCGTTGCACAACATCACCGTCAATCAATTCGAGCACATCGTCGGCACCCCGTCGGTCGTAGCTGATGATACGCCCATCACGCAGATAAAGGCGCAGACCTTTTTGTCCGCCAGCAGGCCCCGCGTATTTATTCAGCCAGATATCCAACGGTACACCGCTAATCAGTCCTTGCAGATGCGCCTCACCTTCAGCCGTGGTCAGGTCACCCTGGATGATGTTACGTCCCAGACGGTCTTTAGCGCTCTTCACCTGCAGGGTCATGCTGTCATTACCGCCCAGGTAACGCACTGTTTCACGCAGCATGGCCAGTACGTGTGTGCCAATGTCCAGAATCACACCGTCCGGGTGGCGAAGCTCACGCGTATCTGGCTCACCAGTGGCAAAGTTGAGCGCGATCGGCTCTCCTGTAGCGTTATATCCGCTCGGCTCCTGCAAAAAACCGTCAATTTTAACAACGTCTGAAAAGTGAGAGACAAGTGCCTGTTGTGGGTTATCGCCCTGCCACTGCGCACCGAGTTTTCCCAATGCCAGCTGCATTGCGCCATTGCGCGCCATCCAGTGGTCGAGCGCCAGCACACGGTCGGCAGCGTCGGGTTGCTCCAGCAGCGTTTTCAGTTTTTCAATTTGGGAAAGCGTGGCAACAATCGGTTTTTCAACCACGATTCGTGCGATGGGAGCGGCCAGCGCCTGTTCAAGCACATCGAGATGATGCAGGGATGCGGTGGTGATAAACAGGGTATCAAGCGGTGTTGCAAGAAGTTCAGCGAGCGATGCACAGCGTGTCACACCAGCGGGCTGTTTTGCGGGTTGCACGTCAAATCCCACACAGCCCAGGGAATCACCGTAAAGTTTACGCAATACGGGCAAGTATGCCGTTTCAACGACTGCGCCAAGCCCAACAAACCCTAACAGCATGTTCTCACCTCGTAAATGAATTGGCCGGGACATCACGTCTGCCCCGGCACAATCGAGGTGTTATCAGGCGCTAGTAGCCGGTTTAGTTTGCGTATTCTCCAGCATGCGACGGATCGGCACAATGAGGACGATCAGTACCGCGGCGCAGATAAGCAACGCAATCGAGCAGCGAGCGAAGAGATCCGGCAGCATATCCAGTTGGTCGGCCTTCACATGACCACCAATCAGACCTGCGGCCAGGTTACCCAACGCACTGGCGCAGAACCACAGGCCCATCATCTGCCCGCGCATTCTTTCCGGGGCCAGCAGCGTCATGGTCGCCAGACCGATCGGGCTCAGGCACAACTCACCAAGCGTCAGCATCAGGATACTGCCCACCAGCCAGAATGGGGAGACGCCTGCGCCACCGTTACTGAGAACGTTTTGCGCTGCCAGCATCATCAGACCAAAGCCTGCAGCGGCACAGAGAATACCGATAACGAACTTGGTGATGCTGCTCGGGCGAATGTTCATGCTCGCCAGTTTCGGCCACGCCCAGCTGAATACCGGTGCCAACAGAATGATAAACAGTGCGTTTATCGACTGGAACCAGACCGCCGGGATTTCAAAATCGCCGATCATACGGTTAGTGTAGTCGTTAGCGAACAGGTTGAACGAGGTTGGCTTCTGCTCAAACGCAGACCAGAAGAACGCGGCGGAAACCAGCAGGATAAAGCAGACCAGCAGTCTGGCGCGCTCTTTGCGGTTCAGACCAGCAAACACAAACAGGTAGATAAAATAGAGCGCGACGGAGGCGGCAATCACATACACCAGCATACTGGCAACCGCGACCGGATTTATCACAATCACGCCCTGCGCAATCAGCGTAACGATAACAGCTACGCCGACGGCCAGCGCCAGCAGCCACGCGCCCACACCATTACGTTTCACTACCGGGCTGTTCCAGGTTGAGTCCAGACCCACTTCGCTGTCATAACGTTTCATCGATGGAACGGCAAACACGCGGAAGATGATCAACGCCACCAGCATCCCGATACCACCGATGCCAAAGCCCCAGTGCCAACCGTGGGATTTAATCAGCCAGCCGGAGATCAGCGGCGCGATAAACGATCCCATATTGATGCCCATATAGAACAGCGAGAAACCGCCGTCGCGACGCGCATCACCTTTTTTATACAGCGTGCCAACCATCACTGAGATACAGGTTTTAAACAGACCGGAACCGAGCACGATAAACATCAGGCCGATAAAGAACAGGTTGTTCCCCATAATGGCCGAGAGCGCGATCGACAAGTGACCGAGCGCAATCAAAATGGAACCGTACCACACCGCTTTCTGTTGGCCGAGCCAGTTATCCGCCAGCCAGCCACCTGGCAGCGCGGCGAGATACATCGTACCGGCAAAGATACCCACAATCGCCGAGGCATTTTCACGCGCCAGCCCCATGCCGCCGTCATAAACGGTAGCAGCCATAAACAGGATCAGTAACGGGCGAATGCCGTAAAACGAGAAGCGCTCCCACATCTCTGTGAAGAACAGCGAGCCGAGCGGGTAAGGATGACCGAAGAAAGTTCGGCTTTCTTTTTGATTAACAGAGGATTGCATAATTCTCCCGAAAGTTATGTCGTCGTGCGTGTAAACACCGCGATGTACGCCAGCCAGTTACGTATCTGACCGATTTTTTACATGCGGCGAAAAGTTATTTAACCATTTGATAACCTAAGGCTAGTTTTGTCTAGTACCAGCCCCCGGACTTTAAGATGAAAACTCGACAAATGTCTACTTTCTTAGATTTAAACTTGGCAAAAAACGAATAGTGATTGACTTTACACAGGGGGAGATCAGCAATGGGCAGACGAAAAAAAACCCGCGACAAGCGCGGGTTTTTATCTGCATCAGCAACAGTTACTTGCTTTTTTTGATGTGCTTAATCAGACGCTTACGCTTACGCATCTGAGTCGGCGTTAATGTATTACGTTTGTTCGCAAACGGGTTCTCCCCTTCTTTGAACTGAATACGGATCGGCGTCCCCATTACGTCCAAAGACTTGCGGAAATAGTTCATCAGATAGCGCTTGTAGGAATCCGGCAGGTCTTTGACCTGGTTGCCGTGAATCACCACGATTGGCGGGTTATAACCACCGGCATGGGCATATTTCAGCTTCACACGACGACCACGCACCAGCGGCGGCTGATGATCTTCTACTGCCATGGTCATGATGCGCGTCAGCATCGCGGTGCTCACGCGACGTGTAGAGCTATCGTATGCTTCACGGACCGATTCAAACAGGTTACCCACGCCGCTACCGTGCAGAGCTGAGATAAAGTGTACGCGCGCAAAATCAATAAAGCCCAGACGGAAGTCCAGCGTCTCTTTGACCTGCTCTTTTACTTCCTGCGTCAGGCCATCCCACTTGTTCACAACGATAACAAGTGAGCGCCCACTATTGAGAATAAAGCCCAGCAGCGACAGGTCCTGATCGGAAATCCCTTCACGCGCGTCAATCACCAGCATCACCACGTTGGCATCTTCAATTGCCTGCAGCGTTTTGATTACTGAGAATTTTTCTACCGCTTCGGTAATTTTGCCGCGCTTACGCACACCCGCGGTATCGATGAGCACATATTCGCGTTCATCGCGCTGCATCGGAATATAAATACTGTCACGCGTGGTTCCCGGCATGTCGTAAACCACCACGCGGTCTTCGCCGAGAATACGGTTAGTAAGCGTGGACTTACCTACGTTCGGACGGCCGACGATTGCCAGTTTAATCGGCAAATCCTGCGGGTTGAAATCGTCCTCAGGCTCTTCTTCGCCGTTTTCTTTGGCTTCAAGCTGCGCCCAGTATTCTGCGTCTTCATCCACTTCTTCCTGAGGAGCAACGTCATCCATCCACGGCAGCAGAACATGCTCCAGCAGGCTGAGAACACCACGACCATGGGACGCCGCAATCGGATAAATTTCACCCAGACCCAATGAGTAGAAATCAACAACCGCCTGGTCAGGATCGAGTCCGTCAGTTTTGTTGGCGACCAGGAACGTCGGTTTCTGGCGCGAACGCAGGTGTTTAGCAATAGCTTCATCCGCTGGCATCAGGCCAGCACGCGCATCCACCATGAACAGCACAACGTCTGCTTCTTCGATAGCCAACAGCGACTGTTCCGCCATACGGGTTTCAACACCGTCTTCGGTGCCATCAATACCGCCGGTATCAATGCAGATAAACTCACGGCCTTCAATTTCCGCACGACCGTACTTACGGTCACGAGTCAGACCCGGGAAATCCGCAACCAGCGCATCTCGGGTGCGAGTTAGACGGTTAAATAACGTGGATTTGCCAACGTTAGGGCGCCCGACAAGCGCGACCACAGGTACCATGTTTAAAGCCTCATTTAAAAAATCATCAGACAACGGGCACATTTTTGCGCCGTTGTTAAAAACAGTAAAACGGCCCCTGCACCAGGAGCCGTTTTTCAAAGCGAGCGGCCGGGACGATTAACGTGTAATGGAGTACAGCGTACCGTCTTTCGCCTGGATCAGCAGTTTACCATCAGCAGAGACCGGCTCGGTCAGGAAACCTGAGCTGTCGACTTTCTGCTGGGCAACAAAACGACCATCGTCAACGTTAATCCAGTGCAGGTAGCCTTCGCTATCACCGACGACCAGATTGCCATTATACAATACCGGGGACGTCAGCAGACGGTGCAGCAGATCGCTTTGCGTCCACAGCGTCACGCCACCATCGGTTGTCAGCGCCAGTACGCGGTCATTCTGGTCAACCAGGTAGATACGGTTACCGTCGACGATGAAATCATTCACCGAGCCTAGTTCGCGTTTCCACATAATTTGACCGCTGCGCAGATCCAGCGCCGTCAGGTTACCATTATAAGCCAGCGCGTAAACAACGCCATTGACGATAACCGGCGTGGTATCAACGTCGCTCAGACGATCGATTTCCGTTGGGCCTGTCGCCTGAGAGATACGCTGCTGCCAAATCATCTGGCCTTGCTGCATCAGCACGGCGCTCACGCGACCGTTATCACCGCCGACAATAGCTGCGCCAAAGGCAGTTGCCGGAGCGGATTCACCACGCAGAGACAGGGAAGGCATGTCGAGGTTAACGGTCCATTTGATGGCGCCATCAACTTCGTTTAATGCCTGCAACTGGCCGTTGCTGGTGTGGATCAGTACTACGCCATCGCTCACAACAGGACGAGACAGCGCTTCACCGGCGACTTTCGTCTGCCATGCAGTGGTACCGTCGCTGGTATTCAACGCATAAACCTGTGCTTTTTCGCTGCCAATGTAAACATGTCCGCCAGACACGGTTACACCGCCAGAAAGCTGTGCAGATGCACGGGAGAACCAGCCGTCTTTCTCACCCAGATTCACAGACCAGACTTCTTTACCGTCGCCTGCGTTCAATGCTTTCACTACACCAGCGCGATCGGCTGCATAGACAACGTTATCCGCCAGCGCAGGGTGAAGATTGGAATAGAAATCACCAATACCGTTACCTACGGAGGTGCTCCATTCCGTAGACGGAGTAAACTGGTTTTCAACCACCGGTAATGGGGACATCTTAACGACATCTTCTTCGCCACTAAACAGTGAACAGCCGCTCAATAGGGTAACGGAAAGCAGCCCTGGCAGAAGTAATTTACGCAATTGCATCGGGTCCCTCTCAGATGGACAAATTATTGATTTTCATCTGCATCATTTCGCTCAGAGCAGGAGAGGCATCGCTTTTCACACCCGCTTCCCATGCGCTACGCGCACCTTGTTTGTCGCCTTTGCTCAGCAACGCTTCACCGCGCAGATCGGCAACAATGGCCGTCCACCCTTCACCTTTAATAGTGTCGAGCGTTTTCAGCGCGGTATCAGCCTGTTTAAGCTGAACCTGAACACGAGCCAGACGCAGGTTAATCACCGCTTTGAGATTTTCATCGCTGGTTGCAGCCAAGCCCTGTTGCAGCTGACTTGCAGCTTTCTCAAGTTCATTTTGGTCAACAAACTGCTGCGCAAGTTCCAGTGAAGCCAGCGCGCCGTAGGTATTTTTATTCTCTGCAGCAAATTTCTCAGCGGCAGGAATGCTGTCCGGTTTACCCGCGCTAACCGCAGTCACCGTATTTTGATACGCCAGAGAAGCAGAGCGTGCGGACTCCGTCTGATGGCTGGTCCAGTAACGCCAACCAACCAGCGCGCCAACCCCTAAAATGATCCCAACAGCCAGCGCCTTGCCGTTTTCAGCAAAGAAGCGTTTTACCGCATCAACCTGGTCGTGTTCGTTCTCGTAAATTTCCACGCTGTCCTTCTCCTTAGCCCAGTAAAGTGCGCAAATGCGCGGCAACGCTATCCTGCGCTACTGCCGTTTGCTCACCAGAGCGCAAATCCTTCACTACAACAGTACCGTCAGCCACTTCGGACTCGCCCAGTACCAGTGCAACGCGGGCGCCCCACTTATCGGCACGGGCAAACTGTTTCTTAAAGTTGCCGCCACCGTGGTTTGTCATCAGTTTCACACCAGGAACTTCATCGCGCAGACGTTCTGCAAGCGTCATTGCCGCCGACTGCGTGTCCGCCCCTGAAGCAACCAGGTATATATCGACAACAGGATCTGCGTTAAATTCCGGATTAACTGCCTGAACTAACAAAACAAGTCGTTCCAGACCCATAGCAAAGCCCACGGCAGGCGTTGCACGACCGCCAAGTTGCTCTACCAGACCGTCGTAACGACCACCGGCACACACGGTGCCCTGAGAGCCCAGGCTGCTGGTGACCCACTCAAATACGGTGCGGTTGTAGTAATCAAGACCACGAACCAGACGCTGATTGACGGTATAGGCAATGCCTGCGGATTCCAGCAGTTTGCACAAGCCCGCGAAGTGCTCGCGAGAGTCGTCATCAAGATAGTCGCCCAGTGCAGGCGCGTCGTTGAGCAGCGCCTGTACTTCCGGGTTTTTGGAGTCGAGAACGCGCAGCGGATTGGTGTACATACGACGCTTGCAGTCTTCGTCCAGTTTCTCTTTGTGCAGTTCCAGGTAGGCGACCAGCGCATCACGGTAGTTAGCGCGGGCTTCAAGCGAACCGATTGAGTTCAGCTCAAGGCTAACATGCTGAGAAATACCCAGCGCGCGCCACCAGCGAGCGGTCAGCATAATCAGCTCCGCATCGATGTCCGGGCCTTGCAGGCCAAATACTTCGACACCCAGCTGATGGAATTGACGATAGCGTCCTTTCTGCGGACGTTCGTGGCGGAACATCGGCCCGATATACCACAGACGCTGTTCCTGATTGTACAGGAGACCATGTTCGATGCCGGCGCGTACGCAGCCCGCAGTCCCTTCAGGACGCAACGTCAGGCTGTCGCCATTACGGTCCTCAAAGGTATACATCTCTTTTTCAACCACGTCGGTAACTTCACCGATCGCGCGTTTGAATAACGGGGTCTGCTCTACAATCGGCAAGCGGATTTCACTGTAACCGTAGCTACCGAGCACGTTTTTGAGAGTGCCTTCAATGCGCTGCCAGATGGCGGTTTCGCCAGGCAGATAATCGTTCATGCCGCGAATGGCTTGAATGTTTTTTGCCACGTTTATTCTCTTTATGAATATAAAAATGAACCCTCAGCGCTAACCCGAACAATGCGGGCGCCATGCGGGTTCAATCATACACGGGAAGCACGCCGCTTCCCATCACGTTGTTATTTTTCAAGCTGCTGCACGTCGATACGACGCGCTTCGTCCAGAATACTCGCTTTAGCGCGGATGCGGGCTTCAAGCTGCGTAATCATGTCGTCGTTATCGAGTCTGTCCTTACGCACGCCGTCTTCATACAGGCCGCTTTTCTTGTTACCGCCCGTCACGCCCAGCGTAGAAACCAGCGCTTCACCAGGACCGTTTACCACGCAGCCGATGATCGAAACGTCCATTGGCGTAATGATATCTTCCAGGCGTTGCTCCAGCGCGTTAACCGTACCAATAACGTCAAACTCCTGACGCGAACAGGTTGGGCAAGCGATGAAGTTGATCCCGCGCGCGCGAATGCGCAGCGATTTCAGGATATCGAAACCCACTTTGATCTCTTCCACCGGATCGGCTGCC
The DNA here is from genome assembly GCF_030332605.1 of Citrobacter sp. Cpo103. Classification (NCBI taxonomy): domain Bacteria; kingdom Pseudomonadati; phylum Pseudomonadota; class Gammaproteobacteria; order Enterobacterales; family Enterobacteriaceae; genus Citrobacter; species Citrobacter sp. Cpo103. Next base: position 88,515 of record NZ_JAOWHO010000029.1, on the reverse strand, counting down.
AGAGAAACACGCAGCGTATCGCCGATCCCTTCAGATAACAGCAGGCCAAGGCCGATCGCGGACTTCACCGAACCACTACGCAGGCCACCGGCTTCGGTGATCCCCAGATGCAGCGGTTGATCGATCTGTTTCGCCAGCAGGCGATAGGATTCTACGGCGAGGAAAACGTCAGACGCTTTAACACTGACTTTGAATTGATCGAAGTTCAGACGATCGAGGTGATCCACGTGGCGCATAGCGGATTCCAGCAGCGCCTGCGGCGTCGGTTCACCGTATTTTTCCTGCAGATCTTTTTCCAGCGATCCGGCGTTGACGCCGATACGGATAGGAATATTTTTATCACGAGCGCAATCCACCACCATGCGAATACGCTCTTCACTGCCGATATTACCTGGGTTAATACGCAAGCAATCAACACCGTATTCCGCTACCTTCAGCGCGATACGATAGTCGAAGTGAATATCGGCAACCAGCGGGACGTTAACCTGCTGTTTGATAAGCTTGAACGCTTCTGCGGCATCCATTGTCGGTACAGAGACACGAACAATGTCTGCGCCTACGCGTTCCAGCGCTTTAATCTGATTAACCGTCGCTTCCACATCCGTGGTACGCGTATTAGTCATAGACTGTACGGCGATGGGCGCACCATCGCCGATCGGCACGTTCCCAACGTAAATGCGTGTCGATTTTCTACGTTGAATTGGAGCCTGGTTATGCATTAAAAAATCTCCCGCATTGCCGTCTGTTACTGAGCCGGTGATTGTTCGGCATTAACGGTCAGACGCGCAACCTGGTTAGTTCTGATAAAACGACTCAGATCGACAGGTTTACCCTGGAACTGAATCTGCACTGCCGCCGGGGCGCCAATTTTCAGTTTGTACGGCGCTTGACCGGTCAGGTTTAGATTGCCGTCTTTACGCTGCATCCCGCTGAACAGTTTTTTACCGGTCGCATCGGTTACTTCCAGCCAGCAATCGGCGGTAAAGTTCATCACCAGCGCGTTAGGATCGGCTGCAGGTGTAGTCACACCTGCCTGATCGGTCGGCAGAGGGGCCGATGTAGCTGGCGCGGTTGCGGTATCGACGTTAGCCTGAGAAGGGGCAACAACGGCGTTCTGTTGCGCATCAGCGGCGGGTGCCGGGGTCGCAGCAACGTCTGGCGTTGGCGCTGCGTCCGCCACCGCACCATCGTCAGGAGCCGGAGGGGTATCCTGCCCTGCTGCTGCGCTGGTATCTAACGGTACGTTCTGCGCACCCTCTTTACCGGCATTCAGCTCAGCAGAGGATTGATCGGCCATGGTGGTGATCTCTTCCTGCTGCGCTTTATGGTTCTGCCACCACCAGGCGCCTGTCAGTCCGACAACGACAAACAGCACCAGCCAGGTAAAGGTCATTAACCAGCCGTCACGTTTCTTACGACGCTTACCGAGCGAAAAGCTCTGCATCGGTGCGACCTTAGCTGGTCGAATCGGAGCCTGTTTTTCCAGCCCTGGCAACAGTTCTTCTTCAGGAATATGCACCAGACGCGCATAAGAACGGATATACCCGCGCAGGAATGTTGAAGCAAGATCGGCTGGCGCCTTATCTTCTTCAATATCGCGTACCGTGGAGACCTTCAGGCAAAGTCGCTCCGCGACTGCCTGCTGGCTGAATCCGAGTTGTTCACGGGCATTGCGCAGACGAACGCCGGTGGATAGTGTTTCATTTTTGTCGTGCGTGGCTTCAGTATTCATTCGCTACAGCTGCGTAAATTTGGGTTCTGATGCCGGCGAGCCACAATGCTCACCCACACCGCGAAACATCTGGTCAGTTAACCTTCGTCAGACAGTATAAAACGGTCAGACTATCAATGACAAAACGGCGTAAACCTGAGGGCTAAATACTTGTTACGCCGTTACATACTGCCTTAAAGTCGACAAAAACGCACCGTTATTATTGACCTGACGACGACAACAAAAAACCTCATATGGCTTACGTTGCACTACGGTACAGGAATTATACCGTAGTGCGCCAACATCAAACGGTCTTAATGTCGATAGCGTCGCCCTGCATACGCTTACGCAGAGTACGCTTGGTACGGTCGATAACGTCGCCCGCCAGCTGACCGCAGGCTGCATCGATGTCATCACCACGTGTTTTACGCACGATGGTAGTGAAACCATAGCTCATCAACACTTTGGAGAAACGATCGATACGGCTGTTAGAACTACGGCCATACGGCGCGCCCGGGAACGGGTTCCACGGGATCAGGTTGATCTTACACGGCGTATCTTTCAGCAGTTCTGCCAGCTGATGCGCGTGTTCAGTGCCATCATTGATGTGATCTAACATCACATACTCAATGGTTACACGACCCTGGTTAGCGTTGGACTTCTCCAGATAACGACGAACCGCACCAAGGAATGTTTCGATATTGTACTTTTTGTTGATAGGTACAATTTCGTCACGAATTTCATCGTTCGGCGCATGCAGAGAAATCGCCAGCGCGACGTCAATCATATCACCCAGCTTATCCAGCGCAGGGACAACGCCTGAGGTGGAGAGCGTGACGCGACGCTTGGACAGCCCAAAACCGAAGTCATCGAGCATGATTTCCATCGCCGGAACCACGTTGGTCAGGTTGAGCAACGGCTCGCCCATCCCCATCATCACCACGTTGGTAATAGGACGCACGCCCGTAGCCTTCACCGCACCAACGATCTTCGCCGCGCGCCAGACCTGACCAATGATCTCCGATACCCGTAGGTTACGGTTAAAGCCCTGTTGCGCCGTAGAGCAGAATTTACACTCTAATGCGCACCCGACCTGTGAAGAAACACACAGGGTCGCACGATCGTCTTCCGGGATATACACCGTTTCAACGCGCTGATCGCCAACCGCGATAGCCCATTTGATCGTACCGTCAGAAGAACGCTGCTCTTCCACCACTTCCGGGGCGCGAATTTCAGCCACTTCTTTCAGCTTGTTACGCAGCACCTTGTTGATGTCAGTCATGTCATCAAAGTTGTCGCTGCAATAGTGGTACATCCACTTCATGACCTGATCGGCACGAAACGGTTTTTCGCCCATCTCTTTGAAGAATTCGCGCATTTGCTGACGGTTCAGATCCAGCAGGTTAATTTTTCCATTTTTATTTGGAACCGCAGGAATGACGACTTCAGAGGTGTTAACTAATTCAGACATAATTTTTTCCGGCCTCGTTGTTACACGTTGTGGCCCGTGGAGGGTTAAAAAGAAACGCCCCGGCAAGCGATCTGCTCTTCCGGGGCGTTGCATTGTACAAAGTCTGGCGCAGGGATGCCACGTTTGCACGAAGCATTAGCGAAAATAATATGTAAAGGAAGATCGTAGGCCTGATAAGACGCATCAGCGTCGCCACCAGGCAAAGCAGAGCCGGATGCGCAAACGCTTATCCGGCCTACAGGACGAGCTTATTAGCGCGTACGCGGGCAAACCTCGCCTTCACCAAAGAAATAGGCGATTTCGCGCGCCGCTGACTCAACGGAGTCGGAACCGTGAGTACCGTTCTCGGTGAAGCTGTCAGCATAGTCTGCACGCAGAGTACCGGCCAGCGCATTCGCCGGGTTGGTTGCGCCCAGCAGATCGCGATGACGCTGTACGGCATTTTCGCTTTCCAGAACAGAAACAACGATCGGACCGGAGGTCATAAATTCAACCAGACCGTCAAAGAACGGTTTGCCATCGTGCTCAGCATAGAAGCCACGTGCCTGCTCAACGGTCAGGTGCAGCATTTTAGTGCCGACAATTTTGAACCCTGCTGCTTCAAAGCGCGCAAAGATGCTCCCAATAACGTTTTTTGCCACCGCGTTTGGTTTGATGATGGAAAAAGTACGTTCAATAGCCATGATAACCTCTGTAATGTGTTCTGTTGTTGTCTATATAGATGTACGACCTGGCGCGGATTATAAAGAGCATCCCGGCAATTGACTATTGATGAAGGTAACATTTCTTTAAAATAAGATGAATTTTAGCAACAAACAGTCACCAACTGGTCTACTGCATCGAAAATCTCACCGTCGCTACCTGACCAGCGTCATCCATCACCAGCAGTTGATAATCCCCTTTAGTCGCCAGCCGTAGCGTAAGACGACGTCCACGTTCTTCCAGCCTTTCACCGTTAAGAAACCACCAGCGTTCACCGCTCCCACCACTGGTTTGCACCGGCAATGAGGCTTGAGCAGAACCGGGTAAACGCTTCACAATCGCGCCATCACGAATACCTGTCAACTGCAACGGCTGTGAAGCGTCTTGTCCCAGCGGCGGACACGTGGCAGAAACTGGCGGTAATCTCGCCCCACGGCGTTCTGATTCCGGTAGCCATGGCTCCAGCGGCAACGGCCAGACGATTAACGTTTGCTCGTGCGCCTGCGGGCAATCCGCCGCCACACGTTTGCCTTCATCATCCAGCCAGACAGGAAAACGAATGCCATTAACCCCTTCCTGCTCGGGCAATAATAACGTTGGCGGCTGACTGCCATCCAGTAACCAGGTTGCCAGACGGCGACGGCAGTTGCTGTCTCCTGGGGCAAGGGATTGCCCGCCCGGCCAGCACACCACGCCGCGACTCACGGAACCAGGGCGTGGATCTTCCGGCTGATTTGTCCCGCGAGAGAGCAAAAGATTGTTGACCTGAGTGAGCAGCGGCACGGCGCTGGCAAATCCAAACTGGCCCACCACCGGCGTTCCGTCTGGTCTGCCAGTCCAGATACCGATCACATAACGGGTGTTAACGCCAATCGCCCAGGCATCGCGATAGCCATAGCTGGTGCCCGTTTTCCACGCCAGCGGAACCACTCTGCTCAGCGCGTTATCCGGCAGCGGTTGGGCTTCGTCGGCCATAATACGGCGAATAATCCACGCCGCGCCCGCCGACATCAACGGGCGTTCAAGCAGTGGGTCACCCGGCTGCAGACGCAGTTTTCCCGCTTTTCCCTGGCGGGCAAAGGCGCTGTACGCTGCGGCCATATCTTCCAGCCTTGCCCCCGCGCCACCTAAAATCAGCGACAGATTTGGCGCAGCCCCTGCGGGCAGATACAGCGGTAAGCCGACGTTACGTAACGATGCGGCAAAGCGCTTCGGACCATAGGCTTCGAGCACCTGCACGGCGGGTAAATTCAACGACCTTACCAGCGCTTCGCTCATGCTCACCGGGCCATGAAAACCGCTGTCAAAATTCCCCGGTCGATAGTCCCCAGTTCGCCGCGGGACATCCTGCAACAACGAAGCGGGATGAATGAGTCCGTCATCCAGCGCCAGACCGTAAACAAACGGCTTCAGCACCGAGCCTGGCGAACGGATCGCATTCACCATATCCACATGACCAAAGCGGGAGTCGTCATTCATATCTACCGACCCCACCCAACCACGCACGCTCATATCGGTGTGATCGACCACAATCATTGCCAGCGAACTGCGTGCAGGTAAGCGCCCCTTCCAGTTCTGCGCCAGCTCTTCCAGTTGACGCTGCAATCCGGCATCAAGGGTAGTCACGATTTTATCGCTCCGGCTTTTTCCCAGCATCATGCGCGAGAATAACGGCGCTAACTGCGGCATTTGCCGGGGCGCCAGCCAGACTGGCTCTTCACGCGACTCCTGTACCTGTCTGGCAGGCCAAATGCCCTGGGTCGCCATACGTTCGAGCACTTTATTACGCGCCGCTTCAGCACGGTCCGGCCAACGGTCCGGGCGCAGGCGACTCGGTGCCTGTGGCAAAACAGCCAGCAGCGCGGCATCGGAGTAACTCAATTGCGCGGGTGATTTACCAAGATAGGCCCAGCTTGCCGCCCCCACACCCTGCAGCGTACCGCCAAACGGCGCACGGTTGAGATACAGTGTCAGGATGTCGCGTTTGGAGAGATGCCATTCCAGCTGCAATGCGCGCCAGAGCTGGCGAAACTTGCCGCCAAAGGTTCGCGGATGAGGATCGAGTAATCGTGCGACCTGCATGGTGAGCGTACTGCCGCCCGAAACCACGCGCCCAGAGGAGAGGTCCTGCCATGCTGCGCGCAGTACTGAAAACGGATTGACGCCGGGATGCTTCCAGAACCAGCGGTCTTCGTAGTTAATTAGCGCCTCAAGGTAGCGGGGCGACACCTCATCAATCGTTACCGGATACCGCCAGATACCTTCGGCATCGGCAAAGCGCCAGAGTGGCGTACCATCATGTGCCACCACGACCCGTGCCGGATCGACTTCGTGCAAAGGCAGCGGCCAGATTTTATCTGCCGCCCAAACTGCCGCCACAATCAATAGCGCAACGGCTGCCAGCCAGAGCCAGCAGCCGCGTTTACCCAACCCGCGCATCATTTACGGTCTGACAATCAAAAGTCCCTCTGTCGCACCGGTCGCGCGCCACTGCGGAACATACATTGATTCCACCTGTGGGACGGGAACCTGGTAGGTCCCCGGCGTCACCGCTCGCGCCAGATACACCAGCGTAACCGGTTGTCCTTCATTGACCGCCACCGCAGCGACAAAGCGATCGTCACGGAACTCAACGTGCTGGATATCTGCCAGCTGCATCTGATTAAGCAGATTCGCCACTTCGCTGCCGCTATCCTGCAGGCTGGCGCTGCCGTTGGCCAGATTCTGGTTTTCCAGTTCCAGTCCTGCTGGCAGTAAGTCAACCACCAGTGCATCCGGCACGTTCTGGCTGGCTTTCACCTCCAGCCAGACCAGCACCAGCTCGCCGCTGCGCAGCGAATCCAGCGATTTGCTGTTTCCGTCGAGCCCCAGGATTTGACGCTCAATATGCAGAACGTTGCTGGCAGGCGTTGGTGAGGTTTGCGGATAACCGCTCACATCCAGACGCAGCCACAGCGGTTGATTACCGGTATTGGTGACGCTCAGCGTAGACAGCGCATCGGCATCCAGATTACGCGTCTGTGATTTCTCCCCGGCTAACGGTTGCTCCGAGAATGACGTTTGCGCCTGCCATGTGCCTGGCAAGTCCTGTAACGTACGCGCGGCAAGGAACAACGCATTATTTTCCTGAGTCGAGAGCCAGCGCTGCCCAAAGGCCTGTTCTGACAACGTGTTCAGCAGCGTATTCTGCACGTCAGGTTTGAGCTTGTTCTCTTCGAGCAAGGCCAGCATCAACGCGTTATCCCGCAACGCACTGCCGTAATCCGCCATCCACTGTTGCGTATCGCGGCGCGGCGTATTCAGCGCTAGCGTCAACGCCTGTTCACTGCGGTTAGCATCGCCCATATTTTTCAGCGCGATTCCCAGTTGTAACAGCGGTAAACCAGAGGCCGCTTGCGCACGACGCTCCCAGATCTCACGCAATGCGCCGAGCGGGGCTTTTTGCTGACGCGCCAGAACCAACGCGGCGTATGCTTGTACGGCAAACCGGCTTGCTGAAGAGTCGTCGGTATAGCGAATCGACAACATTCCTGGATCCTGCAAATAGCGCAGCAGCCGCTCGTTGCCACGGTTAATGACTTCTACCGGGACGCTGTAGCCCTGTTCATTTGCCCGAACGAGGAAATCCATGACATACGCGGTCAGCCAGTACTCTTCCGACCCGTTTTTATCCCACAGCGCGAAACCGCCGTTATCACGCTGCATCTGCACTAAACGAGAAATCCCAATATCGACTGCCGCACGGCGTTTTTCATCGCTGTCGCCCACAATACCTAACGCCTTCAATTGCGCAGCATTGGTGTATAAGGATGGAAACAACCCGCTCGCCGTTTGCTCCAGGCAACCGTAAGGGTAAGCCTTCAGTTCGCGGATATAACGCGCCAGATTTAGCGGCGGCTTACCGCTGAACAGCAGTTGTCCCTGCATCGTTGCAGGGGAGAAATTGGTCAGTTCTTCGCCCGGAAGCTGCCAGGTTGCGCCCGGCTGAAGTGCGACACCGTTATTAACGGTTTGCGCCGGGAACGCCGGACGCACGCCAATCTTCCACTGTTTATGCTGAACTGGCAGCGTTTCACCCGGTAAAGTCAGACCGCTAATTTCTGCCTGAATTTCGCCATCGCCAAACCCCTCCCGCGCACGCACCGGAATAAACAACGTAGTCCGTACGCCTGGTGCCAGATTTACCGGAGCAGGATCTTGCCCCATCAGCTCCAGTAAGCCATTGGACGCGAGCTTAATATTCAGCGTTTGCGGTTTGTCAGTCAGGTTAGTCACGTCCAGCGTCAGGCGCGAGGTATCGCCTCCCGCCAGAAAACGCGGCATATTCAGTTCAGCAATTACCGGCGCGGCAACAATCACCTTGCTTTCACTGCTGCCAAAGTCATCCGCCGTCCAGGCCTGTGCCATTACCCGTAGCTCGCCGTTGAAATCACCAATCGGTAGCGTCACCGTACCTTCGCCCTGCTCGTTGAGCGTAACCGGCAGCGCCTGTTGCGCCACGATATTGACGTGATTAACCGGTGGCTTACCGCCGCGTTTTAATTCATCGCCATCTCCACCAAAGCGCAGCGCCGCCAGCCGCCCTTGCCCTTCGATCACCTGGCCGTAAATATCATAAATATCCGCGCCATAGCGTTTTTGCCCGAAAAACGCCTGCCACGGATCTGGCGTGGCGTAATCGGTAATGTTCAACACTCCGCTATCAACAGCAGAGACCAGCACGTTAACCTGTTTTGGTACGTCGCCATTTTTGACGCTGGCTTTAATCTTGACGGTCAACGGCTGGTTTGGCCGTATTTTCGCCGGGTTTTCCAGCGCCAGCGCCAGACGACGGTTTTCATCACCTAACGGCAAATGCAGTAAACCGACCGCCCGTTTTGGCGTGGCCGAACGGGACTTGTCGCCAGGACGAACCACCAGCGCACTGAGATACAAATCGTGGCGATTCCAGGTTTTATCGATTGGGATGGAGATATCGAGACCATCCGCCGGTACGTCTATTTCTTGCCACCACAGCGGGCCTTCGCTGGATTCCACCATCGCATAACCTTTGCCAGCAGCGGGAGCGGCAACGTGCAGCTTCATGGTATCGCCAGGACGATAGCTGGGTTTGTCCAGTTTCAGAGTCACGCGATCGGGACGCACAGCCCCACTGCCATCGCTGTTATCCTGCCAGCTATAACCTGCCCAGAAGCGTACGCTGCTCACCGCATCATTCGGGGCTTTCACTTCCAGACGATAGGCACCCCACTCAACCGGGAAGCTGACTTTACCGGTTTCATCGGCCTTAAGATCCAGAGTCTGCTCACCTTCAACCAGATCCTTTTGATCGAACTGTGATTGCCAGCCCTCGCCTTCAGACCAGTTCCAGTAGTAATCCCGGCGCTCGCGGATCAAACGCACCTGCAAACCGGACACCGCTTTTTTCTCGCCCTGCGCATCGGCATAAACAATGTCGAAAGCGGCGTTGCTGTTTTCATCAACGATAGGCTGATTCACAGTGGTATCAGTGCGGTAGTCATAGACGGCTTTTACCGCAAACTGCGGACGAATACCCGGCAGCGTGTCCGCAGGCCAGATGGCTTGTTCAGCCCGACGCGTCACCGGGCGGCCACCAGATTCCAGCAGGCTGGCTTGCAGGATCACCTGTAACGGAGAATGCGTCTCCTGCCATTGGCTGTTGGTGGTCACTTCGCCGCGACCGTGTTCATCCAGCGTAAGCTGAACTTCATCGAGGCTGCGGGACAGGTTTTCTTCGGCAATATTACCAAATTGGAACCCCGGCAATGCCTGCACCGCTTCGCGCAGCGGGCGCAGGAAAAGCTGTCCTTGCAGAGCATTGCCGTTAGCGGGCGCGCCGTACAGGTAGTAGCCCACTACCGAGAACTTCACTTCATCAGCCGGAGCTACCGGAATCTTATTAGCGGAGAGATTGAGTGCCATCCGCTCAGGCATAAAATCTTCGACGTGGAAATCCCACATCCGTGACTGGTTGTCGCCCGTATTAGCACGAATATGCCACATACCGGTTGGCGCGTTGGTGTCCAGCGGCCAGCTAAAGCGGTACAGACCGTTCTCCGGCTGGCTAACCACCGAACGTAACACTTGCCCGTCGGGCTTTACGACCTCCAGCTTCACCGGCTGGTCGGGCAACGTTTTGCCGTCGCTGTCACGCAGTAATCCGTTGAGGATCACCGTTTCGCCAGGACGATAGAGGTCACGGGGACCAAACATAAAGAACTGTTTGCTGTATCCCGGTGCACCGGCAATATCAAATTCAGCCAGATCCAACGCCGGGAGTTTCAAATCCAGCAGCGTGGTTTGCCCGTCTTTGCGGGCCAGCAATAAAGCCGCGTCTTTATCAGTCTCCAGTTTGAGATGACCCTGCGCGTCGCTGGTAGCCTGCGCCAGCGTCTGTCCTTTTTCGTTGAGTAACGTGACCTCAATACCCTGCTGCGCAGCACCATTTTCCAGACTCTGTGTAAAGACATCCAGTTGATTATGGTAACGGTGCGCAGACACACCAATATCGCTGAGCGTGAACAGCGTAGCGGCATTACTGTAGTTGTATTGTCCAGCCTGATTCATCACCGCGATGTAAACACCTGCTTGCTGCAACGGCTTGATATCGCTCAACGGCAGCAGCAGCTTCTCACGGGTGTTACGCGCAGGATTGAGGTCAAAGCGTCCGGTATACACCAGTTCCGCCATTTTCAGCAGATTGTCAGATTCCCAGTTCGTCAACGAATTGCGGTATTCCCACTGGCTGACAAATGCGCCGAGCGATTCAGGCTTCACGCGAAAGAAGTTCACATCCACGCTGTTAACGTTGAGGGCCATTACCGGCAGGCCTTCAATTACTTTTCCCGGCAGCAGCGAGCCGCGACTGGCAAACCCTACGCTTGGCTGTACATCGCGGGTGGTAATGTTTTTTTCATAATCAATAGCGAACGTCGCTTTATTCAGCGCCAGCAAATCACGCTCAATGGTCACCACCAGTTCCCGGTTAGGTTCCAGATGGCGTAAGCGCAGCTCTTTCAGATTTGGCGCCAGCTCCCAGGCACCATCCACTTTGCCGCTTTTTTTATCAACAACGTGCACGACGCGGGAAAAATCTTGTTCTGGATCGAGGGGAATGGAGAAGGTCAAAACGAGCGTTGCCGCACCGTCGAGCTGGACCTCTGAGGCATCCAGCAGCGTCAGCGACTTGCCCTGGCTTTGCTGCACCAGCTTTTGTAATTGAGCTTTATCTTTTGCTGGCGCAGTCTGTGGCGCAGGCGCATCAGGTTTCGCAGCCGTCGGTGATTTTTCATTATTATTATCGCACCCGACCAGTGCCAGCATCAGCATGCAGGCCGCTACGCGTAAATGTTTCATTTTTCATCCCTGGCCGTAGTGGCCCGTTAGCTACGTAGAACAACTATTATGCGTCAGATTTCCGGCTGTGGAAGTCAGTAACTGAACAACGTTGTCTTAATTTAAGTGATTAATGTGGATTCACCTGACAAATCAGCCTGTTTTACTTGTCGCTTTACGGTAAACATCCGACAATTTGCCAAAACCTGGTAAAAATGGAGATGCCTATGACCACCGCCTTCTTTGTCGCTGCCGACTGGCTTGCCGAACACATTGACGACCCGGAAATACAAATTCTTGATGCCCGGATGGCACCTCCAGGACAGGAAGATCGCGATGTTGGCGAGGAGTATCGTGAGGGCCATATTCCTGGCGCAGTATTTTTTGATATTGAAGCGCTTTCCGATCATACCTCACCGCTACCGCATATGATGCCACGCCCCGAAGCCTTTGCCGTTGCGATGCGCGAGCTGGGCGTTGATCAGGATAAGCATCTGGTTATCTACGATGACGGTAATCTGTTTTCCGCGCCACGCGCATGGTGGATGCTGCGGACATTTGGCGTCGAAAATGTCTCCATTCTGGCAGGCGGTCTGGCAGGCTGGAAGCGCGATGAGCTAATGCTCAAGGAAGGCGATGAGGATTTACCTGAAGGTGAATTTAACGTGGCCTTTACGCCTGACGCAGTAGTGCGCGTTACCGATGTACTGCTGGCCAGTCATGAAAAAACGGCGCAGATCGTCGATGCCCGTCCGGCTGCGCGTTTTAATGGCGAAGTTGACGAGCCGCGTCCTGGTCTGAAACGTGGTCATGTGCCGGGTGCGCTTAACGTACCGTGGACAGAACTGGTTCGTGACGGCGAACTGAAAACCACCGATGAGCTGGATGCTATTTTCTTCAGCCACGGCGTGAGCTTTGACCGCCCTATTATCGCCAGCTGCGGCTCCGGCGTAACGGCTGCCGTCGTGGTGCTGGCACTTGCCACGCTGGGCGTTTCTGACGTCGCATTGTATGACGGCGCATGGAGCGAATGGGGAGCACGCAACGATTTACCGGTAGAACCGCAATTATAAAGCTGGAAAAGCCGGATAGCGCTTCGCTTATCCGGCCTACAATTTAGATAATCCGGTTCTGTTTAAAGTCGCGCAGGAAACCGCCCCAGCGGCGTTCGTAGAACGGTGCGATATGCTCAGTGATAAAGTGGCTCACGCCCTTCTCACCCTTCTTCACCTGGCAGATATCAATAGGTTCATCGCCCGGCAGCGTATCGGTCGCGACGCTGCCAGCAGCGTGGATGATCTCTTCAATATCCCCTTCTGCTTCAATACCAATCAGCAGATTCGGCTGGGCTTCCGCGCTTTCTTTGATTGAGCAGAGAAACGCGCGTTTTACCGGCTTAATGGTTTTAAACAGCGTAGTCAGCGAGTCAATCATTTGCGCCGGAGGTTCAGCGACTTCAGAGAGGATCAGCGATTCACCGCCTTCCAGTACTTCCTGGGTGCTGAGCGGATTCCCCTCTTCCCCCATCAGCAGGCTGATTTCACGCGGCATAAACTCTTTGCCGGTCGGCAGTTTCGCGTTGAGAAACAGCGTTTCGCCGAGCGTCATTTCAAACAACGTACGCACCGGCATAACGACAAATGCTTGCTCATCTTCCACCGCCTGCTGCAGGGCTTCCAGAGAGGTGAAGAACGGGATCACGGTCGTGCCGTCTTCTTTTTCCCAGTGCTGCAGGTCGAGAGCGCTGTCTTCAACCACCGCCTCGCCTTCTGATGCAGTACCCGGCACCCAGACTGTGGATTCCAGTAAAGTACGGAAAAATGCCGGACGATGCGCAGGCTCTGTTGCCGCTTGCTCCAGCAACGTTTCTAATTCGTTTTTTGTTTCGGACATAAGTATCACAAATTGGATGAATACATGTAGGCCGGATAAGCGTAGCGCCATCCGGCAATACAGTAATAAATTATGCGGTCAGCAGATTCGCAATCGTGCGCACACCCAGACCGGTTGCGCCCGCAGACCACTGCTCAACCGGCGCTTTGCGATAGGTTGCGGAGCAGTCGATATGCAGCCAGCCCTGCTGGTAGTTTTCCACGAAATGGGACAGGAAGCCCGCCGCGGTGCTTGCACCAGCCGGGTAAGCCGCGCAGCCGGTGTTATTCAGTTCGGCAAAGTTAGACGGCAACTGACTACGGTGGAACTCTGCCAGCGGCAGACGCCAGAACGGTTCGTTTTCTTGCGCCGCACTTGCCAGCAGGCGAGCAGCCAGCTGATCATCAAAGCTAAACAGCGCGTGGTAATCATTGCCCAGCGCGGTTTTCGCCGCGCCGGTCAGCGTGGCAGCATCAATAATCAGCTCCGGTTTCTGCGCGCTGGCATCGATCAGGCCATCGGCCAGCACCAGACGTCCTTCGGCATCGGTATTCATCACTTCAACTTTTTTACCGTTGCGATAGTGAATGATATCGCCGAGCTTAAAGGCGTTGCCGCTAATCAGGTTATCCGCGCAACACAGATACAGCTTCACGCGCTTGTTCAGACCACGGGTGATGGCAAATGCCAACGCGCCGGTGACCGTTGCCGCACCGCCCATGTCGGACTTCATTGAGTCCATAAATGCGCTTTGCTTGATGCTGTAACCACCGGAATCAAAAGTAATTCCCTTACCAACCAGGCAGGCATAAACCGGGGCTTCTTTGTCGCCTGTTGGGTTGTAGTCCAGCGCCAGCAGCACCGGCGGACGTTCAGAGCCGCGACCCACGGTATGCAGACCCATGTAGTTCTGCTCGCGCAGATCTTCACCTTTGGTGATGCGGTAAGAGACGTTATCGCACGCGACGGAGCACAGCAGATCAACAGCGCGCTGCGCCAGCTGTTCAGGGCCCAGCTCTTCTGCCGGGGCGTTAATGGTATCGCGCACCCAGTCAATAATCTTCAGACGGCTATCCAGCTCTTTGCGCTGCGCTTCGTCCAGAGCGGCCCACTCAACTTTGCGGGTGCCTTTTGGTCCCTTGTAGCCCTGCCAGAACGCCCAGCTACGTTCGGTATCCCAGCCTTCACCATCCAGTTGAACGTGTTTAATACCCAGGCCGTCGATTTTACGCGCGGCACGCTGGATAAGGCCGAGGTCATCTTTTCCGTTCAGGTGCAGGGTAATGCCGTCATTATTAATGCTGTATGTCGCCTTTTCACCCCAGCGGGCATCGGCGGGTTGCGTGGAAAGCGTAATTTTCATGGCTTCTGTCATTTTATTTATCCTTATTTTCGCGCATACAGGAAAACGGGCCACCCGTGGGCAGCCCGTTGACTTATTCGGCTTCGTCCAGCCAGACCAGCAAAATGGCCTCAAGGATTTTTTCGTTCGATGCCTGAGGATCATCATCGAACTCTTCCAGGTCACAGATCCACTGGTGCAGATCGGTGAAACGAACGGTCTTGGGATCGAGATCGGGGAAAGCGTCATACAGCGCCTCGCCGATTTCGCGGCTATCGGTCCACTTCAGTCCCATACTACCCTCTGTTAATGCTCACGCGCATGATTGATTGTGTAACGTGGGATTTCGACCACTAAATCGTCCTCGGTTACCCGCGCCTGACAGCTTAAACGGCTCTCCGGCTCCAGTCCCCAGGCTTTATCCAGCATGTCGTCTTCTTCTTCTGTGCTTTCCGGCAAAGAATCAAAACCTTCACGCACGATGCAGTGGCAGGTAGTGCAGGCACAGGATTTTTCACAGGCGTGTTCAATCTCGATCCCGTTACGCAGGGCAACGTCGAGAATGGTTTCGCCGGTCTCAGCTTCCAGAACTGCGCCATCGGGACAGAGATCCTGATGAGGCAAAATAACAATCTTTGGCATATTAAACCTCGTCCACGGAATGGCCTTTCAGCGCGCTACGGACGGATTTGTCCATGCGGCGAGCGGCGAATTCCTGGGTTTGTTTGTCTACGTTTTTAATGGCTTGTTCTATCGCGTCAACATCGTCACCCTGTGCAACCTCGCTCAAGTGCGCGGCGGCGGTGTCGATAGCCTGACGTTCTGCGGCGCTTAACAGCGCGGCATCAGCGTTCAGCGCACCGGATAAACTTTCCAGTACGCGTGCCGCTTCGACTTTCTGTTCTGCCAGCATACGGGCTTTTACGTCCTGCTCGGCAAAACTCATCGAATCCTGAATCATGGAGGCGATTTCACTGTCGGTCAGACCGTAGGACGGTTTAACCTGGATTGAGGACTCAACGCCGGTGGATTTCTCCATGGCGGTGACGCTCAGCAGCCCATCGGCATCCACCTGGAAGGTCACGCGGATATGCGCGCCGCCTGCTGGCAATGCCGGGATGCCGCGCAGCGCAAAACGCGCCAGAGAACGGCAGTCCTGCACCAGTTCACGCTCGCCTTGCATCACGTGAATGGACATCGCGGTCTGGCCATCTTTAAAGGTGGTAAAGTCCTGCGCGCGCGCCACTGGGATAGTGGTGTTACGCGGGATCACTTTCTCCACCAGACCGCCCATGGTTTCCAGTCCCAGGGACAGCGGGATAACGTCCAGCAGCAGCATTTCGCTGTCCGGCTTATTCCCGACCAGAATATCCGCCTGAATTGCCGCACCGATAGCGACCACTTTGTCCGGGTCAATAGAGGTCAGCGGCGTGCGGCCAAAAAATTCACCGACGCGTTCACGTACCAGAGGCACGCGCGTTGAACCGCCAACCATCACAACTTCCAGCACATCTTGCGGCTCCACGCCCGCATCTTTCAGCGCGCGACGGCAGGCCAGCAGCGTACGCTTGACCAGTGCGGAAATGAGTTCATTAAAGGTTTCACGGGTGATTTCACCCTGCCATCCAGCCACGTTAACCGTTACAGAATCAGCGTCGCTAAGTGCGATTTTCGCTGCAATCGCGGCATCCAGCAGTTTACGCTGTACGCGGTTATCGCTGCGATCGGCCACGCCCGCCTGCTCGCGAATGTAATCGGCCAGCAGATGGTCAAAATCATCGCCGCCGAGCGCGGAATCACCGCCGGTCGCCAGCACTTCAAACACGCCACGGCTCAGGCGTAGAATAGAAATATCAAACGTACCGCCGCCAAGATCGTAGACTGCGATCACGCCTTCCTGACCGGAGTCCAGACCATACGCGATCGCCGCTGCGGTCGGTTCGTTCAGCAGACGCAATACGTGCAGGCCCGCCAGACGCGCGGCGTCTTTGGTCCCCTGACGCTGTGCATCGTCAAAGTAAGCCGGAACGGTGATTACCACGCCGTCCAGTTCGCCGGACAGCGATTCGGTAGCCCGCGCGGCCAGCGCTTTCAGAATATCAGCGGAGACGCGCACCGGATTAAGCAAACCGGCAGCGGTTTCAATCATCGGCAGACCGTTTTCGCTCGCCTGGAACGTATATGGCAGATGCGGGTAACGCGCCTGGATATCCGCCAGAGAGCGGCCCATCATGCGTTTTACCGAGCTGACGGTGTTTGCCGTATCCAACGCTGCATTGGCGCGGGCATCGTAACCGACAGAGTAGCCCTGCTGCTGATAGTGAACCACTGACGGCAACAGGTGGCGACCTTCATGGTCTGCCAGCGTTTCGGCCTGGCCGCTGCGTACGGTCGCAACCAGGGAGTTGGTAGTGCCTAAATCGATACCTACCGCCAGACGACGCTGGTGCGGCGCGGCGCTCAGACCAGGCTCACTAATTTGTAATAAGGCCATTTTCGCTTCCGGAAATTAAAAATCGAGCAGTTTTTCTTCGAGTTGTTCTGCACTGCTTCGCAGTTTATCGAGAAAACGCAGCTTACGCACGGTATCTGCCGCTGCGTCCCACGTCTCGCTATCCAGCTGTTCCACCATCAGTTGATGGCGAACGTTATACATTTCGCTGACGCGTTTCATAAACGCATCTAAACGTTGACTGTCTTTTGCCTGTTCAATCTCGTCCAGCTCTTCACGCAGCTCAAGTTGCTCAATCAGGAACGCGGTATCGCGCACCGTGTGCTGCTCGCTGCGGATATCAAAACCGTGTAAAGACAATAAGTATTCGGCGCGCATCAAAGGATGACGCAGCGTTTGCCAGGCCTGGTTGATAGTGGCGGACTGCGAAACCGCAGCAAGTTGTTCCGCCTGGGAACCGCTGGCGAATTTATCAGGATGATACTGACGTTGTAGATCCTGAAAACGTAGGCTCAGCGCCTGAGTATCGAGCTGATAACGGGCCGGTAAGCCAAAGAGGGTGAAGTAGTCCATAACATTCTCAGGGCATCGATTCTCTGTTGTTCGATGAGGCAAAACCAGAGAGTCAGGTAAAACAAACCCCACGCGCAGGCGACCACGGTGGGGTTATCAGTAAGCGCGTTACACGTGGAAGCTTTCGCCGCATCCACATTCGTCTTTCACGTTCGGGTTAGTGAACTTAAACCCTTCGTTCAGACCTTCTTTGACGAAGTCTAACTGCGTACCGTCGAGGAATTGCAGGCTCTTACCGTCGATCACGACTTTTACGCCTTTGTCTTCAAACACGGTATCTTCAGCCGCCGGCTCGTCAACAAATTCCAGTACATAGGCCATACCTGAGCAGCCGGAGGTTCTCACGCCCAGACGCAGACCAAACCCTTTACCGCGGTTTGCCAGGAAGGTATTTACACGCGCTGCTGCACTGTCGCTTAAGGTAATCGACATAATAAAACCTCAACTCTTAATTATTTTGCTTCACGTTTGCTTTTGTAATCCGCAATCGCGGCTTTAATCGCGTCTTCAGCCAGAATAGAGCAGTGAATTTTCACCGGTGGCAGTTCAAGCTCGTCGGCGATATCGGTGTTTTTAATCGCCTGTGCTTCGTCCAGAGATTTCCCTTTTACCCATTCGGTAACCAGAGAGCTGGAAGCAATAGCGGAACCGCAGCCGTAAGTCTTGAAACGCGCGTCTTCAATGATACCCTCATTGTTGACTTTGATCTGCAACTTCATCACGTCGCCACAGGCCGGTGCACCCACCATGCCGCTGCCCACGTTCTCGTCGCTGTTGTCAAAAGAGCCCACGTTACGTGGATTCTCGTAATGATCGATTACTTTTTCGCTGTAAGCCATGCTGAATTCTCCTTATCGGTACCGATTAGTGATGTGACCATTCAATGCTGTTCAGATCCACGCCCTGTTTGAACATTTCCCACAGCGGAGAAAGGTCGCGCAGGCGGCCGATGGAGTTGCGAACCAGATTGATGGCGTAGTCAATCTCTTCTTCGGTAGTGAAACGACCTAAAGAGAAACGAATTGAGCTGTGAGCCAGCTCGTCGGTCATCCCCAGCGCGCGCAGCACGTAGGATGGCTCCAGGCTTGCAGAAGTACATGCAGAACCGGAGGATACAGCCAGGTCTTTCAGCGCCATAATCAGCGACTCGCCTTCAACAAAGTTGAAGCTGACGTTGAGAATGTTTGGTGCGCCCTGCTCGAGGTCACCGTTGAGGTACACCTCTTCCATATCTTTCACGCCATTCCACAGACGGTTACGCAGACTGCGCAGGCGCGCCATCTCGGTTTCCATCTCTTCTTTAGCGATACGGTAAGCTTCACCCATACCGACGATCTGGTGCACAGGCAGCGTACCGGAACGCATACCGCGCTCGTGACCGCCGCCGTGCATCTGCGCTTCAATACGAATACGCGGTTTACGACGAACGTACAGCGCGCCGATACCTTTCGGACCATAGATTTTGTGGCCGGAGAAGGACATCAGGTCAACTTTCAGTTGGCTCAGATCGATAGGCAGTTTGCCCACGCTCTGGGTCGCATCAACGTGATAGATGATGCCGCGAGCACGGCACATTTCGCCGATAGTCGCGATATCCTGCACCACGCCGATTTCGTTGTTCACATGCATGATGGACACGAGGATGGTGTCGTCACGCATTGCCGCTTCAAGTTCTTTCAGGTCGATAATGCCGTTACGCTGCGGGGCGAGGTAGGTAACTTCGAACCCTTCGCGCTCCAGCTGACGACAGGTATCCAGCACGGCTTTGTGTTCGGTTTTGCTGGTGATGATGTGCTTGCCTTTTTTCTGATAAAAGTTGGCTGCACCTTTAATCGCCAGGTTATCGGATTCAGTCGCACCGGAAGTAAATACGATTTCACGCGGGTCAGCGCCCACGAGGTCGGCAATCTGGTTACGGGCGATATCTACCGCCTCTTCAGCCTGCCAGCCAAAACGGTGTGAACGAGACGCTGGGTTACCAAAGTTTCCGTCCAGGGTCAGACACTGCATCATTTTCTCGGCAACACGCGGGTCCACCGGCGTGGTTGCGGAGTAATCGAGATAGATCGGTAATTTCATTGCTCTATAAACTCCGTACATCGCTTCAATGCAAGGAATCAGGCAACCGGCTGGATGTACGACCGAGTTAACGGGGTGTGTAGCACCCCGGCCTGATTCTAAAATACTTTTATTATGCGCGTAACTTAACGTCGATCGCGTCTTGAGCACGATTAGTGCGTGGAGCGTCATGGGTATGCTGGCGACCAGACACATCCAGGACTTCCTGATTATTTACCAGTTCGCCCAACGTAATGTTGTTGAGGAAACCGGTCAGACGATCGCTCAGATCGCGCCACAGCGCGTGGGTCAGGCATTTATCGCCGCCCTGACAACCGCCTTTGCCCTGGCAACGGGTCGCATCTACAGACTCGTCAACAGCGCTAATCACTTCACCTACTGCGATGCTGCCGGCATCTTTACCCAGCAGATACCCGCCGCCTGGTCCACGTACGCTGGAAACCAGACCGTTTTTACGCAAACGGGAAAACAGCTGCTCCAGATATGACAGGGAAATTCCCTGACGTTCAGAAATATCAGCCAACGGTACCGGGCCCGTTTCGGAGTTGAGCGCAACGTCCAACATTGCGGTCACGGCATAACGCCCTTTTGATGTCAGTCTCATGTCTTACTTAGCCTCAAACTCGCCCCTGCCCGGGGTTTTTTATTGTAAAATGGGGGTATTGCATAGCAGGGGCAAGTCTGACATTCCCGACTAAATCAGTCAACTATTTACTTGACTAATTTAGTCAGGTATTTAACCTTCAGTGCCATTTTCACTTGCCGGATGCGCTTCGCTTATCCGGCCTACGAATCGTGCGGCCTGTAGACCGGATAAGCGAAGCGCATCCGGCATTAGTACAGTTACTTGCTTTTATTCTGCTGCTCGATTGAAGCTAAAATCCCGCGCAGGATGTTCAACTCCTGGCTTTCTGGACGCGCACGGGTAAACAGACGGCGCAGCTTATTCATCACCTGCCCCGGGTGCCCTTCACGGATAAACCCGGTTGACAGCAGCGTTTGCTCCAGATGACCGTAAAAACGCTCTAAATCATCAACCAGCGGATACTCTGCTTCTTCGTAATCTACGGTCTTGTCGCTTTCCTGCGTCGCCAGCCAGGCCATGCGCACTTCATAAGAGATGACCTGCACTGCCATCGCCAGGTTGAGCGAACTGTATTCCGGGTTCGCGGCAATGGCGACGTGATAATGGCACTTCTGCAGCTCTTCGTTGGTCAAACCAACACGTTCACGACCAAAGACCAGCGCCACCGGCGAGCTCGTCGCTTCAGAGACACTTTTTAAACCGCATTCACGCGGATCCAGCATCGGCCACGGCAGCGTGCGGGAACGAGCACTGGTGCCTACCACCAGGCTACAGCCCGCCAGCGCTTCATCGAGCGTATCGACGATCTGCGCGCTGCCGATCACATCACTGGCACCCGCTGCCAGGGCGATGGCCTGGGAGTCCGGTTTAACCAGTGGATTTACCAGCCACAGATTGGTTAAACCCATGGTTTTCATTGCGCGGGCTACAGAGCCCATGTTGCCAGTGTGAGAGGTTTCCACCAGCACGATTCGAATATTTTGCAGCATTGTATTTCTTCGGCTAAAGATTATTCGGGCATATTATCATAAAACGAAGACATATTCCGAACTCGCTGCTATACTCTGCGCCGTTTTCCCGTTCTTTAACATCCAGTGAGAGAGACCGATGCATCCGATGCTGACCATCGCCGTGCGCGCAGCGCGCAAGGCGGGTAATGTAATTGCCAAACACTACGAAACCCCAGACTCTGTAGAAACCAGCCAGAAAGGCAGCAATGATTTCGTGACTAACGTCGATAAAGCCGCCGAAGCGATTATTATCGAAACGATTCGCAAATCTTACCCGCAGCACACCATCATCACCGAAGAAAGCGGTGAACATGTTGGTGAAGATTTGGATGTTCAATGGGTTATCGATCCACTGGATGGCACCACCAACTTCGTAAAACGTCTGCCGCACTTCGCGGTATCCATCGCAGTACGCATCAAAGGCCGTACTGAAGTCGCCGTTGTTTACGATCCAATGCGTAACGAACTGTTCACCGCAACCCGTGGCCAGGGTGCACAGCTGAACGGCTACCGTCTGCGTGGCAGCACCGCCCGCGATCTGGATGGCACCATCATCGCCACCGGTTTCCCGTTCAAAGCCAAACAGCACGCCGCTTCTTACATGAAAATTCTTGGCAACATGTTTACCGAATGCGCGGACTTCCGCCGCACCGGTTCTGCTGCGCTGGATCTGGCCTACGTTGCCGCAGCCCGAGTTGACGGGTATTTCGAAATTGGCCTGCGCCCGTGGGATTTCGCCGCAGGTGAGCTGATTGCCCGTGAAGCTGGCGCACTGGTTTGCGACTTTACCGGTGGTCATAACTACATGGCGACCGGCAACATCGTTGCAGGTAACCCGCGCGTAGTGAAAGCCATGCTGGCTAACATGCGTGACGAACTGAGCGATGCGCTGAAGCGCTAATCGTTGATGCCGGATGGCGGCTAGCGCCTTATCCGGCCTACCAGGGAAGTTCCCCGTAGGCCTGATAAGCGAAGCGCCATCAGGCATTCATCCTACAACAGTGCTAAAACGGTCTTATCCCTCGCCCTACCGGCACCGCACTCATCCACATCACTACCGCAGCAGCGATCAGCACCGCACCACCGGCTAATGCCAGCGTCGTCCAGCCAATCTGTCGCCACAATACCGGCGCTTTATGCCCGCTAAGTTTCACCGCCAGCGAGCGGAAACTGTGTACCAGCAGAGCCAGTGACGTAATCGTCAAAGAGGTTCCTGCCGCCATCGCCAGCGCCGACGCCATACCCCAGCTAAACACGCCAACCACTTTGCTGAACAGTAAAACCATAATGGCCCCCGAGCACGGGCGCATCCCCATAGACAGCACGATCATCAGCCGGGCGCGCCAGTCATCCCCGCTTCGCAACTGTTCAGGATCGGGCAAATGCTGATGCCCGCAGCCGCAACCCTCGTGATGCACATGATGCGGCGTGAAGGCAGTGAATTTTGGACGGCGCAGCAGCTGGCGCAATTTCTTCAGCGCACGGACGCACAATAAAACACCCAACACGCCAACCAGCGCATAACTCCCTTTCTCCAGCCAGAAACTACTCATATGTAGCTGTCGTGCAGGCAACTGCAAGATGGTAAGCACCACAACCACCAGTCCGATGGCGACCAGCCCCTGTAATAAAGATGAGGCCAGCGTCAGACCAATACTCGACTTCAGCTTCGAGGGATGCGTTGCCAGCCAGGTAGCAATGACGATTTTTCCATGTCCCGGCCCCAGCGCATGAAGAACGCCGTAGAGAAAACTAAACAACAACAGCGATCCCCCGGCCTGGGTCGGACTGGCGGCAACCGCTTTCAGCAACCCACTCATCTGTTGGTTAACATCGCGCTGCCAGACGACACTTTTCATCATCACCTGTGGCCAGGCCTGCCATAACCACAGTATGCCGCCTGCCGCCAGCAGCAAAAAGACCGCCAGCGGCCATAGCGTCAGCCAGCGACGTCTGGCTGCACGTTGTTGATAAACTACTGACATTGCAGCGTTACCGTCTGTGCAAACTGTTTACCCAACTCCATATCCTCCGGCGGTGCGTCTTCTTTATCCAGCGACTGCGCAAAGCTCAGCGTTTGTTCATTGGGCGTCGGCGTATGTACTGAAATCCGGCATTTCTGGCTTATGGCCTGCCCCAGCCTGGCGTCGCTGTCTTTGTCATAGCTCATATCAACGTAGTAGGTCGGGTCGAAGGTTGAAAGGGTATATTTTTGACCACTCAGCGGCTGAGCTTCGGCCAGCGGCAAAACGAACGTCAGCACTGCCTGGTGTTCCTCCCGCGCCATGCCATATTCCGTCGGCCTGTTTTTAAACTTTACCTTTTTCCCGTCGTGCCACACTTCGGTGAAATAGTGCTGCCCGAGAACGTTGGCCATCACTTCCGCCGCCAGTTTCTTCCAGATCTCATCACCAGGTTTGGCATTTCCCGCATCGTAAAGCAGATCCGCCGAGGTAATTTCATCCATCGTCCAGCGCATTTTCAGCGCGACGAACTGGTCATTCTCGCTCACTACCTCAGT
The DNA here is from genome assembly GCF_030332605.1 of Citrobacter sp. Cpo103. Lineage (NCBI taxonomy): Bacteria > Pseudomonadati > Pseudomonadota > Gammaproteobacteria > Enterobacterales > Enterobacteriaceae > Citrobacter > Citrobacter sp. Cpo103. Next base: position 64,840 of record NZ_JAOWHO010000029.1, on the reverse strand, counting down.
TTTCAGATGGATAAAGCTGTGGGGATGCGCGCCTGCGCCAAAGGACAGGACAGCGAGAAACAACGTGATAATGATACGTTTAACGCCTTGCATGAGTTCTCCACGATGAAAATCTACACCGCCACAAATAATGATGCCGGGTTTGGCGAAAGTGTGCTGAGGATACCATTGAACGAAAAAATATTGAGCACCCTTTTCCGGTATCGATTCAGTTCTCAATTTCGATAATTTCTTCTTCAGGAAATTCCGCCCAAACACCTTTTCAGCGTCATAACTTAAGTCAAATGATAATAAAATGTTAATTTATAGTTTCATTTTAATATTTAATTAACACTAAATTTGAGCAATTGAATGTAAAATCATGCAAATTTAACCAATTGCTAACTATTTTATTTCCATAAATTCACAATAATGGGCGTATATCACATTTATCAAACTTATGATTCATTCCCTCTTCCATTCATTGTTAACTTCACGCCGTGACATGTCCTGCCCCCTACGAAAGGTACAACTATGAAATTCAAACTCGCATTACTCAGTGCAACCCTGGTTTCTGCATGCATGTTGTCCGGCACGTCCTTTGCGGCGGAAAAATATGAAATTGCTGTGGTTGCCAAAGTCACCGGGATCCCATGGTTTAACCGGATGGAAACCGGCGTAAATGAAGCAGCAAAAAAACTGGATGTGAATGCTTACCAGACCGGGCCTTCAACGCCGGACCCGGCGCAGCAGGTGAAAGTGATTGAGGATCTGATCGCCAAAAACGTTAATGCGATCATCGTGGTGCCGAATGATGCCAAGGTCCTTGAGCCGGTACTGAAAAAAGCGCGCGATAAAGGCATCGTGGTGCTAACGCACGAATCCCCGGATGAGCAAATTGGCCAGTGGGATATCGAAACCATCGACAGTGAAAAATACGCCCAGGCCAACGTCGATGAGTTAGCGAAAAATATGGGCGGCAAAGGCGGATATGCCATCTATGTTGGTTCGCTGACAGTCCCACTGCATAACGCGTGGGCGGATTATGCAATTAAGTACCAGAAAGAAAAATATCCGGAAATGTTCGAAGTCACTTCACGTCTGCCGGTCGCGGAAAGTATCGATAAATCCTACGCCACAACGCTGGATCTGATGAAAACCTACCCACAGATGAAGGGCATTATCGGCTTCGGCTCACTGGGTCCAATTGGTGCGGGTCAGGCTGTGCAGAAAAAACGCGCCAAAGATAAGATCGCCGTCGTCGGGATCGCTATGCCAGCGCAGGCAGCACCTTACCTGATGCGCGGTGATATCAAAAAAGCGCTGCTGTGGGATCCAAAAGACGCGGGCTACGCGCTGGTCACCGTTGCCGATCAGCTGTTGCAGGGCAAAGAAGTGAACGCCGATCTGAGTATCGATGGTTTAGGGAAAGCCGATATCGACACGGAGAAGAAAGTGATCCGCTTTAACAAGATCCTCGAAGTCACCAAAGACAACGCACAATCACTTGGTTTCTAAGGCTTTAGCCAACACCAGGGAACCTTAACGCCGACCGTCTGGTCGGCGCTATCAACCAAACTAACACTCAGCGTCCCCCCGGACGCGCGCAGGGGTATTGTCCATGGCAGACACCACCGCATTTATCACTCTTGAGAATATCAGCAAACAATTCCCGGGCGTGCTGGCGCTGGATAACGTGAATCTGACGCTAAGAAAAGGCGAAGTTCACTGTCTGGCGGGTCAAAACGGCTGTGGTAAAAGTACCATTATTAAAGTGATCTCCGGGGTTTATCACCCGGAAAAAGGCGCGCAAATTTTACTCGACGGAAAACTGTTCCATCATCTGACGCCGCAGCTCTCTTCCCATTATGGCATTCAGGTTATTTATCAGGACCTGTCGTTGTTCCCCAATTTTAGCGTCGCAGAAAATATCGCGGTCAACCGCTATCTACCGGGTGGCGATATCTGGGTGCGTCGTGGCGCCATGAAACAGCAGGCGCTGGCAGCCATGAAACGTATCGGGGTGAATATCGATCCCGATAAAAAAGTTGAAAAACTCTCAATTGCTGATCGACAGCTGGTCGCCATTTGCCGGGCGATAGCCGCCGACGCGCGTCTGGTGATTATGGACGAGCCCACCGCCTCGCTAACCCGCCAGGAGGTTAATGGCCTGCTGCGGGTAGTTAATGAACTGAAAGCGGCCGGAATTTGCGTCGTGTTTGTCAGCCATCGTCTGGATGAGGTGATGGAAGTGGCGGATCGCATCAGCGTAATGCGCGACGGCAAACTGGTGGGCACATACCCTGCCAGCGAACTCGACAGCCACGAGCTGGCCTTCCTGATGACCGGACAACGCTTCCACTACAGCCCACTGCCGGAAAGGCCCGCGATTGAGCAAGAGCCGCTGCTTGAGCTGCGCAATCTGAGCCGCAGAGGCAAATACCAAAACATTAATCTGTCGCTGCACGGCGGCGAGATCGTCTCCATTGTTGGTCTGCTGGGTGCCGGGCGCACTGAGCTTTGTCTGAGCCTGTTTGGTATGACGCATCCGGAAAACGGCGAGATTCGCATTAACGGTCAGCCGGTTACTCTGCGCAATAACCATGACGCCATCCAACACGGGATCGGCTATGTCTCAGAAGATCGCCTGACGCAGGGGCTGATCATGGAGCAGTCGATCTATGACAACACCATCGTCACGGTGTTTGATCAACTGCACACCGGTAGCGGCCTGCTCGATCATCGTAAAGCGCAAAAGTTGGTCGCCGATTTAATCCGCGAACTGAATATCAAAGTGTCCGATCCGCACTTGCCGGTCAAAACCCTTTCCGGCGGTAATGCCCAACGTATCGCCATTGCCAAATGGGTGGCGACCAATCCCCGTATCCTGATCCTCGACTCGCCTACCGTCGGCGTGGATATCGCCAACAAAGAGGGCATTTACCAGATAGCCCGCGATTTGGCGGAACAGGGTATGGCGGTGCTGATGATTTGCGATGAAATCCCGGAAGCGTATTACAACAGCCACCGCGTGCTGGTAATGCGTCGCGGCAAGCTGGTGGCGGAATTTAATCCTCATCAATGCCGTGAAGAGGAGATTGCTGAAGTGGTCGAGGTAATCAATGAATAAGATGCATCTCTCCCGTTTAATCGGGCAACATGAGTTCTGGCTGGGCCTGCTGGTTGTAGCCCTTGCCGTTGGGCTGAGCGTCAGCACCGACGAGTTCTTGTCTTTGGGGAACCTGACGGATGTGGCCACCAGCTACGCGATTCTCGGCATCCTGGCCTGTGGACTGTTTGTGGTGCTGATTTCCGGCGGGATCGACATCTCATTTCCGGCGATGACCGCGATAGCCCAGTATGCAATGGCCAGTTGGGTTATCGGTCACGGCGGCAACTTCGCGCTGGCGTTAATCATTGCCATTGCGGTAGGCCTGCTGCTGGGGCTGATCAACGGTTTTCTGGTCTACTGGCTGCGCGTCCCGGCAATCATCATTACCATCGCGACGCTGAACGTCTACTACGGCCTGCTGGTTTACGCCACCAAAGGCACCTGGCTGTATGGCTTCCCGGACTGGTTTATGAACGGCATTAACTGGTTCTCGTTCACCGCGGCGGATGGCTACGACTACGGTTTGACCCTGCCCCTGCTGTGCCTGGCGGCGGTGATCATCTTTACCGCCGTGCTGATGAACTATACCCGTCTTGGCCGTCAGGTTTACGCCATGGGCGGCAACCGCGACGCGGCCTCGCGCCTTGGGCTGAATCTGCTGAAGCTGCATTTTTACGTCTATGGCTACATGGGCATTCTGGCAGGCATTGCCGCCGTGGTTCAGGCACAAATCACCCAGTCAGTTGCGCCCAATTCGCTGCTCGGCTTTGAGCTGACGGTGCTGGCAGCAGTAGTACTCGGCGGAACCAGCATGAGCGGCGGGCGCGGTACGTTGACCGGAACCCTGCTCGGCGTGGTTCTGCTGGCCTTCTTACAAAATGGCCTGACGCTGCTCAGTGTCTCCTCTTACTGGCACACCGTGTTCAGCGGCGCCATTATCCTGGTCAGCATTAGCGCCACGGCCTGGAACGAAAAACGCAAACTGGCAAGGGAGCTTTGAGATGAAAACAATCGCCAGATTTTTACCCGGTGATGCCATCATTCGTCTGCAATGCGTGATTATTGTGGTCGTCGCCCTGGTCTTCTCGGCCCTGCTCGGCAGCCGTTTCTTTAGCGTCGCTAACTTCCAGTCGATTGGCTCACAGCTACCAATCCTCGGCATGCTGGCCCTCGGGATGGGCATGACCATGCTGACCGGCGGTATTAACCTGTCGATTATTGCCGGGGCGAACGCCTGCTCGCTGGTGATGGCGGCGATTATCGTCACCCATCCGGATAACCCGCTGTTTCTGGTGCTGGCGCTGCTGGCTGGCGCTGCCGTGGCGGTGGCTATCGGCACGCTCAACGGTGCGCTGATTGCCTGGGTCGGGGTCTCGCCTATTCTCGCCACGCTCGGCACGATGACGCTTATCTCCGGGCTGAATATTCTGCTTTCCAACGGGACGGTGATTTCCGGTTTCCCGACCGCCATTCAATATCTCGGCAACGCCACGATTGCCGGTATTCCGGTGGCGCTACTGCTCTTTTTCCTGGTAGCAATCCTGCTGTGGGTACTGCTGGAACACACCACGCTTGGGCGCAGCCTGTATCTCGTTGGTTCCAATGAACAGGCTACCCGCTACAGCGGCGTGAATACCGTGAGGGTACAAATTTCGGTGTACGTGATTTCTGCCCTGCTCGGCTGGGTCGCCGCCATTTTGATGATGGCGAAATTCAACTCAGCTAAAGCCGGATACGGTGAATCCTACCTGCTGGTCACCATCCTTGCCTCCGTCCTCGGTGGTATCAACCCGGATGGCGGCTTCGGGCGCATTATCGGCCTGGTGCTGGCACTGATTGTGCTGCAAATGCTGGAAAGCGGCCTTAACTTGCTGGGGGTCAGCAGCTATCTGACGATGGCGCTGTGGGGCGCGGTGCTGATCCTCTTTATCGCATTACAGAATCGTAAAGCCTGATTTCAGGAGAAAAAATTATGGCAAGTTACTTTATTGGTGTGGATGTCGGAACCGGAAGCGCCCGTGCTGGCGTGTTTGATCTCAACGGCAGAATGGTCGGTCAGGCCAGTCGGGCCATCGAGATTTACCGCCCGCAGGCCGATTTTGTTGAGCAGTCTTCCGATAACATCTGGCAGGCGGTGTGTAACGCGGTTCGCGATGCGATTAACCAGTCGGATATCAACCCTATCCAGGTGAAAGGTCTGGGCTTTGACGCGACCTGTTCACTGGTGGTGCTGGACAAAGAAGGTAAACCGCTGACCATCAGCCCGTCCGGGCGCAGTGAACAGAACATCATTGTATGGATGGATCACCGCGCCATTACTCAGGCCGAGCGTATCAACGCCCTGCATCATCGGGTGCTGGACTACGTTGGCGGCATTATCTCCCCGGAAATGCAGACGCCAAAACTGCTGTGGCTGAAGCAGCATATGCCCAATACATGGGCTAATGCGGGCTACTATTTTGACCTGCCCGATTTCCTGACCTGGCGCGCAACGGGCGATGACACGCGCTCATTGTGTTCGACGGTGTGTAAATGGACCTATATGGGCCATGAAGACAAATGGGATGCCAGCTATTTTCGCCAGATTGGGCTGGAAGATTTGCTGGAGCATGATGCCGCCAAAATTGGTCGCTACGTGAAAACCATGGGCGAACCGCTCGGTCACGGGCTGTCTGCGCGCGCCGCCAGCGAAATGGGGCTGATTCCGGGGACAGCTGTCAGCGTCTCGATCATCGATGCCCACGCCGGTACCCTCGGCACGCTCGGGGCAAGCGGTGTTTCCGGCGAGGTGGCGGATTTTGACCGTCGTATCGCGCTGATTGGCGGCACCTCTACCGGACACATGGCAATTTCCAAAGAGCCACGTTTTATCGGCGGCGTCTGGGGTCCTTACTACTCAGCCGTACTGCCAGAATACTGGCTTAACGAAGGTGGGCAGTCGGCAACCGGGGCGTTAATCGACCACGTTATTCAGTCGCATCCTTGCTACGAAACCCTGCTGGCGCAGGCTAAATCTCAGGGGCAAACCATTTACGAAGTGCTGAATGCGCTGTTGCGTAAAATGGCCGGTGAGCCGGAAGATATCGCGTTTTTAACCCGCGACATGCACATCCTGCCCTATTTCCACGGCAACCGCTCGCCGCGCGCTAACCCAACGCTCACGGGCGCAATCACCGGACTGAAGCTGTCACGTACGCCGGAAGATATGGCGCTACAGTACCTTGCGACCATCCAGGCCATTGCGCTGGGAACCCGCCATATCATTGAAACGATGAATCAAAGCGGCTACACCATCGATACGATAATGGCCAGCGGCGGCGGGACGAAAAACCCGATCTTCGTTCAGGAACATGCCAACGCCACCGGCTGCGCCATGCTGCTGCCTGAAGAGAGCGAGGCCATGCTGCTGGGTGGCGCCATGATGGGAACTATCGCCGCGGGCGTATTCGAAACCTTCCCGGAAGCGATGTCGGCGATGAGTCGGATTGGTAAAACGGTTACCCCGCAAACAAATCGCATTAAGCAGTACTACGATCGCAAATATCGGGTATTCCACGAGATGTATCAGGATCATATGAAATATCGCCAGTTGATGCAGGAGGAAGCATGAGTAACTCCTGGTCTCAGGCTACCGGCGTATTTCAGCTCTATAGCGATGCCCTGGCGGGTCTGGGGCAGCATCTGACTGAACCGCTCTGGCAGTCGCTAATGGCGGAGCTGCGCGGTTGCCGGAGCAAAATCGTTGTCACTGGCGTCGGTACCTCCGGCATTGCGGCGCGTAAAGTGGCGCATATGCTTGCGTGCGTGGAACGCCCGGCGATCTACCTCAACGCGACGGACGCGGCGCATGGCGATCTCGGTTTTTTACGCGACAACGACCTGGTGATTATGCTGTCGCGTGGGGGGAATTCGGACGAACTCACCCGGCTGTTGCCCGGGCTGAATGCGCGAAATGTGCCGATTCTGAGCGTGACTGAAAACGCCGATTCAGCCATTGCTAAAGCGTCGAGATTGGTGATTTCCACCGGCGTCCAGCGTGAGGCCGACCCGCTGAACATGTTAGCCACCACCTCTATTTTACTGGTGCTGGCTATCTTTGACGCCGCCTGCGCCTGCCTGATGAGCGAAAGCGGTTACTCAAAGGAGACGCTGTTGTCTGTGCATCCAGGTGGTGATGTGGGATTAACGCTGAGCCGTGGTAAGTAACGCCAGACAGCTGTTTCGGAGGTAATGAATCTGTTGCCTCCGGTATATTGCTACGTTCACCTTATGTTTTTCACTTCTCTGAAACGATACTGCCTGTGAACGTGTTAAGGGTACTATCGCCGTACCCTTAACAATCCCGGCTCCCCGCGGGAAAATTGTTGCTACGCAATACCCTCCGCTTATTCCTCCAGGCTACCGGGCCGGGCGCGAGGTAGCGTCCTTGCAAAGCGCGCCCTGAGCCAGCATCCATGCTGGCTCTCCCGGCCTTACGGAAACACGTCGGCAATTTTCAGCCGGACCAGCCCACACCTGACCATCTGCGTTTTTTGTTTAAACAGCAAAACGGGTTTCACTGGAAGTCAGAGCGTTGAAGCGATGACCCCGGTCCGGCTGAAAATCGATGAGTCGTTGACGGCTGACCGGGTCTGCCCGCATGGATGCGGGCAGAGGGGACGGCCTGCAGGGACGCAGGCTCGTCCCCGACCCGACAGGCAGACGGCATAAGACGAATGAATCGCATCGCGACGATTTTCCCGCCGGGAGCCTGGGATGCAAGGGAGGCGGCGGTGAGCCTCCCTTGCACGTTCACGGGTATCTCTGATTCAGAGAAGTGATAACGCTGGGGTGAACGGAACCCCATAGCGGAATAAAATATTCTCCATCATGTTTAACATGACATGCAGTACATCTCTGGCATATCTAAACAAAAGATAAAACAGTGAAAAAGCGGATTAACGCGCTGCGTTCCACTACCGCTATCTGTTCCGCACGTTAAAAATTCTGTGACGCTCTCCAGCATTCCTGGTGGAAAGCATTCCATTCTCAAAATCTATGAGCAAACTTTAGCTATTCTTATCAAACATACTCACGGGAGATCCTACAGATGATGTCAACGCTTGCCCCACCATCTGTACTTTCCGCTCCCCAGCGCCGTTGCCAGGTGCTGCTGACGCTTTTCCTGCCGGGGCAAATCGCGACTACACAAACCTTCAGCAGCCTCAACGGCGTCGATGATGCCACGGTTCAGGAAGATATTATTGGCGCAGGACTCGAAATCCAGCGCTATCACCGGCTCGCGATAGCCACCGCGCAGAATGGTGGCTATACGATCGAAGGAACCCCGCTAAATCAACGTCTGTGTCTGTTGCAGTGGCTGCGCCGTGGCCTGCGGATTTGCCCTGCCTTTATCGCTCAGCAGTTTACCCCGGCGTTAAAAGCAGAACTTAAACAAAGGGGGATCGCACGTACGCTGTATGACGACACCAATCTGCATGCGCTCATTAATCTGTGTTCCCGGCGCTTGCAGAAACCGTTTGAGTGTCGTGACATCCAGTTCCTGCGTCTGTATTTACAGTATTGCCTGCTACAGCACCACGCGGGGATCACCCCGGAGTTTAACCCACTCCAGCAACGCTGGGCGCAATCCTGCGCGGAATATCCGCTCGCAGAGGAAATTGGCCGTCACTGGCAGCGCCACGTCATGCAGAGTGCACCACTGGGCGAATCGCTGTTTATGGCGTTGCTGTTCTCAATGCTTCGTATCCCCGACCCGATTCGCGATAATCACCATCAGGATCGCCGCCTGCGTCTTGCTATTGCGCGGCTGGTGCTACGTTTTCGCGAGTATGGCAATGTGCGCTTCAGCGATGAGCAAGGGCTGAATGACCAGTTGTATATCCACCTGGCTCAGGCACTGAACCGCAGCGTGTTTGCCATCGGCATTGATAACACGCTGCCGGAGGAGTTCAGCCGCCTTTATCCCCGGCTGGTTCGTACTACCCGCGAGGCGATTCACGGCTTCGAGGCCGAATACGATGTGCAATTTTCCGAAGAAGAGATCGGGCTGGTGGCCGTTATTTTCGGCGCCTGGCTGATGCAGGAGAAGGATTTACACGAAAAGCAGATAATCCTGCTGACCGGTAGTAATGAACAACTTGAAGTGCATATAGAGCAACAGCTACGCGAACTGACGCTGCTGCCGCTCAACGTAAAACATATGCCGATGCAGGACTTTCAAAAAGAGGGTGCTCCGCGCGGTGTAACGCTGATTATTACGCCGTACACCACGCCACTACCGCTATTTTCACCCCCGTTGATTCATGCGGATCTGGCGCTTACGCCGCATCAGCAGCAGCAGATCCGCAAAATTCTCGAATCATAACGTTGCAGGCTGCGCGACCACCTTCGGGCGCAGAACGATTGCCGGGAGCGCCACCAGCGCCATCACCCAGAACACGCCGCTGCCCAGATTCTGGTACAGATAGCCCGCGAATACGGTCATGATGGCGATACTGCCGCCCATCGCTATCGCGGAATACACCGCCTGCAAACGAATAACTTCGCTCCCCTGGCGTGCCGCGATATAACGCATTGCCGCCAGGTGGCAGACGGTAAAGGTTCCGCAATGGAGGATTTGCACCACGATCAGCCACGGCAGCTCGGTGCTCCAGCCCATCAATCCCCAACGCGCCACCCCGCAAACGGCGGAAAGCAGCAGCAGATCGCGGGCGCTAAAGCGACGGAACAGCTTGTGACTAAGCGCGAAAATAATCACCTCCGCCACCACACCTAGTGACCATAAATAGCCCACCGCCGAAGCGGAATATCCAGCAGACTGCCAATAGATGGCGCTGAAACCATAATACGCAGCATGCGCCCCCTGTAGCAGACTCACGCAAGCAAGAAAACGCCAGCTCTGGGTTATCAGCGCGCGCCAGGCGGGCCATCCCGCACTCTCCTGCTGACGGTTTTCACCCGCTGGCTGCACGCTCGGGCGAATCATCATGCCCAGCAGCATCGAGGCGACGCCAAGCGATAGCAGGACCAGGATCACCCGATAGTCAAACAGGCTCACCAGTTTGCCGGTTAACGCGGAGCCGATCACAAAAGCCACGGATCCCCATAGTCGCACCCGACCGTAATCCATGGTGATTTGTTTCTGCCAGGTGTTGGCCAGCGCGTCGGTCAGCGGTACCAGCGGTGAGAAAAAAAGGTTAAAGCCGATCATCACCACCATCAGCCACGCCACGTTGGTTCCCGCCCAGAAGGCCAGCGCAAACACCAGCGTCAACAGAGCCAGAATACGTAACGCTGAGATCAGCCGGGAGGGATCGCTCACACGCGGCGCAATCAGCAAACTACCGAGAAAACGGGCAATCAGCCCCGCGCCCAGCAGTAAACCGATGGTTTCCGGCGTCAGCCCTAACCCTTCGAGCCAGACGCTCCAGAAAGGCAGAAAGATACCGTAGCTAAAGAAATAGGTGAAATAACCGAGCGCCAGCCAGCGCGTGGAATGCAAAGCCATGGGTCCTCCTGTTTTGGAAGCCCTAGTCTAATGACTCAAACCACATTCTGAAGAGTACTACCGTTCACATTTACGAAATAATTGTGACAAACATCACCTTTAACCAACACGATTGGTCATCCGCATCCGCAATCGTTTACATCTGTATGATTTTAAAGCAGAGAACATGCTGGGATGAATAAACAGTAATGCAAGGAATTGAATGGATTTTGCGAAAAATACTCAGATGAATAACAAAAGCCTTAATATCATCACAAGTATATCACTTAACAGCCAATATTCGTGATTACAATATTTTGAATCCCCACCAATTTAAAATTATTTAAATGTAATAGCAGTTAGCTCGTTCATTTTTAATAAATATAATCTGAAAATCTCGCTTATTAATATGACTGCCAGCGCATATCGAATACCATTGCCCAGCAATTAATTTTGATCTTTGTCTTTTCATTAATTTAATTGCTAACAGGTTTATCAAATAAGAGGGACTTTAATGAACAAAATTGCAAAATCTATAGCGGTTAGCTTGCTGGCGCTTTCTGCGGGAAGCGCATGGGCGACGGACGGTAAAATTGAATTTACGGGTGAAATTCTAACCAGCACCTGTGAATTCGCCGATGGTGACGTCATCAACGTGGAACTGGGTCATTACGCCGCGCAGTTTAAAACTGTCGGTGATACCAGCCCGGCGATTCCGGTTAATATTCCGTTGGAAAACTGCCCAGCCACCCCGTGGGAGCACGTTGATGGCACAACGGACAACTCGTTCCAACTGTGGCTGGAAACGCGCGCTGGCGGCACCGTAGCCGATCACGACGATCTGGTCGCCGTTAGCAGCATGGATACCGCCGCAACCGGCGTGGGCATCCGTATCGCAAGAGCCAGCGACAACGCAACGATGGTGCTGAATAAGCTGCCCGCGGCTGATTCAAAAATCAGTTTTGCCCCGGAAGCCGATGGCACCACTATCGTAGGGCTACAAGCCTATTACGTCTCCACTGTAGATTCTAAAGAGATCTCCCCAGGCGAAGCCAACGCCAGCGTTGACGTCACCATCGACTACCGCTAATCCCGTATACCGTCTCTTTCCATCCCTTCTTCCCGCTGAGATGGAAAGAGACGTTTTTTGACATCAGGTTAAGGATTACAGCGATGAAAAAAAACACCGCGCTCGCTTTGGCATTGGTGCTGGGCAGTTGGGTCAGCCAAAGCCTCGCTGGCGGTATTGTGCTACAGAGAACCCGTGTCATCTACGATGCCGGGAAAAAAGAGGCCGCGCTGCCGGTGGCTAACCGCAGTGAAGGTCTGCCTTATTTATTGCAGTCGTGGGTCGACAATGCACAGGGAACCGCACGAGGCCCCTTTATTATTACGCCGCCGCTTTTTCGCCTCGATGCTGATAACGATTCATCATTACGAATTATAAAATCATCTGAAAACATTGCTAACGATAAAGAATCGTTGTTCTTTATTAATGTGCGCGCTATTCCTGCCAAAAACCAAACCACCGATGCGAATAATAATACGCTAACGCTGGTATTTAAAACACGAATAAAACTATTTTATCGCCCGACAAATTTAGTCGGCAAGCCTTACGACGCTTATAAATCTCTTGAATATAAATATAGCAATAATGAGTTAGATATATATAACCCATCGGCTTATCACGTCGTATTCGCCGGTCTTGCGCTAGGGAAAACCGATCTCACGAATAAAATCGATTACATCGCTCCCGGCGAGCATAAACGGCTGGCGGTCCCCGCCGCCGCAGGGAAAACGGTGCAGTGGGCCGCGATCAACGACTATGGCGGTACCACCAAAACAGAAACCCAGACGCTGCAATAAGCCGCGCCTCACGATGATAGCTCTCAGGGAATGACAAGCGATATGACGCAAAGAACGCCGAATTTATCAACCGTGAAGCCACTTGCCTTCTGGTTGCACTGCGCAATCGCCAGCGGATGCCTGGCCTCCGGCCATGCCTGGGCCGGTGACTTCTACTTTGATCCAACCCTTCTGGAAACGGAGAAAAGCGGCCAACAGGCGGTGGATCTGGCGGTATTTTCGCAGAATAACGCCCAGCTTCCCGGCGAATATATTGTTGATATTTATATTAACAACAAGAAAACCGGCCAGCGTAAGCTGCCGTTCGTTGCAGGTAAAGAACACCAGTTGATTCCTCAGTTCACCCTCGGGCAATTGCGTGAACTGGGCTTTAAAATCGACAACTATCCACAGTGGGCGGAGCAGGACAACGCCACGACGGTTGCCGACCTGACGCAGGCGATTCCCGGCAGCATCTCACAGTTTGATATCAACCACAGCCGACTGAATCTCAGCGTGCCGCAGATTGCCCTTTACCGTGACGCCCGCGGCTATGTAGATCCTGCTCGCTGGGACGACGGGATGCCGGTTTTGTTCACCAACTACAACTTTAGCGGTTCGCAAAACCAGTACGACAACGACAGCGATCGGCGCCAGTATCTGAATATGCAAAATGGCGCCAACATCGGCCCCTGGCGACTACGCAATTACTCGACCTGGGCGCACAGCGATAATGACACGCGTTGGGATAGCATTAATAGCTGGCTACAACGGGATATCAAAAGCCTGAAATCGCAGCTGGTGATAGGCGAGAGCGCCACCGAAGGCACGGTGTTCTCCAGCTATCAGTTTACCGGCGTGCGGCTGTACTCTGATGAAACCATGCTACCCAACAGCCAGCGCGGTTTTGCGCCGACCATTCGCGGCATCGCCAACTCCAGCGCTATCGTTACGGTACGGCAAAACGGCTACATCCTGTATCAAAGCAACGTTCCGGCGGGGGCTTTTGAAATCAACGATCTCTACCCTTCGGCGTTCAGCGGCGACTTAGACGTCACTATCGAAGAAGCCGACGGCAGCATACGTCATTTCGTCCAGCCGTTCTCCGCGCTGCCGCAGATGCAAAGACCGGGTTATCTAAAATACAGCGTCACCGCGGGGCGCTTTCGCGCTGCCAGCTCGCAGGACAGCCACGAGCCGGAGTTCCTTGAAAGCACCGCCAGCTATGGTCTGAACAACGCGTTCACGCTTTACGGCGGCCTGAACGCCTCGCAGGACTACCGAGCGCTGGCGCTGGGCCTCGGCTCTACGCTTGGCGTTCTGGGAGCAGTATCGATGGACGTCAGCCGCGCGGACACTCAGCTTGATAATGATGAAAGCTATCATGGCTACAGCTGGCGCACCCAGTACATCAAAGACCTACCGGAAAGCGGCACCAGCGTGTCGCTAAGCTACTACCGCTACACCAGCAGCGGTTATTTCAACTTCTCCGACGCCAACCAGAAGGGTATCAACGGCGGCGATCACCTGCGCAATGAAGCTCAGTTCACTGTCAGCCAGACGTTGTTTTCTGGTATCAGTTTCTACGCCTCTGGCTCGCAGCAGGAGTACTGGGATCGCGAGCAGCAGGATAAAAACCTGTCCATTGGCCTGAACGGCAATCTGTGGGGCGTGAGCTATAACCTCAGCGGCCAGTTTACCGACTCACATGACAGCGACAACGACCGTACGCTGTCGCTCAGCCTGAGCGTGCCGTTGGATCGCTGGCTGTCGCATGCGCAGGCAACCTGGCGCACCACTGACCAGCGCGATCGCGCTACTCAGCACGAAGTGGGCATCAATGGCTCGCTGCTGGAAGACCGTCGGCTGACTTATAACCTGAAACAACGGCAAAGCGAAGGCGGCGATCCGGGCAGCAGCAGTCTGTACGGCAGCTACCGTTCTGCCTACGGCACCGTGAATGCCGGTTACGACTACAGCAGCGATAACCGCCAACTGAGCTACGGTCTCTCTGGTGGTATTGTCGCCCATCGTCACGGCGTGACCCTGTCGCAGTCGCTGGGCAATGCCTTCGCGCTGATTGACGCCAACGGCGCGGCAGGGATCCGGGTGAAAAATTACCCCGGCATCGCCACCGACTATTTTGGCTATGCCGTGATCCCCTATCTGACCGCGTATCAGGAAAACGCCATCTCTCTCGATACCACAATGATGCCGGATAACGTCGACGTCACCGAAACGGTGCGCACCGTAGTGCCTAATCGCGGTGCCGCCGTAACGGCACACTTTATTGCCCGGACCGGCTACCGCGTACTGCTGAAACTCATCGATGCGCGCGGAAAAGCACTGCCCTTCGGCGCCATCGCCAGCAGTCAGACGCAGCAGAGCATCGTCGATGAAGGTGGCGTGCTGTATATCACTGGTGTAAACAGCCAGCCGCAGATATGGTCCGTGCGCTGGGGTAATCAGCCAGATCAACAGTGCCAGTTTACCTTCAGCCTGCCGGAAGATTCTGCTCGCAACACCGCAATACAAAATGGGAACGCGCTATGTCAATAAAGAGTCTGTGGATGAAAAATGGGATTACCGCCGTGCTACTGGCGCTACCTATCACCCCGGTCTACGCGGTGAACGGGGCCTGCTCCGCGACGGGAAGCTTTAACGTCAATATAGCCAGCGACTGGACGCAAGCACAGAACGTCGCGGGAACCTCGCTGGAACTGCCAACGCCGCTCTCAGGCAATGCTTATCAAATCGATTGCAGCTGTAGCGCGAGTAGCAAAGTGGCGTTGTACTATACGGTCACCAGCGCACTATCTAAAAACGGTAAACTCAGCGGCTTTTACCAGTTGAATGATAATCTGGATATTAAAACTGAAGTTGATGACATTCCTGGGAAGACGGCGGTCACGCCGCTGAACACTAAACCTATCCAGGAAAGTGGCTCTTACAGCCCCAGCAGCAGCAAAGGTAGCGTGTGCACGGCTGACCCAGCGGAGATCCGCGCCGCGCCGGTAACCATTGGCGCGAGCACCCGTTTTACGCTGTACGTCACCAAACCCTTCCTGGGGGAACTGGTAATTCCAGACACCCTGGTCGCCTCAGTACAGGCCGGATGGACCAGTTCGTCCACCCCACCATCGGTGAGCAGCATGGAAGATATCGCCGAACTGCGCATCCAGGGGAGCATCACCGTGCCCCAGGATTGTAAAATCAACCAGGGCGACGTGATTCAGGTCGATCTCGGTTTTATCAACGCCAACCGTTTCACCACCAAGGACCAGATGCCGGACGGCTATACACCGGTCAATTTTGACATTCACTATGACTGCGGTGATACCTCAACCATCAAAAATAGCATGGAAATGAGGATTGATGCTGATGATGTGATTGAGCAGTACACGTTAGTCGCCCGCCGCCAGGAAGCCAATAACGTCCCGGACATCGGTGTGAGAATGGCCCGTATCGACGGGACCCATGTCAATGTCCCGTTCACAAATGGATTGATCAATATCGATCCTTCCGGCAAGGGAGTAATCAACCTGGAAGCCTGGCCGATTAATATGCTCGGCGGCACGCCCGCGCCGGGGAAATTTAGCGGTACCGCGACCATCACCGTTCTCGTGAAATAATGGCTCACAACATCGGCTGGCGCTGAGCCAGTTCGATAAAATGCTGCAGGGCGGGCTTTAGCTCGCCTTTTTTCCACGCCATCAACAGCGCAATGGTCGGAACATCGCCAACAATAGGACGGAAAACCACCTGTCCGGTATTAAAATTATTCATATAACCGGGTATCAAAGTCACCCCCAGCCCCATGCCGACCAGGTTCATGGTCACCAGAATGTTGGTTGCCACCTGCACAATGTTGGGCTGGCTTTTTTGTCGCTGAAACCAGTTTTTGACAATCATCGCTAACGCGCCGGAGTAGGCCGGATCGGTACTGACAAAATTCACGCCGTGTAGTTGTTCTGCGGAGATTGCTTGCTCATTAGCTAACGGATGATTCACCGGTAAAACCACTACTAACGGCTCATGAATCAGCTCCAGATAATCGAGATCCGGGCTGTACACCGGGTGGCGCATTAAGCCCACATCCAGCTCTCCACTCAGGATCTTCTCTTCCTGTTCAGTGGTGATCAGACTCACCAGCTCAATGTGCGTATCAGGCTGTTTTAAACGAAACAAAGGCAGCACCTTCGGCAGCAGATTTACCTCTGCGGAAGGGACAAAACCGATGGCGAAATGATTATCTTCCTGCACCGTTTTACGGGCACGAACTTTGGCGTTTTCCGCCTGTTCGAGGATCGCCAGCGCATCTTGTAAAAAGCACTCTCCCGCCGCCGTCAGCGCAACTTTTCGTTTATCCCGCACCAACAATGGAACGCCCACGCACGTTTCCAGATCGCGGATCTGGCTGCTTAACGACGGCTGAGAGGTATGCAGCTTTTCTGCCGCTCGGGTGAAATTCAGCGCCTGCGCCACCGCTACGAAATAGCGTAAGTGCCTCAGTTCCATACCCTTCTCCTTGTTATCGAAAAAATGTCTCAACTGGTAGAAATTTACTATTTCACAGATTGATAACCAAACAGCAACATCCTTAGGGTACAAAAAAAGAAGGTCAATACATCTTAGCTTTCAGGATTAAAAAATATGACCACACCCTCAAATTTAGACATCTACCAACTGATCGATACGCAAAACGGTCGCGTAACCCCACGAATTTATACCGACCCTGAAATTTACCAACTGGAGCTGGAACGCATCTTCGGACGCTGCTGGTTATTTCTCGCCCACGAAAGCCAAATCCCCAAACCCGGTGATTTTTTTAACACCTACATGGGCGAGGATGCAGTTGTGGTGGTTCGCCAGAAAGACGGCAGCATCAAAGCGTTTCTCAACCAGTGTCGCCACCGCGCAATGCGCGTCAGCTACGCCGACTGCGGTAATACCCGCGCCTTCACCTGCCCGTATCACGGCTGGTCGTACGGCATTAACGGCGAGCTGATCGACGTCCCGCTGGAACCGCGCGCCTACCCGCAAGGGCTGTGCAAATCGCACTGGGGGCTGAACGAAGTTCCTGGCGTAGAGAGCTACAAGGGACTGATTTTCGGCAACTGGGATACCTCCGCGCCTGCGCTGCGCGATTATCTCGGCGACATCGCCTGGTATCTCGACGGTGTGCTGGATCGTCGTGAAGGCGGCACCGAAATCGTCGGTGGCGTACAAAAGTGGACCATCGATTGTAACTGGAAATTCCCCGCCGAACAGTTTGCCAGCGACCAGTATCACGCGCTGTTCAGCCACGCCTCGGCCGTGCAGGTGCTGGGGGCAAAAGACGACGGCAGCGATAAACGCCTGGGAGACGGACAAACCGCCCGCCCGGTGTGGGAAACCGCCAAAGACGCACTACAGTTCGGTCAGGATGGGCACGGTAGCGGATTTTTCTTTACCGAAAATCCTGATGCCAATGTCTGGGTCGACGGCGAAGTCTCCAGCTACTACCGTGACACCTACGCGGAAGCCGAGCAGCGTCTGGGTAAAGTTCGCGCCCTGCGTCTGGCCGGTCACAACAACATTTTCCCAACGCTTTCCTGGCTCAACGGTACTGCCACCTTAAGGGTCTGGCATCCGCGCGGGCCGGATCAAGTTGAAGTGTGGGCATTCTGTATTACCGATAAAGCCGCCTCTGATGAAGTGAAAGCCGCGTTTGAAAACAGCGCAACGCGGGCTTTTGGCCCCGCCGGATTCCTGGAGCAGGACGACTCGGAAAACTGGTGTGAAATACAAAAACTGTTGAAGGGTCATCGCGCACGCAACACCAGGTTGTGTCTGGAAATGGGGCTTGGCCAGGAGAAACGTCGTGAAGACGGCATTCCGGGGATCACCAACTACATCTTTTCGGAAACCGCCGCGCGCGGCATGTATCAGCGCTGGGCCGATTTGCTCAGCAGCGAAAGCTGGCAGGAAGTGCAGGAGAAAACCGCAGCTTACCAGCAGGAGGTGATGAAATGAGCACCTTAGTTTCTCAGGAACTACACCACCGCATTACACAGTTTCTCTACCATGAAGCCAGCCTGCTGGATGACTGGAAGTTTCGTGACTGGCTGGCACAACTGGATGAAGACATTCGCTACACCATGCGTACGACGGTCAATGCCCAGACGCGCGATCGTCGCAAAGGCGTGCAGCCGCCGACCACCTGGATTTTCAACGACAACAAAGACCAGCTCGAACGTCGTATCGCGCGGCTGGAAACCGGCATGGCCTGGGCGGAAGAGCCACCGTCGCGTACCCGGCACCTGATCAGCAACTGCCAGGTCAGTGAAACTGGAGTTCCCGACGTCTTTGCCGTGCGCCTTAATTATCTGCTGTATCGCGCGCAAAAAGAGCGCGATGAAACCTTTTACGTCGGCATGCGCATAGACAAAGTGCGCCGTTTGCCGGGCGATGAGTGGCGCTTACTGGAGCGTGAGATCGTGCTGGATCAAGCGGTGATCACCTCCCATAACCTGAGTGTACTGTTCTGATGAGTCGTGTTTATGCCTGCCCCGTAGGGGATTTGCCGGAGGGTGAAGCGCTCCGGCTTGATACTTCGCCCGTCATCGCGCTGTTCAACGTTGGCGGCGAGTTCTATGCCATTAACGATCGCTGTAGCCACGGTAACGCCTCGATGTCGGAAGGCTATCTGGAAGACGACGCTACGGTGGAATGCCCGCTGCATGCCGCCAGTTTTTGCCTGAGAACCGGCAAGGCGTTGTGTCTACCCGCCACCGATCCGCTAACCACCTACGCAGTATATGTGGACGGTAGCGATGTGTTTGTTGATATTCCAGAGGACGCAAGATGAGCGATTTACGCGATAACGTGGTCTTTATCACCGGCGGCGGCTCCGGTCTTGGCCTGGCGCTGGTCGAGCGTTTCATCGAAGAAGGTGCGCGGGTCGCCACGCTGGAGCTGTCGCCAGCTAAAGTTGCCAGCCTGCGTCAGCACTTTGGCGAACATGTGCTGGCAATCGAAGGCAACGTCACCTGCTACGCCGACTATCAGCGCGCGGTAGATCAAATCCTGACGCATTACGGTACGCTGGACTGTTTTATCGGAAATGCGGGGATATGGGATCACAACGCCTCGTTGGTCAATACGCCTGCGGATGCGCTGGAGAGCGGCTTTCATGAGCTGTTTAACGTCAACGTGCTGGGCTATCTGCTGGGCGCAAAAGCCTGTGCCCCTGCACTTATCGCCAGCGAAGGCAGCATCATCTTTACCCTGTCCAATGCGTCGTGGTATCCCGGCGGCGGCGGCCCGCTGTATACCGCCAGCAAACATGCGGCTACCGGGCTGATTCGCCAGCTGGCATACGAGCTGGCACCAAAGGTTCGTGTTAACGGTGTCGGTCCATGCGGTATGGCGACAGATCTACGCGGCCCGCAGGCGCTGGGACAAAACGATACATCGATTATGCAGTCGCTTACGCCGGAAAAAATCGCCGCTATTTTGCCACTACAGTTTTTCCCGGAGCCGGCGGATTTTACCGGCCCGTATGTGATGCTGGCGTCAAAGCGTAACAACCGCACATTGAGCGGCGTGATGATCAATGCCGACGCCGGTCTGGGTATTCGCGGTATTCGTCACGTCGCCGCCGGACTGGATCTCTGAGGAGGCGTTATGAACCCAAAAACTATCGCTATCGTCGGCGGCGGTCAGTCGGCGGCTATGGCTGCCGCTGCACTGCGCCAACAAGGATTTGACGGCGAATTACACCTGTTTTCCGATGAGCAACATCTGCCCTATGAACGCCCACCGCTCTCCAAAGCGATGCTACTGGACGACAATCCGCAACTTCAGCCGATACTCCCCGCTGACTGGTGGCGGGAACACAACGTACAGCTGCATCTGGGGGTTACTGTGCGGACGCTCGGCCGCCAAACGCATCAGTTGGTGCTGGCTAATGGGCAGAGTTATCCATGGGATCGGCTACTGATTGCGACGGGCGCTGCGGCACGCCCCCTTCCGCAACTGGATAAGCTGGGCGATCGTTGCTTCACCCTGCGCCACGCGGGCGATGCCGAGCGCCTGCGCGACAATTTATTGCCGGGCAAGTCGATTGTCATTGTCGGTGCGGGCACCATTGGTCTGGAACTGGCGGCCAGCGCGACTCAACGTAGCTGTCAGGTGACGGTGGTGGAGCTGGCGCCAACGGTCATGGGCCGCAACGCGCCTGCTCCGGTGCGCGACTATCTGCTAGCCCGCCACCAACTTGCGGGCGTGCGAGTACTGCTTAACAGCACTATTGAGCATGTCGAAGCAGGAGAGTGTCTCTCGCTCACGCTACAAAACGGCGAAACTCTCACCGCTGATTCGGTGATCTATGGCATCGGTATCGTGGCGAACGATATGCTGGCCCGCGAAGCGGGGCTGGAGACGGCGAACGGCATTATCGTTGATACCGCCTGCACCACCTCCGATCCCGCGATTTTCGCCGCCGGTGACGTAGCGATAACGCGCCAGGCTGACGGTTCGTTAGTACGCGTCGAAAGCTGGGAAAACGCCAATTTTCAGGCACAGGTTGCCGCCGCCGCGATGCTCAATCAACCGCAGCCAGCAGCAACGCCGGGCTGGTTCTGGACCGATCAATATCGCGATAATTTGCAGTTTATTGGCGAAATGCAGGGAGACAGCTGGCTCATACGCGGCAATTCAGATGCGCAGAGAGCAATATGGTTTAACCTACAGGATGACGTGATTGTCGGCGCAGTAACGTTGAATCAGGGCCGAGAAATACGTTTATTGAGAAAATGGATTCAGGCAAAGAAAAAGCCGCCAGTGGCGGCTTTAATCGATGAAACAATCTTGCTTAAGTCAATATAACTGCCGGATGGCACTTCGTTTATCTGGCCTACATGTGAGTTACCTGTAGGCCGGATAAGATGTTTACACCACCATCTGGCAATCCGTATTACTTACGCGTAAACCGGGAAACGTGCACAGATATCGAGCACTTTACCTTTGACGCGCTCGATAACAGCTTCGTCATTGATGTTGTCCAGAACGTCACACATCCAGCCAGCCAGCTCTTTCACTTCAGCTTCTTTAAAGCCACGGCGAGTCACAGCCGGAGAACCGATACGGATACCGGAAGTCACAAACGGGCTCTTCGGATCGTTCGGTACGCTGTTTTTGTTAACGGTGATGTTAGCACGGCCCAGCGCGGCGTCAGCTTCTTTACCGGTCAGGTTTTTATCAACCAGATCCAGCAGGAACAGGTGGTTTTCAGTACCGCCAGAAACCACTTTGTAGCCACGGTTCAGGAACACTTCCACCATCGCTTTGGCGTTTTTAGCAACCTGCTGTTGGTAAACCTTGAACTCAGGCTCCATCGCTTCTTTCAGCGCCACAGCTTTCGCCGCGATCACGTGCATCAGCGGGCCGCCCTGCGCGCTTGGGAACACAGCGGAGTTCAGTTTTTTGTACAGCTCTTCGTCACCGCCTTTCGCCAGGATCAGGCCACCGCGCGGACCCGCCAGGGTTTTGTGGGTAGTGGTGGTCACAACGTGTGCGTGTGGAACCGGGTTCGGATAAACGCCCGCGGCAATCAGACCCGCAACGTGCGCCATATCGACGAACAGGTATGCACCGATGCTGTCGGCGATTTCGCGCATTTTTGCCCAGTCAACAACGCCGGAGTAAGCAGAGAAGCCACCGATGATCATCTTCGGTTTGTGCTCTTTGGCCTGCTTCGCCATGTCTTCGTAGTCAATTTTGCCGGACTCATCAATACCGTAAGGGATGATGTTGTACAGTTTGCCGGAGAAGTTAACCGGGGAGCCGTGAGTCAGGTGGCCGCCTTGTGCCAGGTTCATACCCAGAACGGTATCGCCCGGTTGCAGCAGAGCGGTGTAAACAGCGAAGTTAGCCTGAGAACCAGAGTGCGGCTGTACGTTGGCGTAGTCAGCGCCAAACAGCTCTTTTGCACGATCGATAGCCAGTTGCTCAACGATATCAACGTACTCGCAACCGCCGTAGTAGCGCTTGCCCGGATAACCTTCAGCGTATTTGTTGGTCAGCTGAGAACCCTGCGCCTGCATAACACGCGGGCTGGTGTAGTTTTCGGAGGCGATCAGTTCGATGTGCTCTTCCTGACGTACTTTTTCCTGCTCCATAGCCTGCCACAGTTCGGCATCATAATCGGCAATGTTCATTTCACGCTTTAACATCCGCATCTCCTGACTCAGCTAACAATAGAATTTCGGCCTAAAAAGGCAGTCCCTAGGACTTCGGCCAACAGTATAACCGAATCATTCTTCGATAACAGGTCTTGACAAAGGATTTTACGCAAACGATTACCTTCGCGGTACGCAAGGCTTTGGAGAACAAAGGTCTGCTGAATTTCAACGGATTTCTTTTCAGGTTTGTGATGCAGATTTTTCACGATGTAACCTTTACAACGCAAAGTTACAAAGAACCATTTACAATGCAGGGGTATTTTTTATAAGATGTATTTGACATACATCATTAAAGTCTCAGATAAAGGAAGACCGTATGCTTGACGCACAAACCATCGCTACAGTGAAAGCCACCATTCCCCTTCTGGTTGAAACAGGCCCGAAGCTGACCGCCCATTTCTACGACCGCATGTTTACGCATAACCCAGAGCTGAAAGAAATCTTCAACATGAGTAATCAGCGTAATGGCGATCAGCGTGAAGCGCTGTTTAATGCTATTGCCGCGTATGCCAGCAATATCGAAAATCTGGCGGCACTGTTGCCGGCTGTTGAGAAAATCGCACAGAAGCATACCAGCTTCCAGATTAAACCCGAGCAGTACAACATCGTGGGTGGCCATTTACTGGCAACGCTGGACGAAATGTTCAGCCCAGGCCAGGAAGTTCTGGATGCGTGGGGCAAAGCATACGGCGTGCTGGCGAACGTTTTCATCAACCGTGAAGCGCAGATTTACAGCGAAAATGCCAATAAAAATGGCGGCTGGGAAGGTACCCGTCCTTTCCGCATCGTGGCAAAAACCCCACGTAGTGCACTTATCACCAGCTTTGAATTTGAACCTGTCGATGGTGGCGCAGTGGCTGAATATCATCCGGGGCAATACCTGGGCGTCTGGTTAAAGCCGGAAGGTTTCCCGCATCAGGAAATTCGTCAGTACTCACTGACCCGTAAACCCGATGGCAAAGGCTACCGTATTGCGGTTAAGCGTGAAGACGGTGGTCAGGTTTCAACCTGGCTGCACAACCATGCGAATGTTGGCGACGTTGTTCACCTGGCCGCACCTGCGGGCGATTTCTTTATGGACGTCGCGACCGACACCCCGGTATCTCTGATCTCCGCGGGCGTGGGACAAACCCCAATGCTGGCGATGCTGGATACGCTGGCAAAAGCGAAGCATACGGCGCAGGTTAACTGGTTCCACGCGGCAGAAAATGGTGACGTGCATGCCTTCGCTGATGAAGTCAATGAACTCGGCAAAACGCTGCCACGCTTTAGCGCACACACCTGGTATCGTGAGCCAACCGAAGTCGATCGCGCGAAAGGTGCGTTTGATAGCGTAGGTCTGATGGATTTGAACAAACTGGAAAGCGCAATTAGCGATCCGGCGATGCAGTTTTATCTGTGCGGTCCGGTTGGTTTCATGCAGTTCGCCGCGAAGCAGCTGGTCGGTCTGGGCGTGAAAAACGAGAACATTCATTACGAATGCTTCGGTCCACACAAAGTCTTGTAATGTGTTACGCGAGTAGGCCGGATAAGGCGTTTACGCCGCCATCCGGCAATCACTCGACCTGATGCGCTACGTTTATCAGGCCTACAAATTAACGGCGCGGCTTAGATTGCCGCGTCGTCTTCTTCACCGGTACGAATACGAATAACGCGTGCCACGTCGAAGACAAAAATCTTACCGTCGCCGATCTTGCCGGTCTGGGCAGTACGGATAATGGTGTCGACGCAGGTATCGACGATGTCGTCGGTAACCACAATTTCAATTTTTACCTTCGGCAGAAAATCCACCATATATTCCGCACCACGGTACAGCTCGGTATGGCCTTTCTGACGGCCAAACCCTTTCACTTCTGTCACAGTCATACCGGTAATGCCGACTTCTGCCAGCGCTTCGCGGACGTCGTCCAGCTTGAAGGGTTTAATAATCGCATCAATCTTTTTCATGCTATTCCTTGAAAAGGTCGCCTGTCTTTTGATCGAATAAAGCTAACATAATCCGCAGATTTATTCTTTGAAATCGTTTGCATCCAGCTCGTGCCGAGAAAGCAATTTATAGAATTCGGTGCGGTTGCGCCCCGCCATTCTTGCTGCATGGGTCACATTGCCCTTGGTGATTTGCAGCAGCTTACGCAGATAGTTGAGCTCAAACTGGTTACGCGCCTCAACAAAGGTCGGCAGCGCGGTGTTTTCCCCTTCCAGCGCCTGCTCCACCAGCGCGTCGCTGATCACCGGCGAAGAGGTCAACGCCACGCACTGCTCAATCACGTTGACCAGCTGACGCACGTTGCCCGGCCAGCTGGCGGTCATTAACCGCTTCATGGCATCGGTTGAAAAGGCGCGTACGAACGGTTTGTGCCGTTCAGCAGACTGGCGCAGCAGATGGTTCGCCAGCAGCGGAATATCTTCCGTACGCTCGGCCAGCGCAGGGATCTTCAGGCTCACCACGTTGAGGCGATAGTACAAATCCTCGCGAAATTCACCCCGAGCCATCGCTTTGGGTAAATCGCGGTGGGTCGCAGAAACGATCCGCACATCAATGTCGATATCGCGGTTACTGCCCAACGGTCTGACTTTTCGTTCCTGCAATACGCGCAGCAGTTTCACCTGTAACGGCGCAGGCATATCGCCAATCTCATCGAGAAACAGCGTGCCGCCTTCCGCGGCCTGAAACAGCCCTTCACGATTGCTCACCGCACCGGTAAAAGCCCCCCGTGCATGACCAAACAGTTCTGATTCCAGCAGTTGTTCCGGCAACGCACCGCAGTTAATGGCAATGAAAGGTTTTTGGCTGCGTGGGCTGGCGTTGTGAATAGCCTGAGCGAAAACTTCTTTCCCGGTTCCGCTTTGGCCGTTAATCAAGACACTAACGTCCGATTGCGCCACCATCCGCGCCTGTTCCAGCAGGCGTAGCATCAGCGGGCTGCGGGTAACGATAGATTCGCGCCAGCTGTCATCGGTGGCGGGCGCAGACTGTTCCAGCGCCCCGTCAATCGCGTGATACAACGCGTCCTTGTCGACTGGCTTAGTGAGAAAACTGAACACCCCCTGCTGGGTCGCCGCAACGGCGTCCGGGATGGAGCCGTGAGCGGTCAGGATAATCACCGGCATTCCAGGCTGTACTTTCTGGATTTCAGTAAACAGCTGCATGCCATCCATTTCATCCATGCGCAGATCGCTAATAACCAGATCCACTTTTTCACGGTTCAGCACCCGTAACCCTTCCTGCCCACTTTCCGCGGTCACGACGCTGTAGCCTTCGCTGGTCAGTCGCATTCCAAGTAATTTCAACAGGCCCGGATCGTCATCCACCAGCAGCAGATGCGCGGGCTTACGGCTTATCATGGCGTAACCTCATCGGCAGACGGCGCTGCGCCTTCTTCGTTATCAGGCGTAGTGAGTTTATCGTTCCCGTGCAGCGCATCAGGATTGTAGTTACCGCCAGGTTTGCGCGTAGAAAGCTGGCGCTCAATATCGGTCAGATTCTCCAGCTTGCGGGTCGTGAGATCGAGCTGGGACTGCAAATGCTGTTGCTGTTGGCGCAGCGTATCGAGATCGCTGTCGGACGCTTGCTGGAGTTTACTGTAGCGCATACGCTCTTCGGCAAGCTGCAACTGCAACGTTTGGCTGCTGCGCCAGACCTGATACAGCGGGCGTACCTGCGGCGGAATTTGCGGGCTTAACGCATCGAGGCGCGTAACAGCCTCCCGCCTTTCAGGCGGCGTAATGTTGGCATTATCGAGCAGGATCCCACGCCTGAAAGCGCCCTGCCAGGTATCTGTCATCAGGGTGCTGGCTTCACTACGCGCCTGCACCGGCATCAGGCGATTGGCACAATCCATCGCCCGCAGCCAGTACAACGGATTGGTTTCTGTAGACTGGCCAGACAGCGACCAGATATCCGTACAGTCGGTTGCAAGGTAGTCCGCCATTTGATTAGGCGGAATTTTCTCCTGCGAGGGATCACCGATAATATGATTCACCGCGTTCGGGACACAACCAACCAGCGCCAGGCACGGCAGGCTTGCGAGGATGACGCGACGAAGAAAATGTCGTTTAAGCATTCGGACAACAACGTATGGCATACTCACCAGACTTAGGTTTATTTTAGTGATTTTTCGCAGCAGCTAGCGGCAGTTCTATGCGAAAACAAACGTTTTGCGCATGGTCATCAACCAGATACAGCTTGCCCCGCATACGGCGGATGCAATCTCTGGCAATGCTTAGCCCCAACCCGCTTCCTTTTACCGCCCCTTTTCGCTGATGACTCCCCTGGAAAAAAGGCTCGAAGATCATGGTCTGTTCTGCTTCTGGAATCGGTGTGCCGGTATTCATTACATCGATGTATACCGTTGAGCCATGCAAACTGCTGCGGATCCAAATGTTACCGGATTCAGCACCATAGTGCACCGCATTGGAATAAAGATTGTCCAGCACGCTCATCAACAGCATCGGTTCTGCCAGGCAGGTGTTCACCGCAAGCGCAACATCAGTATGTATCATTTTGGCGCGAGCGGGCAGGCTATGCGCAGAAACAACGCTTTCCACCAGCGGCGTGATTTCCACACTTTCAAGTTCCACCTCGTCATCAGCCAGCTTGCGGTTGTAATCAAGGAGTTGTTCAATCAGCTTTTGCAGGTTGCGGCTGCTGTCATCCAGAATACCGACCACCTCTTTTTGCTCCGCTGTTAACGGGCCAACCACCTGATCGGCCAACAATTCGGTACCTTCGCGCATGCTCGCCAGCGGTGTTTTCAGCTCATGGGAAAGATGGCGTAAAAACTGATGCCGTTGCGACTCAAGCCAGGAGAGGCGTTCGCTTAACCAGATGATACGCTGCCCCACGGATCTCAATTCCCGTGGCCCGGTAAATAATACGCTATCCCCAAGCGAGCGCCCTTCTCCCAGACAGTTGATCATCCGTTCAATGCCCTTCACCGGACCGATAATCATGCGGGTAAACAGCAAGACCATCGCCAGGCTGACGAGAAACAGCACCAGTGCCTGCCAGCCAAAAAACTGCCCACGTTCGGCTATTTCCTGCTGTAACTGCTGCCCACGAGAAAAGATCACGGTACGCGTCGCTTGCACCATCTCGGTATTGGCATTGGCGAATGCTTCCAGTCGTGCAGCCGACACACTGTCAGGACCACTGTTTTTACACTGCAACTGCGCGAGATCGTTAAGATCCTGACGCAACGCCTGGTAGAGCTTGGTATCCGGCAACACCCCCGCATGCGCATCCAGCATGTCGCTGTAGCGTTTACGCTGGCTTTGGTAGACCCTGGCCAATGTTGGGTCATCAAGCACGCAGTATTGCCGATAGCTGCGCTCCATCTCCAGCGCGACGTTGGTCATCGCCTCGCTGCGTCTGGCATCAATCAGCGTGGTGCGGTTTGTCAGCGCAGCCTGCGCGCTCAGGGCATTCAGACTTTGCCATGCCTGCCAGGCCAGAACTAACAACGGCAGCAGGATAAGCAAGAAGGCCAACGTCACCAATTGACGTAAAGATCGGGGAAAAACTGACCAGCGCTTCAAGGCGTTACTCTCAATGGACAGGAATAGATTGATGCTAACTGAGGGGAACGCCAGATACAACAAAGCCGGGATTAACCCGGCTTTGTTATGGAATAAGGCGGTGCCTAACTCGACGTTTCGCCCGGAGGTTGATATGAGCAATGCTAATATCAGATGTTGGACGGCAGGCACCTTGTTGTGCGTCATTCGAAGTTTATGTAGCACGTCCCGAAGGGGCTGACATAAGAAGGTGAATGAGCCACTGGTTAATATTATGCAGCATCTGTGCCAATATTCAAAACACTTTATTAACACAATGATAAGTATGAAAAATATTATTATTTTCACAAATAACAATTCTGGCTGTTTTTTGTTCTTTCTGTCGCCAATAAGCAACACTTGCAGCACTTAAAAACAAATTCCCATTAAATCAAATAATTAAACGTCTCTTTTTGACGACACTGCAACCCTGTCCATGTCGGCATTTCCCGACACTTTACTTTTAGGTGCAAGCGCTGAGTTTATTGCCGGATGGCGACGTGAACGCCTAATCCGGCCGACAACCGCATTTCTCCGTAGGCCTGATAAACGTAGCGTCATCAGGCGGGTTCCATCCTGCAGACAAAAAAAGCCCCTCGCGAAGAGGGGCTTGATGACTATTGCGCGAATTAACCGAGCTGTTTACGCGCGTTGCGGAAAATACGCATCCACGGGCTATCCTCGCCCCAGTTTTCCGGGTGCCAGGAGTTGCTCACGGTACGGAACACACGTTCCGGGTGCGGCATCATAATGGTGACGCGACCATTTTCAGTGGTCACTGCAGTAATACCGTTCGGCGAACCGTTCGGGTTAGCCGGATAGGTCTCGGTCACCTTACCGAAGTTATCAACATAGCGCAGCGCCACCAGACCTTTGCTCTCAAGCTGAGCCAGATGCGCACCGTCACGCACTTCCACACGACCTTCACCGTGAGAAACGGCAATCGGCATCATCGACCCCACCATATCGGCAAGCAGCAAAGACGGGCTTTGCGTCACTTCGACCAAGCTGAAGCGGGCTTCAAAGCGGTCAGAGTGGTTACGCACAAAGCGCGGCCACAGCTCACTTCCCGGGATCAGCTCACGCAGGTTAGACATCATCTGACAACCGTTACACACGCCGAGAGCCAGCGTTTGCGGGCGATGGAAGAAGGTTTCGAACTCATCACGGACGCGGTTGTTGAACAGAATCGACTTCGCCCAACCTTCCCCTGCGCCGAGTACATCGCCGTAAGAGAAACCGCCGCAGGCCACCAGAGCCTGGAAATTACCCAGGCCGATACGTCCGCCCAGCAGGTCGCTCATGTGCACATCGATGGCGTCAAAGCCTGCACGGTGGAAGGCTGCCGCCATTTCAACGTGGGAGTTCACCCCCTGCTCACGCAGTACGGCCACTTTTGGACGCGCACCGGTGGCGATGTACGGCGCGGCAACATCTTCGTTGATATCAAACGACAGTTTAACGTTGAGGCCTGGATCGGCATCGTTAGTTTTAGCGTCATGTTCCTGATCGGCACACTCAGGGTTATCGCGCAGACGCTGCATCTGCCAGGTGGTTTCCGCCCACCACATACGAAGCTGTGTGCGGCTTTCGCTGAACACATTCTGACCATTGGCGCTCAGAGTGAAACGATCACCCGTTACCGCCTGACCAAGATAGTGCACGCAATCCGCCAGCCCGTGAGCAGCCAGAATCGCTTCTACCGCTTCACGCTCAGCAGCGCGAACCTGGATAACCGCGCCCAGCTCTTCGTTAAACAGCGCCGCCAGACGATCGTCGCCCAGAGTGCTGATATCAGCCTCAATACCGCAGTGCCCGGCGAAGGCCATTTCAGCCAGCGTCACCAGCAGCCCACCGTCGGAACGGTCATGGTAGGCCAGCAGCTTACGCGCAGCGACCAGCGCCTGAATCGCATCGTAGAAGCCTTTCAGTTGCTCAACGTTACGCACGTCGGCAGGCTTATCACCCAGTTGACGGTAAACCTGCGCCAGCGACGTAGCGCCCAGCGCATTGTGACCAAGACCGAGGTCAATCAGCAGCAGGGCGTTGTCTTCAGTAGAGAGCTGCGGGGTAATGGTGTGGCGCACATCTTCCACGCGGGCAAAGGCGGTGATCACCAGCGACAGTGGCGAGGTCATTTCACGCTGCTCGTTACCTTCCTGCCAGCGGGTTTTCATCGACATAGAGTCTTTGCCCACTGGAATGGTCAGGCCGAGCGCCGGGCATAGCTCTTCCCCGACGGCTTTTACTGCTTCGTACAGGCCAGCATCTTCACCAGGGTGACCCGCAGCCGCCATCCAGTTTGCCGACAGCTTAATACGTTTGATGTCGCCAATCTGCGTTGCCGCAATGTTGGTCAGCGCTTCACCGACAGCCAGACGCGCAGAGGCAGAGAAGTCCAGTAGCGCAACCGGCGCGCGCTCGCCGATAGACATCGCTTCGCCGTAGTAGCTATCGAGGCTTGCGGTAGTGACCGCGCAGTTGGCGACCGGGATCTGCCATGGACCAACCATCTGGTCACGCGCAACCATGCCGGTAACGGTACGGTCACCGATGGTCACGAGGAACGTTTTCTCCGCGACAGTCGGCAGATGCAGCACGCGGTTAACCGCATCTGCAATCGAGATTTCGCCACGATTCAGGGCATCGCCTTTGGCTTTCAGCGTCTGCACATCGCGGGTCATTTTCGGTGTTTTACCCAGCAGCACATCGAGCGGCATGTCGATCGGCTGGTTGTCGAAGTGGCTGTCGCTCAAGGTCAGATGCTGTTCTTCGGTAGCTTCACCAATCACCGCATACGGCGCGCGCTCGCGCTTACACAGTTCGTCAAACAGCGGCAATTGATCGGCAGCAACCGCCAGCACGTAGCGTTCCTGGGATTCGTTACACCAGATTTCCAGCGGACTCATACCCGGCTCGTCGCTGAGGATATCGCGCAGCTGGAACTTACCGCCGCGACCGCCATCGCTTACCAGCTCCGGCATAGCGTTAGACAGTCCACCCGCGCCAACGTCATGGATAAACAGAATCGGGTTCGCATCACCCATCTGCCAGCAACGGTCGATAACTTCCTGGCAACGACGTTCCATTTCCGGGTTGTCACGCTGTACGGAAGCGAAATCAAGATCGGCATCAGACTGGCCGGAAGCCATAGAGGAGGCTGCCCCACCGCCAAGACCGATGTTCATCGCCGGGCCGCCGAGGACGATAAGCTTAGCGCCAACGACGATCTCGCCCTTCTGTACGTGATCGGCACGGATGTTACCGATCCCGCCTGCCAGCATGATCGGTTTATGGTAACCGCGCAGCTCTTCGCCGTTGTGGCTGTTGACCTTTTCTTCATAGGTACGGAAGTATCCGGTCAGCGCCGGACGACCAAATTCGTTGTTAAACGCCGCGCCGCCCAGCGGGCCTTCGGTCATGATATCAAGCGCGGTAACAATACGGTCCGGCTTACCGAAGTCTTCTTCCCACGGCTGTTCAAAGCCAGGAATACGCAGGTTGGAAACGGAGAAACCCACCAGCCCGGCTTTCGGTTTTGCACCGCGACCGGTTGCGCCTTCATCGCGGATTTCGCCGCCGGAGCCGGTTGCCGCACCCGGCCACGGAGAGATGGCCGTCGGGTGGTTGTGAGTTTCAACCTTCATCAGGATGTGGGCTGGTTCCTGATGGAAATCGTAGCGGCCGGTTTTGTGGTCGGCAAAATAGCGGCCCACTTCAGAGCCTTCCATTACCGCAGCGTTGTCTTTATAGGCAGACAGCACGTGGTCCGGCGTGGTTTCGAAGGTATTCTTGATCATCTTGAACAGCGACTTCGGCTGCTGTTTACCATCGATAACCCAGTCGGCGTTAAAAATCTTGTGGCGGCAGTGCTCAGAGTTGGCCTGCGCAAACATGTATAGTTCAATATCGTTCGGGTTACGTCCCAGTTTGGTGAACGCATCCTGCAGATAGTCAATTTCGTCTTCCGCCAGCGCCAGACCCAGACGCAGGTTAGCGTCGATCAGCGCCTGACGCCCCTCACCCAGTAGATCAACGCTGGAGACCGGCGCCGGTTGGTGATGGGCAAACAGTTTTTCGGCATCGTTCAGCGCAGAGAAAACCGTTTCCATCATGCGGTCGTGCAGTTCGTCGGCCACCATCTGCCATTGCTCAGCGGTCAGCGTAGAGGCTTCTACATACCAGGCAATGCCACGTTCCAGGCGGCTAATCTGGTGCAGACCGCAGTTGTGGGCAATATCAGTCGCTTTAGAAGACCACGGGGAGATGGTGCCAGGGCGAGGTGTAACCAGCAGCAGTTTGCCTTCCGGGGCGTGGCTTTGCAGAGCAGGACCATATTTCAGCAGGCGTGCAAGCTGCGCGTGCTCATCTTCATTTAACGGTGCATTCAGATCGGCAAAATGGACGTACTCGGCGTAAATGTTGTGGACCTGGAGGTTGGCAGCCTGAAAACGTGCCAGCAGTTTGTTAATACGGAATGCAGACAGTGCAGGTGAACCACGCAGAATTTCCATCATAAGTCTCTCGTCTTCTAAGCTTTCGGTGTGCCCAAGTGGGGGAAACGGGCGTCATTATAAAGAATCTACCGCGCCGACGAAACCGTTTGCGTCGAAATAAAATCACGACCGTCACTTATCATCAAATGCGGTCAGATTTCTGAATAAGTTGCCAACTGACGCAAGTTTAAGCAAAATGCCGTTCATTAATGACGACTTCACTTCTTAATCAACACCACAGCAGACAGAGACAACGTACGGTTCAGAGAATTAACTAATTGAAAAAATTAAAGATTAATTATCTGTTCATCGGCATATTGACGCTGTTGTTGGCAGCGGCCCTTTGGCCATCTATCCCCTGGTTCGGTAAAGCCGAAAATCGTATCGCCGCCATTCAGTCGCGGGGAGAGCTGCGCGTCAGTACCATTGATTCGCCATTAACTTACGCGACCCTCAACGGCAAAAAATTCGGCCTGGATTATGAACTGGCCCAGGAATTTGCCGACTACTTAGGCGTGAAGTTAAAAGTTACCGTACGCCAGAACATCAGCCAGCTTTTTGACGACCTGGATAACGGCAATGCCGACCTGTTAGCCGCAGGTCTGGTCTATAACAGCGAGCGGGTGAAAAATTACCAGCCAGGCCCGACCTATTATTCGGTTTCACAACAGCTGGTGTACCGGGTTGGGCAATACCGCCCGCGCACGCTTGCCACCGTGAACGAAAACCAACTGACTATCGCCCCGGGGCACGTGGTGGTTAATGACCTCCAGCAGCTAAAAGAGAAAAAATTTCCCGATCTGAGCTGGAAAGTCGATGACAAAAAGGGCACCACCGAACTGCTTGATGATGTAATCGCCGGAAAGCTGGATTACACCATTGCCGATTCTGTTGCCATCAGCTTATATCAACGCGTGCATCCTGAGCTGGCCGTAGCGCTCGACGTCTCTGACGAACAACCGGTGACATGGTTTAGTCGGCTGGACGATGACAACACGCTGTCTGCCGCCCTACTGGATTTCTTCAACACCATGAATGAAGACGGTTCTCTGGCACGGCTGGAAGAGAAATATCTCGGGCATGGCGATGATTTTGACTATGTCGATACCCGCTCCTTTTTACGCGCCGTAGACAGTGTGTTGCCGGACCTCAAGCCGCTGTTTGAGAAATATGCGCAAGAGATAGACTGGCGACTGCTGGCCGCTATCTCATATCAGGAATCACACTGGGACGCGCAGGCCACCTCTCCAACCGGCGTACGCGGGCTGATGATGCTGACCAAAAATACCGCTCAGAGTCTTGGGCTGACCGACCGTACCGATGCCGAACAAAGCATCAGCGGCGGCGCGCGATATTTGCAGGACATGATGAGCAAAGTACCGGATACCGTCCCCGAAGGAGAACGCATCTGGTTTGCGCTTGCAGCCTACAATATGGGTTATGCGCACATGCTGGACGCACGGGCGCTGACGGTGAAAACCAAAGGCAATCCGAACAGTTGGTCCGACGTAAAACAGCGACTACCGCTGCTTAGCCAAAAGCCGTATTACAATAAGTTGACCTATGGTTATGCGCGTGGCCATGAAGCCTACGCCTATGTGGAAAACATCCGTAAATACCAGATTAGCCTGGTGGGATATCTGCAAGAGAAAGAAAAACAGGCGCTAGAAACGCAGCAACTGGCGCAGGATTACCCGGCGGTGACGCCCGCAGAGCTAATAGGTAAAGATGAATTCCCGCTTTCGGCGTTTCTGTCTCAGACGTCGTCAAACTACCTGACGCACTCCCCTTCCCTGCTGTTTTCACCGCAGAAAAAAGAGGGAAAGTAGTCCTGGTAGCCTGATAAGCGCAGCACCATCAGGCTGAGAGTTACTGATTAGCGGATTTTTTCAGGGCCTTAATTTCCTGCCGGCGCATGCGGAAGAAATCACTGAGCAGCGTGGCGCATTCATCCCGCAGTACCCCTTCGGTCACTTCAACCCGATGATTCATTCCTGGGTGATGCAGCACATCCATTAATGACCCGGCAGCCCCGGTTTTCGCATCGCGCGCGCCAAAAACGACCCGACCGATACGGCTGTGCACCATCGCGCCAGCGCACATCACGCACGGTTCCAGAGTGACGTACAGCGTGGTATCTAACAGGCGGTAGTTTTGCAGCACCAGGCCGCCCTGACGCAGCGCCATAATCTCAGCATGAGCAGTCGGATCATGATGACCTATCGGGCGGTTCCAGCCTTCGCCAATCACTCGGTTGTTATGTACCAATACCGCACCCACCGGGACTTCACGCTCATCCCAGGCGCGCTTAGCCAGCGTTAAAGCATGACGCATCCAGTATTCGTGGCTAAATTCAACATCTGACAAAGGGGTAACTCCAGTAATCAAAGCGGGCGCATTATACACGTCATACTTCAAATTGCATGTGCGTTGGCTATTCGAGTTGCTGAAGCTCTCCGCGCGGCGTGACGCGCCAGCGATGCTGGCAAAAAGAGAGCAGCGGATTGTCCTGATTACTGTCACTATAGCCACTGTAAAGCTGTAGCGGCGCGCCAATGTGGCGTTCCAGTTGTGTCACTTTCTCATGGCCCAGACAGCGCAGAGTCAGTACCCAGCCGCCGTATCCCCGCGCCATTTTGCTGGCAATCAGATTGACTCGCGGTAGCCATGGAGTATCAAAGTAAACCTGCTCGACCAGTGACTGTGGAGAGCCGGTAATAAGCCAGATATCAGCGTCAGAGCTTAACAGGTAGGTTGTCAGCCGCTGCTGCACGAGCGGAAACGCCGTCACGTTACTGCGAAACCAGCGCACAAAGTCGGCCTGATGCGCTTTCAGACGCGCCTCGCTGCGGCCAAAAGTGCATCCCCATAACAGCAGGCTCATTGGCCAGCGAGCGGCACGTCCTTTTATCAGCAACGCCAGCGCAATCACCGGTAACAAAGGCAGCACAAGCAACGCATT
Source organism: Citrobacter sp. Cpo103 (assembly GCF_030332605.1). Lineage (NCBI taxonomy): Bacteria > Pseudomonadati > Pseudomonadota > Gammaproteobacteria > Enterobacterales > Enterobacteriaceae > Citrobacter > Citrobacter sp. Cpo103. The sequence goes on along the minus strand of NZ_JAOWHO010000029.1, from coordinate 29,175 downwards.
CAGCGGCTGGCGACGCAGCAGATAACGAATAAAACTACCGAACATATCCTGCTGGTGTAACGTGCCATCCAAATCAAAAAAGACAACGCGGCGCTGGTGATTGGTCAAACCTTATTCCTCTGGATCAGTGAATCCCAATAGCCAGGTAAACAGGAACCCGGCGATAACTGCTACCAGATAGCCTAACAGATAGAACATCACTTTTCCGGCAACAATCGTCAGTGCCAGCGGTAATCCGGAGATGCCAAAGGTGATGACCGTCGCCACCTTCCAGTAGCTAATCAGCGCCCCACCTACCGCGCCGCCAAGACAGGCACCGATAAACGGCTTGCCCAACGGCAGCGTTACGCCAAAAATCAGCGGCTCGCCAATCCCCAGCAGTCCGACCGGTAGCGCCCCTTTGATCACTTTCTTTAGTCGCGCATTGCGGGTTTTCATCAAAACCGCAATCGCAGCACCTATTTGCCCAACGCCCGCCATCGCCAGGATCGGAAAGAGCGCGTTATAACCGTGCGCCTGGACCAATTCAACATGGATGGGCACCAATCCCTGATGAAGCCCGGTAAGTACCAACGGCAGGAAGGTTCCCGCCAGCACGGCACCGACCAGAAAACCGCCGCGATCGATAGCCCAGGATGCGCCGTGAGCGATAGATTCAGAAATCCATCCGCCAAGCGGTTGCAGCGCCACAATCGCGATTACGCCGGTAATGATGGTGGTCAGCAGCGGGTTAAGGATAAGCTCCAGTGATTCTGGCAACAGCGCGCGGAATTTACGTTCGATCCAGCACATCAGCGCAACCACCAGCAATACCGCGATCACCCCACCGCGCCCCGGCTGCAACGCTTCGCCAAACAGGGTAATTTGCGCCAGCTGAGGGCTGGAGAGGATTCCCGCCATCACCCCGCCCATTGCCAGGGAGCCACCGAAAACTTTGGCGGTATTCACCCCGACCAGAATATTCATAATGGCAAATACGGCGCTGCCAAATATGCCCATCAACCCCAGCATATTTGGATAGTGGGTCGCAAAATCCCCCACGATATCCGGGCGCTTAAGGATGTTAATAATGCCGGTAATCAAACCGGAGGCGATAAACGCCGGAATTAGAGGGATAAAGACGTTCGCCAGCTTACGCAGCGCATCGCTCATCGGCGCTTTGTACTTCGCTTTGGCCTCTGACTTGGTGCGCTCAATATCATTGGCACCTGCTCGCTCGCCGCCATCGGCAATCAGGGAACGCATGGCATCCACCACTTTGGCTGCTTTACCGGGGCCGACAATAATCTGGTGCTGTGCGCCCTGCTTCACGTAGCCGCTAACGCCGGGCAGTTGCCTGAGGCGGGGAATATCGATCTGCCCGTCATCCTGAACTTCCACCCTGACACGGGTCATACAGTTTTCCAGACGCAGAATATTGTTCTCTCCACCAACGCCCAGCAGGATGTCGCTGGCCAGCAACGCCGTCTTATCCATATACACCTCTTAGTGTTCTAACGCCGCGCGTAAAAAACCCTGGTGAGCGGCAAGCTTTTCGCGGGCGGCAGCGGCATCCAGGCCGGTGAGCGCCATTAAAATAGCTGGCTTAACATCATAATCCGTCTGCTTCAGCAGCGTTTCAGCTTGAGCCCGCGCAATACCGGTGGCTTCAACCACCATACGGCACGCCCGATCGACCAGTTTGACGTTGGTTGCCTGCATATCAACCATCAGGTTCTGGTACACCTTGCCAAATTTCACCATCGCGCCGGTGGAGATCATATTGAGCACCAGCTTTTGCGCGGTGCCGGATTTCAGTCGTGTTGACCCGGTCAGCGCCTCAGGCCCCACTACCGGAGAAATGGCAATATCCGCTTCATGCGCGATAGGGGAATCTGGATTGCAAGAAATAGCCGCCGTTGTACAGCCCACCGAACGCGCATATTTCAACCCGCCAATTACATACGGCGTGCGACCAGAAGCTGCCAGCCCCACCACCAGATCCTGTGCGGTAAGATTAAGCTCACGCAGATCGTCTTCGCCTAGCTGCGGGTTATCTTCTGCGCCTTCTACTGCCTTCAGCAAAGCGCCCGGTCCCCCGGCAATCAGCCCAACCACCAGACCGTGCGGGACGCCAAAAGTCGGCGGGCATTCAGACGCGTCCAGCACCCCAAGACGCCCGCTGGTACCTGCTCCCATGTAAATAATGCGTCCACCGGCTTTTAGCGCGTCAGCTGCCGCATCGACCGCACGCGCAACTTCAGGAAGAGTTGCTTTTACTGCTTCAGCTACCAGCGTATCCTGTTGATTAAAACGATGAACCAACTCCAGAGTGGAGAGCGCATCCAGATCCATGGTCTGAGGATTGCGGGTTTCTGAAACTAACGCACCGAGATTCATTTTTTGTTCCTTAGGAATTTTTAATTCATAATAATCTGTCATAATGGAATATTATATTCACTAAGGCGAGTGATATTTTGTTTTGTAATCGCCATCACATTTTCGCCAGGAGAAAGCATGAACTGTTTAATTCGCATTCGTCAGCGTTATCCGGATCTCGCGCAAAGCGATAAAAAACTTGCGGATTATCTTCTTGCTCAGCCGGATACTGCGCGTCATCTCAGTTCACAACAGCTGGCCTTTGAAGCGGGCGTCAGCCAGTCCAGCGTGGTAAAATTCGCGCAAAAGATGGGCTTTAAAGGATTCCCGGCACTCAAACTGGCGATTAGCGAAGCATTGGCCAGCAATCCTAATCCCCATTCCATTCCGGTACATAATCAGATTCGCGGTGACGACCCAATGCGAATGGTAGGCGAGAAACTGATTAAAGAGAACGTGGCGGCGATGCATGCGACGCTGGACGTCAACAGCGAAGAGAAACTGATGGAGAGCGTCACGATGCTGCGTTCAGCCCGCCGCATTATCGTGACCGGGATTGGCGCATCGGGTCTGGTAGCGCAAAACTTTGCCTGGAAGCTGTTGAAGATTGGTTTTAACGCGGTAGTCGAACGTGATATGCACGCCCTGCTGGCGACGGTGCAGGCGCTTTCACCAAGCGATTTGTTGCTGGCTATTTCGTACACCGGTGAGCGCCGCGAACTTAATCTGGCGGCAGATGAAACGCTGCGTACCGGCGCGAAAATCCTCGCCATCACCGGATTTACACCGAACGCTCTGCAGCAACGGGCAAGTCATTGTCTGTACACCATTGCCGAGGAGCAGGCCACGCGCAGCGCAGCGATTTCCTCCACCCATGCGCAAATGATGCTCACCGATTTACTGTTTATGGCGCTGGTGCAGCAGGATCTGGAGCATGCCCCGGAACGTATTCGCCACAGCGAAGCACTGGTAAAAAAACTGGTCTGAGCAAAGAATGCGCGTATAATGCCCGCCCGATTTGTGATGTTTTGAGAGTTTCCTGATGGCCCTGTTAATCACTAAAAAGTGTATCAATTGCGATATGTGCGAGCCAGAATGCCCGAATGAGGCGATTTCGATGGGTGATAGCATTTACGAGATTAACAGCGACAAGTGTACGGAATGCGTAGGCCATTACGACACGCCAACCTGCCAGAAGGTGTGCCCTATTCCCAATACTATTTTGAAAGATCCGGCGCATGTCGAAACAGAAGAGCAGCTGTGGGATAAGTTTGTGCTGATGCACCACGCCGATAAACTTTAGCCGCGTCGCCATCTGGCGATGAAGCTCCTACCCTGCCCCTGCAACAAACGCATAACCCGTAGGCCGGATAAGACGCTACGCGTCGCCATCCGGCAACGTCCTGAATCTAACTTTCGATAATCACCGTGGCGCAGGCGTAGTGACGCTCATCGGCCAGCGTCACATGCATGTGCGCAACGCCGAGTTTTTCCGCCAGTTTTAACGCCTCTCCCCATAATCGCAGACGCGGCTTACCGAGTTCGTCGTTAAAGACTTCAAACTGATTAAACGCCAGCCCATTGCGAATACCCGTGCCAAAGGCTTTTGCTGCCGCCTCTTTGACTGCAAAACGCTTCGCCAGAAAACGCACCGGCTGCTGATGCGTTTCCCAGATTGCCCATTCGTTGTCGCTGAGCACACGTCTTGCCAGGCGGTCGCCGGAACGGGAGATCACCGCTTCGATGCGGGCAATCTCCACGATATCCGTACCTAATCCCAGAATCGCCATTAGCCACGCGCTTCCAGCATCAGGCGCTTCATTTCGACTACGGCCTCTTTCAGGCCGCTCATCACCGCACGTCCGATAATGGCATGGCCAATATTCAGCTCGTGCATTTCCGGGATCCGCGCGATAGCTTTAACGTTGTGATACGTCAGACCGTGACCCGCATTCACCTTCAGGCCAAGGCTTGCAGCAAAAGTCGCCGCTTTGGCGATACGCGCCAGTTCGCTGGCCTGTTCTGCGTCGGTTTTCGCATCGGCGTAACAGCCGGTGTGAATTTCAATAAACGGTGCGCCAACTTCCGCAGCGGCCTTAATCTGCTCTTCATCGGCATCGATAAACAGCGAAACCAGAATGCCTGCGTCCGCCAGACGTTTGCAGGCATCGCGCATCTTGTCACGCTGTCCGGCGACGTCCAACCCACCTTCAGTGGTAACTTCCTGACGTTTTTCCGGCACCAGGCAGCAAAAATGCGGCTTAGTCTCAACGGCAATCGACAGCATCTCTTCGGTGACGGCCATTTCCAGATTCATGCGCGTATCCAGCGTCTGGCGCAAAATACGTACGTCACGGTCGGTGATATGACGACGGTCTTCACGCAGGTGTACGGTAATACCGTCCGCGCCCGCCTGTTCAACGATAAACGCTGCCTGAACCGGGTCCGGATATGCGGTACCGCGTGCATTACGTAAAGTGGCAATGTGGTCAATGTTGACGCCTAACAGTAATTCGGCCATGACAATCCTCGTTTTTTATTTTCGCTTCGGCATAAACTGCCGGAATAATTCGCGGCTCTTTAAGGGCTTACCACCAAGATACGGCTTTAACGCCATGCGGGTAAAGCGTTTCGCGGCGCGAAGCGTATCAGCATCCGGAAATTCCCGCGATTCGAGTGCTTTCAGATGGCGTCCGGTAAAGGTGGCGTTATCAATCACTACGCTGGCGATAAACCCTTTTTCTTCCCGGTAGCGATAGGTCATGGTGTCGTCTACCGGCTCGCCGCTGCCTGCACAGTGGGTAAAATCGACGCCATACCCCAGATGACCAAGTAAGGCCAGCTCAAAGCGACGCAACGCAGGTTCTGGCGAACCCGTGGCGCCAGCCAGCGCCTGAATACAGTTCAGGTAATCGAAAAAGAGTGCAGAAAAGCGGGTTTCGTATTCGAGTACGCGCGAGATAAGCTCGTTAATATACAAGCCGCTGTACAGCGTGATTCCGCTAAGGGGGAGTGCCAGAGAAACGGCTTCGGCGCTGCGCAAGGTCTTGACCTCGCCACGTCCACCAAAGCGAAGCAACAACGGGGTAAAAGGCTGGAGTGCGCCTTTAAGATTGGAGCGTTTGGAACGTGCGCCTTTAGCCACCAGGCGCACGCGACCCGACTCTTCCGTGAAGACATCCAGCACGAGACTGGTTTCGCTCCAGGGGCGACTATGCAGGACAAAAGCGCGTTGCCATCCTTCCATATACTCGCCGTGTTTCAGAAGATGTGTTTAGACGTCGTCGCCGTAACCGAGGCTACGCAGCGCGCGTTCGTCATCGGCCCAGCCGGATTTCACTTTCACCCACAGTTCGAGGTGAACGGGCGCTTCGAACATCTCCTGCATGTCTTTACGCGCTTCGATGCCGATGGTTTTAATCTTGGCCCCTTTGTTGCCAATAACCATCTTCTTCTGCCCTTCACGTTCGACGAGGATCAGGCCGTTAATGTCGTAGCCGCCGCGTTCGTTAGAGATAAAACGCTCAATCTCCACGGTAACGGAGTACGGCAGTTCAGCCCCCAGAAAACGCATCAGCTTTTCACGGATGATTTCAGAGGCCATAAAGCGCTGAGAACGATCGGTGATGTAATCTTCCGGGAAGTGATGAATAGCTTCCGGCAAATGCTTACGCACGATGCCCGCAACGGTATCGACATTCAAGCCGGTTTCGGCAGAAATCGGTACGATATCAAGGAAGTTCATCTGGCTTGCCAGGAACTGCAGGTGCGGCAGCAGATCGGCTTTTTCCTGAACGTTGTCGACTTTGTTGACGGCCAGAATAACCGGGGCTTTGCCATCACGCAGCTTGTTGAGCACCATTTCGTCGTCCGGCGTCCAGCGGGTGCCTTCGACAACGAAAATAACCAGTTCAACATCACCGATCGAGCTGCTCGCCGCTTTGTTCATCAGGCGGTTAATAGCCCGTTTTTCTTCCATATGCAGACCCGGGGTATCAACATAAATCGCCTGATACGCGCCTTCGGTATGGATGCCAACAATACGGTGACGTGTTGTCTGAGCCTTACGTGAGGTAATAGAAATCTTCTGCCCAAGCAGATTATTCAACAGGGTGGATTTGCCGACGTTCGGGCGACCGACGATAGCAATAAATCCGCAGTAGGTTTTCTCTTCGCTCATTCCAGCTCCAGTTTTTTCAACGCCTGTTCGGCGGCAGCCTGCTCAGCCTTACGACGGCTCGAACCTGTGCCAACCACCGGTTCACTCAGGCCGCTGACCTGGCAGTGGATAGTAAATTCTTGATCGTGCGCTTCACCACGGACCTGCACCACCAAATAAGACGGCAGAGGCAGGTGGCGACCCTGCAAATATTCCTGCAGGCGCGTTTTCGGATCTTTTTGTTTGTCGCCTGGGCTAATTTCATCCAGACGAGTTTGATACCAGTTCAGGATCAATTGCTCAACGGTTTGAATATCGCTGTCGAGGAAGACGCCGCCGATCAAAGCTTCAACGGTATCCGCCAGGATTGATTCACGACGGAAGCCGCCGCTTTTCAGCTCACCAGGCCCCAAACGTAAACATTCACCGAGGTCAAACTCACGGGCTAATTCTGCCAGCGTATTGCCGCGAACCAGCGTCGCGCGCATGCGGCTCATATCACCTTCATCCACACGCGGGAAACGGTGATACAGCGCATTAGCGATAACAAAGCTCAAAATAGAGTCGCCTAAAAATTCTAAACGCTCGTTATGTTTGCTGCTGGCGCTCCGGTGAGTTAATGCCTGCTGCAACAGCTCCTGATGATTAAAAGTGTAGCCCAGCTTCCGTTGAAGCCGATTAATTACGATGGGGTTCATGCGATACCAATAAATGAATGCGTCAACAATTCAGCACACGAAACAGACCTGATATACGCACTTCGCTGAGCCATCCGGCTTCGCCTGCATGCTTTTGTATACAAACCAACGCTGTTTCGTGTGCCGTGGCAACCTGTCGGTGCCAACCTAAAACTTCGGGGGAATATTCTATACACAACGACAAGGGATGTCGTTAGTCTGCGGGAATTTATCCGAGAAATAATTCACGCTGCCGCCGTAATGACGACAACGTGAACAATTATCGGTGATTAGTGAATGCCACCAATACGGCTTAAACGCACACCGGTCGGCCATTCACCTTCTTGCTTATCGAAACTCATCCAGATAGCGGTCGCTTTACCAACCAGATTCGCTTCCGGTACAAATCCCCAGTAACGGCTGTCCGCGCTGTTATCACGGTTATCACCCATCATGAAGTAGTGTCCCGGCGGAACGATCCAGGTTGCCAACGGCTGACCAGGTTGACGGTAATACATCCCCACCTGATCCTGCGCAATCGGCACGGTCAGAATGCGGTGCGTAACTTCACCCAGCGTTTCTTTACGCTCAGAAAGGCGAATACCGTTCTCTTTCGTTTCGTTCAGCGGAACTTCAAAGAAGCCGCTGGTCGCTTCACCGCCGTTACGACGAGCAAAGGTCTGTACAAAATCACTTGGCTGAACATCAGAGTACGTTACCGGCAACGCGTTTTCACACGCCTGACCGGAACGGCATCCTGGCTGAATAGTCACCTCTTTCGCCACTGGATCGTACGTTACTTTGTCTCCCGGTAAACCGACAGCACGTTTAATGTAGTCCAGACGCGGGTCTTCCGGGTATTTAAACACCACAATATCACCGCGTTTCGGATGACCGGTTTCGATCAACGTTTTCTGGTAAATCGGATCTTTAATCCCGTAGGCGAATTTCTCCACCAGGATAAAGTCACCGATAAGCAGCGTCGGCATCATCGAACCTGACGGGATCTGGAATGGTTCATAGATAAATGAACGCACCACCAGCACAATCGCCAGTACCGGGAAAACGGACGCCCCGGTTTCCAGCCAGCCTGGCTTAGGTGCCACTTTTTTCAGCGTAGCTTTATCCAGTGAATCACCTGCAGCAGCTTGCGCTGCTGCCTGACGCTCCCGGCGCTTTGGCGCGAAGATGAATTTATCTACGCACCATAAAATGCCCGTCACCAGTGTGGCAATCACCAGAATCAGGGCAAACATGTTCGCCATGCCAACTCCTTAAGATTATTTGCTGTCTTTACCGACATGCAGAATGGCGAGGAACGCTTCCTGCGGCAGTTCGACGTTACCGATCTGCTTCATGCGCTTTTTACCCTCTTTCTGTTTTTGCAGCAGCTTTTTCTTACGGCTGATATCGCCACCGTAGCATTTCGCCAGAACGTTTTTACGCAGCTGCTTAACCGTTGAACGCGCGATGATGTGCGTACCAATGGCCGCCTGGATCGCGATATCAAACTGCTGGCGAGGGATCAGATCTTTCATCTTCTCAACCAGTTCACGGCCACGGCTCTGGGAGTTGTCGCGGTGGGTAATCAGCGCCAGCGCATCGACACGTTCGTTGTTGATAAGGACATCAACACGCACCATGTCAGACGCCTGGAAGCGTTTGAAGTTATAGTCCAGCGACGCGTAGCCGCGAGAGGTCGACTTCAGACGGTCAAAGAAATCGAGTACGACTTCCGCCATCGGAATCTCATACGTCAGCGCCACCTGGTTACCGTGGTAAACCATATTAGTCTGGACGCCACGCTTCTCGATACACAGGGTGATGACATTGCCAAGGTAAGCCTGCGGCAGCAGCATGTGACACTCAGCGATCGGCTCACGCAGTTCGTAGATGTTGTTCAGCGGCGGCAGCTTGGACGGGCTATCGACGTAGATAGTCTCTTTCGCCGTGGTTTCAACTTCGTAGACTACGGTCGGCGCGGTGGTGATCAGATCCAGATCGTATTCACGCTCCAGACGTTCCTGAATGATCTCCATGTGCAGCAGACCAAGGAAGCCACAACGGAAGCCGAAGCCTAGCGCGGTAGAGCTTTCCGGCTCGTAGAACAGGGAGGCGTCGTTCAGGCTCAGCTTGCCAAGCGCGTCACGGAAGTTTTCATAGTCGTCAGAGCTCACCGGGAACAGACCAGCGTAAACCTGCGGCTTCACTTTTTTAAAGCCTGGCAGCGGTTTGTCTGCCGGGTTACGCGCCTGCGTCAGGGTATCACCAACCGGTGCGCCGAGGATGTCTTTAATCGCACAAACCAACCAACCTACCTCGCCGCATTTCAGCTCGGTACGGTCAACTTGTTTTGGCGTGAAGATACCCAGACGGTCGGCGTTATAGACCTGACCGGTGCTCATCACTTTAATTTTATCGCCTTTACGCATGGTGCCGTTTTTAATACGCACCAGTGACACCACGCCAAGGTAGTTATCGAACCAGGAGTCGATAATCAGCGCCTGTAAGGGGCCTTCCGGATCGCCTTCCGGCGGCGGAATGTCGCGTACCAGACGTTCAAGAACGTCAGTGACGCCAACGCCGGTTTTCGCCGAGCAGCGAACGGCATCCGTCGCATCAATACCGACGATATCTTCGATCTCTTCCGCTACGCGTTCAGGATCGGCGGCTGGCAGGTCAATTTTGTTCAGTACCGGTACTACTTCCAGATCCATTTCCATGGCGGTATAGCAGTTAGCCAGGGTCTGCGCTTCAACGCCCTGTCCGGCATCAACCACCAGCAATGCGCCTTCACAGGCAGCAAGCGAGCGGGAAACTTCATACGAGAAGTCAACGTGGCCCGGGGTGTCGATAAAGTTAAGCTGATAGGTTTCACCATCAGATGCTTTGAAATCGAGCGTCACGCTCTGCGCTTTGATAGTAATACCGCGCTCACGCTCAAGATCCATCGAGTCGAGAACCTGCGCTTCCATTTCACGGTCAGACAGGCCACCGCAGATCTGGATAATACGGTCAGACAGCGTCGATTTACCGTGGTCGATGTGAGCTATGATTGAAAAGTTACGTATGTTCTTCATATAGTGTAATTATTGTGCCTTACGCCCGCCGGAGCAGGCTCTGAGAAGTCGCTGATCTGAGCTTAACGTCTGTTTAAGTGAAACGCCGCATTCTACACTACAACGCTGAGGCGAGGAAACGTTCATAGAGCAAGGATAGCGGGAACTGGAAACAACCTTGCAAAGTCGGTGAAACTTTTGCCGGATGGCGTCATAAACGCCTTATCCGGCCTACGCTTGCATCTGAGCACGCTGTAGACCTGATAAGCGCAACGCCATCAGGCAAAGATATCACTGCTGGGTTTCGACGCGAATAAGATCTGGTGGGAGAGCAACGTTCAGAATGACCGGCTGCCAGGCTTCGCGTTCAGCAAGCTTACGAGAGTATCCACGAGCAATCAGGAATCCGCCCACGCCCCCCAGCACTGCGCCGCTTAATGCGGCAAGATCGGAACCAAACAGCACCTGGAACAGCGCCGCTAAAAGAAACAGTCCTGCCAACGGAGACATGTAGACCAGCATCGCCGATCCCAGCAGGCTACCTTCGGCAATGCCCAGTTCAACTTTTTGACCAGGGGTCAAGGGTTCGTCGCAGGGCACCACGATGGTGTGTGTGGTCTGTGGCCCCAGTTTGTTCAGCACGCGGCTCCCGCATCCGGCCCGGGAAGCACAGCTGCTACATGATGCTTTAACATCGCAGCTGACCGTCGCCAGACCATTTTGCCAGGAGACGACCGTCGCCCACTCTTTAATCATTGTGCTGCCCTGAACTTGATATTGTCCGCGATACGCTTCGCCGTTTGCGGTGGAAGCTCGCCCACAATCGTAATCTCCGCGTTATCACGCACGCTGGTGCTGACCGTTCTGCGGCCAGTACGCAGCAGTTGATCGGCACTGTTCTGCGTCGCACGGTTTACGTTCACGGAGAAACTAAACAGGCCATCAGAATAAAGGCGTGATTCAATCGGCATGTTATCCATCGTCGGCAGCGGACGTCGACTGCTTGAGACCTCACTGAAACCTTGTGGCAACCACGACGGACTCCAGTTGAAGTTGGTTTTCTCGCCCGCAGGAACAGACAGCAACGGTGGTAAATTCGCTTTTGCTAGTGTCTGCATGCTGTCGCTAACACCGTTATTCACGGTAAAGGAGATCACACGGAACTGTTCCAGCGTTTCGCCATCACGATCGAGGAGATCGACACGCATCGGCAGTTTGGTCTCCGTGTCCATCCAAACGATATAGCTGTAACGGGTGCCGTCACGCGCCACAACGCGGATCACTTCACAGAGGCGATCGGCAATACGGGTGCGGCCTACTGAGATAAAATCATAGTAGGGAGCAAGGCGTTTGAAATCGGTGTAAATCAGGGATGGCAGAGAGTCAACGATATAATCGCCATTCAGCGTAAACGGTTCGAGGCCAGGCTCAAAATAGCTAATTTCGTTGCCGCGTTGCACCACTTCCCGGCGTGGTCCATCCATTTGTAATAGTTGCGCGAGTGGACGGTTATCCTGGCGGGCATGACGATAACGTAGGGATTCAACACCCTGCTTATTGATGCTGACAAATGACAGCTCATAGGTTAGCGACTGGCTGGCCAGATTCATCTGCTGCAACAACGCCCCGGACGCAGGATTGGCCGAGGCGTTTACAGAGAAGAACAGGCTACCAGCCACAAGTGACATGGCAAACCAAAGTTGCTTCATTACTGCGATTGCGTTCCTAAAGTTTGAATTCCTGGCACCTGAACAGCGGCTTGCTGTGTTTGCGCCTGCTCAAACTGAAGCTGTTCAGAGTGCAGTCGACGTTGCAATTCGTAATCCTGCAACATGGCATTAATACGACGACGCTGCTCCTGTACCTGCTGTTGTTGACCGCCGCTGGCCGTCGCGTCAGAAGGTACACCCAAGCTAACCGGACTGGCTTTACCCATCATCGGTAATGTATTAAACACCGGCGTTTCGGGCTGCTGGGACGTTTCAGATTGCCCATTATAGTGCTGGACGCCAACGATAACTGCAAGTGATACGCACGCGGCCACACCCATTTGGGTAAGCTGCGCGGCCCACGGACGCATTTTCTTCCAGAATGGCATTTTCTGCCACTGGTGCGGTGCTGGCTGGGCCTCAGGAATCAATGGCGCCGTCTGACGTACTGGCTCATCCTGGATGGCGGCCATTACGCGGGCGGAAATATCGAAATGGAGAACGTCGGCGGTATCACCTCGCATGGAATCGCGAATCAGGTGATAACTCTCCCAGGTTTTTTGCATTTCCGGGTCGTGAGTTAGCTCTTTGAGTAACTCAGTATCCAGCGTTTCGCCATCCATTAAAGCGGAAAGTTTCTCTTTCTGCATGCCTAATACCTTTTCCAGTATCCCGCTATCGTCAACGCCTGATAAGCGGTTGAACTTTATTATCAATAGCTTCCCTCGCTCGGAAGATACGTGAACGCACCGTACCTACCGGACAATCCATGATAGCGGCTATCTCTTCATAGCTCAGGCCATCCAGCTCCCGCAAGGTTATTGCCATGCGTAAATCTTCCGGGAGGGACTCAATAGTTCGGAAAACTATCTGTCTCAGCTCTTCTGACAACATTAAGTTCTCAGGGTTCGAAATTTCTTTCAGCGCACCGCCACTTTCGTAATTTTCTGCTTCAATTGCATCAATGTCACTGGAAGGTGGACGACGCCCCTGAGCGACCAGGTAATTCTTCGCTGTATTGACTGCAATACGATACAGCCAGGTATAAAAAGCACTATCTCCCCGGAACGAGTCCAGCGCACGATAGGCTTTGATAAATGCTTCTTGTACTACATCGGGTACATCACCCGACGGTACATAGCGAGAAACCAGACTCGCCACCTTATGCTGATAGCGCACTACCAGTAGGTTAAAGGCTTTCTGATCTCCCTTCTGGACCCGTTCTACCAGGACCTGGTCCGTTAACTGCTCGCTCATCCGAGGTAAAGTCTCCCCAAACCAAATTTCCACGCGCTTTCGAAACGCCACTCCATCAGCTTCACTATGAGCAAGCAAATGCTTAGAGTGCTCAAGTTTCGTAAAGTTCCGTTACGCATTGTTTTTTGTTTGTCATGTTGTAGACAGGTCTTATCTCTCATTATAAGTCTACATAACCCGATCAACGCACTATCTGTACAGAAATGCCCATTTCACCGCTTGCAGAGTAACCCAATGGGCACTTTATTTCATCACATAATCTGATGCTAACGGCCTGCTTCACAAAATATTTTTGCCTATTTCGTCCTCGTCATGCTTTTCTTTCATGTTTAGTCATTGCAACACATTTAAAAATAAAACGTGCAGTATCGCGCAATGTGGTGCTATGGTGACCAAACACTGTTTAGTAAATTAAACAAACATCATGAATACGACTCCTGAATTATCCTGTGACGTGCTGATCATTGGCAGCGGGGCTGCCGGACTCTCACTGGCGCTGCGCCTGGCTGAAAAACATCAGGTTATTGTCCTGAGCAAAGGGCCGGTCAGCGAAGGCTCGACATTTTATGCCCAGGGGGGTATTGCCGCGGTTTTCGATGAAACCGACAGTATCGACTCCCACGTTGAAGATACGCTGATTGCCGGGGCCGGGCTGTGCGATCGCCATGCGGTTGAATTTGTCGCCAGCAATGCCCGCACCTGCGTTCAATGGCTTATCGATCAGGGCGTCTTATTCGATACACAGGTTCAGCCTAACGGCGAAGAGAGCTATCACCTGACCCGTGAAGGCGGTCACAGCCATCGACGCATCCTGCACGCTGCGGATGCTACCGGCAAAGAAGTCGAAACCACCCTCGTCAGCCAGGCACAAAATCACCCCAATATCCGGGTTCTTGAGCGTAGCAACGCCGTCGACCTGATTGTCTCCGATAAAATCGGTCTGCCGGGAACGCGTCGGGTTGTCGGCGCATGGATCTGGAATCGTAATAAAGAAGCCGTCGAAACCTGCCATGCGAAGTCGGTAGTGTTGGCCACCGGCGGCGCATCAAAGGTGTATCAATACACCACCAATCCGGATATTTCCTCGGGTGACGGGATTGCAATGGCCTGGCGCGCAGGATGCCGCGTCGCCAACCTGGAGTTTAACCAGTTTCACCCGACTGCGCTGTATCATCCGCAGGCGCGCAATTTTCTGCTGACCGAAGCGCTGCGCGGCGAAGGCGCGCACCTGAAGCGCCCGGACGGTTCACGCTTTATGCCCGATTTTGACGAACGTGGCGAACTGGCTCCCCGCGATATTGTCGCCCGCGCCATTGATCATGAAATGAAGCGCCTTGGTGCAGATTGCATGTTCCTCGATATCAGCCATAAGCCGGAAGAATTTGTTCGTCAGCATTTCCCGATGATTTATGAAAAGTTGCTGGGACTGGGCATTGATTTAACCAAAGAGCCGGTTCCCATCGTGCCTGCCGCGCACTATACCTGCGGCGGTGTGATGGTGGATGACTTTGGCCGTACCGATGTCGACGGGCTGTATGCGATCGGCGAAGTGAGTTACACCGGCCTGCATGGCGCCAACCGGATGGCATCGAACTCATTGCTGGAGTGTCTGGTTTATGGCTGGTCCGCAGCTGAAGATATCGACAGGCGCATGCCTTATGCTCGCGGCGTTAGCACGCTCCCGGGCTGGGATGAAAGCCGGGTAGAAAATCCGGATGAGTTGGTTGTTATCCAGCATAACTGGCATGAGTTGCGGCTGTTTATGTGGGATTACGTCGGTATTGTGCGTACGACCAAGCGCCTGGAGCGCGCTCTGCGCCGTATCACCATGCTGCAACAGGAAATCGACGAGTATTACGCCCATTTCCGCGTGTCGAACAATTTGCTGGAACTGCGTAACCTGGTGCAAGTTGCGGAGCTGATTGTCCGCTGCGCAATGATGCGCAAAGAGAGTCGGGGCCTGCACTACACGCTGGATTACCCAGAACAGCTTCCTGAGTCGGGCCCGTCTATTCTCTCACCGCTAAGTCATCACATAAACAGGTAAAACGCCTGGGTCAGCGCCGTATAACCTTCAGAGTAACGTTGGTCTGGCCCACGAATCACCAGCCTGTCGCTAAAGCACTCCCCGGCCTGCGGGGAGAATGCCAGCAACACCCGATGCGGTAGCCGGGCTTCCGTTTCTGCTACATCCGTACGTAATCGCAGATGCCAGCCCATACTTAATGCCTGCTGGGTAAACGCGTTCCCAATCTGTTCCGGCAGCACTACACAAAAAAATCCTTCTTCCGTAATGCTGTCCGCCGCCAGCGTAAGCAACGCCTGGTGATCGAGCGAGGTGGTATAACGCGCTTGCTCACGCTGCGGTGTAGCGCATTCCACGCCCTGTTCATAATAGGGAGGATTGCTGATTATCAAATCAAAACGCACGGTCTGACGCGGTACCCACTGTTGCGCATCTTCTGTATGAACACTCACGCGATGCATCCACGGAGATTGTGCGATGTTCTCCTGCGCCTGCTGCGCGGCGTCGACATCAAGCTCCACGGCGTCAATGATGACGTTTTCATCAGTGCGCTGGGCCAGCATCAGCGCCAACAGGCCGCTCCCGGTACCAATATCCAGGATCCTTTTTACGCCCGCAACGGGGGCCCAGGCTCCCAATAAAATGCCGTCTGTTCCGACTTTCATTGCACAGCGATCGTGTGCCACAAAAAACTGCTTAAAAGTAAATCCATTACGTCTCAGTACGGATGTAGACTGGGGCATGAAGAACAACCTTCCTGGAAAAAAAACGATAACATAGGATAAAAACAATACCTGAGAAGGTATATCCATACAAACAGATGAAGATTGCAGCCGTAACGTCTATAATCAGCGCCCCACTCAGAGGTAGAACATGACTGTAACGACTTTTTCCGAACTTGAACTCGATGAAAGCCTTCTGGATGCCCTCCAGGAAAAAGGTTTCACTCGCCCGACCGCCATTCAGGCTGCCGCCATTCCGCCTGCGCTCGATGGCCGTGATGTACTCGGTTCTGCGCCGACAGGCACCGGTAAAACGGCGGCATATTTGCTGCCAGCGTTGCAGCACCTGCTCGACTTCCCGCGCAAGAAATCTGGTCCGCCACGCATTTTAATCCTGACACCAACGCGCGAACTGGCGATGCAGGTTGCCGAACACGCCCGTGAGCTGGCGAAGAATACGCATCTGGATATCGCTACGATTACCGGCGGCGTGGCTTATATGAACCACATGGAAGTCTTTAGCGAAAACCAGGACATCGTGGTCGCCACCACGGGTCGTCTGCTGCAATACATTAAAGAAGAAAACTTCGACTGCCATGCGGTTGAAACGCTAATTCTCGATGAAGCAGACCGTATGCTGGACATGGGCTTTGCCCAGGACATCGAGCATATCGCCGGTGAAACACGCTGGCGTAAGCAAACCATGCTGTTTTCCGCCACGCTGGAAGGCGATGCGATTAAGGATTTTGCCGAGCGTCTGTTGGAAGACCCGGTCGAAGTCTCAGCGGATCCGTCCACCCGTGAACGCAAGAAGATCCATCAGTTTTACTACCGTGCCGATGACATCGAGCACAAAACTGCCATGCTGATTCACCTGTTAAAACAGCCAGAGGCGACCCGCTCAATTGTTTTCGTACGCAAACGCGAGCGTGTGCACGAACTGGCAGGCTGGCTGCGCCAGGCTGGCATTAATAACTGCTATCTCGAAGGCGAGATGGTGCAGAACAAACGTAACGAAGCGATCAAACGCCTGACCGATGGCCGCGTGAACGTGCTGGTAGCAACCGACGTCGCCGCTCGCGGGATTGATATTCCGGACGTCAGCCACGTGTTTAACTTCGACATGCCGCGCAGTGGCGATGCCTATCTGCACCGTATTGGCCGTACCGGTCGTGCTGGCCGTAAAGGCACTGCGATCTCTTTGGTTGAAGCGCACGACCACCTGCTGCTCGGCAAAGCGAGCCGCTATATTGACGAACCGCTGAAAGCTCGCGTCATTGACGAACTGCGTCCAACCACGCGCGCGCCAAGTGAGAAATCTAACGGTAAGCCATCCAAGAAAGTGCTGGCGAAGCGCGCTGAGAAAAAGGCGAAAGAGAAAGAGAAGCCGCGGGTGAAAAAACGTCACCGTGACGCCAAAAATATCGGCAAACGTCGTAAGCCGAGCGGAGCTGCTACCCAGCAGTCCGACAAAGAGTAAACCGAATGCCGGGCCATTTAGCCCGGCATTTTTTCACGTGATGCAAAACTCTCTTCAATACACTCAAGAAACACCCGCATCGCCGGGCTAACGACTTTTCCGGTATGATAACCACACAATGCCGTAATTAACTCAGGTTGTTCACTGAACGGTAATTCAATCAACTCCCCTGAACGTAACTCCTTCTCGACGGCAAAATGCGGCAAAAAGCTGATCCCAAGATTTGCCGATACGCACTGCTTAATGCTTTCAATGCTCCATAACTCAATGGTATTTTCCAGCGTAATCTGTCGTTTACGCAGTAGCCCCTCGAAGCGTTGTCTGAAAATACATTGCGGCTCATTAATGATAAAACTGCAGGGAATGTGCTGGTTATGCTGAGTAAAATCAACGTGCTGAAGCAGTGGCGAAGCAACTAATGCCAGTGACTGATCGCCAAGCGGTATCAACTCCAGAGCATCGTCATTACCCACCCGATAAAACACCCCCAGATCAACATCATCACTGAGCAACGCATCGCGAATGACATAACAATTGAGCGACTGTAAAGACAACCGCACATGAGGCGCACGTTGTTTAAATCGCTGTAAAACCTGCGGCATTTTATACGCCAGCAGCGTTTCGCCTGTTGCGACACGTAGATCGCCGCTCGGCTGCGCATCCTGATGTGCCGACTGTCGAATCGATGCCATCACGCGCGTCAGGTCATGGATATGCGGCATCAGCCGTTTTCCCTCACTGGTGAGACACATCCGGCGACCAATTTTTTCAAACAACTGCACCGACAGCTCTTGCTCAAGCTGTTGAATATGAAAGGTAACCGTTGATTGCGTACAGCACAGTTTTTGTGATGCCCGCAGAAATGAGCCCTCTTCCACCACCGTTTTTAGCGTAATAAACCGACGTAAATCCATCCGCACCAACCCATCGAAAATATCGAATTCAGAATGCAAAAACATTCATTTTTTTTAATGTTTTGCCTCGGGTACTGTCTATCAAAACAGAGGAGATAACAAGTGACCCCCATGCTTTTAAGTGCATTCTGGACCTATACATTGATTACCGCGCTAACCCCCGGACCAAACAACATCCTTGCGCTCAGTGCCGCGACGTCACACGGTTTTCGTCAGAGTACACACGTACTGGCCGGAATGAGTCTGGGCTTTTTAATCGTCATGATGATGTGCGCCGGGATTTCATTTTCACTGGCGGTCATGGATCCAGCCATCATCCACTGGCTTAGTTGGGCTGGAGCCGCTTATATCCTGTGGCTGGCGCTGAAGATCGCTACCAGCCCGACCTCGAACGATAGATTGCAGTCAGAGCCGATTAGCTTCTGGGCAAGTTTTGGCTTGCAGTTTGTTAACGTGAAAATCATTTTGTACGGCATTACCGCGTTATCCACGTTTGTATTACCGTACACTCAGGACGCCCACTGGCTGATTGGGGTGAGTATTCTGTTAGCGCTGATAGGCACCTTCGGGAATGCCTGCTGGGCGCTGGCGGGCCATCTTTTTCAGCGCGTTTTTCGCCGTTACGGTCGACAGTTGAATATCATTCTGGCGCTGTTGTTGGTGTATTGCGCGGTGAGGATCTTTTACTAACAGATGCAAAAAAGCGGAAGACGCACTGGCATCTTCCGCTTTTTGATTCTCTGCTAAACGGGGTTATTCCCCGTGAGCCTTACAGGCTCTCAGTAAAGGTACGAGCAATAACGTCGCGCTGCTGTTCTGGGGTCAGAGAGTTGAAACGCACTGCATAACCAGAAACACGGATGGTCAGCTGCGGATATTTTTCCGGATGCTTAACTGCATCTTCCAGCGTTTCGCGACGCAGAACGTTCACGTTCAGGTGCTGACCACCTTCCACGCGGACTTCCGGCTGTACGTCTACCGGTACTTCACGGTATTCGATTTCGCCCAGTTTGCTGACTGCAACGACTTCATCAGCATTGAAACCTGCTTTCGCAACGATGCAGCGTGCTTCGCCTTTTTCGCTGTCCAGCAGCCAGAAAGAGTTCAGCAGGTCGTCGTTTGCAGCTTTAGTAATCTGGATACCTGTAATCATTTGATGCCTCCCCGGCAAAATTATTTGATCTCGGTTGGCCGTCATCCGGCCAATTGGTAAAACCATTGTTGCTTGAGTGTATATATACCCCTCACACACCCTTGAATCTTTGATTTAAATCAACAAAAACCACACATGAAAAGTGGTGATAGGTGGATTTTATTGTTTTACATCAACTTACGCCATATGCGCAGCTAAACTTTTTACATAAATTTTCAACTATCTTTAAGGAGTAGACCATTGAGAAACGTACAGAATTTTGCGACGCCGAAAGAAGCAGTTAAGCTAGGGGGATTGAAAATTCGCAGGAGAGCGAGATGGCCACCGAATTAACCTGGCACGATGTGCTGGCTGAAGAGAAACAGCAGCCTTATTTTGTTAACACACTGCATACTGTTGCCGGCGAGCGTCAGTCAGGAATGACAATTTATCCGCCGCAAAAAGATGTGTTTAACGCTTTTCGCTTTACCGAGCTTGGTGACGTGAAAGTTGTCATCCTGGGTCAGGATCCTTACCACGGTCCAGGCCAGGCACACGGTCTCGCGTTCTCTGTCCGCCCCGGCATTGCCACTCCACCCTCATTGCTGAACATGTACAAAGAGCTGGAGGCAACGATTCCAGGTTTCACGCGCCCAACACACGGATATCTGGAAAGCTGGGCACGTCAGGGGGTACTGTTACTCAACACCGTACTCACCGTCCGCGCCGGTCAGGCACATTCTCACGCCAGCCTTGGGTGGGAAACATTTACCGATAAAGTCATCAGTCTGATTAACCAACATCGGGAAGGCGTGGTTTTCCTGCTCTGGGGTTCTCACGCGCAGAAGAAAGGCGCGATTATTGATACGCAGCGTCACCATGTGTTGAAAGCGCCCCACCCATCACCGCTCTCTGCGCATCGCGGTTTCTTTGGCTGCAATCACTTTGTACTGGCGAATGAATGGCTGGAACAACGAGGTGAAAAGCCAATTGACTGGATGCCGATATTACCCGTAGAAAGCGAGTAAAAAAATGCCAGCGATTCGCTGGCATTTTATTATCAGGCTTTGTTCTGACGCCACCACTCCGCGAGCAGCACGCCTGTTGCCACAGAAACGTTGAGCGTTTCTACCTTGCCAGTGCCGTCAATCGCTATGCACAAATCGTCGGCTGAGCATGCTGCTTCTGGCAGAGCTTCACGCTCACGCCCTAATACCAGCACCATTTTTTCCGGCAGGGTGGTAGTAAACAGCGGTTTGCCTTTCCCGCTTGAGGTCATCACAACCGAGTAACCCGCCTGGCGGAAGTCGTCCAGCACATCAACAATGCTGTCGCCGGTAATCGGCTGAACGTGCTCAGCTCCGCCTTCAGCTGTACGGATGGCCGCACCTGATTCCAGCAGCGCCGCATCCTGAACCACTACGCCTTTCACACCGAAGTGCGCGCAGCTACGCATCATGCCGCCCAGGTTATGGGGGTTAGCGATATCTTCCAGTGCCAGCACGCAATCCTGCGCCCCTGCCTGACCAACCCATTGCTTAACGGTAGTACCGTTACGTTTTTTGATCAGGAAACAGACGCCGCCATGGTGTTCGGTGCCAGAGGCTTTCGCCAGCTCGGCTTCGTCAACCACGTGATAGGCTTTGCGGTTTGCCGCCATCCAGCGTAATGCTTCTTTAAAGCGCGGGGTTACGCTCTGAACAAACCAGGCGCGAACGATGGCGTCCGGGCGACTCTGGAACAGAGCCTGGCAGGCATTCTCACCGTAAACGCGGGTTTCTTCCGCGCGCTGACGGCGTAATACTTCAGGATCGATAAAGCTCTTACCGCTAATACCGCCGTGATCGGCTTTATCCGCTGCGTCATCATTCGGTGCGCGGGACACGGTACGCCACGGTGAATCTTCACGTCTGCGGTCACGTTCTACATCGCGGTCACGACCACGTTCACGACCGCGTTCGCTGTTCGGACCCTTTCGGTCATCACGGGCAGGGCGACGACCGCCTTCGGCTCGGGAAGTACCGGGGCGACCACCGCCTTTGCCAGTACGTGGATTTTGGGTGCGTTTATCCGAGTCATCGTCACTGCGGACGTACATCACTTTGACCTTGCCGTTTTTGTTCTTCAGTTCGTCGCTCATGTTTTTCTCCACCTGCTCTGCGCGAAGCGCGCAGATTACCCGATGTGCACGTCGTTAGCCATTATTTCATTTAAAAGCTAAGGACTATTGTACTCATTGAATAAAACGCATTGTTGTTTAGAACAGACTCCCCGATAATATGTAACATAATAGAAACATACTGGCGTTCCTGCCGTGAAGTCCACTCCACTCATCCAGAGGTTAGTTATGAATACCGTTTGTACCAGCTGCCAGGCTATCAACCGCATCCCTGACAATCGTGTCCAGGAAGCGGCTAAATGCGGACGCTGTGGTCACGACCTGTTTGATGGGGAGGTGATCAATGCGACCGGTGAGACACTGGATAAACTGTTAAAAGACGATCTCCCGGTGGTCGTTGACTTTTGGGCCCCCTGGTGTGGTCCATGTCGTAACTTCGCCCCGATTTTTGAAGATGTCGCGGAAGAGCGTAGCGGTAAAGTGCGTTTTGTTAAAGTGAATACGGAAGCCGAGCGAGAACTCAGCGCCCGTTTCGGTATCCGCAGCATTCCGACCATTATGATTTTCAAAAAAGGGGAAATCGTCGACATGCTTAACGGCGCTGTACCAAAAGCCCCGTTTGATAGCTGGCTTAACGAATCATTATAATCTCTACGGGGCGCATCTTGTGCCCCGTTTTCACCTCTGCGACAATAGCGTTTTTCAACGTGTTTACCCATGACCGATAACGCAGTTCTTCAGTTACGCGCTGAGCGCCTCGCGCGCGCCACGCGTCCTTTCCTTGCCCGAGGTAATCGCGTTTGCCGATGTCAGCGCTGCCTGCTGCCGCAGAAACTCTGCTTGTGCGCAACGCTGGCACCCTCTGAGGTAAAAAGTCGCTTTTGTCTGGTGATGTTTGATACCGAGCCGATGAAGCCCAGCAACACGGGGCGTTTGATTGCTGATATTCTGCCCGATACCACGGCTTTTCAGTGGTCACGCACCGAGCCGCCGCAGGCGCTGCTGGAACTGGTGAAAAATCCGGATTACCAGCCGATGGTTGTATTCCCGGCCTCCTATGCGGGTGAAGAGCGTGAAGTGATTTTCACGCCACCAGCCGGTAAGCCCCCATTGTTTATCATGCTCGACGGCACCTGGCCTGAGGCGCGTAAAATGTTCCGCAAAAGCCCGTACCTCGATAACCTGCCGGTGATCTCCGTTGATTTATCACGCCTTTCTGCTTACCACCTGCGTGGCGTTCACGCTGAAGGGCAATATTGCACTGCCGAAGTGGCCATCGCCTTGTTGGATCTGGCGGGAGATACGCAAGCCGCTGAAGGGTTAAGCGATCATTTCACTCGCTTTAAAACCCGCTACCTGGCAGGAAAAACTCAACATCAGGGAAGCGTCACAGCAGATTCATCAGAAAACGTTTAAAATCATTCGGTCACTGGTGTCATTAAGGAAGCCGATATGAGTCAGCGTGGCCTGGAAGCACTACTGCGACCGAAATCCATTGCGGTGATTGGGGCGTCAATGAAGCCTAATCGCGCGGGTTACCTGATGATGCGTAACCTGCTTGCCGGCGGTTTCAATGGACCTGTTTTACCGGTGACGCCCGCATGGAAAGCGGTGTTGGGCGTACTGGCGTGGCCCAATATCAACAGCCTGCCTTTTAGCCCGGATCTCGCTGTGTTGTGCACCAATGCCAGCCGTAACCTGGCGTTACTCGAAGCGCTTGGCGAGAAAGGCTGTAAAACCTGCATTATTCTCTCAGCTCCCGCGGCGCAGCACGCAGAGCTACTGGCCTGCGCATCACGCTACAACATACGTTTGCTGGGCCCCAACAGCCTGGGACTTCTCGCGCCCTGGCAAGGACTTAACGCCAGCTTTTCCCCCGTTCCGATTAAGCGCGGCAAGCTGGCTTTTATCTCTCAATCCGCCGCCGTATCCAACACCATTCTCGACTGGGCACAGCAGAGAGAAATGGGCTTTTCTTACTTTATCGCGCTGGGTGATAGCCTGGATATTGACGTTGATGAGCTGCTGGATTACCTGGCGCGCGACAGCAAAACCAGCGCGATATTGCTGTATCTCGAGCATTTAAGTGATGCCCGACGCTTTGTTTCCGCCGCCCGCAGCGCCTCGCGCAATAAACCTATTCTGGTGATTAAGAGCGGTCGTAGTCCAGCGGCGCAGCGTTTACTGCATACCAGCGCCGGGATGGACCCCGCGTGGGACGCCGCTATTCAGCGCGCCGGTTTACTACGCGTACAAGACACCCACGAGCTGTTCTCGGCGGTCGAAACCCTGAGCCACATGCGCCCGCTGCGTGGCGACAGGCTGATGATCATCAGCAATGGGGCCGCGCCTGCCGCACTGGCATTAGATGAACTGTGGTCAAAAAATGGCAAGTTGGCGACGTTGAGTGAAGACACCTGCCAGAAATTACGCGATGCCTTGCCTGAACATGTTGATATCGCCAACCCGCTGGATCTGCGTGATGACGCCAGCAGCGAACACTACGTTAAGACGCTGGATATTTTGCTCGCCAGCCAGGATTTCGACGCGTTGATGGTGATTCATTCCCCCAGCGCAGCCGCTCCCGGAACCGAAAGCGCACAGGCATTGATTGAAGCGGTAAAGCATCACCCCCGAGGAAAATTCGTCTCGTTACTGACCAACTGGTGCGGAGAGTTTTCCTCTCAGGAAGCCCGCAGACTGTTTAGTGAAGCCGGACTGCCCACCTACCGCACGCCGGAAGGTACCATCACCGCATTTATGCATATGGTGGAGTATCGGCGAAACCAGAAGCAGCTACGAGAAACGCCTGCGCTGCCTGACAGCCTGACCTCCAACACCGCCGAAGCGCATAATCTGTTACAGCGGGCGATTGCTGAAGGAGCCGCATCGCTTGATACCCACGAAGTGCAGCCGATTTTACAGGCTTATGGCTTACACACGCTGCCAACGTGGATCGCCAGCGACAGCGCGGAAGCAGTACACATCGCGGAGCAAATCGGCTACCCGGTGGCGCTCAAGCTGCGTTCTCCTGATATCCCGCATAAATCAGAAGTTCAGGGGGTGATGCTCTACCTGCGTACAGCCACTGAAGTGGAGCAGGCTGCCAATGCAATTTTCGATCGGGTAAAAATGGCCTGGCCGCAGGCACGCATTCACGGTTTATTAGTACAAAGTATGGCGAATCGCGCTGGTGCTCAGGAACTTCGCGTCGTCGTTGAACACGACCCGGTATTTGGCCCGTTGATTATGCTGGGTGAAGGTGGTGTTGAGTGGCGACCGGAAGATCAAGCCGTGGTGGCATTGCCGCCATTGAACATGAATCTGGCGCGTTATCTGGTGATCCAGGGGATCAAAAATAAAAAGATCCGCGCGCGCAGTGCACTGCGCCCTTTGGATATCGCCGGGTTGAGCCAGCTTCTGGTGCAGGTCTCCAACCTGATCGTCGACTGTCCGGAAATTCAGCGTCTGGATATTCATCCGCTGCTGGCCTCCGCCGGAGAATTTACCGCGCTGGACGTTACGCTGGATATTGCTCCTTTCACGGGCGATAACGAAAGCAGACTGGCTGTACGCCCCTACCCTCATCAGCTTGAAGAGTGGGTGGAGTTGAAGAACGGCGAGCGCTGTCTGTTCCGCCCCATTTTGCCGGAGGATGAACCTCATCTTCAGCAGTTCATTTCTCAGGTGACAAAAGAAGATCTTTATTATCGCTATTTCAGTGAGATCAACGAATTTACCCACGAAGATTTAGCCAATATGACGCAGATCGACTACGATCGGGAAATGGCCTTTGTTGCGGTGCGTTGTAAAGATAATCACGAAGAGATCCTCGGCGTAACGCGAGCGATCTCGGATCCTGATAACGTAGACGCTGAGTTTGCCGTACTGGTTCGTTCCGATCTCAAAGGGCTTGGACTGGGTCGCCGATTGATGGAAAAATTAATTGCCTATACTCGAGATCACGGACTTATACGTTTGAATGGTATTACGATGCCGAACAATCGTGGGATGGTCGCCCTGGCCCGAAAACTCGGGTTTGTTGTTGACGTCCAGCTCGAAGAGGGAATTGTTGGGCTAACGCTTAATCTGGCCCAATGTGAGGAATCGTGAGTAAGGTACTGGAAATGTTGACCACATTAATGGGTACTGGTGGTATCATTGCCCGCTTATGTCGTCTGCATAGCACAGAGGACCCTTCAATGAACAGAGAAGAAATGCACTGTGATGTTGTCAAAATTTAAGCGTAATAAACATCAACAACACCTTGCCCAACTACCCAAGATTTCTCAGTCAGTTGATGATGTAGATTTCTTTTATGCTCCCGCTAATTTCAGGGAGACTCTGCTGGAAAAAATAGCCAGCGCGACGCGACGGATCTGCATTATTGCGCTGTACCTGGAACAGGATGACGGTGGTAAAGGCATACTTGACGCTCTCTATGCGGCAAAACGGCAGCGTCCTGAACTGGATGTCCGGGTGCTTGTCGACTGGCACCGAGCCCAGCGCGGTCGTATTGGGGCTGCGGCATCCAATACCAATGCTGACTGGTATTGCCGAATGGCGCAAGAAAACCCTGGTATCGATATTCCTGTCTATGGCGTTCCGATTAACACCCGTGAAGCGCTTGGCGTCCTGCATTTCAAAGGCTTTATCATTGATGACAGCGTCCTGTACAGCGGGGCCAGTCTGAACGATGTTTACCTGCATCAGCATGATAAATATCGCTATGACCGTTATCAGTTGATTCGCAACGCGCAAATGGCCGATATCATGTTCGATTGGGTGACGCAAAACCTGATGAACGGTCGCGGCGTTAACCGTCTTGATGATATCAACCGCCCTAAAAGCCCAGAAATTAAAAACGACATCCGCCTGTACCGTCAGGAACTGCGCGATGCGTCATTCCATTTTCAGGGTGATGCTGATAACGAACAGCTTTCGGTTACGCCTCTGGTGGGTCTTGGGAAATCCAGTCTGTTAAATAAGACCATTTTCCATCTTATGCCCTGCGCGGAGCACAAGCTTACAATCTGTACCCCTTATTTCAACCTTCCCGCCATACTGGTGCGCAATATCATTCAACTGCTGCGTGAAGGGAAAAAGGTTGAAATCATTGTCGGTGATAAAACCGCCAACGACTTTTTCATCCCGGAAGATGAGCCATTCAAGATCATCGGTGCGCTGCCTTATCTGTATGAAATAAATCTGCGCCGTTTCCTGAGCAGATTGCAGTATTACGTGAATACCGACCAGTTGGTCGTGCGCTTATGGAAAGATGATGACAATACCTATCATCTGAAAGGTATGTGGGTTGATGATAAATGGATGCTACTCACCGGCAACAACCTTAACCCTCGCGCCTGGCGTCTGGATCTGGAAAACGCCATCCTTATCCACGATCCTAAGCAAGAGCTCACCCCTCAGCGCGATAAAGAGCTGGAGCTTATCCGTACGCATACTACCGTCGTTAAGCACTATCGCGACCTGCAAAGCATTGCTGACTATCCAGTCAAAGTGCGTAAACTCATCCGTCGACTGCGCCGTATTCGTATCGACAGATTAATTAGCCGTATTCTGTAATCAAGACCCCGTCCAGTGACGGGGTTTTTCATATGGAGGCAACGGTGCGCCTGTTCATTCTTATCAGTATCCTTGCCATTTCGGGCTGCAGCCATATGGCTAACGACCAGTGGAGCGGGCAAGACAAAGCTCAACACTTCATCGCCTCCGCCATGCTTGCCGCAGCCGGCAATGAATATGCCCAACATCAGGGTAACAGCCGCGATCGCAGTGCGGCTATCGGCCTGATGTTCTCAGTCAGCCTGGGTGCGTCAAAAGAGCTATGGGACAGCCGTCCCGCTGGGAGCGGCTGGAGCTGGAAGGACTTCGCCTGGGATGTTGCAGGCGCATCTACCGGCTATGCGGTCTGGCAACTGGCACATTACTAGAGGCGCAGACCTTTCCCCTTCCCATGCAGCATTAGCGATACTAAAAACGCAACGACTGCCAGCGCAGTGACGTACCAGAAGAATGTCGTTTCCATACCGACAGACTTCAGGGACAACGCGACATATTCGGCTGAACCGCCAAACAACGCATTGGCCACCGCATAAGATAATCCAACCCCCAGAGCGCGCACCTGCGCCGGGAACATTTCGGCCTTCAGAATACCGCTAATTGACGTATAGAAACTGACGATTAACAGAGCACACATCACCAGAGCAAACGCCATATACGGGGATGTTACGCTTTGCAATGCTGTCAGAATGGGAACAGTGAAAATCGCGGCCAACGCGCCAAAACACAGCATTGAAGTACGTCGGCCAATTTTATCAGACAAGGCGCCGAACAGCGGTTGTACTAGCATGAACACACACAGTGCCGCCGTCATAATCCCGCTGGCTACGTTGGCATGCATACCGGCTGTGTTAACCAGGTACTTCTGCATATAGGTTGTGAACGTGTAAAAACACAACGAACCCGCGGCGGTAAAACCAAGCACCATGACAAAAGCTTTGCGATTACGCCACAGACCTTTCAGAGAGCCCGCTTCTTTCAGCGCACGAACGTCCTGTTTCGAGGTTTCATCCAGTTGGCGACGCAGCCATAGCGCAACAATAGCCAGCACGGCGCCCAACGCAAATGGAATACGCCAACCCCATTCTCTGAGCGCTGAGTCTTCTAACGTGTGCTGTAATATGACCACAACCAGCAATGCCAGTAACTGTCCGCCGATTAACGTTACGTACTGGAATGAAGCATAAAAACCTTTCTTACCTTCAACGGCGACTTCACTCATATAGGTCGCGCTGGTTCCGTATTCACCACCGACAGATACCCCCTGGAATAGCCTGGCCAGCAGTAATAGCGCAGGCGCCCAGGTACCGATAGTTTCATATCCCGGTAGACAAGCGATCACCAACGATCCCATGCACATCATGCAAACGGACAGCAACATGGACTTTTTACGCCCGTGCTTATCTGCGATACGGCCAAACAGCCAGCCTCCAATTGGTCGCATCAAGAAGCCAGCGGCAAAAACGCCGGCGGTTTGTAAGAGTTGTGTGGTGGTATTTCCTGATGGAAAAAAGATATGAGCAAAATAAAGAGAGCAGAATGAATAGATATAGAAATCAAACCATTCGACCAGATTCCCTGATGATGCTCCGACAATCGCCCATATACGACGACGGGTATCGCCGTCTGACAGCGCCCCGTTCTCAGTTACACTACTATCAGCCATTAGAATTGTACCCCTGCCAACGATCGCGTGAATTTATCAATGATGGTTGTGTGTTTTTTAGTGAATAGAATGTTATATAATTGTTATATCTTATTGTGCGGTAAAGATCACGATTTTAATTAGCAGAGAAAGGATTCAGATATAGTCGAGGGAGAGATCCGTGTAGTAGATCGAGACAGTGTGCTTTTGTTGGTCGATTAAGGCTGTTACGTCGAATCCGGCAATGTACCGCCGCGTTGCCTGATGCGCTGCGCTTATCAGGCCTACAAAATACATTCAGCCCAGCCCCTGCAGGCCGGATAAGGCGGCACGCCGCA
>NZ_JAOWHO010000028.1:0-27500 GCF_030332605.1 Citrobacter sp. Cpo103 | reverse complement strand
AGTTATCCCCCTCCATCGGGCAGTTTCCCAGACATTACTCACCCGTCCGCCACTCGTCACCCAAGGAGCAAGCTCCTCTGTGCTACCGTTCGACTTGCATGTGTTAGGCCTGCCGCCAGCGTTCAATCTGAGCCATGATCAAACTCTTCAATTTAAAAGTTTGATGCTCAATGAATTAAACTTCGTAATGAATTACGTGTTCACTCGTTGAGACTTGGTATTCATTTTTCGTCTTGCGACGTTAAGAATCCGTATCTTCGAGTGCCCACACAGATTGTCTGATAAATTGTTAAAGAGCAGTTGCGACGCGCTTTAGCGCTCTGTCGCGAGGTGGCGTATATTACGCTTTCCTCTTTCAGAGTCAACCCTCATTTTCAGGTTTTTCTCTTCAACCGAACCGGCTGTTTGCGTGAAGTGATTCACATCCGCCGTGTCGATGGAGGCGCATTATAGGGATCCCATTTTTTAGCACAAGTATTTTTTGGATCTTTTTTTCTGAATGCTTGTTTTTCACTCCTTTCGCTACATTCCTGCGCAATTTGGCTGATTTTTGATAGCTAAACCACTTGCACAGTCTCAATAATCCAACCAAAGTCTTCATTACTGCTCTATTTTCGTTGAGGTAAACATGTCTGATGTACTGCGTCCTTATAAGGATCTTTTCCCACAGATCGGAAATCGCGTGATGATCGACACCAGCAGTGTCGTCATTGGTGATGCTCGTTTGGCTGATGATGTCGGAATTTGGCCACTGGTTGCCATTCGTGGCGACGTTAACTATGTACAAATTGGTGCCCGTACAAACATTCAGGACGGCAGCGTTCTCCATGTCACACATAAATCCACGTCTAATCCGCAGGGTAATCCATTGATCGTGGGTGAGGATGTAACAGTCGGTCATAAGGTCATGCTACACGGCTGCATCATTGGCAACCGCGTATTAGTCGGCATGGGTTCGATTCTGCTGGATGGCGTAGTCGTAGAAGACGACGTTATGATTGGGGCTGGGAGCCTGGTTCCCCAAAACAAACGCCTGGAAAGCGGGTATCTGTACCTGGGAAGCCCGGTTAAACAAATCCGTCCATTAAGCGATGAAGAGAAAGCAGGCTTACAATATTCAGCTAACAACTATGTTAAGTGGAAAGATGAATATTTAAGTCAGAGTAACCAAACCCAACCTTGAGCATCTTCCTGCTGGGCCTGGATCAATCCTTCAGCTTCTTCTTCCAGATCCCAGCGATACTGTTGAAAGATTTCCAACCACTCTTCAGGCGTGTCGCCGCCAAAGCGGGACGCCAGCATCTCTCCAGAGATGGCACATGTTAACTGCATACCATGAACCATCGCCGGAAACACAACGGCGTTGACATCCGTGCGCCATTCTTCTCGATCGGGAAACTGGATCGCCTGATTCATGCCGACAATTCCTGCTGCATGCTTTTAATGACGGGTTCAATCTGCGGCAAAACCCCATGCCAGAGTAAAACGGCGTGCGCTGCTTGCCCCACCAGCATACCCAGGCCATCAGCATATTGTTTCGCCCCATGTTCGGCACACCAGGAGAGGAACGGTGTATCTCCTTTCTGATAAAACATGTCATAACAATAGACAGATGAGTGAATAAGAGATGTCGGAATAGCCGGTATCTCACCGCTAATTCCGCTGGATGTCGCGTTAATAATCAAATCAAAACTGTAATTATCAAGCTCATCCATTCCTACCGCCTGTACGCTGCCGGTATGGGAGAAGATTAGTGCCAGTTCTTCAGCGCGCGAAGCGGTACGGTTAACAATAGTCACCGCGCAATCCATAGAAAGAAGAGGTAATAAAACTCCACGGGATGCACCACCCGCACCAATCAGCAGAACTCGCGATCCGGGACGAATGAAAGATAAACGCTCAAGATCGCTCAACAAGCCGATACCATCCGTGTTGTCTCCCAGCAAACGCCCATCCTCCAGCCGTTTAAGGGTGTTGACCGCTCCAGCAAGCGATGCCCGCTCCGTTAGTTCATCGGCACGTGCAAATGCCTCTTCTTTAAAAGGCACGGTGACATTTGCCCCCTTCCCGCCCTCAGCAAAAAAAGCGTTCAGGGTATTCACAAAATCATTGATGGGTGCCAATACACGCCCGTAGGAGTGATCAATCTTCAGCTGCTCTGCAAATTGCTGATGAATAAAGGGCGATTTACTGTGCGCTATCGGATTACCAAAAACAGCATAGGCTTCTTTCATATTACCCCTGTCGAAACTGTTCACCTGTCAGAGCATCACGGATCTCCGAAGGATTCAAACGCCCCCCGGTCTCCCCTTCAACCACAGGAAAGTCTGTACCGAACTGTGCGCGAACTTCCTCTACCGTTCTGCAAGGCGGTAAGCCACTCAAATTAGCACTGGTAGAAACTAACGGTTTGCCATAAGCCTGGCACAACGCAACCACCAGCGGGTGATCGGTGACGCGAACAGCCAGAGAATCAAAGCGCCCGGTCAACCAGCGTGGCGTTGTCGCAAGCGCTGGGAAAACGAAGGTAACAGGACCAGGCCAACGGGCGAAAACAGCGTCACGTTGAGCATCGGTGAGCATGCTATCGTCGATATACGGTTTAAGTTGTTCAAAGTTTGACGCGATTAAAATTAACCCTTTATCGACCGGACGTTGTTTTAGCGCCAACAAACGGCTCACCGCCGTTTCGCTATCGGGGTCGCAGCCGACACCAAATACAGCTTCAGTTGGATAGGCGATGACTTTTTCTTGTTTCAGAACCGCTATCGCAGCAACGATAGGATCTGTGGGCAGGTTATTATTCACTTTTTTATTCCGCCGAAATCGGCTTTCCACATTGTTTACTGGCACAGAAATGCTTCACACCCTGCGCGGTTTTCTTTTCGATGAGAAGCGGATAATGACACTCAGGACATTCTCCGGCTAACGGTTTGAAGTTAATGACAAACTGGCACTCCGGATAGCGATCGCAGGAGTAAAAGGTTTTGCCATAACGGGAACGCCGCTGGACAAGATGACCAGTCTGGCATTGAGGACAGACTATTGCTGTTTCATCAGGCTTGTCGATGAGCTCGGTGTGATCGCACGCAGGATAGTCACTGCATCCAATAAACATACCAAATCGTCCCTGTCTCAGCACCAGCTCAGCGCCACATGCAGGACAAAACTTACCCTCCAGAACTTTGACAATATGTCCGTCCGCGGAAGATTTCAGCGGACGGATGTAATCGCATTCTGGATAGTGTGAACAACCGAGAAATGGACCGTGTTTCCCGGAACGAATAACCAGTTCAGCCCCGCATTGTGGGCAGGGCTCGTTTTTACGCACCGTGAACAGTGCTGATTTAGCCATAACAACTCATACTGAATGAAGATTGATTAATGCAGCATACCTTCATTCACTTCAAAGAGTAATTCTTCCATTTGCTGATAGGCATTTTCACAACCTGGAATGTTGAATAGCA
The DNA here is from genome assembly GCF_030332605.1 of Citrobacter sp. Cpo103. Lineage (NCBI taxonomy): Bacteria > Pseudomonadati > Pseudomonadota > Gammaproteobacteria > Enterobacterales > Enterobacteriaceae > Citrobacter > Citrobacter sp. Cpo103. The sequence continues at coordinate 24,033 of NZ_JAOWHO010000028.1, read as the reverse complement.
CCATCAGAATCACCCACTTCAGGTCTTCCAGATCGAACTCTGCCGTATCCAGCGCGAGTACGCGCTCAATAACCATTTCTCGCGTTTCGAGGTTTAGCACCTGAATCTGCTCCAGGAATAGCAGGAATCCTCTACAGCTTGCATCCAGTCGATCGCACTCTTCCGCAGTATAAATACGTATAGAAAGAGGGTCCGATGCCAGCTGCATAGGTTCAGCAAGGCCATCCTGATAGTCAGCAAGCTTCTCCAGCCAAAGTAACGCGTTGTAAATGTCTTCACGATCAAAACCAGCGTCGGTAAGATCCCGTTCCAGTTTGTCCTGATCCACACGCAGCTCAGCTTCGTTATGGATATATGTCTCAAACAAATACATTAGTACGTCGAACATGGCATGCCCTCCTCAATCGGACATAGCCGCCGGGTACAGCTGCGATCCACCCTGCTAACTCCAGTTCGAGCAGTTGAGCCACTACCTCTGGCACAGGTTGGCCGGCACGTTCAGCGACGACGTCAACAGGTGTTACCTCATCTCCTACGTTAGCCAGGAGCTCCGGAAATGGCAATGCCACCTCTCCGTGATCTGGCGAATAAATTGATTTTTCAGGTTCATCTGGCAACCATTGCAGCCCATATTGCAAATTTTCAAGAATTTCCTCTGGTGTCGTCACAAGCATGGCTCCCTGCTGAATAAGCCAATGCGGGCCTTCACTTCCCGGGCTCCCAATCGGCCCTGGTAAAGCAAACACCTCCCGCCCTTGTTCCAGTGCACAGCGAGCAGTAACCAGTGAACCACTACGCTGTGCAGCTTCAACGACCAGTACACCTTTACTTAGACCACTAATAATGCGATTTCGTCGGGGAAAATTGCGCGGCAAAGGGAGCATATCTAATGGGAACTCAGACACCAGTGCGCCCCCTGCCTCAATCAGTCGTTCTGCAAGACGGATATGCTGTCGTGGGTGAATGGTCTCAAGTCCATTTCCCAGCACCGCAATACTTGTGCCTTGTCGGTTTATCGCAGCATTGTGCGCCACGCCATCAATCCCCCGGGCCAGACCGCTGGTGATCGTCACCCCACATGCAGCAAGATTTTCGCAAAACAACCGTCCCCAGCGTTCGCCATACCATGAGTGTTGTCGACTACCGACAACGGCAACTTGAAATGAGTGGAGGCATGCGGGAGCTCCTGCAACAAAAAGCACCCCAGGATAATCCTCAATCGCACGGAGCTGTGGCGGATAATGCTCGCTGTCGGCAACCACAAAATGGTGGTTAGGCTGTTCAAGCCAGCGCAGCGTTTTTTCCAGCGTCAGATCTGAAAAGGTTAAAAAGCGTCTTGCCTGGCGTGGAGAGAATCCAGCCTGCAAGAGTACCGCGTTGTTAATACACGGTTGAGTATTGAGCCAGTGAGCAACGCGCACTATCTCATCACCATACAGTTCATTCACTTGCGCTAAACGTAGCCAAATTTCGATTTGGGTCATCCCTGTTCCCCTGCCACAAGCAGTCCTGGCAATCTTTGCGATTGGTCACTGATGCTGTCAATCAGAGGGGGTTTTGTCTAGAATAGAGGTAATAATCTTTTCAACTCCTGAACACAACTCTGGATAACTATGTCAGTTTTGCAAGTGTTACATATTCCGGACGAGCGCCTTCGCAAAGTCGCAAAACCGGTTGAAGAAGTGAATGCAGAAATTCAGCGTATCGTTGATGATATGTTCGAAACGATGTACGCCGAAGAAGGTATCGGTCTGGCAGCAACACAGGTCGATATTCATCAGCGCATCATTGTTATTGATGTCTCTGAAAATCGCGATGAGCAGTTGGTACTCATTAACCCAGAACTGCTGGAAAAAGACGGCGAAACCGGCATTGAAGAAGGCTGTCTGTCTATTCCTGAACAGCGTGCGTTAGTACCGCGTGCAGAGAAAGTAAAAATTCGTGCGCTTGATCGCGACGGCAAATCTTTTGAGCTGGAAGCCGATGGCCTGCTCGCTATCTGCATTCAACATGAAATGGATCACCTGGTCGGTAAACTATTTATCGATTATCTGTCTCCGTTGAAGCAACAACGCATTCGTCAGAAAGTTGAAAAACTCGACCGCCTGAACGCCCGAGCTTAAGGACAAAGATCAACGTGTCAGACTCACTACGTATTATTTTTGCGGGTACACCTGACTTTGCAGCGCGTCATCTCGACGCGCTGCTGTCTTCTGGACATAACGTCGTTGGCGTGTTTACCCAACCGGACCGCCCGGCGGGACGCGGTAAAAAGCTGATGCCCAGCCCGGTAAAAGTGCTGGCAGAAGAAAAAGGGATACCGGTCTTTCAACCCGTCTCTCTTCGCCCTCAGGAAAACCAACTACTGGTTGCTGATTTACACGCAGACGTGATGGTGGTGGTGGCATATGGCCTGATCCTGCCAAAAGCAGTACTGGAAATGCCGCGCCTGGGTTGTATCAACGTTCACGGTTCCCTGCTTCCGCGCTGGCGGGGTGCAGCACCGATCCAGCGCTCACTGTGGGCAGGCGACGCCGAAACCGGTGTTACCATCATGCAGATGGATGTTGGCCTCGACACCGGTGATATGCTGCTGAAGCTGTCCTGCCCAATTACGGCAGAAGATACCAGCGGTTCGTTATATGACAAGCTGGCAGACCTGGGGCCTCAGGGGCTGATTGAAACGCTAAAACAGCTGGCTGCCAGTACAATAAAACCGGTGGTACAAGACGAATCACTGGTTACGCATGCAGAAAAACTCAGCAAAGAAGAGGCCCGTATCGACTGGTCGCTTTCGGCTGTTCAATTGGAACGCTGCATCCGCGCCTTTAACCCGTGGCCAATGAGCTGGCTTGAAATCGATGGTCAGCCAGTGAAAGTCTGGCAAGCTTCGGTTATTGCTGTAAACACCCAGGCCGAGCCAGGCACCATTCTAGAGGCGACAAAGCAGGGTATCCAGGTCGCAACAGGTGACGGCATTCTGAATCTTATCTCTTTGCAGCCTGCCGGTAAAAAAGCCATGAGCGCGCAGGATCTGCTTAATTCACGCCGGGAGTGGTTCGTGCCCGGAAACCGTCTGGCCTGACGGTTCATCTCTTTAAGCCCGGTGTCTCCGGGCATTTTTATTTTTGCGCTTATGAAAAAACATCTTAATTTACGCAGTATGGCGGCCCAGGCCGTCGAACAGGTTGTCGAGAAAGGACAATCACTAAGTAACGTGCTGCCCGCCATGCAGCAAAAAGTTGCCGATAAAGACAAAGCGCTGTTACAGGAACTTTGCTTCGGCGTATTACGTACACTCTCTCAACTGGAGTGGATGATCCAGCAACTGATGGAACGTCCAATGACGGGCAAACAGCGCACCGTTCACTACCTGATCATGGTGGGCTTCTACCAACTGTTGCATACTCGTATTCCAGCACACGCTGCGTTAGCTGAGACCGTAGAAGGCGCGGTCGTTATTAAGCGTCCACAGCTGAAGGGGCTGATCAACGGCGTACTGCGCCAGTTTCAACGCCGTCAGGATGAACTGCTGGCCGAGTTTGCGCAAAGCGATTTGCGCTTCTTACACCCCTCCTGGCTGGTGAAACGTATTAAGAGTGCGTATCCGCAGAAATGGGAAGCCATTCTTGAAGCCAATAACCAGCGACCGCCGATGTGGCTACGAGTCAATCGTAATCACCATACTCGCGACGCCTGGCTAGACCTGCTTACCGAAGCGGGATTAACAGGTTTTCCGCATCCAGACTACCCGGATGCAGTGCGTCTGGAAACACCGGCTCCAGTTCACGCCCTCCCAGGTTTTAACGAAGGTTGGGTCACCGTTCAGGATGCTTCCGCTCAAGGATGCGTAAATTATCTGTTGCCGGAGGACGGTGAGCAGATCCTCGACCTGTGCTGTGCGCCGGGCGGTAAAACCACTCACATTCTGGAAGTTGCTCCGCAAGCTAACGTCATGGCCGTCGATGTGGATGAAAAACGCTTATCGCGCGTTTACGACAATCTGAAACGTCTGGGCATGAAGGCAACCGTAAAACAGGGGGATGGACGCTATCCAAAGCAGTGGTGCGGTGAACAACAGTTTGACCGTATTTTGCTGGACGCCCCATGTTCTGCAACCGGGGTGATCCGTCGCCATCCGGATATCAAATGGCTGCGCCGCGACCGGGATATTGCCGAACTTGCCCAATTACAGGCTGAGATCCTGAATGCTACCTGGTCACATCTTAAACCTGGCGGCACGCTGGTGTATGCAACGTGTTCTATCCTGCCAGAAGAGAACCAGCAGCAAATTGCCGCCTTCCTGGCACGCACACCGGATGCGGTATTAAGCGAAATCGGTACGCCGGAAAAACCCGGACGTCAGAATTTACCGGGTGCGGAAGATGGCGATGGCTTCTTTTACGCTAAGCTAATCAAAAAGTGATGATATAACGGGTCGCGACTGATGAAAATTATCATTCTGGGCGCAGGGCAAGTTGGCGGTACGCTGGCTGAAAACCTGGTCGGAGAGAACAACGATATCACGGTAGTCGATACCAATGGTGAACGCCTGCGCAGCCTGCAGGACAAGTTTGATCTCCGTGTCGTGCAAGGGCATGGTTCGCATCCCCGCGTATTGCGTGAAGCCGGTGCCGACGATGCCGATATGCTGGTTGCCGTAACCAGCTCAGATGAAACAAATATGGTTGCCTGCCAGGTAGCTTATTCACTGTTTAATACGCCTAATCGCATCGCCCGTATTCGTTCACCAGATTACGTTCGCGATGCCGACAAGCTGTTCCAATCCGATGCGGTGCCAATCGATCACCTGATTGCGCCTGAGCAACTGGTTATTGATAGCATTTATCGCCTGATTGAATATCCGGGCGCATTACAGGTGGTGAATTTTGCCGAAGGTAAAGTCAGTCTGGCAGTAGTAAAAGCCTATTACGGCGGGCCGCTTATCGGTAATGCGCTGTCAACAATGCGTGAGCATATGCCGCACATCGATACCCGCGTTGCGGCGATTTTCCGTCATGACCGACCGATCCGTCCGCAAGGTTCTACGATCGTTGAAGCGGGTGATGAAGTCTTCTTTATTGCGGCATCACAGCATATACGCGCCGTAATGAGTGAACTGCAGCGTCTGGAAAAGCCGTACAAACGCATTATGTTAGTGGGTGGCGGTAATATCGGTGCGGGTCTGGCACGTCGTCTGGAAAAAGATTACAGCGTCAAACTGATCGAACGTAATCAACAACGCGCATCCGAACTTGCAGAGAAACTACAAAATACGATCGTCTTTTTTGGTGATGCTTCGGATCAAGAGTTACTGGCCGAAGAACATATCGATCAGGTCGATCTGTTCATCGCAGTGACCAATGATGACGAAGCAAATATCATGTCGGCGATGCTTGCCAAACGGATGGGCGCCAAGAAAGTAATGGTGTTGATCCAGCGCAGAGCATACGTCGATCTGGTGCAAGGCAGCGTGATCGATATTGCGATTTCACCGCAGCAGGCGACCATCTCCGCGCTGCTGAGCCACGTGCGTAAAGCTGATATTGTTGGCGTTTCTTCACTTCGCCGTGGCGTCGCGGAAGCCATTGAAGCCGTCGCACACGGGGATGAAACGACGTCGAGAGTTGTAGGGCGTTCAATTGATGAAATTAAACTTCCGCCCGGAACCATTATTGGCGCCGTTGTACGTGGTAACGATGTCATGATTGCCAACGATAACCTGCGCATTGAGCAGGGCGATCACGTAATTATGTTCCTGACAGATAAAAAGTTTATTACTGACGTCGAGCGACTATTCCAACCAAGTCCTTTCTTCCTGTAATAATTTGGGCGCTAATACAGTGCCCTTTTTATTTCCCTTTATTTTTCATGGTCTAATAAATTTTCCTTTCGGCAATACATAAATGGAAATTGCCTAAACATTTGTTAAACTTATAAACGTCAGCTGCATAGGGAGAATAAAATGAGCATTATTAAAGAGTTTCGCGAATTCGCGATGCGCGGGAATGTTGTCGATTTGGCAGTGGGTGTCATTATTGGTGCGGCATTCGGTAAGATTGTTTCATCACTGGTTGCCGATATCATTATGCCGCCGCTGGGGCTGTTAATTGGTGGAATTGATTTTAAACAGTTTGCTTTAACGCTACGTGATGCACAGGGAGACATCCCTGCCGTGGTCATGCATTACGGTGTATTTATTCAAAATGTATTCGATTTCATTATTGTTGCGTTTGCTATCTTTATGGCAATCAAACTGATCAACAAACTGAACCGTAAAAAAGCTGAAGAGCCGGCAGCACCGCCAGCTCCATCGAAAGAAGAAGTATTGCTAAGTGAAATTCGTGACCTGCTGAAAGAACAGAATAATCGCTCTTAAGCACTCACTGAAACAAGAAGGCCAGTGGTAAAAAAGTTAATTACTTTCTTGCCACTGGCCTCCCAGTTACCCCGATTGCCATGTTTTCCTTTACGTAGATAACTTCCTTTCCCTTTCTTATTTTTCTCAACGCGCTGTCTGAACAGTGGGTCATGCAGAAGCGCCTCAATGGCGTTGTCCTTTATCTGCCCTTTGGTGTGCTGATAACGACTCATAATATCTCCAGTTTGTAGGAATTTACGCCGCGAGTGTAGACCTGGCAGTTCAAGAAATCAACAGCCTGATGTTGTTCCACTGGCGCCTTGCTCAAGAGCTTCAAGAATAGAGCAGTACACGCTGCTGTGTGCCTTGCCGCAGCATGCATCATTCAATCGCTGCAGAGACCGCTGCATCGTCTGAAGTTCAGCAATACGGGCTTCGACTTCTTGCAGTCTTTCCTGGACGATCCCTTTTGATTCCTGACAGGTATGGTGTTCGGGATCAACACGGATCGAAAGCAATTCGCGGATCGACTCCAGAGTGAAACCAAGCTGCCGGGCATAACGAATAAACTTCAAGCGCTGAAGATCGCTTTCTGTATAGAGGCGAAATCCGCCTTCAGTACGCACTTCATGCTCCATCATCTGCTGCTTTTCATAGTAGCGGATAGTATCCGGCGTCACGTCAGCCAGTTTCGCTATTTCACCAATTCGGTACATGCTCTCTCCGCTATTCGTCGTTGATCTTTTTTAGCAACTTATCTGCGTAGTCACCGCGCAAAAACTCGGTGCTGAGTCCAGCCTGCCGAAGTTTAAGTTCCAGTAGCGACAGTCTTCGGCTCACCTCCGGATAACTGGGATCATCTTTGCGGATCCCCGCGAGTATTTCAAGCAGCTGTATTGCCTCTCTGCGTTGCTCGAGCTCAGGAGGAAGGCAACCTGCATTTTTTAATAAACGGTATCCGGCTCGGAGTTCAGGCGGGACATGGGAGTCATCGTCAAGAGTCAGCGGTTCACCCATTCCCGGTAAATCATCAAACTCGCCTTTAGACTGTGCATCAATAATATGGCGCTCTGCCCACTGGTCAAGTAACCACATACAACACTCCAGGGGATGAACAAAAATAGTACAGATATTGTAGATAAGTGGGGATATGACGGATATAAAAAAACCCGCCGAGGCGGGTTTTTTTACGTTACTACAGATTACTCTGCAGCAGCTTCTGTTTTCTCTGAACGATCAACCAGCTCGATGTATGCCATCGGCGCGTTGTCGCCTGCACGGAAACCACACTTCAGAATGCGAGTGTAACCACCGGCGCGGCTCGCAAAACGCGGGCCCAGTTCGTTAAACAGTTTTGCCACGATCTCGTTATCACGAGTACGGGCGAATGCCAGACGACGATTAGCTACGCTATCAGTCTTGGCAAGAGTAATCAGCGGCTCAACTACGCGACGCAGCTCTTTCGCTTTCGGCAGAGTCGTCTTGATGATTTCATGACGAACCAGTGAACCTGCCATATTGCGGAACATAGCCTGGCGATGGCTGCTGTTGCGGTTCAGTTGACGACCACTCTTACGATGGCGCATGACCTTATCCTTCTCAGTAAAACCTTAACCTGTGATCCGGTTACTCGTCAGCGATGCTTGCCGGTGGCCAGTTTTCCAGGCGCATGCCCAGAGACAGTCCACGGGAAGCCAGCACGTCTTTAATCTCGGTAAGAGATTTTTTACCAAGGTTAGGCGTCTTAAGAAGCTCAACCTCAGTACGCTGTACCAGATCACCGATATAGTGGATAGCTTCTGCTTTGAGGCAGTTAGCAGAGCGGACAGTCAATTCCAGATCGTCAACAGGGCGCAGCAGGATCGGATCGAATTCTGGTTTCTCTTCTTTAACTTCCGGCTGACGTACATCACGTAAATCAACGAAAGCTTCCAGTTGTTCAGCCAGAATGGTTGCCGCACGACGAATCGCCTCTTCAGGATCGATTGTGCCGTTGGTTTCCATTTCGATGACCAGCTTGTCCAGGTCGGTACGCTGTTCTACACGCGCTGCTTCAACATTGTAGGCAATACGCTCTACAGGGCTGTAGCATGCGTCGACCAGCAGACGGCCGATTGGGCGCTCATCTTCTTCCGAATGAATTCGGGTAGAAGCCGGCACATAACCACGACCGCGCTGAACTTTGATACGCATGCTAATAGATGCATTCTCATCGGTCAGGTGGCAGATCACGTGCTGTGGCTTGACGATTTCGACATCACCATCATGGGTAATGTCGGCTGCAGTCACAGGGCCAATGCCAGATTTATTCAAGGTAAGAATAACGTCATCTTTATCCTGAACTCTCACCGCCAGCCCTTTCAGGTTGAGCAGGATTTCCAGGATATCTTCCTGAACGCCTTCTTTGGTGCTGTACTCATGTAGTACACCATCAATCTCAACCTCGGTCACCGCGCAACCCGGCATCGATGAGAGCAGAATACGGCGCAGTGCGTTACCCAAAGTATGGCCAAAGCCACGCTCTAAAGGCTCAAGGGTCACCTTGGCGTGCGTCGAACTCACTTGCTCGATATCTACCAGGCGCGGTTTTAGAAACTCTGTCACAGAACCCTGCATTGTGTCCTCTCTTTGGTACTAAGCTTTACTTGGAGTAAAGCTCGACGATCAGGTGTTCGTTAATGTCCGCAGACAGATCAGAACGCTCCGGCTTACGCTTGAACGTACCTTCCATCTTGCCAGCATCAACTTCCAGCCAGGTTGGCTTTTCACGCTGCTCAGCCAGCTCCAGAGCGGCTTTCACGCGAGACTGCTTCTTCGCTTTCTCACGAATGCTAACAACGTCATTCGGACTAACCTGATAAGAAGCGATGTTAACAACACGACCGTTTACCATAATTGCTTTATGGCTGACCAGCTGACGTGCTTCTGCACGAGTGGCACCGAAGCCCATACGGTATACAACGTTGTCCAGACGACCTTCCAGCAGACCCAACAGGTTTTCACCGGTGTTGCCTTTCAGACGTGCTGCTTCTTTGTAGTAGTTACGGAACTGACGCTCCAGCACACCGTAGATACGGCGAACTTTTTGCTTTTCACGCAACTGCACACCATAGTCAGACAGACGCGGTTTACGCGCACCGTGCTGGCCAGGAGCTTGTTCAATTTTACACTTGGTATCGATCGCGCGAACGCCAGACTTAAGGAATAAGTCAGTGCCCTCACGACGGCTCAGCTTGAGCTTAGGACCCAAATATCTTGCCATTTTCTTTCTCCAACAATCCTAGAAACGACAGCGTTATACGCGACGTTTTTTCGGCGGACGACAACCGTTATGAGGGATCGGAGTCACATCAGTAATATTAGTGATGCGGAAACCAGCGGCGTTCAGAGCACGAACAGTAGATTCGCGACCTGGACCCGGTCCTTTGACCATAACTTCCAGATTCTTGATACCGTATTCTTTTACGGCTTCAGCGCAACGCTCTGCTGCAACCTGAGCTGCAAACGGAGTGGATTTGCGAGAACCACGGAAACCGGAACCACCGGCTGTTGCCCAACCCAGTGCGTTACCCTGACGATCAGTAATGGTAACGATGGTGTTGTTAAAAGAAGCATGGATATGAGCCACGCCGTCAGAGACTTGTTTTCTTACACGTTTACGTGCACGAATTGGTGCCTTTGCCATTATTCAATCACCCCGATTATTTCTTGATCGGTTTGCGCGGACCCTTACGGGTACGTGCGTTGGTCTTGGTACGCTGACCGCGAACCGGGAGACCACGACGATGACGCAAACCGCGATAGCAACCAAGATCCATAAGGCGCTTGATGCTCATGCTAACTTCACGGCGCAGATCACCTTCAACGACAAATTTGGCAACTTCGTCACGCAGCGTGTCGATTTGTTCTTCAGACAGCTCACTGATCTTAACATCTTCAGCGATACCCGCGGCAGCCAGAATGGCTTTAGAACGGGTCTTGCCGACGCCGTAGATCGAAGTTAATGCGATCACAGCATGTTTCTGATCAGGAATGTTAATGCCTGCTATACGGGCCACTATGCACTCCTACTATTTAATATGTACGCACCATGCTGAAAAGCCCGTTTTCAGGATACTCAAATGGAAACGCACAGACATACAAAAGATTGGCTGGCTAATCTAGCCAGCTCAACCCAACTTTGCAAGAAAAATATGCGAATAAATCAGCCTTGGCGCTGTTTATGCTTCGGCTCGGCACTGCAAATCACACGGATGACACCATCACGCTTAACGATTTTGCAGTTACGGCATAATTTCTTGACGGAAGCACGAACTTTCATTTTTACTCTCCGTAACTTCTCGGGCGACTGTTAACGGCCGTAGCCTTTCAGATTCGCCTTCTTCAATGCAGACTCGTACTGACTTGACATCATCAGAGTTTGCACTTGAGCCATAAAGTCCATAATCACGACAACAACGATAAGCAGTGAGGTCCCACCGAAGTAGAACGGTACTTTCATTGCATCACGCATGAACTCCGGGATCAGGCAGATAAAAGTAATGTAGAGCGCACCAACCAAAGTCAGGCGGGTCATTACTTTATCGATATACTTCGCCGTTTGCTCTCCCGGACGAATTCCTGGTACAAATGCACCGGACTTCTTCAGGTTATCTGCTGTTTCACGCGGGTTGAAAACCAACGCCGTGTAGAAGAAACAGAAGAATATGATTGCAGACGCATAGAGTAACACATAAAGCGGTTGCCCAGGCTGCAAATACAGCGAAATTGTTGTCAGCCAGTTCCAACCAGTCCCGCCCCCGAACCATGACGCGATGGTCGCCGGGAACAGAATAATACTGGAAGCGAAGATTGCCGGGATTACCCCCGCCATATTCACTTTCAGCGGTAAATGTGTGCTCTGTGCAGCATAGACACGACGACCTTGCTGACGTTTCGCGTAGTTTACCACAATACGGCGTTGACCACGCTCAACAAATACAACAAAGAACGTCACTGCGAATACTAATACTGCAACCAACAGCAACACGAGGAAGTGCAGGTCGCCTTGACGCGCTTGCTCGATAGTATGGGCAATGGCTGGCGGGAGTCCCGCGACAATACCGGCGAAGATAATGATTGAGATACCGTTGCCGATACCACGTTCAGTAATCTGTTCGCCCAACCACATCAGGAACATCGTCCCTGTAACCAGACTTACAACAGCGGTGAAATAGAATGCAAAGCCTGGGTTCATCACCAGGCCCTGCATACCAGGCATATTCGGCAGACCGGTAGCAATACCGATCGACTGGAATATTGCCAGCACCAGAGTACCGTAGCGGGTGTACTGGCTGATCTTACGACGACCAGACTCCCCTTCTTTCTTAATTTCTGCCAGCGTTGGATGAACCACCGTCAGCAGCTGGATAATGATCGACGCCGAAATATACGGCATGATCCCCAGAGCAAAGATAGAAGCACGGCTGAGAGCACCACCAGAGAACATGTTAAACATTTCAATGATGGTGCCTCGCTGTTGCTCAAGCAGTTTGGCAAGTACAGCGGCATCAATACCAGGGATCGGAATGAAAGAGCCAATACGGAACACAATCAGCGCGCCGATTACAAACAGCAGTCTGCGTTTCAGCTCGCCTAAGCCACCTTTGGCACTTTGAAAATCTAATCCCGGTTGTTTAGCCATCTGCTACTTATTCCTCGATTTTACCGCCAGCAGCTTCGATAGCAGCACGAGCGCCTTTAGTAACACGCAGGCCACGAACAGTTACCGGAGTAGTGACTTCACCAGCCAGGATCACTTTCGCGAACTCGATCTGGATACCGATAATGTTAGCTGCTTTCAGCGTGTTCAGGTCTACAACACCGCCTTCAACTTTAGCCAGGTCAGACAGACGAACTTCGGCTGTAATCGCTGCTTTACGTGAAGTGAAGCCGAATTTCGGCAGACGACGGTACAGAGGCATCTGACCACCCTCGAAACCGCGACGTACGCCACCGCCAGAACGAGACTTCTGACCTTTGTGACCACGACCACCGGTTTTACCGAGGCCAGAACCGATACCACGACCCAGGCGGCGAGCCGCTTTTTTAGAGCCTTCGGCCGGAGACAGAGTATTTAAACGCATCTCTTACTCCTCAACTTTAACCATGAAGGAAACCGCGTTGACCATACCACGAACAGCAGGAGTATCCTCGCGCTCTACGGTGTGACCAATACGACGCAGACCCAGGCCAAGCAGCGTTGCCTTGTGTTTCGGCAGACGACCGATTGCACTGCGGGTTTGAGTAATTTTAATAGTCTTTGCCATGGTTTATTTCCCCAGAATTTCTTCAACGGATTTACCACGCTTGGCAGCGACCATTTCCGGAGATTTCATATTTTCCAGGCCATCGATAGTTGCACGAACCACGTTAATCGGGTTAGTGGAACCATACGCTTTAGCCAGAACGTTACGAACTCCAGCGACTTCCAGAACGGCGCGCATTGCACCACCGGCGATGATACCGGTACCTTCGGAAGCCGGCTGCATGAATACACGAGAACCCGTGTGAGTACCCTTAACCGGGTGCTGCAGGGTGCCGTGGTTCAGCGCGACGTTAATCATATTGCGACGGGCTTTTTCCATCGCTTTCTGGATCGCTGCTGGAACTTCACGCGCTTTACCGTAACCAAAACCAACGCGACCGTTACCATCACCAACTACAGTCAGAGCTGTGAAGGAGAAAATACGACCACCTTTAACGGTTTTAGATACGCGGTTAACCGCGATCAGCTTTTCCTGCAGTTCGCCAGCTTGTTTTTCGATGTGAGCCATCTTACACCTCTACCTTAGAACTGAAGGCCAGCTTCACGGGCAGCATCTGCCAGTGCCTGGACACGACCATGATATTGGAACCCGGAACGGTCAAAAGAAACATCTTTGATGCCTTTTTCCAGAGCGCGTTCAGCAACAGCTTTACCTACAGCTGCAGCAGCGTCTTTGTTACCGGTGTACTTCAATTGTTCAGCGATAGCTTTTTCTACAGTAGAAGCAGCTACCAGAACTTCAGAACCGTTCGGTGCAATTACCTGTGCGTAAATATGACGCGGGGTACGATGTACCACCAGGCGAGTTGCACCCAGCTCCTGGAGCTTGCGGCGTGCGCGGGTCGCACGACGGATACGAGCAGATTTCTTATCCATAGTGTTACCTTACTTCTTCTTAGCCTCTTTGGTACGCACGACTTCGTCGGCGTAACGAACACCCTTGCCTTTATAAGGCTCAGGACGACGGTAGGCGCGCAGATCTGCTGCAACCTGACCGATCAGCTGTTTATCAGCGCCTTTCAGCACGATTTCAGTCTGAGACGGACATTCTGCAGTGATTCCCGCAGGCAGCTGATGGTCAACTGGGTGAGAGAAACCTAAAGCCAGGTTTACTACATTCCCTTTAACCGCTGCACGATAACCTACACCAACCAGCTGAAGCTTCTTAGTGAAGCCTTCGGTAACACCGACAACCATTGCATTCAGCAGGGCACGCGCGGTACCAGCCTGAGCCCATCCATCTGCGTAACCATCACGCGGACCGAAGGTCAGTGCATTATCTGCATGATTTACTGCAACAGCATCGTTGAGAGTACGAGTCAGCTCGCCGTTTTTACCTTTGATCGTAATAACCTGACCGTTGATTTTTACATCAACGCCGGCAGGAATAACGACCGGTGCTTTAGCAACACGAGACATTTTTTCCTCCGATTAGGCTACGTAGCAGATAATTTCGCCACCAAGACCAGCCTGGCGCGCTGCACGATCAGTCATAACACCTTTAGAGGTAGAAACAACTGCGATACCCATGCCAGCCATAACTTTCGGCAGCTCGTCTTTACGCTTATAAATGCGCAGACCTGGGCGACTGACACGCTGAATGCTTTCTACAACAGCTTTACCCTGGAAATACTTGAGAGTAAGTTCCAGTTCCGGCTTGGTGTCGCCTTCAACTTTAAAATCTTCAATAAAACCTTCTTCCTTCAGCACGTTGGCAATTGCCACTTTCAGCTTGGAGGAAGGCATGGTGACCGCAGCTTTATTCGCGGCCTGACCGTTACGGATACGGGTCAGCATATCCGCGATCGGATCTTGCATGCTCATCTGTCTTTACTCCCGTGATTCAATTGGTAATTACCAGCTAGCCTTTTTCAAGCCTGGTACTTCACCGCGCATGGCGGCTTCACGCAGTTTGATACGGCTCAACCCGAACTTGCCCACATAGCCATGCGGACGACCTGTTTGACGGCAGCGGTTACGCTGACGGGACGGGCTGGAATCACGCGGCAGAGACTGCAGCTTGAGAACTGCGTTCCAACGATCTTCGTCGGTCGCGTTCACATCAGAGATAATAGCTTTCAGTTCAGCGCGTTTTGCGAAGTACTTATCAGCTAAAGCTACGCGCTTTACTTCGCGTGCTTTCATTGATTGCTTAGCCATTCAGTAACCCTACCTTACTTGCGGAACGGGAAGTCAAAGGCAGCCAGCAGAGCACGGCCTTCTTCATCAGATTTCGCAGTAGTGGTAATGGTAATATCCAAACCACGCACGCGGTCGACTTTATCGTAGTCGATTTCTGGGAAGATGATCTGCTCACGGACACCCATGCTGTAGTTACCACGACCGTCGAAAGACTTAGCGGACAAGCCACGGAAGTCACGGATACGTGGAACAGCAATAGTGATCAGGCGCTCAAAGAACTCCCACATGCGTTCGCCACGCAGAGTTACTTTACAGCCGATCGGATAGCCCTGACGGATTTTGAAGCCTGCAACTGATTTGCGTGCTTTGGTGATCAGCGGTTTTTGACCGGAGATTGCTGTCAGGTCAGCTGCTGCGTTATCCAGCAGTTTCTTGTCAGCGATCGCTTCACCAACACCCATGTTCAGGGTGATCTTCTCGACCCGAGGGACTTGCATGACAGAATTGTAGTTAAACTCAGTCATGAGTTTAGCGACTACTTCGTCTTTGTAGTAATCATGCAGTTTCGCCATCGTACTACTCCAAATTACTTGATAGTTTCGCTGTTAGATTTGAAGAAACGGACTTTTTTGCCGTCTTCGAATCTAAAGCCTACACGGTCAGCCTTGCCGGTTGCCGCGTTGAAGATAGCAAGGTTAGAGATCTGAATAGCTGCTTCTTTCTCTACGATGCCGCCTGGTTGGTTCAGGGCCGGAACCGGCTTCTGATGTTTCTTAACCAGGTTGATACCTTCAACAATGACCTTGCCGGAAGACAGGACATTCTTAACTTTACCGCGTTTACCTTTATCTTTACCGGTTAACACGATAACTTCGTCATCACGACGGATCTTCGCTGCCATGATTCGCTCCTTAGAGTACTTCTGGTGCCAGAGAGATAATTTTCATGAACTTCTCGTTACGAAGTTCACGAGTTACCGGCCCAAAAATACGCGTACCGATAGGTTGCTCGCTGTTATTGTTTAAAATAACGCATGCATTACCATCGAAGCGAATGACAGAACCGTCCGGGCGACGAACACCCTTCTTGGTGCGCACCACTACCGCCTTCAGCACATCACCTTTTTTGACCTTACCACGCGGAATTGCTTCCTTGATGGTGATCTTGATGATATCGCCGACGCCTGCGTAGCGACGGTGCGAGCCACCCAGAACCTTGATACACATTACGCGACGTGCACCGGAGTTGTCGGCGACGTTCAGCATAGTCTGTTCTTGGATCATTTTAGTGCTCCGCTAATGTCAACTACTACTGAGACCCGAAAATCAGGTCGTTAAAAAAGCCCCATATCGGGGGCGCGGCATTATAACACCGCTTCAACGATATGGGTAGAAAAAATAAACGGCTCATCGCTGAGCCGTTTATTCGTTGAGAATGCCTACTGTATTACAGAACGGCTTTCTCTACAACGCGAACCAGCGTCCAGGACTTAGTCTTGGACAGCGGACGGCATTCGCGGATTTCAACCACGTCACCAGTACCGCATTCGTTGTTCTCGTCATGTACGTGCAGTTTGGTCGTACGCTTAATGAATTTACCGTAGATCGGGTGTTTCACAAAACGTTCGATAGCAACAACGATGGATTTCTCCATTTTATCGCTAACAACGCGACCTTGCAGAGTACGGATTTTATCGGTCATTACGCACCCGCCTTCTCAGTCAGTAAAGTCTTAACGCGTGCGACGTCACGACGCACTTGCTTCAACAGGTGAGACTGTTGCAGCTGGCCACTTGCAGCCTGCATACGCAGGTTGAACTGCTCACGCAGCAGATTCAGCAGCTCGGTGTTCAGCTCTTCAACACTCTTCTCACGCAGCTCTTTTGCTTTCATTACATCACCGTCTTAGTTACAAAGGTGGTTTTAATCGGCAGTTTCGCTGCTGCCAGCTTGAATGCTTCACGGGCCAGCTCTTCCGGTACGCCGTCCATTTCATACAGGACTTTACCCGGCTGAATCAAGGCAACCCAATACTCCACGTTACCTTTACCTTTACCCATACGCACTGCCAGCGGCTTTTCAGTGATCGGTTTGTCCGGGAATACACGGATCCAGATCTTACCTTGACGCTTAACTGCACGGGTCATAGCACGACGTGCTGCTTCGATCTGACGGGCAGTCAGACGACCACGGCCAACAGCTTTCAGACCGAAGCTGCCGAAGCTAACATCCGCGCCAGCAGCCAGACCGCGGTTACGGCCTTTGTGCATTTTACGGAATTTTGTACGCTTTGGTTGTAACATCAGCGACGCTCCTTATTTACGGCCTTTACGCTGCTGCTTTTTAGGTTGCGCAGCCGGTTTTTCCGGTTGTTCAACAGCAGCCATACCACCCAGGATCTCGCCTTTGAAGATCCACACTTTAACGCCGATTACACCGTAAGTGGTGTGCGCTTCAGAGGTGTTGTAGTCGATGTCAGCACGCAGAGTGTGCAGAGGTACGCGACCTTCGCGGTACCATTCGGTACGTGCGATTTCCGCGCCGCCCAGACGGCCGCTAACTTCAACTTTGATACCTTTAGCGCCCAGACGCATCGCGTTCTGTACAGCACGCTTCATAGCACGACGGAACATAACACGACGTTCCAGCTGAGAAGTGATGCTGTCAGCAACCAATTTTGCGTCCAGTTCAGGCTTACGCACTTCGGCGATATTGATCTGAGCAGGAACGCCAGCAATATCGGCTACGACTTTGCGCAGTTTTTCTACGTCTTCGCCTTTCTTACCGATAACGATACCCGGGCGAGCGGTGTGAATGGTCACACGGATGCTCTTAGCCGGACGCTCGATAACGATACGAGATACAGACGCTTTAGCCAGTTCCTTAGTCAGGTACTGACGTACTTTAAAATCGCTGTCCAGGTTGTCAGCGAATTCTTTGGTGTTCGCAAACCAGGTTGAGTTCCATGGTTTTACAATACCCAGGCGAATACCATTAGGATGTACTTTCTGACCCATTGCTAGTCTCCAGAGTCTCAGCGATCGGACACAACCACAGTAATGTGGCTGGTGCGCTTCAGGATGCGATCTGCACGACCTTTTGCACGCGGCATAATGCGCTTCATGCTCGGGCCTTCGTCTACGAAAATTTTCGTAACTTTCAGATCGTCAATGTCAGCGCCATCGTTGTGTTCAGCGTTAGCAATGGCAGATTCCAGGACTTTCTTAACCAGTACAGCCGCTTTCTTATTGGTGTAGGTCAGAATATCCAGAGCCTGCGACACTTTCTTACCGCGAATCAGGTCTGCAACAAGGCGAACCTTCTGAGCAGAAGAACGAGCATGGCGATGTTGAGCTAAAGTTTCCATCTCTTCCTCCTACCTTATTTCTTCTTCGCTTTTTTATCAGCAGCGTGGCCGCGATAAGTACGAGTCGGTGCGAATTCACCCAGTTTGTGACCGACCATTTCGTCGGAAACAAATACCGGAACGTGCTGACGACCATTATGGACAGCGATGGTCAAACCGATCATGTTAGGAAAGATCGTTGAACGACGGGACCAAGTGCGCAGGGGCTTCTTGTCTCCGCTTTCCACCGCTTTCTCTACCTTCTTCAGCAAGTGCAGGTCAATAAAAGGACCTTTCTTGAGAGAACGTGGCATGGCTTATCCTCTAAAATTATTTGCTACGGCGACGTACGATGAATTTATCAGTACGCTTGTTGCTGCGGGTCTTCTTACCTTTGGTCTGAACGCCCCACGGAGTTACCGGGTGCTTACCAAAGTTACGACCTTCACCACCACCATGTGGGTGGTCGACTGGGTTCATCGCAGTACCGCGAACGGTAGGACGAACACCACGCCAGCGTGCAGCACCTGCTTTACCCAGAACGCGCAGCATATGCTCAGCATTGCCAACTTCGCCCAGAGTTGCACGGCAGTCTGCTTCGACTTTACGCATTTCACCAGAACGCAGACGCAGGGTGACATAAGCACCATCACGAGCAACGATCTGAACGTAAGTACCAGCGGAACGTGCCAGCTGACCGCCTTTACCTGGTTTCATTTCTACGTTATGAACGGTAGAACCAACCGGGATATTGCGCATCGGCAGGGTGTTACCTGCTTTGATTGCAGCATCAACGCCAGACTGAATCTGGTCGCCAGCTTTCAGGCCTTTAGGGGCCAGGATGTAACGGCGTTCACCGTCTTTGTACAGAACCAGCGCGATGTTCGCGGAGCGGTTCGGATCGTACTCAAGACGTTCAACAACTGCCGGGATACCGTCTTTGTTGCGTTTGAAGTCAACAATACGATAAGCCTGCTTGTGACCACCACCGATGTGACGAGTGGTGATGCGGCCATTGTTGTTACGACCACCGGATTTGCTGTTTTTTTCAACCAGCGGAGCAAAAGGTTTGCCCTTGTGCAGCTCTGGGTTGACCACTTTAACAACGTGGCGACGACCCGGAGATGTCGGTTTACATTTAACAACTGCCATTGTATTACTCCTCCGACTTACTCAGCGCCGCCGACGAAGTCCAGATTCTGGCCTTCCTTCAGGGTGACGTAAGCTTTTTTCCAGTCGCTACGACGACCGATACGCTGTCCGTGACGTTTAACTTTCCCTTTAACTACCAGGGTGTTAACGACTTCGACTTCGACTTCAAACAGTTTCTGCACAGCAGCTTTGATTTCTGCTTTGGTCGCGTCTTTAGCAACTTTGAGAACGATGGTGTTAGTTTTTTCCATCGCAGTAGACGCTTTTTCAGAAACGTGCGGTGCGCGCAGCACTTTCAGCAGACGTTCTTCACGAATCATGCCAGCATCTCCTCAACTTGCTTAACAGCATCAGCAGTCATTACGACTTTGTCGAAGGCGATCAGGCTAACCGGGTCGATACCAGTTGCATCGCGTACGTCAACCTTGTGCAGGTTGCGCGCAGCCAGGAACAGGTTTTCGTCCAGCTCACCGGTGATGATCAGCACATCTTCCAGAGCCATGTCTTTCAGTTTCTGTGCCAGCAGCTTAGTTTTAGGCGCTTCTACAGAGAATGATTCGACAACGATCAGACGATCCTGACGTACCAGTTCGGACAGAATGCTTTTCAGCGCGCCGCGGTACATCTTTTTGTTAACTTTTTGACTGTGGTCCTGTGGACGAGCAGCGAAGGTCACGCCACCTGAACGCCAGATCGGGCTCTTGATAGAACCTGAACGCGCACGGCCGGTACCTTTCTGGCGCCACGGCTTTTTGCCTGAACCAGTTACTTCAGCACGAGTCTTCTGAGCACGAGTACCCTGACGAGCACCAGCTGCATAAGCAACAACAACCTGGTGAACCAGCGCTTCGTTGAAATCACGACCGAAGGTAGTTTCGGAAACAGTCAGCGCGCTCTGCGCGTCTTTCAATACTAATTCCATTGCTATCCCCTTACGCCTTCACAGCTGGTTTAACGATCAGGTCGCAACCGGTCGCACCCGGAACACCACCTTTAACCAGCAGCAGGTTGCGCTCAGCGTCAACACGTACTACGTCCAGGCTCTGAACGGTTACACGTTCGTTGCCCAGCTGACCTGCCATTTTCTTGCCTTTGAACACTTTGCCCGGAGTCTGGTTCTGACCGATAGAACCCGGAACGCGGTGAGACAAGGAGTTACCGTGAGTAGCGTCCTGGGTGCGGAAGTTCCAGCGCTTAACGGTACCAGCGAAACCTTTACCTTTAGAGGTACCGGTTACGTCAACTTTTTTAACGTCAGCAAACAGTTCAACGCTAATGTTCTGACCAACGGTGTATTCTTCACCATCTGCCAGACGGAACTCCCACAGGCCGCGGCCAGCTTCTACGCCAGCTTTAGCAAAGTGGCCAGCTTCCGGCTTAGTTACGCGGTTAGCTTTTTTAGCACCGGTGGTAACCTGAACAGCGCGATAGCCATCGTTAGCCAGATCTTTAACCTGAGTAACGCGGTTTGCTTCAACTTCGATAACGGTTACTGGGATAGATACGCCATCTTCAGTGAAGATGCGGGTCATACCCACTTTTTTACCGACTAAACCAATCATTGTATCAACCTCTCAATCGCTCGATGACCTGATTAACCCAGGCTGATCTGCACGTCTACACCGGCAGCCAGGTCCAGACGCATCAGAGCATCAACGGTTTTTTCAGTTGGCTCAACGATGTCAACCAGACGCTTGTGAGTACGGATCTCGTACTGATCACGCGCGTCTTTGTTGACGTGCGGGGAGATCAGAACGGTGAAACGCTCTTTGCGGGTCGGCAGCGGGATCGGACCACGAACCTGCGCACCAGTGCGCTTGGCAGTCTCGACGATTTCCGCGGTTGATTGATCGATCAGACGATGATCAAACGCTTTCAAACGGATACGGATTCTTTGGTTCTGCATGAGACCAGAGCTCCAATTATTTTATAGACGAAATAGTTACTCCTCAAACCCATTACGATTGATGGGAGAGTGTAACCGTTCTTACAGAGTTCCCCGATTGGGAACATTGTCTGGTATTGCTTTCGCAGTACCGGTGGCTCATATCGAACCGCTGTCAATATTAGACAAGCCCGCGCATTATACGTAAATCTCAGTCTTAAGCAAGTGCCGCGTAGAAATTAATCACTCGTTCACAAATGCGGCGCTCCTTCCACTCTGATTGTATGTCCTGCGGTGCAACGCGTTTTCCGTGGAAGAGAGCATCCATAACCCAGATCCCGGGCTTGTAGGGCCGCCGGGTTTACCTGAAGGTAAACGCTTACCAGATAAGGCTTGCCCATGTACATCGACCTCCCCTTTCTGTTGATTTATGTTTCGCTATCAGGACTGCTCTTAGTCCACGACCTACGTACCGGGTTGCTGCCCGACAAATTTACCTGCCCTCTTTTGTGGGGCGGTCTTATTTATCATCAATGCTGCAGACCTGCACAGTTATCCGACGCGCTTTGGGGTGCTGTAGCGGGTTATGGGGTATTTGCTTTGTTCTACTGGGGGTATCGTTTGATATGCCGACAGGAAGGGTTAGGCTTTGGCGATGTCAAATTTCTTGCCGCACTAGGCGCATGGCATCGCTGGGAATCATTACCACTTTTGGTTTTACTTGCCGCGGGTATGGCATGTTGCCTCACCGGGATTTCCTGCGTCCGTTACGGGAAACAGGTACTAAAAAACCCGCTGCCATTTGGGCCATATCTGGCGGCTGCGGGTTTTGTTATTGGCCTGGTAAGTATGATACTGGGTGGTTAGTCACTGACTTTAATTTGCGATTGCAGATAATTTTGTAAGCCAAGTTTTGCAATCAGGTCCAGCTCGGTTTCGAGCCAGTCAATATGCCCTTCTTCTTCAGTCAGGATCTCAATCATCATATCCCGGCTGACATAATCATGAACGCTATCGGCATAGGCAATGGCTTCACGCAAGTCTTTAGCACCATCGAGTTCGAGTCGAAGATCGGATTGCAGCATCTCTTCAACGTCTTCGCCAATACCCAACTTGCCAAGATCCTGCAAGTTCGGGATCCCTTCTAAGAATAAAATACGCTCGATATATTTATCAGCGTGTTTCATCTCATCGATAGATTCATGGTACTCAACATCATTGAGGCGAGTCAGTCCCCAGTTTTTAAACATACGAGCATGGAGAAAATACTGGTTGATCGCGACAAGCTCATTTCCCAATAGTTTATTGAGATAATTTATGATTTTAACATCACCTTTCATTTTATAGTCCCTCCGCTTCCACTCTTAGAGCGTAGATGGGGCTACAGGGATGTCAAAAAAAAGAGTGTGACTTAGGCGATCTCTTTAAATTCTGGCATTTGTGTTAATTCATCCTGCATGACCTCGCGGGCAGCACGAATGCATTTACCGCATTGATTTCCAACAGGAATAAATTTACGTAATTGCTGAAAGGACTGAGGATGAAACTGGCGAACAGCCTGACGTATTTTTTTATCACTTATCGCATTACACAAACAAACGTACATGATCGCTCCCGTTCAATTTCTGCGCAAAGTGTAAATGAGAATAGTTATGATTACAATAGCACAACGCGATTTACGCGGCGGGAGAATGAATAAAAAATGCGAATAAATATGACAACGACTAAATTGCAGGTAGCAAAAAGGGCGCCGAAGCGCCCTTTTTAAGCTCAAAGCTAATTAATCAATAATTAGCTCATTACTTTAGCAACAACGCCCGCACCAACAGTACGGCCGCCTTCACGGATTGCGAAACGCAGACCGTCGTCCATCGCGATCGGGTGGATCAGGGTAACAACCATTTTGATGTTGTCGCCCGGCATTACCATCTCTACGCCTTCCGGCAGTTCGATGGTACCAGTCACGTCAGTAGTACGGAAGTAGAACTGCGGACGGTAGCCTTTGAAGAACGGAGTATGACGGCCGCCTTCGTCTTTGGACAGAATGTACACTTCAGATTCGAACTTGGTGTGCGGCTTGATAGAGCCCGGCTTAGCCAGTACCTGACCACGTTCGATTTCTTCACGTTTGATACCACGCAGCAGAACACCAACGTTCTCACCAGCACGGCCTTCGTCCAGCAGTTTGCGGAACATTTCAACGCCAGTACAGGTAGACTTAGCAGTCTCTTTGATACCAACGATTTCAACTTCTTCACCAACTTTGATGATACCGCGCTCTACACGACCGGTAACAACGGTACCACGACCGGAGATGGAGAATACGTCTTCGATAGGCAGCAGGAACGGCTTGTCAATCGCACGCTCTGGTTCTGGGATGTAAGAATCCAGGAAGCCAGCCAGTTCGATGATTTTCGCTTCCCACTCTGCTTCGCCTTCCAGCGCTTTCAGAGCAGAACCACGAACGATCGGAGTGTCGTCGCCCGGGAAATCGTACTGAGACAGAAGTTCACGAACTTCCATTTCTACCAGTTCCAGCAGCTCTTCGTCATCAACCATGTCGCATTTGTTCAGGAACACGATGATGTACGGAACACCTACCTGACGACCCAGCAGGATGTGCTCACGAGTCTGCGGCATCGGGCCGTCAGTCGCAGCAACAACCAGGATCGCGCCGTCCATCTGCGCAGCACCGGTGATCATGTTTTTAACATAGTCGGCGTGGCCCGGGCAGTCTACGTGTGCGTAGTGGCGAGTCGGGGTGTCATATTCAACGTGAGAAGTGTTGATGGTGATACCACGAGCTTTTTCTTCCGGCGCGTTATCGATCTGGTCGAATGC
>NZ_JAOWHO010000027.1:0-8505 GCF_030332605.1 Citrobacter sp. Cpo103 | reverse complement strand
GCTGAAAATTGAAACGACACACTGTTTCATTTCTCCGTAATAAGAAATGAAAAGCGGTGTGTTCGAGTCTCTCAAATTTTTGCAAACCGATAATGAATCGAAAGAAACATCTTCGGGTTGTGAGGTTAAGCGACTAAGCGTACACGGTGGATGCCCTGGCAGTCAGAGGCGATGAAGGACGTGCTAATCTGCGATAAGCGTCGGTAAGGTGATATGAACCGTTATAACCGGCGATTTCCGAATGGGGAAACCCAGTGTGATTCGTCACACTATCATTACGTGAATACATAGCGTAATGAAGCGAACCGGGGGAACTGAAACATCTAAGTACCCCGAGGAAAAGAAATCAACCGAGATTCCCCCAGTAGCGGCGAGCGAACGGGGAGCAGCCCAGAGTCTGAATCAGCATGTGTGTTAGTGGAAGCGTCTGGAAAGTCGCACGATACAGGGTGAAAGTCCCGTACACAAAAGTGCATGTGTTGTGAACTCGAAGAGTAGGGCGGGACACGTGGTATCCTGTCTGAATATGGGGGGACCATCCTCCAAGGCTAAATACTCCTGACTGACCGATAGTGAACCAGTACCGTGAGGGAAAGGCGAAAAGAACCCCGGCGAGGGGAGTGAAAAAGAACCTGAAACCGTGTACGTACAAGCAGTGGGAGCACCCTTTGGGGTGTGACTGCGTACCTTTTGTATAATGGGTCAGCGACTTATATTCTGTAGCAAGGTTAACCGAATAGGGGAGCCGAAGGGAAACCGAGTCTTAACTGGGCGTTAAGTTGCAGGGTATAGACCCGAAACCCGGTGATCTAGCCATGGGCAGGTTGAAGGTTGGGTAACACTAACTGGAGGACCGAACCGACTAATGTTGAAAAATTAGCGGATGACTTGTGGCTGGGGGTGAAAGGCCAATCAAACCGGGAGATAGCTGGTTCTCCCCGAAAGCTATTTAGGTAGCGCCTCGTGAACTCATCTTCGGGGGTAGAGCACTGTTTCGGCTAGGGGGTCATCCCGACTTACCAACCCGATGCAAACTGCGAATACCGAAGAATGTTATCACGGGAGACACACGGCGGGTGCTAACGTCCGTCGTGAAGAGGGAAACAACCCAGACCGCCAGCTAAGGTCCCAAAGTCATGGTTAAGTGGGAAACGATGTGGGAAGGCACAGACAGCCAGGATGTTGGCTTAGAAGCAGCCATCATTTAAAGAAAGCGTAATAGCTCACTGGTCGAGTCGGCCTGCGCGGAAGATGTAACGGGGCTAAACCATGCACCGAAGCTGCGGCAGCGACACTATGTGTTGTTGGGTAGGGGAGCGTTCTGTAAGCCGTTGAAGGTGTATCGTGAGGTATGCTGGAGGTATCAGAAGTGCGAATGCTGACATAAGTAACGATAATGCGGGTGAAAAACCCGCACGCCGGAAGACCAAGGGTTCCTGTCCAACGTTAATCGGGGCAGGGTGAGTCGACCCCTAAGGCGAGGCCGAAAGGCGTAGTCGATGGGAAACAGGTTAATATTCCTGTACTTGGTGTTACTGCGAAGGGGGGACGGAGAAGGCTATGTTAGCCGGGCGACGGTTGTCCCGGTTTAAGCATGTAGGCGGAGGTTCCAGGTAAATCCGGTACCTTATTAACGCTGAGGTGTGATGACGAGGCACTACGGTGCTGAAGTAACAAATGCCCTGCTTCCAGGAAAAGCCTCTAAGCATCAGGTAACACGAAATCGTACCCCAAACCGACACAGGTGGTCAGGTAGAGAATACCAAGGCGCTTGAGAGAACTCGGGTGAAGGAACTAGGCAAAATGGTGCCGTAACTTCGGGAGAAGGCACGCTGATATGTAGGTGAAGTGGTTTACCCATGGAGCTGAAATCAGTCGAAGATACCAGCTGGCTGCAACTGTTTATTAAAAACACAGCACTGTGCAAACACGAAAGTGGACGTATACGGTGTGACGCCTGCCCGGTGCCGGAAGGTTAATTGATGGGGTTATCCGTAAGGAGAAGCTCTTGATCGAAGCCCCGGTAAACGGCGGCCGTAACTATAACGGTCCTAAGGTAGCGAAATTCCTTGTCGGGTAAGTTCCGACCTGCACGAATGGCGTAATGATGGCCAGGCTGTCTCCACCCGAGACTCAGTGAAATTGAACTCGCTGTGAAGATGCAGTGTACCCGCGGCAAGACGGAAAGACCCCGTGAACCTTTACTATAGCTTGACACTGAACACTGGTCCTTGATGTGTAGGATAGGTGGGAGGCTTTGAAGTGTGGACGCCAGTCTGCATGGAGCCATCCTTGAAATACCACCCTTTAATGGCTGGTGTTCTAACGTAGACCCGTGATCCGGGTTGCGGACAGTGTCTGGTGGGTAGTTTGACTGGGGCGGTCTCCTCCTAAAGAGTAACGGAGGAGCACGAAGGTTAGCTAATCCTGGTCGGACATCAGGAGGTTAGTGCAAAGGCATAAGCTAGCTTGACTGCGAGAGTGACGGCTCGAGCAGGTGCGAAAGCAGGTCTTAGTGATCCGGTGGTTCTGAATGGAAGGGCCATCGCTCAACGGATAAAAGGTACTCCGGGGATAACAGGCTGATACCGCCCAAGAGTTCATATCGACGGCGGTGTTTGGCACCTCGATGTCGGCTCATCACATCCTGGGGCTGAAGTAGGTCCCAAGGGTATGGCTGTTCGCCATTTAAAGTGGTACGCGAGCTGGGTTTAGAACGTCGTGAGACAGTTCGGTCCCTATCTGCCGTGGGCGCTGGAGAATTGAGGGGGGCTGCTCCTAGTACGAGAGGACCGGAGTGGACGCATCACTGGTGTTCGGGTTGTCATGCCAATGGCATTGCCCGGTAGCTAAATGCGGAAGAGATAAGTGCTGAAAGCATCTAAGCACGAAACTTGCCCCGAGATGAGTTCTCCCTGACTCCTTGAGAGTCCTGAAGGAACGTTGAAGACGACGACGTTGATAGGTCGGGTGTGTAAGTGTAGCGATACATTGAGCTAACCGATACTAATGAACCGTGAGGCTTAACCTTACAACGCCGAAGATGTTTTGGCGAAAGACAGAGACAATATTCAGCCTGATTACAGATTAGATTGACATGCAAAAGCGTGTTGATAAACAGAATTTGCCTGGCGGCTGTAGCGCGGTGGTCCCACCTGACCCCATGCCGAACTCAGAAGTGAAACGCCGTAGCGCCGATGGTAGTGTGGGGTCTCCCCATGCGAGAGTAGGGAACTGCCAGGCATCAATTAAGGTGAAGAAGCCCATCCTGCCGGATGGGCTTTTTTGCGTCTGTGCGGGATGAAAACCGCCGGATGCGGCGTGCAGGGGCTGGGCTGAACGTATTTTGTAGGCCTGATAAGCGCAGCGCATCAGGCACATCACATCGCAGCATCATCGGGTGCAAAGCAATATCCAAAACCTCCATAACACAAGCCATCCTGCGGCATATGCGGTAAACTAGGCGCGATTTTGCATCAGGAAAGCGTCTATGAATCACTCCCTTAAAGCCTGGAACACCTTCGGTATCGATCAGCAAACGAATGAACTTGTCTGCGCCGAAAATGAACAACAATTACTGAATGCCTGGCAATCAGCCAATGCATCGCATCATCCAGTACTGATCCTGGGCGAAGGGAGTAACGTCCTGTTTCTTGATACCTTCCAGGGTACGGTGATCGTCAATCGTATTAAGGGTATTGAGATTACAGAACAACCTGATGAGTGGCATTTGCACGTAGGTGCGGGTGAAAACTGGCATCATCTGGTCCAGCATACGTTGCAGCTTGGTATGCCTGGGCTGGAAAATCTGGCGCTTATCCCAGGCTGCGTGGGTTCATCGCCAATCCAGAATATAGGTGCCTATGGCGTAGAGCTACAGCGCGTCTGCGAATACGTAGACTGCGTTGAGCTGTCGACTGGCAAACATCTGCGTGTTGGTGCAGCAGAATGTCGTTTTGGTTATCGTGACAGCATCTTCAAACATGAATACCAGGATCGCTTCGCAATTATTGCTGTTGGTTTACGCTTGTCTAAACAGTGGCATCCGGTACTGACCTATGGCGATCTGACGCGCCTGGATCCTACAACGGTGACGCCTCAGCAAGTTTTTGATTCTGTCTGCCATATGCGCACGACAAAACTGCCCGATCCGAAAGTAAACGGTAATGCAGGAAGCTTCTTTAAAAACCCGGTTGTCACCGCAGAGATTGCGCAGGAGCTCCTGGCAAAATTCCCAACAGCACCTCATTACCCGCAGGCTGATGGCTCTGTGAAACTGGCAGCAGGCTGGCTGATCGATCAATGCCAGCTAAAAGGCATGCGCATTGGTGGCGCAGCGGTACATCAGCAGCAGGCACTGGTGCTGATCAATGCAGATAATGCGACGAGTCAGGATGTAGTGCAACTTGCACACCATGTGCGCCAAAAAGTCGGTGAGAAATTTAATGTCTGGCTCGAACCAGAGGTCCGGTTTATTGGCCCGCAGGGTGAATTGAATGCTGTGGAGATCATTGCATGAAGGATAATACCGTCCCTCTGACGCTTATTTCATTACTCGCTGACGGCGAATTTCATTCCGGTGAGCAGCTCGGTGAAAAGTTGGGAATGAGCCGTGCCGCAATCAATAAGCATGTCCAGACGTTACGCGACTGGGGGGTTGATGTCTTTACTGTTCCAGGTAAAGGATACAGCTTACCGGAGCCTATCCAACTATTAGATGCCTCCCTTATTCATTCTCAACTGGATGGCGGGAATATCACTGTTTTGCCGGTTATCGACTCAACCAATCAGTACCTGATGGATCGAATAGGTCAACTGGAGTCAGGGGATGCCTGTGTCGCTGAATATCAGCAAGCCGGGCGCGGCCGCCGTGGTCGCAAATGGTTTTCACCGTTTGGTGCCAACCTGTACCTTTCAATGTTCTGGCGGTTGGAACAAGGACCGGCTGCCGCGATTGGCCTGAGTCTGGTTATTGGTATCGTCATGGCTGAGGTTTTACGCGATCTGGGCGCAGAGAAGGTACGTGTAAAATGGCCCAACGACCTCTATTTGCTCGACCGTAAGCTGGCAGGGATCCTGGTTGAACTGACCGGTAAGACAGGGGATGCCGCGCAGATTGTTATCGGTGCGGGTATTAATATGTCCATGCGCCGGGTTGAAGAAAATGTGGTTAATCAAGGCTGGATTAACCTGCAGGAAGCGGGCATTAACATTGATCGCAATACCCTTGCTGCCCGACTGATACGTGAGTTGCGTGCTGCGTTAGTGCTCTTTGAGCACGAAGGTTTAGCGCCGTATCTGTCTCGCTGGAAGAGACTGGATAACTTTATCGACCGTCCGGTCAAACTTATTATTGGTGATAAAGAAATATTTGGCATCTCACGTGGAATAGACGCGCAAGGTGCATTATTGCTTGAACAAAATGGCGAGATCAAACCCTGGATGGGTGGAGAAATATCGCTAAGAAGCGCTGAGTAATAAGAAGGGGAGCTGTTGCTCCCCTTCTTTATTTATTTTCTCAACCTGACTTGCTCAACGGCATGATTGGCACTTTTCGTCATGATTAAGCTTGCTCGCTCACGCGTTGGTAATATATTTTGTTTTAAATTCAGCCAGTTAATCTCTTTCCATAACGATGTGGCGGTGTTGATAGCCTCATCTTCTGATAATTTTGCATAGTTATGGAAATAAGAGTCCGGGTTGGTAAACGCCCCTTCACGGAATTTCAGGAAACGGTTGATATACCACGTCTGGAGTAATTCTTCTGGCGCATCAACATAAATAGAAAAGTCGACAAAGTCAGAAACAAATACATGATGCGGATCGTGAGGATAGTCCATCCCGCTTTGTAATACATTTAGCCCTTCGAGTATTAATATGTCGGGCTGGGCAACGGTTTTGTCGCCATCAGGGATCACATCATAGATGAGATGGGAATAGACCGGCGCCGTGACGTTAGGTACGCCTGATTTCAGATCGGAAACGAATTTAACCAAGCGATGCATATCATAGGACTGGGGGAAGCCTTTCTTCTTCATCAGTCCACGATCTTTCAATACCTGGTTAGGGTGGAGAAAGCCATCGGTAGTAATCAACTCGACCTTGCGATGCTCGGGCCAGCGACTGAGCAAAGCCTGCAAAACACGCGCAGTCGTACTTTTACCGACGGCGACGCTGCCAGCAATGCTAATAATATAAGGAATACGCTCGCCATTCGTGCCTAAAAATTGCTCCAGCACGGCCTGACGTCGCAGGTTCGAACTGATGTAAAAGTTTAGCAAACGCGAGAGAGGCAAATAAATCTCGGCAACTTCTTCCAGCGATAAGTCTTCGTTAATGCCTTTAAGACGAGCAATCTCTTCCTCGGTCAGGGTCATCGGCACGGAATCACGAAGCGCAGCCCACTGGTTGCGATCAAACTGTAGGTAAGGCGACGTTAACGCTTGCTCTTTTATACTCATACGCATGGTCTGGCTGTCATTGCTATATCAGGTCTGCGGTAAAAAACGAAATCATCCCCGGTACGCAATGGCACGCACATTTCAGTTAATTTGGACAATGGGCAGGAGGGTAACACCAGATGGGGGGGAATAATAAGAAAAAATCATCCTCTGAAATGCAATGTGACGAGTATTCCAGATGTATAAAGATGTGCTTTCTCTCTATCAAAGCGTACCTGCCGGAGCAAAATTCCTCTCTGAGGAGGCACCTGACGTTGGAAATTTGTCCAATCCAAAGAGGAAATAGATTATTTATCGGTCGTATAGTGCAAAATGTGAGCGATAGAACATTTTATGCAATTTTTTAGTTGCATGAGTGCGCATGTCTCCATAAAATGCGCGCTACTTGATGCCGACTTAGCTCAGTAGGTAGAGCAACTGACTTGTAATCAGTAGGTCACCAGTTCGATTCCGGTAGTCGGCACCATCAAGTCCGGTGGGGTTCCCGAGCGGCCAAAGGGAGCAGACTGTAAATCTGCCGTCACAGACTTCGAAGGTTCGAATCCTTCCCCCACCACCACTTTCTGGCAGCGTTATCGCCGCCTGAGTTGATTAAAAAATTAATCAGCTCGAACAGAAAAGAGAGAGATCTCTTCTTTGTTGCAGAAAGAACTGGGTAGCCGAGTTTCAGGATGCGGGCATCGTATAATGGCTATTACCTCAGCCTTCCAAGCTGATGATGCGGGTTCGATTCCCGCTGCCCGCTCCAGACGTGCTGATATGGCTCAGTTGGTAGAGCGCACCCTTGGTAAGGGTGAGGTCCCCAGTTCGACTCTGGGTATCAGCACCACTTCACTTCTCCTTCCCGTTTCTCTCTGTTTACTTTTAAAAGCATTCAACAGCTCAGGTATATTGCCTGGTTGATGTGGTGATATCACCGATTTATCCGTGTCTTAGAGGGACAATCGATGTCTAAAGAAAAATTTGAACGTACTAAACCGCACGTTAACGTCGGTACTATCGGCCACGTTGACCATGGTAAAACAACGCTGACCGCTGCAATCACTACCGTTCTGGCTAAAACCTACGGCGGTGCTGCTCGCGCATTCGACCAGATCGATAACGCGCCGGAAGAAAAAGCTCGTGGTATCACCATCAACACTTCTCACGTTGAATATGACACCCCGACTCGCCACTACGCACACGTAGACTGCCCGGGCCACGCCGACTATGTTAAAAACATGATCACCGGTGCTGCGCAGATGGACGGCGCGATCCTGGTTGTTGCTGCGACTGACGGCCCGATGCCGCAGACTCGTGAGCACATCCTGCTGGGTCGTCAGGTAGGTGTTCCGTACATCATCGTGTTCCTGAACAAATGCGACATGGTTGATGACGAAGAGCTGCTGGAACTGGTAGAAATGGAAGTTCGTGAACTTCTGTCTCAGTACGATTTCCCGGGCGACGACACTCCGATCGTTCGTGGTTCTGCTCTGAAAGCGCTGGAAGGCGAAGCAGAGTGGGAAGCGAAAATCATCGAACTGGCTGGCTTCCTGGATTCTTACATCCCAGAACCAGAGCGTGCGATTGACAAGCCGTTCCTGCTGCCTATCGAAGACGTATTCTCCATCTCCGGTCGTGGTACCGTTGTTACCGGTCGTGTAGAGCGCGGTATCATCAAAGTTGGTGAAGAAGTTGAAATCGTTGGTATCAAAGAGACTGCTAAGTCTACCTGTACTGGCGTTGAAATGTTCCGCAAACTGCTGGACGAAGGCCGTGCTGGTGAGAACGTTGGTGTTCTGCTGCGTGGTATCAAACGTGAAGAAATCGAACGTGGTCAGGTACTGGCTAAGCCGGGCTCTATCAAGCCGCACACCAAGTTCGAATCTGAAGTGTACATTCTGTCCAAAGACGAAGGCGGCCGTCATACTCCGTTCTTCAAAGGCTACCGTCCGCAGTTCTACTTCCGTACTACTGACGTGACTGGTACCATCGAACTGCCGGAAGGCGTAGAGATGGTAATGCCGGGCGACAACATCAAAATGGTTGTTACCCTGATCCACCC
>NZ_JAOWHO010000026.1:0-160000 GCF_030332605.1 Citrobacter sp. Cpo103 | reverse complement strand
CTAGGGATCGTCGCCTAGGTGAGCCGTTACCCCACCTACTAGCTAATCCCATCTGGGCACATCCGATGGCAAGAGGCCCGAAGGTCCCCCTCTTTGGTCTTGCGACGTTATGCGGTATTAGCTACCGTTTCCAGTAGTTATCCCCCTCCATCGGGCAGTTTCCCAGACATTACTCACCCGTCCGCCACTCGTCACCCAAGGAGCAAGCTCCTCTGTGCTACCGTTCGACTTGCATGTGTTAGGCCTGCCGCCAGCGTTCAATCTGAGCCATGATCAAACTCTTCAATTTAAAAGTTTGATGCTCAATGAATTAAACTTCGTAATGAATTACGTGTTCACTCGTTGAGACTTGGTATTCATTTTTCGTCTTGCGACGTTAAGAATCCGTATCTTCGAGTGCCCACACAGATTGTCTGATAAATTGTTAAAGAGCAGTGCCGCTTCGCTTTTTCTCAGCGGCGCGGGGTGTGCATATTACGCCATCCCGCTACGAAGTCAAGCATTTAATTTCGCTTTCTTCGCCGGAGTTCTCAGTGGAACCCCGCTGACCCGGCGGCTTGTAATCCGTTGTTCCGTGTCAGTGGAGGCGCATTATAGGGAGTTATTTCAGGCTGACAAGTTAAAAATATAAAAAACTTATCAAGCGATTACTTTTCAATCAATACGTCCATTTCCTCCTGGATTTTAAACAAAAACGAGCCCCGCAGGGCCCGTTTATTGTTGTTTTGTGACTTACTGCACTGCCACTATGCGATCGTCATTCACTTCCAGACGAATCGTTTTGCCCGGAATCAGTTCACCAGACAGAATTTGCTGCGCCAGCGGGTTTTCGATCTGCTGCTGGATAGCACGTTTCAATGGACGCGCGCCATACACCGGATCGTAACCATTCGCGCTCAGCAGTTTAAGCGCCTCGTCAGAAATATGGATTTCATAGCCACGCTCTTCCAGACGTTTGTACAGACGCTGCAACTGGATCTGAGCAATAGAAGCAATATGCTGCTCACCCAGCGGGTGGAACACAACAACCTCATCTATACGGTTGATGAATTCCGGGCGGAAGTTATTGCTCACAACGCCCAGCACCATATCTTTCATATGGCCGTAATCCAGCTCACCGAAGCGTTCCTGGATCAGATCGGAACCCAGGTTTGAGGTCATAATGACAACCGTATTACGGAAGTCGACCGTTCTCCCCTGTCCGTCAGTCAGACGACCATCATCAAGCACCTGCAGCAGAATGTTGAACACATCCGGATGCGCCTTCTCCACTTCATCCAACAAGATGACAGAGTAAGGACGACGACGTACTGCTTCCGTCAGGTAACCACCTTCTTCATAACCGACATATCCCGGAGGTGCCCCGACCAAACGAGACACGGAGTGTTTCTCCATAAACTCGGACATATCGATACGCACCATTGCATCGTCACTGTCGAACATAAAGTTTGCCAGCGCTTTGCACAGTTCGGTTTTACCGACACCGGTTGGACCAAGGAACAGGAATGAACCAATCGGACGATTCGGATCGGACAAGCCCGCACGGCTACGACGGATGGCGTTAGAAACGGCTTCCACCGCTTCGTTCTGACCAATCACGCGGCTGTGCAGCTCCTGCTCCATACGCAATAGTTTTTCCCGTTCACCTTCCAGCATGCGAGCAACTGGGATCCCGGTCCAGCGCGCCAGCACCTCAGCAATTTCTGCATCCGTGACTTTATTACGCAGCAGACGCATGGTTTTGCCTTCAGACTGGGTAGCTGCTTCCAGCTGTTTTTCCAGTTCAGGAATTTTGCCGTACTGCAGTTCAGACATCCGCGCCAGGTCGCCAACGCGGCGCGCCTGTTCGATGGCGATTTTTGCCTGCTCCAGCTCAGCCTTGATAGTTTGCGTTCCCGAGAGGGAAGCTTTTTCAGCTTTCCACTCTTCCTCTAACTCAGAATACTGACGTTCTTTGTCGTCCAGCTCTTCGTTGAGCATATCGAGACGTTTTTTACTTGCCTCATCAGACTCTTTCATTAATGCCTGCTGTTCCAGTTTGAGCTGGATAATACGGCGGTCGAGTCTGTCGAGTTCCTCCGGCTTGGAGTCAATCTGCATACGAATGCTGGATGCCGCTTCGTCAATAAGGTCGATAGCTTTATCCGGCAACTGACGATCGGCAATATAGCGGTGAGACAGCGTAGCTGCCGCAACAATCGCCGGGTCAGTAATCTGCACATGATGGTGCAGTTCATAACGTTCTTTCAGGCCACGCAAGATTGCGATGGTGTCTTCCACTGAAGGTTCAGCCACAAACACTTTCTGGAAACGACGTTCCAGCGCCGCATCTTTTTCGATGTACTGGCGATATTCATCAAGCGTTGTTGCGCCTACGCAGTGCAGCTCCCCACGGGCCAACGCAGGTTTCAGCATGTTCCCGGCGTCCATTGCGCCATCGGCTTTACCCGCCCCAACCATGGTATGCAATTCGTCGATAAACAGAATGACGTTGCCTTCCTGTTTCGAGAGATCGTTCAGCACACCTTTTAAACGTTCTTCAAATTCACCACGATATTTGGCCCCAGCCACCAGCGCGCCCATATCCAGTGCCAGTACACGACGGCCTTTTAAGCCTTCCGGCACTTCACCATTGATGATGCGTTGGGCCAGCCCTTCAACGATGGCGGTTTTACCGACACCGGGTTCACCGATTAACACCGGGTTATTTTTAGTACGACGTTGCAGCACCTGAATGGTACGGCGAATTTCTTCATCACGGCCGATGACCGGATCGAGTTTGCCCTGTTCGGCACGTTCGGTCAGATCAACGGTATATTTTTTCAAGGCCTGACGTTGGTCTTCAGCCCCCTGGTCATTCACGCTTTCACCTCCACGCATTTGTTCAATTGCCTGAGTGATATTGGCGGTCGTCGCGCCTGCTGATTTTAATAAATCGGTCAGCGTACCGCGTGACTCAAGCGCCGCCAGAACGAACAGTTCTGACGAAATAAAGTTGTCCCCACGTTTTTGCGCCAGCTTGTCGCAAAGATTCAGTACACGCACCAGTTCCTGAGAAGGCTGCACATCGCCGCCGGTACCTTCTACCTGTGGCAAACGGCTCAACGCCTGGTCAATGGCTGTACGTAACTGGCCAGCATTAATGCCAGCAGACGTTAATAAAGGACGTACCGATCCCCCTTCCTGATTCAGCAAGGCGCTCATTAGATGAAGTGGTTCGATAAATTGATTGTCGTGCCCCAATGCGAGTGACTGGGCATCGGCAAGAGCAAGCTGGAATTTATTAGTAAGACGATCCAGACGCATAACTCCTCCCATAACAGGTCAAAATTGCTACTGGAGATTAAATGAGGTCATCCCTCAATTATTCAAGGTGAATGACCTGAATTATGTGAAAAGAAAATTACACGTACCGGATCGTCTTGATTCTTTAGGTTATATCAGCCAAATAAAACTTGCCATACGACCCGTGGTATTGTCGCGACGATAAGAGAAGAACGTCTCACTTTCGCTGAAGGTGCAACGGTCGCCACCGTAGAGATTCTCCACGCCGACATTGGCCAGGCGCTGACGGGCAAGCTGGTAGATATCCGCCAGATACTTGTCGCCGCGCGGCACAAATGCAAGGTCCGCTTGCGGATCTTTCGTCATGAACGCCTCGCGGACTTCTGGTCCAACTTCAAACGCGTTTGGACCTATCGCCGGGCCTAGCCAGGCAATAATGTTTTCAGGTTTGTCGGCAAAACACGCCACCGTCTCTTCCAGCACGCCGGCGCATAATCCGCGCCAACCCGCATGGGCAGCAGCAACTTCCGTTCCGGCACGATTGCAAAACAACACCGGCAAACAATCAGCGGTCATCACCGCACACACGGTGCCCGGCGTGTTGCTGTACGACGCATCTGCACGTTTGGAGGCGTAAGGCTCGCCGGTCAGTTTCAGGACATCCTTACCGTGGACCTGCTCCAGCCAGACCGGCTTTGACGGCAGATTGCCCGCAGCAAACAGTCGTTTGCGGTTCTCTTCAACATGCTCCGGGTTATCGCCGCAATGGGCGCCCAGATTCAGCGAATCGTAAGGCGGCATACTGACTCCGCCAATACGGGTAGAACTACACGCCGCGACACCTTGCGGTATCGGCCACTGCGGGACAATTAGCTTACTCATAGCCAGGCAATATCATCCTTGTGTTCTTCGAAATCAGCGCGCATCACTTCAATCAATTGCACCATATCTTGTGGAATCGGCGCATGCCATTCCATTTCGATACCGGAAATCGGGTGATACAAACGCAGCATGGTCGCATGCAGCGCCTGACGGTCGAACTTACGCAGTACGGAGATAAATTCGTCAGAAGCGCCTTTCGGTGGACGTGGACGGCCACCGTAGACCTGATCGCCCACCAGAGGATGAGTGATATGTGCCATGTGCACGCGGATCTGGTGCGTACGTCCGGTTTCCAGACGCAACCGCAGACGCGTGTGCACACGGAAGTGTTCCATAATGCGATAGTGCGTTACCGCCGGTTTCCCCATTGGGTGTACGGCCATGTGCGTACGCTTGGTCGGGTGACGGCTAATCGGTTCCTCAACGGTTCCGCCAGCAGTCATGTGACCAATCGCCACGGCTTCGTACTCACGGGTAATTTCGCGCAGCTGCAACGACTCCACCAAACGTGTTTGCGCCGGAACCGTTTTTGCCACCACCATTAATCCGGTCGTGTCTTTATCCAGACGGTGCACGATACCAGCACGAGGAACATCCGCGATTGGCGGGTAGTAATGCAGTAACGCATTCAATACCGTGCCATCGGGATTCCCGGCGCCCGGATGCACTACAAGGTCACGGGGTTTGTTGATGACAAGAATGTCGTCATCTTCATAAACGATATCCAGTGGGATATCCTGAGGTTCAAAACGAACCTCTTCATCAATTTCTGCGTTGATGGAGACACGCTCTCCACCCAACACTTTTTCTTTCGGTTTATCGCAAAGTTGGTCATTTACCAGTACGCGCTGGTCGAGGATCCATTCTTTTATGCGCGATCGCGAATAATCAGGGAACAATTCGGCCAAAGCCTGATCTAAGCGTTGACCGAGCTGATTTTCGGAGACTGTTGCGGTGAGTTCTACTCGTTGTGCCATAAACTGCTTCTTCGTTTAACGTTGGGTTTTACGGCTTTGCCGTTTAATATAGTGTGCTATTGTAGCTGGTCTTAACCGGGAGCAGGAACAGAGAATCTCCCGTATTACATTTTGAGGAAAGTCAAAACGTCATGACGCGCATGAAATATCTGGTGGCAGCAGCCACGTTGAGCCTGTTTTTGGCGGGTTGCTCTGGTTCAAAGGAAGAGGTGCCCGATAATCCGCCAAATGAAATCTACGCGACTGCTCAGCAAAAGCTGCAGGACGGTAACTGGAAACAGGCAATAACGCAATTGGAAGCGTTGGATAACCGTTATCCATTTGGACCGTATTCTCAGCAGGTGCAATTAGATCTCATCTACGCCTACTACAAAAACGCCGATCTGCCACTTGCTCAGGCTGCTATCGATCGTTTTATCCGTCTTAACCCGACACACCCTAACATTGATTATGTCATGTATATGCGTGGCCTGACCAATATGGCGTTGGATGATAGCGCACTGCAAGGATTCTTTGGTGTTGATCGCAGCGATCGCGATCCACAACATGCCCGAGCTGCGTTTAATGACTTTTCCAAACTGGTGCGTGGGTATCCGAATAGCCAGTACACCACTGACGCCACCAAACGTCTGGTGTTCCTGAAAGACCGCCTGGCGAAGTATGAATACTCCGTTGCAGAATACTACACTGCCCGCGGCGCATGGGTTGCCGTGGTAAACCGTGTGGAAGGCATGCTGCGCGACTACCCTGATACCCAGGCAACACGTAATGCCCTGCCGTTGATGGAAAACGCTTATCGCCAGATGCAGATGAATGCGCAGGCTGAAAAAGTCGCGAAAATCATTGCCGCCAACAGCAGCAATACCTGATTTGCCTCAGAATGCAAAACGGCAGCCCAAGGGCTGCCGTTTTTTATCCGTTAACGCCACAACTGAAGCGGTTTAGCTCCGACGCATCCCAT
Source organism: Citrobacter sp. Cpo103 (assembly GCF_030332605.1). Taxonomy (NCBI): domain Bacteria; kingdom Pseudomonadati; phylum Pseudomonadota; class Gammaproteobacteria; order Enterobacterales; family Enterobacteriaceae; genus Citrobacter; species Citrobacter sp. Cpo103. The sequence continues at coordinate 153,895 of NZ_JAOWHO010000026.1, read as the reverse complement.
CAAATATGGCCTGCTTTCAGGTATTCCTCAAGTAAAAAATCGCCTGTTCCTGCGGTGCCTCACAAAAAGGTTTTCTTGACAAAAAGCGACAAAATAATGTGATTTAGATCACACATTTTGACATTGGGAACGGTATGCTGGAATCACCAAGACGGGAAAGACAAGAGGTAAAATTTATGACAATGAACATTACCAGTAAACAAATGGAAATTACTCCGGCAATTCGCCAGCATGTCGCAGACCGTCTCGCCAAACTAGAAAAATGGCAAACTCATCTGATTAATCCACATATCATTCTGTCTAAGGAGCCACAGGGTTTCATTGCTGATGCCACCATCAATACACCGAACGGACATCTGGTCGCCAGCGCAAAACACGAGGATATGTACACCGCAATTAACGATTTGATCAACAAGCTGGAACGGCAGCTCAATAAAGTGCAGCACAAAGGCGAAGCCCGTCGTGCAACAACTTCAGTCAAAGACGCCAACTTCGTCGAAGCAGAAGAAGAGTAGTCCCTTACATTGAGTGTATCGCCAACGCGCCTTCGGGCGCGTTTTTTGTTGACAGGGTGAAAACAGTACGGGTACTTTACTGACGTAGCCAAAGGAAAATTACATGAAACTTGTCCCGTTCTTCTTCGCATTCTTTTTTACCTTCCCCTGAATGGGAGGCGTTTCGTCGTGTGATAAAGAATGCGAAGACGAACAATAAGGCCTCCCACAACGGGGGGCCTTTTTTATTGATAACAAGAAAGGCAACACTATGACATCGGAAAACCCATTGCTGGCGCTGCGCGATAAGATCAGCACGCTGGATGAAAAATTACTGGCCCTGCTGGCTGAGCGACGTGGACTGGCCGTAGAAGTTGGTAAAGCCAAACTGCTTTCGCATCGTCCGGTTCGTGATATCGACCGTGAACGTGACCTTTTGGACCGACTCATTCAGCTTGGCAAAGCACATCATCTTGATGCTCACTACATTACTCGCCTGTTCCAGCTCATCATCGAAGACTCCGTCCTGACTCAACAGGCACTGCTCCAGCAGCACCTGAACAAAATTAACCCACACTCCGCGCGCGTGGCCTTCCTTGGGCCAAAAGGGTCATATTCTCACCTCGCAGCACGTCAGTACGCTGCCCGCCATTTTGAACAATTTATTGAAAGCGGCTGCGCAAAATTTGCCGATATCTTTAATCAGGTCGAAACCGGACAGGCTGACTATGCTGTAGTTCCGATTGAAAACACCAGCTCCGGTGGGATTAACGACGTTTACGACCTGCTGCAGCACACCAGCCTGTCTATCGTTGGCGAGATGACCATTAAAATAGACCACTGTGTACTGGTGTCTGGCACAACGGATCTTGAGACCATTGAAACGGTATATAGTCATCCGCAGCCGTTCCAGCAGTGCAGCAAGTTCCTGAATCGCTACCCGCACTGGAAGATTGAGTACACCGAAAGCACCTCTGCGGCGATGGAAAAAGTTGCGCAGGCTAACTCACCGCGCGTGGCGGCCCTGGGGAGCGAAGCCGGAGGCGTACTGTATGGATTGCAGGTTCTCGAACATATTGAGGCTAACCAGTCGCAAAACATCACCCGTTTCGTGGTGCTGGCACGTAAAGCAATCAATGTATCCAACCAGGTTCCGGCAAAAACCACGCTGCTGATGGCAACAGGACAACAGGCCGGTGCGCTGGTTGAGGCGCTGCTGGTACTGCGTAACCATAATCTGATTATGACTAAACTGGAGTCACGCCCGATTCACGGCAATCCGTGGGAAGAGATGTTTTATCTTGATATCCAGGCCAACCTGGAGTCGCCCCAGATGCAAAAAGCATTGAAAGAGCTGGGTGAGATTACGCGTTCGATGAAAGTACTGGGGTGCTATCCAAGTGAGAACGTGGTGCCAGTCGATCCGAGCTAACGTTTGACAATGCCGGATGGCGCTACGCTTATCCGGCCTACGGTTCATACGATTTTTGAAGGCCGGATAAGGCGAAGCCGCCATCCGGCATCTTAATTAAGGACGGCTATCATTCGCCTGGCGTAACAAAGTACGGCTTTCACTCTGGAAGCGTTTCGCATAATCGCCAAACCAATGCTCCACCTTACGGAAACTGTCGATAAACGCTTGCTTATCGCCCTGCTCCAGTAAACCGATCGCCTCGCCAAAACGTTGGTAGTAGCGTTTAATCAGCGCAAGGTTGCTCTCAGACGACATAATAATATCGGCATAGAGCTGCGGATCCTGGGCAAACAGACGGCCAACCATCGCCAGCTCAAGCCGGTAAATCGGCGAAGAGAGCGCCAGCAGCTGCTCCAGTTGAACGTTCTCTTCCGCTAAATGCAGACCGTAAGCAAAGGTCGCAAAGTGACGCAGTGCCTGAATAAACGCCATGTTCTGGTCATGTTCAACGGCGCTGATCCGATGCAGTCGCGCACCCCATACCTGAATCTGTTCCAGAAACCACTGATAAGCTTCCGGCTGACGTCCGTCACACCAAACGACGACCTGCTTGGCCAGACTGCCGCTGTCCGGACCAAACATTGGGTGTAACCCCACCACCGGGCCATCATGTGCAGCCAGCATCGCCTGTAAAGGACCATTTTTCACCGAAGCCAGATCCACCAGGATGCAGTCAGACGGCAGACGCGGTAGTTTGGCGATCACCTGCTCGGTGACGTGGATCGGCACGCTGACGATCACCATGCCGGCATCAGAGACGATCTCCGGCGCGCGATCCCAGTCCTGCTGTTCCAGGATCCGTACCTGATAACCTGACAGGGTGAGCATTTTTTCGAACAGACGCCCCATCTGACCGCCGCCGCCGACAATCACCACCGGCCGCAGAGAAGGACAAAGCGTTTTAAACCCTTTGTCGTTCTCACTGGAGTAGGACTCACGCATAACGCGGCGTAGCACATCTTCAATCAGGTCCGGCGGCACACCCAGGGCTTCCGCTTCCGCCCGGCGAGAGGCCAGCATAGAGGCTTCCCGTTCCGGCACATAGATCGGCAGCCCAAAGCGGCTTTTTACTTCACCTACTTCGGCAACCAGCTCCAGGCGGCGTGCCAGTAAATCCAGCAGCGCCTTGTCGACTTCATCAATTTGATCGCGTAATGCGGTCAATTCAGCAACCATAACCAACCTCTTATGCTACACGCGCCGACAGCTGACCGTTTAAATCCTGGCTAATTTCACGCAGCAGCGCATCCGTCATTTCCCAGCTAATGCAGGCGTCAGTTACGGATACGCCGTATTTCATTTCGCTGCGCGGCTGTTCAGAAGACTGGTTGCCTTCGTGAATATTACTTTCAATCATCAAGCCAATGATTGAGCGATTGCCATCTTTGATTTGTGCAATCACGGATTCAGCCACGGCAGGCTGACGGCGGTAATCTTTATTGGAATTACCATGACTGCAATCTACCATCAGAGAAGGTCGTAGTCCCGCCTGCTCCATCTCTTTTTCGCACTGGGCGACATCTGCCGGGCTGTAGTTCGGCGCTTTACCTCCGCGCAAGATCACGTGACCGTCCGGATTCCCCTGTGTTTGCAGCAGTGCAACCTGCCCGGCCTGGTTAATACCGACAAAGCGGTGCGACTGCGCGGCCGCGCGCATGGCGTTAATGGCGGTCGCCAGGCTACCGTCGGTACCATTCTTAAAGCCAACCGGCATCGAAAGACCGGAAGCCATTTCACGGTGAGTCTGCGATTCCGTAGTACGGGCACCGATTGCGGACCAGCTAAACAGATCGCCCAGGTATTGCGGGCTATTTGGATCCAGCGCTTCAGTTGCCAGCGGCAGTCCCATATTTACCAGTTCAAGCAGCAGCTGACGCGCAATTTTCAGACCTGCTTCAACATCAAAAGAGCCATCCATATGAGGATCGTTAATTAACCCTTTCCAGCCGACAGTGGTACGGGGTTTTTCAAAATAGACGCGCATCACCAGGTAGAGGCTATCGCTGACCTCTGCGGCAAGGGCTTTAAATCGACGAGCATACTCAATCGCCATTTCAGGATCGTGAATGGAGCATGGGCCACATACGACCAGCAGGCGCGGATCGCGACCGGAGATAATATCTGAGATGGTTTTACGCGACTGGGCGATTTGCGCCTCTTGCTCCTGGCTCAGCGGAAATTCAGCTTTCAGCTGCTCCGGAGTCATCAGAACCTGTTCGTCGGTAATATGTACGTTGTTCAGCGCGTCTTTTTGCATGATGGTGATCCTGTTTAGCTCGTTTGCGATAGTTGATCCTCAGCGAGGAGGAAATAACGATATCACAACAGGTAAAGATTTCAATCCACAATCCGTAAATTTTAATTTACATAGTGTTATTTTAAGGCAAAAACAGCCCTTATGAATGTACATTTAAATTTACACCACCGAGTTTTCAGATCCACTATGCTTAAAAAAACGAAGGAGCACAGGCAATGAAGCAACTCATCAGCATCTTGTTTCTATTACTTCTTAGCGGATGTCAGATAGACCCCTACACCCATGCCCCTACCTGGACTGGTACCGACTGGTACGACGCCGGGATACAAGATGCCATTTCGGGTTATGCCGTTAAAGATAATGAAACGCTTGCCGACAACTACAATGACCCCGACGTCGATCGTACGGAATACCTTAAGGGTTACGCCGAGGGGCAACGTAAAACCTGCCAGCAGGATTTTGTTTATGCCAGAGGCCTGACCGGGAAAACTTTTCCGCCCAGTTGCGATACTGTCGAAAATGTTGACCAGTTACACAGCGCCTGGCAGCAAGGGGCAAACGAGGGCGCTGCCTCGATAAGGTTAAATTAAACAATGGTTTATATTTTATAAACCATTAAGATTTAACTTAAATCACCAATAGCATTATTCCAGGAATAATGACGGCTTAGGAAAATAATGTTATTTTGTTGCAAACAATCTTGAATGTATTTCGACGTTTTACAGCAAACGCTGGTAGGTAACTATTCATGAGCTATTCTTACCGACTCATACTTCTACTGGCACTGCTCCTGACCGGATTACCGCTGTATGCCCAAAGCGTTACGGAAGAAGCAAAATCGGTACGCGCTATGGTTTCCGGCATCGTCAGTTATACACGCTGGCCTGCACTTTCCGGGCCCCCAAAACTGTGTATTTTCTCTTCATCGCGTTTTTCCAGTGTCCTGAAAGATACCAGTGCAGGCGCATTACCCTATCTTCCCGTCATCATCCGTACGGAACAAGAAATATTAGTTTCGCAGTGTGACGGTTTTTATTTTGGAAAAGAATCCCCTACTTATCAGGTGGAATTAAAGAATAAATATCCGACTAAGGCATTGTTATTAATTGCTGAACAGAACCCCGAATGCGTTATTGGCAGCGCCTTTTGCCTCATAATTAAAGACGAAGATGTGAGATTTTCCGTAAATATGGATTCCCTTTCACGCAGCGGCGTAAGGGTCAGTCCAGACGTATTGATGCTTGCACGGAATAATAAGCATGGATAAGGGCCATTCTCCCATAGCACGCCCGACGTTTAAGCGAACATTACGGCGTATCAGCATAATCAGCGTTCTGGTAACCATGATGCTGATCTGGCTGCTGCTCAGCATTTCTTCCGTGCTGGCATTAAGACAGTATGCGCAAAAGAATCTGGATCTGACTGCCGCTACCATGACCCGTACGCTCGAAGCGGCATTAGTCTTTTCTGATAGTGTTGCAGCAACTGAAACGCTGGCGGCACTGGGTCAGCAGGGGCAATTTTCCGTTGCAGAAGTTCGTAATAAAAACCAGAAGGTGATCGCCACCTGGCGCTATAACGCGCAGGATACCACTGAAAAGATCAGCGGGATGATCAGCCACTGGCTGTTCCCACAACCGGTCACTCAGCCGATTTTGCACAATGGCAACGTCATCGGCGAAGTACGATTGACTGCGCGCGATAGCGTTATCAGTCATTTCATCTATTTGTCGCTGGCCGTCCTTACCGGGTGCATTCTGTTGGCATCCGGAATTGCATTAATGCTCACTCGCTATTTACACAATGGCGTTGTGGATGCACTGCAAAACATTACCGAGGTGGTACATGATGTTCGTACCAACCGTAACTTTTCACGGCGCGTATCAGAGGAACGCATTGAAGAGTTTCATCTCTTTGCCCTGGACTTTAATAGTCTGCTGGACGAGATGGAGGAGTGGCAACTTAAACTGCAGGCAAAAAACGCTCAGCTTTTGCGTACTGCACTACATGATCCTCTGACGGGTCTGGCAAATCGCGCCGCATTTCGCAGCAGCATAAATGCCCTAATGAATGATGATGCCGCCCACAGCAGCTCGGCATTGTTATTCCTTGATGGCGACAATTTTAAATTTATTAATGATACCTGGGGCCACGCAGCGGGGGATCGGGTCCTGATTGAAGTCGCAAAAAGGTTATCCGAGTTTGGGGGGAGTCGCCATTACCCATACAGACTTGGCGGCGATGAGTTCGCCATGGTGCTGTATAGCGTTCATTCTGAATATGAGGTTCAGCGGATCTGCGCGGCACTGTCACAAGAGTTTAACCGACCTTTTGACCTGCATAATGGTCATCTGGCAAGCATGACGCTCAGCATTGGGTTTGCGCTGACGTGGGAACATGCCTCTGCCGAAAAATTACAAGAACTTGCCGATCAAAATATGTATCAGGCTAAACATTTGCGTTCTGAACGCATTATTAAAAAATAAGGAATTACACACATGCTAAAACGTTTATTATCCCCGTTTCTTCTGCTTTTACTGATTCTGGCTGGCTGTCAGGCACCTCAGGGAAAATTTACCCCAGAGCAAATTGCAGCCATGAAATCATACGGATTTACTGAAGCATCAGGAGACTGGTCTCTCGGCCTGTCTGACACCATCCTGTTTGACAAAAATGACTATAAACTCCGTCCTGAAAGTGAAAAACAGATCAAGGAAATGGCATCCAAACTGGCAGCTACCGGGCTAAATCATGCTCGCCTGGATGGTCATACTGATAACTACGGTGAAGACAGCTATAACGAAGCTCTGTCACTCAAACGCGCTAATGTCGTTGCCGATGCCTGGGCGCAGGGCGCTAATATTCCCCGCACCAACCTGACTACTCAGGGACTCGGGAAGAAATATCCCATTGCCAGCAACCAGACATCAAAAGGTCGCGCTGAAAACCGCCGCGTGGCGGTCGTGATCACGACACCATAATCGTCCCCCAACTGACTGCGCACCGCGCAGTCCTTCCATTGCCATAAAGAACAAAAGAGTAAACGTCGGGATAAAAAAAAGGGCCAGCCTTTCGGCCAGCCCTTTTCTAACAGGATGTCGCTTGCGCGAATCTTAGTTAAGACGCTCTTTGATACGAGCAGACTTACCAGTGCGCTCACGCAGGTAGTACAGTTTAGCTTTACGAACAGCACCACGACGTTTAACAGCAATGCTGTCAACTACCGGAGAGTGAGTCTGGAAGACACGCTCAACGCCTTCGCCGTTGGAAATTTTACGAACAGTGAATGCAGAGTGCAGACCGCGGTTACGAATAGCGATAACCACGCCCTCGAATGCCTGCAGACGTTTTTTGGAACCTTCAACAACCCATACTTTCACTTCCACGGTATCACCCGGACGGAAGGAAGGTACGTCCTGCTTCATCTGTTCTTGTTCAAGTTGCTTAATAATGTTGCTCATAATTTAATCTCTTATCCTGGGTAAACTGATATTGGGGGCTTACGCCTGCCCATCATGTTTATGTTGCTGTTGTGCGTGTTCCGTTTTGAACTCCGCCAGCAACCTTGCTTGCTCTTCAGTCAGAGCCAGGTTTTCCAGAAGTTCAGGTCTTCTAAGCCAGGTCCGGCCCAGCGACTGCTTCAAACGCCAGCGACGTATCTCAGCGTGGTTCCCCGACAGTAACACTGCCGGTACTTCCATCTGCTCTAACACTTCAGGTCGGGTATAGTGCGGGCAATCCAGCAACCCATCAGCAAAAGAATCTTCGATTGCCGAAGCTTCATGACCCAGAACTCCCGGAATAAACCGGGAAACGGAGTCGATCAGCGTCATTGCCGGTAACTCACCACCGCTGAGTACGTAATCGCCGATTGACCATTCTTCGTCAATTTCGGTTTGAATCACGCGCTCATCTATTCCTTCATAGCGACCACATACCAGAATCAGCTTTTGATTCGTGGCCAGTTCGCTAACGCCCGCTTGATCAAGCTTGCGTCCCTGAGGTGACAGATAAATCACCTTTGCGCCTTCACCAGCCGCAGCTTTTGCTGCATGAATGGCGTCCCGTAAAGGTTGCACCATCATTAACATCCCCGGTCCGCCGCCGTAAGGACGATCGTCCACGGTACGGTGCCGGTCATGAGTAAAGTCACGAGGACTCCAGCTCTGGATGTTCAGCAGGCCATTTTTTACTGCCCGGCCAGTTACCCCGTAATCGGTAATTGCGCGGAACATTTCTGGAAACAGGCTAACGATACCTATAAACACAAGCCAATCCCCATAACGCCGACTTTTACCGTTTATCCGGTGGTTTAAAAACCAGGATCCCAATCTACTTCGATAGTACGAGTAGCGAGATCGACTTTCTTGATAACCTGCCCATCGAGGAACGGCACAAGACGTTCCTTGATACCAAACGCATCTTTCAGGTTTGCCTTGATGACGATGACGTCATTCGAACCGGTTTCCATCATATCGACGACTTTACCGAGATCGTAGCCTTCAGTAGTCACTACCTGGCAGCCCATAAGGTCTTTCCAGTAGTAGGAACCATCTTCCAGCGCTGGCAACTGCGAGGAATCCACGACAATTTCGCAATTAGTCAGTAGATTCGCCGAATCACGATCGTCAACGCCTTTCAGCTTGATGATCAGATCCTGATTGTGGTGCTTCCAGCTTTCCAGCTGTACTTGCTGCCACTGACCCGCCTTCTGGATAAACCAGGGCTGATAGTCAAAAATGCTTTCGGCGTCTTCAGTGGAAGAAAACACTCTGAGCCAACCACGGATACCGTAAGAAGACCCCATTTTCCCCAAAACGATGGGTTCCACAGGAGCCTGTGCGGCGAGTTGCTTGCTCATCATGACCACCGTGACAGATTAAGCTGCTTTGTTTGCTGCTTTGATCAGCGTAGCTACGCGATCAGAAATAGTCGCGCCCTGGCCAACCCAGTGAGCGATGCGATCCAGATCCAGGCGAGTGCCTTCTTCTTTTTCGCTAGCGATTGGGTTAAAGAAGCCAACGCGCTCGATGAAGCGACCGTTGCGTGCATTACGGCTGTCGGTAACAACAACCTGGTAGAACGGACGCTTTTTAGCGCCGTGACGAGCTAAACGAATAGTAACCATAACATCCTCTTGTGTGAATAAAACACCCAGGCCCCATCGAGGAACGGAGCCCGGGTGTCATATTAAAAGCCCGAAAATTTTACTGATTTCTGGGGAAAATGCAATCAGCAGTTGATAACTCTGCTATAAAAGGCCGTTGGCGGTGCCGTCAGTTCGGTGCCGGCGTGCGCGCAGCCACCGGAGCGTACACGCAGTACGTGAGGATGGCGAGCACACCCCGGTGCCGAAATGGCAAACAAGCCAGGCCGATTAGCGGCCTGGGAATCCAGGCGGCATCATCCCCTTCATACCACGCATCATCTTCGCCATTCCGCCCTTCTTCATTTTCTTCATCATGCGCTGCATGTCGTCGAACTGTTTCAGAAGGCGGTTTACGTCCTGAACCTGCATACCGCAACCGGCAGCGATACGGCGTTTACGGGAACCTTTGATAATTTCCGGCTTAGCGCGTTCTTTCATCGTCATCGAGTTGATGATGGCTTCCATACGCACCAGCACTTTATCGTCCATCTGCGATTTCACATTGTCAGGGATCTGACCCATGCCCGGCAGCTTGCCCATCAGGCTTGCCATACCGCCCATGTTTTTCATCTGGTTGAGCTGTTCAAGGAAATCGTTGAGATCGAAGCCATCGCCTTTTTTCAGCTTGCTGGCTAATTTTTCTGCCTGCGCGCGGTCAACCTTGCTTTCGATATCTTCGATCAGCGACAGCACGTCGCCCATGCCGAGAATGCGCGAAGCAATCCTGTCCGGATGGAACGGCTCCAGTGCTTCGGTTTTCTCGCCGACGCCGAGGAATTTAATCGGCTTACCGGTAATATGACGAATAGAGAGCGCCGCACCGCCACGGGCATCACCATCAACTTTTGTCAGCACTACGCCGGTTAACGGCAGCGCTTCGTTAAAGGCTTTTGCGGTATTCGCGGCATCCTGACCGGTCATGGCGTCGACCACAAACAGCGTTTCTACCGGTTTGATAGAAGCGTGGACCTGTTTGATTTCGTCCATCATCGCTTCGTCAACGTGCAGACGACCGGCGGTATCCACCAGCAGCACGTCGTAGAATTTGAGTTTGGCTTCTTTCAGCGCGGCGTTAACGATATCGACCGGCTTCTGGCCGACATCCGACGGGAAGAAGTCCACACCGACCTGCTCGGCCAGCGTTTCCAGCTGTTTGATCGCCGCCGGGCGATAAACGTCCGCGGAGACCACCAGCACTTTCTTCTTGTGCTTCTCGCGCAGGAATTTACCCAGCTTACCGACGCTGGTCGTTTTACCCGCACCCTGCAGGCCCGCCATCAGCACCACGGCTGGCGGCTGTGCCGCCAGATTCAGGGTCTGGTTTTCTTCGCCCATTGCCGCAACCAGCTCGTTACGGACAATCTTGACGAACTCCTGACCCGGCGTCAGGCTTTTGTTAACTTCATGACCAACCGCTTTCTCTTTTACGCGATTGATAAACTCACGCACTACCGGCAGCGCTACATCAGCCTCCAGCAGCGCCATGCGCACTTCGCGCAGCGTCTCTTTAACGTTGTCTTCAGTAAGGCGTCCACGGCCACTGATATTGCGCAGCGTGCGCGACAAACGATCGGTTAAATTATCAAACATTGTCTCTCGCCTGGGGTGGAAACGGTCGGTCGCGACAGCGACACATCAACAGAAATTTGTCGCAGTATAACATGAAGCCGCCTTTGTTGTTATGCAACGGTTGGAGCAGCGGTCACGTAACGCTATACTGCTTTTCTTTATCACTGGCCAACTGTCGACACCTATATGCCCGTTTTTGCTCTGCTCGCCCTTGTCGCCTACTCAGTCAGCCTCGCGCTGATTATTCCCGCACTGCTGCAAAAAAACAGCGGCTGGCGGCGTATGGCTATTCTTTCTGCGGTCGTTGCGCTGGTAAGCCATGCTATTGCCCTGGAAGCGCGTATCCTACCCGGCGGTGAAAGCGGACAAAACCTGAGTCTGTTGAACGTCGGCTCGCTGGTAAGCCTGATGATCTGTACGGTAATGACCATCGTCGCGTCCCGCAATCGTGGCTGGTTATTGCTGCCTATTGTCTACGCCTTTGCGCTGATAAACCTGGCCTTCGCCACGTTTATGCCTAACGAGTTCATCACTCATCTCGAAGCTACGCCGGGCATGATGATTCACATCGGGCTATCGCTGTTCGCTTACGCCACGCTGATTATCGCCGCACTCTATGCGCTACAGCTTGCGTGGATTGACTACCAGCTGAAAAACAAGAAACTGGCCTTCAGCAATGAGATGCCGCCACTGATGAGTATTGAGCGGAAAATGTTTCATATCACCCAAATTGGCGTGGTTCTGCTGACGCTCACCCTGTGCACTGGCCTGTTTTACATGCATAACCTGTTCAGTACCGAGAACATTGATAAAGCCGTTCTCTCTATCGTGGCATGGTTTGTCTATATCGTTCTGTTGTGGGGGCATTACCATGAAGGTTGGCGCGGACGTCGCGTCGTATGGTTTAACGTCGCAGGCGCAGGCATTCTGACGCTGGCCTATTTCGGCAGTCGCATCCTGCAGCAGTTCGTGAGTTAAATCTTTAAGGAATCCTACGTGGAACACATCTCCACCACCACGCTCATTGTCACGCTCCTCATCATGGTGGTCATTTCCGCCTATTTTTCCGGTTCTGAAACCGGAATGATGACCCTGAATCGCTATCGTCTACGTCATCGGGCCAAGCAGGGAAATCGACAGGCGAAACGCGTTGAAAAGTTACTTCGCAAGCCGGATCGCCTGATAAGCCTGGTGCTCATCGGTAATAATCTGGTGAATATTCTGGCCTCCGCGCTCGGCACCATTGTCGGTATGCGCCTGTATGGCGATGCGGGCGTCGCCATTGCCACCGGGGTACTGACGTTTGTGGTGCTGGTTTTTGCCGAAGTGCTGCCAAAGACGATTGCCGCGCTATATCCGGAAAAAGTCGCCTATCCGAGCAGCGTCCTGCTGGCTCCGCTGCAGATTCTGATGATGCCGTTAGTATGGCTACTCAACACCATCACGCGGCTGCTGATGCGCATGATGGGCATCAAAACGGATATCGTAGTGAGCGGTTCGCTGAGTAAAGATGAACTGCGAACGCTGGTGAATGAATCGCGCTCGCAAATCTCACGCCGTAACCAGGATATGCTGCTGTCAGTGCTGGATCTGGAAAAAGTCAGCGTCGATGACATCATGATCCCGCGTAATGAAATCATCGGCATTGATATTAACGATGACTGGAAATCAATCGTGCGTCAGCTTTCGCACTCTCCGCACGGTCGTATTGTGCTGTATCGCGACTCGCTCGATGACGCCATCAGCATGCTACGCGTACGTGAAGCCTGGCGATTGATGGCCGAGAAAAAAGAGTTCACCAAAGAGACCATGTTACGCGCCGCCGACGAAATTTATTACGTTCCGGAAGGCACACCGCTCAGCACCCAGCTCATTAAATTTCAGCGCAATAAGAAGAAAGTGGGCCTGGTCGTCAATGAATATGGCGATATTCAGGGACTGGTTACGGTCGAGGATATCCTGGAAGAGATTGTTGGTGACTTCACGACCTCAATGTCACCGACGCTTGCCGAAGAAGTCACACCGCAGAATGACGGTTCGGTGATCATTGACGGTAGCGCCAACGTTCGTGAAATCAATAAGGCGTTTAACTGGCATCTGCCGGAAGATGACGCACGTACTGTGAACGGTATTATTCTTGAAGCGCTGGAAGAGATCCCGATTGCTGGCACACGTGTGCGTATTGGGCAGTACGATATCGATATTCTCGACGTGCAGGATAATATGATTAAACAGGTGCAGGTGTTGCCCGTCAAACCGCTGCGGGAAAGCGTATCGGACCAGTGAGAGTAATCCAGACCGGGTAGTGCATCAGCATTACCCGGTCTGAGGCTAATTAGCCTTTGGCTTTCGCCACAGAGACCATCGCCGCACGGATGGTACGTCCGTTCAGGGTATAGCCTTTCTGCATAACCATCAGCACATTACCGGCAGCAACGTCGTCAGACTCTACCATTGCAATCGCCTGGTGCACGTTCGGGTCCATCGGCACGTCGATATCCGCAACCACCTGTACGCCAAACTTCGCCACAACATCCAGCATTGACTTACGGGTCAGCTCAATACCTTCGACCATAGCCGCCATAGCGTCATTGTCTTTGTCCGCAACTTCCAGCGCACGGTCCAGGCTATCCAGCACCGGCAGCAGTTCGTTGACGAATTTTTCCAGTGCAAACTTATGCGCTTTTTCTACGTCCAGTTCGGTACGACGACGCAGGTTTTCCATTTCCGCTTTGATACGCAACACGCTGTCGCGCTCGCGCGTTTCGGCTTCAGCAAGCTGAGCTTCCAGATTCGCAATTTTTTCATCGCGCGGATCCACCTGCTCAGCAGAAGCGTCTGGTTCAACCGCCTCAACTTCTTCGTGCTGATCCATGATAATTTCTTCCGGGGCTTGCCCCTCAGGCGTTTTCTGTTCTTTACTACTCATGAATTTCTCCGCGTTTTTTTCGCATTCATCTCGCTAACTTGGCTTATTATGGGGATCAGATTCAGGGATTCAAGGGAAGTACTCACATTGTCACTAATCTTCGTTACAAGGACCTCGAGAAAATGAACAAACATTTCAAGTGTATTGGCATTGTGGGGCATCCACGTCACCCCACTGCACTGACCACACATGAAATGCTCTACCGTTGGCTGTGCGCCAAAGGTTATGAGGTTATCGTTGAGCAACAAATCGCCCACGAGCTGCAGCTGAAAAATGTGAAAACCGGTACGCTCGCAGAGATTGGCCAGCAGGCAGACCTCGCCGTGGTAGTCGGCGGCGACGGCAATATGCTGGGTGCCGCACGCACCCTGGCACGTTATGACATCAAGGTTATTGGCATTAACCGCGGTAATCTCGGTTTTCTGACCGACCTTGACCCAGACAATGCCCACCAACAGTTAGCTGACGTGCTGGAAGGCCACTATATCAGCGAAAAGCGCTTTTTACTTGAAGCCCAGGTGTGCCAACAGGATTGCCAGAAGCGTATTAGCACGGCGATCAATGAAGTTGTGTTGCACCCCGGAAAAGTGGCGCACATGATTGAATTTGAAGTCTATATCGATGAAGTTTTTGCCTTCTCCCAGCGCTCGGACGGCTTGATTATTTCCACACCGACCGGCTCTACCGCCTACTCGCTCTCTGCCGGAGGTCCGATCCTGACGCCTTCGCTGGATGCTATTACGCTGGTCCCGATGTTCCCGCATACGCTTTCCGCGCGACCGCTGGTGATCAACAGTAGCAGCACCATTCGCCTGCGCTTCTCTCATCGCCGTAACGATCTGGAAATCAGTTGCGACAGCCAGATCGCCCTGCCTATACAGGAAGGTGAAGACGTATTAATTCGCCGCTGTGATTATCATCTAAACCTGATACACCCAAAAGATTACAGCTATTTCAACACATTAAGCACTAAACTAGGCTGGTCAAAAAAATTATTCTAATTTAACGCCAACCTCTTTACTGTATAAAAAACCAGTTTATACTGTATGTAATTACAGTTATGGTTTTTCATACAGGAAAACAGCTATGTTGGCACAACTGACCATCAGCAATTTTGCTATCGTTCGTGAACTTGAGATCGATTTCCAGAACGGAATGACCGTTATTACCGGTGAAACCGGTGCGGGTAAGTCCATTGCCATTGATGCTCTCGGTTTGTGCCTGGGCGGACGCGCAGACGCCGACATGGTACGTGCAGGCGCCACGCGAGCCGACCTCTGCGCGCGATTCGCCTTAAAAGACACCCCCGCGGCTCTGCGCTGGCTGGAAGAAAACCAGCTTGAGGAAGGCCGTGAATGTTTGCTGCGCCGTGTTATCAGCAGCGACGGACGTTCACGCGGCTTCATTAACGGCACTGCCGTACCGTTGTCACAGCTGCGCGAGCTGGGCCAGTTGCTTATTCAAATCCACGGTCAGCATGCGCATCAGCTCCTGACAAAATCAGAACACCAAAAGTCTCTGCTGGATGGTTACGCCAATGAAGCGTCCCTGACTCAGGAAATGGCTGCGCGCTACCAGCTGTGGCACCAAAGCTGTCGTGATCTGGCGCATCATCAACAACAAAGTCAGGAACGCGCAGCCCGGGCGGAACTGTTGCAATACCAGTTAAAGGAACTGAACGAATTCAACCCGCAGCCGGGTGAATTTGAGCAAATTGATGAAGAGTACAAGCGTCTGGCTAACAGCGGGCAATTGCTCACCACCAGCCAACAGGCGCTGGCTATCCTGACGGATGGCGAAGACATCAACCTGCAAAGCCAACTGTACACCGCAAAGCACCTGGTCACTGAACTGGCAGGCATGGACGGCAAACTTTCCGGTATCCTGGATATGCTGGAAGAGGCCACTATCCAGCTCAGCGAAGCCAGCGACGAGCTGCGCCACTATTGCGATCGTCTGGATTTGGACCCTAACCGTTTGTTCGAACTTGAACAGCGTATTTCCAAACAAATCTCATTGGCCCGCAAGCATCATGTTGCCCCTGAAGCGCTGCCACAGTTCTATCAGTCATTGCTGGATGAACAACAGCAGTTAGACGATCAGGCCGACTCGCTCGAAACCTTAACCCTGGCGGTGAATAATCACCACCAGCAGGCTCTGGAAACGGCAAAAATGCTGCACAAACAGCGCCAGCATTATGCTCAGGAACTGGGACAACTGATTACAGAGAGCATGCATACTCTCTCAATGCCGCACGGTGTCTTTTGCATTGATGTGAAATTTGAGGAACATCATTTGAGCGCAGACGGTGCCGATCGCGTAGAGTTTAAAGTGACCACTAACCCAGGCCAGCCGTTGCAGCCGATTGCGAAAGTGGCTTCAGGTGGGGAACTGTCGCGCATTGCGCTGGCTATTCAGGTTATTACCGCACGCAAAATGGAAACACCTGCGCTGATTTTCGATGAAGTGGATGTCGGTATCAGCGGCCCGACTGCTGCGGTAGTGGGAAAAATGCTGCGTCAGTTGGGCGAGTCAACTCAGGTAATGTGTGTTACTCACCTGCCGCAGGTTGCTGGCTGTGGCCATCAACACTTCTACGTCAGCAAAGAAACGGATGGCGCGATGACCGAAACACACATGCAGCCGCTTGATAAACGCGCTCGCCTGCAGGAATTAGCCCGCCTGCTTGGCGGTAGCGAAGTAACGCGCAATACCCTCGCAAATGCAAAAGAACTGCTGGCGGCATAAACTTTTTTACCTTGTTAAGGTCTGAGTTCAACATAAAATCGCCGACCGACCCGACAGCAAAAGGTTTTAAAGTGGTGAAAGGTCTATTATCATCGGCATATTACATATGAGCCGCGTACTGCTCGGGCCCGAAAAGGAATCAAATCACTATGCGCTGTAAAACGCTGACTGCTGCTGCAGCAGTACTACTGATGTTGACTGCAGGCTGTTCCACTCTGGAGCGAGTGGTTTACCGCCCTGACATCAACCAGGGAAATTATCTGACACCTACCGATGTCGCCAAAGTGCGCACGGGTATGACGCAACAGCAGGTTGCTTATGCTCTGGGTACACCAATGATGTCCGATCCTTTTGGCACTAACACCTGGTTTTATGTGTTCCGTCAGCAACCTGGTCATGAAGGCGTAACCCAGCAAACACTGACGCTAACCTTTAACAGCAGCGGCGTTTTGACCAACATTGATAACAAACCTGCTTTGACCGACAACAAGTAGGTTTGATAGATCAAAAAAGGTGCTCAATGAGCACCTTTTTTATTGTCTGCTATTTTTTAGCGGATTTCTCTGCTCGCTGTCTGCGCAGCTCTTTCGGATCAGCAATCAGTGGCCGGTAGATTTCCACCCTGTCACCGTCCTGCAGAACATCAGCAAGCTTTACCGGACGGCTGTAAATGCCCACTTTATTTTTGCTGAGATCGATATCGGTACGTAATTCCAGCAGCCCGGAAGCGCGGATAGCCTCTTCCACCGTAGCGCCCTGTTGCAGCGTTACACGTTGCAGATACTGTTTCTCGGGCAGCGCATACGCCACTTCAACGACAATTTTAGCTGACGCTGACACTGTAAACCTCTTTCGCGCGAACCGTGAAGGCCTGCACCATGTTTGAAGCCAGCTCTTTAAAGATACGACCAAACGCCAGCTCGATTAATTTATTGGTGAACTCAAAATCGAGATGAAATTCAATGCGGCACGCTTCATGACTCAGTGGCGTAAACTTCCATCCGCCAATGAGTTTCTTGAACGGTCCGTCGACCAGATGCATCAGGATGCTCTGGTTACTGGTCAGTTGATTGCGCGTAGTGAACGTTTTGCTGATCCCTGCTTTCGAGACATCCACCGCCGCTGTCATCTGTCCCGGAGTTGACTCCAGCACACGGCTACCGGTGCAACCCGGTAAAAACTGGGGATAGGATTTAACATCATTCACTAGCTGATACATCTGTTCCGCACTGTAAGGTACTAAAGCGGTCCGGCTAATCTGAGGCATAACAATTTCCATCAATATCAATCACACAAATAATACCATTTATCCCCCGCTAAAAAAAACGCTATAGCCTAACTCGTGCTAAGATAGCGCCTTGCGCCCCGCTGGATGAAATGGGGTGTTTTTCGATTCCAGATTACCTATACTGAGCGGCATTATGACGAAGAAAAAAGCACACAAACCTGGCTCAGCCACAATCGCGCTGAACAAGCGCGCACGACACGAATACTTTATTGAAGAAGAGTTCGAAGCAGGACTCGCTCTGCAAGGTTGGGAAGTCAAATCCCTGCGCGCGGGTAAAGCTAACATCGGCGACAGCTACGTCATCCTTAAAGACGGCGAAGCGTTCCTGTTTGGCGCCAACTTCACACCGATGGCTGTTGCCTCAACGCATGTGGTATGTGATCCCACCCGTACCCGTAAGCTGTTGTTAAACCAGCGTGAACTCGACTCCCTGTATGGTCGTATGAATCGTGACGGTTATACCGTCGTTGCGCTTTCACTGTACTGGAAAAATGCCTGGTGCAAAGTGAAAATTGGCGTCGCAAAAGGTAAGAAACAGCACGACAAGCGCTCCGATGTGAAAGAACGCGAATGGCAGTTAGATAAAGCGCGTATTATGAAAAATGCTGGTCGCTAATCGCTACTCCCCTATGACCAGTCTCTCATCCTGAGACTGGTTCTTATTTTTTAGTTATTGAAACCCACCTAATACATTCATCGAGTTTATGGTTTGTTTGAGCTGAATCGTTCAGGTATAAAATAAACTTCCCTGGCATTACCGTAGCACTCCATAGTCTAATAAAATAAAACTTCAAGACCATACCACCTGTATTTAAACTTATTTAATAACACTATTATTACTGTTGTTTATTATATCACCCCTCATTCCAGTTAAATCACAAACCCTTTAGATACAATAAATTAACTAAAAAACCAACCATTAAATACGCACCGGAAAGTATCCTTTTCAATAAGCCAAATATATTTTTAATATGGATAAGTTGCAGAATACTTTCTTTCTGACTATATCATCTAATACGAAAGAACTATTCAGCCGACAGGTCCCGAACGTATTTGATAAGTAAACGAACATCTGTATGACCTAATCAATGTAATTACATGTCTAAATTCATCTTTATGATGAACGGGGCCCCTGTCTGCTCATTTTCCCAGCGCGCTGTTGCGGATTAATACTCCCGACATGCCATCAGGAGTGAACATATGCGTCTACTCGCCGTTGTATCAAAATTAACTGGCGTTTCCACAAATGTTGAATCCTCTGAAGTTACGCTCAGTTCGCCTTCTATCGTGAAACTGTCGGTGTCGCGTGAGGAGGTGAGTCAACTGACACGCGTTAATCAGGATCTGGTTGTCACACTCCGCTCAGGTGAAACCATCACCATTAAGAACTTCTACGTCGGAAAAGGTGATGCGCAAAACCAGCTTGTTCTGGAAGACAGTAATGGTGCGCTGTGGTGGGTTCAGGATACTGATGGGGCATTCCATTTCCAGCATTTGGACGATCTCACTCCACTAATGACTGCCGAGGGAAGCCATGAAGGCGGCGCCGTCTGGCCGTGGGTTCTTGGTGGGATCGCGGTCGCAGGCGGAATTGGCCTCGCGGCAGGTGGTGGCGGCGGCGGCGGCGGCGGCGGGAGTGATAATAACGCCGGAAACGGAAATGGCGGAAATGGCGGAAATGGCGGAAATGGCAACGGTGATAATGGGGATGGCGGCTCACCGCCAACAACAACCCCTAACATGCCTGACGTACCCGTTATCACCAGCATAATCGATAACCAGGAGCTGATTACTGGTCCTGTTAATCAGCAGGAATCCACCAACGATAATACGCCCACTCTCCAGGGCACCGGCCCCGCAAATGCCACATTGCATATTTTTGATAACGGCGTCGAAATCGGCCAGGTCACTATAGATGCCAACGGCAACTGGTCGTTTACGCCATCCTCTCCGCTCGCAGACGGTACCCACAAGTTTACCGTCAGTGCATCAGACGGTACGGGCAGCAGCGACATGTCGGACAGTTGGGAGATTATTGTCGATACGCTTGCCCCCGACGCCCCTGTAGTCACAGAAGTAACTGACGATTCAGGTTCCATTAAAGGCTTGATAGGTAATAACGGCATAACCGACGATGCCACTCCAACACTCACAGGCACTGGTGAGGCGGGCTCTTACATCAGTATTTCTGATAATGGCATTCTGATTGGCATGGTTCAGGTGGATGACAATGGTAACTGGACGTTTACACCGGATACACCGCTTAGCGACGGTGTTCACAATCTGACGCTGACGCAAACTGACGATGCGGGTAACGTGAGCACGGAAACGAGTGTACCGACATTCACCGTTGATACCACCCCGCCTGAAGGCGCGGTCATTTCCTCCGTAAACCTGCAAGGCACCGAGGTAACCGGTAGTGCAGAGGTGGGAAGCCAGGTCATTATCATCGGTAGTAATAATCAGGTTTTGGGTTCAACTACCGTTGATCAAACCGGCAATTTCGTCATCGCGATTTCACCTTCACAGACGCACGGTGAAGCGCTGATCGCGAAGATTCAGGACCAGGCAGGCAACGTCGGGCCAGATACCTCCTTCAATGCCACTAACTCTGGCTACCCGGGCGTACCCGTTATCATCAGCATTGTGGATGATGTTACCCCCTCAACTGGACCATTGAACAATAATCAGGCCACCAACGACCCAACGCCTACGATCTCGGGTACCGCAGACGCCAACAGCACGGTTAACATTTATAACAACGGTGCGCTTGTTGTAAGCGTGCTTGCCGATTCCAGCGGCAACTGGACCTGGACCTCCAACACCAACTTGCAGGACGACTCATACTCCTTCACCACCACAGCAACCAACCACCTGGGCACGGGAGGAACGTCAGCGGCATTCAATATCACTATCGATACTCAGCCACCGTCAGCGCCGGACGATCTGAACGTATCTGCCGACGGCTCTGTCGTCACCGGTACAGCCGAACCAGGAAGTACCGTGACCATCAATAATAATAACGGTCTTCAGATCGGCAGCGGCGTCGCCGGAACGGATAGCTCATTTACCATCACCATTGACCCGCCACAGACCAATGGTGAAACCATTACCGCTATTGCCACCGATCCCGCCGGGAACCCAAGCCAACCGGAAACCGCGCTCGCGCCAGACATCACAGCACCACAACCGCCAGCTAATCTGGTGATTAATCCTACAGGCGATCAGGTTACCGGCATGGCGGAACCCAACAGTACGGTACATATTCTGGATCCTGGTGGCGCGATAATTGGAACAGCAACCGCCGGCTCGAACGGAGAATTCACCGCCACGCTGGTTCCGCCGCAGACCAACGGAGAACATCTTGTCGCCAACGCGACGGATGCGGCTGGCAATATCAGCGGCAACAGCGCGATTACCGCCCCGGATACCACGGCACCTGACGCTCCTACCGGCGTCATCGTCGCCGGGGACGGTGGTTCTGTAAGCGGACATGCTGAAGCGGGAAGCTCCGTCACCGTAAAAGACAGCAATGGTAATCAGATCGGCACAGGCCAGGCAGACAGCGGCGGCAACTTCACGGTGTCGATTACGCCGTCGAAAATGAACGGCGAAACGGTAAAAGTTACCGCAACGGACAGCAGCAATAACGAGAGTCAGCCAACTTCCGCGGTGGCTCCGGATATTACCGCCCCCGGAACACCCATCATCACCGCCGTGACGGATGACCAGCCCATGTACCAGGGCCCTCTCAAAAACGGCGATGTCACCAACGATAGCAAACCTAAGCTGGAAGGCACCGCCGAAGCAGGTTCTCAGGTCAAAATTTACGATAACGGCACCCTGCTGACGACCGTTGTCGCTGATATCAACGGTAACTGGAACTATACGCCAGTCTCGGCGCTAAGCGAGGGCGCTCACATCTTCACGGTGACAGCCACAGACGCCGCGAATAACACCAGCAGCGCGGCAAGCTGGAAAATAATTGTCGATACCATTGCGCCAACTGTTCCAGTGATAACGTTGGTTAACGATGACGTTGGCAGCATTACGGGCAGCGTTGCAAATAACGGTTGGGTCACCAACGACAATACGCCAACCATCTCGGGTACCGGTGAGCCAGGTTCACTGGTGAACCTGTACGATGGCATTCAGTTATTGACGGTTATTCTTGTCGACAGCTCGGGTACCTGGAGTTATACCGTTCCGGGGAATCAGGTGCTCAGCGATCGCACCCATCAGTTTACGGTATCGGCAACTGATGCCGCCGGTAATGTCATCACCTCACCCACAGTGGTCAGCGTTACCGTAGATACCCAACCGCCAGGCGATCCTGTCATTTTGGCTGCTACCGACGACGTTGGGAATGCACCGATCGATCTGCCTACCGGAAGCCGTTCAAACGATACCTTGCCAGAGCTGAAAGGAACCGGAACAGACGGTTCTAAGATCACTCTCTATGATGGAACTACGCCAATTGGAAGCACGACTGTTTTGCCCGGAGGCACCTGGAGTATTCAACTCGACCAACCGCTCAGTGAAGGCTCACACAATTTATCCGCTATTGCCACGGACGTTGCAGGCAACGCCAGTAATGCCGGGACCTTTACGCTAACGATTGATACCACCCCACCAGCAGCCCCAGTTATCAGCTCCGCAGAAGGTCTGATTGGGACAAATCTACAAACGCTGAGTAACGGCAGCAGTACCAAGAGCTTAAATCCCGAACTCTCCGGAACCGGCGAGCCCGGCGCGAAGATTACGATTTATGATAATGGCGGTTCCATTGGCACCGTCACCGTACAGCCAGACGGCACCTGGACATTTACCCCAACCTCACTCGCCGACGGACCGCACAAATTCACCGCTACAGCGACTGATGTTGCAGGCAACACGGGGATCCCATCAGCCAGCTTTACCCTGACGGTAGACAACACACCTCCCGCACAACCAGCCGCGCCAATCATTACCGACGATGTGGCTCCGGTAACAGGTGTGGTCACTAACGGCAACACCAACGATACCACGCCAACCTTTAGCGGCACGGGAAACGTCGGGGATTTGATTACCATTTATCTGAACGGCACTCCCCCTTTGCAGGGAACGACAACAGTAGGTGCAGACGGAACCTGGAGCTTTACTCCGCCAGCACCGGTTACTCCAGGTACTTACCAGGTAACCCTCACCGCAACCGATCCGGCAGGCAACGTCAGCCAGCCATCAACAGCTATAACACTGAACATCGACACGACGCCGTCTGCGCCGCCGGTGATTATCGCCGCCAATGATAACGTCGGCGATATCATGGGTGACCTTGCGCCCAACGCCGTGACCGATGACACCACGCCAACCATTCGTGGTACAGGTGTCAATGGAGACATCATCACTCTGTATAACGGCGGTACGGTGATCGGCTCTGCAACGGTGGCAGGCGGTACCTGGAGTATTACCCCCGGGACTGCGCTGGCAAACGGAAACTACACATTAAGCGCTACCGCAACTGACCCCGCAGGTAACGTCAGCGACAATTCAAACAGCATTTCGTTTACGGTTAACAACACGAAGTTAACGTTGCCGCAGGTCACGGATATCCAGGATAACGTTGGCGTCTTTACCGGTTCGCTAACCAGCGGCAGCGTCACGGACGATACAACGCCAACCATTAGCGGTACCGGCACACCGGGCAGTACGATTTTGATTTTCGATGGTAACAATCCCATCGCCATTGCGACAGCTATCGTTGCTGCTAACGGCAGTTGGAGTGTGGATGTCCCCCTCACGCCCAATGTCACTCACACACTGACTTTCGGCGCCGTGGATGACGCAGGTAACTCACTGACAGCAGATAACCCGCTGACGTTGATTGTCGATACCCTGCCGCCTGCAACGCCTACGGTTACCAGCGTAGACCCGAAAGGTACGCTGGTTAGCGGCTCTGCCGATCCAGGCAGTACCGTCATCATTCGCAGCGGTACCACGATCCTCGGCCAAGGGATCGCAGACGGTTCAGGTAACTTCGCTGTCACAATTTCGCCAGCACAAACAACCGGTCAGGCGCTCAACGCCATCGCTCAGGATCCCGCTGGAAATCAAAGCGATCCGACAACGTTTAACGCTGCAACCTCCAGCGTTCCTCATCCACCAACGCTTGAGATCGTTGATGACATTGCACCCATCATGGGGGTAATTGGCAACGGTAAAACTACCAATGACACATTACCGTTGCTGCAAGGGACGGCCACAGCAGGGGCGACTGTTAATATTTATATAAATGGCACATTGCTCCCCATCACGGTAACTGCCGATGCCGTGTCTGGCGCATGGAGTTATCAGTTACCCGACCCACTGACTAATGGCGTAACCTATAACTTCACTGTGGCGCAAACCGTCAATGGCATACTGAGCGGTCAGTCACCCAACTACGCTATCACCATCGACACGACGGCACCGCAAGCGCCAACGATCACCAGCATTATCGACGATGTTGCCCCCGGAACTGGATCGTTGGATAAAGGGCAAATTACAAATGATTCACGTCCGACGCTCAACGGAACTGGCGAACCCGGGGCAACCATTACCCTCTACGATAACGGTATCGCTTATGCCACAACGACCGTAAACAGTAACGGATTCTGGAGCTTTACCCCGACAGCACCGCTGGGAGAAGGCGATCATCTCTTTACCGCCCGCGCAACGGACGCCGCTGGCAACCAGGGAGATCCATCCAGTGATTTCCGGATCATTGTCGATACCCTGGTACCGAATGCGCCATCTATTGTGACGGTCACGGACAACGTTGGTACGATCCAGCCCCTGACCTCCGGGCAGTTGACCAATGATAATACCCCAACGCTTGCTGGCGTTACCGAGGCGGATTCGGTTGTTACCATCCGCGATAATGGCACGGTAATCGGCACAACCACCAGCGACGAAAATGGCAACTGGAGCTTTACGCCTGTCCCTGCTCTCGGAGAAGGAAGCCACTCGCTGACTGCCAGCGTTACAGATAACGCGGGTAACATTAGCCCGACAACGCCACCATTTGTGGTCGTCGTCGACACGCTGGCGCCAGCCACACCGAGCATTACCTCAGTAATTGACGATCAGCCCGGCAATACCGCGCTGACCAACGGACAGCTTACAAACGATGCGCAGCCTACCCTGAACGGCAAAGGCGAGATTGGCGCCATCATCACGATCCGTGATAACGGCGCTGAAATAGGTACAACTCAGGTGGACGAGTCAGGTAACTGGAGCTTCACTCCGGATGCTCCACTGGGACAGGGGCAACATATTTTCACCGTCGTTGCCACAGATCAGGCGGGGAACACAGGCGGAGTATCATCATCGTTTACTATTGAGCTGGACTCTATTGCCCCGTCTGCACCGGTAATTCTGACCGTTCAGGACAATACCGCGCCGACAACCGGGCCAATCTCCAATGGGCAAATCAGCAACGAAAGTCGCCCGGCGCTCAGCGGTACCGGTGAAATTGGCGCGACGATTACCGTCCTGAGCGATGGTCAGGCCATTGGCACCACCATCGTCGGCGCAGGCGGAAGCTGGAGTTTTACACCCTCCGCGGCATTGGGTAACGGCCAGCATACTCTGACCGTCACGGCTACAGATAGCGCAGGCAATACCAGCCTGCCTTCTGGTGGCTTTACCTACACTGTCGATACTCTGGCACCGACAGCGCCAGTGATTACTCAGGTTGCGGATGATGTCGGCCCACTGATTGGAAATCTGAACAACGGTCAGGCCACGAACGATCCACTCCCGACGCTTAGCGGTACGGCAGAAGCCAATTCCACGGTGAAAATTTACGATAACGGAGCGCTGATCGGATCTGCTCCTGTAGATGGTACGGGCGCCTGGAGCTTCACACCGGGAACCCAACTTAGCAACGGTAACCACGCGCTGACGGTAACAGCCACCGACGCGGCCGGAAACGTCAGCCCGACATCTGCAGGATTTAACATCGTTGTTGATACCGTCGCCCCGCTTGCGCCAACGATTATCCAGGCGTTTGATGACGTGCAGCCGGGAACCGGAACGCTATCGAACGGAGCCTCTACCAACGACACCCGCCCCGTACTCAGCGGCTCAGCGGAAGCCGGTGCCCGGGTAGCCATCTACGATAATGGCGCGCTGCTGGCAACGGTGACTGCGACAATAGACGGCACCTGGGAATATCTGACCACCACACTTGGCAACGGTCAGCATGTGTTTACCGCCATCGCCACCGACGCCGCCGGGAACGTGAGTCCTGTCTCAGGCGGGTTTACGATTAATGTCGACACCATTGCACCATCCGTCCCGTTGCTGGTCTCTGTGGTGGATGATATCGCAGGCGGCGTGTTCAATGCAGCGCTCAGCAACGGACAGCTGACCAACGATGCACGTCCGACGCTGAACGGCACCGCCGAGGCAGGCAGCACTATCAGCATCTATGACGGAAGCACCCTGTTGGGTACCGCGCTGGTGCAAAGCAATAACAGTTGGTCGTTTACCCCAACCACACCGCTGGCAAATGGATCGCACTCCTTCACCGTCACCGCCACCGATGCGGCGGGCAACACAAGCGGCGCGACGGCAGGCTTTAGCGTGGTGGTTGACACCACGGCGCCGACGCAGCCTTCAATCAGCAGCATTATTGACGATGTCGGGCCAAACACCGGGCCGATTGGCAGCAATCAGCCGACCAATGACGCGCGCCCAACGTTAAACGGCATCACGGAAGCCAACGCGCGAGTTGATATTTATGATAACGGCAGCTTTGTCACCAGCGTAACGGCGGACGGCAGCGGCAACTGGAGCTACACCCCGACTACCGCGCTGGCACAAGGTACCCACTCGTTTACCATCACTGCAACGGACAGTGCGGGTAATACCAGTGGCATATCGTCTGCGGCAGCGATCGTGGTCGATACCGTTGCCCCGGGTATCCCAACCGGGCTGGCGGTAAACGCCAACGGCACCGCGCTCACCGGCGTTGCCGAGCCAAACAGCACGGTCATTATTACCTCCAGCGGAGGAACGGTGCTCGGCACGGCAACCGCCAACGCCTCCGGTAATTTCACCTTCACTCTGAACCCACCGCAAATCAGTGGGCAAACTCTGCTGGTCAGCGCACAGGATGCCGCAGGCAACATCAGTACGGCGGGTAACGTGCTGGCACCGTTTACCGGCGTACCACCTGCGCCTGTTATTGCCAGCGTGCTCGATGACGTCGGCACTATCATGGGACCCGTCGCTCCCGGTAAAACCACCAATGACACCCTGCCAACGCTCAGCGGAACGGCGCAGGCTAACGCCGTCATCAATCTGTACAACAACGGCGTGCTAATGGGCTTCACGACCGCAGACGGTAACGGGATCTGGAGCTTTACCCCATCCGGTGCACTCAGCGAAGGTAACCATGCGTTTACCGCCACGGCAACCAACGCCAACGGCGCAAGTGGGTTGTCCGGTTCGTTCAGCGTAATTGTGGACACCACACCACCGACCGCGCCAACGATCCTGATCAGCGCCGATGGCGGTACCGTCAGCGGCGTCGCCGAAGCGGGAAGCACCGTCACCATTTCTCTGCCCGGCGGCACCAGCGTGACGGCAATCGCCAACAGCAGCGGTGTCTACAGCGTCAACCTGCCGGTTCGCCAGATTGAAGGGCAGTCGCTGTCCGCCACGGCGACCGATGCGGCGGGAAATACCTCATCGCCGACAAACGCTCTCGCACCAGTATTGCCGCTGCTGGCTGAAGACAATGTCACCAGCCTGCCGCTACAAACCGATGTCACCGTCAGCACCGAGCATCAAAGCGATTATGGTTTCCTGTTGGTCAATGCGCTGGGAAATGTCGCCAACGTGCTGGGGAACGATACGGCAAGCGTGAATTTCAGCATCGCCTCTGGCGGCAGCGGATCCATTACGATCAATGCCGCTGCAACCGGCGTGGTGCTGTCGCTTTTAAACACGCTTGAAGTCGTCATCCAGCGCTTTGACACCGCGCTGAATACCTGGGTGACAGTGGTGGATACCGGGAAACCAAACTTTGCCAGCCTGCTTACCCTGGGCGCCTCGGGCGTAACGCTCAATTACAGCGGACTGACTGGCGGTGATTACCGCGTGGTCAGCTACAACACCAACCTGCTGGCGACCGGGGCATACACCAGCCTTGATGTCTCAGTGGTAAAAGCCAGCGCAGGGACCATCACCGGCGGTACCACGGAATCCGGGAATATCATCACCGATACCGATCCCGCCAACGGGCAGGATAATGCCCCTTCCGGCACGCTGGTCACCGCCATCACCGACGGTAACGGCAACGTCGTGAACATCCCGGCGGGCGGCATTGATGTGCAGGGGAAATACGGCATCCTGCATATCAATCAGAACGGTAGTTACACCTATACCCTGACCAATACGTCAATCTCGGTGTATGGCCGTTCCGAAAGTTTCACCTACACGCTGACGCATGGCAGCGATCACTCCTCGGCAAAACTGGTGGTAACGCTCGGTCAGGCGCCCACCACCAGTACGGTAACCGCGGCAGACGATGTGGCTGCGCTGACTTACGGGACGCAGGTCATCGCGGTTGATCATGGCACATCACAGCAAACCGGCTTCACCCTCGCCAACGTCGGACTGGGCAATGTGCTGGATGTCAGTCTGGTTAACGGTTTAACCAATCCGATCAAATTTAATGTGGATGATGGCGCAACCCGCACGCTGACCGTCAAGGCCAGCGTTCTCGGCGTCACGGTTGGCGGTTTTGATCTCTATGTTTATCGCTTCAACGAGTCCATTCAGCAGTATGAGCAGTTCCGCGTGAAGCCCAACTGGGTCACGGCGCTGCTAGGAGGTAGCTCAACGGATTACACCATCACCCTGCCTGGCGGTGACTATCTGTTCCTGCTTAACGCCTCCGGCGGTCTGACGCTGCTGACCAGCTATACCCTGAATATCCAGGCCGATCACACCTACGCCGTCGACAGCCTGAGTGCGACAACCAATGGAAACCTGCTGGTCAACGACTCGGCTCCGGCCAATACCGTTATCACCGAAGTTAACGGTGTCACCGTAAACGGAACGGGTACAACCACCATTAACGGGCAGTACGGCACGCTGACTATTGATGCGAAAGGGAACTACACCTACACGCTGAGAAGCGGACTGGGCGCAGACGGTATCAATACGCCGGACAGTTTCGTCTATAAGGTCAAAGCGCCAAACGGCGATACCGGCAGTGCATCGCTGAATATCAAACCAACACCGCAGGCGCTGGATGCAGTAAATGACGTCAGCAGCACGATGGCGGTGAGTACCGTTCAGGACTCTGCTGCATACGGAAGCGGCGCGCTGGGAACAGCAACAATTCCGACACTGGGGAGCAAAGCAACCGGTACAGGTTCGTTTGATATCGCGACAAATGACGTTCTGAAAGGTGCCACGCTTAACTTCAGCATCGGCACGCTTATCACCGTTGGTACGCTGGGCGTGACCTGGACCATAACCGGTCCTGACGGATTCTCGCTTTCAGGCTCGATACCCGCCAGTTCCATCAGCCTGTTAGGCAGTTCAATTGCCGTCTCACTGGGTAATGCTGAGTTAGCCGCAGGCCATTACAACATCAGCTTCACCGGAACGATGGGAGGACTGGCAGTTGGCAACGTCAGTATTACGCCGAACGTCACGGGTACGACATGGCACCTCAATACCTATGACGTTAACGCCACCACGGTGAATGGCAATATTTTTGATGGCAGTGATGCCGCAGGTGCGCACGATCAGCTCTCAACCGTCCATACCCAGCTCACCGTAACCGGCTTTAACGGCAGTACAGCCACCCTTAATCCGGCCGGCAGCGCCAGTAGCGCAACAATTCAGGGTCATTATGGTTCACTGACCATGAACCTTGATGGCTCATACATCTACACGCTGAAGCCGGGTACAACCGTAGCATCGATCACCAGCAAAGAGACCTTTACCTATACGCTTAACGACCAAAACGGGCATACGGACACCGCTACGCTGACCATCAATATGAATCCGCAGATGGCAAGCACCGCACAGCATGACGTGATCACCGGATCGGTCTACGGCGATACGCTGATTTATCACCTCCTCAACGCCAACGACGCTACCGGCGGCAACATTAGCAATGGTGCTACCGATACCTGGACCAACTTCTCGCTGGCCCAGGGTGACAAAATCGATATCGGCGACCTGCTGGTGGGCTGGAACGGGCAGAACGCTACGCTCGGCAACTACCTCACCGTAACCACCAGCGGTAACAACACGGTGATTGCCATCGACCGCGACGGTACGGGCAACACATATCACTCAACCAATCTCATAACGCTGGAGAACGTACACACCACGCTCGATGAGCTGGTGCAACAAAATCACATCGTACCCTGACGTTAACGCAATGCGTTAAAGCGCCATAACTACAGCCCCGGATGCCATGACGTCCGGGGCAATAACAGTCGTCGCTGCCGTATTTTGTAAGGGATAAACTATGAAAAATGTCGCGCCTGTTGCATTACTTCTGGCATTAACGCTCTGTACCCTGCGGGTGAATGCCGAAGATGAACCGCAAATTATTACGCCGGAAGGACTGGCCACCAGCCAGATGCTTCCCTCGCTGGACGGCGCGGTTGCCGATCTGCCGCTGAGCGCTGCCGCCCCCGGCAACCTGATGCTCAACGACGCGGTAAGTCGTGCCGTGAGCTGGCATCCTTCTATTCGTGAATCGATCGGCAAACTGCTCTCACAAAACGAGCAGATAGACGTGGCGAAATCGAAATATTACCCGCAGGTTTCTGCCGGAATGAATAACGGTTACAGCAATACCTATACCGACCACGGCTTTAGCCCGGCGCTGGTTATTTCGGTGTCACAAATGCTGTACGACTTCGGTAAAGTCGCAAGCCAGGTCCGCGCCGAGACCGCCGGAGCCGCACAACAGCAGGCGAATGTGTTACTCAGTATTGATACCATCGCCCACGCAACCGCCAACGCGATAGTCCAGGTGCAGACGTGGCAACAAATGGTGGATGCCGCCGAAGAACAGCTCACCGCCTTAAACGACATTGGTCGACTGACCCGACAACGCAATGATGAAGGGGCAACCTCGCTGTCCGACGTGGTGCAAACCGATGCGCGTATCGAGTCTGCACGTTCTCAGCTGGCGCAGTATCAGGCCAATCTCGACAGCAGTAAGGCCACATTGATGAGTTACCTCGGCTGGAACTCACTTAACGGCATCAGCAACGAATTCCCGGCCAAACTGGACAGCAGCTGCGATGTGGTCAAACCGGAAGATAAACTGGTTCCCGCGGTTCTGGCGGCCTGGGCACAAGCGAATGTGGCACAGGCAAATCTCGATTACGCCAACGCGCAGATGACGCCCACCATCTCTCTGGAGCCGTCGGTTCAGCATTATCTCAACGACAAATACCCCAGCCATGAGGTGCTCGACAAAACCCAGTACTCCACGTGGGTAAAAGTTGAGATGCCGCTGTATCAGGGGGGCGGACTCACCGCCAGGCGCAACGCCGCCAGCCATGCGGTAGAGTCTGCACAATACTCCATCCAGCGCACCCGACTCGAAGTACGACAAAAATTACTGGAGTCCCGCAGCCAGGCAATGAGCCTCGCCACCGCCCTGCAGATTCTGCGCCGCCAGCAGCGACTGAGTGAACAAACGCGCGAGCTTTATCAACAGCAGTATCTGGACCTCGGTTCGCGCCCGCTTCTCGACGTGCTTAACGCCGAGCAAGAGGTGTATCAGGCCCGTTTTGCCGAACTCCAGACTCAAAACCAGCTGCACCAGCTCCAGCTGAACTGCCTCTATAACACTGGCTCGCTTCGCCAGGCGTTCGCCTTAAATAATCGCAGCATTCAATCGGTGGAGATCAAGCTATGAGCGACCTCGATTCACATGCAAAAGATGCGATTTGCGAACACGCTCTTAGCCAGTGGGCGCAGGCGATGACGCATATTGCCAATCACTATCGCGTGGCCTGTTCTCCCGGCGCAATCCAGGCCAACGCCCCGTGGTTTGCGGGAAAAAGCCGGGCAACGGCCCTGTCGCAACTGGCGCGTCAGGCGGGCCTGTCATTTCATGCGCTGGATACCGCCACGCAGGCGTTCGGTCAGTGGCATCTGCCGGTGGTGGCGGAACTGCGCGACGGCCAGCTAATGGTGATAGAGCATTTCAACGGCGAAGATGCACTGGATGTGTTTATCATCGCCGAAGGGGGCCAGCGTAACCGGCTCACGGTCGCAGAGCTTCTGCCGGAGATCGTGAGTATTACCGCGCTGCGCCCGCTGTCGGCGCTGAAGGACAGTCGGGTAGACCGCTATATTTCGCGCTTCAAGCCCGACTGGATGCGCGAACTGGTGTTAAAGGACATCCGCCCTTACCTGCCGGTCATGATTGCCGCCTTTCTGATTAACGTTCTGTCGCTCGCCGGGATTATCTTTTCTATGCAGGTTTATGACCGGGTGATCCCCGCTCAGTCTTATCCAACGCTGTATGTTCTCTCCACTGGCGTTCTGGTGGCGGTGCTGTTTGGCTTTTTGCTGCGCGAAGCGCGTACCCACATAATGGACCTGCTCGGCAAACGCGCCGATATGCGTATTTCCGATCGCGTATTCAGCCATGCATTGCGCCTGCGTAACAGCGCCGTCCCTCGCTCGACGGGGAGCTTCATTTCTCAACTGCGCGAGCTGGAACAGGTTCGCGAGATGATCACCTCCTCGACCATGTCGACCATTGTCGATCTGCCGTTTTTCTTTTTGTTTATCGTGGTGCTGGCTTTTATCGCCCCGCCGCTGGCATGGATAGCGCCCGTCGCGGCCCTGCTGATGATCCTGCCCGGTTTGCTGTTACAGAAGAAGCTGGCGGTGCTCGCCAACCAGGCTGCCCATGAATCCACCCTGCGCAACGCGGTGCTGGTCGAAAGCGTCCAGGGGTTGGAAGACATCAAGCTGATGCAGGCTGAAAACCGCTTTTTACAGCAGTGGAACAGCTACATCCGCATTACCGGAGAGTCCGGGCTGCGCACGCGCAGGCTGACTCAGGGGCTGATTGGCTGGGGCATGTCGGTACAAAGTCTGGTCTACGCCGCCATCATTATGTTTGGTGCGCCGATGGTCATTGAAGGCACGATGACCACCGGGGCCGTGGTGGCCGCCTCGATGCTCGGTTCCAGAATGATTGCCCCAATGGCTAATCTGTGCGGCGTGCTGGCCCGCTGGCAACAGGTCAAGGCGGCGAAGATGGGGTTGGACAGCATCATGCAGCTCCCCACCGAAACGCAGTACGACGAAGACCGGGTACATCAGGAGATTTTTCACGGTCATTATCTGTTTGAGAACGCACACTTTCGCTACCACAGCGACGATCAGCGCGTTCCGCTGCGCATCTCGCGCCTGGAGGTCATGCCCGGCGAACGGGTGGCGATTCTCGGGCGTAACGGTGCCGGGAAATCAACCCTACTGCAGGCCATGGCGGGCGGAGTGGAGATTATCCAGGGCGATGTCCGGCTCGACAACCTGAGTCTGGCGCAGATCGATATGGCTGATTTACGCCGCAACATCGGTTTTCTTAGCCAGAATGCGCGGCTGTTTTTCGGCACCCTGCGCGAGAACCTGACCCTCGGCGCGCCGCATGCCAGCGACGCGCAGATCTTCGAAGCGCTGGAGGTCAGCGGCGCGGCAGCCTTCGTTAAACAGCTCGCCAAAGGGCTGGCGCATCCCATTATGGAGGGCGGCAACGGTTTGTCCGGTGGACAACGGCAGTCGATCCTGCTGGTAAGAATGCTGCTGCGATCGCCCAATATCGTGCTGCTCGACGAACCCAGCGCCTCGCTGGATGAACATACCGAGCGGGAGTTTATTCAGCGCCTGAACCAATGGCTAGGCAACCGTACATTGATTGTCGCCACCCATCGCGTACCGGTTCTGGAGCTGGTCGAACGCGTGGTGGTATTAAAAGAAGGCCAACTGGTTATGGATGCCCCGAAAGCGCAGGCATTAAATGCGAGTCGGGCACCCGCCCCAACTCACGGTCGGGAGTGGAAAAATGAAAACCAATCCGCATGATGCCGCCATGGACGACCTCGATATCCGCCGCGAGCACCGTTTTTCCGGGGCCAGCCGCATTATTCTGCTCAGCACGCTGCTGTTTGCCGTCCTGGGTATCTGGGCATATTTCGGCAAGCTGGATGAAGTCTCAACCGGCAGCGGGAAAGTGATCCCCAGCTCGCGAGAGCAAGTCTTGCAGTCGCTGGATGGCGGCATTCTCGCTGAGCTTACGATACGCGAGGGAGATAAAGTGCAGGCCAATCAAATTGTGGCGCGCCTCGACCCTACCCGTTCTGAGTCCAACGTTGGGGAGAGCGCCGCCCGTTATCGCGCCTCACTGGCTTCCAGCGCAAGGCTTAATGCCGAAGTTAACGATCTGCCGCTGGTCTTTCCCGATTCACTGCGCGCCTGGCCGGATCTCATCGCCTCCGAAACTCGCCTGTATAAAAGCCGTCGCGCGCAGCTTGCGGATTCAATGGCGGAACTGCAAGATGCCCTGGTCTCAGTTAATAAAGAACTGGCCATCACCCAACGGCTGGAGAAAAGCGGCGCCGCCAGCCACGTAGAAGTGCTGCGCCTGCAACGACAAAAAAGCGATCTGGGATTAAAAATCACCGACCTGCGCTCGCAATATTTCGTGCAGGCGCGGGAAGCGCTGTCAAAAGCTAACGCCGAAGTGGACATGCTGGCGGCGATTTTAAAAGGACGCGAGGATTCCGTCACCCGCCTGACCGTACGCGCGCCGATGCGCGGTATTGTGAAAAACATCCAGGTCACCACCATCGGCGGCGTTATCCCGCCCAACGGCGAGATGATGGAGATTGTGCCGCTGGACGATCATCTGCTGATAGAAACCCGCTTGTCGCCGCGTGATATCGCGTTCATCCATCCTGGACAACGGGCGCTGGTGAAGATTACCGCCTATGACTACGCCATTTACGGCGGCCTGGAAGGCGTAGTCGAAACCATCTCTCCGGACACCATTCAGGACAAAGTGAAACCGGAAATCTTCTATTACCGCGTGTTTATCCGCACGCATCAGGACTTCTTACAGAACAAACTGGGACGCCATTTCTCCATCGTACCGGGCATGATTGCCACAGTGGATATAAAAACAGGTGAAAAAACCATCGTCGACTATTTAATCAAACCGTTTAATCGCGCAAAAGAAGCGCTGCGCGAGCGCTAAATCCTTGAGGATTAGGGGTTACGGGGGCTGGTCACGCGTGTCACAAGTCTGTTATACTTGTCCTAACACATTGGGGCTGATTCTGGATTCGACGGGATTCGCGAAACCCAAGGTGCATGCCGAGGGGCGGTTGGCCTCGTAAAAAGCCGCAAAAAAATAGTCGCAAACGACGAAAACTACGCTTTAGCAGCTTAATAACCTGCTCTGAGCCCTCTCTCCCTAGCTTCCGCTCTTAAGACGGGGATCAAAGAGAGGTCAAACCCAAAAGAGATCGCGTGGAGGCCCTGCCTGGGGTTGAAGCGTTAAAACTAATCAGGCTAGTCTGGTAGTGGCGTGTCTGTCCGCAGGTGCCAGGCGAATGTAAAGACTGACTAAGCATGTAGTACCGAGGATGTAGGAATTTCGGACGCGGGTTCAACTCCCGCCAGCTCCACCAAAATTCTCCATCGGTGATTACCAGAGTCATCCGATGAAGTCCTAAGAGCCCGCACGGCGCAAGCCCTGCGGGCTTTTTTGTGCCTTGAATTTGTCCCGCGAAGTCTGATGCCAACTAATTAAATCCGAACCTTTTAGGCACCTTGTTAGGCACCTCATAAAGCTTTATTGTTTTTGAGGTGCCTAAAACTATGGAAACCCGGCAATGGCAAGACAAACCAAACCTCTCTCCGTTAAGGAAATCGAATCAGCCAAACCCAAAGAAGTGGACTACATTCTCTATGATGGTGATGGCCTTGAGCTACTCATCAAATCCAGCGGGAGTAAAATCTGGCAGTTTCGCTACATTCGCCCTGTCACCAAGAAACGTGCGAAGAAGAGCATTGGCCCCTACCCGTCAGTTACGCTTGCCGATGCAAGAAACTATCGCGCAGAGTCTCGTTCTCTTCTGGCGAAACAAATCGACCCTCAGGAACATCAGCAAGAACAACTTCGCAGTTCGCTGGAAGCTAAAACCAATACTTTCCAGCTCGTGGCTGAACGTTGGTGGAATGTGAAGAAAACCAGTGTGACCGAAGACTACGCAGAGGATATCTGGCGCTCTCTTGAGAGAGATGTTTTTCCTGCGATTGGCGACGTTAGCGTTACAGATATTAAAGCTCACACACTGGTTCAGGCCGTCCAACCGGTTCAGGCCAGAGGAGCACTGGAAACCGTTCGTCGCCTGTGTCAGCGCATTAATGAGGTCATGATCTATGCCCAAAACACAGGGCTGATTGATGCTGTACCCAGCGTTAATATCGGTAAAGCATTCGAGAAGCCTCAGAAAAAGAACATGCCCAGCATTCGACCGGATCAGCTACCACAACTGATGCAAACAATGCGAACAGCCAGCATTAGTCTTTCCACACGCTGCCTGTTCATGTGGCAACTCCTTACTATTAGCCGCCCTGCCGAAGCGGCTGAAGCACGCTGGGAAGAGGTAGACATAGAAGCGCGAGAGTGGAAGATTCCTGCAGCACGTATGAAAATGAACCGCGACCATACTGTTCCATTGTCAGATGAAGCAATTGCGATACTAGAGATGATGAAGCCGTTAAGTGGAAATCGCGAATTTATCTTTCCCAGCCGCATCAAGCCAAACCAGTCGATGAACAGTCAGACCGTAAACGCATCGCTAAAACGCGCAGGTTTTGGTGGAGTGCTCGTTTCACACGGTCTGCGCTCTATTGCCAGTACGGCCCTTAATGAGCAAGGTTTCCCTCCTGATGCCATTGAAGCAGCACTTGCTCATGTGGACAAGAATGAAGTACGTCGAGCGTACAACCGCAGCGATTATCTTGAGCAACGACGTCCAATGATGCAATGGTGGTCTGACTTTGTTAAAGCTGCTGATAATGGAAGTATGATTGGGGGTAGCATGAAAGGAATGCGACTAATCGGATGAGATATACCAGCTCAAATTTGAGCTGGTATATCAAATGGTACAAGTAAAAGCTTATTAAGCAGATACAGATGTGCCATAGATGCATTAGAAAAAACGCAGGTAGTTAGTAATTAGTGCCAAATCACATACTCTTGGTAAAGTAGTTGAATGGTTCTATTCCTGATCGCCATGCAAATAAAGCTCTAGTTATGAACGAAACTGCGCTTCTTTTGCTAATTGTTGCATGTTGAGAGAATTAGTTGCCAATCCTGCTCGATTAAAACGGTATCGCATGTATGCTGAAATATCTTCCTCATGTGACGACACGATGAGCTGGCAATGTTTTAGCTCACAGCGAAGCAAGTCGGTCAGTGATGCTATGTTCACCTCATCCAGAGACTGAGAGGGGTCGTCAATGAGAATAAGCGGTACATCTGCATAAACTTTATTGAGCGACAGGAAGAAGGCAAGGCTAAGTGCTGAGACTTGACCTGTACTCATCGACATAACTGCATCATGGTCTGACTTTTCCGCTGTCAGGAACCTTAGTTGCTTGCCATCTCGACTCTCAATGAACAATCCAAGACCTCGCTGGTAGTTCTGGATAAGTCGCCCACTGTAGATATGGAAAATAAGCTCAATTTCCGAAATGGTCTGATCAGCATATTTTTGCTCCGCTTTGACTAATGTCGCACGCAGCTTGTTGACCTTATCTTTGGCTTTTTCTGCTGCTGCGTTCTCGCGTTGAATTTTTTGAAGATCTTCCAAGCATTTTTTAAGCCTTCCACTTTGCGCTTCATTAGCCTTTATCTTGATATATAACTCTTTATCTTTTAAATCTTGTGGTACGCAGATGTAGAAGTCCTGTATGTCCTTGAACACCGCATGGATGGTCTGGCGCCAGTCTTCGGGTAAAGCAAACATCTCTTCTGTTTTCTTAGCACGCATCAAATTGCATAACTCTTCTAGCCTAGCTTCAACAACTGTTTTGTCGTTGCTGAAAGTGTATGTGATTTGAATACCCTCGGCTGTGAGCCGTTCAGCTAGTTGCTGGATTGCGCCTAAACGTGGTTTAGCTGCTGTCAAAGTTTTATACAGTGTGTCGTCGAACTTAAGCTTCAAGATCGCTTCACGCTCCGCAATGTCTGCCTCAATGATGGCGAGTTCAGAGGTCATCGATGTAATCAAACTTACTAATTTTTTACCATCAGTGCTCAAGGTATCAGCAATTATCTGGGCTCTTTCCTCAATGGCTTTGAGCATCAACTGGTGGGTTTGCCAGTTGTTACCGCATAATGGGCAAAGCTGGTCTTCCGGGTAAAGCTTAGCGTGTTCATCAATTAGTTGTTGCTTTAAGCGAGATAATTCGGCTGCAGCGCTATCATTGATTGTATTTTCTTTTTGAAGACCATTACGTTCAGTAATCTTCGTTTCAAACCACTCAAGCCGATTCGGCAGCCACCCCTTCAACGTACGTGCCTGCTCAACCGTAATGACTGAAGCTCCCATTTTAATGATGGCTGTAGCTGTGGTGTGTTGATCGAGTTCCTTTTTCGATTCTTCCAGCTCTTCAAGCTTGTTGATATCCGCCCCCATACGAGCCAAGCTATTAAGTAACTCCATGTGCGCATTAACATCAGCTTCTATAGTTTCATTATTAGCCCTGATACGAATGGCTGCTTTCTGAGCAAGAAGGTCGCTTAGTTTGCGTATTGAATCCAATAATTGAGTGTGAAAGTCTGGAGCATATGTAGGAAAGACATTCTCCTTATCCCAAGCGGGTTCATACTCAGCAGTAGATACTTTTTTATATTCAACTCTTCCTAAATCTGCTTGAACCATTGCACGCAAGGTAGTGCACTCGTTGTTAAGGGAATCCAAGTCTGCATTGCGTTTCTCATCGCCTAAATACTTGGTGATTTTCGCCGAAACAGATCGGCAGCTTTCAATTTCAGCGGCGATATCACTAATATTAAATAAGCTCCCTAGCTCATCTTTACGCTCATCTACACGAGTATGAAGCAGCTTATTTTGACCTTGTTCTAAATAATTCAAAAATGAGAAATTCTCCCTAAAATTCCTCCCAAAAATTTCATCAAGAAACTCGTCATTACGTTTATTGGATTCTATATAGGCTTTAGAGTCAAAATCTGGCAATTCATAAAGTAAAAGTGTTTAAATTTATCAGCACGGTTGTTCGCTTTAGTTTCGAACGTCTTACGAGGCGTATGTCTAGCTAACACTAACTTGCGTTCGCCGTCTGAAAATTCGATTTTTATCGATAGATCTTTCTTACCTGAACGAATATTCCAGAACAGATTATCATCATAATTTGTTTTACTTTTTGTCATTAATGTCGAGAAAAGATTGTCTATTCTCTTTATCTGGCCTGTAAGCAGCAACTCGACCGCATCGAAAATACTAGTCTTACCGTATCCATTTGGCCCATCTAGAGTCAATAGAGAAGAAGTGCCTAAATCTAGATCGATGTGCTTAAACGCTTTAAAGCAAGAAATTTCAATTCGGATTATTTTCCAACTCATTGTTAATCAACTCCTTGATCATTTCGT
Organism: Citrobacter sp. Cpo103; assembly: GCF_030332605.1. NCBI lineage: Bacteria > Pseudomonadati > Pseudomonadota > Gammaproteobacteria > Enterobacterales > Enterobacteriaceae > Citrobacter > Citrobacter sp. Cpo103. Next base: position 114,269 of record NZ_JAOWHO010000026.1, on the reverse strand, counting down.
CGACATTATTTGTAGTAAGCTTCTGAATAATTTCATATGTTTCCACTAATCCCTCTTCTGCGACAGCTTCACTAGCCTGTAGGCGCAAGGAGACGAGTTTCTCTCTTGTGAATGGAAGTTCGAGAAATGGAAGTTTGATGAAAATCTTTGCAGCTACACTGTATTGTGTTGCAGCCAGTGGTTCACTCTTATAATTAATGAACTGGCTCTTGTCCGATATCGTGGCCGCTAGCTTTTCAAATGAATAATCTTGAATTGCGGTTTCTTCGGTATCGCTATAGTACAGAATATATTTTTTGAAAAAGTGAGGATCTTCTTCAATTGCGAATATTTGTTCCTCGAAGTCTTTGAACTCTGCTAATTTTTTTAGACGGTGAACACAGATAAGATCGCAGTTCTTTTTAAAGGCTGGATGATTAATAAAAGACTCTGGCACCGATTGGTTGATAACGGCATTTAATGCTGCAGGGTTCGTAAGCTCATCCAACCTATGTAAGATCGCAAACCTGATAGCAGAACCGAATTCACGAATGTAGAATCCCGTCAGTTCTGTCTCATGCTCTTTTTTGAAATCATGAGCGATTAATGCCTCATCAATAATTTTATTTATCATTTAGTCTAGCCTCTGCGTCTTCTTTACTCATTATGCTTAGGCAAAATGATTTAGTGAAATTACTATCAATGCGATCTTTAACCTCCTGATCGCTTAGATCATCTGAATCTGTGTATTTGGTATTAATCGTAAAAGACTCACAAGACCTGCATGCAATTAGATGGTTGTACTCGAATAGCAGTTTACGAAGTTCCCCGTTGCTTTCCATTTCTCCCACCAAATCAGACGTACAACCTTCTCGGTCATCAATCAAAGGCAGGTCAAGGGCAGTAGGAAGATAAAACTTTTTTTCACCATCTAAGTAGTGAGGAAATAGTTTTAGAATGGGCTCAATATTCATGGCTTCAATCAGCCCGGAATAACGCCTAATGTCTGCTTTTTGAAGGCTTGAAAATCGCTCAGAAGGCTTCATTAATTGACAGAGCGTCTTCATTTCACTGGTCTCCGTAATCCGAATGTGCTCGAAGAGACGCCGAGCTCTGGCATACGTTTTATCACTCATACTAGGCAATGCTTGGTCAAGTCTATCTTCAAGGTAGCTGTGTAGCCTAGCCTTCAGATCAACAGCATAGTACTCAGTGCTGTTATAAGGATTCCGGATCAATATGTCATCTAATAAAAGCTGCGCAACAATCCTGCTTTCATAAGCGGCTTTGTTGGCTTTTTTACGATCATCTTGAACTAAGCGGTGTATTGCTACTGCTTTGGAACTAATTTTTTCGGAAAGGAGGCAGTAGTTATAATGTAAAAGATTCTCACTTAGAGTAACTGATTTGCTGATACAGATCTGCGTGATAAGCTCTTTTGTCAATTTTTCGATTTCGCCCAAACCACAATACTTATTCTTACCATAGACGTAGAATTGGACGTTTTCTCCATTTGTTCCAGTATAATCGCTAGTATCGTTTAACGGGACGGAAACATGAAAATAACGAGAAATCCCCACGGTTCTGTCAAATTCGATAGCTGATGATTTTTCCAAAGCTTCAGCATAGCCGCTACGGTAACTACTAATCTTAGCCTTTACTTGATGAGCGCTAACTAAAGTACCGTGTTTATAAATAGCAAAATCGTCACTACTGTCCAATTGAAGCTCAAAATCTACATCGCCTTGACTTATTAGCTTGAGGCAGTGGTAGAGCGCAACTTTTCCTTGGTAAACGTACCCGCTCCATGTAGATACAGCGGTAGCTGGATATTTTTCAACCTGTGCATTACTCACATTGCTCACCTCACCAATTATTTTACTTCTATTGAATTTAGTCTCGGCGTAATCGCATAAACCTTATTCGACGCATCTAATCCCGAAACTCAGTTGAGGATATGTTCCATATCAGCGCCTTCCCCCTCATAAAAATCAACTCGGTGAAATTCTGCTTGAACACATCCTCCCTTCTTAATTTTTTTGCTCATCACTATCATCATCAACCACTTCCCAACGTGGAGCCCTGTATCGAAAAGCCTGATAGCGTGGCAAAGAAAAATCTATTTAAATCAGCACATTCAAATAATATCATCAAAATCAGAGTGCGTCTGACGTTCATTAAAAATTTTATGCAATTGGACACGGCTCAAGATATTCTTGTTTGCGTAGGAAAACTCAAGTTTCTCAACCATATCAAAACCGCGCCTCACTGCGGCTGAAAGACTTTGCAAGAAGGATTCATTAAGATCTTCTTGGCTTGAAGCCAAATCTAGCTCTTCAGTCATTCTAGCTACCACACCCATGATAAAAGACAGGCCTCTTGGAATGAAAGTTGAAATAAGTTCACGGGCTCGCGGGCACATTTTCACAGTTTCGGACTTACCATTTGGATCGCCACCAAGGCTTATTTCTATAGCGTTAAGTGGTTTGCCGGTAATCCATGCCTTTAAACCTGGAGTAAGAGCACTGAGAACAGCAGAATTTACAGGATATGTGACTGATTTTCCTACGGCCGCGCTCGCAGAGCGATATACATCTCGTAATAGATATTCGCGCGCGCTCGAGTCATCTTTAAGCCAATCGATCGTCCAATCAATCCAGCCTTCAATTGTGGTGGACAAAGAACCTTTCTCTTCCAGCAGACGAGCCCTAAGCCGCCCAAGTAAATCAAGAGGTAAGCCACTTTGCGAAGCTATTAATACAACTTTAGCATCGGGAGTGTCTTCCACTGCCTTCCTCGTTTGCTGCCAAAGTTCCTCGACCTTTTCGTTATATTCTTTTTGTTCAGAATGTTTGATGGCAAGGAAAGCACTCAACGATCGTGACATTAAATTGTTTGGCGGTATCACTTCTGCACCGGCAGCTGTAAGAGCTGCGAGTCGGTTGATTGTATAAGTGACTTCTCGATCTTTTAGCTCTCCCTCCATTACCCGGTCAAGAACTATGCCCAACGGATCTGTTATGGCAACGCAGCGATCATCCTCCGGCAGCACTGATGCAAGCTTTTTCTTTAATGGCTCATTTAATGTTTTTTTATGAATAAATTTGATTATAGGTTCGGGAATAAGGATAACAATACCATTAGCAAGATGTCCTGCCCGCCCTGCTCGTGCTGCCGCATTTAATAACTCATGGGCCTCAAGTTCTTCACGGTCACCTGGATTTTCACCGGCTCGTTTATCTCCAGCAAGTATAGCCAAATGAGCGGGAAGATTTAGCCCCTGTGCAAGGGTAGGCGTAGCAACAATCACGCGTGCGCCGTCAATACGTCGAAAAAGTTTCTCAGAAAGAGAACGCTCTAGCCGAAGCATGGTTGAATTATGTGGAACTGCACCAAAATTCGTCTCACCGAAAATAGAGTGCTTTGAATCGCCTAACTCTTGTACCAGCGCCTCCCAAAGAGCCCGCTCACTTTCATTCAAAACAACGACCTGCCCAAGCTCACTAGCAATATTTCGGGCAACCCCAATCGCGTCAGCTTTTGTGTTAACAAAAACGATTGTTTTGAGGCCGCTGTTATTAGCACTAACTGCTATATTTGCAGCGATGCCATTGGCATTAGGAGTCGCCCAAACTCTTCCATTGTCAAAGCCGCCAGCAAGTTGCAGGGGAACATTAGCGATAGAGGTGAACGCAAATGAATCGGGTGTGGATATCCAATTATGTTGTAAACCCCAGACAACATAGGGCTTGCCCAGAATTTCACGCTTCGCTCCTGCACGCAAAGTCTTTGCTTTTTTGCCTTTTTCTTCATTTAGATTCTTCTGTTTCTTCAAGGCACGCTTAATGGATTCATTGATTTCACACTCTTCATAGACAACAACACCTCTTGCCTGACGACTGGGCTTCCAAAGTAAGTCGACTGACTTACATGGACGATGAGTCAGATCAGCAATCCATTCAGCAAATTGAGGACCATTTTTAAGCATTGCCGACAAGAACAGCATATCTGCATTAGGGGATGCAGCGCTAAACGCCAACAGGCATAGCATTCCATCCAGAGCTCGACCGATCTTTCCCGACTGAGGGCTCAAAAGGTGACATTCGTCAAAGACGAGAAGACCAACTTTCTGAAATGAGGTGGCTGAAAATGACAGCATGGCTAGACACCGCTCAGGCGTCATCACCTCTATGTCCTGTAATTGGGCATCATCTAGAAGTAAGGAATCAAAATCACTAGATACTTCGAGACCAAACTCATCCTGTGGGAAGATCGCCTGAAGATCTTCAGTTAACTGTTCCACAAGAGCATGAGTAGGAGCCAAGAAAATAACTTTCTTACCGCGTGAGAGTGTTCCGGCAATCTTAAGCGCACTGACAGTTGTTTTCCCTGCGCCAGTGGGTAGGACTAGGACAGCTGATGTGCCCGTTTGATAGAAATCTTCTTTAATAGCTTCTCGATGATTCTGCCAAACGAAAGGCATGTCAACAGCTCGTATACCTAGCCACTTTTTCCAAATAGCATTATCAGCCCCATCTGGTGGGGATAGCTTGGTTAGAGCCGATTTTTCGATCGCATCTGCCGCAGAAAGCAGAAGCGAAGCTAAATGTGCCGGTCCAGAATATACTGTTAGCAATTCACCATCGAGCGAATCTCTTAGATTGTAATTAGTTTGGGATGATAATTCGATAACGCAGCGAAATGCTTCTTGCGCGTTCTTAAATCGTTTCGGTACGGCTTCAGGTATTTCCGCGGACATCATGTCTACAGCTAACAGTTCGATGCCTTCAGAAAGAGTGGCAGCAAGAAGCCGAAGTGCCCGCCTTTGAATCGCTCCTTTACCTGCCTTCAGCAACCGCCAACTATTTGCGCGCTTGAGGATCGAGTCTAAGCGCCCGCGAACAAGGTCTCTAATATGATCCACAAGGACTTTTATTTCAACTGGACCTCTACCAGCAGGGATTGCAGCCGCAGCCTCATTTGCATCTGCATACTGTTCAGCCGCAAGGAAAAGCACGGCTGCAGCAATAGATGCATCCACTCTATCACGGTCGAGGAGAGGCGCATCGCTATTGCCAGACTCACTGGACCGCCTAGAAATAATCTGTTGGGCTGTACCTGCCACGAATGCTGAGGCTCGGCGTAAAGCGGGATCCTCCTCGAGAGAAGCTATGATTTCATATGCATCAGCGATACGATCGAGAGACCAATGCTCCGTTTCGGGCCCGATTTGTTCTTTTCCCTTAAGTCTCGCGGATACAAGTTCAGCGTAATGCCGCGTCAGCAACTGCGGTATCTGACTCGCATTAAGTTCGGGCAGGTCGGGTGCTGAGCGGAGAAGTTGAGAGGTTAGTGCATCAAACATCTTCTGCCTCAAATTCATTTAGCCTAGTAATTACTTGATTAGCGAGCTCTTGAAACCAATCTCGTAAATCGCCATCAATCAAAAAAGTTGCCCCGATGCGTTGATTCCTAGTTATATGCATAAGGTCGTTATATCCCTTGAAAAGATTTTTCCTTTTTTTTACCGTGGCAATGTTAGAGCCAACAGTAAGCGCTGCTTGATAAGTTCTATACTGTTTGTCCAAAACTCTCGCAGCCGCACGTGTAGCCTCAGTGCCATTTATGCCGCCCTCCCTAATAAGGCTAACAGCATTAGCTACAAGATCACGACTTCGCTTATTCTCATGATGTTCGGTGAAGGTAGGCATGATTTCGTCTCTGAATTTATTTCTGGGATTTTCAGTGCATTTATCTTCGAAAATTGTCACACCTACAACAACAGGTTCATCTGGATGCAATGTTATCGAAAGGCCATCTAGACCTTGCGTAGTTGAACTAATGTGAGGATCTTTAAGAAATGTACGATCTGTTGCTGTTTGCCGCGCTGTAATCCAAGAAATGCACTCAAAGAGAAATCCATCTCGATGGTAGCGAGACACTTCACGTTGTTTCTCGTTCTCACCTTTTATGCGCATTTGTCCTCTGGCTCCAGCATAAAGCTCTCCATTTGAAAATGCTGGCCCCTGGAGTTCAAGCTCAACGATGATTCTTGCTGCGTGCTGTGCCTGACCGAGCGTAATGACAGCAATCAATTTGGACAATTCATTGAGATCATTAACAGACCAAACTAGACCACAGACATCATCATCTACTTCAACAACTTTAGTTACAAGTGCTGTCATATATCGAGAATCCCTATTGCCGCGCTCCACTTTATTGTGAGAAACATCACAATTTAAACAACCAAAAAAAAATAGTTTTTAAAAATCCTGCGCTAATGAATCACTACATTCATGTAACATTAATCACCATGTTAAGTCAACCTTCTATAACGGCATGAAAAACAAGGAAAATAAATTTATTTATTGTGAACAACTTCACTAAACGCAAACGCTAAATAAATATCTTTCTTCAGCCAGCCTTTTATTGTTCTCTTCAGATTGCTAGAGTCTAAATTAGAAGAGATTTCTTTAGGTTCATTTTCAAGAAACTCTACTAATTCAACCTCAATTCCCTCAATTGCTTTAGATTCGGAGGCATATTTCCCCAAAGACTTTTGGGAATATAAAAGTCGAATGATTTCAAATTTTATAGGGAGATATTTTTCTTCTTTGGATTTTTTAGCATTTTCACACCTTTCCTCTTCTTTTTTTTCCTTATCTTTAGCCCACTCCTTATTTTCTCGGCTTCCCTGCCATTTCCCATAAAAATACATGGCATCTTGAATATACTTACTGCCATCGGTAATCCGCCCTATGCCTGACACGAGACAGGCCAGATGGTAATAACATAACGATATGTACAGATACTTATCAAACTTTCCCTGCAAAACTGCATCAACCCAGATAGATGCAGCCTCACTTTTTAGCAACTGTGTACTTTCTGCCAGAAAATATTCAATCCCACCATATTCATTTTCTCTCTCTGCGCAAAATCTTTGAACATCCTCTTGATATTTTTTTGTCGATATTTCCCTCTCATTTTTTAATTCATCAAGCTTGATTTCATAAGCGTCTTTCAACTCGTTAAAAAGGGCACTAACATCATTTCCTTTCAAAATCGCCTCCAGAATGTCAATACGTGAGCTAATGTTTTTTTATACTTAACCTCACGTCTCCCAAACATTTCTTTCTACCGTTAGTCTCTGTCCTGTTCAAAACAACCCAAACAGAGGCAAAGCAAAATGACCATATCAACAGTGAAAGTACTACGTTTACCCGCAGTTGTCAGCAAGCTCGGGATCGCCAGATCGACCATCTATGACTGGCTCAATGCCAAATCGCCACGTCATGACCCAGCATTCCCGAAACCCTACCCTCTAGGTAAACAATCCGTTGGCTGGCTCGAATCCGAACTTGACGATTGGGTTTTGCAGCGCAAACACGCACTGCTCTGATCTTCTCTCTCCTCTGCAGGCGACTGTCGAAGGAGCATCCTGAAATACCATATTAAAAAACATTCACCGCATGCCCTTACCCGGCAGGGTAAGCCGCATCGGTGATGTCATCCCTACGCTATTTGGATTGAAAAAAAGGAAATTGAAATGTCATATTTACCCCCTGCACTTCCAATGGTTAATTCTGCCAGTCCCTTCCCCGTTGATGCATTGCCATTGATAATGCAAAACACCATCAACTACCTTCAGGATGGTGGAAAAGTACCGACTGTACTGGCCGTGAACGCTGTTTTAGCGGCAGTATCATTGGCCTGCCATTCGCATATCAATGTACTCAATCCTTACACGGACATAGAGGAGCATTGTTCACTCAACATCCTGACGCTCGCTGATTCAGGGACGGGCAAATCGTCCGTCAGCAAACAGGTAATGAAGCCCTTTGATGCTTTCAGGGCTGAGTTGGCCGAATCACATCGGGTTAACCAGGCTGTTTGGCGCGAAGATTATGTCGTATGGAAAACCAGTTTAAAGGCGCTGGAAAGTAAGCTGCGCGATGCAGTTAAAAAAGACCAGTGTACAGACGAGGCCCAGGCAGCCCTGAAATCTCACGCATCGGTTGAACCCGTCAGACCTGTGCTACCCACGCTGGTCTACAATGACACCTCGCTTGCCGCGCTCATCGCTGGCCTGAATGAGTATCCGTGCGCAGGTCTGATTTCTGATGAAGCCAGCAACTTCTTTGACGCTCGTCTTAAAGATAATCTGGCGTTCTTCAATAAAGCCTGGGATGGCGATATGTATGAGCATAATCGTCATCAGCGTGCCACCCAGAGCTTTAAACCGACGCTGACGGTGTCCTTAATGTTACAGCCTTCGCTTTTTTTCGATTACATGAAAAAGGATGGTGATAAAGCATTAGAGAGCGGTTTTTTATCCCGCTTCCTCTTTTCAAATATCACCCCGAACACCATGCTGAGTTCCTGTGTGATGAGCCACCATTATCGTCCGGATACCGCTTACCGTGATGAAAATGCTTTAACCTGCTTTCACGACCTGATTGGAAAATTACTCGGGCAGCAGCTAAAACAAATTAATTCTGGTGAAGGTAAGAAAAAGGTTCTCAAGCTTTCACCTGAAGCAGAAGTCCACTGGGAGACGATGCGTGAGAACTGGCTGAGATACACACTCCCAGGTAGTGCCTGGTCATATATCAAACCCATGGTACTGAAAGCCAGTACGAATGTGTTGCGTATCGCTGCGCTGCTGAATTACTTAACCAACCAGGAGGATGATATTATTACTACTGATGTTATTTCGCGAGCATCAGCGATAGTGAACTGGTATCTCAATCATACCGCAGCCTGGTTTTATCAATTCACGGATGAGTATAAATTCCAGCAGGACGTGCAAATACTAACCCAGTGGATCCATCATAAATTCAGGTCCACTAACGGCTTTCCGTTCAAAAAGAACGATGTCATTAAATATGGTCCGAACAAATTTCGCCGCAGCGAAAAACTGGAACCGTTGCTGAATGCCATCATGACTACAGGTACTTTCGCATACATGGTTAAATCACCTGAAAACCCGGCGGTTTATATTACCTGGCGAATGAACAATGGTCACTACAGGCCATTTGATGATAAACAGCCGCCTTCGCCTCAGAACCCTGCTTAGCCAGAATAGCTACCTCATACCTGAGCACTATTTTGGATAACACAACAATACACAGGCTCGTGGTCCGGAGGAGATCGCGAGCCTTATCCATCTGAAAAATACACAGTGATACATTGCTTCTCTGCTACAACCGCTACTGTAGCGAACTGTAGCGGCATTCTGGAAAGCACCCGCAAATGAAACATGCTCTTTTGCTCACAAATCGTTCAACCCTGAACAGACGGATTCACTTCACTACACTCTGGCGATGTAGCACTACAGCTCAGAAATGTTGCCTCGTGTTAGCGCCTGTGCCGCTACAACGCTGCTACAATCGTTTCTGATTGTGGTTTTGATTGGGCCTCTCAATAATTCAGGACTGGCTGCAACCAAAATTCCGCTGTCCATCAGAATTATCTTTGCTAAATCGCTTAGCAAGATATGACAGTCTTCTCATAATAGTATCGTAATGCCAGGCGAAATGTTCCCCCTTGGTATTCAAATTAAAATCACCTTCAAGGACAAACTCTATCAGGGGATAATATTTCTTTTCATAATCCTGCTGAACGTGAAGGTTCAATGTTCTGACCCATGCTTCCATAATCATCAATCCCAGACAGTGAACGTAATGTCCCTGCACCGGATAATAGGTACCAGCACTACACCAGGCATCGTTATTTAGCATCAATGCCACATGATAATGTTTCTTCCCTTTTTCTTCACCGAACTCCCTTGCCCATACATAGCGAAGGTTGCAGGGATGTACCCGCTTTCCCTGTTTTTCCTTTCTCTTCTGCGTGAATTTAATCTGTGATTTTAAGGATTCAATAAAGCGTGTTATGACTGTATGGTCTGCCTTATAGCTTTCGTAATTGGCATCAGGAAACCTAAGAATAATATTCAGGATAAACGTCCTTGGGTATTCACGTAATGAACTTTGCAGCGTTTCATGAATACGATTAATGTAATGCTGATTATAACCCATATCGTTGCTCATACTTCAGTCCTTGTGTTATTCATCTCAATACAATTTGCATAGAGAGTTAATTAATACATTTAAATTTACATTCTGAACAATAGTCAATGCTATTGCTATAACAGTATTAACCCATCTTTATTATTTTAATACCAATCAGACATGCAATATTAACCGATAAACATTTTTGCTATAGAAGAAAGAAACATTAACTTCAGACAATTAACTTACATAATATATTCAATAATCACTCTGAAGTTAGATATTCGAGAGAAGATAAAAGTTCTCATTATTACGGATGTTTTATTCCACATTTAGTTAAATTTATATTGCAGATATTTTCATACCTAAATCACTTAAGCGAATGGAAAAAGACTCAGATTCCCTTTCTATGGCTTATTGATCTGTCATGCCGATCGATGCTGACACAATGATAGCCAGCAACTATCAATTAATGAATAATCGATCGTTTTTACAATAGATAATAACGATCAATTTCTGATAACCGATCTGTATTAACGATTATCCCAACAGACCACGAATGCATACGATCAGGCTGCTTCCTGCATGCCGGGAAGTGGCTTTTCACCATATAAATCACACAGTAAAGGAAAGATTTAATTGAACATTCGCACAGTTCTTTTTCTCTGCTCATCGCTGACAGCGACTGCTGCACAAGCCGTTACTCCCGAACAACAGTGGGGTGACTGGTATGGCTACATCAATGCCATGGAGTTTGAAATTAGCACCGACAATGCCACCGGAGAGCGCCTGACGCTGACCTGCTCAGACAAGCATATGACCTTCTCTTACAGCGTTCCAGCAAAGGACTATCGGGTCTCAGCCACCGGTATAAGCATTAACGCAACCTCATACATTCCAGGCGAAACGGCCTTTATTGCGCTCAAAAATTCCGATGGTCAGGAGCCGATAGAGATCACGGTGAAAGATAAACCTCTTCCGGGAACCTTTAAAACTACGGGGCTGCACGAAGCATTGACTGACCTGAGCTGGCAGGACTGTATCAGCCATTAAGGCTCATGAGATGCCCTGTTCATAAAGATTCACTGGGTTATCGATAATTGCGACAACCTCACTACAGACGATTCAGGATGTAAAAATGAAGGCACTAATTTCACGACTTACCGTCATTTCAGCTCTGCTATTTCCCGCTTTGAGCTCTGCTGTTGTTATCCCCGGAAATATACACCCCGGACGTTACACGTTCTTTCTGACAGAGAAAGGAGGCGAAATGCTGCGCGATATGAACGATGCCGCAGTGAGCGTCAAGCTCAACAATAAAGCAGGCTTCACCCTTGAGGCGCAAAGAATGGCCGCTGCAGCGAATATTTCGCCTTTGCTCTATGCCGCATCACCACTTGAAGGGAACTTTATCCGCTACGACAGTAAACCCGTCAAGGCCCTGACCTGCCTTATCACTTCCCGTAACATGCCGGGTACTAATAAAAATTATTCATGGGAGGAAACCTACTGCCTGGATGAAACCGGTGCAGCTTACATTGGCACCCAGGGTTGGCCGTCGCGCGCAATATTCGACAAAAGCTGTGAGGTGGGCACATCTGACTGCCCGGTCTATCTGAGCCTGAAAAATGATCCACCCACTCTGCGCAACGACTCCGCACAGTATGTGCCATACAACGGCGCTCACCGTTCTGAAACGGTGCCCAATAAAACTCAGAATAATGTACCAGTTGACGATATTGTCGCTGAACAGGATGGATATGCAGTTCACTTTTCCCAAAGCAACAACTGTTCTGACAGCAGACTCACCGTTAAAAATATCAGCACAGGGAAAACTGCTGCGATTGCAGGTGTCAACGGGTGCACATTTAATCCGAAAAAGAACGCTGTAGTTATTTATCCGGTTAATGAATACGTGAGCGTTTACAGCGGTACCACTAATACCTCTGAAGAAATAGCGACTGCCGATCTCCCTTAATCACTCACCTGACCCGGTATAGGCATTCTGCTATACCGGTCATTATGGAATCCCCATGAAAGCTAATCACCTTCAAGATGAAAAAATGCCCCTGACCACATCACCCAGTCTTACCTGGCCTGTAGTCTTCTGCGTCGCCGGAATAACACTTCTACGAAGCAAGTCTGTCGTGTGTCAGACGATAGGGGCCAGCCTGACCACACTGTGCCTGGTAACACTGATAAAAAAACTCGCCACTCTGGTCTGAAGGGTTCGCTGCCTGGCAAAGCCAAATGTGCACCTGATACGGGACCAGAAGACACTCTTCCCCTGATAAAAATCCCGGACAAAACATACCAACGGTTTGTCAGGCGCATTGTTATCCATGAGCTGGCGGTGCTGGCAGAGGCAAGACTCAGGGATGACGCATTTGCTTTTTCTGTGTGCAGTAAAGCATACCGGCATTTTCCCTTATTCATCCGACGAAGGTTTACCCATGAACAGTACATCCGTTTTTTAAGGCAGAACCTGCCTGTTATCCTTGTACGTTTACGTCAAGTCTGGGATTACCCGTCCTCCACTTCACTGCCGTCTCAAGACAATGAGACATAGCCACCTGCTTCACCCTGAACATTTAATTTTCCGACCAGGCCACTCTCCGGAGTGGCTTTTTCTGTCTATTTAAGGAACCTGTTATGACCCGTTTAGCCAGCCGCTTCGGCCGCATTAACCAGATACGGCGTGACCGAGCGCTTACCCATGAAGAGCTGATGAACCATGTTCCCAGCGTGTTCGGGAGTGATAAACATGAATCACGCTCAGATCGTTATACCTACATCCCGACCATCACCATCCTCGAAAGCCTGCAGCGTGAAGGCTTTGAGCCGTTCTTTGCCTGCCAGACGAAGGTTCGTGACCTGAGCAAGCGGGAGCACACCAAACACATGCTGCGCTTGCGTCGTGCCGGACAACTGACCGGGCATCAGGTACCGGAAATCATTTTACTTAACAGTCATGACGGCTCATCAAGCTACCAGATGCTGCCGGGCCTGTTTCGTGGCGTCTGTACCAACGGCCTGGTCTGCGGTCAGTCATTCGGAGACGTGCGGGTACCGCATAAAGGGAATGTTGTTGAGAAGGTAATTGAGGGGGCTTACGAAGTACTCGGCGTGTTTGACCGGGTGGAGGAGAAGCGCGATGCAATGCAGTCACTTCTGTTACCGCCGCCCGCTCAGCAGGCGATGGCAAAAGCGGCATTAACCTATCGCTTTGGTGAAGAGCATCAGCCGGTGACGGAATCGCAAATCCTTTCCCCGCGCCGCTTGCAGGATGAGAGTAATGACCTGTGGACCACTTACCAGCGTATTCAGGAAAACCTGGTTAAAGGTGGTCTGTCGGGGCGAACGACCAAAGGCAAGCGTGCCCATACCCGAGCCGTTAAAGGTATCGACGGCGATGTTAAGCTCAATCGTGCCCTGTGGGTAATGGCAGAAAGTCTGCTGGATAGCATGAAGTAATGCAGCGTATTGCCGATTAGGAACGCGTGAACAATTGTTAAGGCATTCATTTAGCGGAGAATCCTGTTGAAATCATAAGGAATGTGTGGAATATTCAAGGCTGGTGTGCAGGCAGAATTTTGAATTGTGTTTCGCAATTCTTGATTTCAAGGGCTCAAGCTCTCGCTGCTATGATTCTCATAGCAGTATTTGCTGATAATATTGTAAAAGTGCGTAAGAGTGCCTGCACACCGCTATTCAAGGAGCAGTGATGACTACCCGCCTAGATAAATTAAAATCATGTAATTCCAAACCCGATTTAGCACGGCTTTTAGGAATTGATCCCGTATTTATGACGCGCGTCATATACATAAGAAATACAGATAATCTTTATTCACAATTCACTATTAAAAAAAAGAATGGTAGTGATAGGCACATATCAGCCCCAGACCCTGAACTCAAAGAAATTCAAAGTAAACTTTCCGACTTACTTCAAGATTGCTTAAATAACATTCGAGAAAACTCAAAAGAAGAGAATAATTTCTCCCATGGATTTGAACGCAATCGTAGTATTATTACAAATGCAGAAAAACATAAGTCAAAGAAATGGGTTTTAAATATTGACTTGAGCAACTTCTTTGATGAATTCAATTTTGGAAGAGTTCGAGGTTACTTTCTAAAAAATAAAAAATTTTCTCTCAACACAGAGCTTTCCACTTTAATAGCTAAAATCGCCTGTCATCAAGATAAGTTACCACAGGGAAGTCCCTGCTCTCCCGTCATAACCAATTTAATTCTACTTTCTTTAGATAGGCGGCTAAGTAACTTGTGCAATCGTGCAGGTTGTACATATACACGATATGCCGACGATATAACAATATCTACCAATAAAAAAGAGTTTCCTCGCAAAATTATTAAATCCCACAACGAGAACTCCATAGATTTAAATAAAAAATTTCTTAAGGAAATAATTTCTTCAGGTTTTCAAATAAACCTTAATAAATTAAGACTTTTTGACAGGAAATGCCGTCAAGAAGTTACGGGGTTGACAGTTAATAGGTTTGTAAATGTCGATAATAAATATGCAAAAAAAGTTCGCGCAATGGCACACAGTCTGTTTACTAAAGGGGGATACACATTAACAGACGAAAAAACACGCGAACAAAGAGCAGGTAATATTAATGAGTTAGGTGGGATGCTCAGCTTTATTGATTATGTCGACAAACACAATAATAGACTTCCTCATGCCACTAAAACCTCGCTTAACAAACGAGAAAATGTATATTCTGATTTCCTTTACTATTCTGCTTTTTGGGCAAACCCAAAGCCAACTATCTTGACTGAGGGAAAGACGGACATTACGTACTTGCGAGTAGCTCTGGATTCTTTATCAGCAAATTACCCTAACCTGATTGGCAATAAAAAAATAGGTAATAAAATCGTACGAGACTATGGAGTTAAATTCTTCAAAAACACCACTAAAAGCAAGTATTTTTTAAACTTAGATGGTGGAGCATCACACCTTAAAGACTTCATTGTTGGCTATGAAAAAAAGACAAATGCGTTTAAAGCAATCGCCGAACAAAAACCTGTCATTATTGTTTTAGATAATGACTCAGGCAGTGGTGGATCTAATGGGATCTTCCAAACTTTAATAGGGAAAGCATTCCCTAACATTACTTTGTCGAAAGATGAATTAAGAAACCAAAAATGGACTTGGGTTACAAAGAATTTATATTTAATCTTTACCCCTCTCAATGGATTAAATGATAGTTCGATGGAGGATCTTTTCCACAGTTCGGTGTTACAAACCAAGCTGGGGGGAAAAGTATTTAATCGAACGAATGCAAAATGCAAAGATAATGAATATGGCAAAGAGTTTTTTGCTACTGGCGTGGTGTTAAAGCAGCGTAAAGCAATTAACTTTTCGAACTTTAACTACATTTTTGAATCAATCACCGAAATAATTGATCACAATGCTTCAAGGAAGCCTTAATTGGAACCATGTTTAAATTGTTGATTATAATAATCAATACTTTCTGTTTGAATAAATTGTAACTTTGAGTACGTACAGTTTAGGATCCCCGCTGGCGATACCAGCGGGCGACAACTTCTACAACTCAATCCAATCACTAAAGCAGCGACTAGATTGAGGTGAGGCGATACTTGTTAGAGATGTCCATGCCAGTCCGCGGCTCGAGTCCCGCAACAGATGTTCACTTGTCTGCAAAACATCATCACGGCCTGGCGCTTAACGACACACCATTTCTGACCACGACCGATATTCTCAGAGCCAGACGAGCTACCAGGCTGATGAGCACGTAAATTGTGTAAGCCCCCTTACCCATCCTTCATTTATTACCCCTCTAAAGGAGTGAAAAACTTTTAGGCACCTATATAGGCACCCAAGGAAAGTTGAATCAGAGATTAGATTAAATATTTCAAACAATTACAACACCAATTCAGACTCCGCCAGCCCACCAAAATTCTCCATCGGTGATTACCAGAGTCATCCGTTGAAGTCCTAAGAGCCCGCACGGCGCAAGCCCTGCGGGCTTTTTTGTGTCTGTCGTTGTCCCAGGATATCCGGCTAAATCCGGTGATTATTGGTATGCGCTTTTAGGTATACGGAAGGATGTATACCTAAAAGCGCATACCAATTCCTGGAGCAGCGGCCACAATGGCATGGACAATGTGCCCCCTGACCAACACCGAAGTTCTACAAGCTAAAGCGGGCAAGAGAGCTTACTCTTCATAACAGCGAGGGTTTATTCCTCATCGTAAGACGACAGGAAAAATGCTCTGGCGCTTTCATTATCAACGACCGACCGCCAAAAAAGAACGATAGCAGGGGATACAAACTAATCTGCCGCTGAAAGAGGAAAGCTACGTCGACTGGCTACCGAATTGCAACGAATCCGCACCTCGACCGGCAACAGCCGGTCTTTTCCTTTCTGACCATTGCCACAAGGTGAACAGTTAGATTAAAAAAATATTTACGCATCTTATGGCGATAGGTAATACTATCTTCATAAGAAAAGTCACATTATATGAAGAACTAAGAAGGAAGAAGGAAGACATATAAATGGATAAAACTGATTACATCCTGCGTTCACTTACGAAAACCTCAAAAAAACGATGGGAACATTATGCAGTAACTCGCATTTATCATCTTTTAAATGATCCCGATATTGAATTCATCTGCCAGCAATGTATCAGAAAAGAAAATGGAAAAATCTATTTGGCAGATTTATTTTTCCCACAACTGGAACTTTATCTAGAAATTGATGAAGGGCATCACAACAGTGAGCAATCACAAATAGATGATGCAAAACGTCGTATGGATATTACTGAAGCCACAGGATTTTTAGAGAAAAGAATTCCCGCAAGCAAAATAAGCCTTGAAATTTTCGATCGTTACATCAATGAATTTATTGAATTGATACGCAATCGTAAAAATAGAATGATTAAAGATAAAAAATTCAAAGAATGGGATTTTGATAATAAATATACAGCTCATCCTCATCTTAAGGCAGGAAGGATATCTGTAGGCCCGGATGCCGTCTTCAGATACCACCGGGATGCTTTGAACTGTTTCGGTTACAACAAAGGGCATCATCAGTCTGGCGGTTGGAGCATTCCTTCTCACATAAGTGAAGCAATGGGTCTATCAGGAAAGTGCATGGTTTGGTTTCCAAAACTATATGGAAATTCAGATTGGGGAAATGAATTGACTGACGATGGTAACAAAATCATAGAGCGGAATATAAAAGATGATGAGGGATACACAGAACGTTGGGATAAACGAATTGTTATGGCACATTCTCGTGATGAGTTGAACAGGACACTGTACCGATTTCTTGGGGTGTTTGAAGCTATCCCTGGTCACCATACTGGCAATATACTAGAGTTTCATCGTGTAAGTACATCGGTCAATGTATATCCTCCTAATGATGCTGCCCCATGATTAACCGCATATTTAGTTCCCTGTTTATACGAGATACAACGCAGCCACAGTGAGGAAATTGGTACACATTTAGGTACTCGACTGAAAGTTGAATACGAAAAAAAATCCTTAAAATTTAAAGTATTGTGTACTTTACTCAGACTCCGCCAGCCACCAAACACCGGAGAAAAGCCCTCAGCGCAAGTTGAGGGCTTTTTGGTCTCTGTATTACCCGTAGTACCGGTCAAACACTGAGAAATGGGTACACGTATAGTTTCACACGTAAAACGTGATTAAAATTCAACCTCATTTCTAATAAAAAAACATCCCCAAATAAATATCAGGCAGCATTATGATGTCGCTCCCATGCTGAATAATGATTATTACTCTTTATTTAACCCAGCATTAAATGTGGGTTCCCCCAACAAAAAAACCGTATTAATTACTCGCAATTGCACAAAATAGATAAATACCGTTATCAGCATTTACAGTTTTTTCCTAAAGCCAGCGCTTCGTTTGTATGCCATGCTTAACCACGCTAATAACTTATAACGCTAAGCGAGGATATTATGAAAAAGACAATTATCGCATTATCTGCAATTCTGCTGGCTTCTCCGGTTATTGCCGCAACAACACACGCAACCGATAATGATGTAGCCGCCGCACACGAAAACGCCAATACTGCAAAAGAAAAACTGCATCAGGCGCAGAATCAGGGCGAAGAGCAAAAATTAAAAGCCAAACATGCTGCTGAAGGTAAACAAGATGACCTGAGCAGCAAGGTGAGTGAAGGTTCACAAAAAGCCTGGAATACAACCAAAGAAGGTACTAAAAAAGGTTGGAATGCAACAAAAGAAGGTACCGAGAAAGGCTGGAATAAGACTAAAGAAGGTGCTGCCTCCGTTGAGAAAAAAGTCAGCGAATAATCTTCCAAACATTGAATAATAAAAAACCGCGAAAGCGGTTTTTTATTATTAGGAATAAGCCGCAATCAAGCATCGGGCCTCATCGCAATCTGTTTCTAAAGTTAAACCAGATCAGCGCCACTGTAACGCACAGCCCCTAACTCCACGAGTGGCGACAGCAAATCCTGTTTCACTCTCGCCAAACGCTTTCATCCTTACTTATCAACCGGATAATCCCTGTTAATCCACGCATGTTCATCTTCCCAGGTAAACATCCATTTGCGAACCGGGCCGGCCATCACGTTAAGGTAGTAACTGTCATATCCCGCCAGGGTTGCCACCGGGTGATACCCTTTCGGCACCATCACCACGTCGCGGTTATAGACTGCCATACACTCGTCAAGCGACCGGTCGTCGGTGTAGACCCGTTGCATACAGAATCCCTGCGGCGGGTTGAGGCGATGGTAGTAAGTCTCCTCCAGATAGGTTTCCTGCGGGGGATTATCGGTGTCATGTTTATGGCTTGGGTAAGAACTGGTACAACCTTCGTTGGTCCACACCTCCACCACCAGCAGGCTATCTGCGGGTTTATCTTCCGGTAAGATGTTATGCACATAACGCTGGTTGTGACCTTTGCCACGCGCTTCCCCGTCAATATCCTTAGGTGCGATCAGCCGCGTTGGGTGCGTGCCTTTCCCCGGCGCAGCGCAGACTGCCAGCTCCAGTCTGGTCACCGCCTGAACCTGTATGGTTTCACCAGCAGTGACATAAACCGCCCACGGTTTGATCCGTTCGAACGGGCTCATCCGCTCACCAATATCCGTAAAAGTTGCGCCCGGCGTAGTGACGGTCGCGCGTCCGGCAACCAATACCAGACAACGTTCTTCGCTGACGGCGGGCAGCGTAAGCTGCTGCCCTTCCTCCAGTTCATACGCTCTAAAGCCAACATATCCCCAACCGGCGCTTTCCGGCGTCACTGACTGCGTACACCCTTGCGCGTCCGGCTGCTGCCAGCGTGATAATAAACGTGACATATCACCTCCTCAGATAAACCCGGCATCCCGCGCCAGACGGCTAAGGTTGTTATAGCCCAGACGCGCATACGTCAGCGGATGCGCGATGGCTGGATCCTGCTCCGCCTCCACCACCAGCCACCCCTGATACTGGTTCGCCTTCAGCAATGCCATGATTGGCGGATAATCAACGCAGCCATCTCCCGGCACGGTAAAGACGCCGCTCAGCACCGCATCGAGGAAGCTGGTTTTGCGGTTTTTGACATCCGCCAGCACGTCGGCACGCACGTCTTTGCAGTGAACATGGTTGATACGTGATGCCCAGCGCTGCGCCACAGCCAACGGATCGGCACCCGCAAAGGTCAAATGCCCGGTATCGAGCAACAAGCCAACTTCATCACCGGTATTCGTCATCAGATTATCCACATCTTCAGCAGATTCAATCACCGTTCCCATGTGGTGGTGATAGGCAATCTGTACCCCCTGCTGCTGGGTGTAACGCGCAAACTCGGTGAGCTTTTCACCGTACTCTTGCCAGCGCTCTTGCGGGAAGCGCGGACGCAGATGTACCGGCGTCTGCTGCTCGCCGTGAATGCAGCCACTGACTTCGGCAAAGACCAGCACCTTCGCTCCCAGTTCGCGCAGTAACGTCAGATGTGACTGCACGGCGGCAATCTCCTCCTCCACGCTGCGTTCCAGCAGACGTCCGGAGTACCAGCCGGAAACCAGTTGCAGGTCGTGGCGCTGCAAAATGGGGCCGAGCAGTCGCGCCTCGCGCGGGAATTTATTACCCAGTTCGAAACCAGCAAATCCAGCCTCTTTGCCCTCGCTCAGACACGTATCAAGCGACGTCTCAGCGCCCAGTGAAGGAAGATCGTCATTCGTCCATGTCAGTGGATTAATACCTAATTGTACCGTCATCATCTTCTCCTGAATTATGCTTGTCCGCGCTCGCGCCACCAGGCGATAAGCTGCAGGTAGTTATCTTTAATGCGCGCCACCAGTTGCGCATCGTCAATATCGTGTTTCAACCACGCGCGGGAAGCGTCGCCGAACAGCGTGCGTCCCACGGCAAATCCTTTCACCACCCCATGACCCGCAGCCGCTTTAAAATCAGCACGCAGTTGCTCTGCCGGTGCGTCCAGGCCCAGAATCACCACGCCACGGCAGTGCGGATCGCGCCGTTCGATAATGTCACTCAACGCCGTCCAGCCAGCAGATGTCAGCGGTGGGAGTTTCCACCAGTCGGGGTAGATCCCTAAGTTGTAGAAACGGGAAATGGCGCGCAAATACAGTTCATCACTGCGCGGCATACTGGCCGGTAAAATCACCTCCAGCAGCAGCTCATGACCGGACTGGCAACAGGCGCGGTACACCTCAGCGATTTTCTGTTCTTGTTCCAGGCGCAACGCGTGGGCATCTTCCGGATGGAAAAAAACCAGACACTTCACCACATGTTCCTGCGGCCAACTAATGAGCTGCGAACCGATATTGCCGTGTTCCATCTCCAGCGGGCGCGACCCCGGCAGTTCGATAGGGCGACCAATCCACCAGCCCTCTCCGGTTATCGCATTCAGCGCATCCTGACCAAACGTGCCATCGCACAGCAGTCCGGCTTTACCTTCCAGCCCGGCGCTGTTCGCCGCTTCACGGCTGGCCTGCAAAATAAGCTGTTTCAATGCCGGAATACGCTTCAAAGACGCGCCGCACTGCAACGCCATCTCTTCCAGTTGGCTACGGTGATCGAAGGCCATTACGCATAGCTCCGGCCATGTGCGGCGGCGAGTCGTCACGCGATGCAAATGGTTGAGATGCGGATCGAGATCCGGACGAGGAACCTCTGCGGCGCGAGAAAGATAATCATCAAGTTCAATTTTGCTCGGCATTGCCGGCGCACAGCCGTGACGCGACACCACCAGCGCACCGCAGGCGTTGGCATAGCGGCACGCCTGCTCCCATCCCTCATCGTTGAGATAGCCGCGCAGCAGACCGGACATAAACGCATCCCCCGCCCCCAGCACGTTCAGCACCTCTACGCGTACGCCGGTGACCGTCAGGCCATCGTCCAGCCGGGGTGGGATCGCGTCGGTATACACCGAGCTGCCGAGTGCACCACGCTTGCAGACCAGCGTCGCGTTACTCACGCCGCGAACCTGCGCCAACGCCTGCAGCGTATCGGTACTGCCGCCCGCGATATGAAATTCCTCCTCGGTGCCGACAATTACATCAAAAAGATGCAGCACCTCCTGCAACTGGCGGGTGACCTGATCGGCGGCGATAAAGCGTGTTTCGCCGTCGCCTAAGGAAGTAAGTCCCCACAGCACCGGGCGATAGTCGATATCCAGCGCCGTACGCACGCCGTGACACCGGGCGTAAGCGAGCGCCGTCAACACCGCCTCGCGGGTTTGTGGATGAGAAAGATGCGTCCCGGTGATGGCAAGACAACGAGCAGAAGCGATGTACTGTTCATCAACATCGCTGGCGGTAATCGCCATATCCGCGCAGTTATCACGGTAAAAAATCAGTGGGAAGGTGTCCCGGTCTTTAATGCCGAGTAGCACCAGCGCTGTCAGGCGGTCTTTATCAGTGATCAGATGGCTGGTATCGCAGCCTACCTGGTTTAATTCTTCACGCAGGAAACGCCCCATATGTTCGTCGCCAACCCGCGCCAGCATTGAGGAACGCAGTCCCTGGCGTGCCGTACCGTAAGCCACGTTGCCGGACGAACCACCAAGGTATTTGGCAAAGCTCGACACATCTTCCAGGCGCGCGCCAATTTGCTGACTGTAGAGGTCAACCGCCACGCGGCCCATGCATATCACATCAAACTGCTTTTCCACGTTGATACCTCTTCAGACAATGTCGTTCACGTTCAGCCAGCGGCCTTCCTGGTGCGAGAGTGCGATAGCGTCAAGCACGCGCGACACCTTCCAGCCTTCTTCAAAGTCCGGCCACATCGGTGCATCGGCGGCAATGCCGTCCACCAGGTCGCGTACTTCCACAGTTTTCTGGTCGTTAAAGCCGATACCATGCCCGGCTCCCATGCAAAACGCGCCGTAGTCCGGGTGCGCCGGGCCAACCAGTAAAGTGCGAAACCCCTGACGGTTGACCGGATCGTCATGCAGATAGAGCTTCAGCTCAGCCATGCGCTCCTGGGTAAAACTGATAGTTCCTTTGGTCCCGGTAATCACATACGACAACCCCATCTTGCGGCCACAGGCAACGCGGGAGGTTTCAATCACCCCTTGCGCACCGCCTGCAAAGCGCACCATCGCGTGGGCCTGATCTTCGTTCTCTACCGTCACCATTTGCGAGGAACCGACTTTCGCCGGACGCTGTGGCACCACGATCTTCAGGTCGCCGCAGACCTGCTGAATATCCCCAACCAGGTACTGCGCCATATTGACGATATGCGCCGCCAGATCGCCAAGCGCACCAAGTCCGGCGGTCTCTTTAAAACAATGCCAGTGGATCGGCGCAAGCGGATCGGCCATGTAGTCTTCGTTGTGGGTGCCGTAGAAATGGATCACCTCACCAATTTCTCCGCACGCAATGACCTCTTTCGCCAGCTGCGCCGTTGGGTTCTTCATATAGTTGAACCCCACCAGCGTTTTCACTCCTGCCCGCTGTGCTGCTTCAACCATTTCACGCGCGTCGTGGGCGTTCAGCGCCAACGGCTTTTCTGAGTACACATGCTTGCCATGGCGAATCGCTTCCAGCGCCATCTCTTTGTGCAGATGATTAGGAGAACAGATATCCACGACATCAATGGCCGGGTCAGCCACCAGCGCACGCCAGTCTCCGGTTGAGCGGTTGAAGCCAAACGCCTGCGCCCGCTCGGCGGCCAGCTCCGGCGTGACTTCCGCCACCATTTCGCGCACCAGTTTGCCGCGCAGGTTGAATACCGTCGGGGCCTGAGCATAGGCAATGGCATGCGCCTTGCCGATATACCCGGTGCCAATCAATCCAATACGAACTTCTTTCATCATGATCCTCACAATGCGCCGCGACGGCTCTTGGCGTAGGTATCGAACGCCACCGCCAGAACGATAATTAAGCCGGTAATAATTTGTTGGTAGTAAGCCGAGACATTCATCAGCACCAGACCGTTAATCAGGATGCCCATGATGATCGAGCCGATAATGGTGCCGCCAATACGCCCGTAGCCGCCCATCAGCGAGGTGCCGCCAATGACCACCGAAGCGATGACGCGCAGCTCAAACGAGATCCCGGCGACCGCTTCTGCGCTTCCCAGACGAGCACTGAGGATGAAGCCCGCCAGCCCCGCCAGACAGCCAATCAGTACGTAGACGCTCACCAGCACGCGCTTCACGTTGACCCCTGCCAGACGCGCCGCCTCCGGGTTGCCGCCGATGGCGTACACAAAGCGCCCCCAGCGGGTTTTATGCAGCGCCAGATAACCGCCTACCACCACCAGCGCGAATATCCAGATTGGAATGGAGATACCGAGCAGTTCACCGCGTCCCCACCAGCGGTATCCCGCGTCGAAACCGGCAATCGGTGCACCGTCGTTAATCACCAGCGTCAGGCCCCGCCAGATGGTCATCCCGCCGAGGGTGACAATAAACGGCGGCAGACGCAGGCGGGTCACGCCGAGGCCATGCAGAAAACCAATCGCGGTGCCCATCGCCATACAGATACCAAGGCCAATCAGCCAGCTCATGCCCCCCCAGGCGTTCGGGTCGACAGTGGTGAAGTTGTCGCCCTTAATCACATACGCGGCGGTCATGGCGCAGACCGCCAGGATGGACCCCACCGACAGATCGATCCCGGCAGTCAGAATGACAAACGTCATCCCCACCGCCATGATTCCGTAGATGGAGACTTCGGTCAGGATGTTGAAAATATTGCGTTCAGAAAGAAAATTGCTGTTCTGCAACTGAAAGAAAATCAGCAGCAGGATCATGAAAATCAATACCCCAAAGCGCTCAAAAAAGGCAATGGGATCAAGACGTCCGCCGCGTTTGGCAGGAACCTGCGTTTTAGAAATAATCTGCGTCATGAATCACTCCGTTATGCCGCATCAGGGCGTTGTGGTTGATGGCCATCATCGTCATTAGCCGCTCTTCGTTGGCGTCATCGCCGTGGATCTCGCCAGTCACCCGGCCTTCACTCAACGTGATGATCCGATCGGAAACCGCCATAACTTCCGGTAGATCGGAGGAGATCACGATCACCGCCACGCCCTTTTTCGCCATATCAAACAGCACCTGATGGACTTCTGATTTGGTGCCAACATCGATGCCGCGCGTTGGTTCATCCACGATCAACACTCGAGGATTAAGCGCCATGCAGCGCGCGAGGATCACTTTTTGCTGATTCCCGCCGGAGAGCTTGCGCACCTCCTGCGCGCTGTTGACCATTTTGATCTGCAGCGCCTGGCGGTATGACTCGATCAGGGCATCCTCTTTACGGGTATTCACGAACCAGCGCCAGTGCAGCAGTGACGAGAGGCTGGAGAGCGACAGGTTGTCGCGGATCGACAGCCCAAGCACCGCGCCCTCTTTTTTACGATCTTCCGGTACCAGCGCCAGCCCCTGATCCAGCGCAAACAGCGGGTCGCGCGGCTGATATGGCACGCCATCAAGTTCAAAGCTGCCGGAAGTAAAACCGTCGGCGCCAAACAGGCAGCGGGCCACTTCGGTGCGCCCGGCACCCACCAGTCCGGCAATGCCTAACACTTCGCCAGCATGCACGTGGAAGCTAATATCGTGCAGCGCGATACCATGCGGATCCAGCGGCGGTTTTTCGCGGCTAAGCCCCTTCACCGCCAGACGCACAGGTTTATCTTCATGGTGAGTTTCGCTGGCCGGACGGCGATTAAAGGCCACATCGCGCCCCACCATCAGGCGGATCAGCTGTTCTACGGTGGTCTGTGCAACCGCGCCATTCCCGGTGAATCGTCCATCCTGGAAAACGGTGAACTGGTCGCAGAGTTGAAAAACTTCATGCAGGCGATGGGTGACGTAGATAATGCTCACGCCGCGCCCTTTAAGTTCCCGCACCACACGATGTAGGCTTTCTACTTCGCTGTCGCTCAGCGCGGCGGAAGGTTCATCCATAATGATCAGCTTTGCGTTCAGCGTCAGCGCCCGCGCAATTTCCACCATTTGCTGCTGCGCCACGCTCAGCCGGGCCACGGCCGTGGTTGGCGCAACGTTCAGTTGCAGGTAATCCAGAATCACCTGCGCCTCCTGATTTACCGCCTTTTCGTCAACAATCAGATTGCGTTTACGCGGTTCGCGTCCGAGAAACATATTCTCGGCGACGGTCATATTGGGCAGCAGATTAAATTCCTGATAAATCGTGATAATGCCCTTGTTCTGCCGCTCAACCGGAGAGTCTTC
Organism: Citrobacter sp. Cpo103; assembly: GCF_030332605.1. Classification (NCBI taxonomy): domain Bacteria; kingdom Pseudomonadati; phylum Pseudomonadota; class Gammaproteobacteria; order Enterobacterales; family Enterobacteriaceae; genus Citrobacter; species Citrobacter sp. Cpo103. Next base: position 88,592 of record NZ_JAOWHO010000026.1, on the reverse strand, counting down.
TACCGGCAATGTTTCGCCGTTGAACCAAATATCCCCGCGTGTTTGCGGCTGTGCGCCCGCCAGCGCTTTCAGCAGGGTCGATTTTCCGGCACCGTTCTCACCTAACAGCGCATGAATTTCGCCTGCACCAACGGTCAGCTGTGCGCTGCTCAGCGCCCAAACGCCGGAAAAGCTTTTCGCCAGGTCGGTCACTTTCAGTAAGGGTTGCGACATCGGTCTGCTCCTCCTTTAGAGTGAGCCGCCGTAACGGCGGCTCCAGATATACACAAAATCATTCAAGTTGCATCAAGGCGGCAAGTCTGAGAATCCCCAGGAGCTTACTCAAGTAAGTGACTGGGGTGAGCAGATGCAGCCAACACAGAGGCAGCTTGAAGGATGACGTGTATAAATCAGTTACCGGCTTCGTTAATACGCTCGGCCTGCTGCAAATTCTCTTTGGTGATAAGCGTTGGCGGGTAGTCAGCCCCGGTGATCGCAGTCTTCTCACGGACGTTATTCACCAACTGGCTCATGGCCGTTTTCACCGCAAAGCCAGGACGCTGATCCGCCGTCACTGCCAGCCAGCCGTCGCGCACACGCGCCAGTGCTTCCGGCACAGCATCGAAGCCCGTGACCAGAACTTCACCCGGTTTCAGTCCTTGTCCCTGTAACGCTTCAATCGCGCCCAGCGCCATATCGTCGTTAGCAGAGAGGATCACCTGCGGACGCTTCGGCAACGAAGGCAGAACGCTTTCGACAATGCGCATCCCTTCAGAACGCATCCAGTTACCGGTCTGATCGGCAACGATCTTGTACTTTTCACCACCCGCCTTCAGGCTGTCGCGAATGCCTTTAGTACGTTCAATGTTGGAGGAGGAGCCTGGCTGGCCGGTCAGCAGAATAATGTCTGCCCCGTCAGGGAATTTGGTTTTGACAAAGTCGCCAATCGCCTGGCCGCCTTTGTAGTTGTTCGCGCCGAAGTGCGGCACTTTTTTCTGGCTGTCAACGGAGCGGTCAAGGGTAACAACGGGCAGTTTCGCATCCTGAATTTCATCTACCGCGCTGGACACCGCGTTGACATCGTTTGGTGAAACAATAAAGCCCTGTGCGCCACGAGTTATGGCATTTTCCAGGTCAGCGACCTGTTTTGGCGAGCTACCCTGCCCGTCCAGGACCTGTAAATTCACGCCCATCTCTTTTGCGGCTTTCACCGCCGTGCGCTGCATGTGAACTTCAAATGGCATCGCCAGGTTTGGCGTACTGAAAACAATTTGCTCATTTTCAGCAATGGCTGCCCCGGATGTCATGGCGATGAGGACAGCTAAGATCAGTTTTTTCATTATTATGTCTCTCTGTGTAGGGTAGGTTGTGGTGACAATCAGAGGAGAACTTCACGTTGGCTATGCAGTGACTCCAGCGCTTTATCCGCCAGATACAGCGCACGCTCGCCATCGTCCCCGCTGCAATCAGGGACCGCTTCGCCGCGCAGTACCGCAACAAAGTGTTCCCATTCCGCGGCATAGGCCGATTTATAACGCTGCAAGAAGAAATGTTCAGGTAACGCGCTGGTGCAGCCGGTCTTCGCGTAGTGCTGCACCTGATTTTCGAGAATGTTGCCCGCGCACAGCAATCCTTCAGAGCCGTGCAGCTCAAGGCGCTGATCGTATCCGTAAGAAGAACGGCGGCTGTTGACGATGGTCGCCATCGCGCCGGAGGCATATTTCAGTACGATGAACGCGGTATCGATATCGCCCGCTTCGCCAATCGCCGGATCCACCAGATTGCTGCCCTGGGCATACACCGAAACCGGCTCTTCGCCCATGATAAAGCGCGCCATATCAAAATCGTGGATAGTCATATCGCGGAACATACCGCCGGACACACGCACGTATTCCGCAGGCGGCGGCGACGGGTCGCGGGAGATGATCAGCAGCGATTCCGGCTTTCCGATACGCCCGGCCAGTGCGTCAGTTTTCACACGGCGAAACTGTGGATCGAAGCGGCGGTTGAAACCGATAAACAACGGTACGTCGTACTCTTTGACCACTTTCAGGCAGTCGCGTACACGGGCCAGATCCAGGTGGACCGGCTTTTCACAGAAGATGGCTTTACCGTGGCGGGCGGCCATTTCAATCAGATCCGCATGGGTATCGGTCGCGGAGGCAATCAGCACGGCGTGAACGTTAGGGTCCGTCATCGCCTCATCCAGGCTTTGCAAACGAGCCTGGTACTGTGTGGCAAGACGGGTGGCAAATTCCTGATTCGGGTCGACGACGGACCAGAGGGTAGTAGCACTGTGACTGGCAATGTTAGCTGCATGTACCTGGCCAATTCGGCCAGCGCCCAGTAAAGCAATGTTAAACATAACGGCTCCCGGTGTTGGTGAATGCGATGAACTAACGACCCTTTAAATAAAACATTTATTTCATTTTTATAAATAGTGAAAATTATGTTTTTGAGTGCAAGTTAACACTTTTGAGATGATCGAGATAAAATCTGTTATCAATATCACAACATAACAACAGGGAAGATGCAGGAATTGGCCCCCTTCCGTTCAGGAAGGAGGCGATGGATGAAGAAAAAGGAAAAATGAAATGAAAATTTCGTTGTCGCAGGTTGCCGGATGACGGCGCTAACGCCTTATCCGGCCTGGGGGATAGAATCCGCTGTAGGCCGGATAAGCGCGGCGCCATCCGGCATTAATCGCTTTTAGTACTGACGTGCGTTTTTCACCTGCTCAAACGTCTGCTCAGCCGCTTTTCGCACCGACGGAGATTCCGCCACCTGCGCATCGCCAGTGCGCCACCAGGCGGCATAGTCGTGGGTCATGGTTTTCGGCAGGACTTTGATATCCAGCAGCACAGGCCCCGAATGCGCACGGGAGGCTTCCAGCGCCGTCAGCAGGCTTTGCTCGTCATGTACACGCCATGCCCGACAGCCGTAGCTTTCCGCGTTTTTGGCAAAATCGACCTTCACCAGCGGCCCATCCAACCGTCCGGTTTGCGGGTTACGGTGACGGTTTTCCGTACCGAAACTCCCCATCCCATGCCCCATCTGCAGGTTGTTAATACACCCGAAGCTGGCGTTATCAAACAGCAGGATAGTGACTTTTATCCCCTCCTGGACGGCGGTTTGTAGCTCGGAATGCAGCATCATGTACGAGCCATCCCCCACCATGGCATATACCGGCTGCTGCGGCTTCGCCAGCCTGGCTCCAATAGCAGCCGCAATCTCATAGCCCATACAGGAGTAACCGTATTCCAGGTGATAGCTGTCCGGGGTTTTGACCTGCCAGATACGCTGTAAATCGCCAGGTAGCGATCCGGCGGCCCCTACGACGATAGCGTTATCTTCAATGTGCTGATTGATAAGCCCCAGCACCTTCGTCTGGGTCAACCTGGTGTTTAGCGTGTCGCCATATTCCGCCAACTGAGCGTCAAGATGCCCAGCCACTTCGGGTTCGTCATCGGGACGCCAGTCGCGCTCCCATAAACGTTGGCACTCATCGCGCCAGGCCTCTTGCGCCTGCGCGACCTCCTTCCCCCAATCGCTGCGGTAGTCTTTCAGTGTTTCAGTTAATGCCGTAAGCCCGGTACGGGCGTCGGCGATAAGCGCAGTGGCATCAAGCTTCAGTGCGTCAAACTCCGCCACGTTCAGCAGCAGGAACTCAACCTCCGGATGAGAAAACAGCGCTTTCGAACCGGTGGTAAAGTCGGTGAGGCGCGTACCGATGCCGATCACCAGATCGGCTTGCGGTGCGAGCTGATTCGCTGCCATCCCTCCAGTTACCCCAATGCCTCCGAGGTTAAGTGGGTGGTCACTAACCAGCGCTCCCTTTCCGGCCTGAGTTTCGGCAAACGGCAGTTGCAGCGTTTCAACAAACGTACGAAACGCCTCATGCGCGCCGGAATATCGTACCCCGCCGCCGCATACCACCAGCGGACGGCGTTTGCGGGCAATCAGCGCCCGCGCCATCGCCAGACGCTGCGGGTCGGGCGGTCGACGTTCGATCAAATGAACGCGGCGCGCAAAGAAGCTCTGCGGATAGACCCAGGCTTCTCCCTGCACATCCTGTGGCAGGCAAATAGTTACGGCACCAGTATCTGCGGGGTCAGTAAGCGTTCGCATCGCGTTTAGCATCGCGCTCATTAACTGCTCCGGGCGGTTAATCCGGTCCCAGTATCGCGAGACCGGGCGGAAGCAGTCGTTGGTACTGATGCCAAGGTCATGGTATTGCTCAATTTGCTGCAATACCGGGTCCGGCTGACGACTGGCATAGACATCGCCAGGCAACAGCAACAGCGGAATACGGTTCGCCGTCGCGGTTGCTGCGGCGGTCACCATGTTTGCCGCTCCCGGCCCAACCGATGACGTCACGGCAAAAATACGCTGGCGCCGATGCTGTTTGGCGAATCCGGTCGCCATGTGCGCAATTCCCTGCTCATTACATCCCTGCATCACCTGCAAATGACCGGGTGCCTGCTCCAGCGCCTGGCCAATGCCAAGCACGTTACCGTGACCAAAGATGGTGGCGACACCCTCGACAAAGGGCGTTTCCACGCCATCGACACAGATATATTGTTGATTAAGGAATTTGACCAGCGCCTGAGCCATGGTCATACGTTCGATTTGCATAAACCCTCCTGTCAGCCCAGCGTTGGCATGGAGAACGCGGCCCCTGTGTCCTGCAGCATCTCCGGCCAGCGTGCGGTGACGGTTTTCATCCGGGTGTAGAAGCGCACGCCATCGTTGCCATGAACGTTAAGCGCACCAAAAATGGACCGCTTCCAGCCGCCAAAACTGTGGAACGCCATCGGCACCGGAATAGGCACGTTTACGCCCACCATGCCCGCCTGCACTTCTTCGCAGAAGCGACGCGCACAGCCGCCGTCACGCGTGAAAATTGCCGTGCCATTACCATATTCATGACGGTTAATCAGTTCCACCGCGCTGCTGTAATCTGCTACGCGCACCACAGAAAGCACCGGCCCAAAAATCTCTTCTTTATAAATGGTCATCTCCGGCGTGACGTTATCAAACAGGGTCGGCCCGACAAAATACCCCTGCTCATGGCCTTTAACGCTAAAACGCCGACCATCCACGCGCAGGCTGGCCCCCTGCGATTCCCCACTGTCGATATAACCGAGCACTTTATTACGGTGTACCGAGGAGATAAGCGGTCCCATTTCGTTTTCCGGTGTCTGATCAAGCCCCGGCCCGACACGCAGCGCCGCAATCTGTTTTTCCAGTCGCGAGCACAGCTCATCTGCCGTTTTGTCCCCTACCGCCAGCACGACCGAAAGTGCCATGCAGCGTTCACCCGCCGCGCCGTAAGCAGCCCCCATAATGGCGTTGGTCGCCATATCCATGTCGGCATCCGGCATTAAAATGCAGTGATTTTTAGCGCCACCTAACGCCTGGCAACGCTTACCGTGGGCCGATGCCGTCTGATAAATGTATTCCGCAATCGGCGTAGAGCCGACAAAGCTCACGGCCTGCACACGCGGGTCAGTTAACAGCACGTCAACGGACTCTTTGTCCCCCTGCACAACGTTGAACACGCCGTCCGGCAATCCGGCTTCTTGCAGCAGTTTGGCCAGAGCCAGGGCGAGAGAAGGGTCTTTTTCTGAGGGTTTCAGCACGAAGGTATTCCCGGTTGCCAGCGCGATGGGGAACATCCACATCGGTACCATTGCCGGAAAGTTAAACGGCGTGATCCCGACGCAAACCCCGAGCGGTTGCATCAGCGAATGGCTATCAACGCCGGTACCTACGTTGGCTGAGTGTTCGCCCTTTTGCAGATGTGGGATGCCGCAGGCAAACTCCACCACTTCCAGGCCGCGGGTCAGTTCACCAACTGCGTCAGAGAATACCTTGCCATGCTCTTCGCTGATGATGCGAGCCAGCCTCTCCATGTTTTCTTCCAACAGCGCCTTAAAGCGGAACATCACTCGCGCACGTTTTAACGGAGAATGACGCGCCCAACCGGGGAATGCGTCGTGCGCTGCCGCAATAGCCTGCTCGGTTTCCTGTGTCGTACTCATCACCACCTGGCGGATCTGCTCGCCGGTGGCCGGGTTGAAGATTGCCTGAACGCGCTGGCCTGAACCGGTGACACATTCGCCGTGGATAAAATTCGCTACTGTCTCCATCCTTAACCTCTCGCTGTTGATACGTGACTGTTACCTGAACACTGTTATCTGTGTACTATATATGAAACAAACATTCCATTTTAAGTTGAAATAAAATAAATAATGATTAATGTGATCAAGGATGGGTTTTTATGTTAACAAGCGGAATCGCATGATTAGCGTGCACTGGCAGAACGTTTCAGCGAACGGCAAGCCTGAAGCTTTTGTTTCGTTTTTACAGCCAGATGAATGAGTGACATTTCAAAGACGCGGTTTTGCGTTTAGAATCATAAAACTATGTACCAGGAGGTAAAATGACAACAGCAACCAGCCTGAACGAGCTGCAGCAGCAAATCCGCGATCGCTACGATAGCCTGAGTAAGAGGTTGCAGCAGGTGTCCCGCTATGTGCTGGATAATACCAATAGCGTGGCTTTTGATACGGTTGCCGTCATTGCTGAACGAGCCGGAGTACCACCCTCTACGCTGATCCGCTTCGCCAATGCTTTTGACTTCACCGGCTTCAACGAAATGAAACAGCTGTTTCGTATGAACCTGGTAGAGGAAACCGCCAGCTACAGCGACCGCGCGCGCATGTTCCGTGAGATGGAAAGCGAAGCCGTACCGGAAACCCCGCTCGATATCCTGCAGGAGTTCGCCCGTTCGAATACCCAGGCGCTCCAGCAGCTGGCAGCCCGTGCCGAACCTGAAATGCTGGAACGCGCCGTACAATTGCTGGCAGAAGCCGATACCATTTACATTGCAGGTCTGCGTCGTTCGTTTAGCGTAGCGGCCTATCTCACCTACGCCCTGAGCCATCTTGAGTGTCGCCCTATTTTGCTCGACGGAATGGGCGGAATGCTGCGCGAGCAGATTAACCGCATCAAAGCGCACGATATCGTGGTGTCGATAAGCTTCTCACCTTATGCGGAAGAAACGGTGATGGTCAGCGAAACTGCGGCCAATGCCGGCGCGCGCCAGATCGTGATTACCGACAGCCAGATAAGCCCGCTGGCCACATTCAGCGATCTCTGCTTTGTGGTGAAAGAGGCGCAGGTCGACGCGTTTCGCTCCCAGTCAGCGACGCTATGCCTGGTGCAGTCGTTAGTGGTAGCGCTGGCCTACCGTCTGGGTGACGGGAGTAATGAACTCGGTCATTCTGTCGGGTGATGAGCGCCGCGAAAATTGACGATCCGCTTTATTACATTCCCGCCAGCGTGACGTGAAACCTTGATGTCAGCCGTTACTTTTCTGGTCGTTGAAAATATCGTCCTCATTCAGCGACCAGATAAAATACAATCCGTTATTACCATAAGCTACAATTATATTAATATTAGATAATCAACAATGCGCATGCTGACAATAATACGCAAAGGTTTACTATAGACCTGTCTTTTTTAAGCAGGAAAGTAAAATGAAAAATACAAAAGGGTTGATGATTATTGCCCTTGCTTTCACCCTGGCATCATGTGCTTCCATTCCTGAGAATATCAAAGGTAATAATCAACCCGATATCCAAAAAAACTTTATCTCCGTGCATAACCAGCCCGGTTTATATACCGGTCAACAGGCTCGCTTTGGCGGTAAAGTCATCAATGTGATTAACACCAAAAATGATACGTTGCTGGAAATCGCCGTTTTGCCACTGAACGACTCTGCTAAGCCACAAATAGACGCGAGCTATCAGGGACGTATTCTTGCCCAGCAGAAAGGTTTCCTCGATCCGGTAAACTACAGAAACCATTTCGTGACTATTTTGGGAACAATTCAAGGAGATGAGTCAGGATTCATCAACAAAGTCCCGTACAACTTTGTTAAAGTTGATTTACAAGGAATCCAGGTTTGGCATTTAACTGAGTCTGTCAACACCACCTATAACATGTGGGATTATGGTTACGGCGCATTCTGGCCTGAGCCGATGTGGGGAGCGCCTTACTACGCCAATACAGTCACTCAGGTAACTCCGGAGCTAGTGAAATAATCCCAGAGGTAAGATGGCGCGACTATATTCCGGAGTCAGGTGTTGGCAAACACCCCCTCTCATCACCCCGTGTTTATCTTATTGCGCCATCCTGCTTCATGAGATCCTTCGCTTAACATGCATTCTTCCTGTTACATATAATTTTTAACCGCTAATTCTTTAGCGAAGAAATGGGCTTTACCCTTCTCATGCCTGACCATCTTTTTTTATTTACCGACAACTCCCCCACCCTGCATGCAATAAAAGAACATTTGTGTTTACACATTATTCAGGGATTACTATGAACAGAAAATGCTTACTGTTGATACCATTATTCTTTAGTAGCGTCATCATCACCGCCTGTGATAATAAACCTGCAGTAAAAACCGCCATGGAGCCCGAGGTCGGCGTTGTTACCTTAGCGCCCTCCTCAGTAAATATTAAAAGTGAACTTCCGGGTCGCGCGCTTGCGTTCGAGATCGCCGAAATCCGCCCTCAGGTTGGTGGGATCATCATAAAACGCAACTTTGTTGAAGGCGATAAAGTCAGCAAAGGAGAATCACTGTATCAAATTGATCCTGCCCCGCTGCAGGCACGGCTGGACTCAGCCAAAGGCGCGTTGGCAAAGGCACAGGCTACCGCCAATAATGTTCGTCTGACACTCAATCGGCAGTCAGCATTAATAAAATCTAATTACGTCAGCCGCCAGGACTATGACACGACGCGTACACAGCTTAATGAAGCGCAAGCCAATGTTGCCGTCGCTAAAGCGGATCTTGAACAAGCCACCATCAATCTTCGATACGCCAATGTTACCTCGCCCATTGATGGCATCAGCGGTAAATCCTCCGTGACCGTGGGTGCCCTGGTTACTGCCAATCAGGAAAACGCGCTGGTCACCGTTCAGAGATTAGATCCGATTTATGTTGATTTAACCCAGTCAGTACAGGACTTCTTACGCCTGAAAGAAGAGAAAGCCAACGGCCAAATCGCCCAGCAACAAGGCAAAATTCCGGTTGAGCTGATGCTGGAAAACGGCAAGCCCTATCGCCATACCGGTACGCTTGAGTTTTCCGATCCCGCTGTTGATGAGACCACCGGTTCGGTGACCCTGCGCGCCGTATTTCCCAATCCTGAAGGTGAAATTTTACCCGGTATGTATGTCACGGCGTTGCTGGACGAAGGCAGTCAACAAAACGTGTTGATGGTCCCCCAGCAAGGAATTACGCATAACGAGCAAGGAAAAGCCACCGCGCTGATCCTTGACCAGGAAAACGTAGTGCAACTGCGTGAAATAAACGCAGTGAAGGCCGTTGGTAATCAATGGTTAGTGACCGCGGGATTACGTCCTGGCGATCGGGTCATTGTGTCCGGATTACAAAGAATTCGTCCGGGAATCAAAGCCCGGGTCCTCCCTTCAAAACTGAACACATCTGACACGGTAGCTGAACAGTAATATTTCAGGCATTAAGGACACTTTCTTCATGGCCAACTTTTTTATTGAGCGCCCGGTTTTCGCCTGGGTGCTCGCTATTATCATGATGTTTACGGGCGGTATCGCGATAATGAACCTGCCTGTCGCCCAATATCCACAAATTGCGCCCCCAACCATTACCATCAGCGCTGCCTACCCAGGGGCTGACGCAAAGACCGTTGAAGACTCCGTCACCCAGGTGATTGAACAGAATATGAATGGTCTTGATGGCCTGATGTATATGTCATCCACCAGCGATGCGGCAGGTAATGCCTCGATTATCCTGACCTTCAAAACGGGTACGTCACCCGATATTGCGCAGGTTCAGGTACAGAATAAACTACAGCTGGCGATGCCTTCCTTGCCACAGGAAGTACAACAGCAAGGGATCAGCGTTGATAAATCCAGCAGCAATATATTAATGGTCGCCGGTTTTATCTCTGATAATAACAGCCTGAGCCAATATGATATTGCCGACTATGTGGCCTCGAACATTAAAGATCCGCTAAGCCGCACTGCCGGGGTGGGGAGCGTGCAGTTATTCGGTTCTCAATACGCCATGCGCATCTGGTTGGATCCGCAAAAGCTCGACAAGTATAACCTCACTCCCGAGGACGTCATTACCCAGCTCAAAGTGCAAAATAATCAGATATCTGGCGGGCAGTTGGGGGGCATGCCTCAGTCAGCCGATCAGCAGTTAAATGCGTCGATAATCGTCCAGACGCGTCTGCAAACGACCGATGAATTTGGCAAGATCTTCCTTAAAGTTCAGCAAGATGGTTCTCAGGTTCTGCTGCGCGATGTCGCGCGCATTGAGCTGGGTGCGGAAAATTATGCAACGGTTGCACGTTACAACGGCAAACCCGCCGCCGGGATTGCGATTAAACTTGCCGCTGGCGCCAATGCCCTGGCAACGTCCCAGGCGGTCAAACAAGAGCTGAACAGATTATCGGCCTGGTTTCCGGCCAGTATGAAAACCGTTTATCCCTATGACACCACGCCGTTTATCGAGATTTCGATTCAGGGTGTTTTTCATACTTTGATCGAGGCAATCATTCTGGTATTCCTCGTCATGTATCTGTTTTTGCAGAGTTTCCGTGCGACGCTTATCCCCACTATCGCCGTTCCGGTGGTTATCCTCGGAACCTTTGCAATACTCGACGTCGCCGGTTTTTCGATTAACACGCTCACGATGTTTGGCATGGTGCTGGCGATAGGGCTGTTGGTCGATGATGCCATCGTGGTGGTTGAGAACGTAGAACGTATTATTGCTGAAGAGCACTTGTCCCCAAAAGCGGCAACGCATAAAGCAATGGGCCAACTCCAGAGGGCGCTGGTTGGTATTGCCGTCGTGTTATCCGCCGTATTTATGCCGATGGCGTTTATGAGCGGAGCAACGGGTGAAATTTTCCGTCAGTTTTCCATCACCTTAATCTCTTCCATGCTGCTGTCGGTATTTGTGGCAATGAGCCTGACGCCAGCACTTTGCGCCATGCTGTTAAAATCTCACGAGGGAGAAAAAGCAAACACACATTTTCTGTTTACCCGTTTCAACCACTTCATGGAGAAATGCACTCAGCACTACACGGACAGCACCCGTAGACTGCTACGTCGCACAGGCCGCTATATGGTCGTCTATTTAGTCATTGGCGCGGGCATGATTGTGCTGTTTTTACGCACTCCGACCTCCTTTCTGCCTGAAGAAGATCAGGGGGTATTCATGACCACGGCACAATTGCCTTCGGGTTCAACGATGGTGAACACCAGCAAAGTGCTCGGAGAAATAACCGACTACTACCTGACAAAAGAACAGAAAAACGTCGCTTCTGTTTTCACCGTTGGCGGATTTGGTTTCAGCGGCCAGGGACAAAACAACGGTCTGGCGTTTATCAGCCTGAAGCCCTGGTCAGAACGCATTGGCGAAGAAAACTCGGTTACCGCCATTATTCGACGGGCAATGATGGCCTTAAGCACCATCAATAATGCCGTCGTTTATCCGTTCAATTTACCCGCAGTCGCGGAGCTGGGGACGGCTTCAGGTTTTGATATGGAGCTACTGGATAACGGTAATCTTGGGCATGAGAAAATGATGCAGGCGCGGAACCAGCTTCTGGCTTTGGCCAACCAGTCATCCGGTGAGGTTGACGGGGTACGACCGAACGGCCTGGAAGATACACCGATGTTCCGCATTCACGTCAACGCCAAAAAGGCTGAAGCTATGGGCGTTGCGTTATCAGATATTAATCAGACCATCTCCACCGCGTTTGGTAGTCGCTATGTTAATGATTTCCTGAACCAGGGGCGCGTAAAAAAAGTGTATGTCCAGGCCGATACGCCGTTCCGTATGTTGCCGGACAATATCAACCACTGGTACGTACGTAACGCCTCCGGCGCAATGACGCCGCTTTCCGCCTACTCATCCACCGAGTGGACCTACGGTTCTCCTCGCCTTGAACGCTACAACGGTCAACCAGCAATGGAAATTCTGGGCCAGCCGGTTGAAGGGAAAAGCAGTGGTGATGCGATGAAATTTATGGCATCGCTGATTAATAAACTGCCCGCAGGCGTCGGCTATGCCTGGACCGGTCTGTCTTATCAGGAGGCGCTATCCACAAACCAGGCACCAATGCTGTACGGCATTTCGCTGATCGTCGTGTTTCTGGCGCTGGCGGCACTGTATGAAAGCTGGTCGATCCCGTTCTCGGTGATGCTGGTTGTGCCAATCGGGGTGGTCGGCGCTTTACTGGCTACCGATCTGCGCGGCCTGAGCAATGATGTTTATTTCCAGGTAGGCCTGCTCACCACCATGGGGCTGTCGGCTAAAAACGCCATTCTGATCGTCGAGTTTGCCGTCGAGATTATGCAGAAAGAAGGGAAAACGCCGCTTGAAGCTGCAGTGGAAGCCGCGCAAATGCGCTTACGTCCAATTCTGATGACCTCACTGGCCTTCATCCTGGGGGTTATTCCGCTGGCAATAAGCAACGGCGCGGGCTCTGGTGCGCAAAATGCCGTCGGTACGGGGGTTATCGGAGGGATGCTGGCCGCAACGGTACTGGCAATCTATTTTGTACCAGTGTTCTTTGTACTCGTTGAAAATATGTTAGCGCGATTTAAAGCTCGACGCTGATCCCCTGCCCTATCCCTGGGTTTAGATTATTAAATCCCAGGGATGGGGCTTCGTTTGTCAGGCCTACGGTTATTAGTGGGCACGGCTATCCAGCGAGTTTCTCGTGGATAGCAGGGTAAGCATTACGCGGATTTTTTATAAGGAACGACTGAGGGTAGGAACAGAGGTTGTCAATTCTAACTAAAGCCAGGCTATCAAAACGGTTAATCAATAGTGCAGACCGGAACCTTTCAGATTTACAGCCAGTTCACCCAGTTTTGTATTCGGATGCTGATGGCACATTTTAACCATTTTCGGTACAGCTTCCGTTTCCACCTCATGCAGGGGAACATAATCATCGCCTTTAAAGTCCGAATTTTTATTAACAATCACAAAGGCAATTGCCGTCTTGTATTGCTGACTCATATCAACAAATTCTTTACAGGTCATATCTTGTGGCGCAGCTTCCGTTGCCTGAGTAGCCAAAGCACGGGTCATTGGCGCCATAATAGAGGTCACAAGAATAGCTGCAGAAACCATCATCTTAATATTCACTATGCGCTCCAGAAGTAGTATTAATTTTTATCGGCGAGCTTATCAGTTTTAACCAGCGTCGCATTTCTACGCAGACTGATAAAAGCTAAAGAACTAAAGATCATCTCGACACCAATAAAGATTGAGGTAAATACATACGATCTGTCGGGATCCATATTCAGCCATACGCCGGCAATAAGCAGGTCAAAAATACCAATGAAAATGTTCCATCCATAACCCGGACTACGGAACAGTTTGACCCCAGAGGCGATACGAAAAATACCCCCCAGAATAAACAGGCAGCAAAATACCATTGCCAGTGAATTCATGCCTATCACAGGATTCACGAGGAAACAGTAACCCAGCAGTAACCACGCGATAGCAAAAAAGGCATAAGTAAATTTGGCTTTCAATTGCTTTTTACCTGAGCTAAACAGGCTATAAATAGAATAGAAACCACATACCAGGAACATAAAACCGGTTGCATAGCTTAAATAAACACCTGCAGCAATCGGATAAATCAAGCAGCAGATGCCACAAATCAACATCAACACCGCCATAATCGTCGCGTGCTTTTTATAATGAACGAGTGTTTTTTCATTAAACGCTCTCAGGCTACGCTGATTAAAAACAAACATACATCCTCCGTTATACATAAACGCAATGTAACCTGTTGACACAAGAATTATTACTCACTCAACATATGTTACTTACAGTGGAATGATAAGACTTCCACTAAGGAAGCGTATATAAGAACAAGAGAATGTCGCTATGCGTATATTCCTACACATGTCAGACATCTGACACGTGTAGGATTAAACGGTCATTATTCTATCTTGGCTCTGATTCCTCTCTTTAACATTATTTAATATGCTTATTGCGTTTGGTGACATATACCAAATTTATTCAGGAGAAAGTAATGAAAAAGATTATTCTTGCGGGTGTGCTTGCAACCATGATGGGTTCAGCACCAGTGATGGCTGCTACTGCTACCACAACCACTCCGGCGCAAGCTGCTACAGCAAATGTACAAAAAGAAGCTGCCGATGTTATGCAGGTCGCAGTGCAAGGCGCAAATGCGATGCGTGATATTCAGCTTGCTCGTCTGGCCCTGTTTCATGGACAGCCTGACAGCGCTAAAAAATTAACCGATGACGCGGCTTCCCTGCTGGCAGGCGACAGCAAAGATTGGGCGAAATTTGTAAAAGCTGCGCCTAAAGCCAAGATGATTGACGATCAGTACGTGGTTATTAACGCTACGGTCGCGCTGTCAGAAGACTATATTGCGACTCCGGCCAAAGAATCCGCTATCAAAACAGCGAATGGCAAAATGGCCAAAGGCGACTGGAAAGGTGCAGTGGATACCCTGCAACTGGCTGGTATCAGCGTGCTTCAGACCCAATACCTGATGCCTCTGAATCAGACTCGTAAAGCCGTTACCAGCGCGCAAAAACTGCTGACTTCCGGTAAATACTATGAAGCAAACCTTGTGTTAAAAGGTGCTGAAGATGGCATTGTAGTCGATAGCGAGATGATCGGCGCAGGCCAGTAGTACTCAGCACTACGGAGTGTTGAACCAGGACTTTCTCTCCTGATCGGGCAGCTACGGCCACCCGATCAGGGGGATTAATGGCTAATCAGACTGTCTATCTCAATCTCAATTTCCCGCATAACAGCAATAATCTTCTGCAATGCCTCCTCGCGTACTGCCAGAGGAAGATCGTCATGTCGTCTGGATTCGAAAGGTTCGCACAGGTTCTGTAGCGCAGTGATACCCAGAATTTGCGCCGAGCCATGCAACCGGTGAAGGGCTCGCAAAAACAGCTGAGGCTCATCTTGCAAAACGGCTTTCTCAGCCGCTTGTATATCATTCAGCGTTGCCTCGCGAAATGTCTCGAGAATCTCGTTCATGAGTGCGCGATCGCCGCCGGTATTTTCCGTCAACACATTGAATTTCAAATGCCGGATTGTACAAGGAGACGAATAACCGGTTTCGATTTTACTCAATTCATGGGTCAGTGTCTGAATCGACACAGGTTTGAACAGGCACAAATTCATACCATTTTGCAGGCATCGATCGCGTGACTGTGGAAGTGCGCTGGCCGTCAGTCCCCATATTTGTAAATTCGGCTGTTGACGACGTAGCGAAGCCGCGAGATCAAACCCGTCTTTTTTCGGCATATTTACATCGGTTATCAGCAGATCGTACGATTTTTTCGCCAGTTTGGCTTCTGCTTCCTCCCCATCACACGCTTCATCCACGCTGTAGCCAATGGCATTCAACTGTCGCTTGAGCAGCAGGCGATTGGTTGGATTATCGTCAGCTATCAAAATAGACAGACACGGCAGCGGTAACAGAGTACCTGGCGCATCGCCATCCGATACAATTGACTGTCGAGCCGTTTCAACCGGCAGCGTTATGGTAAACGTGGTTCCTTGCAACGGGACGCTCATCAACTCCAGCGTCCCGCCCATCAGCGTCACCAGTTCTTTACAGATAAATAACCCCAGACCAGAACCGGTTTGTTGACGCCCACAGCGCCCCTGAGCGTAACGCTGAAACAACCCCGCCTGCTCCTCTTCACTAATCCCGCAACCGGTGTCGCTAATGGCGATGGTCAGGGTACCGTGATTCTCCCCATCAGGCGTCAAACGGGCCGTTACATGAATGCTGCCCTGCTCGGTAAACTTCAACGCATTACCCACCAGGTTGGTGAGAATTTGCCGCAAAGCCTGCTGATCGACAAATACCCGCTCGTTTGCTGGCAACTGGCTAACGCAGGCAAGCGTAATGCCTTTCTGTCTGGCTAAAGCATCGAAAGAGTGGCACTGCAATTCAATGAGCTGCGAGAGATCTGTCCATTGAGGAACAACCTGGTATTTACCAGACTCAATCTTATCCACATCCAGAATCTTACCGATCAGCCCAAGCAATGACTGGGCCGTCGCCCCGGTAAGGGCAATCGCCTCTTTTCGCTGTGCCGGGCTGAGTTCTGAACTCGACAGTAATTCCACAAAGCCAACAATCGAACTTACCGGAGTACGTAATTCATGGCTCATACTCGCCAGAAAGCGACTTTTGGCCTTGGTTGCTTCAATTGCTTTATTCTTTTCGTTTTCCAGTTCTTGAGATAATGCTTCTTTGAGATGAAGCTGCTCTTCCAGTAGCCGCTGCGATTGTTTCCTTTTATTTACCTCACGGGAGAGTGAGATCCCCCAGATCAGGCTAATTGCTATCAGCAGCAGCGCGAATATCCCCAGTTGATAGAACTGTTTGCTATATCGACTCCAGAAATCGACCTGCGTATTGGAAATTTTCGACCACCTCTCCGTCATCTGCAAAATCTCACGTGGCGGTATGGCCTGTAGCGCTTTATCCATAACAGACTTCAACATCGGCTCGCGGGGAGAGATTGCAAAACTTACCGACGCACCAGGCATATCTGGAAGCCTAAAAAAGTGCATATTTTTCTGGTAGTAATGATCGACCATAAATCTTGCCGACAATTCGGTAGCGATTGCCGCATCAACGCTGCCCTCCTTAACCATGGCCATCGCAACACTGCCAGTATCCGCATTCACCCAGGTGGCCTGCGGATAGCGTTGCTTCAGCTCGCTTTCCAGCACATGCCCGGCAGGCAAAGCAATGCGTATCGGCTTCTCCAGTAGCGAATTGGCGGTTTCCTCACGGGAAGTGATCATCACAAATGCCACATTCATCAGCGGATCGCTAAAGGCCGAATTGCTCGGGTTTTGATGAGTTAGCGTGATAGTGGGATACATATCCCACTGTTCGCCGCTTATTTGCTTTGTCTGCTCACTTTTGGAGCTAGCTAAAATGGGTTCAAAATCGAGCCCCGTTTGCAGATGAATAATATTCAGCAAATCACCAACAATACCGCGTAACTCACCACTGCGATCGACCAGCGTATAGGGCGAGTAATCTGGGTTGATTAAAATGCGGATAACATGCTTTTTCTTCAACCACGCTTTTTCCTGATCGGTGAAAGGAATAGGCGCATTCAGATAGGCAAGGTTGCCGCGGTTCAGCCAGTTCTGCATGACTTGCATATGAATTTCATTACTGATTGACGTAATGAAACCATCAAGAATATTTCTTAATACAGGCTGATCTTCGTTAACGACAAAATAATTATATTGTTCTTGCTTATCAAAGTAGTGCGTAATAACCAGTGATTGTGAGAAGTATCGAGAGATACAATGACTGCTGGTGATATTGTTACCAATATAATATTGGTTATCGCCATTCACTACCGACGCCATAGCCTGATACTCGTCGTCATAAAATGAGACTTTAGCCTCAGGAAAAGCCCCCTGGATAACATCGATAAAAGGGCAATCCCGCACACACGCGACGCTAACCTGATGGTTCGTGGTCAGCGGCAGCAGAGTGTTTTTTAGCGATGTTACAAGCGTCGGCCATGTGGTCAGCAATGCCGAAGTGCGCAACAGATTTCCGCCAACATCCTGGCGTCGTGACAGTTGGGTTATCAGCGTATCAACATCGTTATTGGCGAGCGCGGCCTGCGCCTCTTGTTCATTATCATACTGCTTTATAATGATTTTTAGATTGAGGTTCTTTTGCATTAACGCAAGGTAATCCGCGTTGACGCCCCGATAATATTCACCGCTATTTTGATAAACAATGGGGGAGACTTCCGGTAACCAGGTGCCAACAACCAAGGTTTTTTTATGCGCTAACCAGTTTGTTTCTTCCCTGTTCAAGCCGATATTTTGCACTGAGGTATTATAGTTACTTTTTAGCTCAACTTGCCGAGCTGAGCTTACACCCGTAGACAACCCGATGGTAAAGATGACCATCAAAAAAATAAAAAAGCGTTCCAGCATTACTCTATCCTATTTTATTTCTCTGCGCATAATCATAAATTTCCATTAATGATGAACAATCTAATTTTTCCATCAACCGGCTTTTATAGGTACTTACCGTTTTATTACTGATATTCATTTTGCTGGCAATTGTGCTGTAATCCATGCCATTAAGGATATAACGCAATACTCTCATTTCCTGGTTCGACAACGTATCAAGCTTATCCTGCTCGCTGACGGATGAACCAGTAAAATGCTCAAGGGAAAAGGGAAAATAGCTATAGCCATTTTTTGCTGCTTCGATTGCGGCAAGAATATTATTCATACCTTCTTTTTTACTCACAAATCCGTTGGCACCGTATTCGGCGCTACGTTTGCCGTAAAAAAATTCATTTTTGGCTGAAATGATAATGATTACACCAGCATAGTGCCGCTTTCTCAGCTGCTCCAGCACTTCGATGCCACTGATACCCGGAATATCCACATCGATAATCAACAGCTCCGGTTTGGTTTTTTCAACGGTTTGAACCACTTGATCCCCACTGTCGAGTTCGGTGGTCACAGCGATACCATTGGTATCGAGTAAGTTGCGGATGGCAATGCGAGCCAATGGGTGATCGTCAACGATTATCGCGTTCATTGCGTATAAGAATCCCGATAAATAAAGAGAGGCGATGGCTATAGAGCAGATGAGTCTTCAATATTATGTTTTATAAACGCAAGACTTTAAGAGGAAAATTCTAGCATAGCCACGCGTATATTTTATTATTTTTTCATAATTCGAATGAATAAATCATAAAAATAACATTTTGATTTACAAAAATTAAACTTTGAACCTTTGCGAATATCAAATCATTAACACAACGTAAAAGAAAATTCCTACACATGTAGGACAGGTCTTTCATTTATTAGGGTTCATTCTTAACAAAGTTATTAATATCAATAGCGTAGTAAGCATTAGAACCGTAAAAATACGGAAAATGCCCTCATCTGACGAACATTCCGTTAGGGTGGCATGGTGGAAAGCCGCCATCAAATAGCCGCTTACGTTGAACATTCCCATGCATATTTCTATGCCAGCAACTTTACATTACAAACAAATATTATTTTTCAATACGTTGCCTACGACCGTTTTTTGTTAATTTTATTTCTATATGAAATTATCCTACACTTGTCTTTATGCTTAAATAAAGCAGAAACAGCGCATTTTCAAATTTCCAGGTTACATCGATGCGCTGCTAAAAAAATAAGATAGCGCATTTTTTCATACTTTCGGGTGATAACAATTTTACTAACCTGAATTTTGGAGAAACTGTAAACACAGAGGGATCGTACACTGGCACAACCTGGCGGGAAGAAAAACCGGCCAACGTTAAAGGCACCACTTTCACATTCTAAGGAGAAAAATAGGTTACCAGAACAGCAACTTACGTTTCGCTTCTGGTAGTAAGCAAAGCAATTGATTGATGGCGTATAGCAAAATGAATCAAATACGAGAATCATTAAACAATGTTGTATTCCCTGACACAATGCCTGACGCATGGCCTTATCAATCCTGGTGTTCACCTGAAGATATTGATACCGATATTACATGGTACTCATTTACTGAGCTGGATTTGATGATCGAAGCATGGCTGGGTAAAGACTCACTCATCCCGGTGAACAAAACCGTATGGGGTTTTGTGAACGAAAATGAACCATTAATCCAGATAGTTATCCACGAAGATATTGCATATATTGCAATTAATCACAGATTCTATTCATGGGTAATTATTGTTGCGGGAGCATACAACTTAAACATCAGTCTCGACCTTGCCTCCATATTTAAACACACAGCCTTAGCCGATACAGCACTATGCATTATAGCCAATCGCGTTGACATACATTCAGTAGAGGTTTCTCTTAACACCGCCCGATCTTTTATGAACTTTGTTTTCTTTCATGAATTGGTTCATTTGATGTGTTACCAACATCAATACATCAAGATGAATGGCAACCAACTTCCGTATATCAGGACCATGGAGTTTATTGCCGACTTTTTAGCGTACGAACATTCACTCATGCCTGTAACATACGAATATACCGTACAAAAAGACAACTGGGATCTGCAGATGAGCACCGCTCGATGCCTTGGCTTTGTCATCGCGTCCTATTTCATCATTAAGACGAAACAGATCAACAACTTAAATATATATCCATCCATAAATGAAAGAACCACCTTGTTGCTGAGTTATATATTATCGCCATCTTTAACGCGGAGTGAACGGGAGGGATTACTGCTAAAATATGAAGCCAGTGGAATAATGGATGCTTATATCCGGCGAGGAAAGTTAGGATTTAATATTGGCAATAATGATTCCCTCATCTCGACTGACTATTCTGCATGTCGTTGTAATTGCAGCAAATGCAGTGCATTCGCCAACGAGATATGTAACAAGGCCAAACCATTGAACAGCGAAGTATTAAACCATATGAGCATTTATACAGAATGCTTCCCTAAAAATAAGGTTTTTTACCCCTTTCCTGTTATAGATAAAAGAGATAACAAAACATCTCATTTTTGTAGTTTACAAAATCCTATACTGTTTTCCTTAGAGAAAACGATTAAAAGATCCTCTGCATTTCTTTCCAACCGATTCCTGAGTTTCCACTAAGAGCCTAATGGGATAGGCTCTTAATCACTTATTTCCGTCATCCTTAATGTGGCTCTGGAACAGCAGAGCCACAAGAGAGAGAAACATTAATCAGGCTTTACTGGGCAACGCCCCCACTGCGTGCGAACTTTTGACTGTTAGCGTAACGACAGCTGAGCACAACAGTGCAGCAATCATAAAGATAAAGGCGCTGTTATAGCTTCCGCCGCTGCTTTGGATAAGCCAGCCGATGATCGGCGCTGATACAACCCCTGCCATCTGGCCACCAAAGTTAACAATACCGGATGCCCGCCCCATGATGTTGCTCGGGATCGTATCCATCAGAATGCCCCAGAACGTCGCCATGGCAAAGAACATGAACAGGGCTGAGACACACTGATAAACCACCGCCATATCTGCACTGCTCACGCTGAAAGTCAGATACAGGAATCCCGCGGCAATAACAGAGGTTACGACATACAGCGTTTTACGCTGGGGTTTGAATTTGTCTGAGCAATAACCGCCTAATAATGTTCCGCCTGCCCCGAACAGGAAAGGTATGGCCGCCATGACACCGGTCTTTGCCAGAGAAAATTCTCGTACGGTAATCAGGTAGCTTGGCAGCCAGGTTGAAAAACCCCAGAAGGTGATATCAAACAAAAACCAGATGCTGGCCATTTGCCAGAGCACCGGCATTTTGAGTACGTCTTTAAACGCGATAGCACTGGTGTTTTGCAGGCTCCCCTGATCGTCAGCAGCCAGCTCAGC
This sequence comes from Citrobacter sp. Cpo103, assembly GCF_030332605.1. Classification (NCBI taxonomy): domain Bacteria; kingdom Pseudomonadati; phylum Pseudomonadota; class Gammaproteobacteria; order Enterobacterales; family Enterobacteriaceae; genus Citrobacter; species Citrobacter sp. Cpo103. The sequence continues at coordinate 67,160 of NZ_JAOWHO010000026.1, read as the reverse complement.
CAGGTCTTGCTGCGTAATGGCAGGGTGATCTTTCGGGTTGTCACGCGTAAATAAGTAGATACCTGCCGCGATAAACAGACCGGGAATACCCAGCACGATAAAAACCATGTGCCAGCCAAATGCCCCGATGATGCTTGCCGCCACAACTACCGCCAGCGCTGGGCCTAAGGTGTTCACCGTTGACTGAATCGCCGTGGCGCGACCACGCTCTTTCGACGGGAAATAGGTTGATATCATCTTCCATGAGGCCGACGGGAAACATCCCTCACCGATACCAAAGAAGAACCGTACTGCTAACATCAGCGGCAGCGTCAGCACAGCGCCGGTTAAGCTGGTGAACACAGACCACCATGCAATACCAATGGCCATGATTTTGCGCGAGCCAAACTTATCTGCCAGTAATCCACCGGGAATTTGAAACGCAGCATAACCAATAAAAAAGGCGCTAATAATTAAACCTTGTTGAGTCGTATCAAGATTTAAATCTTTACCAATATAAGGGAGCGAAACGCTCATCACCATTCTGTCGAGAAAAGAGAGCAGCCACGCCAGCCAGATCAGAGTCAGGACGGTATATCTTGCTTTCCAGGTCTTGGGTTTACCTGAAGGTAAAGACGTTTGTAGGTTCATTGTGATGTCCTTAGGGTGTAGTGATCTACCGCGGCCATAAATAGTCGCGATAGATCCATGCGTGTTTAGCGTTATTTATTAATATTGTTTTCTAATAACCGTACCGCTACAGGCATAACTTTCCGTGCCATTGATTAAGGCAATGCGCCCATTAACCATGACAATTTCAATCCCTTCCGGGTACTGATTGGGTTCCACAAAAGTGCCTTTATCCGTAATTGTGTTCGGATCGAACATCACAATATCCGCTGCATAACCCACCTTCAGCAGTCCGCGATCCTGCAAACCCAATACTTCAGCAGGTTTTCCCGTCATCTTGCGGATTGCCGCTTCCCAGCTCAGACATCCCTCTTCACGGACATATTTACCGAGTACGCGAGGGAATGCGCCAAACACGCGCGGGTGCGGTTTGCCTGCCCCCATTAAGCCGTCGGTACAGACGTTTTGCTCAGGTCGACAGAGAAACTTAATCACGTGCTCTTCGGTACCGTAGAAGTCGACCATCCCCACGGCGTTTTCCTCTTCAAAGAGCAGATCGAAGGTGGCGTTATACGGATCTTTTCCGCGCAGCTCGCCCAACTGGACGAGGTTCAAACCGACAGCATCCTGATTTTTTGCCGTTTTCACGCTGGTGACAAAAATCTGGTCCAAGCCGGCAAAATCGATAAAGTTATCCCAGCCAGGAATACCCTGCTGAATATCATCAATCATTTTGGCGCGCAGTTCGGGCGAGGCGAGACGCTCAAGTAATTTGTCCGTACCACCGGAGTGAACCCAGGGCGGCAGGATCACGCCAAGCATCGTACTGCCCGCCACATACGGATACTGGTCGAAAGAGATACGAATTCCCTCTTCCTGCGCCTGTTCCAGCATGCCCAGCATCTGGTCGATCAGCCCCCAGTTTTTCTTGCCGCAAACCTTCATATGCGAAATATGTAGCCAGACGCCGGTGGCTTTGGCGATATCAATCAGTTCCTGGGTTGAGTTGATAATATCGTCAGCTTCACTGCGCTGATGCACCACAAAGATCCCGTCATATTTCGCCGTGACCTTACACAGTTCAATCATTTCGGCAGTATCACCAAAGGCGCAAGGCATATAGATAAGTCCAGTGGAAAGTCCAAATGCCCCAGCCTTTAGCTCCCGCTCAAGGACTTCACACATCTTCGCCACGTCTTCACGGGTCGAAGGACGCCCATCCAGGCCCATCGCTTCCATGCGCACGTTGCCATGAGGAACTAAATACGCGAGGTTTGTCGCCGGATGACGCGATGCCAGCAGATTGAGATAACCGTCTGTATTTTTATACTTCCAGTCAATTTTGTCGGTGTCACCGTCCAGTCCGGCGATATTTTTACGCCAGGCTGGAATATATTCTTCAGGTAGCGGTGCTAAGGCGACGCCATCCTGGCCCAACAGTTCGGTGGTGATACCCTGACGAATTTTTGCCGACAGCGCGGGGTTAATAATGGCCGACAGGTCAGAGTGCGTATGGGTATCAATAAAGCCAGGGCAAATAATTTTTCCTGTTGCATCAATTACCTGTTCATTGATGCCAACCTCAATTTGACCGATTTCGACAATACGTCCTTCATCAACCATCACATCGGCAATTCTGCCTTCACTGCCCGTCCCATCGATTACATTTCCGTTTTTGAAAATGGTTTTCATCGTTATTCTCCATGGCGGTGCTGCTGAGCGACACCGCCTGTAAGGTAAGAGGTGGTTATCTTTATTTTTATTGGCGATAGAGTGTCTGGATGATGCTGTAATAGCCGCTGGCCGAGCCGGTTAACTGATCGATCTCGATATACTCATCAATGGTGTGTGCCAGGTTTTCTCGTGAAGGACCGAAGCCGATGGTTTTGATTCCCGCTTCGCCCGCATAGTGGCTGCCGTTGGTACAAAATGAGTACTGCGTAATGGTTGGATTAAAGCCAGCCTCACGAATGCCCGCCAACGCTGCCTGCACGAATTCGTCGGACTCGTCGTACACCCAGCCAGGGAAGAAACGCTCTCCCTCAATCGTGGCGCCGGTATAGCAAGACTCTTGACCCACCGCGTAGGACACTCGGGCCTTAAACTGCGGATCCTGAGCAATAAGTTCAGCAAGCGCATTTTCCAGCGGAGCAATCACGCTTTCTTTGGTTTCACCCACCAGCAAACGGCGATCGTAGGTTGCGCGACAGTAATCCGGTACCACCGAGGCTCCGGGTACGGCGAAGATTTAATGTCGGTCAGTTCCAGAATACCAGGCCCCAGAACCGGATGCGTCGGCGGCGTGATCGTGCGAATTTTGTCGATCAATTGCGCCATTTTGTACACTGCGTTAATCCCCGCCTGTGGGTTAGCGGAGTGTGCGGGCTTACCAAAGGTTTCGACCACAATCTCAGCACGGCCACGCTGACCAATTTTCAGGTTTAACTCGGAAGCTTCACCAATGATCACGTAGTCTGGCTTATAGCGCTCGCTGACCAGGCGGGCAGCAATACCTTCAAAACACTCTTCGTGCACAATGCACGCAACGTAGATTTTCCCGGCAAAATTTCGCTGATTGTCTTGACCGAAAAAGCCCACGGCGGAGATCATCGCCGCCACGGCGCCTTTCATGTCAGTTGTGCCGCGACCATAAATTTTGCCATCTTCAATATCGCCGCCGTATGGGTTGCGGGACCACTTCTCTTCATTCACCGGCACGGTATCGATATGTCCATCGAGAACCAGCGTTTTCCCCGGCTGGTTGCCGACAATGCCGCCAACAATGTTGCCGTACTTATCAACATGGATGTCATCGAATTGGTAATGCTGCATCATTGTTTTTATGGCATTAACCACTTCCCCTTCCTGACCGGAATAACTTTTTTGTTGGATCAGTGCCTGACAGTTTTTAATGACTTCTTCAATGCGGTTTGCAGATAACATGGGTTTCTCCGTTATATCTCTCAATCAGGGAATTATTTGTTGATGCCCGGGTACTGACCGCCCCAGACAATATCCAGATATTGTTGCGGGTCGGTATCCCCTTCGGTGCTGACTAACAGCACACGAGAGTGCGCATCCAGCCCCAGTTGCTCACGCGTTTGCGCCAGTTCAGGCGAGGTCATCAGCAGCGCCAGCAGACCGGTAGTAACCGCACCTGATTCCCCCGAAATAATCTGTGGATCGCCTGCCAACGGGTTGCCCAACATGCGCATGCCCAACGCTGCAACTTCATCAGGACAGGAGGCAAATGCGTTGGCATAATCGCGCAGCAGTTTCCAGCCGATACTGTTCGCCTCACCGCAGGCGAGACCGGCCATCACGGTTTGTAAATCACCTCCCACCGCAATGGCATCTCCCTCTTTCGAACGGGCTGAGCGGTAGAGGCAATCGGCAATTAACGCTTCGGCGACGATCACTTTCGGGCGATTCTCCCCCCAGGCTGCCGTCACCATTCCCTGAACCATTCCGGCAAACGAGCCGACGCCTGCCTGCACAAAAATGTGCGTCGGCGCAACCTGATGCAGCTGATCTATCGCCTCCAGCATCAGCGTGCCGTAGCCCTGCATAATCCACTGCGGGATCTTTTCGTATCCTTCCCAAGCGGTATCCTGCACCACAATCCAGCCGTACTTTTCGGCCTGCTCTGCGGTCATACGAACCGCATCGTCATAGTTCATATCGACGATCTCAGCGGTAGCGCCTTCGTTACGGATAGAGGTCAGACGTTGCTGCGAAGAGCCCTTCGGCATATACACCACGGCGTTTTGCTTCAGTTGGCGCGCCATCCATGCCACGCCGCGACCGTGGTTGCCATCAGTAGTGGTGGCAAACGTGACGGTTTGCAGATCGTGGCGTACCTCTTCACTGGTCATCACGTCAAACGGCAGTTCGCTGATATCCTTACCAACTAATTCAGCGATATGGCACGCCATCGCATAGGAGCCACCCAGCGCTTTAAAGGCTTTCAGGCCAAAACGCTGAGATTCATCTTTGAGGTAGATATTTTTTACGCCCAGTTTTTGTGAAAGCGCCGGTAGCGTATACAGCGGCGTCGGCGCGTAGCCCGGAATAGACCGATGAAAATTCAACGCTTTTACCAGTTCCTGGCGGCTAAACGGTGCCAACGGCGCATTCGGATGTTCGGTAAACGGTGTCTGGTTAATAAAAAATGATAAGTTTTCCTGCATCATAAAACCTCATTGTCCTGGTATTTCATTCCCTGTAATCGGTGCAATACAGAGATATTTCCGTTATCGGTATTGGCAATAGAGCAAAATGCTTACCAGCTTTTTATAAATTGAGTAAATTCTTAAAATAATTTTAATAAAGGCTTTGATTTCAATGAATTAAATAGAATTAAAAATTGACACCAAAAAAAATCACTGCGTCAGTTTATCGCCTCATTTTGATAAATTCTCATTATTGATAAATAGTGTGATCGCTGAAGATAAAATAAGAAAAACATCCAAAAACAGCGTGATAGATTGATTTTTCGCAAATCATTTTTGCATTGCTTCGCCTATTTATCATTTTCCTTGAGAAATGCGACACACTGCCGGAGAAGTACCATGATTTCAGTACTCAGCAATATTCAGGATGATATATGCAATTATGCCGACGCTATTTCTGGCATAACGGGCACGGACGTTGAAATCATTGATGAATCTTTAATGCGCATCGCGGGTACCGGGAAATACCGGCATATGCTCAATGAGAACGTGGCCAAAAATGGCTACATCTATCGTCACGTATTGCAGGTGCGAGAAACGGTACTGATCAAAAATCCCGGCGAGCATCCGCTGTGTCAGTTATGTGAAAAACACCACTACTGTTCTGAAATGCTGGATTTGAACGCACCAATTTTTCTCAATAATCGCGTGATTGGCGTGATCGGGATTATTTGCTCAACCCAGGCACAGCGTGACACGTTACTGAGCCAGATTGATAAATTTGTCACCTTTATTGAGCAAATCGCCGTAATGATCTCCAGTAAGGTCTTTGAATGCCTGGAGCGTTTACGCGCGCAGGAAACGCTTGGCGCATTTCGGCGTCTGATCGATGCTATGGACCGCGGCGTGGTGGCGATTGATGGCAAGGGGCTTATCTGGCATGCCAATCATTCAGCCGATCGCATCCTCAACCGTGAGGTTCAGGGATTACCACTGACCATTGAAACAACCGGGGATAGCCTGTATGGCGATGGAGAAGCGTGGCTGACGCTTGAAGGTCAGAAACATCATGTACTGTGCAAACAAATTTCGCTCTCCTCGCAGGAAAACGATCGCTTAACCATGGTTATCTTTCGTGATGCCCACGACTACCTGAGTAACCTTACTCCATCCCCTTATGAGTCCGACATGCAGGTGCGACTGATTGGTCACTCTCCCTCAATGGAGCAACTCAGAAGCACCATCGGTAAAATCGCCAACAGTTACGCCAGCGTGCTCATCACCGGGGAAAGTGGCTCGGGGAAAGAGGTCGTGGCTTTTGCCATTCACCAAAGCAGTCCACGTAAAACCGCGCCTTTCGTGACAATCAACTGCGCGGCTATCCCCGAACAACTGCTGGAAAGCGAACTGTTTGGTTATGTTCGCGGCGCATTCAGCGGGGCCGATCCCAAAGGACGAATGGGAAAATTTGAACTGGCCAACGGCGGCAGCCTGTTTCTGGATGAAATTGGCGATATGCCGTTGCACCTGCAGGCCAAGCTGCTCAGGGTCTTGCAGGAAAAGGCGATCACCCGCGTTGGCTCAAATAACACCATCAATATTGATGTGCGCATTATTGCCGCGACCAACAAAAACATTAATGCGATGGTGGAGAATAATCAGTTTCGCGAAGATCTTTTCTATCGCCTGAACGTGGTCCCTCTGGTACTTCCTTCCCTGCGTGAACGCCGGGCTGATATCGCGGTCCTCGCACAGTATTTTGCCGATGAGTTCTCGGTCAGTTACCAGCGACCACCGCAAAAACTGCCTGATGACGTTATTAACCGCCTTTATGCCTGGCACTGGCCGGGCAACATTCGTGAATTACGCAACGTGATCGAATACATTTTTGTGATGCGCGGAGAAGCCGCCGGGATCAACGCCAGCCATCTTCCCCCCTACCTGCTCACCGCCGCTGACGGTAGAAAAACGACGATGGCCGCGCAACCCCGTCAGCTTGCCAGCAAAGGAAAACAGGCGGAAAGGGAAGCTATCGAAAACGTCATCCAGCGATTCGGCTCAAGCGTTGAGGGAAAAAAACAAGCCGCGACAGAACTGGGGATCAGCATTGCCACGCTCTATAGAAAAATAAAACTGTACGGTTTGTGAGCCTCCCCCTCTAACGATAAAGTCCGCATGATGCAAGCTACTGGTCATCAATGCCTGATGGCGCTTCGCTTATAAGGCCTACGGCTTACAGGCTTTAGTAGGCCCAGATAAGGTACCCGCGCCGCATCCGTCAGGTACTGCAAAGTCCCTTATGATTGAGCGCTTTTAAGATTAAAGCTCACCATTCCCGATATCTCAGATCGGCAAGCGACAGGCACAGGATCTGAGTTTTTGGGAATAACTTCGCGAAAATGGAGAGAAAACGACGTTTTTTTTCGGTTAAGCTATGTTCATGCTTTGGTGTTACCCCATGGCCGGAATCACTATCCAGGAACCCAACCATAATGGCAAAAAGTACCCCGCAGCTGCCGCTCGACCCACATATGTGTCGCAGCTATGAGAAAAAGTCGCGAAGTCCGCTGGCGCTCTATTCCGAGTATCAGCGTATGGATGTCGAACTGCGGGCGCCGCTGGCTATGACCTACAGCCACTGGCATGGCCAGGTTGAGGTGAACGTACCGTTTGATGGTGATGTGGAGTATCTCTTTAATGACGAAGTGGTGAAGAGCAAACAGGGTTTTATCACCTTGTTCTGGGCCTGTACTCCCCATCAACTCACGGATGCCGGGCACTGTAAACAGATGGCCATCTTCAACTTACCGATGCATCTGTTTTTATCCTGGCCGCTGGACAGGGAGCTGATTAATCACGTAACCCACGGGATGGTGATTACTTCGTTGGCTTCACAGCAGCTGAGCGCGTTTGAAGTACAGCGTTGGCAGAATGAACTCAATAGCGATAACGAACAAATTCGCCAGTTAGCCATTGATGAAATCGCGCTAATGCTCAAGCGCTTTAGCCTCGCTGGCTGGCGGCCGGTACTGGGTAACAAAACGTCGCGCACCCAGAAAAACAGTATTTCACGACATTCACAGTTTTACGTCAGCCAGATGCTGGAGTTTATTGCCGCCAACTGCGACAAACAGCTTACGGTTGATGCTATTGCCGAACACGTTAAGCTCAATCCCAATTATGCGATGGGTATTTTTCATCGGGTGATGCAACTGACGATGAAACAGTATATTACCGCGATGCGCATTAACCATGTGCGGGCTTTACTCAGCGATACGGATAAAACAATTCTGGATATCGCTACAATTGCAGGTTTTCGCTCTAGCAGTCGATTTTACAGCTCGTTCCATAAATACGTCGGCATGCCGCCACAGCAGTATCGAAAATTGAGTCAACAACGCCGACATCATTCACCTTATGCCGAGGGGTAATTTATTCACCAAACGTTCTCTTACCTTACTACTAAATATAAGCACCAGAATAGCAGGTCAAAAAAGATAATCTGCAGCAGTTAATAAAATAGGGTTCAGCCATGAACTCTGGCAACTATGTTGCTCAGACATGAGTGACCTGTAGCAGGTATTTATTTGACGTGTTCAACCATTAACGATTGGGATGGAATTATGGAATTAAATAACTGCACCGCCAACAACAGAAAGCCATTGTCTTTCTTTTGGTCAGTTTTACCCATGGTAGTCATGCTGGGCGGGATTAGTATCGGATATTTTATCTTCAATATTCGAGCTGAGCCCATGATCCTGATGGGAACGGCAACCGCCTCATTTATCGCCATCGCTCACGGCTATACATGGGATGACATTCTACAATCTATTTGCAATAAAATATCTGAAGCGCTGCCGGTCATATTAATCGTCGCCAGTATCGGTTTCTTAATTGGCGCATGGATGGTGTCAGGCACTATTCCAATGATGATTTATTATGGTCTGAAGTGGATTAATCCGCAGTATTTCTATATTTCGGCATTTATGCTGGGAGCACTGATCTCAGTATGCACCGGTACCTCCTGGGGTTCTATCGGGACCGTTGGTATTGCCATGATTGGCGTAGCGATTGGTCTGAATGTCTCGCTGCCCATTGCCGCTGGTGCTATTGTTTCAGGCTGCTGGTTTGGTGATAAGCTCTCACCGGTTTCTGATTCAACCAACATGGCTGCACTGGCTGCCGGGGTAAACCTGTACTCGCATATCGGCCACCTGCTGTGGACTACCGGCCCGGGTTTTATTATTTGCTGCGTCGTTTACAGCTATATGGGCATGGGCATTGATGCCTCGTCCAGCGCGCCAGAAAACATTACCAACTTGATGAATTCTATTGGTCAGATTTATCACTTTAATATTCTGCTGCTACTCCCGCCGATCATCGTTTTATATGGCTCACTGTCAAAAAGACCGCCCATTCCGATGCTCTTTTTATCTACGATAGTCTCAATGATTTTGGCGTTAGTCTTTCAGCAATTCACGGCATCCTCTGTCGGCGAATCCGTTGTCAGTGGCTTTAAGCTCGCAATGCTTACCGGAGATAATCTGCCGACACTGTCTTCCGATGTTTCCCGCTTACTGGAGCGAGGCGGCGCTATTTCAATGTTTAGCAGCTTCGTTACCGTTTTCAGCGCCTTTAGCTTTGCCGGGGCAATGAGTGCGACAGGCTCTCTGCACACCGTGATAAACGCGCTGACAAAAGGCGTTAAATCCACATTCCGCCTGGTGGCTACCACGATTGTGACGACATTTACCATCTGTGCCTGCACGGCAAATGGGACCTTACCGTTGCTGCTGTGCGGTGATGCCTTTAAAGAGGAGTACAAAAAACGAGGTCTTGCGGCAAAAAACCTCTCACGAACCACTGAAGATGCCGGAACCGTTGTCGAACCGATTATCCCCTGGTCTGCCTCAGGCGTTTATTGCGCCACTATGCTGGGCGTTGCCACGCTTGATTACTTGCCCTGGGCAATCCTCTGTTACAGCGGCGTCATCTTTGCCCTACTGTGGGCGGCAACCGGTATTGGCATTGCTAAATATGAGCCCAATGAAGCCACTGAGAATATGGTTGAGCAAAAATCATAAACTACTAAATAGCTAAATCTTAGCTATCACCAGGGTAAATTAAATATATCCATTAGATATACATAAACATTCTTCGCTTTTGCGTTGCTTACACTATTTTCAGAGACTTCCAGGAGTCAACAATGTCTTTGTTTGATGATATTGTCACAAGGGATGTTAATTGTCGCAAATACGGGCAATTACAACAGATGTACGGTACCACCGATGTATTACCGCTGTGGATTGCAGATATGGATTTTGCGACACCAGAGCCAATCATGAGCACGCTGCGTTCGGTGGTATCGCAGCCTGTGCAAGGCTATAACCTGGATTATCCACAATGGAAAGAATCTGTTATTCATTGGTATGCACAACAGTATGATGCCGATATCAAGGCACACTGGTTACATTTTATTCCCGGTGTTATAAAAACTATCGTACTCTCTTTAATGGCGCTTACCCGTCCAGGCGATAATATTTTAACCTGTACGCCAATCTATGATCCCTATCCTAATCTGGTAAACACCAGCGGCAGGAATTTGATTCAGACGCGCCTCATTGAGAAAAACGGGCACTATGAATTTGACTGGCATGATTTCAGCGAGAAACTCAAGCAGTGCAAAATGTTTTTGTTCCCTTCACCGCATAATCCAGGTGGAATGGTGTGGTCGCGGGAAACGTTGGAAAAAATAAGCCACTATTGCCAGCAGGCTGGGGTCATCATTCTGTCTGATGAAGTGCACAGTGATTTAACCCTGCCAGGAAAGCGCCATTTGCCGTTTTTTACTGTTGATGAAGCGCCAGATAGTCGGTCAATCGTGCTTACTTCCATCAGCAAGACCTTCAATACGGCGGCGATCCAGGGCGGAATCGCCATTATTAAGAATGATGAATTACGCCATCAGTTCTACCACTTTCTGGATAACTGCTACCTTGCAGAGACCCATTCATTGCAGCAGGCGGCCATTTACAGCGCCTTTACTCATTGCGCCGACTGGCACCAGAAATTATTGACCTATCTGGCCGACAATGTAGCGTTTGTAAAAAGTGAAATCGAAAAGTACTGTCCCTTGATTTCCATTGTGTATGGCGGCGCGTCGTATCTTCTGTTTCTGAATGCGGAAAAAATGGATCTCAGCGATGAGCAGCTAAGCGCTTTTTTTGTGCATGACGCCAGGCTTGGCCTATCACCTGGGGCGCAATATGGTCCCGGTGGAGAGGGGCACATGAGACTCAACGTTGGCTGCCCACGCCCGGTACTGGTAGAAGCGATGAACCGGCTAAAAGCGGCATACCAGAAATGGCAAAACGCATAGCGTACATCACACGATTTGCCCTGCCACGGTGGGGCAAAATTATCCAAAGATGTTGCTGAACTGCTATAAAGTCTTTCCCTTCTGTCGGCTGGTGTTAAACTGGAAAGTGTGATCTTCATCATAACCTGCTTAAACAGAGACAAGAGACACTGCTATGCAACATATCATCGAGGGCTTCCTCAACTTCCAAAAAGAGATTTTCCCTCAACGCAAGGAACTCTTCCGCAGCCTGGCATCCAGCCAGAATCCTAAGGCACTTTTCATCTCCTGTTCCGATAGCCGCCTGGTACCAGAACTCGTTACTCAGCAAGATCCAGGACAGCTTTTCGTTATCCGCAACGCCGGTAATATCGTACCGTCATTTGGTCCGGAGCCGGGTGGTGTATCCGCAACCATCGAATACGCGGTTGTCGCACTTGGCGTAACGGATATCGTCATCTGCGGTCACTCCAATTGTGGCGCGATGAAAGCCATTGCCGATAGCCAGCCCCTGGATCCGATGCCCGCTGTCGCTCACTGGCTGCACTATGCCGATGCCGCGAAAGCCGTGGTCGATAAAAAAACCTGGGATAACCCAATCGATAAAGTTAATGCCATGGTGGAAGAGAACGTTATCGCACAGCTTAACAACATTAAAACGCATCCTTGTGTCGCGGTTGGGCTGCGCAATAATGCGCTTCGTCTGCACGGTTGGGTGTATGACATCGAAAGCGGTGAAATCCGTACCCTGGATAAAAACAGCAAAACCTACGTTTCCCTTGCAGATAACCCGCAGGTGCATTTCGAGTAATTCCCCACTGGAGCAAGGATGCTCTGGACATCTCCTCTCCCTATTTCTGTTAGTGGACAAAAAACGGGCTTGCGACTAGTTTTAAAGTAGCCACTGGTGTTCCACATCGGTTTTCGCACATTTATACAACATTGCGACAGGCTCATTCACTGAGTCGCAAACAGCTGTTCATACATGGTGCTGGCGATAAAAAGGATCAGGTGCAAATGCAAACAAAAATAAAAAGAATAATGGATAAGTTATTTTATCATGAGTCGTGGGACATCATGCTTATTAAGGATAATGGTACACACTCATTCCCCGACAACACTCTGGAGATATTAAGCAAATCCACTGCGCAGCAGTTAAAAAAGAAATATACATTTCAGGCCGATCCTTTTCTGATTGAAAAAGGCGATAAACTGTATGTTTTCTATGAAGCTCTTAGCTTTCGCAACTCAAAAGGCACGCTACGATGTCGCGTTCTTGACCGTGAACTGGTTGAACTTGAAGATATTAGGCTTGAAGGCTTTGACGACTTACAGTGTCATTTGTCATTCCCTTATCTGATACATATCAACGATCAACTGTTCATGATCCCCGAGTCTTCAGAAAGAAAAGAGGTAATACTGTTTCAGTCAATTGAGTTCCCTGCACGCTGGAAGCAAGTTAAAGTTTTAATCTCTGATACCCAATTAACCGACAACGTATTTATCTCAATTAATGAAACCTGTTATCTGTTGTCCACCACGATGGATAACGAAATAATTATTCATTCAGCAGATCATATTTATGGACAATGGCAGCGGATTACCCCCTCATTGAAGGTGAGCAATCCCCATCATCGAGGTGCAGGTGCCTCCTATCAGGTCGAAAATAAAATGTACTTCCTTACACAGGAGTGCACGCCTGAAACTTATGGAAAATCAATATATATCAAAGAATTAGTGACACTAAACGACACTAATTTTGCTGAAACTCTGATCGAACAAATCAATTCGTCGATCAACCACAGTGACGGCGTCCACACGCTGAACTTCTCAAATAACTATATTGTTTATGATACAAAAGTTAATAAGTTCAGTCTGTTGGCAATCTTTAAAAAAATAGCATATAAATGTATGATAAAATACAGAAACACTTACCTTACCCGGCAAAATAACTGATTCACTGGATTCTCGGGTGGCATTGGTAGAAAATCGCTCGGGTTTATAGCATTTTTCTGGAGTCTGTATGGCAATTCTTGTCACTGGTGGTGCAGGTTATATTGGTTCACATACTGTGTTAACGCTACTGGAAAGAGGCGATGATGTCGTAGTCATCGATAATCTGGCGAACGCCAGCAGAATCTCGCTGGACAGGGTCGCGGAACTCACCGGAAGAGAGCCCATTGTCTATATCGCCGATGTTCTCGACAGGCAGGCATTAAAAAACATTTTCGCCGACCATAACATCACCGATGTCATTCATTTTGCGGGACTCAAATCAGTTTCAGAGTCGATAAAAGAGCCCCTCGCCTACTATGAAAACAACGTTACCGGAACGCTGGTTTTACTGGATGAGATGCTGGCCGCTGGCGTTAATCGTTTCATTTTTAGCTCATCTGCCACGGTATATGGTAATCCAGAAAGCGTACCGCTGAGCGAGCAATCACGCACGGGTGGTACCACTAATCCGTACGGCACGTCTAAGTTGATGGTCGAACAAATTCTGGCCGATTTCTCACGTGCACAACCCGATTTTCGCATTACCTGTCTGCGCTATTTCAACCCGGTTGGCGCCCATCCATCAGGTCGGATTGGTGAAGATCCTAACGGTATCCCTAATAACCTGGTTCCGTATATCTCCCAGGTCGCGATTGGTAAGCTGGAAACCGTGTCGGTGTACGGTAATGATTATCCAACCCCTGATGGTACCGGTGTGCGTGATTATATTCACGTCATGGATCTGGCGACCGGTCATTTAGCCGCGCTGGATTGCCAGAACAAAGGCGCGGCTTACAAAGTGATTAATCTCGGTACCGGTGTCGGTTATTCCGTAATTAATCTGATTGAGGCGTTTGAAAAAGCGGCGCAGACAAAAATAAACTATCAGTTTGTCGCCAGAAGACCCGGAGATATTGCCGAATGTTGGTCTGACCCATCGCTGGCATACAAAGAGCTAGGTTGGAAGGCCATCTACAACCTTGATGAAATGATGCGTGACACCTGGAACTGGCAAAAAAATAACCCGAATGGGTATCAAATTTAATGTTCTCAGCAGCGAGCCTGACCGTCAGGCTCGCTGCTGTGTCTGACTAGCGTACCGTTATTGTTGACACCCGGTACCAGCCGCTGCTCTGCTTCCCTTCATTGGCAAAGTTAATTCTCGCCGCCCCTGACTTATCCAGCATCGCAACCTCAATCGCGTATTGCCCTTTCGCCAGTCGGCCTGGCATAGATAACGCATAACTGACCTGATACTTACCGGGGAGCCAGCGGCGAATATCCTCCGCGGAATTCCCCTGTGCCACCGCCTTATTGGCGCTGTCTACGACCCGGAATGCCAGCATGTAAGGCAGATAAATCGGTGCGATACCCTCATTGTACCAGGTACTGTTTAATGTCAGCGTTTGTCCGCTATCCCACACGGGCTCATGACTCAGGGACGCAAGGCGAAATCGATAGCCCAATTTGGTCAGCGCATCGTCGACCATCGGTCGATAGTCGCTGGGAATCGTTCTCGATTTCAGGTTAATGGTACTGGCGTGCTGCTTGACCGCCCAGTCAAAAATCCCCTGCACTTCAGCACGTGTATAGTGAAAGGTGTTCTTCCAGTCCTGCATATACGAGCAGATCTCCAGACTCACCGGCGCACGTTTCCAGGCGTCGTTGAACCCTGAATAACTCTGCTGTGCAGCCAGCAATCGCTGCGGGTAATCATCAGCCATATGGTTCCAGGAGTCTGAAAATACGCGTAGGTCTCCCCAACAGTCCGCACGCCATCCTGCCCCACGCGCCACCGCATTCGCCAGACTTTGACCGCCGCTTATCAGCATGGTTTTTGGCGTCACTGGAAAAGCAGAAAAGTGCATCGCGACGTAGCGATCCAGTTGCGCCGTGGTGTATCGCTCCAGTAATGGCTTCAGGTTCGGGAAGTTGCTGTTATGCCATTCTCCCCACGATCCCACCATGCCAATATCAACAAACGCGAGATTCTCATTACCATCGTAGCGCTTACCAAATGCGTTCAACAGACGCTGACTGTATTGAATAAACAGAGGATCGTCTAAATCCGGGGCAAATGTCTTTTTATCCGGCGTCCAGGTTCCTTTCACGCCTTTTTTAATCAGCCAGTCAGGAATTTGCGAACCGCTTTCCGGCTCTGCCAGAGCCATAAAGCGTAGCCCGACATTCATCGCAGGGCGATGTGCCGCCGCGTATTTAAAGGCATCATCCACCAACGCAAAATTGTACTGGCCTTCGACTGGCTCCAGATCCCGCCAGTAAAAACGCTCGTATTCAAATCCGGTATTGGGATAGTCCGCCAGCCCCAGCGTTTCACCGTATCCCTGATGAAAACTTGCCACGCCAATCCCCGGATTGGTTAACGGGCCCGTCAATGCTTTGGGGGTAACGGTCGTCAATGCGGCCATAACCGTCAGCGGGAAAAACATGCACAACAACGCACAAACCCATTTACGCTTCATCGCAAAGACGTCCTCCACCAATTTGTTAACGCTAGCGGTCTTTCAGACTTAACCACCAGTCCCAGATACCTACGTGAAAATTTTGGAACACATCAATACCTAACGCGGATTTGATCATATACAGCGTCAGCAATATGCAGCAGGTGACGAATAGCACGGCAATCAGCAGCAAAAAAGTGAGCAACATTCTCGACAGGGTTGATTCCTGGCGATGCTGGCGGCGTAAATCTCTGCCAAACAAAAAAACCAGATAATAACGCTTGCTGAAAAAAGGAAAGCTTCTGCGAATATCGATCTGATGCCGCGAAGTCAGGGTTGTAGCAAGGAGCGCTTTTTCCACCCCTTCTTTTTGTTCAGGGGTCAATTCCTCCGCTATCCGCTCATCAAGGTGAGCGTAAAACCGTTCGATGGCAGGAGGACGATTTTGAGGACTGGTCAAAATTAACCTATATCTTTATCAATGGAGTGGTAGACGTTAACCGTCTTTTTGGCGATTTCATGCCAATTGTAGTTTTGCAAATATACACCATAGTCCACGCTATTTGCTGTTGCCCCTTGGCCTAATTTTTCAGCCAGACCGGTTACATCACCCACCTTAAAATAGGCCTCGGCGGGCAGTTGAACTTCAAGGTTAGCCGGAATATCACTGACGACGGCCGGAAGAGAAAATGACATTGCCTCCAGCAGCGCAATGGGCAATCCTTCATGGTATGAGGGCATCACAAACAATTTAGCCTGCGAAAACACCGCCTGAAGTTCGTCACCACGTAAAAAACCAGTCATCACAACACCTGGCGTGTCGGCGGCAAGCTTTTTGAGGCGCACGCTGTATTCGGTCGGATGATCCGCATCGCCAATTAGTACTAACGGTATGGTCAAACCACTGTGTTGATAAGCGGCGATGGCATCATGCATCCCTTTTTCTTCCACAAACCGCCCAACCACCACGAGGTAGTTTTTCGGCTGCAGCCCAAAGCGGGAGAGCGTATTGTCGATGGTGAGCTGTGATAATAACCGCGGCTCGTTCACGCCATTGTGAATTAAATGCGCATCATAGCGACCGTGTTTTTTCTGGATCAGTTGATTAATAACTTCAGAAATCACAATCACCTCGTTGGCATATCTCACCGCCCAACGCTCACCCAGCAACAATATTTTTTTGGCTACATATCCCCATTTCTGCCGATCGTAATCGGGCCCGTGGTGGGTAAAAACCACCTTTTTACCCATCACGCGTAAGAGTGGGATCACAAGGCCAGGGCCGATAGCATGGACATGCACAATATCCGAATGGTCGATACGTGTCCTAAACGCCGCTATAACGGAATGGACAATAGCTTCCAGCGAGCGCTTTTTGGGTGCCCACAGCGCGTAGGTTTCGACTTTTTTATATACCGATAGTTTGTAATTTACATATGGCGAGCGAGCGATCACGCAAATATCCACGTCGAACTGCCGTTTAATGGCAGGATAAAGATTCTGACAGTGTGTCTCCACACCACCCAATACATCGGGAATACCACGCGTTCCAAAAACCGTTATTTTTTTACTCATACTATGGCCTGCTCAGCAGTTCTTTATACAGCGCCTGTAGGGTATCCATATGTTTACTCAGCGCATATTTTTCACTCAACCGTGCACGACCTTGTAAGCCCATATTCCTCGCCTTCTCAGGCGAGTCAGCCAGAGCGTCCATCGCATTGGCTAACTCATGCACATTACCCGGTTCGAATAAAATCCCTTCGACACCGTCACGAATTTGTTCCGGTATACCGCCGATGCGCGACCCGATAACCGGTTTGCCTAAGGACATCGCTTCTAATATCGCCATAGAACAGTTTTCATAGCATTCTGAAGGCAGGATCACCGCTCGCGCATGCTTAATAAGCTTATCGAGCGCCTCCCCTTGTTGCACATAACCTAAAAAATCAACATCAGGGTATTTGGCGGCTAATTCATCATGCAACGGACCGTGCCCCACAACTTTCAGCGGCGCTCTGTTCCGCATTTTTTTATGCGCTGCCAACAACGTTGCCACGCCCTTTTCACGGCTCAGACGGCCAAAGTACAGCATATAGCCTTCATCGCTTACTTCGGCCAGGGGACGGCTATCATCAACGCCATTGACGATGACATCAATGCGCGAATTTGGCAGCGTGCGCAGCAAAACACCGCGTAAAAAAACGCTTGGTGAAACAATCACATCCAGTGCCTGATAGTTTTGTGCAATGTACTGCCAGGTTGCCTCCAGGGAGAGCAGTAAACTTTTTGAGGCTGAACCTTCCTGACAACGATACCTGAAGGCGTTGAAAACCGTTCCGGTAATACAGGAATCGCACACTTTGCCGTCGCGCAGCATGGAATACGCGGGGCACACAATCTTATAGTCATGCGCAGTCAGCACCGTTTTGCAGCCAAAATTGCGCGCAACTTTAATCAATGCCGGTGTTAACTGATGGTAGATGTTGTGAAAGTGGACGATATCCGGGCGCTCTTTTTCTAAAAGCGCCAGCATTTTTTTGCAGGCCTGCGAATTATGAATAAAGTTAACCGCCGTTTTGATACCACCCAGCAGATTGCTCGCTTTGTGGTAGTCCACATTACTGACGAAATAATCCGTATAGTCCGAGGGGAAATTATTCTCATGCTGCATAGAGAAATCAATAACCTGCACTCCGGCCTGTTTCAGCATATCGCGCTCTTGAAAATAAACCGTTTCCGCGCCGCCTTTGATGAAAAAAAACTTGTTAACCAATAATACTTTCATGGCGCCTGCCCCGGTTATTCATGAATGATTTTACTGTTAGGCGGAGTCAGCGGATCGCGTACCGGATAAAAAATACCTTTGATCAGCCCCGCTGAGCGTACGATTAAATTAATAACGCTTTGCAGCCCATCTGTTAACGAGCGGTTTTGCACAATCTTCAACAAAGCAAACGCCAGTAATGGTAGAAGCGCAACGGCAAACACATTGATATTTAAACTGAGCAGCGCCACAAATAAGAGAATAAGGTAAAGCGCAAATACCGCCTCATTCTTCACGATGTTGAATGACTGGGAAAACCAAGGCTTCCCCCAACTACAACGCAAAAGCTCACCCGGTGCCTGGTAATAACCGCTGGTCCAGCGCCGCGCCAGCATCTTAAACGTCGGCAGCGTATGTGACGTATGGCTGAAGTAAGGAATATCCAGACGCCGCAGTTTATAGCCTGCTTCGATTAAACGCAGGCCCAGTTCAGCCTCTTCATACGCGTGCAAATTACGGTTAGTCAGATAACCAATTTTTTCAATTGCCGACCGACGATACAGCCCACCGCCACCCAGATGATCGCTATCCCCGAGTGGATAGATTTTATTAATGCGTTGCTTACGCGATTTAAATTCATAGTTAACGGCATCGTCCATTTCAACGGTTCCCGCAACGCCTGCATATTCTGGTTCGGCCTGCAAAAACGCGACCGCCTGATCCACAAAGCCCTCTTCCAGTTCCATGTCGCCGTCCATCAGCAGCAGATAATCCCCTTCACTATACAGATAACCTAACTGGTGCCCGACGCCACAGCAGCGATCGCCAGGGTCAGTTAAGGACACTACGGTCACCCCTTTATCGATCGCAAGCTGTTGGGTGTTATCCGTTGACAGACTATCTGCCACAATAATTTTGTGTGGATAATCAATAAGCTGCTTACGGATACTGTCAATCGTCTTCTCAATACATTTAGATTCATTGAGTGTTTTAATACTCACTGAAATAAACGGTTTTTGGTCCATACAATTACCCTACGCAGCGAAGGACGGTTCGACGAATCACTAAACTTGATCCTAGTGATAAATAGAACAGGAATTGTAACATCGGTGTAATCATCAGTATCTGGCTATAAGGTAAGCTAATTAAGCAACTAATCGCAAAAGCGTTAAACGCCGGTGCAAAGCTCAACAACTGAAGATCCTGCTGGTCCAGTTGCTCAAGCATCAGTAATGGCTTTGGCTGACAAACCTTCAGGATATAAATGAATAAGCTAATAAAGAGCAACGTGCCGATCACCCCCACTTCCCACAGCAGCATACTCAGGGAAGTCGAGTCAAGAATTAAGTTGTAGATAATATTCAAAAAGCCCGGCGACACCGTACTACCACTGTTAGTTGCATTGAGTCCGTAGCCAAATAACGTTCCTGAAAGCCCCCACAGATCGTTATTTTTCAACCAGAACAGGAACGTCGTAAAGCGCCCTAACTCACCGGTAGACATAATGTAGTTCGGATCAAAGATATAGCTTAAGGAGTCGATAAAAATACTTAACGAGCTTTTCGATGGATCGCCACCGAACGCCGTAGAATAATAGTACGCGAGGATCACAATCGACAGGCTAATAAGCAACAGCATTCCCGCCACAATAACCAATAACGTCTTCAGATTGACCTTACTAACGTCTTTGACGTAGCTCGGTGAAAGCCACACCCACGCCAGGAATATAGGCGATAGCAGAATGACAAACTTTACTTCACCAATGATGCATAACCCGATACCGAGAACAATATGCAGCGCCATGGATTTGAACGTGGTGAGTCCATGCTTATATTCTGAGACTTTTAACAACATAATTAACAGGCAAAACAGGCCCATTGCGGCAGTATTCCCGCCCCCCATGGGGTCACCGCCAAACGTGCCAACCACGGAGTCCCATTTCTCATCTTCACCACGCACCGCGACGCGCTGGGGAACGACCAGTAACACCTGATAAATCATTACCGGAATCTGCGCGTAAAACACCCAATACAGATAGCGCGTTGCGCGGTAAATCTGTGACTCCCGGCAAAAGCCCAGCAGCAAACAGATCATCACCAGCGACAGCGCAATTTCGTTTTTAAATGCCACAATCGCGACGGTGATCCCGCCCTGAATCAGCGTCGATGCTCCAGCCAGCACCAGAAACGAAAAGTACAATGCCAGGACAATCGTCTCCTGGGCATCCAGATGTAAGGAGCCATCACGCGTCTGCATCACCAATAATCCCACCATCAATAAGGTGAGGAAAAAAGGTATCCACAGCACTGACTGCATGCCGGTAAAGTATTGCACCAGGCCACACAGGATCAGCGTGACAAAGGTATAAACCTGTAAATAGTATCCGGTATTAAGCGTCATAGTATCACCGGCTTGTCTTTCAGGAGATTGGCTCGCTTATTCATTTTTAGATAAATGAAGGCATAGCGAATAAATGTCAGTGAAGAAAACAAGATGACCGACGTTGCATAATCTTTATAAAAATAGGGCGTCACAACAAAAGCGAAGAGTACAATCGCCAGCTGTTCCAGTTGGATGCGCAGAAAATAGCGATGGGAACCAAAAATAAGCTCTATCACCGTCAGAGGGCTTATCGCCAGCGCAGGGAATAAATAGGGCAACATGTAGCGTGACGTCTCAATGGAGTTAATCCAGTCTTCGCTAAAACCGAGGCGCATCACAATCGGATAGAAAATAAAAACCCCAAGGGTACAGATAACCCCTAATACCAGCAATAGCATACGTACCTTGGTATACTCCTGATAGTTAAAGGTATTATTTCTGAAGTCGATAGACCATTTGGAAAAAATAGTATTGCGCACCGCATTCCCGATGATCACCACCGGAGCCAGGCAAAAGCGGCTAACCACGGAAAAATAACCCGCCGTCAGCGCCGAGAACCAAAAGTTAATCAGCATAATAGGCAAATTGCTGCTGGCCATCGCCAGCACTTCCGCGCTGCCCACTTTGGTAATGTGATGAATATTCTGTTTGAAAAAATGCCAATTACTGGCGGGTCGCAGATGTCTGGCCGCCACCGAACGAATATCAAACGAATGCAAAATACAGTTTATGGTCAGCACCATCGTCGCGCAGGCCCACGACCAATAAAATAGTTGTACATGGTGCGTAAGAAGAACGGAAAGTACAACGACCACAGAAACAGAAATACGCTGGAAAATCAGAAAACGAAAGTTGGCCGTGCGTAGCGACAGGTTTTCTGAGATTAAAACCCACGCCGTTGCCAGCGTTAGCAAATAGAGAAACAGGATGTTCTGGTAAAACAGCCACGCGGTGAGTACGGCGTACGGTAAGGCAATGATCGTGCTTTGTATTAAGCAAAACACGACATTCTGCACCAGTTCGTCATCCTGCTGTTTAGGAATTAACAGCTGTGATGCAAAGGTACACACCTGAGCGCCCACCACGGCGATGCTGTAGTTGAGCGCATAAAGCCCTACTTCAGCCATATCGTACTTGTGTGAAATCAACCAAATAGACAGTGCACCAATCAACTGCGAGATGACTGATGAACCGGCTATCGTGGAAGCGCTCTTCAGTAGACTCATACGCGGCCTGGCGTTGCCATCAGTTGATCGGTACTGAAGTTCAGTGAACGCAGACCCTCTTGCGTCTCAAGATCCTTTTCTTCAACTGCATTGAGCACCGCACCAATCACCACGCCGTTATTTTCCTCGATCTTATCCAGCGCGTTGGCGATTTGTCCCGCCGACCCCACCCCGGCTTTCACAATGAAAACAACGCCATCGACGGCACGTTTGATCAGTTGAACATCCTGGCTCTGATTCACGGCAGCAACATCAATAATGATGCGCTGATAATGCGATTTCAGCTCGCGCATTAAGAGTTCAACATGCTCCGAAGACAGCATCAGTAAAGATGAGATGGTGTTCTTGCCGTGTGGAATAAAGTCGAGATTATCACTGAGTTTGATCCTCGCCTGTTCAAGCTCTGCCTCCCCGCGCAGCAGTTCCGCTAAGCCTGCGGATGTAGCTGACGCCAGCTCGGATGTGAGCCCACCAGTGTTAAAGAAATCCGCATCAATAAGCAGTGTTTTCTGGTCGAAACTAAAAGAGTTCGCTAACAGATTCGCCAACAAAGAACGCCCATCGCCGTGCTCCGTTGACGCCACGGCGAGCGTCTGTAAAGGTCGCCTATCCAGCATAATCCGGGTACGGATACCGTGCACGATATCGGCATTAAGCGGGTTCTTCATGATCATGTCCCGCACCTGCGCGCGCCCTGAGATTCCGCTAAAACGACGAATTTCACCCAACGGAACAACATTGAGCCGTTTTTTCATGCGACTGAGGGTACCGATTGAGTTATCCATTGCCGCTTTGACAATGAAATACATGATGCAGAACACCACCACCAGCATGACCACCATCAGCAACAGCAAAGATTTATTCGGTTTCGCCGGTTTTAACGCGGGTACCGCAGGGTCGTATAACACCGCATCGGCATTCACGCCGGACAGCGACAGCTCCTGAGTACGTTGATAAAGCGATTTATACAGGTCTTCCATTTTATCTAACGACAGCTTTTGACTGTTCCAGACATCCCGTTTTGACGCCATTTTCTGGAAGATCTCTTTCTGCTCATCCACCTGTTGTTGATAGTTTTTTTCGTCCGCCAGCGCCGCCAGATATTGCTGACGTAAACCGACCTTCAGCTCACCCAACACTCGTCCGGTCTGGCTTTGGATCGACTGAACATCGGCTTCTGCTTTTAAAATGGCAGGATTTTTTGGCCCATAGACTTTACGCTGTTCGGACAACGTTCGTTGCGCCTGAATCAACGCAATGCGCAAATCCTGGATCTGAGCGTGGTTAGAGACCGAAGGCAGCGAGATAACGCTCTCAATGGACTTACCTCCCCCGTTCACCTCGTTATAGACGGATTCAGCGGCAACCCGACGCTGAGTCGCATCGGCCAGGCGATTGGTTACGATACTTAACTGCTCGGTTTCAAAACCATCGATACCGCGGAAGGTCAGCAGCCCGGCATTTTTCAGATAGCTGTCCATCTCGTCTTTTTGCTTAGCTATCGACTTCTGAATCTCTTCCATTTTTTCAAAATTCAGTTCGCGAGCTTTCTCCACCTTCAGGCGTTTCTGCTCCACCGTGTAGTTGATGAAAGCCTGCGCGACGCCATTCGCAATGTCAGCCGCAACCTGAGGGGACGTTGATTCATAGGTAATAGACGCCAGGTTCGTCGTACGAATACCAATGACATTCAGATTTTTCGCCAGCGTTTTCAGCGCTTGCTCCATTCTCAGTTGTCGACTTTCATTGCTATCAGCCCCCTGAGCACCGGCTTTTTCCCCGGTAAACTCCGGGTTTTCATCCAGCTTCATATCACGTACGGCTTGCTCCAGCACAATACGTGAATGCATCAACGCATATTGTGTTTCGTAGTAACCACTGCGCGTTGAATCGAAACCATCAACCTGTGGAAACGGAGAAACGTTATCAGCCTGCGCCTTAATCAGCACCGTCGCCGTTGAAACATACTTTGAAGACATCATGCTGATTAACGGATACGCGACGACCCCGGCAACGATACCGGCCAGCGCGATTTTCCAGGCGTTCTTTTTCAGCTCTTTGGCAAAGCGGGAGAATTCGACACTGCTTTCTCGTTTTTTGCCGTTTTCCACTATTGATAGTTTCATCGTCAGAAGAACCCCATGCCAATAATCACGACATCCCCAGGATGAACAGAGTGCGTTAAATCGACATTCTCAAGCAGCTGATTGCTCCCTGACAGGCGAATGTTGATATCTTTTCGGTCAGCACGATCTGTAAATCCACCCGCCTGCGCAATAGATTTCTCGACGGTAAGCCCTGGCTCATAGGCGAAGCCATTTGGACTTTTTACCTCACCTGAAACATAGTATTTGCGGAACTCGGCAATACTCACCGTCACCATCGGAGATGTAAAATAATCTCCGGTCAGGCGTTGAGTTAATTCTTTAGTCACTTGATCAACGGTTTTATCTTGTAATTTAAGAGCACCAACAAACGGGAAATTAATTTCCCCGCTCTTATCCAAAATAAACCGCATCGTCATATCGGGTTGACCATGAACAGCGATATTGACCGTATCCCCCGCCCCAAGCCGATAATCCTGCTGAACAGTAGCAGGATCGTCCATTAATCGCGGGCTGGACGCTGTGCATCCGACCAACAGGATACTGAATAGCAAAACCGCGCACAGTTCTATTATTTTCATTTTAGATCTGAACCTTAGCTTTAAGCATAATCATAGAATTATCATAACCCAACGTTCTAATGACTTCCTGATTGTCGTTGGGACCGATATAAAACGAGTCAGTATCCTTATTCGAATTTAATGTATCTATCTGATATTTAATCTCAAAATTAACCGACGGCGTGTAGTCATAGCTCATGGTGACGCTAAACACGCCATCTTTATCATGCCGATCCTTGTTCTGTTTTTTATAGTCTTCCGAAGTGAATGAGTAGTCCAATAAAGTAGAAAAACGAGTACCTAACCAGAAATGCTGGTAAGAAAGGCCATACTGGGTCACTAAAATATATCCCCCAACTTCCGATGGGTCTTTAATGCTTTGCGCAGAATGGGCCGTGAAAACAGACTGCTGTAACGGCTTCCACTCCGCTTTTATGTCCCAGTTTAGACCATTAAAATCATGCGAGTTTGCGTTGTTTTCAAATGTTTTATACAGCCATGAAATATTCATGTCGACATTGGTTTTCCCCGTCAACTGCGACTTCAGGCCATACAGCAAATAATACTCATTAGTGTCTTTATCTGAGTTGTTATCATAGCGACGCTGGTTAGTAATAAAGCTATAGCGAAAGCGCGTTCTGGATGAGTATTGGTCAAAAACTTCCGCTATCAGGCTATTTTCATGCCATTCCTGTTCCTGAATATAATTGTAGAAGTCCTCACTGCTGTCCCGAACATCAGAGGTGTTACCGAAAGTCAGTTTTTTGTATAACAATGCCAGTTCCGCTTTGCCGCGACCATCAGGCGCACCGTAGCTGTAACGCAATTCACTATTGATAAAATTCGTCGTCAGCGGAGATTTAATCCCATACTGCTCAAACTGACTCGGTAGAAAACCCTCGGTGATATCACGGCCGCGGGATTCATGCCCAAGCGAATCCTCCAGATTGAGGGTTAAGCCATGCATGAGCCCATAACGCCAGGCACCGTTAAAACGGAAAAAATGATCGTTGTAGTTATCAGCAGAATCGCTTGAGTAGTTACGATAATCCCCAGAGTACATCAGCAAATACTTATCCTGACCACGCTCTCCAATCATACTCAGAACGGGCGCAGCACTCTGAAACGAGGAACCGATAGCATCGCTGCTATGTGGCTGATAAGACACGTTATCATTATAACCATAGTCCACAGCGACCTTGCCCTGGAAGTCTATCCCCGCAAAGCCAATGTGTGATTTCGGTGTTAAATCAGCCCATGCGGACTGCGATATCACGATTCCGGTAATAACGAGTAATTTAGTATGCATTCTTACCGACAAATCCTTTGAAAATAGTTTTAATAATAATTTTTATATCCAACCATAACGACCAGTTTTGAATGTACTCAATATCGTACTGAACCCTTTTTTCCATCTTATAAAGCGCATCGATTTCCCCACGGAACCCGTTGATCTGCGCAAGCCCAGTGATCCCTGGCTTAACTTTATGGCGAATCATGTAATTTTCGACCTGTTTGCGGTACTGCTCATTATGCGTAACCGCATGAGGTCTGGGACCGACAATCGACATACTTCCCTGCAAAACATTAATAAATTGCGGAAGTTCATCCAGCGAAGTGCGGCGCAAAAAGCTCCCGAATTTGGTTACCCGTGGATCGTTTTTAGTGGCCTGAATAACCGTATCGGAATTCTCCATGACGCGCATAGAACGAAACTTCCAGACCTTAATTTTTTGCCCGCTCAAGCCATAGCGGTCCTGTTTGAAAAAAACAGGCCCACGGGACGTGAGTTTGATACCAATGGCAATCGCCAGCATCAGGGAGGAAATCATCACCATAATGACGCTGCCAAGAACCAAATCTTCCGCCCGCTTAATAAACGAGCCAGCCCCCTCAAAAGGTGAACTAAAGATACCGATAGTTTGCAGATTGTGGATGGATCGTAACTTGGACATGTTGTTACTGTAGGTATAAAAGTCAGGGACAATATAGGTATCTACGGTGGTGTCTGACATCATGGCCAAAAAGTGACGAATGCGATGTAAAGCAACCATCGGTAAAGCAATATAGATTTCGTCTATGTTTCCCTTCTTGGCTTCCTCGACCAGATTGATAACCGGACCACGAAAGGGACTTTTAACCTTATCAACGACATCGCCACAACGAGATAAGGCGCGCTCATCATAAAAGGCCAGATCTAATGTGATATTGGCGTATTCATTCATTAGCGCGGTTTCTGCGGCCAGACCATTGTCGGTCAGACCAATAATCGCCACCCGTATACTCTTTTTCGTTGAATACTTAAAAATAAAAAAACGAATGTAGTAAAGAAAAGGTAATGGAATGAAGTACCAGTAAATAATGGCTGAATAAAAAGGGGAAGGCAGTCTGTCTAAGTAGCCCAGTGACTCAGGTTCAGCCACCGTCATACTGACCAGTTCGTTAAAAAAAATCGCCAGCAGCGTACAAAAAACCAAGCGCTTTTGATTACGTAAACCGATCGTCTTAATCTTTTGCTGGTACATTTTAATGTATTCAGCAAACAGCAAGAAAAAGATGGAGAAGAGAAGACTCAAAATGGCAATGGTGTTAAAGGGCACCAAACCCAGCAAATGGGCGCTAAAAATTAACGTCACATTGATAACAATGAAATCGACCAGTTTTAAAAAGACTGGATATCCCTGGCTGCTAATCTTTAGCGATTTTTTAAGCATATCTCAGCCCATTATTTATTGATCTTTAATTGTTTTTTTCTCATTTCATGTTGCTAATTATATCACAAGTCTAAAAAACGCAATGGCACATTGTCAGTAAATGTAAAAAATAATACTCATTACTGTGACAACCCTCTCCAGTGAAATCGTATCTATATGATTTTAATGCAGTTGATATCAATAGGATTTTTATCTACCTCAGCAAAAAAGATAACCTTTAACAACATTATCGCTATTGACAGATAACATCTCATGGTCTATGAAAAAGTGTTTTATGTATGATAAATTGCACAAAAGTATTGTTTCAGTGACGTTGAATCACTTTAGCGTTACTGTTTAATACAGTAATTAAAATAAAAACAGCTGCCTTAAGACAACATTTCAAATGATATTAATAATACAATTAATTACTTTTTATTATAATTAAACAACAAATATCATCACCATGAATACCTCATACGGTAACGCTTAAAAAGCGTACCTGAACCCTCAGCCCACCTAATGTCTCACTACGCGTTAGCTGAGGATGCGTGCGATGCAGGCGAGCAATATCATTGACCAGCGCCAGGCCGATCCCGGCGCCTGGGACATTGCCTACGTTATCAAGACGATGAAACGGTAGCAGAGCCTGATGAACCATCTGCTCATCTATGCCCGGTCCGCTATCTTCGACCACCAGCACCACGGCCTCTCCTTCTCGTTGCAGTCGGGCGGTCACCATCCCCTGTGACGGCGTGTATTTCAGTGCGTTATCCAGCAGATTCCCACACAGTTCACCGAGCAGCACTTCATCTCCCTCGACCCACACCGCGTCCTGTTCCCCTTCATAGCCCAGATCGATCCCTTTACTACGCGACTGCGCCAGTCGGGTAAAACAGCTGGTTTGCACCACCTCATACAGATTAACCGGCGAGAAATGCCTTTCCCCCTGCTCCTTGCGCTTCACCGCAGACAACTGCAACAGCCTCTCCGTCAGTTGAATGGTATTATCGAGCGTGCTACTCATGGCTTGTAAACTCTCATACCATTGCCGCGGTTCGGTGCTGGCGAGAGCCACCGATGCCTGAGTTTTCAGTACCGCCAACGGCGTTTTGAGCTGATGGGAAGCATCCGCGCTGAAGCGCTCCTGACGAGAGATCAGACCGCGAAGTCGGTCCAGATAACGGTTGAAAGCCACAATCAGCAGACGGGTTTCCGACCATGGCAGCAGTTCCGGCAGCGGTGTCAGCAAGCCTGGCTCACGACGCACCATCAGCGATGACAGCTGGCGCATCGGGCGTAGCACCCGGCGCAGCAGCCAGCCAACCAGCACCAGAGTCAGTAGCACCAGCAGCCCTTGCGAAACCCACGAGGAAAACAGCAGCTGTCGCGCCAGATAGCGCCGCGATTGCAGCGTTTCGGCAACATAAATCTCCGCCATGCCGACAATGCCGCCTTCGTTGACGGGCTGCAGAAGACGTGCCACGCGGATTGCCTCACCGCGATATTCAGTGTGATAAAACCATGCCAGCGCCGGATAAAGCCGCGTGCGCGAGGTAGCTGGCGGCATCGCCGGTAAATCGTCATAACCAGAGATAACCTTCCCCGCCGGATCAACCACTTTGTAGTACAGTCGGTCATTCATATTCAATTCAAAGCTGTCCAGCACCACCCATGGCACGTTCACTTCCAGCTGTTTATTGCGCACCACCAGCCGCTCGGAAACGGTCCTGGCGGATGAAAGGAGCGTGCGGTCATACGCCTGGGTCGCCGCCTGTAGCGCACTGACATAGCTGTTAAATGCCGACAGCCCCCACAGCAACATTAGCGGCAAGCCCAAAAACATCAGCAGTTGCAGGTACAACGATTGGGGTTTAACCCACTTCATCGCTACGCTCCAGCACATAGCCCAGACCGCGCAGCGTAGCAATACGCACATCGCTTCCCTGTAGCTTTTTGCGCAAACGATGGATATACAGCTCAATGCTTTCGGGACTAACCTCATCACTCAGGCTGAAGACCTGCTCAAACAACTGCTGACGTGAAACCGGCCGCAACCGACGGTACATCAGCACCGTCAACAGCGCCTGTTCACGTGGCGTGAGCGCCAACGGCTGCCCCTGCAACAGAAAATAGCCTTCATCGTGAAACGCCAGCTCCCCCAGTTGCTGTATGCCTTGCACCTGTCCCGCACTGCGACGCAGCAAGGCCCGCAGCCGGGCATCCAGTTCCTCGATTTCAAACGGCTTTGCCAGATAATCATCGGCTCCGACGTTCAACCCTTTCACCCTATCGGCCACCGCGCTACGCGCCGTCAGCAGCAGGACAGGAAGCGTCTGCCCGCGTTTGCGCAGCCGCTGAACGACTTCCAGACCATCCAGCCCCGGCATATTGATGTCTAGCACCGCCAGCGCATACGTTTCGCTATGTAAAAGATGGTCGGCTGCCAGGCCATCAAACACGCAGTCAACGGCAAAACCGTTTTGCACCAGCGCTTTCTCCAGCCAGTGAGCTAACTCACGGTTATCTTCCGCTAATAAGAGACGCATATCACATCCTGTAAAGTTTCTGCCGCATTGAAAGGGAATTGAAAGGTTAATGTTTTAACAATCACGCAACCGAACTGCTACACATCGGCTCACATAATCACAAAAATCTTCTTCCGTACCCGAAAATCCGGTTTTCCGGCGTGAGGATAAACAATGAAAAAACAGTTACTTCGTACCCTTACTGCAAGCATTTTATTGATGAGTACCTCTGTACTGGCGGAACAAGCGCCATCGCGCACTGAATGTATCGCCCCTGCTAAACCCGGCGGCGGTTTCGATCTCACCTGTAAGTTGATTCAGGTGAGCATGATGGAAACCGGCGCTATCGAAAAACCGATGCGCGTCACCTACATGCCCGGTGGCGTTGGTGCCGTGGCCTATAACGCGATCGTCGCTCAACGCCCGGCTGAAGCGGGAACCGTAGTGGCCTTCTCCGGCGGCTCACTGCTGAACCTGTCACAGGGCAAGTTTGGTCGCTACGGCGTGGATGATGTCCGCTGGCTGGCAAGTGTGGGTACCGACTACGGCATGATTGCCGTGCGCCAGGACTCACCGTGGAAAACGCTGAAAGATCTGCTGACGGCAATGGAAAAAGACCCTAACAGCGTGGTCATTGGTGCAGGTGCCTCTATCGGTAGCCAGGACTGGATGAAGTCGGCGCTGCTGGCGCAAAAAGCCAATGTCGATCCACACAAGATGCGCTATGTGGCCTTTGAAGGCGGTGGCGAGCCGGTTACCGCACTGATGGGCAATCACGTGCAGGTGGTTTCCGGCGATCTCAGTGAGATGGTGCCTTACCTCAGCGGCGACAAAATCCGCGTGCTCGCGGTGTTCTCTGATGAACGCCTGCCGGGACAGTTAGCCAACGTGCCAACCGCCAAAGAGCAGGGTTATGACCTCGTGTGGCCTATCATTCGTGGCTTCTACGTTGGGCCAAAAGTCAGCGACGCCGAGTATCAGTGGTGGGTTAATGCCTTTAACAAACTCCAGCAGACCGATGAGTTTAAAAAGCAGCGCGATCTGCGCGGCCTGTTTGAATTCAACATGAGTGGCAAACAGCTCGACGACTACGTGAAAAAGCAGGTCACGGATTATCGTGAGCAGGCGAAAGCCTTCGGTCTGGCGAAGTAAACGCAGAGGCAAAGATGATGAGCGATCGTATTTTCGCAGGTATCTGGCTGTTGCTCTGCATAGCCGGGCTGTTCGTGGCCTGGCAAATCAGCAGCGAATACAGCTATGAACCCGTAGGGCCGCGTCCCTTCCCGCTTGGCATTATCGGTCTGATGTTGGTCTGTGCCGTGGCGCTGCTGTTGCGCCATCCGGACACCATCAGTTGGCCCCGTCGCCACGTGCTGCAAAAGCTGCTGACGATGGTCATTGTTCTGTTGATGTACGCCTGGGGTTTTGAGTGGCTCGGTTTTCCCATCGCCACCGCCATTCTCACCGTGGTGATTGGCATGCTGTTCGGTGCAACCATCCCGGCTGCGGGTATTTCCGGCGCGGTGCTCGGCATTCTGCTGTGGTATGCCTTTGACCGACTGCTTGACGTCACCTTACCACTCGGCGCCTGGCTGGGTTAACGGAGAAACGATGGATACCTGGATTTATCTTTCTCAGGGTTTCGCGGTGGCAATGACACCGGAAAACCTGGTCATCGCCTTGATAGGCTGTTTTGTCGGCACCATTGTGGGTTTGCTGCCCGGCCTTGGACCGATCAACGGCGTGGCGATCCTGCTGCCGCTGGCCTTTGCTTTGCATCTGCCCGCAGAATCCGCGCTGATCCTGCTGGCTACAGTCTACATAGGCTGTGAATATGGCGGGCGCATCTCCTCCATCCTGTTGAATGTTCCCGGCGATGCGGCGGCGATTATGACCGCGCTGGATGGTTACCCGATGGCGCAGCAAGGACGCGGTGGCGTGGCGCTCTCTATCTCGGCGGTCAGCTCTTTCTTTGGTTCGCTTATCGCCATCGGCGGCATCATTCTGTTTGCCCCGGCGTTAGCCCAATGGTCGCTGGCCTTCGGTCCAGCGGAGTACTTTGCCTTAATGGTTTTCGCCATTGCCTGTCTCGGCAGCATGATGGCGCAAAATCCGCTGAAATCATTTCTGGCAGCGCTTATCGGTCTCGGACTTGCGACCGTCGGCGTAGACGCCAACACCGGGGTTTATCGCTTTACTTTTGACAGTGTCCATCTCTCTGACGGTGTGCAGTTTATCGTGGTGGTGATTGGGCTGTTCTCTGTCTCTGAAATATTGTTAATGCTGGAACATACCAGCAGTGGCCAGACGCTGGTGCGTAAAACGGGCCGCATGTTGTTCAACGCCAAAGAAGGCGCACAGTGCGTAGGGGCCACCCTGCGTTCATCAGTGATTGGCTTTTTCGTCGGCGTTCTGCCTGGCGCTGGCGCCACCATTGCCAGTGCCATCACCTACATGACCGAGAAAAAGCTCAGCGGCAACAGCGACAGCTTTGGCAAGGGGGATATTCGCGGCGTTGCGGCGCCAGAAGCCGCCAACAACGCCTCGGCCTGCGGCTCTTTTATTCCGATGCTGACGCTCGGTGTGCCGGGCTCCGGTACCACGGCGGTGATGATGGGCGCGCTAACGCTGTACAACATCACCCCGGGTCCAGCCATGTTTACCGAGCAGCCGGATATCGTTTGGGGGCTGATTGCAGCGCTGCTGATTGCTAACGTAATGCTGCTGGTGATGAACATTCCACTGATCGGTCTGTTTACCCGCATGCTGACCATCCCGCTGTGGTTTTTGGTACCGGCTATCGCGGCAGTTTCCGCGGTTGGCGTGTACGCCGTTCACAGCACCACCTTCGATTTGGTATTGATGGTCGCCCTCGGCGTGCTGGGCTACATCCTGCGTAAAATGCACTTCCCAATGTCGCCATTGATTCTGGGCTTCGTTCTCGGGGAAATGCTGGAGCAGAACCTGCGCCGGGCGTTGTCTATCAGTAACGGCAGTATGGATATTCTGTGGGCCAGCGGCGTGGCGAAAGTGCTGCTGGTGATGGCGGTACTGGTTATCGTGGTCCCGCCGGTGCTGCGCATGATCCGTAAACGCAACAGCAAACCGCAGGTGGATATCGGCTAACAAATTGCCGGATGGCGGCGCTATTGCGCCCTATCCGGCATTTTCATCTTCAGCGCAAACTTCGCGTTCCTTCCAGCAGGTGCTCAACAAACCGTGTCAGCTTAGGCAACGGACGCAAATCCTGTCGCCACAGCAAATGAATTGGCCGCGGCTGCGGCGTAAACCCTTCCAGGATCCGAATCAATTTCCCCGTAGCCAGTTCTTGCGCCAGCAGCACCTCAGGTTGCAATAACAGCCCAGCCCCCGCTACTGCCGCCATACGCAGGCCATGACCATCGTTACAGCGCAGGATCGCATCGCGCTTCCATCTGACCTCCCCCGTCACGCCAGGCAGTATCCACTCGTTGCGAGCCGTCCACACGGTATGGGACAGGCACAGATGATCCACCAGATCCGCGGGCGTCCGGGGGGTGCCATGGCGGGCAAGATAATCTGGCGAAGCACAAATTGCCATACGGTAGGGACACAGGTATTTCGCCACCACGTCTGTCTGATGGATATCGCCAATGCGGATCGCCAGATCGACACCTTCATTCACCAGATCAACCATCCGGTTGGTGAGATCCAGTTCAATGCGCACCTCTGGCCAGGTCTGTAAAAACGCAGCGGCCAGCGGCGAGATCACGCAAGCGCCAAAAGAAGTGGGCGCGCTAATGCGCAGCGTCCCCGCAGGTGCCAGCCGCAGACGCTCTACCGAACGTTCGGCTATCGATACCTGCTCCAGCACACGACGGGCTTCTTCAAAATAGACGCGTCCGGCATCGGTCAGACTCTGGCGGCGCGTATTGCGCTCCAGCAAACGCGTGCCGAGCTGCGCTTCCAGTTGGGTGATATATTTTCCCACCATCACCGCAGACATCTCTAGCCTCGTCGCCGCAGAAGTAAAGCTCCCACTCTCCACCACGGCGACAAACGTTTCCATGCCGCGCAGTTTATCCATATTACAAACCCCTGGTTAGTAATCATCTAACTTTTAGCCAGTTTATCTGATTTCATTTTCATTAAAGAATAGCGGCTCACACTATTGCGGAGGTGGTTATGAAAATCGTCATTATTGGTGCCAGTGGTACAGTGGGTCGCGCAGTTACAGAAGCATTGAGCCGTAAACATGAGGTGGTCCGCGTGGGTCGCACTCAGGGGGATTACCAGGTCGATATCACCTCGCAGGAGAGTGTCGAGGCCTTGTTTGAAAAAGTCGGTCGGGTAGATGCGATCGTTTCCGCCACCGGTAATCTGTTCTTTGGGCCGCTGTCGACAATGACCGACCAGGACTTTAATCAGGGGCTTCAGGATAAGCTATTAGGCCAGATACGCCTGGCATTAACCGGGCAGCATTTTCTGAATGCTGGCGGATCGATAACGTTAATTAGCGGCATTATCGCCCACGAGCCCATCGCACAGGGGACAAACGCCGCAACGATTAATGCCGGGCTGGAAGGATTTGTTCGCGCCGCGGCCTGTGAACTAGGCCATGGTCAACGCATTAACCTGATAAGTCCGACCGTGCTGAGTGAATCCGCCGAAGCTTACGACAGTTTCTTCCCGGGCTTTGAAAGCGTGCCCGCCACCACCGTCGCCAACGCCTACCGCCGCAGTGTGGAAGGCATCCAAACCGGGCGTATTTATAAAGTCGGTTACTGACTTTGCCGCTGCCGTTGACTCATCACCAACGGCAGCGTGATTAACCCACTGTTTTAAAATACTTTATCTTTTCCCTCGCATTAACCCACACCCTTCATAATGTTAAATAATTGTTGCTTTTGATCACAAATAATAAACAAACAAGTTCATTCTGTGCGCGTTTTTCAAAAATGTAGATATTTTTAATTTATGGCTATGAAACGAGCTGCGCCATATCTCCCTGACAATCTACTGAGAGGAACGATTTGATGAACGCACTGACTGCCGTAAAACCGAACGCTGAAGATCCAGCCCAGCACTACAGCGGTTTCACGCTGAAACCGTCAGCCCAATCCCCACGCCTGCTGGAGCTGACTTTTTCTGCTGAGACCACTGAGCAATTTCTGCAGGCCGTCGCGCAGTGGCCGGTTCAGGCGCTGGAATACAAATCCTTCTTGCGCTTCAAAGTGGGCAAAATCCTCGACGACCTGTGCGGCAATCAGTTACAGCCCCTGCTGCTGAAAACCCTGCTCGATCGTGCCGAAGGCGCACTGCTAATCAATGCCGTTGGCGTAGACGACGTGGCGCAGGCGGAAGAGATGGTCAAGCTGGCAACGGCGGTAGCGCACCTCATCGGACGCTCTAATTTTGATGCGATGAGCGGTCAATATTACGCTCGTTTTGTGGTGAAAAACGTCGATAACTCAGACAGCTATCTGCGCCAGCCTCACCGAGTGATGGAATTGCACAACGACGGAACCTACCTCGAAGAAATCACCGATTACGTGCTGATGATGAAGATCGACGAGCAGAACATGACCGGCGGTAACTCGCTGCTACTGCACCTCGACGACTGGGAGCATCTGGAGCAGTACTTTACCCATCCTCTGGCGCGTCGCGCCATGCGCTTTGCCGCACCGCCAAGCAAAAACGTCAGTCAGGAAGTGTTCCATCCGGTATTTGACGTTGACCAGCAGGGCCGCCCGGTAATGCGCTACATCGACCAGTTCGTCCAGCCAAAAGACTATGAAGAAGGCGTCTGGCTGAGTGACCTGTCCGATGCGCTGGAAACCAGCAAGAGCATTATTTCCGTTCCGGTTTCAGTAGGTAAATTCCTGCTGATCAACAACCTGTTCTGGCTGCACGGGCGCGATCGTTTCACTTCGCATCCGGACTTGCGCCGCGAACTGATGCGCCAGCGTGGTTATTTTGCGTACGCGACAAACCACTACCAGACCCATCAGTAAGCGCGAAGGAAAAGCGGATGTATGATTTTGTGATTATTGGCGGCGGCATTATCGGCATGTCGACCGCCATGCAATTGATTGATGTCTATCCGGACGCCAAAATCGCGCTACTGGAAAAAGAGCCCGGCCCGGCCTGCCACCAGACGGGCCATAACAGCGGCGTCATTCACGCCGGGGTCTATTACACCCCCGGCAGCCTG
The DNA here is from genome assembly GCF_030332605.1 of Citrobacter sp. Cpo103. Classification (NCBI taxonomy): domain Bacteria; kingdom Pseudomonadati; phylum Pseudomonadota; class Gammaproteobacteria; order Enterobacterales; family Enterobacteriaceae; genus Citrobacter; species Citrobacter sp. Cpo103. The sequence continues at coordinate 31,110 of NZ_JAOWHO010000026.1, read as the reverse complement.
AAGGCTCAGTTTTGCCTGGCCGGAAATCGCGCCACAAAAGCCTTTTGCGACCAAAACGGCATCCGCTACGACGTCTGCGGAAAAATGCTGGTTGCCACCTCCGCTCTGGAAATGGAGCGCATGCGCGCGCTTTGGGATCGCACCGCCGCTAACGGTCTGGAGCGCGAATGGCTGAATGCGCAGGAACTTCGCGAGCGTGAACCCAATATCACCGGACTGGGCGGCATTTTTGTCCCGTCGAGCGGGATTGTCAGCTACCGCGAAGTCACCGCCGCGATGGCGAAAATTTTCCAGGCCAAAGGCGGTGAGATTATTTACAACGCCGAGGTCAGCGCGCTGAAAGAGCATGCTGCGGGCGTGATTGTCCGTACCCGTCAGGGCCAGGAATATGAAGGCGCGACGCTGATTAGCTGTTCTGGCCTGATGGCGGACCGACTGGTAAAAATGCTCGGCGTTGAACCTGGCTTTATCATCTGTCCGTTCCGGGGCGAATATTTCCGCCTGGCGCCAGAACATAATCAGATAGTTAACCATTTGATCTACCCCATCCCCGACCCGGCGATGCCGTTTCTCGGCGTTCATCTGACCCGGATGATTGACGGCAGCGTCACCGTCGGCCCCAACGCGGTACTGGCATTTAAACGTGAAGGCTACCGTAAACGTGACTTCTCGCTCAGCGATACGCTGGAGATCCTCGGCTCTTCTGGTATTCGCCGCGTGCTGCAAAACAACCTGCGCTCAGGGCTTGGTGAAATGAAGAATTCGCTGTGCAAAAGCGGTTATCTGCGGCTGGTACAAAAGTACTGCCCGAGCCTGACGCTCAAGGATCTGCAACCGTGGCCTGCGGGCGTACGGGCACAGGCGGTATCACCTGATGGCAAGCTTATCGACGATTTTCTGTTTGTCACCACGCCACGCTCAATTCACACCTGTAACGCCCCTTCTCCGGCGGCAACGTCGGCGATCCCTATCGGCGCACATATTGTCAGCAAAGTTCATGCGCTGCTGGAGAACCAGAGTAATCCCGGACGCACGCTGCGTGCGGCACGTAGCGTGGAGACATTACACGCCGCATTTACCCGTTAAACCGATTAAGACAGGAAGCAATCATGCAACTTAACGATCCAACCTTATTTCGCCAGCAGGCACTGATCGACGGCAACTGGCGTGACGCCAACAGCGGCGAGACCATCGCGGTAACCAATCCCGCCAACGGTCAGCAATTGGGTAGCGTACCTAAAATGGGGGCAGATGAAACCCGCGAAGCGATTAACGCCGCTAACCGCGCCTTACCGGCCTGGCGTGCGCTGACCGCCAAAGAGCGAGCCAATATCCTGCGCCGCTGGTTCAACCTGATGATTGAGCATCAGGACGATCTCGCCCACCTGATGACCCTGGAACAGGGTAAGCCGCTGGCGGAGGCCAAAGGCGAAATCACCTATGCCGCCTCATTTATTGAGTGGTTTGCCGAAGAGGGCAAACGCATCTATGGCGATACGATCCCTGGTCATCAGGCCGATAAGCGTCTGCTCGTCATCAAGCAGCCGATCGGCGTTACCGCCGCGATTACGCCGTGGAACTTCCCCTCAGCGATGATCACCCGTAAAGCCGGTCCGGCGCTGGCAGCTGGCTGTACGATGGTGCTTAAACCCGCCAGCCAGACCCCTTACTCCGCACTGGCGCTGGCAGAACTGGCTAATCGCGCCGGGATCCCGGCAGGCGTTTTCAGCGTAGTGACCGGTTCTGCAAGCGAGGTTGGTAACGAGCTGACCGGCAACCCGCTGGTGCGCAAGCTGTCATTTACCGGCTCGACCGAAATCGGCCGTCAGTTAATGCAGCAGTGCGCCAAAGACATCAAAAAAGTATCGCTGGAGCTGGGCGGCAATGCGCCGTTTATCGTCTTTGACGATGCCGATCTTGATAAAGCCGTGGAGGGCGCGCTGGCATCGAAGTTCCGTAACGCTGGTCAAACCTGCGTCTGCGCCAACCGCCTGTACGTGCAGGACGGCGTGTATGAGCGCTTTGCTGAAAAACTCCAGCAGGCGGTGAGCAAGTTGCATCTCGGCGATGGTCTGCAACCTGACGTCACCACCGGACCGCTGATCGACGATAAAGCGGTTGCCAAAGTGCAGGAACACATCGCCGACGCTCTGGATAAAGGCGCGCGCATTATCACGGGCGGCAAGCCTCACGCGCTGGGCGGTAACTTTTTCCAGCCCACCATCCTGGTGGATGTGCCAGATAACGCGAAGGTCGCCAAAGAAGAAACGTTCGGCCCGCTGGCTCCGCTGTTTCGTTTTAAAGACGAAGCTGACGTCATCGCTCAGGCCAACGACACCGAGTTTGGTCTGGCCGCCTATTTCTACGCCCGTGATTTAAGCCGCGTCTTCCGCGTTGGCGAAGCGCTGGAGTACGGCATCGTCGGGATTAACACCGGCATTATCTCCAACGAAGTCGCCCCGTTTGGGGGGATAAAAGCCTCCGGTCTTGGCCGTGAAGGATCGAAATACGGCATCGAAGACTACTTAGAAATCAAATATATGTGCATCGGCCTTTAATAAAACAAATACTGGAGAACACCTGATGAGCACCAACAAAGAACTTATGCAACGTCGCAGCAACGCCGTTCCCCGTGGCGTAGGCCAGATCCACCCTATTTTTGCCGAGCGGGCAGAAAACTGTCGGGTTTGGGACGTTGAAGGCCGTGAATTCCTCGACTTTGCTGGCGGTATTGCGGTGCTGAACACCGGTCACCTGCATCCGCAGATCGTCTCAGCGGTAGAAGCGCAGTTGAAAAAGCTGTCTCATACCTGTTTCCAGGTGCTGGCCTATGAGCCGTACCTGGAGCTGTGTGAAATCATGAATAAGAAAGTGCCGGGTGATTTCGCCAAGAAAACCCTGCTGGTGACCACCGGCTCTGAAGCGGTGGAAAACGCGGTGAAAATCGCCCGCGCCGCCACCAAGCGTACGGGGACTATCGCCTTTAGCGGCGCTTACCACGGTCGTACCCACTACACCCTGTCACTGACCGGGAAAGTCAATCCGTACTCCGCCGGAATGGGGCTGATGCCGGGCCACGTGTATCGTGCGCTTTATCCTTGCCCGCTGCACGGCATCAGTGAAGATGATGCTATCGCCAGCATTCACCGCATTTTCAAAAACGATGCCGCGCCAGAAGACGTCGCCGCCATCGTGATTGAACCCGTTCAAGGCGAAGGCGGTTTTTACGCGGCCTCTCCTTCCTTTATGCAACGGCTGCGCGCCATTTGTGACGAACACGGGATCATGCTGATTGCCGATGAAGTACAGAGCGGTGCGGGTCGCACCGGTACGCTGTTTGCCATGGAGCAGATGGGCGTTGCACCCGATCTCACCACCTTCGCCAAATCCATCGCCGGAGGCTTCCCGCTGGCGGGCGTGACCGGACGCGCCGAAGTCATGGACGCAATCCCACCGGGCGGTCTGGGCGGCACCTATGCCGGTAACCCAATTGCCTGTGCCGCCGCGCTGGCGGTACTGAACATTTTCGAACAGGAAAATCTGCTGCAAAAAGCCAACGAGCTGGGGCAAACCCTGCGCGAAGGCCTGCTGGCTATCGCGGAAACCCATCGCGAGATTGGCGACGTACGCGGGCTGGGCGCGATGATTGCTATCGAACTGTTCGAAAACGGCGATCGCACGAAACCAGACGCCAAACTGACTGCGGAAGTGGTGGCGCGTGCACGCGAGAAAGGACTGATCCTGCTCTCCTGCGGACCTTACTACAACGTGCTGCGCATTCTTGTCCCGCTGACCATTGAAGATGCGCAAATCCGCCAGGGGCTGGACATTATCGCCCAGTGTTTTGCCGAGGCAAAGCAGGGTTAAACCCCCGAATAAAAACGTGAAATTGTAGGCCGGATAAAGCGCAAGCGCTGCCATCCGGCAATGTTGTGATGCCCGGTGGCGCTACGCTTACCGGGCCTACGGGTAAGGTGCAGGAAGCGACGTCAATAACAATAACGAGGTTTAAAGATGGGGCAAGTGTCACAATCACATGATTTAGGGGGCGGGCTGAAATCACGCCACGTCACCATGCTGTCTATTGCCGGGGTAATCGGCGCAAGTTTGTTCGTCGGTTCAAGTGTGGCGATTGCAGAAGCCGGTCCCGCAGTATTATTAGCCTATCTGTTCGCCGGATTGCTGGTGGTGATGATTATGCGCATGCTGGCCGAAATGGCCGTTGCCACCCCGGATACCGGTTCTTTTTCCACTTACGCCGATAAGGCCATCGGGCCGTGGGCAGGTTATACCATCGGCTGGTTGTACTGGTGGTTCTGGGTGTTAGTTATCCCTCTGGAAGCGAATATTGCCGCCATCATTCTGCACTCCTGGGTACCGGGCATTCCTATCTGGCTGTTTTCTCTGGTTATCACGCTGGCGTTAACCGGCAGTAACTTGCTGAGCGTTAAAAATTACGGTGAATTCGAGTTCTGGCTGGCGCTGTGCAAAGTGGTTGCCATTCTGGCGTTTATTACCCTCGGTGCGGCGGCGATTAGCGGTTTCTACCCTTATGCCGAAGTTAGCGGAGTTTCACGCCTGTGGGATCAGGGCGGCTTTATGCCCAACGGTTTTGGCGCCGTGATCAGCGCGATGTTAATCACCATGTTCTCCTTTATGGGCGCGGAGATAGTTACCATCGCCGCCGCCGAATCCGATACCCCGGATAAACATATCGTTCGCGCCACCAACTCGGTTATCTGGCGTATCTCTATCTTCTATCTGTGCTCTATTTTTGTGGTGGTGGCGCTGATCCCGTGGAATATGCCGGGCCTGAAAGAAGTCGGTTCTTACCGCTCGGTGCTGGAGCTACTGCATATCCCGCACGCGAAATTGATCATGGACTGCGTCATTTTACTGTCGGTGACCAGCTGTCTTAACTCCGCGCTGTATACGTCATCGCGTATGCTCTACTCCCTGAGCCGCCGTGGCGATGCCCCCGCCTTTATGGGTAAAACGAACCGCAGCAAAACGCCTTATGTGGCGGTGTTACTGTCGACAGGTGCCGCGTTCCTCACCGTCATCGTCAATTATTACGCCCCGGCCAAGGTATTTAAATTCCTGATCGACAGCTCCGGTGCCATCGCGCTGCTGGTGTATCTGGTCATTGCCGTTTCTCAACTGCGGATGCGCAAAATCCTGCTGGCGCGAGGCGGTGAAATTAAACTGAAAATGTGGCTCTATCCGTGGCTTACCTGGCTGGTCATCGCGTTTATTATCTTTGTGCTGGTGGTCATGCTGTTTCGCCCGGCACAACAGCTGGAAGTTATCTCTACCGGGTTGTTAGCCATAGGAATTATTTGCACCGTGCCCATTATGTCACGCTGGAAAAAACTGCTATCGTGGCAAAAAGCACCATTGCAAAATACGCATTAAACCTGTTCCCGGCTCAGGCCGGGAAATCCTTTCAGGAGTATGACCATGACCGCCATTCCCCAACCGACGGCCATTGATGGATACCGCTGGCTGAAGAACGACATCATCCGCGGTGTGTATCAGCCTGATGAAAAACTGCGTATGAGCCTGCTAACCTCACGCTATGAGCTAGGTGTGGGACCGCTGCGCGAAGCGCTTTCGCAGTTAGTTGCCGAGCGGTTAGTGACGGTGGTTAATCAGAAAGGGTATCGTGTCGCCCCGATGTCAGAGCAGGAGTTGCTCGATATTTTCGATGCCCGCGCCAATATGGAAGCCATGCTGGTCGCGCTGGCCATTGAACGCGGCGACGACGCCTGGGAAGCTGAAATTCTGGCGCGCGCACATATGCTCAGTAAGCTTGAGGCCATTGACGCCAGCGAACAGATGCTCGACGAGTGGGATCAGCGCCACCAGGCGTTTCACTCGGCGATTGTCGCCGGCTGTGGTTCACAATATCTGTTGCAAATGCGTGAACGGCTGTTTTCTCTGGCGGCGCGCTACCGGTTTATCTGGCTACGTAAAACGGTGCTGTCGGTTGAAATGCTGGAAGACAAACACGATCAGCACAAAACGCTGACCGAAGCGATTCTGGCACGTGATGCCGCGCGCGCCAGCGAATTAATGCGCCAGCACCTGCTGACGCCGATTCCGATAATTCAACAGGCTATGTCCGGTAAATTGCTGACGCAATAAGCCTGAATAATATTACTGTTCCGGAATACGTAAAACCTGCCCAGGATAGATTTTATCCGGGCTTTTCAGCATTGGTTTATTCGCTTCAAATATCTGGTTATACAGGTTGGCATTACCGTAAACCTGTTTGGCAATAGCGCTCAGGGTATCCCCAGATTTCACGGTATAAAACTGGCTTTCGCTCGCGGGTGCAGAGGTTTTAACCTGATCGTCTACGCTGGCGATACCGGAGATATTACCAATCGCGATCAGAATTTTTTCTTTCGCTTCCTGACTTAATCCCTCACCAGAAACAGTGGCTTTGCCTTCGTTAATTTGCACGTCCACTTTATCCGCATCAGGGATGCCGGTTTTGTTCAGGTGTTCCTGCACTTTTTTTGCCAGATCGGCTGTGTCATGGTTTCCAGTGACCGCATCCCACAGTTTTTCACCTGCATCTTTTACAAAATTGAAGAGTCCCATATCCACCTCGGTAATTAACAATCAACACCCAAAAGTGTAGCAGAGGAGAAAGGGGCACAAAGAAAACGGCGCCAAAGCGCCGTAGTAGAAAGGAATTAGTTACGCGTCTGTATCCAGAAGGCATGGATCAAACCAGGAATGTAGCCCAGCAGCGTCAGAACGATATTGAGGATAAATGCCCAGCCGAATCCCTTCCCCAGCAGCACGCCAAGCGGGGGCAGAATAATAGTAAAAACGATTCTCCAGAAACCCATACACACTCCCTACAAGCAAAAGTTAATCATTGTTTAAAAAGAGATTTTATCTCTAAGAGTAGCCATTCTACCCAACTCTGCCAGCATTCCGCGGCTGTTTTACCCTCCTTTACGCTCTTTACGCTGGCGTACGTTGGTTACTTATTTTAGAATACGCTTAATTTAGATCATGCTTAAATACATATGACTGAACTTGAACAACTCCAGGCCAGCGCTGAACAGGCTGCCGCCCTGCTAAAAGCGATGAGTAACCCGAAACGGTTGCTGATTTTGTGCATGCTCTGTGGTTCACCCGGTACCAGCGCGGGTGAGTTAGCCCGTGTTACCGGCCTTAGCCCTTCCGCCACATCCCAGCATCTGGCGCGTATGCGTGAAGAAGGTCTGATAGAAAGCCAGCGCGATGCTCAGCGCATCCTCTACTCCATTAAAAATGCGGCTGTGAATTCGTTGATCGCCACATTAAAAACACTGTATTGCCCATAAGGAGCCATCATGACTATTGGGATGATTTCCCCACGCGAGGCGCAGACACTGGTCGCGCAGGGTGCAAAACTGATTGATATCCGCGATGCTGACGAGTATCTGCACGAGCATATTCCTGAGGCACATCTGGCGCCATTACCCGCGCTTGAGCAGGGATCGCTGCCAGCGAATTTACGCGCCGAGCAGGTGATTTTTCACTGCCAGTCAGGCAAACGTACACAAAATGCGGCAACAAAACTGAGCGCCATCGCCGCACCCGCGCAGGTCTGGTTGCTGGAAGGTGGAATTGACGGCTGGAAAGCCGCAGGGTTGCCGGTGGCGAAAGACAGTTCACAACCGTTACCGCTGATGCGTCAGGTGCAGATAGCCGCAGGCAGCCTTGCCCTACTCGGCGTTATTCTGGGCTATAGCGTTAGCAGCGCCTTCTTCCTGCTGAGCGGTTTTGTAGGCGCCGGGCTGATTCTCGCTGGCATGACCGGCTTTTGCGGTATGGCGCGATTACTGGACATCATGCCCTGGAACCGACGTACTCATTAAGCGGTAATCATTGAAACAGCACTGTACCCGCCGGTTGACGTGATCTATGGTGAGTTCTGCGATAAATGATAAATAAAGGAGCGCAACAATATGTTTAAACCTGGCGATCTGGTTCAACCGCGTATGGGCGGTCCAAAACTGAAGGTTGTTGAAGTCAATGACGATCAAATTGTGGCGGTACAAGCCAGTAATGAAAGCGGTGATAAATTCACGCTGAAAGCAGCTGATGTCACGCGATATACCGAAGAGGGTGATTTCGGCGTTTGCTGAAAATAAGCGGTGAGGATCTCCTCACCGCCTTCGCAATTAGATCAAAAAGTCATCAAGAGATTTACCGGCAGCCAGCGCCTGGGCAATTGGCTTCGGTGTGCGACCTTGCCCGGTCCATGTTTTCGTTTCACCATTGAGATCGATAAAACGATATTTCGCCGGGCGCGGTTGGCGTTTTTTAACTGAACGTGCCGTCGCAGGTGTTATGCTCAGCAGCTCCTCCGGGCTGATCCCGTCTGCCTGCATCTGCGCCAGCAAGGCATTAATTTTCGCCTGCTGTTCTGCACGTTGGCGCTGTAGCTGTTCTTCTTCATCACGCCGTTCTTTGGTCACTACCCTGAATTTTTCAAGCATATCTTCCAGTACATCAACGGAAAATTCACGAGCCATTGCACGCAGCGAGCGGATATTATTTAAGTTTTTTAACATTGAACTCATATTAACAAAACCTCTTTAACGTAAAACATAAAAACGGTATTACGCTAAATATTGTATGCAACTGATTATTATATTTCCAGTCTAATTTATTCGTTTATCATTAAACAAATAGCCAACTCTGATATTTATAGCATCCATTCTGCTATCGCCCAGACAATATATTCTATTACCCTGATTGCAGCTTTGAATATACCTGCAAGGTATCTCAGCGCGTCACTTAAGAAACAAGCCACAGCATCTCGTGGAACCAACGAGTATACATATTGCACATCAGTCAACATTCAGAAAAGGAGCGCAAAAAATCCAGAAAAACAAGCAACAATAACTCTTTGATCTAAAAAGACTTTAATTAACACAGCAACGAAAATACCAAAACGAACAAAAAACAAACCATTGCAGAGCATTTTATCGACAAAAAGACAATAAATAAAAATTTTCAGCTAGTTGCTAGTTATTATCCAGGCAGATATCCTATTAAAACGCGAAAGCAGCAAGACAAATCACTAGCAGTTAAGGTATTCAAAACCTTTTTTCCCCTTTTTACAAGGAGCATTAACATGTTCTCTCCGCAGTCACGCTTGCGTCATGCAGTAGCAGACACGTTCGCGATGGTTGTTTATTGTTCTGTCGTGAACATGTTGATCGAAATATTCCTATCTGGAATGAGCTTCGAACAGTCGCTGTATTCCAGATTAGTCGCTATCCCTGTCAACATACTGATCGCGTGGCCATACGGCATGTATCGTGATTTGTTCATGCGCGCGGCCCGTAAAGCCACGCAGGCAGGATGGGCAAAAAATCTGGCGGATGTGCTGGCTTATGTCACCTTCCAGTCGCCGGTGTATGTGATTATTCTGCTGACGGTTGGCGCAGACTGGCATCAGATTACAGCTGCAGTAAGTTCGAACATCGTGGTGTCAATGCTGATGGGCGCTGTCTATGGCTACTTTCTTGATTATTGCCGCCGCTTGTTTAAGGTCAGCAGCTATCATCAGGCTAAAGCCTGACACGCTTTTTCGCGACTGGCACTGCCAGTCGCGTTATTAGTTAGAATTAACGTCGCCAAACAGCCCGCTCAGATAACGTTCAAGCGCAATACGCGAGCTAAAGCCGTGCGGAATACCATAATGCTCATGAGTCTCTCCGGCTAAATACAGCGGGAATTGCTGGTAATGATCGCAAGTTTTAATATCCGTTGCCGGTTCCGCCAGCGAAGAGCTACGTTCTTTCAACGTGGGATGGATAATTAATGCGGTACGCCCCATGCGAGCTTCACGATTAACATACACATAATTTTCGCCACGCCGATAGCCGTACGTTTTCTGCGTCACTACATCAACGGTAAAGCCCACTTTTTCAAGTACGCGCGCCACCTCATCAGGTCGTAAATACATATTATTTTCCTCGTTATCTTTTACTGCGGGCTTACCTTACCTGATTCAGCATTAACAACGCTTTCAGAAAAGTCCATAAACGAGTGAACACGATGAGATGAATATCTTAAGAACCGTACAGATTTATGTCAGCGCCAACCTCAGTTGGTAGGCCGCCTGTTGCGCCATTTCCGCCGAGCTGATATTGGTAAATGACAGCAATATTCCACCCTTTCCTTCTGACGTTATTCGCCAGCGGCTTAGCGCCTGAACCGCTAACCCGGCCTGATTCGCTTTGCGCACCAGCGCAATATCATCTCCGTCTACACTCATCACCAGTTGAATCCCACCTTCCTGAGGAATGACGCTAAACCCTTGTTTAGTCAGGGCGTTTTCCATCCATTGTCGTCGTTCGGCATAATGCTGGCGCATACGTTTTAAGTGCCGCCAGAAGTGGCCGTCTTGCATAAAATCTGCCAGCGTTTGCTGCCATAAAACCGGAACGCTACAGGCCGTTAGCGCCGCCTGCTGACGAAAATAATCGACCTGAGTCGGGGGCACCACCAGCCATGCCGTACGCAAAGCCGGAAACATCGATTTGCTGAACGTTCCGGCATAAATCACCCGCTGAGGCGCATCCAGACTTTTTAGCGGCGGCAACGGCTTACCGTGGTAACGAAATTCACTGTCATAGTCATCTTCGATTACCCACGCCTGCGCGCGAGTCGCCCACTCCAGCAACTGGTGGCGACGGTCCAAAGACAGTGCTACCCCCAGTGGGCTTTGATGTGCGGGAGTGAGCAGTACAAAACGCGCCTGCGGGTAGTCGCGGATCCCGGCGCTGACATCCAGACCATCGGCATCCACCGCTACCGGCATCAACTCAATGCGTTCCTGAGCCACCACGGGCCGGATCAGCAGAAAACCGGGATCTTCGACCCACATTCCCTCACCGGGATGCGCCAGAGCGCGCAGGATTAACGTCATTGATGCCGCATAGCCTGAAGTGATAAAAATCTGCTCTGGCTGGCATTCAATACTGCGTGAAACGCGCAGGTAATCAACAATTGCCTGGCGTAACACCCTTTCGCCACATACATCGCCCACCGCCAGATCAAAACGCGTTTGGGTGCGTAAACGCCGTCCCATCACCCGTGCCCAGACTTCACGCGGAAAAAGATCGAGTGCGGGTAATCCCATCTGAAAAGGTTGCGGTCTGGGATTTTCTCCGGCGAAGATGGCAGGCGATGCAGGCGCCCTTTCTGGTCGCAGTTGCTCACTGACAAACGTTCCTGCCTGCCCACGCCGCGCGAGCCAGCCCTGCGCCACCAGCTCTGCATAGGCATTTTCCACCGTCGAGCGTGATACTCCCAGCTCCTGGGCCCAGGTCCGGCTGGAGGGCAATCTGGTGCCAGGCTTGAGTTCGCCTTTCTCAATTGCGTTTTTTAACTGACGGGCGATTTGCTGATAACGTGGCATTTATGGTCTGCTTTTTTGGCAACAATATGGCTCTCTGTTGCAGTCCATTATAGTGCTACATTGCGGGTCATCCAAACGAGGAGAAATACCATGACAATGTTACGCCAGCCCTATTACGAACTCAGTCCTGAAATCTATAACGCTCTGGTTCAGGCAAGCCAAGCGCTGGAAAACTGCGCGCTGGAACCTACGTTGACGGAACTGATTTACCTGCGGGTCTCGCAAATCAACGGCTGCGCCTTTTGTCTGGAAATGCACAGTAAAGCACTGCGCAAATCCGGTGTTGCGCAGGCCAAACTGGACGCACTGGCAGGCTGGCGGGTGAGTCACCACTTCAGCGAGCAGGAACGTGCGGCGCTGGCGTGGGCCGAATCGGTCACCCAGATTGCCACTACTCACGCCGAAGATGACGTTTATCTGCCGCTGCTAGACCATTTCAGCGCGAAAGAAATTAGCGACCTGACATTTGCCATTAGCCTGATGAACTGCTTTAACCGTCTGGCGGTGGGGATGCGCATGTGATTCTGCGCTGCCGGATGGCGACATAAATGCCTTATCCGGCCCGGGAAGTACTTTCCTGTAGGCCGGATTAGACGCGACGCGTCGTCATCCGGCAACCTGCGATGGTACATATCACTTCCCCCGCCACGCTCATCACCCAGCTCATCATCAATCTAAAATTCCCATATTTTGTATGGTTGAATCTTTTTAAAACTACATCTAGTATCTCTCCTATCAGGACACACACAACCCGACGCCCTCTATCGCGCCGATCTTTTATTTTTAAATGGAAATACGAATCATGCGCATTATTATTTACACTCGCAATAACTGTGTTCAGTGCCACGCCACCAAACGGGCAATGGAAAGCCGTGGTTTTGACTTTGAGATGGTAAACGTCGATTTACAACCCGATTTGGCTGATAGCCTGCGCGATCAAGGGTTTCGCCAGCTACCGGTCGTGGTCGCGGGTGAAACCAGTTGGTCAGGGTTTCGCCCGGACATGATCAACCGTCTGCATCCGGAACACCGTGTGGCCAGCGCATGAGTCAGCTCGTCTACTTCTCCAGCAGCTCCGAAAATACGCACCGCTTTATGCAGCGTCTGGGGCTGCCAGCCATCCGCATTCCGCTTAACGAACGCGAGCGGATCCGGGTAGACGAACCTTACATATTAATCGTGCCGTCCTACGGTGGCGGCGGCACTGCTGGCGCGGTCCCAAGACAGGTGATCCGCTTTTTAAACGATACGCACAACCGGGCGTTAATCCGTGGAGTGATCGCCTCCGGCAATCGTAATTTCGGTGACGCCTACGGTCGCGCAGGTGATGTCATCTCACAAAAATGCGGCGTGCCGTGGCTCTATCGCTTTGAGCTGATGGGCACCCAAAGCGATATCGACAACGTTCGAAAAGGAGTGAGCGAATTTTGGCAACGACAACCGCAGAACGTGTAATGCAGCCAACGCTGGATTATCACGCCCTGAACGCCATGCTGAATCTGTACGATAAAGCCGGGCGCATTCAGTTCGACAAAGACCATCAGGCGGTGGAGGCTTTCTTTGCCTCCCACGTCCGCCCAAACTCGATGGCGTTTGCCAGCCAGCAGGAGCGTCTGGAAACGTTGGTGGATGAAGGCTATTACGATGCCAGCGTGTTAGCCCGCTACGATCGCGCGTTCGTGCTGAAGCTATTCAACCATGCCCACGCCAGCGGATTCCGTTTCCAGACGTTCCTCGGCGCATGGAAGTTCTACACCAGCTATACGCTGAAAACGTTCGACGGTAAGCGCTATCTCGAAGACTTTGAGGATCGGGTCACAATGGTGGCGCTCACGCTGGCGCAGGGCGATGAAACGCTCGCGATGCAGCTGACCGATGAAATGCTTTCCGGGCGCTTTCAGCCCGCCACACCAACCTTTTTAAACTGCGGAAAACAGCAACGCGGTGAGCTGGTCTCCTGCTTCCTGTTGCGTATTGAAGACAACATGGAGTCTATTGGTCGGGCGGTCAACTCCGCACTTCAGCTCTCCAAACGCGGCGGCGGCGTGGCATTTTTACTCTCCAACCTGCGCGAGGCAGGAGCGCCCATAAAGCGCATTGAGAACCAGTCATCTGGGGTGATCCCAGTAATGAAAATGCTGGAAGATGCGTTTTCTTATGCGAATCAACTCGGGGCACGTCAGGGTGCGGGGGCGGTGTATCTGCACGCACACCATCCGGATATTTTACGTTTTCTCGATACCAAGCGCGAAAACGCCGACGAGAAAATCCGCATCAAAACGCTCTCGCTTGGCGTGGTGATCCCGGATGTTACCTTTCAACTGGCGAAAGAAAATGCCCGAATGGCGCTGTTCTCACCGTATGACGTGGAACGGATTTACGGCAAACCGTTCGGTGATATCGCCGTGAGTGAGCGGTATGACGAACTGGTTGCCGACGAACGTGTGCGCAAAAAATTCATTAACGCCCGCGATTTCTTCCAGCGGCTGGCCGAGATCCAGTTTGAGTCTGGCTATCCTTACATCATGTTTGAAGATACGGTGAATCGCGCCAATCCGATTGCCGGTCGGATCAATATGAGCAACCTGTGCTCGGAGATTTTGCAGGTTAACAGTGCCTCTACCTACGATGAAAATCTCAATTACGCACAGACCGGGCACGATATTTCCTGCAATCTCGGCTCGTTAAACATTGCCCATACCATGGATTCACCCGACTTTGGTCGTACCGTGGAAACGGCGGTTCGTGGCTTAACCGCCGTTTCGGACATGAGCCATATCCGCAGCGTGCCCTCGATTGAGACCGGAAACAGCGCGTCGCACGCAATTGGTCTTGGGCAGATGAATCTGCACGGGTATCTGGCGCGGGAGGGGATCGCCTACGGTTCGCCGGAAGGGCTGGATTTCACCAATCTCTATTTCTACACCATCACCTGGCATGCGCTGAATACGTCAATGAAGATCGCCCGCGAGCGCGGTCAAACCTTTGCCGGATTCAAACAGTCGCGCTACGCCAGCGGCGAATATTTTAACCAGTATCTGCAGGGCGACTGGCAGCCAAAAACCGACAAGGTTCGCACGCTGTTTGCCGCCAGCGGCATTACGCTGCCGACGCGCGAGATGTGGTCACAGCTGCGTGAAGATGTGATGCGCTACGGCATTTATAACCAGAATTTACAGGCGGTTCCCCCCACCGGTTCTATCTCCTACATCAATCATGCCACGTCAAGCATTCACCCGATCGTGTCGAAAGTGGAGATTCGCAAAGAGGGCAAAACCGGGCGCGTTTACTACCCTGCCCCGTTTATGACCAATGAGAATCTGGCCTTGTATCAGGATGCCTACGAGATCGGTCCACAAAAAATCATTGACACCTACGCAGAAGCAACACGCCATGTCGATCAGGGGCTTTCACTGACGCTCTTTTTCCCCGATACCGCCACCACGCGTGATATCAATAAAGCGCAGATTTACGCCTGGCGTAAGGGCATCAAATCCCTGTACTACATCCGACTACGCCAGTTGGCGCTGGAAGGCACCGAAATAGAAGGCTGCGTGTCATGCGCGCTGTAAGGAGGAGAAAATGACATTATCCCGCGTGAGCGCCATCAACTGGAACAAGATTGAGGATGATAAAGATCTTGAGGTATGGAACCGTCTGACCAGTAACTTCTGGCTCCCGGAAAAGGTCCCGCTCTCCAATGACATTCCGGCCTGGCAAACGTTGAACGCCGCCGAACAGCAGCTAACAATCCGCGTTTTTACCGGGCTGACGCTGCTCGACACCATTCAGAATGTTGCCGGAGCACCAGCGTTAATGGCTGATTCGTTAACACCGCATGAAGAGGCGGTGCTGTCGAATATCAGCTTTATGGAGGCGGTGCACGCCCGTTCATACAGCTCTATTTTCTCCACCCTTTGCCAGACCAAAGATGTGGATGCAGCTTACGCCTGGAGTGAAGAAAATACCCCACTCCAGCGCAAGGCGCAGATCGTTTTGACACATTACGCCAGCGACGAACCGTTGAAGAAGAAAATTGCCAGCGTGTTTCTGGAATCCTTCCTCTTCTATTCTGGCTTCTGGTTACCGATGTATTTCTCCAGTCGCGGCAAATTGACCAATACCGCCGATCTCATTCGTTTGATCATTCGTGATGAGGCCGTTCATGGGTATTACATTGGTTATAAATATCAAAAAGGTCTGGAGCATATTTCCGAGTCCGCACGCGAGGAGTTAAAGAACTTTGCCTTCGATCTGCTGATGGAATTGTATGATAACGAAGCGCGCTATACGGAAGAATTGTATGCAGAAACAGGCTGGGTGGATGACGTCAAAGCCTTCCTTTGCTACAACGCCAATAAGGCATTGATGAATTTGGGGTATGAGGCGCTATTTCCACCTGAAATGGCGGAGGTTAACCCGGCAATCCTTGCCGCGCTGTCGCCCAACGCTGACGAAAACCACGATTTCTTCTCGGGTTCTGGCTCATCCTATGTGATGGGAAAAGCGGTCGAAACCGAAGACGACGACTGGAATTTCTAGCAATCAATTCTGCGGGAAATACCGTACATTTTTCGCGGAAATATTTTAACAGGATCACACTTTTGTCGTGCAAATATAATTGTGTGATCTACACTCAATATCAGCCGCATTATTCGCCTGCATTCCAGCAATTCAGGCGATTTTTCATTGGCATTTACAAAAAATATTAACCCGCCCGCATTCGCGCTCAGCCCTTATATCACGGGAAGTCCCGCCGCCTGGCCTTCGGCAATATTCATGCCACAACCAAATTCAGGGTTGTCTCAGATTCTCAGTATGTTAGGGTAGAAAAAGGTCACTATTTCCATCAGGTAATATATCGATATAAACAAATAACAGGAATCATTCTATTGCATGGCAATTAAATTAGAAGTTAAAAATCTCTATAAGATATTTGGAGAGCATCCCCAGAGAGCCTTCAAATATATTGAAAAAGGACTTTCAAAAGAGCAGATTCTGGATAAAACGGGGCTATCGCTTGGCGTTAAGAACGCCAGTCTGGCCATTGAAGAAGGCGAGATATTTGTCATCATGGGATTATCCGGTTCGGGTAAATCCACAATGGTACGCCTTCTCAATCGCCTGATTGAACCCACCCGCGGACAGGTATTGATTGACGGCGTAGACATCGCCCGGATATCCGATGCTGAGCTTCGCGAGGTGCGCAGAAAAAAGATTGCGATGGTGTTCCAGTCCTTTGCCCTGATGCCGCACATGACGGTTCTCGACAATACGGCATTCGGTATGGAATTAGCCGGCGTAGGTGCGGATGAACGTCGTGAAAAAGCGTTAGATGCGCTGCGTCAGGTTGGTCTGGAGAATTATGCTCACGGCTACCCGGATGAACTTTCCGGAGGGATGCGCCAGCGTGTGGGCCTCGCCCGCGCATTAGCCATTAACCCTGACATCTTATTAATGGATGAGGCCTTCTCAGCCCTCGATCCGTTAATTCGTACCGAGATGCAGGATGAGCTGGTAAAGCTACAGGCGAAGCATCAACGTACCGTGGTATTTATATCGCATGACCTCGACGAAGCTATGCGTATTGGCGACAGAATTGCCATTATGCAAAACGGTGAAGTGGTCCAGGTCGGCACGCCGGATGAAATCCTGAATAATCCAGCCAATGATTATGTACGCACCTTCTTCCGCGGCGTTGATATTAGCCAGGTCTTCAGTGCGAAAGATATTTCACGCCGTAGCCCCGAGGGTTTAATTCGTAAAACGCCCGGGGTGGGTCCACGTTCAGCGCTGCAATTATTGCAGGACAAAGATCGCGAATATGGTTACGTGATCGAACGCGGCAATAAATTCGTTGGCGTTGTCTCTATCGACTCATTAAAAACAGCGTTAAGTCAGGCGCAAGGTATTGAAGCGGCATTGATCGATGAGCCGTTAGCCGTAGATGCACAAACCCCTCTCAGCGAGTTGCTTTCTCATGTCGGTCAGGCCCCGTGCGCGGTGCCGGTTGTAGATGAGGAACAGCAGTATGTGGGCGTCATTTCAAAACGCATGCTGTTACAGGCTTTAGATCGTGAGGGGGTAAACAATGGCTGATCAAACTAATCCGTGGGACACCACACCAGCGGCCGACAGTGCCGCACAAAATGCTGATGCCTGGAGTACGCCATCAGGCGCACCCACCGACGGTGGTGGCGCGGACTGGCTGACCAGCGCACCCGCGCCGGCACCAGAGCATTTCAATATTATGGATCCGTTCCATAAAACGCTGATCCCGCTGGACAGTTGGGTCACAGAGGGGATCGACTGGGTCGTTACCCATTTCCGTCCGGTCTTCCAGGGCATTCGTGTCCCGGTGGATTACATTCTCAACGGCTTTCAACAGCTGCTGTTAGGTATGCCAGCCCCGGTAGCGATTATCCTGTTCGCGCTGATTGCCTGGCAGATTTCCGGCGTGGGGATGGGCGTTGCTACGCTGATTTCCTTAATTGCCATCGGTGCCATCGGCGCGTGGTCGCAGGCCATGATAACCCTGGCGCTGGTGTTGACCGCGTTGCTGTTCTGCGTGGTGATCGGTCTGCCGATGGGGATCTGGTTGGCGCGCAGTCCACGGGCAGCAAAAATTGTTCGCCCACTGCTGGACGCCATGCAAACCACACCCGCGTTTGTCTATCTGGTGCCGATTGTCATGCTTTTCGGTATTGGTAACGTCCCGGGCGTAGTGGTGACGATTATCTTCGCCCTGCCGCCAATCGTGCGTCTGACTATTCTGGGGATTAACCAGGTGCCAGCCGATCTGATTGAAGCCTCGCGCTCGTTTGGCGCCAGCCCGCGTCAGATGCTGTTTAAAGTGCAGCTCCCGCTGGCAATGCCCACCATTATGGCTGGGGTTAACCAGACGCTGATGCTGGCGCTCTCAATGGTCGTCATCGCGTCGATGATTGCCGTCGGCGGACTGGGCCAGATGGTTCTGCGCGGAATCGGTCGTCTGGATATGGGGCTTGCCACCGTCGGCGGGGTTGGGATTGTGATCCTCGCCATCATTCTCGACCGCCTGACGCAGGCCGTCGGTCGCGACTCGCGTAGTCGTGGCAACCGTCGCTGGTACACCACCGGTCCCATTGGGCTTATCACTCGCCCATTCACGAAGTAATTCACCCGTTGCCCGGTGGCGCATTGCTTACCGGGCCTACAATTCATTAACTTGCACAAAATCATTCAGGATGAAGTGTAATAAGGAACAACGATGCGACAGAAAGTAATTATTGCCACAGCGTTTGCCACCCTTGTCTCCACCAGCACTTTCGCTGCCGACCTGCCGGGCAAAGGCATCACCGTACAGCCAATCCAGAGCACTATCTCTGAAGAATCCTTCCAGACGCAATTAGTCGCCCGTGCGCTGGAGAAACTGGGTTACACCGTTAACAAAACCAGCGAAGTTGACTACAACGTCGGCTATACCTCCATTGCCTCTGGCGATGCAACTTTTACCGCCGTGAACTGGCAGCCGCTACATGATGATATGTACGCCGCTGCGGGCGGAGACAAAAAGTTTTATCGCGAGGGGGTATTCGTTACAGGTGCCGCACAGGGTTATCTGATCGACAAGAAAACCGCTGAGCAGTATAAAATCACCAATATCGCCCAGTTAAAAGATCCGAAGATCGCCAAAATCTTTGACACCAACGGCGACGGAAAAGCCGATATGATGGGCTGTTCACCGGGCTGGGGCTGTGAAGCAGTAATCAACCACCAGAACAAAGCTTTCGATCTGGAAAAAACCGTCGAGGTCAGCCACGGTAACTATGCGGCGATGATGGCCGACACCATTACCCGCTTCAAAGAAGGTAAACCCATTCTTTACTACACCTGGACACCGTACTGGGTCAGCGACGTAATGAAGCCGGGTAAAGATGTGGTCTGGCTGCAGGTACCGTTCTCTTCCCTGCCAGGCGAGCAGAAAGATATTGATACCAAACTGCCAAACGGTGCCAACTACGGCTTCCCGGTGAACACTATGCATATTGTCGCCAATAAAGCCTGGGCGGAGAAAAACCCGGCTGCGGCGAAACTGTTTGCCATCATGAAGCTGCCGCTGGCGGATATCAACGCACAGAACGCAATGATGCACGACGGGAAAGCGTCTGAAGCCGACGTGCAGGGTCACGTTGACGGCTGGATCAAAGCCCACCAGCAGCAGTTTGACGGCTGGGTGAACGAAGCGCTGGCCGCGCAGAAATAATCCACTCACAGGCCTGATGAGTGTAGCGCCATCAGGCCTGTAACCGCATAAATGCCGGATGGTGGCGCGATGCACCTAATCCGGCCTATCCTCCCTCCCCCAATCGCACAATCCATCACTCAACAAATCAGCAACATTTAATCACTTCCGTTATGATTGTTTTCTGCAACCCATTACTCAGTTGAAAACAATGACGAAAACCACTCAGGGACTTAGCCCTTCGCTGATCCTGTTAATGTCTATCGCCACCGGCCTTGCCGTCGCCAGTAACTATTATGCGCAACCGCTGCTTGATACCATTGCGCGTAACTTTTCGCTATCTGCCAGTACTGCCGGGTTTATTGTCACCGCGGCCCAACTCGGCTACGCCGCTGGTCTGCTGTTTTTAGTCCCGCTTGGCGATATGTTCGAACGTCGGATGCTGATCGTCTCCATGACGTTGCTCGCGGCTGGTGGCATGCTGATTACCGCCAGCAGTCAGTCACTGGGTATGCTGATCCTCGGCACCGCTCTGACCGGACTGTTCTCGGTAGTCGCACAGATTTTAGTTCCGCTGGCGGCGACACTTGCCACGCCAGACAAGCGCGGTAAAGTTGTCGGCACGATTATGAGCGGCCTGCTGTTGGGCATTCTGCTGGCACGCACCGTAGCGGGATTACTGGCCAATTTGGGCGGCTGGCGCACCGTGTTTTGGGTGGCATCGGTATTAATGGCGCTGATGGCGATTGCGCTGTGGCGCGGTCTGCCGAAGATGAAATCAGAAACGCATCTTAACTACCCGCAACTTCTGGGTTCGGTATTCAGCCTGTTTATCCACGATAAACTGCTGCGTACCCGCGCGATGCTGGGCTGTCTGACCTTTGCCAATTTCAGTATCCTATGGACATCAATGGCGTTTTTGCTCGCCGCACCGCCGTTTAACTATTCAGAAGGCATGATTGGTCTGTTTGGTCTGGCGGGTGCCGCAGGGGCGTTAGGCGCACGTCCGGCGGGCGGTTTTGCCGATAAAGGTAAATCCCACCTGACCACAACCATGGGGCTGCTATTACTGCTGCTCTCCTGGCTTGCTATTTGGTTTGGGCACGCTTCAGTACCCATGCTGATTATCGGTATTCTGGTGTTGGACCTCACCGTTCAGGGAGTACACATCACCAACCAGACGGTTATCTATCGCATTCATCCGGATGCGCGTAATCGCCTGACCGCCGGATACATGACCAGCTATTTTATTGGCGGAGCGGCAGGTTCGCTGATTTCAGCCTCCGCCTGGCAGCATGCCGGGTGGGCTGGCGTTTGTCTGGCGGGTACGACCGTTGCCGTACTCAACCTGGTGGTCTGGTGGCGAGGTTTTCACCGTCAGGAAGCCGTAAATTAAGCGTATAGTGCATGTTTACCGCTGATTGGGCTCCACAGGGTGTTAAGGAGCCCATCAGTCTGCTAAGGTTATAACTCATTGAGCCAAGTTATATTAATTTCGGTAATGAAACCTATAACCCTATGGAAAGCCCTGTACCCCAGTCTGAATCCTGTTCGGCAACGTTAACGGAAGGATTCAAAGACAGCCTGCCAATAGTCATCAGCTATATTCCTGTCGCTTTTGCATTTGGTCTCAATGCCACTCGCCTTGGCTTTACGCCGGTTGAAAGCGTCTTTTTCTCCTGCATTATCTATGCGGGAGCCAGCCAGTTTGTCATTACCACCATGCTCGCTGCGGGCAGTTCGCTGTGGGTCGCCGCCCTTACCGTCATGGCCATGGATGTCCGCCATGTTTTGTACGGCCCTTCCCTGCGCAGCCGAATAGCCCAGCGACTGAGTAAACCCAAAAGTGCACTGTGGGCTTTTGGCCTTACCGATGAAGTCTTTGCCGCCGCAACGGCAAAACTGGTCCGGGATAATCGGCGCTGGAGTGAAAACTGGATGATCGGCATCGCACTGTGCTCCTGGGCCTCCTGGGTGTTTGGTACGGTGATCGGCGCGTTTTCCGGCAGTGGTTTACTCAAGGATTACCCGGCGGTTGAAGCGGCACTGGGATTCATGCTCCCGGCGCTGTTTATGAGCTTCCTGCTCGCGTCATTCCAACGTAAACAAGCGCTCTGCGTGACTGCCTCCCTGGCCGGGGCGCTGGCTGGCGTCATGCTGTTTTCCATACCTGCCGCTATCCTTGCAGGTATTGTCTGCGGATGCCTGACGGCGCTCATCCAGTCATTTTGGCAGGGAGGTCCTGATGAGCTATGAGGTTCTGCTACTTGGCCTGTTGGTCGGCTGCGTTAATTACTGTTTTCGCTATTTGCCACTCCGTCTTGGGGTGGGCAATGTTCGCCCGACGAAGCGCGGCGCGACGGGCATATTACTCGACACTATTGGCATTGCATCTATTTGCGCCCTGCTGGTGGTGTCTACCGCGCCAGAAGTGATGCACGACGCTCGTCGGTTCGTGCCTACGCTGGTGGGGTTTGTCATACTGGGCGCAAGCTTCTATAAGACCCGCAGCATCATCATTCCAACGTTACTGAGTGCTCTGGGCTATGGATTAGCCTGGAAAATGCTTGTTGGCTTATAGATAAAAACAATCATTTTAAAGAAATAATACATTTACTTTATTTGTCACTGTCGTTACTATATCGGCTGAAATTAATGAGGTTATACCCAAATGGATAGTTCGTTTACGCCCATTGAACAAATGCTAAAATTTCGCGCCAGCCGCTACGAAGAGTTCCCTTATCAGGAAGTGCTTCTGACTCGCCTATGCATGCACATGCAGGGCAAGCTGCTGGAAAACCGCAATAAGATGCTGAAAGCTCAAGGGATTAACGAGACGTTGTTTATGGCGTTGATTACGCTGGAGTCTCAGGAAAACCACAGTATTCAGCCTTCTGAACTGAGTTGCGCGCTTGGCTCGTCACGCACTAACGCTACCCGCATTGCGGATGAGTTAGAAAAACGTGGCTGGATCGAACGTCGTGAAAGCGATAACGATCGCCGCTGTCTGCATCTGCAATTGACCGAGAAAGGCCATGCTTTTTTGCAAGAGGTGTTACCGCCTCAGCATAACTGCCTGCATCAGCTCTGGTCGTCTCTTAGCACCACCGAAAAAGATCAGCTTGAGCAAATTACCCGTAAACTTCTGACCCGTCTTGATCAGATGGAGCAGGATGGCGCGGTGTTAGAAGCGCTGCGCTAACGCGCCGACTCGCTCAGAAATCCAGATTTATAAATGAAAAAACCGACAGGCCAGCACGCATACTGCTGGCCTGTCTGATAAACAGGTCGGCTCAGCCGATGTGAAAAAAATAAGATCGTGGAGAACAACATGAGCGCAAATGCGGAGACTCAAACCCCGCAGCAACCGGTCAAGAAGAATGGCAAACGTAAAAGTATGCTGCTCCTTCTGACCTTGCTCTTTATTATCATTGCCGTGGCATATGGGATTTATTGGTTTTTAGTACTTCGTCATGTCGAAGAGACAGACGATGCGTACGTGGCAGGGAACCAGGTTCAAATCATGGCTCAGGTATCAGGCAGCGTGACGAAAGTCTGGGCTGATAACACTGACTTTGTAAAACAAGGCGATGTGCTGGTCACCCTCGACCAGACAGACGCAAAGCAGGCATTTGAAAAAGCCAAAACTGCGCTGGCTTCCAGCGTGCGTCAGACGCACCAGTTGATGATCAACAGCAAGCAGTTACAGGCAAGCATTGAGGTGCAGAAAACCGCGCTGGCGCAGGCACAAAGCGACTTTAATCGCCGAGTCCCGCTGGGCAACGCCAACCTGATTGGCCGCGAAGAGCTGCAACACGCTCGTGATGCCGTCGCCAGCGCTCAGGCTCAGCTTGATGTCGCAATCCAACAATATAATGCTAACCAGGCGATGATTCTGGGTAGCAAGCTGGAAGATCAACCCGCTGTGCAACAGGCTGCCACCGAAGTGCGCAATGCCTGGCTGGCGCTGGAACGTACCAGAATTGTCAGCCCAATGACCGGTTATGTATCCCGTCGCGCCGTACAGCCTGGTGCGCAAATTAGCCCAACCACGCCGCTGATGGCGGTTGTTCCGGCCACTAACCTGTGGGTAGATGCCAACTTCAAAGAAACACAGCTCGCGCACATGCGTATCGGCCAACCGGCGACCGTTATCAGCGATATTTACGGCGATGACGTAAAATATACCGGTAAAGTTGTCGGTCTCGATATGGGTACGGGCAGCGCCTTCTCCCTGCTGCCAGCGCAGAACGCAACCGGCAACTGGATCAAAGTCGTCCAGCGTCTGCCGGTACGTATCGAACTGGATGCGCAGCAACTGGCACAGCATCCATTACGTATTGGTTTGTCTACGCTGGTTACGGTAGATACCTCAAATCGTGACGGACAAATTCTGGCAAGCCAGGTTCGTACCACGCCGGTATCAGAAAGTAATGCACGTGAAATCAACCTTGCTCCGGTCAATAAGATGATCGAAGAGATCGTGCGGGCCAACGCGGGCTAATTCAAAGGTGCGTGTGATGCAACAGCAAAAACCGCTGGAAGGCGCGCAGCTCGTCATTATGACGATCGCGCTGTCCCTGGCGACATTCATGCAGGTGCTGGACTCCACCATTGCTAACGTGGCGATCCCCACTATCGCCGGGAACCTCGGCTCTTCACTGAGCCAGGGAACCTGGGTGATCACCTCATTCGGGGTGGCGAACGCTATCTCTATTCCGATCACCGGCTGGCTGGCAAAACGCTTTGGCGAAGTAAGACTCTTTATGTGGTCAACTATCGCCTTCGTCATTGCGTCATGGGCATGCGGGATGTCCACCAGCCTGAACATGCTGATTTTCTTCCGCGTAATCCAGGGTATTGTTGCCGGTCCATTAATTCCGCTGTCACAGAGCCTGTTGCTGAATAACTATCCACCCGCCAAGCGTTCCATCGCCCTCGCGCTATGGTCGATGACGGTGATTGTTGCCCCGATATGTGGTCCTATTCTTGGGGGCTATATCAGCGACAACTATCACTGGGGCTGGATATTTTTCATCAACGTGCCAATCGGGGCTGTGGTGGTATTGATGACCCTGCAAACCCTGCGCGGTCGGGAAACCAAAACCGAGCAGCGGCGCATTGACGCCATTGGTCTGGCACTGCTGGTCATCGGTATCGGCAGTTTACAGATTATGCTCGACCGCGGCAAAGAGCTGGACTGGTTCGCCTCGCAGGAGATTATCATCCTGACGGTGGTCGCCGTTATCGCTATCAGCTTCCTGATCGTCTGGGAGCTTACCGACGAGCACCCCATTGTCGATCTTTCGCTGTTTAAGTCGCGCAACTTTACCATCGGCTGTCTGTGTATCAGTCTGGCCTATATGCTCTACTTCGGCGCAATCGTCCTGCTGCCGCAGCTGTTGCAGGAGGTATACGGCTATACGGCAACCTGGGCTGGTCTGGCGTCAGCGCCGGTTGGGGTGATTCCGGTGATCCTGTCGCCGATTATCGGCCGCTTCGCGCACAAGCTGGATATGCGTCGGCTGGTGACGTTCAGTTTTATTATGTACGCCGTCTGTTTCTACTGGCGTGCGTGGACGTTCGAGCCGGGTATGGACTTTGGCGCATCGGCCTGGCCGCAGTTTATTCAGGGGTTCGCGGTAGCCTGCTTCTTTATGCCGCTAACCACCATTACGCTGTCCGGTTTACCGCCTGAACGTCTGGCGGCGGCATCCAGCTTGTCGAACTTTACGCGAACGCTGGCAGGTTCCATCGGTACATCGATTACGACGACAATGTGGACGAACCGCGAGTCGCTGCACCATGCTCAGCTAACGGAATCTGTTAACCCCTACAACCCAAATGCACAGGCTATGTACGATAAGCTGCAGGATTTAGGGATGACGCACCAGCAGGCTTCAGGTTGGATAGCTCAGCAGATCACCAATCAGGGGCTGATTATTTCCGCTAACGAAATCTTCTGGATGTCGGCGGGGATATTCCTGGTCCTGCTTGGCCTGGTGTGGTTCGCCAAACCGCCCTTCGGTGCGGGCGGCGGTGGTGGTGGCGCACACTAACTATCTGATAAAAGGGATCTGCGGATCCCTTTTTTATTAGACCTACAATCAGAAGTAATATTTGAATCTCAGACGCCCGCCGTAACGCGCATCTTCGCTGTTATCACCATTATTCGGATTGGCCTCTACCCATGAAGCATAGGCGCCGAGGTAGATGTTAAAGTTTTTCATATCCATCACATTGGGGAATAAATATGAGGCATGAATAGTGTGAATGTCATAATTGCCGGGATCGGTGATCCAGCAATCATCCTCACAAACGGCATCGATATTGGTAGCATTGAAGGCTTCGATTTTGTTATGCGCATAGATATAACCCAGTTCAAATCGATGCCACAACGCATTCACCCCAGCGGTAAAATCTGTCTCATCGGTCGCATCCATATAGGCGGTATTCAGGTTAATCACTGCGCCATCTTCCGGGTCCGTTTTTTGACCATTCCAGGTCATGGTAAAACCATAGCCCGTACGATCTGACTGATCGATCCACGTCCCATTTTGGTAATAACCGTAGGCGTTGTTAACGACGTTACTTTCCATCGCTATCGCCGTTGAAAAACGCCCGTTTTGCCAGGCGATAACCGGACGGACGTAAGCCACGTTTTTATCGTTGGTTAAATCCATTCCGTGGTACTGCTTCTCGGTATATAACGTACTGCCATTTTCCAGCAATGTGTTAACTTCGAAATACCAGTTGTCGATGGTTTTGCTCAGCAGGAAGTTACCCCCGCTGTCGCTACGTCCCCGTCCTTCTTTCATCATATAGATATAGCCGTAACCGTCACTGTAGAGATCGTTCGCTGTATTCCCCGAATATTCAACAAACGTATCCTGATTCAGCGGGAACATATCGTAGGCTTCAAAACGACCAACCTTAATTTTCCAGTCATTCTCACGACCAAAGAAGAAAACGGCATCATCGAGGTTCATTTTTCCGGTCAGGTCCGCCAGAGGCTGTACCGATAACCCTGCAAAATTACCGTTGTCCCGCCGCTGGTAACCATCAAAGCCCAGCAACAGGCGTCCGTTAATATCCCAGCGTTCATTGGTTCCTGGTGCCCAATCTTTATTCGCTGATGTTCTCGTCGATGTCAGGCTACCGGAACGGCTTGCCGCATCCATATTAAATTCGACATCGCCATAGAACTTAATATCGCTGAAGCCAGATAATGTCAGCTTAGGCGGAGTTTCACCTGCTGCAATCGGCTCGGCAGACTGGACATTCACCGTCGGCGCAGCAGCGACCTGCTGCTGCTTCAGCGAGCGAATTTGCGCCTCAGCATCGGATGCCCGTTTTTCGGCATTAACAACACGTTGCTCCAGTTCAGCCAGACGCTGCTCAATAGTGATATTATTTGCTGCCCAAAGGTTATGAGAAAAGCAAGCACCGATCATCAGCGCCAAATATTTAGCCTTCATTTTCATCCCTAAAGTTTAATGTATACCAGATAAGATTTGATAAAAAACCTATCTACCGGCTATTAAAAGAGTCTTGTTATTACCCGGATATCTGGCGCATTCCATTATGTTTTTCTATTAATTATTTATGTTTTTTAGTTTATGTGATCAATACACTCTGGCATCGTTAATTATCCGCCTCATTCTGTTTGCCAGATCACATTTTATTATTTAACAGGTCAGGCATCACTTAAATTAAAATGTATTCTCACCGCAAATATAATAAACACACATTATATTAAGCAATAAAAAACCCCGGACATAAACCGGGGTTAATATAAATACTGGAACAGCTAATCAATAAGACTAAATATGCAGTTCCTGCAGTTTCTCTTTCGGTAGTGCCAGCTCTTCATTGCTGTTCACGCGTACATCACGCTCCAGAATATGACGCGCGATATCCTGTGCTTCGCTAAGAGAGTGCATCTGATACGTACCGCACTGGTAAACGTTCAGCTCCGGGATCTGGTTCTGATCCTGTACTTTCAGCACGTCCGCCATTGCCGCTTTCCACGCGTCGGCTACACGCTGTTCGTCCGGCGTACCAATCAGGCTCATGTAGAAGCCGGTACGGCATCCCATCGGAGAGATATCGATAATCTCAACGCCGTTACCGTTAAGGTGGTTACGCATAAAACCTGCAAACAGGTGTTCCAGCGTATGGATACCTTTCTCAGGCATCACTTCTTTGTTCGGAATGCAGAAACGCAGATCAAACACGGTGATTGCGTCGCCATGCGGGGTGTTCATCGTTTTTGCAACCCGGACCGCGGGAGCTTCCATCCGGGTGTGATCGACAGTAAAACTATCTAACAACGGCATTTAGCCACCTCCGATAAATTTTTTAAAAATAATCTGAACTCTTTGTTCCGGGGCGAGTCTGAGTATATGAAAGACGCGCATTTGTTATCATCATCCCTGTTTTCAGAGATGAAATTTTGGCCACTCCCGAGTGGCCTTTTTCTTTTGTATCAAGCGTGCTTTTCCAGCCACACGCTAAACGGCTCAGTATCAGCCGCTTCGATCTCCTGCTGACGACGCTTTGAAGCCTCGGTTTCAGCAATAAATTCAGCTTCCTGCACTATTTCTAACGGCTCTTCACGCAGCAGATTTCGGTAAGCCTCACCCAGCGCTTTGCCCGTGCCGCCAATGCCTTCATCAATCATAGACCGTAGGATCCGGGCAGAGAAAGTCAGTTCAGGATTGTCAAAACAGGCAACCAGTTCATCACAGACCTTCTGATACTCCTCTCCCCCATCGATGCTGTCCAGCGTTTGTGCCACGCGTTTCAGATCGCGGAACAAATCTTTCCCAACCTTCGGCAGCGGGAACTGGGCTGTTTCACAGCCAATACCTAACGTCAGCCCAGGCTTACGCCCTTCGAGAATCACGCGATTCCAGTTTTTACGCGTACACAGCAATTCATCGCTACTCATTTCCGGGGCATCAGCCAGCGCACACCAGACCATAAACAGATCGAGGAAGCGCACCTGCTGCTCGTCCACGCCGATAGGCGAGAACGGATTGATATCCAGCGAGCGTACTTCGATGTACTCGATACCGCCACGCAGAAGCGCATCTGATGGCGTTTCTCCACGACGAGTGACGCGTTTCGGGCGAATAGGCGCATACAGCTCATTTTCAATCTGCAGAACGTTGCTATTGATTTGCAGACGCTTACCGTCTTTTTCCAGACCGATCGCCGCGTACTCCTCGGAAGGCGTCTTAATCGCGCGCTTTAATCCTGCCACATACTCATGCAAATCGTTAAACGTAATTCCGAGATTGCTTTGCGACTTATTGGTATAGCCCAAGTCACTCAGGCGCAGCGACGTTGCGTACGGCAGGTAATACATCCCACAGTCGGTTTTTTCAAACGGCAGAGTTGTTGGTTTTCCTTGCAGGAATGAGGAACAAATGGCCGGAGAGGCACCAAACAAATACGGGATCACCCAACCAAAACGGTAGTAGTTGCGGATCAGACGGAAGTAGCCCGCGGAGATCTTCTCTTTAGCATCCTCACCTTCGGTTACACCGCATTTCGCCTGCCAGAAAGCCATAGGCAGCGAGAAGTTGTAGTGGACGCCCGAGATTGTCTGCATCAACGCGCCATAGCGGTTTTTGAGGCCTTCACGGTACAGCGTCTTCAGGCGACCGGTATTCGACGAACCATACTGCGCCAGTTCGATATCCTGACCTTCGGCAATATAGCAAGGCATGCTCAACGGCCACATACGCTCGTCGCCAAGGTTTCTGGCGGTATAACGATGTAAGTCGCGCATGAACGTGAGCATTTTCTCAATGTCGTCACCGGGTGGAGTAATGAACTCCAACAATGCTTCGGCAAAGTCAGTGGTTATCCACTTATGCGTTAGCGCTGAGCCTAACACCTCAGGATGGCCTGTCGTTGCTAATGACCCATCTGCATTAACACGCAGCGTTTCGCGCTCCAGACCACGTTGAATCCCCTTTAATGCCTGAGGATGGTTTTCCAGCCAGGCCAGCGCCTGTGATACGTCCGGGATCAAATTGACCTCCCGCCTGTCAAAATCGTTTTAATTAGCATAATGGTATTGGTTACCCTGAAGGCTATCCCACAACACAATTAGTGCCACCACATAATGCCTTGTGTCGTAACCGCTGCGACAACAACATAGCGCAGCGCCTTGCCAAGGCATAAGAAAAAGAGAACTGGGCCCCACGAGATGCGCATCCACCCGGCTAACAGGCACAGCAAATCCCCCACAACCGGCATCCAGCTTAATAATAGTGTGACAGCGCCATAGCGCCGCAGCCAGCCAGTGGCTTTTTCTTGCCAGCGCGATGTTTTACGCAATGGAAAGAAACGCCCAAGGATAACGTTAGTTAACCCTCCAAGGCTATTACCCATTGTTGCTGTTAAGACTAAGACCCAGGGATGACTGACCCCGGAGACCAACAAAGCAACCAGAACAACTTCAGAATTGCCGGGTAATAGCGTGGCACTGAGAAAACTGCTGGCAAACAGTGACAGGAGCGACAGTCCATCACTCACAATAACCGGACATCCACGGCATCCATTCCCGCGGCATGCGCCGCCTGTATTCCAAAATCGGCATCTTCAAACACGACGCAACGAGCCGGAACAACCCCCATACGTTCGGCACAAAGCAAAAACGTATCAGGAGCCGGTTTATGGTGCTGTACGTGATCGGCTGCGACTACAGCATCAAAATAGCGACGCAGACCAAGGTGAGCGAGCAGCGCTTCTGCAATTGCGCTTTCACTACCCGTACCTACCGACATAGGACGACGACCATGCCAGGCTTTCACGACATCAACCAACGGCAAAGGCTGGACGCTATCCAGCAGCATGCTTCTCACCTTGTCGGTTTTTTCACGTGCCAGTGCATGAGGATCAAGATCGGCATGGTTCAATTCAATTACCGACTGCGCAATACGCCACGTTGGGGAGCCATTGAGGGCGACCATGGCATGTTCATCAAACCGTAGTCCATAATGCCCCAATACCTCATGCCACGCCTTACGGTGCGTAGGCTCGGTATCCAGGATGGTACCATCCATATCAAAAATCAAACCCGCATAACGTTCGTACATCGTCTTCTCACAAGCCGAGTGACCAGACGTTATTTTATCGTAATTGATTGATTTTGTCGCTGACAGCGAATTGAGGGGTGTTCAGAGAGTATGTAGAAATGATTTAGAGGGAGGGAGAATATAGTGCATCCGGGAGGATTACTCACTCATGTTCGCCCTGCGGGCCGTTGCTGAAGCAACGTTATCCTCCCTGGTGCTCGCGATTATCTCGCAGACCATGAAACAACAGTTTCGCTGTTATTTAGGAGAAGATGGTGCATCCGGGAGGATTCGAACCTCCGACCGCTCGGTTCGTAGCCGAGTACTCTATCCAGCTGAGCTACGGATGC
>NZ_JAOWHO010000025.1:0-128676 GCF_030332605.1 Citrobacter sp. Cpo103 | reverse complement strand
GCTGAAAATTGAAACGACACACTGTTTCATTTCTCCGTAATAAGAAATGAAAAGCGGTGTGTTCGAGTCTCTCAAATTTTTGCAAACCGATAATGAATCGAAAGAAACATCTTCGGGTTGTGAGGTTAAGCGACTAAGCGTACACGGTGGATGCCCTGGCAGTCAGAGGCGATGAAGGACGTGCTAATCTGCGATAAGCGTCGGTAAGGTGATATGAACCGTTATAACCGGCGATTTCCGAATGGGGAAACCCAGTGTGATTCGTCACACTATCATTACGTGAATACATAGCGTAATGAAGCGAACCGGGGGAACTGAAACATCTAAGTACCCCGAGGAAAAGAAATCAACCGAGATTCCCCCAGTAGCGGCGAGCGAACGGGGAGCAGCCCAGAGTCTGAATCAGCATGTGTGTTAGTGGAAGCGTCTGGAAAGTCGCACGATACAGGGTGAAAGTCCCGTACACAAAAGTGCATGTGTTGTGAACTCGAAGAGTAGGGCGGGACACGTGGTATCCTGTCTGAATATGGGGGGACCATCCTCCAAGGCTAAATACTCCTGACTGACCGATAGTGAACCAGTACCGTGAGGGAAAGGCGAAAAGAACCCCGGCGAGGGGAGTGAAAAAGAACCTGAAACCGTGTACGTACAAGCAGTGGGAGCACCCTTTGGGGTGTGACTGCGTACCTTTTGTATAATGGGTCAGCGACTTATATTCTGTAGCAAGGTTAACCGAATAGGGGAGCCGAAGGGAAACCGAGTCTTAACTGGGCGTTAAGTTGCAGGGTATAGACCCGAAACCCGGTGATCTAGCCATGGGCAGGTTGAAGGTTGGGTAACACTAACTGGAGGACCGAACCGACTAATGTTGAAAAATTAGCGGATGACTTGTGGCTGGGGGTGAAAGGCCAATCAAACCGGGAGATAGCTGGTTCTCCCCGAAAGCTATTTAGGTAGCGCCTCGTGAACTCATCTTCGGGGGTAGAGCACTGTTTCGGCTAGGGGGTCATCCCGACTTACCAACCCGATGCAAACTGCGAATACCGAAGAATGTTATCACGGGAGACACACGGCGGGTGCTAACGTCCGTCGTGAAGAGGGAAACAACCCAGACCGCCAGCTAAGGTCCCAAAGTCATGGTTAAGTGGGAAACGATGTGGGAAGGCACAGACAGCCAGGATGTTGGCTTAGAAGCAGCCATCATTTAAAGAAAGCGTA
The DNA here is from genome assembly GCF_030332605.1 of Citrobacter sp. Cpo103. Taxonomy (NCBI): domain Bacteria; kingdom Pseudomonadati; phylum Pseudomonadota; class Gammaproteobacteria; order Enterobacterales; family Enterobacteriaceae; genus Citrobacter; species Citrobacter sp. Cpo103. The sequence continues at coordinate 127,458 of NZ_JAOWHO010000025.1, read as the reverse complement.
ATAGCTCACTGGTCGAGTCGGCCTGCGCGGAAGATGTAACGGGGCTAAACCATGCACCGAAGCTGCGGCAGCGACACTATGTGTTGTTGGGTAGGGGAGCGTTCTGTAAGCCGTTGAAGGTGTATCGTGAGGTATGCTGGAGGTATCAGAAGTGCGAATGCTGACATAAGTAACGATAATGCGGGTGAAAAACCCGCACGCCGGAAGACCAAGGGTTCCTGTCCAACGTTAATCGGGGCAGGGTGAGTCGACCCCTAAGGCGAGGCCGAAAGGCGTAGTCGATGGGAAACAGGTTAATATTCCTGTACTTGGTGTTACTGCGAAGGGGGGACGGAGAAGGCTATGTTAGCCGGGCGACGGTTGTCCCGGTTTAAGCATGTAGGCGGAGGTTCCAGGTAAATCCGGTACCTTATTAACGCTGAGGTGTGATGACGAGGCACTACGGTGCTGAAGTAACAAATGCCCTGCTTCCAGGAAAAGCCTCTAAGCATCAGGTAACACGAAATCGTACCCCAAACCGACACAGGTGGTCAGGTAGAGAATACCAAGGCGCTTGAGAGAACTCGGGTGAAGGAACTAGGCAAAATGGTGCCGTAACTTCGGGAGAAGGCACGCTGATATGTAGGTGAAGTGGTTTACCCATGGAGCTGAAATCAGTCGAAGATACCAGCTGGCTGCAACTGTTTATTAAAAACACAGCACTGTGCAAACACGAAAGTGGACGTATACGGTGTGACGCCTGCCCGGTGCCGGAAGGTTAATTGATGGGGTTATCCGTAAGGAGAAGCTCTTGATCGAAGCCCCGGTAAACGGCGGCCGTAACTATAACGGTCCTAAGGTAGCGAAATTCCTTGTCGGGTAAGTTCCGACCTGCACGAATGGCGTAATGATGGCCAGGCTGTCTCCACCCGAGACTCAGTGAAATTGAACTCGCTGTGAAGATGCAGTGTACCCGCGGCAAGACGGAAAGACCCCGTGAACCTTTACTATAGCTTGACACTGAACACTGGTCCTTGATGTGTAGGATAGGTGGGAGGCTTTGAAGTGTGGACGCCAGTCTGCATGGAGCCATCCTTGAAATACCACCCTTTAATGGCTGGTGTTCTAACGTAGACCCGTGATCCGGGTTGCGGACAGTGTCTGGTGGGTAGTTTGACTGGGGCGGTCTCCTCCTAAAGAGTAACGGAGGAGCACGAAGGTTAGCTAATCCTGGTCGGACATCAGGAGGTTAGTGCAAAGGCATAAGCTAGCTTGACTGCGAGAGTGACGGCTCGAGCAGGTGCGAAAGCAGGTCTTAGTGATCCGGTGGTTCTGAATGGAAGGGCCATCGCTCAACGGATAAAAGGTACTCCGGGGATAACAGGCTGATACCGCCCAAGAGTTCATATCGACGGCGGTGTTTGGCACCTCGATGTCGGCTCATCACATCCTGGGGCTGAAGTAGGTCCCAAGGGTATGGCTGTTCGCCATTTAAAGTGGTACGCGAGCTGGGTTTAGAACGTCGTGAGACAGTTCGGTCCCTATCTGCCGTGGGCGCTGGAGAATTGAGGGGGGCTGCTCCTAGTACGAGAGGACCGGAGTGGACGCATCACTGGTGTTCGGGTTGTCATGCCAATGGCATTGCCCGGTAGCTAAATGCGGAAGAGATAAGTGCTGAAAGCATCTAAGCACGAAACTTGCCCCGAGATGAGTTCTCCCTGACTCCTTGAGAGTCCTGAAGGAACGTTGAAGACGACGACGTTGATAGGTCGGGTGTGTAAGTGTAGCGATACATTGAGCTAACCGATACTAATGAACCGTGAGGCTTAACCTTACAACGCCGAAGATGTTTTGGCGAAAGACAGAGACAATATTCAGCCTGATTACAGATTAGATTGACATGCAAAAGCGTGTTGATAAACAGAATTTGCCTGGCGGCTGTAGCGCGGTGGTCCCACCTGACCCCATGCCGAACTCAGAAGTGAAACGCCGTAGCGCCGATGGTAGTGTGGGGTCTCCCCATGCGAGAGTAGGGAACTGCCAGGCATCAATTAAGGTGAAGAAGCCCATCCTGCCGGATGGGCTTTTTTGCGTCTGTGCGGGATGAAAACCGCCGGATGCGGCGTGCAGGGGCTGGGCTGAACGTATTTTGTAGGCCTGATAAGCGCAGCGCATCAGGCGCATCACAACACCACGGTTACCATCTTATCCATTGCGTAACAAAATCAGCAAGTTGCTGTATATCGTTGATGTCTAACAATGGAACATCCACCGCCAGCGGAACATCACTGGCAACCGCGATAACATATTCGTCTATCGCCAATTCTTCAGGACTATGCCCGCAACCGTCGCGAAAAAGCACGATCTTAGCGACAGGTTCATGCTTAAACCCTTCAACCAGCACTAGATCCAACGTCGCTGCATCCATCCGGCTTACCAGATACGCTAAATCCAGTTCGGGCTCTTCCGGTGTTTCTACCATTAATGCCCAACGTTGCTGGCTGGCGACCAGCGTTTGTGCTGCACCGGCTTTGCGCAGTTCATAACTATCTTTACCGGGCTTGTCGACATCCATATTGTGATGAGTATGTTTAATCAATCCGGGACGTATACCTCTGGCACGTAGTTCCGGGATCAACTTTTTGAGCAGCGTGGTTTTTCCCGTGCCGCTCCATGCTGCAATGGCGAGTAATGGGATCATGATTTTTCCTGCCATTTTGCGAGCTCTTCGGGGGTATTCACGTTTACGAACGCATCTTTATGATCGCTGAAATCGACAGCATGACCGCCAGCCAGACGCATAAAGACCATGACACGTCGTTCACCGGACTGAAGATAATCCTGCAGCAAAGGCTGCATAGAGCGGTGCATCAGCGCAATGGTTGGGTGATCTCTTTCCCCATCATGCACCCAGACAACGGGTGCATCTTTACGTTGCTCTTTTAGACGAGCGACCAGATCGTGAGGAATATAGGGCATATCGCACGGGCAAAACAGAAACCACTCCCCCGTTTGCTGCAGGAATACCGATAGCATCCCGGCCAGTGGGCCAGGGAAATCGGCCAAGGAATCGGGAATAACTTTCAGGCCGCTTTGCTGGTATATATCCCGGTGGCGATTGGCATTAACCACCACGGTTTCGACCTGCAAAGCGAGAATGTCGGCCACATGCCGCCAAAGAGGTTTACCGTCCAGTTCAAGCAGACCTTTATCGGTTCCACCCATCCGTCTGGCCTTACCGCCAGCCAGCACAACCCCTGTTATTGCACTATCCAGAATCACTGATATCGCCTCTTTTAATGTGGGATTGACCCTGCTAACGTATCTGTATTGAGCCTAAGGAGCACAACCATGAAATGTAAACGTCTGAATGAAGTTATTGAACTCCTCCAGCCAGCCTGGCAGAAGGAACCCGATCTTAACCTGATGCAATTTTTGCAGAAACTGGCGCAAGAGTCAGGTTTTGACGGCGAACTGGCGGATTTAACTGATGACATTCTGATCTATCACCTGAAAATGCGAGACTCAGCGAAGGATGCTGTCATTCCAGGTATTCAGAAAGATTATGAAGAAGATTTTAAAACCGCACTACTCCGCGCTCGTGGTGTAATTAAAGAGTAAAAGCTTGTAATCGCCGCCACCGAAAGCGCTGCGAAATGATATCCTGAATCATTCGTAGTATTTTCCGGATGATTGGATGAACGACAACGCTTTTAATTTCCAGACGCTACACCCGGATACCATCATGGATGCACTGTTTGAGCAGGGGATCCGGGTGGATTCCGGGCTTACCCCGCTTAACAGCTATGAAAACCGTGTCTATCAATTCCAGGACGAAGACCGTCGACGCTTTGTCGTTAAGTTTTATCGCCCTGAACGTTGGTCTGTCGATCAGATCCAGGAAGAGCACCAGTTTGCTCTGGAACAGGTAAGCGATGAAGTCCCGGTAGCTGCGCCGTTGGTACTGAACGGCCAAACGCTGTTAAGCCACCAGGGTTTCCATTATGCGATCTTCCCCAGCGTCGGTGGGCGCCAGTTTGAGGCCGACAACATCGATCAAATGGAGGCGGTCGGGCGCTATCTCGGGCGTATGCACCAGACCGGATCCAAGTGTACTTTTGCCTTCCGACCGACGATTGGCCTTGAAGAATACCTGACTGAGCCGCGTAAAGTTTTTGAACACGCACAGCTTATCCCATCAGGGCAAAAAGCGGCTTTCCTGAAGGCAACGGATGCGCTTATCGCGGTGGTTACCGATCGCTGGCATACGCGTTTTACTACGTTACGCCTGCACGGTGATTGTCATGCCGGTAATATTCTGTGGCGCGATGGCCCGATGTTTGTCGATTTAGATGATGCCCGCAATGGTCCGGCTATTCAGGATTTATGGATGCTCCTCAATGGTGATAAAGCTGAACAACGCATGCAGCTAGAAACCATTATCGAGGCTTATGAAGAGTTTAGTGAGTTCGACATCTCTGAAATCGGACTGATAGAACCTTTACGCGCTATGCGTTTAGTTTATTATCTTGCCTGGCTGATTCGACGTTGGGCTGACCCTGCGTTCCCAAAAAACTTCCCGTGGTTAACCGGGGAAGATTACTGGCATCGTCAGACCGCGACCTTTATTGAGCAGGCAAAAATTCTGCAAGAGCCCCCCTTACAATTAACGCCAATTTATTAATCGGAGAAACTTGAACATGAAAAAAATATGGCTGGCGCTGGCTGGTATGGTCTTAGCTTTTAGCGCATCTGCAGCGCAGTTCCAGGATGGTAAACAATACATCACTCTGGAAAAGCCAGTTGCGGGTGAACCGCAAGTGTTGGAGTTCTTCTCCTTCTACTGCCCGCACTGCTATCAGTTTGAAGAAGTGCTTCACGTCTCTGATAACGTGAAGAAAAAACTGCCGGAAGGCACCAAGATGACCAAATACCACGTCGAGTTTCTGGGGCCTTTGGGCAAAGATCTGACGCAGGCATGGGCGGTTGCTATGGCGCTGGGCGTTGAAGATCAGGTCACTGTTCCGCTGTTTGAAGGGGTTCAGAAAACCCAGACCGTTCAGTCTGTTGCTGATATCCGTAAAGTGTTTGTCGATGCGGGTATTAAAGGCGAAGACTATGATGCGGCATGGAACAGCTTCGTAGTGAAATCTCTCGTGGCACAGCAGGAAAAAGCAGCGGCTGATTTACAGCTGCAGGGCGTTCCGGCGATGTTCGTGAATGGCAAATATCAGGTCAACCCGCAGGGCATGGATACCAGCAGCATGGATATCTTTGTACAACAGTATGCGGATACCGTGAAATACCTGGTCGGTCAGAAGTAAAAGCAAAAGCCGGTCACTGACCGGCTTTTTTATTTTGAGGCTTTAATCGCGTCGAGCTGCGCGTCTTTCTCACTCCACAGCGTATTCAACCACAGCTGAAAGCGGCGCTTGAATGCCTTATCGTTCACGTAATCACCGTGTAACTCTTCATGGATTGGCTCCAGATTCACCCGCACGACAATCCGCGTTAGCTTACCGCTCAGCATATCGTAGAACGGTCGGCTACTGTTTTCCGGATAGCACAACGTGACGTTCAACATTTTATCGAACTGTGACCCCAGTACGTTCAATGCCATTGCAATACCTGCCGCTTTAGGAGGGAGCAGGTTTTGATAAGGAGAGCGGGTTTGCTCACGTTTATCTTTGGTAAAGCGTGAACCTTCGACAAAATTCACAATGGTTGTCGGGTGTACGCGAAACTTCTCGCAGGAACGACGCGTTGTTTCGACATCTTTACCACGGCGTTCCGGATGGCGAAGCAGATAGCCACGTGAATAGCGTTTCATAAACGGCATATCCAGCGCCCAGCAGGCCAGGCCAATAAAGGGCACCCAGGCCAACTGCTGCTTGAGGAAATATTTATTCATCGGGATGTGCTTACGGAACAGAACGCAAAGCACAACGATATCGGCCCAGCTGTAATGATTACAAATGAGCAGATACCAGTTTTTCTTGCTAAGACCTTCCAGCCCTTCAACATCCCACTTCAGCCGCGGATTAAGGTGCAGCAGTAGCGCCAGACCTTCACACCAGCAGTACATCATGAAATTACAGAAGACGGAAACCTTGCGCCAGACGACAGGAATGGGCAAAAGGAGTTTCACAACCCCGGCAAGGATGATCGGCACAGAACAAAAAATCGTGACCAATATGGTCAACACGATACTCAGCAACAGCGTTATCGCAGCGAGTATTCTCGTCATAATTAAATTATTCAAAAGGTTAGCCATAGACAGTGCGCGAAAGAGGCGCAAGGGGCTGATTTTATCAGAAAACGAACCAAATGATGGATCTTCCCTGAATAGAAAAAAAGAGAATATCTATCCACATCAGGATATAAGCTGTAAAAATGGAATAAAATGCCGTGAGTTTATTTAACCAATTGAAATTATTGTATAAATATAATGGAGCATTAATTGCCTTGCTATATTTAAAGAGCTGAAAATTATTTATTCACAAAGTTATCCACAGCTTTCTTTGCGAGCAAAGCAGAAGATCTGCAAAAGTTTTTCGACAAATGCGGCGAAAAACTCATGTTTTCATCCTGTCTGTGGCATCCTTTACCCATAATCTGATAAACAGGCACGGACATTATGGTTCAGATCCCAGAAAACCCACTTATCCTTGTAGATGGCTCATCTTACCTGTATCGCGCATACCACGCGTTCCCACCGCTGACTAACAGCGCAGGAGAACCTACGGGCGCGATGTACGGTGTCCTCAACATGCTGCGTAGCTTGATTCTGCAATATCAACCAACCCATGCAGCGGTGGTATTCGACGCCAAGGGTAAAACCTTCCGTGATGAATTATTCGAACATTATAAGTCTCACCGCCCACCGATGCCGGACGATCTGCGTGCGCAGATTGAACCTCTGCATGCGATGGTAAAGGCGATGGGGCTGCCACTGTTGGCTGTTTCTGGCGTGGAGGCGGACGATGTTATCGGTACGCTGGCGCGGGAAGCAGAGAAGATCGGTCGCCCGGTGCTGATTAGCACCGGTGATAAAGATATGGCTCAGTTAGTGACGCCGAATATCACCCTTATCAACACCATGACCAATACGATCCTCGGCCCGGAAGAAGTTGTGAATAAGTACGGCGTCCCGCCGGAACTGATCATCGATTTCCTGGCGCTGATGGGGGATTCCTCAGATAACATTCCTGGCGTTCCAGGCGTAGGCGAAAAAACCGCTCAGGCACTGCTGCAGGGGCTGGGTGGGCTGGATACCCTCTATGCCGAATCAGACAAAATAGCGGGGCTGACCTTCCGTGGTGCGAAAACCATGGCGGGCAAACTTGAGCAGAACAAAGAGGTGGCGTACCTCTCTTATCAATTGGCTACCATCAAAACGGATGTTGAGCTGGAATTGACCTGTGAGCAGCTTGAAGTGCGTCAGCCCGCTGCAGAAGAACTGCTTGGCCTGTTTAAACAGTATGAATTTAAACGTTGGGTTACCGACGTTGAAGCGGGTAAATGGCTACAGGCTAAAGGGACGAAGCCGGCGGCAAAACCGCAAGAAACTATTGTCGTCGATGAAACGCCTGAGGAGCCGGCCACGGTTCTTTCGTACGATAACTATGTGACGATTCTGGACGAAGCGACGCTGGAAGCGTGGATCGCTAAGCTGAAAAAAGCACCTGTCTTTGCCTTCGATACTGAAACTGACAGCCTGGACAACATTTCCGCGAATCTGGTTGGCCTGTCTTTTGCCATTGAACCGGGTGTGGCGGCGTATGTTCCTGTTGCCCACGATTACCTGGATGCCCCTGACCAGATCGCGCGCGACCGCGCGCTGGAGCTGCTAAAGCCGCTGCTGGAAGATGAGAACGCGCACAAAGTCGGGCAAAACCTGAAGTACGATCGCGGCATCCTGGCGAACTATGGCATCGAGCTGCGCGGCATCACTTTTGACACCATGCTCGAATCCTACATTCTTAACAGCGTCGCTGGACGACACGATATGGACAGCCTGTCGGACCGCTGGCTGAAACATAAGACCATCACCTTTGAAGAGATTGCTGGAAAAGGCAAAAACCAGCTGACCTTTAACCAGATAGCACTGGAAGAGGCTGGTCGTTACGCTGCGGAAGACGCCGACGTTACGTTACAGCTGCATCTGAAGATGTGGCCAGAATTGCAGCAGCATAAAGGGCCGTTGAACGTCTTTGAAAATATCGATATGCCGCTGGTGCCGGTTTTGTCTCGCGTTGAGCGCAACGGTGTGAAAATCGATCCGGCTGTTCTGCACAAGCATTCAGAAGAGCTGACGCTGCGTTTGAATGAGCTGGAGCAAAAAGCGCACGAGATCGCCGGAGAAGCGTTTAACCTCTCTTCCACTAAGCAACTGCAAACTATCCTGTTTGAAAAGCAGGGTATTAAGCCGTTGAAGAAAACCCCAGGCGGCGCGCCATCAACGTCGGAAGAGGTACTGGAAGAGCTCGCGCTGGATTACCCATTGCCGAAAGTGATCCTGGAATATCGTGGTTTAGCAAAACTGAAGTCGACCTATACGGATAAGCTTCCGTTGATGATTAACAAGAAAACCGGACGCGTGCACACCTCCTACCATCAGGCGGTTACCGCCACCGGGCGCTTGTCTTCAACGGATCCAAACCTGCAAAACATCCCGGTACGGAATGACGAAGGTCGTCGTATTCGTCAGGCGTTCATTGCGCCAGAAGACTACGTGATTGTCTCTGCGGACTACTCACAGATTGAACTGCGTATCATGGCGCACCTTTCACGTGATAAAGGTCTGCTTACCGCGTTTGCCGAAGGGAAAGACATTCACCGCGCAACGGCGGCTGAAGTCTTTGGTTTACCGCTTGATTCCGTGACCAGCGAACAACGCCGCAGCGCGAAAGCCATCAACTTCGGTTTGATCTACGGGATGAGCGCCTTTGGTTTGGCGCGCCAGTTGAATATTCCGCGCAAAGAAGCACAGAAGTACATGGATCTCTACTTTGAACGCTACCCAGGTGTGTTGGAATACATGGAACGTACCCGCGCGCAGGCGAAAGAGCAAGGCTATGTAGAAACGCTGGAAGGTCGCCGTCTCTATTTACCGGATATTAAATCCAGTAATGGTGCTCGTCGCGCTGGTGCTGAACGTGCGGCCATTAACGCCCCGATGCAGGGAACTGCCGCAGATATTATCAAGCGAGCCATGATTGCTGTGGATGGATGGCTGCAAACCGAGCAACCGCGCGTGCGCATGATCATGCAGGTACACGATGAACTGGTGTTTGAAGTGCACAAAGATGATCTGGAAAGCGTCTCTAAAAAGATCCACCAACTGATGGAAAACGAGACCCAGATTGACGTGCCGTTGCTGGTGGAAGTCGGGAGTGGTGAAAACTGGGATCAGGCGCACTAAGGGTTTACTTAATAACGCCCCTTTTTCGTAACTAAGCAACATAAGAGAGAGCTTTTTGTGATGTCCATTAGAATTCCCTATGTAAGGAATGAAAAAAAATTACAAAAAGTGCTTTCTGAGCTGCTCAAAAAAGAGTAAAGTTATTCTCGTAGGGTACAGAGGTAAGATGTTCTATCTTTCAGACCTTTTACTTCACGTAATCGGATTTGGCTGAATATTTTAGCCGCCCCAGTCAGTAATGACTGGGGCGTTTTTTATTGTGCGAAAGAAAAGTTTTGCACATGCTGTAGGCCGGATAAGACGCGCAGCGGCGCCATCCGGCATATCGGTGGGTTATTCCCCGTCCTGCTCCTCTTCAACCGGTGCCAGTTCACTAAACCAGCTATCCAGTTTTTGCCGCAGTTTGTCCACACCCAGTTTTTTCAGCGATGAAAATGCTTCTACCTGCACGTCACCGTTAAATGCCAGTACGGCTTCACGTACCATATTCAGCTGCGCTTTGCGTGCACCGCTGGCCAGCTTATCTGCTTTAGTCAGCAGTACCAGAACCTGAACGTTGCTCTCAACCGCCCACAGGATCATCTGTTGATCGAGATCTTTTAACGGGTGACGAATATCCATCAGCACTACCAGACCTTGCAGGCTCTGACGCTTTTCCAGATATTCAGCCAGCGCGCGTTGCCATTTACGCTTCATCTCTTCCGGAACTTCGGCATAACCGTATCCTGGCAAATCGACCAGGCGTTTGCCGTCAACGACTTCAAACAGGTTGATGAGCTGAGTACGACCCGGCGTTTTAGATGTACGCGCCAGACCTTTTTGATTCGTCAGGGTATTTAGCGCACTGGATTTGCCTGCGTTGGAACGGCCAGCAAAAGCCACTTCGATACCGGTATCGGAAGGTAAGTGGCGAATATCAGGCGCACTCATCACAAAGTGCGTCTGTTGATAATTCAAGTTAGTCAAAGCAGTCCTCTCCATCAATCAGGGCTTTGCAGCGATTATACCTGAACCCCAGCAAAAGGCTGGTTTTTCGACGAGTGGGCTGTGTAAGTAAAAACCCTGCGCTTTGTGAGACATTGCCGACAGTTTCTATACGAGATGACAGAGTAAAAAATGACAGAACTAAAACAAATCATATGGTTACATTTGGGCGCTATTCTTAAAATCAGAAATTGTTACCCAGGTTACTTGTACGTTTAAACCAAAACGGTAAAGTAGCATCCATAGCGAGGAAGCTGAAAGGATAGACGACTCAGGATGAGGGTCAGGAGCGCCAGGAGGCGAAGACACAGGATTGTCAGGAAGACAAACGTCCGGAGACGTTAGTAAAAGGAAATGGAAACAACACGGAATGTTACAGGCTAAGGGAAAAACAGGGTGTGTTGATAGCCAACAGGGATTGTAGAGCCCGTAAGGGTTGAGAGTCAGGAAAAAAGGCGACAGATTACTCTGTCGCCTTTTTTCTTTATTTCTGCTAGATTCCGGCGCAATTATATACTGAATAAAAACAGCCAAAGACGAATCATGATGAAACCAACTTCTACACCACGCGGTAAAGGTCCTGCAAAAGCGCGTCGTAAAACACGCGAAGAAATTAACCAGGAAGCTCGCGACCGTAAGCGCCAGAAAAAACACCGTGGTCATGCGGCAGGTAGCCGTGCGTCCGGTAGCGAAGGCGCATCTGGTGGCGGAAACCAAAATAAGCAAAAAGATCCTCGTATTGGCAGCAAAACCCCCATTCCATTGGGCGTGACCGAAAAAGTCACCAAACAGCACAAACCGAAGAGTGAGAAACCTATGCTTTCACCACAGGCTGAGTTGGATTTACTGGAAACGGATGAGCGCCTGGATGCGCTGCTGGAGCGTCTTGAAGCAGGAGAAACCCTGAGCGCGGAAGATCAGTCCTGGGTTGATGCCAAGCTGGATCGCATCGATGAGCTGATGCAAAAGCTGGGTCTTTCTTACGATGACGAGGAAGAAGAGGAAGAAGAAGAAAAGCAGGAAGACATGATGCGCCTGCTGAAAGGCGGCAACTAACGGTTTTACACCGTGGGTCTTCCCGTCCTGCTTATAACCCTTCCGGTTATATGTTATCTGGTGTGGTTATTCGTTAAACTACAGCGGTTGTCGCGGCGACAGAAGTGGCTGCGCAACCGACTTATCACCCGTACTGGGGTTAAGTCGGTACGCCGTACCCGCCAGAGACGCCATCGGAAGGAGTGAGCATGTCAGAGCAGTTAATAGACTGGGACCTGGCCCTGATCCAGAAATATAACTATTCCGGGCCACGATATACCTCGTACCCGACCGCGCTGGAGTTTTCTGAAGACTACGGCACTGAGGCATTTCTAAAGGCCGTGGCGCGTTATCCTGAGCGTCCTCTCTCGCTGTACGTTCACATCCCGTTCTGCCACAAGCTGTGCTACTTCTGCGGCTGTAACAAGGTCGTGACTCGCCAGCAGCATAAAGCCGATCAATACCTCGATGTCTTAGAACAAGAAATTATTCATCGCGCACCGCTGTTCGCCGGACGCCATGTCAGTCAGCTGCACTGGGGCGGCGGCACGCCAACGTACCTGAATAAAGCGCAAATCAGCCGTTTGATGTCGCTGCTACGTGGCAACTTTAACTTTAACGACGACGCCGAAATTTCGATCGAAGTGGATCCGCGTGAAATTGAGCTGGATGTGCTCGATCATTTACGCGCTGAAGGTTTTAACCGCCTGAGCATGGGGGTGCAGGACTTCAATAAAGAAGTTCAGCGCCTGGTGAACCGTGAGCAGGATGAGGAGTTTATCTTTGCGCTGCTGAATCATGCGCGTGAGATTGGCTTTACCTCAACGAACATCGATCTGATTTATGGTTTGCCAAAACAGACGCCGGAAAGTTTCGCCTTCACCCTGAAACGCGTTGCTGAGCTGAATCCAGACCGACTGAGCGTCTTTAACTACGCGCACCTGCCGACGCTGTTTGCCGCTCAGCGCAAAATTAAAGATGCCGACCTGCCCAGCGCGCAGCAGAAGCTGGATATCCTGCAGGAAACCATCTCTTCACTGACCGAAACTGGCTATCAGTTCATTGGTATGGATCACTTTGCCCGCCCGGATGATGAGCTGGCGATTGCTCAACGCAAGGGTGTGCTGCATCGTAATTTCCAGGGTTATACCACCCAGGGTGATACCGATCTGCTGGGAATGGGCGTGTCAGCCATCAGTATGATTGGTGACAACTACGCGCAGAACCAGAAAGAGCTGAAGCGCTATTATCAGCAGGTAGACGAGCAGGGTGACGCGCTGTGGCGCGGAATTGCCCTGACCCGCGATGACTGCATTCGTCGTGATGTTATTAAGCTCCTGATCTGCAACTTCCGCCTCGACTATGCCTCTGTGGAACAGCAATGGGATCTGAACTTCGCTGACTATTTTGCCGAAGACCTGAAACTGCTGGCACCGCTGGCGAAGGATGGGCTGGTGGATGTCGATGAGAAGGGGATTCAGGTCACGCCGAAGGGCCGTCTGCTGATCCGTAATATTTGCATGTGCTTCGATGCGTATCTGCGCCAGAAAGCGCGGATGCAGCAATTCTCGCGGGTGATTTAACGCTTTTCCGGGTGGCGCTTCGCTTATCGTGCCTACGAAAATCTCAATACGTAGGTCGGGTAAGCGAAGCGCCACCCGGCGAACCCGCTAGCTGAAAAGCCCAACAAGCGCTGCGCACAATACTGCGGCGACCGCAGTTTGTGGCGTATGGCTTTCGACTGCACCGCTCGACAGCAGATTAATGATTGATTCCAGCATGATGACTTCCCCCCCGTTTTCCGGGCACGATCATACTTAACTCATCGGAACAGTAAAGCGCAAAATAGCAGCTATTTGCGCTCAATTATTAATCTTTACACAGTGACGATATGTCACTCCATTCCGAGTTCTTTTAGCTTACGCGTCAAGGTATTACGACCCCAGCCGAGCAAGCGTGCCGCTTCCTGTTTATGCCCCTGAGTATGACGGAGCGCGGTAGTCAACAGCGTGCGCTCCATCTCCGGTTGGGCCTCGGAAAGCAAGTTTTGATGGCCGGAGCGTAATGCCCGATCTGCCCACTGTGCCAATAGCGTTGCCCAACTATCCGGCTGCATATGGGACGGTGCGTCTGGCACGGAGGTTTCAAACAGCTCGGTTGGTAAGTCCTGAATCAGTACTTCCTGCCCGGCGGCCATTACGGTTAACCAGCGGCAGGTGTTCTCAAGCTGACGCACGTTACCTGGCCAGGCCAGACGGGTGAGCGCAGCCTCAGTTTCCGGGTGTAATTGTTTGGCTTCCACCCCCAGTTCGCGGGCGGCCTCCTGCAGGAAATGACGCGCCAGGCGGGGGATATCCTCCCGACGTTCACGCAGTGGTGGCAGATGTACCCGAATGACGTTCAGCCGATGGAATAAGTCCTCACGGAATTTGCCTTCCTGCACGCGTAGTTCAAGATTCTGGTGCGTGGCGGCGATAATGCGTACATCTACCTTTACGGGCGCGTAACCGCCAACGCGGTAAAACTGTCCATCGGCTAATACGCGCAATAAACGCGTTTGCACGTCCAGCGGCATATCGCCAATTTCATCGAGGAACAGCGTACCGCCGTCTGCCTGTTCAAAGCGCCCCTGACGAATGGTATTCGCCCCGGTAAACGCGCCTTTCTCATGACCAAACAGCTCAGATTCGATCAAATCTTTCGGAATAGCCGCCATGTTCAGCGCGATAAACGGCGCTTTGACGCGCGGGCTATGACGGTGCAACGCATGGGCGACCAGTTCTTTACCGGTCCCTGACTCTCCGTTTATCAATACGCTGATTGACGATCGGGACAGGCGGCCAATAATGCGAAAGACATCCTGCATTGCCGGCGCTTCGCCGATGATGTCGGTTGTGGGGCCGTTAATCTGAACATTGCGCGGCTGCTGCTGTTCCTGATAATGGCTGATGGCGCGCTCGACCAGCGCCACGGCTTCATCAATATCAAAAGGTTTAGGCAGATAATCAAACGCCCCTTGCTGATAGGCGCTGACGGCGGCATCCAGATCGGAGTGCGCGGTCATTATGATGACCGGAAGCATCGGATGCCGCTGTTTAATCTGTTTTAACAGCGTCAGGCCGTCCATACCCGGCATGCGGATATCCGACAACAGCACGTCCGGCGTTTTGCTGGCCAGCGCGTCCAGTACCTCTTTACCACTTTCAAATGTGGTACAGCTTAGCCCTGCCCCTGCGAGCGCACGTTCAAGCACCCAACGGATGGAACTATCGTCATCAACGACCCAGACTATTCCTCGTTGCATAAACGTCACCTTATTTCCTGATAGGCAGGTAAACCGAGAACTCGGTATGACCCGGCCAACTGGTAAATTCAATTTTGCCGGAATGTTGATCAATCAAATTACGGGCGATAGATAATCCAAGGCCGGTACCACCTTCGCGACCGCTGACCATTGGGTAGAACAGCGTGTCCTGCAAATGCGAGGGAATACCCGGACCGTTATCCTCAACATCAATTCGTGCCGCCAGACGATAACGCATGCCGTGTAGCGTGAGCTGAAACGCGGTGCGGGTACGCAGAATGATCTCGCCGCCTTCCGGTCCCAGCGCCTGCAAAGCATTGCGCACGATGTTCAGCAAAACCTGCTCAATCTGGTCCGGGTCGTGCAGTAACTCAGGCAGACTTGGGTCGTAATCCCGGATTAGCGTGACGTTTTCCGGCAGCTCCATCGAGACCAGCGCCACCACGCGTTCCGCCACTTTGTGAATACTTTCCGTGATGTGCATTCCCGGCTGTTGTGGCCCCAGCAGACGGTCGACCAGATTACGCAGGCGGTCCGCCTGTTCAATAATGACTTTGGTATATTCGGTCAGCGCCGGGTCCGGAAGTGCTTTGCTGAGAAGTTGCGCCGCGCCGCGTAATCCGCCCAGCGGGTTTTTAATTTCATGTGCCAGACCACGCACCAGATCGCGGGCAGCAATCTGCTGGGCGTGCTGGAGCTGTTCCTGACTCAGACGGCGCTGGTTATCCATAGGGGCCATCTCCAGCAAGATAAGGCCATCAGGCAGCCTCTGAGCGGTCACAGAGAGGATATGTGAGTGGCTGTCTATCACCAGCGTCACTTCGTTATCCGTAAAGCCCTGGCCTGCTTCCAGGCTCTCTCGCATCAGTCCGATGTTTAAGGAGAAATAACTCAACAGATCGGGAAGCGGTGTACCAAATAGTTTGCGGGAGCTTTGGGCGAGCAGCTGTTGCGCCGCCGGGTTGGCGTAATGTACAGCCAGCTCATCGTCGACCAGTAAGATGCTGTTGATTAAAGAATTGAGGATCTGCCCAGCATCGGGCAGCGTGCCGGTTGCCATTCAGCAGTCTCCTGAAAAGTGTTGCACCAATTTAGTGCATTATAGCGTTTTACATCAAAAAAGCGCGAAAAAGCAGGTTGTTAGTGGAGAAAAAAGCCCATCCTGGGATGGGCTACAGATGACTGGCAAACATAGATGCCGGATGGCGGCTTTGCCTTATCCGGCCTACAAGGTAATGTTACCCTCCAGGCCTGATAAGTTTGCTCCATCAGGCGTCCTATCATTCGCCATCGATCTCAAGCCTGCCTGAGCAGGCTAAAAGTTCCACGGCAACTCAAACGATTAAACGCTGTAGTACAGCTCAAACTCTACCGGGTGCGGAGTCATACGCACGCGGTCATCTTCTTCGCGACGCAGCGCAATGTACGCATCGATCGCTTCATTAGTGAACACGCCGCCTGCGGTCAGGAACTCGCGGTCCAGATCCAGTTCTTTCAGTGCTTCTTCCAGAGAACCAGCAACCTGTGGGATCTCTTTCGCTTCTTCCGGCGGCAGGTCGTACAGGTTTTTGTCCATTGCTTCGCCCGGGTGGATCTTGTTCTTAATACCGTCAAGACCAGCCATCAGCAGCGCTGCGAAGCACAGGTACGGGTTAGCAGCCGGGTCCGGGAAACGCACTTCGATACGACGAGCTTTCGGAGAAGCAACTACCGGGATACGGATAGACGCAGAACGGTTACGGGCAGAGTAAGCCAGCATGACCGGCGCTTCGTAACCCGGGACCAGACGCTTGTAGGAGTTGGTGGTCGGGTTAGCCAGGGCGTTGATCGCTTTAGCGTGTTTGATTACGCCACCGATGTAGTACAGCGCCTGCTCAGACAGACCTGCATATTTGTCACCGGAGAACAGGTTTACGCCGTTCTTGGACAGGGACATGTGGCAGTGCATGCCGGAACCGTTATCGCCAAACATTGGTTTTGGCATAAAGGTTGCGGTTTTACCGAAACGGTGAGCGACGTTGTGAACGACATATTTGTAGATCTGAATTTCGTCCGCTTTTTTGGTCATGGTGTTAAAGCGGGTCGCGATTTCGTTCTGACCAGCAGTCGCCACTTCGTGGTGATGCGCTTCAACAACCAGGCCCATTTCTTCCATGATCAGACACATGGTAGAACGGATATCCTGAGAAGAATCTACCGGAGGAACCGGGAAGTAACCGCCTTTCACGCCTGGACGGTGACCTTTGTTACCACCTTCGTATTTGGTGGAGGAGTTCCATGCGCCTTCGATGTCATCGATAGCCACGTGGGAACCGGAAATAGATGCGCCGAAACGGATGTCGTCAAACAGGAAGAACTCTGGCTCTGGCCCGAACAGAACGGTGTCTGCGATGCCGGTAGAACGCAGATACTCTTCAGCACGTTTAGCGATGGAGCGTGGGTCACGGTCATAGCCCTGCAGCGTACCTGGTTCCAGGATATCGCAACGGATGATCAGGGTAGACTCTTCAAAGAACGGGTCGATGAGAGCAGTAGACGCATCTGGCATCAGAACCATGTCTGATTCGTTAATGCCTTTCCAGCCACCGATTGAGGAGCCGTCAAACATTTTGCCTTCTTCAAAGAATTCGGCATTTACCTGATGAGCAGGAATAGTGACGTGCTGTTCTTTGCCTTTGGTATCAGTGAAGCGTAAATCAACAAACTTCACTTCGTGCTCGTTCAGCATCGTCAAAACGTGTTCAGCGGACATACTTACTCTCCCGGATTGGTCATTGTCGTCGTGGTAACGAAGTCTTCAATTCTGCAAAAATTGGCCGTGTCGCCATAAAAAATATAAAGCGAAATCTGTGCCAACTTTTAAATTGCCCCTAAAAGGCGTTATCATGCGCACCATCGTGCAAAGGGGCTGCACCATGAAGGTTGTATTGCACCATTATAGTGCTTTAATGTGAACATTAAGCACCATATTGGTGCAAAGCATGTCAGATTACCCCTTTTAACGCTCCGTGAATGTGATCACAAAGAAACTCTGCAATACTTGTTTGCGGAGGATGTTTGTGATCCTGTTTTGTACTGCGATTAATCCGTGTACAATAACGCGCTATTTCTAAAATGCCTGAGGCAAAGTTGTGATCGAAAATTTGCGTAACATCGCCATCATCGCGCACGTAGACCATGGTAAAACGACCCTGGTAGACAAGCTGCTCCAACAATCCGGTACGTTCGATGCACGTGCTGAAACCCAAGAGCGCGTGATGGACTCCAACGATTTGGAGAAAGAGCGTGGGATTACTATCCTCGCTAAAAACACCGCTATCAAATGGAATGACTACCGTATCAACATCGTTGATACCCCGGGGCACGCCGACTTCGGTGGTGAAGTTGAACGTGTAATGTCCATGGTCGACTCTGTGCTGCTGGTGGTGGATGCAATGGACGGTCCGATGCCGCAGACGCGCTTCGTGACCAAAAAAGCCTTTGCCCATGGCCTGAAGCCAATTGTTGTTATCAACAAAGTTGACCGTCCTGGTGCGCGTCCTGATTGGGTTGTTGATCAGGTATTTGACCTGTTCGTTAACCTCGACGCTACCGACGAGCAGCTGGACTTCCCGATCGTTTACGCTTCTGCGCTGAACGGTATCGCGGGTCTGGATCACGAAGACATGGCTGAAGACATGACTCCGCTGTATCAGACTATCGTTGATCGTGTACCGGCTCCGAATGTAGATCTTGATGGCCCGCTGCAGATGCAAATCTCTCAGCTGGACTACAACAACTACGTTGGCGTAATCGGTATCGGCCGTATCAAACGCGGTAAAGTTAAACCGAACCAGCAGATCACTATCATTGATAGCGAAGGCAAAACCCGTAACGGTAAAGTCGGTAAAGTTCTGACCCATCTGGGTCTGGAACGTATCGAGAGTGATATTGCCGAAGCAGGCGATATCATCGCGATCACCGGTCTGGGCGAACTGAACATCTCCGACACCATCTGCGACCCGCAGAATGTTGAAGCGCTGCCAGCTCTGTCCGTTGATGAACCGACCGTAACCATGTTCTTCTGCGTAAACACCTCTCCATTCTGCGGTAAAGAAGGTAAATATGTTACCTCTCGTCAGATCCTTGACCGCCTGAACAAAGAGCTGGTGCACAACGTTGCGCTGCGCGTTGAAGAAACCGAAGATGCGGATGCGTTCCGTGTATCCGGTCGTGGTGAACTGCACCTGTCTGTTCTGATCGAAAACATGCGTCGTGAAGGTTTCGAAATGGCGGTTTCCCGTCCGAAAGTAATCTTCCGCGAAATCGACGGCCGTAAACAAGAGCCGTTCGAAAACGTAACGCTGGACGTTGAAGAGCAGCATCAGGGTTCTGTGATGCAGGCTCTGGGTGAGCGTAAAGGCGACCTGAAAAACATGAATCCAGATGGCAAAGGCCGCGTACGTCTTGACTACGTGATCCCAAGCCGTGGTCTGATCGGCTTCCGTTCAGAATTCATGACCATGACCTCCGGTACCGGTCTGCTGTACTCCACTTTCAGCCACTACGACGATGTTCGTGCGGGTGATGTGGGTCAGCGTCAGAACGGCGTACTGATCTCCAACGGCCAGGGTAAAGCAGTTGCGTTCGCACTGTTCAGCCTGCAGGACCGCGGTAAGCTGTTCCTGGGTCACGGTGCTGAAGTTTACGAAGGCCAGATCATCGGTATTCACAGCCGCTCTAACGACCTGACTGTAAACTGCCTGACCGGTAAGAAACTGACCAACATGCGTGCGTCCGGTACTGACGAAGCAACGGTTCTGGTTCCGCCTGTTAAGATGACTCTGGAGCAGGCTCTGGAATTCATCGATGACGACGAACTGGTAGAAGTTACCCCAACCTCTATCCGTATCCGTAAGCGTCACCTGACTGAAAACGATCGTCGCCGTGCAATGCGTGGCGCGAAAGAAGAGTAATTAACACTCTTTTTCAGGTAAGCACAAAAAAGCCGCTGATTATCAGCGGCTTTTTTTATCCCGGAAGAATTAGAAGAAATACTTAGCCCCGACACGAATTTGATTTTGTTCGCGGTGATAAGGTTCTACATTGCGATCTAACCAGCGTAGTTCCAGGTAGGGTAACCAGTGTTCATTGATACGATACTTGAAGGTATTCGTAATCTCCCAGTGATGATCTTTTCCGTTACTGCTATTGAAGTCATTCACTCGAATAAAATAGTGCGGCTCAAAGGTATAGGAAAATTTATCGGTGATAGTAAAATTCCAGTAGTTGCCTATTTCATAGGTATCATTATTGTCCTGGTCACCGTTTAGATCGGTTGAGCTGTAGTTATTATGGTTATATCGGTTACGCACGGTAAGATTAAACCATGGGGTAAATTTATAGTTAACATCCAGATAAGCCGCACCACCGGAACCCGCACTCTTATCATTTATCAACCCACCTGGCTGGATAGTTAATTTATCTGTCGGTTTAAATAACGGATACCAGCCCTCTATTTCATTATAGCCGTGTTTTAACTCATCCTTGCGTTGCATGGTGTAGGTGTTGGTGAGCATGATACCCGCGCCCATATCGGAGTTATAGCCAACGCGCATCATCACTTCTATCTGATCTGACGCCAGATTATATGCCTCGCGGTTCTCGACATAGGCACCCGCAAAAACAGAGGTAGAAGCAACCGAAGATAAGAGAATTATTGTTGTTAACTTTTTCATAATAAATCCATTTTTTAAGCGTAGGGAGGCCGCCATCCATTAAGATGGAATAGGCGGCTATTATTTTTATACGTTTACAGCAGAGGTATTATTTTTAGTGGTAACAGGATTCGATAGAGTATTGTTTTTCTTCCGTTGGCTGATTTCCTCAATAATAAAAGCAAAGCGAGTTTCGTTGAGCTTATAAAATAAACCCATTGTGAATGCAGCGATAATGGCCAGCCCACAAGGCCAGAGGAAAATAAGCTGACGCAGGCCGAGCAAAGTTGCATCGCTTTGGGTTATGTTGGGGATATAACCGATTTGCGTCAGCATGATGCCCGGCAGGAAACCAGCGAGCGCAGCGGAAATTTTGCGCGAAAAGGTATAACCCGTATACACCGAACCTTCCGCGCGGATCCCTGTTTTCCATTCGCCATAATCGACCGTATCCGGAACCAGCGCCCAGTTCAGGCTGTTAACAAAAGCGGTTCCGAAGAAGGCCATACAGGAGAATGTCACGAACAAAAATGATGTGCTGCCCCAGAAAAAGTTCAGTACATCGCCGATAGCCCATAATGCCAGACCGCCGAGGTAAACCTGCTTTTTACCGAAGCGTTTCACCGCAGCGGGAACCAGCAGCACCCCAACCAGAATGCATCCCATGCTGAAGAACCCCATCCACGACAGCAGATGAATATCATTGAGCACGTACTGGGTGTAGTACACCTGGATTGCCAGCTTGATGTTGAATGCCGCTAGCGTGCATAAGTTGGCGACACACAGCACCAGCAGGGGAGGGTTACGGAAAATGGCACAGAACGATTTGAGAATGCTGGGCTTATGGTGATCCGGCACGATTTCAATGTAGCGTTCCTTCACTCCGCTGAAACACCACCACATGCTGAACAGCCCGCAGACTGAAAAGATCAGTGCGGCGATCAGATAACCCAGCGAGGATGAACTGACAAATAGCGCTTGAATCGGCATAAAGCCAACGGTGCACAGTAACAGACCAACGGTAGCGCCGCCCTGACGCCAGGCGGCGAGCTGAGCGCGTTCATGCGGGTTTTTAGTGATCGCAGGCACCATCGCGCCGTAGGAGCAGTTCATCAGGCTATAGAACAGACCGAATAGCATAAACAATACTGTCGCCAGCCCAGTTTTTACCGTTAGCGTAAAATCTGTCGCCAAAAACTGCGCGCTGGCAACAACTGCGACAGGAAATGACGCATACAAAATAAAAGGTCTGAATTTACCTTTTGCGCCAATATTACGCCTTGAGTCCAGCAATACACCGGTCAACATATCAGTGAAGGCGGTGAAGAACTTCGCCACCAGAAAGATAATCCCACCGTAATACGCCGGCATCCCTAGTTCATCGGTATAAAATTTAAGCAGATACAGTGTGCCGATACACAGCATCAAATTTGAGCCGAAGTCACCCACTCCGTAGGCGAATTTTTCACGCAGGCTCAGTTTTAGCGTTAGCGGATCATGAAAAGACATAATCGCTCCTCAATAGCGCCCCGTAGAGCGCTATTAATTATTATTATCAAACGGGTTGTTTACGCGCTTCTATCTCTTCAACGATGCGGACATACATCTTCTCGTTAAGGTTGTAGAAACAGCCCATAGCCACAATGGTGATCACCGCTAAAGCGCAGGGATAAATAAAGATCAACTGACGCAAACCTTCGACCGTACTTGCTGATTGCACCACGTTGGGAACGTAGCCGATTTGCGTCAGCATCCAGCCGGGGAAGAATCCCGCCAGCGCTTGTGAAACTTTACGAAAGAAGGTGAAACCGGTGTATACCGTGCCTTCAGAGCGTACGCCGGTTCGCCATTCGCCATATTCCACCGTATCGGAGACCAGCGCCCAGTTCAGGCTGTTAACGAATGCTGAGCCGAAGAACGCCAGGCAGGAGAAGGCGACAAAGCTGACGGAACCGCCACCAAAGAAGTAGTTAAGCAAATCCCCCGCGACCCAAATTAGCAAACCGCCAATGTAGACTTTTTTCTTGCCGAAACGTCTAACCATTCCAGGCATCAAGAAGACGCCGATGAAGATACAGCCCATGCTGAAAAAGCCCATCCAGGAAAGGAGAATTGGGTCATTCAGTACGTACTGGGTGTAATAGACCTGAATTGCCAACTTAACGTTAAATGCGCCAAGCGTACAAAGGTTGGCAACGCACAGAATAAACAAAGGGCGGTTACCGGCGATGGCGCGGAAGGATTGCAATAATCCCGGTTTTTGCGCGGCATCCACGGGTTTCACTTCCACGTAGCGTTCTTTTACCCCGGCATAGCACAGCCACATAAACAGCAGGCCAAACAGCGAGAACAACGTGGCGGCGAAGATATAACCCAGCTGTGAATTGCCTTCGATCAAGTTCATTACCGGTACAAAGCCGACTGTACATAGCAACAAACCCAAGGTTGCGCCCCCTTGTCGCCAGGCTGCCAGTGAAGCGCGCTCGTCCGGATTTTTCGTAATCGCGGGAACCATTGCACCATAGGAGCAGTTCATCATGCTGAAGAACAGTCCGTACAGCATAAACAGCACCGTTGCCATCACCGTTTTACCGGTTACTTCAAACGGTGTACCGACAAAGTTGGCAATCGCCAGCAACGTAACTGGAAATGCGGCGTAAAGAACGAACGGACGGAATTTCCCTTTCGGGCCGATTTTGCGGCGGGAATCGAGCATAATCCCGGTGCCCATATCGGTAAACGCGGTAAAAAATTTGGCGATAAGGAAAATGATGCCGCCATAAGTTCCTGGTAAACCAAGGACATCGGTATAAAACTTGAGTAAATAGAGGGTACCAATGTCCAACAGGATATTGGAGCCTAAATCACCCATCCCATAGGCGAGTTTTTCTTTGAACGGCAAGCGTAGGGTTGCCGGATTAGAGGAAGTCTGACTCATTATTATTCTCCATGTGCCCGCGAGTTTCCCCGCGGGCGAGCCGTGTTAGATATTGCGTAAGGTGGCAAACAGTGACGCCCATTCACTCTTCGCGCGATAAAACACCGGAGGCTTGCCGATAGGCGCATCTACGGTAATTTCACCGCCCTGGTAAGTTTCCCCAGTCCAGACGTTTACCCAGCTATCCTCTGGCAGATACAGCGTCCAGTTTTGCTGGCCCTGTTCGTGAACCGGCGCGACCAGCAAATCTTGTCCCAGCAGATACTGATATTTCAGGGTATAGGTCCGAGCATCGTCTTCGTAATGCAGGAACAGCGGGCGCATCACCGGCAGACCGATAGCGCTGTTTTGCGCGACAGCCTGTTTTAGATACGGTTTCAGGGTGGTAAAGACGGTGGTCATACGGGCAAAGTGGGCGATGGTTTCAGCATCACCATCAAACTGCCAGTTATCGCCAGGGCGGTTACCTTCGTGGGTGCGCATCATCGGCGTGAAGGCACTGAAGTCACACCAGCGCAACAGCAGCTCTTTGCTGCGTTTCATGTCAAACAGGGTGGTGTAGCCGCCGATATCGCTGTGGTGCAGACCGTGACCGGTCATCGCCAGCGACAGCGCCGCAGGAACGACGGAAGCCAGACCGTCGTCGAGGCTCCAGTCAACGTTCTGATCGCCTGCCCACATCATGGTGGAGTACTTCTGGCTGCCGGTGTAGCCCGCACGCATAAAGAACAGGATCTCGCCGAGTTTGCCGGTCTCCTGTAACGCTTCGTAGTTGCATTTCGCCCACAGTGCGGGCCAGGCGTTATGCATAATTTCAGCGCTGACGCCGTTGTGCAGATACGTATCGGTTGGCAGATATTCGCCAAAGTCGGCCATCCAACCGCCGCAGCCCAGCTCAATCATGTTCTTTTTGATGACTTCTTTGAACCAGTTGTAGGCTTCGGGGTTGGTCAGATCGACCACACCGCCGTAAAACTCGCCGAACTCAACCAAATAGTCAGCGCCTGAGGCATCTTTCGCCAGATAACCGCGAGCGGCAGCTTCGGCACAGAGATCTTTATCGCTGGCGACGTATGGGTTGATGTAGGAGAGAAACTGCACGCCTTCTTCTTTCCACTGCTTAATACGGTTATCCAACTGCGGATAGTTTTCGCTGTTCCACTTCCAGTTCCACATCACGCGCTTGCCAAAGGAGGTCATGCGGATCCCGGACCAATCCTGCGCCCAGATGCCGTTTACTTTCACGCCTGCGTTACGCATGGTGTCCAGTTTGTTCTGGCAAATCTCAGTACCGCCCTGAATACCGAGCGTGACGCCGTCGTATATCCAGTCCGGCAGCTCCGGCTGGCGACCTAACAGCGCGGTCAGTTTTTCCAGCAGGGAAATATACGTGTCGGCGCACTCAAAGCACAGGGTGGTTTTGTCTTCCCACAGCGCCAGCTCGTGATACTCCGGTGCGCTGAAGTCGAAATTCATATAGCAACTGTTATCAACGTGGCAGTAGTACTTCTGTGTGCTGACGAAGGTCGGCTGCGGGAAGAAGGTCCAGTAGTAGTCTCCGCCGGCATTTTCTTTGCAGTCAGCCTGCCAGGTGACATAGCTGTTTTTGTTACGGCCCACGCCCTGTTCGCTGGTCCACAGTGGGAAGGGTTTTCCGCGCAAATCGAAGTAAGAGAATTGTTCACCGCAGCCGTAAATATGATCGTCCGGGTTGGCTGCCAGACGCAGCCAGATGCGGTTATGGCTGAGATCATCGTTGTGCAGGTCCAGCTTCAGGCGGCCCTGTTCATCGGTAGAGATGTGCAGCGTGGCGTTGATGGTATTACCGCGGCTGAAATGTACCAGCCAGCCATCAGGTGACTCGCTAACCGTGGCGTCGGTCAGAGCAATCTTCTCATTGAGCTTGTCTTTGATGCTGAAGTTGCCGCGAAACATGTCAATGTCGGCAACGCCAGCGCCGATCCATAGACAAGGGGTTTCTGTGCTGTGACGTAAAATCAGGCGCTGGTGGTACGTTAAAGCAAATCCATCAGGTAGTGATGTGAGTTCTAAGGCGGTTGACCGTTGTTGTAGCGAATTCATTATCGTCTCCGTAAAAATAGGGTAATTCGGTAATTTGTCGGAAATCTGTTATTCACTGCCGATTAAAAAATGCATTTGATGTGTTTCTCCGGGCGCGAGATGAATCAGGCTAATTCCGGAGTTAAAGGCGTCTGGCGGGCAGGTCATCGGTTCAACCGCAAGGCCACGCCGTGCTAATTTTTCGCCGGTGTACACCTGTAGCCAGGGCTGGTGGCTGCGTAAAAAAGTGGACATGTTTTGCGATGGACTGGTTATCCTGACTTCCCACTCAGCGTCAGGTGGCATGGTCCTGAACGTATGATCGATAGTGGTCTGCGCAATGCGTCGCTGCGTTGTGAAATCCCGTTCATCGCATGTTTCTTCACTCGCTGGGAGTGTTAATTCACAGTCATCGATAGGGTGCTGATTGCAGGTCAGGTAGGGGTGTGCTCCCGCGCCATAGGGTGCAATTTCGTCACCCACATTCTGTGTCCGAATAATGACGTGCAATCCGCTGTCTGCCTCCAGTCGGTAAATCACCTCTGAAACCAGCGCAAAGGGATAGCCATAAGAGGGCGGAAGAAAAATCGTCAACGACACTTCCGTGTTCGACAGTTGATTAATCTGCCAGTCCCGCCAGGCCAGCAATCCATGGATGGCGGTATGTGAAACAGGGTCGTTAACGGCAAGTTGGAAGGTCTTGCCGTTATGTTGATAGCAGCCATTTGCAACGCGGTTTGGCCAGGGAACCAGCACTTTTCCTAAATGTGCCAGCGGCATCTCTTCCGGCTTATGTGGAATCACAATGTGACGCCCACGGTGCGTCAATTCTGCTAGTCCAGCACCAACCGTGACGATTTTCGCCTGGAAGTTTCCGGCTTGAAGATGAATGGTTTTTCCACCGTTATGCATGGCTGCTCACCTTGTTACTTATTTAGCGTTGATATCCAGCAGACCGGCAGCCACTGCCGGAGCAAGGCCCGGAGCCAGCGGTAGACGCGGGATCACCAGGCAGTGCAGCAGGTGATAAATGTCCTGCTTACCGTCCCAGACTTTGGTCGTCACCTTGTTATCGGTATCCAGTTCCTGCCACCATGAACCGGTCTCGTAGTCCATCAGATATGTGATGCAGTAATCCCACCACTTCTGGTACCAGGCTTCGTACTGGCTGTCGCCGGTGAGGGTATACAAGGCATAGGCGGTACCCATGGCTTCGACTATCGGCCAACGCACTCTTTCGCGAACTATGGGTTTACCATCCCAGTCCACCGAATAGACAAAACCATCTGCACCGTCTGGTGCCCAGGCATCACGGATGGTGGCGTGGAACAAGCCTTTGGCATCTTCCAGCAGCCAGGCGGGAGGCGTTTCGAAGCGGGCTTCCAGTGCGGCATGCAGATGCAGCATCAGGCGACCCCATTCGATCCAGTGGCCCGGCGTGCCGCCGTAAGCGCGGAAACGGTGAGCTGGGTTATCCTTGTTGTAATCGCGGATTGGGTTCCACTGTGAATCGAAGTGTTCGTTAACGCGATACTCCCCGCTGCGGGCTACGTCATGAATAATCACCGATGCAATTCGCAGTGCGCGATCGAGCCATTTACGGTCATGGGTAACGTCATACACGATCAGGAAAGCCTCGACCGCGTGCATGTTGGCGTTACCGCCGCGGTAATCTTCCGTCTGGCTGAAAGCTTCGTCCCAGGATTCCAGGCACATCTGCTCTTCTTCACTCCAGAAGTACTTTTCAATCACGTCGATAGCGTCATCCAACAATTGCCTGGCCTGCGGATGACCGGTGGTGACCGCACTTGCCGCACCGAGCAAAACAAAGAAATGCTGATAGCCCTGTTTGGAGGCGTCCATAACGCCTTCGTCATTTACGCAGGCGTACCAACCGCCGTAGCGAGTGTCGCGCAGCGCGCCATTCAGTGCTTTAATGCCATGATCGACTAGCTGATATGCGCCAGGACGACCCATTGACGCGGCAACGGAGTAGACGTGCAGCATGCGGGCGGTGATCCACAGATGTGTCCCCATATCTGCTCTGACCTGACCACTGTTTCCCAGCCAGCCAAATCCGGTGGGTACCGCCGCATTCTTACCAAAGTTAAAGATGCGGTCGGTTTCTTGCTCCAGCCAACGGTTGTGGCTTAGGGTGTTGAACCATTTCATTCTTAGATCCTCTTAGCGCCGGGCCATCATTTCGTCGACGATATCGCCCAGGCGTTGCAATTTAGGTGCGGAAACATCACGCAGCATCAGTTCGGTATCCGGCAGGCCAACAACCGATGACCAGACCGCACGTCCGGCCAGGAAGCCAGATGCGCCTGCGGTCATTGCTACGCTGACTGCGCGCGGGAACAGTTTTTCATCTACACCAGAGGAGAGAATGACCCACGGCATGTTGATGTTTTCATTCAGGCGCAGAGAGGCGCTAAGCAATTCTTGTTGGGTACCTTTGCCGTACAGCGGCATTTCGACCTTGTAGAGATCGGCACCGCTATCACCCAGTTCTTTTGCGGCATCGATAATGGCCTGTTCGCGATCGAACTTATCGCCACGACGCGGTGGGCGAACAACCGGCTCGATGATGCTCAGCAGGCCATTGGAATGGCATAGCTCATTGAATTCTTTCACCATATCAAGACGCTGTTGGGCATCTTCATCGCTACGCCACAGCACCAGCAGTTTGAGAGCCTTAGCACCATCTTGCTTCACGGCCTGCGGGTTGATTTTTTTATCAATCACCACGCTATCGACCGGGATTCCGTTACCCGGAATAAACTCATCAGCGGCCACAATCATGGCGCAGCTTTTGGCGACCGCGTTTTGCTCTACAACCTGGCGGTAGCAGAACTGCTGATCGACCAGAATGGCGGAGGCATAGGGGGACAGGATCTTCGCCGCATTGACTTTGAAATCGGTCAGTACGCTGTCATTGACCGGGGATTTTGCACCTGCTGCGGCAAACATTAAGCGCATGGCTTCGCGCTGATCGACCGCCAGCATGGCAAATCCGCCAGAAGCTCGGGTGATATCTTTCAGGGTGTACTTCGTCATTGCTCAGTCCTTACTTATCTGTGTGTTTATTTAGCCCGGCGGATGCGCGAACCTGTTCAAGAATGGCCGTCCAGTCTTCCCGGCCACGGCCAGCGGCACGCGCCTGGTTATAGACTTCGCGGGAGGCAGCACCGAGCGGCATCGGCACATGCAGTTGGTTGGCAACGTCCAGCGCGATGCCAAGATCCTTGTGAGCTAAATCGATCATGAATGCCGGGGAAAGATCGCCTTTCAGCACTTTGTTCGGCCAGGAGGTAGTGAAGTGGCCTTTCCCGGCGGGGGTACCGCTCATAACTTGCAAGGCCACATCAAAGGAGAGGCCAAGTGCCTCGCACAACACGGCTGCTTCGGCAGAAAGAGCGTTCAGTGCGATACTCATGTAGTTGTTGATGAGTTTCACGCGGATCCCCATGCCGGGACCCCCTGCATTGATCAGTTCATTACCCATCGCCATCAGAACCGGTGCGGCGCGTTCTACCTGCTGTGCTGTTCCGCCTGCCAGCAGCAACAGCGTTCCCGCGATAGCGTGATCGGAGGTACGCCCAACCGGGCAATCCATCATGTCGAAGCCTTTGGCACGCATATCGGCGATCAGCTTGTCGGTTTGCAGTGGGTGAATAGTCGACATATCAATCACTAATGCCTGCGGGGAGAGGCTTTCGCAGATACCTTGCTCGCCGAACAGTACGCTACGCACCAGATCGCCATTTGGCAGCATGGTGATGACAAATTCCGCCCCTTTTGCTGCCTGAGCCGGGTTGCTGGCAGGCTGTGCTCCTTTTTCCACCAGGCGCTGAACGGCATCCGGGTTAACGTCAAAGACGCTGAGTTGGTGACCCTGCTTCAGCAAGTTGCTCGCCATGGGTGAACCCATCTGACCTAATCCGATAAATGCTATAACTGCCATAACGTTCTCCTGAGACGTGGATGTCATTTTTTGTCATTTAAGGTCGTTTGTTTTTGTCTGTTTTTGATCGTATTTGTAATTTATGGTCAAAAAATTGACAGCCGTCACTTTTTAAACATTTTGTGAAATTAAAATGGTCCCATCTTGAAACGCCTAAGGAATGACCATGATTCGTATTGCTTGTGTAGGTATTGCCGTGATGGATCGCATCTATTACGTGGAAGGTTTACCGACTGAAGGAGGTAAGTATGTGGCGAAGCGTTATACGGAAGTGGGCGGCGGGCCTGCTGCAACGGCCGCAGTGGCTGCAGCGAAGCTGGGCGCACAGGTGGACTTTATTGGCCGTGTGGGCGATGACGACACCGGAAATAGCCTGCTGGCGGAGCTGGAATCCCTGGGGGTAAATACCCGCTACACCCGGCGCTATGCAGGGGCGAAGTCTTCGCAATCGGCAATTATGGTTGATGCGCAAGGGGAGCGGATTATCGTTAACTATCCCAGCCCGGATTTATTGCCGGATGCTGATTGGCTGAATGAGATCGATTTTTCCCAGTGGGATGTGGTGTTGGCGGATGTTCGCTGGCATGAAGGGGCCAGAAAGGCGTTCACGCTGGCGCGTCAGGCGGGAGTGATGACAGTACTGGATGGTGACGTAACGCCACAAGATATCAGCGAGCTGGTGGCGTTAAGCGATCATGCTGCGTTCTCTGAACCTGGTCTGGCACGTTTAACCGGGATAAATGATTCTGAAGCTGGACTGAAACAAGCAAAAACGCTCACAAATGGTCATGTTTATGTGACACGAGGGAGCGAAGGCTGTGACTGGATAAAAAATAATACGTTGCAGCATCAATCTGGATTTAAAGTTGATGTTGTGGATACTACGGGAGCTGGAGATGTTTTCCACGGTGCGCTCGCATTCAGCCTGGCTGGAGGCGATGCTCCAGAAGAGGCCGTCAGGTTTGCCAGCGGAGTTGCTGCGTTAAAATGCACGCGTCCGGGAGGAAGGGCCGGAATCCCTGACTGTGATCAAACCCGATCTTTTCTGTCACTTTTTGTATAAAATGCCAGGGCAATGGTTTTTCGAGGAAATTTCATGAGTCTTACCGAACTGACCGGTAACCCGCGACACGATCAACTGCTTATGCTGATTAGCGAGCGCGGTTATATGAATATCGACGAGCTGGCCAGCCTGCTGGACGTGTCCACGCAAACCGTGCGTCGTGATATTCGTAAACTCAGTGAGCAGGGATTAATTACGCGTCATCATGGTGGCGCGGGCAGAGCTTCCAGCGTGGTGAATACGGCGTTTGAGCAGCGTGAAGTCTCCTGGACGGAAGAGAAAAAAGCCATCGCGGAAGCGGTGGCTGATTATATTCCCGATGGGTCAACGGTGTTTATTACTATTGGCACCACCGTTGAGCAGGTAGCACGCGCGCTGTTAAACCATAATCATTTGCGCATTATTACCAATAGCCTACGCGTGGCGCACATTCTGTATAACAACCCACGTTTTGAAGTCATGGTGCCGGGGGGAACGTTACGCCCGCATAACAGCGGCATCATTGGCCCTTCTGCCTCGGCATTTGTCGCTGATTTTCGGGCCGACTACCTGGTTACCAGCGTTGGCGCGATCGAAAATGATGGTGCGCTGCTGGAGTTTGATGTCAACGAGGCCAGCGTAGTGAAGACGATGATGGCCCATTCAAGGCATATTCTGTTGGCTGCGGATCATACGAAATATACGGCTTCTGCCGCGGTAGAAATTGGCAACGTGTCTCAGGTGACCGCGCTGTTTACCGATGAGTACCCAGGCCCGGCCCTGCATAATTTACTCCAGTCACAGCAGGTAGAAATTGTGCAGGTGAGTCCTTCACAGGATGATGTTCTGGCAGTGTAATTCTCCCCAATGATGGCTCGATAAGTTCGTAGCCATCACTCTCGCATAGTCAAACTTCTCCTTTCCCGCTACAGTTATTCATCCACGGCGAATAAGGAGAAGGGCATGCTCTATATCTTTGATTTGGGTAATGTGATTGTCGATATCGACTTCAATCGCGTGTTAGGAACTTGGAGCGATCTGAGCCGTGTACCGCTGGCTTCGTTAAAGCAAAGTTTCACCATGGGAGAGGCTTTTCACCAGCACGAGCGAGGTGAAATAACGGATGAAGCCTTTGCCGAGGCGATATGTCATGACATGGCGCTACCGTTAAGCTATGAGCAGTTCTCCCATGGCTGGCAGGCCGTTTTTGTTGCCTTGCGTCCTGAAGTCATCGACGTCATGCAAAAGCTGCGTGAGCAGGGGCATCGGGTGGTCGTCTTGTCGAATACTAACCGTCTGCACACGACGTTCTGGCCGGACGAATACCCCGAAATCCGCCAGGCTGCTGACCATATTTACCTTTCCCAGGATCTGGGCATGCGTAAACCGGAAGCGCGGATTTACCAGCATGTCCTGCAGTCTGAAGGTTTTTCTGCGCATGAGGCGGTATTTTTCGACGACAACGCCGATAATATTGAAGGGGCTAATCGGTTAGGGATTACCAGCATCCAGGTTGTCGATAAAACGACCATTCCGGACTATTTCGCGAAGTTGCTATGCTAAAAAATGTTCAGCAACAAGCCAGGCACCATACGCGTCCTGTTCGGGCCTGGCTGAAGCTACTATGGCAGCGGATTGATGAGGACAACATGACGACGCTGGCAGGGAATCTTGCCTATGTCTCATTGCTCTCATTAGTGCCGCTTATTGCCGTAGTTTTTGCTCTTTTCGCCGCATTTCCGATGTTTTCTGACGTCAGTGTTCAGCTACGTCATTTCATTTTCGCAAACTTTATCCCGGCGACGGGAGATGTCATTCAGCGTTATATCGAACAGTTCGTCGCCAACTCGAACAAAATGACGGCCGTTGGGGCGTGCGGGCTGATTGTGACAGCGTTATTACTGATGTATTCCATTGATAACGCCCTGAATACTATCTGGCGCAGCAAGCGTACTCGGCCTAAAGTTTACTCTTTCGCCGTTTACTGGATGATTTTAACGCTGGGGCCGCTGTTGGCGGGGGCGAGTCTGGCAATCAGCTCTTATCTGTTGTCATTGCGCTGGGCCAGCGATCTCAACACGGTGATTGATAACGTCCTGCGTATTTTCCCGCTGGTGCTTTCCTGGCTCTCGTTCTGGCTGCTATACAGCATCGTACCGACTACGCGTGTACCCAACCGTGATGCAGTTATTGGCGCCTTTGTGGCCGCTGTGTTGTTCGAAACCGGAAAGAAAGGATTTGCGCTCTATATCACGATGTTCCCGTCTTATCAGCTCATTTACGGTGTCCTGGCGGTGATCCCCATTTTATTCGTCTGGGTATACTGGACCTGGTGTATCGTCTTGCTAGGCGCGGAAATAACTGTCACTCTCGGGGAATACCGCAAACTTAAACAAGCCGCAGAACAAGAAGAAGCAGAGCAACCATGATTGCATTAATTCAGCGCGTAACCCGTGCCAGCGTCACCGTGGAGGGCGAGGTGACGGGTGAAATTGGCCCAGGACTTTTGGTCCTGTTAGGTGTCGAAAGGGATGATGACGAACAGAAAGCGAACCGCCTGTGCGAGCGCGTACTCGGCTATCGAATCTTTAGCGATGTCGAAGGCAAAATGAACCTTAACGTGCAGCAGTCAGGGGGCAGCGTGCTGGTGGTTTCACAGTTCACGCTGGCGGCAGATACCGAACGCGGCATGCGCCCGGGGTTTTCAAAAGGGGCTGCGCCCGATCGTGCAGAGGCGTTGTATGAGTACTTTGTTGAGCGTTGCCGCCAACAGGAAATGAATACGCAAACCGGTCGATTCGCTGCGGATATGCAGGTTTCACTGGTTAATGATGGCCCCGTGACGTTCTGGTTACAAGTATGAACCAGCTACCGGTGTGGCCGCGGACAACAAGAGAGAATACGACTATGTATCACCTTCGAGTACCGCAAACAGAAGAAGAATTGGAGCGTTACTACCAGTTTCGCTGGGAGATGCTGCGTAAACCTTTGCACCAGCCTAAAGGCTCCGAACGGGATGCCTGGGATGCGATGGCGCATCACCAGATGGTGGTGGACGAAGACGGAAATCTGGTCGCAGTTGGCCGACTGTATATCAATGCGGATAACGAAGCCTCCATACGCTTTATGGCCGTTGACCCTTCCGTGCAGGAGAAAGGGTTGGGCACGCTGATGGCGATGACCCTGGAGTCTGTGGCGCGTCAGGAAGGAGTCAAACGCGTAACCTGTAGCGCCCGTGAAGATGCGGTCGAATTTTTCGCCAAACTGGGATTTGTGAGCCAGGGAGAAATCACCACACCGCAAACCACGCCGGTGCGTCACTTTTTGATGATTAAGCCTATTGCGACGCTGGACGACATTCTCCATCGCGGGGACTGGTGCGGACAGCTACAGCAAGCCTGGTACGAACATATTCCATTGAGTGAGAAAATGGGTGTGCGCATTCAGCAATATACCGGGCAGAAATTTATCACCACGATGCCCGAGACGGGCAATCAGAACCCGCACCATACGCTGTTTGCCGGGAGTCTGTTTTCCCTGGCGACGCTAACGGGCTGGGGACTTATCTGGCTGATGCTGCGTGAGCGTCATCTGGGCGGGACGATAATCCTTGCCGACGCACATATCCGATACAGCAGGCCGATCACCGGGAAACCTACCGCTATCGCCGATCTGGGCTCGCTGAGCGGTGACCTGGACCGTCTGGCAAGAGGTCGCAAGGCGCGCGTTCAGATGCAGGTTGGGGTGTTTGGCGATGACACGCCGGGCGTGGTGTTTGAAGGCACCTACATTGTGCTACCCGCAAAACCGTTTGGCGCATATGAAGAAGGCGGGAACGAGGAAGAGTAGGCCTTCTAGCTGAAATGCAATATTGGGTTCATTTGCTGATGTAAAATGCGGATTATGAAAATGCCATAATCCGCATTTTGATAAAAAATCGCATGCTGTCGATGATTGTATTGACGGGTACCTTCCTTAATCGCAGAACAGTTGTGTCCCATCAAAGCGTTTTTCTCTAACAGTAAAAAAAGCTGTTCCATCTCAGTCGTGTATTTATCCGCCTGCTGATAACCGAATTTTCTCCAGGTGTATTCATAGATAGATTCAAAGTCTTCGACTGCCTGATTAGAGAGTTTATACATTCAGACTGCGCTTTTTCCTGTGCGCGACCTCCTGTAGAGTCAGGTCGCTTGTGCCGCTGTGTATCCCATCCTCCAGCGCGTCGCGTAATGCGTTGTTTCGCAATTCTTGTTCTTCCAGTAAACGTAATGCTGAACGGACAACTTCGCTGGTGGAACCATAGCGCCCACTTTCAATCATTTCGTTAATAAAACGATCGAGATGCTCACCAATCGTAATGCTGGTAGTTCTGGGCATAGGTTTGTCCTTTGTGTTATCTATTCACACAAGATAGCACCCGTGGACGAAAACATGAACAACCTTACTGACCTAGCCGCCAGGCCACATCCCGCATAACGCCTCGTGCCGCCTGGCTCACCCCAGCCAACTGGAAAAATCCGTGGATAACGCCGAGATAGCGTTGGCAAGTGCACTCCACGCCCTGCTCCTGGAACCGTTGATACAGGGCCTCGCCTTCATCTCGCAGTGGGTCGAATTCAGCTGTAATGATGTGCGTGGTCGGTAAGCCGTTGAAGTCTTCGCGCCAGAGCGGGCTGACTTCGGGATGCAATGGATCGGTTTGCGAAATATACATCTCGTAGCCCGACAGCAGCGTGTCGCGGGTGATAATGTAATCCTGTCCATTATGGTCATAGCTCGCAAACCTGGCTGTTGCGTCCAGCATCGGGTAGATCAGCATAAGCTGCGCAGGTTGCCATTGTCCGCTAGCTTTCAGGCGTAGTGCGGTGACCAGCGCCAGATGCCCGCCAGCGCTGTCGCCAGCCAGCGTAATGTTGCTGCGGTCGACACCCAGTTTCTGGGCATACTTCCAGATAATATTGGCCCCGGTTTCAGCATCGTTATGTGCTGCCGGGAAGATGTGCTCAGGTGCGAGGCGATACTGCACCGCAATGACCCGACAGCCGCTGTACCAGGCAAGTTGCCTTAACTGGTTATCATGTGTGGCAAATCCGCCGCTGACAAAGCAGCCACCGTGATAATAGATAACGCAGGGGAGATTTCCCGTGCTGCCCCGCGGCGAAACTACGCGAAACATCATGGCATCGAGTTCAATATCTTCAACTTGTACGCGTGTTTCAGTTTCTCCTGCCAGCGCAGTGCTGGCGATGTAGCCTGCTCTCCGGTCATCAATATTCTGCTCGCGTGAAGAAGGGCGTCCCGCCGCGATAAATGCCTCAACCAGCTGTGCAATCCCGCTTTCCAGTGCCATTTTTACTTCCCTTTATCTGTATGGATATACAGGTTTATAACCTGGATTACTAAGAATGAAAATGGGAAAAATGGGGGTGGGTATGATTCTGGAAAGCGGCTCGCAAAAGTAAAAATCGTTCGCGTGGATGCTATTTTCTCGCTTTTCTCAGGGGTATGTTGTGTGAAAATTAATCGTTGATGATATACTGGAGGTATATGTGAGTATGATGGCTGGGATGGATATGGGCAGAATTTTACTCGATTTATCAGATGAGGTGATTAAACGTCTTGATGACCTCAAGGTTCAGCGCAACCTGCCGCGAGCAGAACTCTTACGGGAGGCCGTTGAACAGTATCTTGAGAGGCAAGATCAGGCTGAAACAGCTATTTCACGTGCTCTTGGGCTGTGGCAAGGCTGTGAGGAAGATGGTGTTGAATACCAGCGTAAACTACGTGAGGAATGGTAATGGTCAAAGGATCAGCGCTTTTTGATACCAATATCCTAATCGACCTGTTTAGCGGGAGAAATGAAGCAAAACTAGCGATAGAAACATGGTCGCCACAGAACGCAATCAGCCTCATTACATGGATGGAGGTAATGGTGGGCGCAAAAAAATACCATCAGGAAGCCCGCACTCGCGTTGCGCTAGGTGCTTTTAACGTGATCAGCATTTCACAGGATATCGCTGAACGAAGCGTGAGTATCAGGCAGGAACATGGGATGAAATTGCCGGATGCCATTATTTTGGCCACTGCGCAGCTTCATCGTCTTACACTGGTTACGCGTAATACCAAGGATTTTGCAGGCATATCTGGCGTGGTCACGCCGTATACGTTATAACCCGGGCGACTTACGCCGCCCGGTAGTGCGAAGAACCTACTCCCCTTCACCCGGGAACAGGAACGGGTTGATGGAGCTGCGGGCAAAGCCCTCTTGCTCCATGTGCGCGTCCAGCATCAGTGAAGCGAGATCGTCAGCCACGGCTTCAACTTTAGGGTCTTTTTCCTGATAGAGAATCTTCAGGTAAGTCCCGCAGTCGCCGCAGCTTTCAGCTTTAATTGCCGCCTGTTCGTTATCCAGCGACCAGTAGTTCAAATCACGGCTTTGCTCGCAGTTGCTGCACTTCACGCGTACCACGTGCCACTCGGTTTCGCACAGGTTGCAGTGCAGATAGCGCAGCCCCTGAGTGGTGCCGATTTGCACCATGCTGGAGACCGGCATTGAACCACACACCGGGCAGTACTGACGCTGTTCGCCGTATTCCGCACGGGCTTTGCCGGGGATCAGGCTTGCCATCTGCGCCCAGTAGAGCGACAGGGCAGCCCAAATAAACGGTGCTTTATCGCTGCTGACGGAGGCGAAATCAGAGGCAAACAGCGCGCTGGCCATCAGCTCCAGCTCCTGCTCTGAGGCTTTTTCCAGATTTTCGATCACGGCAAGCGCAGGGCCGCTCATTTCTGGTTTCAGCTCAGCAATTAACGACTGCAGTAGTTTTTGCCAGTGCTTGTCGCGTGGCAGAACGTGGATATCCAGCGGCGGTTTGCCCTGATCGTTCGCTTCTTTGATGCGAGCGGTCAGATCCATCTGCAGCGGATGGTCGTACAACACCACTTCCTGCGCGTGGGCGATCAGTGCTGCAAAGCGCAGGTAGTCGCCCAGCGGGTTGTTCTCGGCCAGCTCGCGCAGGCGCTCAGCGCGGCGGTTATACAAATTTTTGAGTCTGGGGAATAATAACGGCGGAATCATATCCGCCGTGCGTTTCTCGCTCTTCTCCAGCTCATCTTGCGGGATTATGCGAATACTCATTCAGATGACTTTTCCTGTTTCTGGCGGACTTCACGGTACCAGCGCGGGTGATGTTTCTTCGCCCATGAACTGGTAACCCATCCTTCCACCATCGCGGTAATGGTGCCTTTCACCCAAAGGGCGGCGTAAATGTGCACCATGATAACCACAATTAACGCTACTGCGGCAAATGAATGCAGCATTAACGCGAATCGGATCACCGGGATTGAGAAAGCAGGCGCAAAATACGGACGCCAGATGACCACTCCGCTCACCAGCAACAGGACCAGGAAGATAATCGCCGCCCAGAATACGCATTTCTGGCCGAAGTTATAACGTCCCGTGTCACCTACTTCCTCGTTGACGACAATCTTACGAATATTCTTCGCCCAAAAGATATCATCCCGATTGATTAGATTGTGGTGCCAGTAACGGAAAAACATGATGATAAACGAGGCAAACATGATCACGCCGACAAACGGGTGCACAATTCGCGCCAGTTGTGGAGTGCCCATGATGTGCATCAGCCAGTTAAAAGACGGGAAGAGAAAGCCCATCCCGCTCACCGCCGCAAGAATGAAGCAGAAGGCGGTGATCCAGTGGTTGATGCGTTCCGGCGCCGTGTAGCGCACGATGGTGTCACGTCGTTTCATTTGCGCACCTCGTCGTCTTTTTCATGCAGATTGTCTTCTTCCTCTTCCGCACGGTTCGGGCCTACGCCGACGTAGTGGAAGATGCTGGCCGCAAATGTCGCTGCAAAGCCGACGGCTGCGAGGGGTTTCCAGATGCCTTTCCAGAACTTAACGGTAGCGCTGATCTCCGGGTTCTCTGGCAGGCCGTGATACAGATTCGGTTTGTCCGCATGGTGCAATACGTACATTACGTGCGTACCGCCAACACCCGCCGGATCGTACAGACCCGCGTTTTCGTAACCACGCGTTTTCAGCTCCGCCACGCGTTCGCCTGCCAGGGTTTTCATCGACTCTTTGGTGCCGAAATGAATGGCACCGGTTGGGCAGGTTTTCACGCAGGCCGGTTCTTGCCCGACCACAACACGGTCAACGCACAGCGTACATTTGTAGACGCGGTTGTCTTCCGGATTGAGGCGCGGAACGTCGAACGGGCAGCCCGCGATGCAGTAGCCACAGCCGATGCACTGCTCAGACTGGAAGTCGACGATACCGTTGGCATACTGAATGATTGCGCCTTCAGCCGGACACGCCTTCAGGCAGCCCGGATCGGCGCAGTGCATACAGCCATCCTTGCGGATAAGCCATTCCAGTTTGTCGTTTTGTTCCACTTCCGAGAAGCGCATCACCGTCCAGGATTTGGCGGTCAAATCAGCCGGGTTGTCGTACACCCCAACGTTGTTGCCCACTTCATCACGGATGTCGTTCCATTCAGAACACGCCACCTGACACGCTTTACAGCCGATACAGGTGGTGACGTCGATAAGCTTCGCCACTTCTTCCTGATGGTCCCGCGCCTGAGGCGCGGGGGTGAAACCGTTAGTGGCGGAACGACGAATGATGTCTTGCGATTGATAAGCCATAGGTCGTCTCCGTTACACCTTTTCCACGTTCACGAGGAAGGACTTAAATTCCGGCGTCTGCGTGTTCGCATCACCGACGAATGGCGTTAACGTGTTAGCGATAAAGCCTTTTTTCGCCACACCTTCGTAGCCCCAGTGAATCGGAATACCGATAGTGTCGATATCCTTACCGTTAGCCTTCAGCGTGCGAATACGTTTAGTCACCACCGCCTTGGCCTTAATGTAGCCGCGATTAGAGGAGACTTTGACGGTATCGCCGTGGGAGATACCGAGCTTATTCGCCAGCTTCTCGCCAATTTCCACAAACTGTTCCGGCTGAGCGATGGCATTCAGCAGCGCATGCTTGGTCCAGTAGTGGAAGTGCTCGGTCAGACGGTAGGTTGTACCGACGTACGGGAACTTATCTGCTTTACCCAGTGCTTCCGCGTCACCTTTAAAGATACGTGCGGCAGGGTTAGAGATAACGTTCGGGTGCAGCGGGTTAGTTCCCAGCGGCGTTTCAAACGGCTCGTAGTGTTCCGGGAACGGACCTTCCGCCATCTTATCGATAGCAAACAGGCGTCCCATCCCTTCCGGCTGCATGATGAACGGCCCAACGTTGCTGCCAGGTGCGGCGGCACTGTAGTCCGGAATATCCATCCCGCTCCACTTCGCCCCATCCCATTTCAGGATCTGACGTTTTGGATCCCACGGATTCCCCTGCGGATCAGCGGAGGCGCGGTTATACAGAATGCGTCGGTTAAGCGGCCATGCCCAGGCCCAGCCCAGCGTATTACCAAGGCCTGACGGGTCGGCGTTATCGCGACGTGCCATCTGGTTGCCTTCCGGCGTCCAGCTACCGGCAAAAATCCAGCAACCGCTGGAGGTCGTGCCATCGTCACGCAGTTGGGCGAACGAGCTAAGCTGTTGGCCTTTCTTGACAATAACCGCACCGGTTGCCGGGTCGGTAATGTCGGCCAGCGCTTTACCGTTACTCTCCATCGCCACTTCTTCCGAAGCCGGTTCGTGCGGGGTGGAGTAGTTCCAGGTCATGCTCAGCACCTGTTCAGGGTTCGCGCCACCTTGCTCGGCATACATCTTGCGCAGACGCAGGAAGATACCGGCGAGGATTTCGCCATCGGTAACGGCAATCCCCGGGGCGTCCGCGCCTTTCCAGTGCCACTGCAGCCAGCGACCGGAGTTAACGATAGAACCGTTCTCTTCAGCGAAGCAGGTGGACGGCAGACGGAATACTTCGGTCTGGATTTTCGACGGATCAACATCGTTTGACTCACCGTGGTTCTGCCAGAAGGTGGAGGTCTCGGTGTTGAGCGGGTCGATAGTGACCAGGAACTTCAGTTTGGACAGTGAAGCCACAACTTTGTTTTTGTTCGGGAATGACGCGACCGGGTTAAAGCCCTGGCAGATATAGCCATTCACTTTGCCCTGATTCATCATCTCGAAGTACTGCAGGACGTCGTACCCTTTATCCCACTTCGGCAGCCAGTCGAAGCCCCAGCTGTTTTCCGCTGTCGCTTTATCGCCAAAGAAGGCTTTCATCATCGAAACGAAGAATTTCGGGTAGTTGCCCCAGTAGTTCACCTGACCTTCCAGCAACGGTTTTGGCGTGTTGGCGGCAAGGTAGGTTTGCAGGTCAGTCTGTTTCTCGCTTGGCAGCGTCATATAGCCTGGCAGGCTTTGTGACAGCAGGCCTAAGTCGGTCAGGCCCTGAATGTTGGAGTGACCGCGCAGGGCGTTAACACCGCCGCCAGCCATCCCCATGTTGCCAAGCAGCAACTGGATCATCGCCATGGTACGGATGTTCTGCGCACCCACGGAGTGTTGCGTCCAGCCCAGGGCGTACAGGAACGACGCGGTTTTATCTTTGGCACTGGTTTCTGCGATGTACTCACAGACCTTCAGGAAGTCGGCCTTTGGCGTACCGCAGATGTTTTCTACGACGTCCGGCGTGTAGCGGGAGACGTGCTGTTTCAGCAGGTTCCACACGCAGCGCGGATGTTGCAGGGTGACATCGCGTTTGGCGAAGCCTTTTTCATCCAGCTCGTAGTTCCAGCTGGTTTTGTCATACTTGCGTTTGTCCGCGTCGTAGCCGGTGAACAGGCCATCTTCGAAACCGTAATCCTCACGCACGATCAGGCTGGCGTTGGTATAGGCCTCAGTATATTCGCGGTTGAATTTTTCGTTGTTCAGCAGGTACAGCAAAACGCCTGACAGGAAAGCAATGTCAGTACCGGAACGAATTGGCGCATAGAAATCAGCCACCGCAGCGGTTCGCGTAAAGCGTGGATCGATAACAATCAGCTTCGCACCGTTGTGAATTTTGGCTTCCATCGCCCAGCGGAATCCGACCGGGTGAGCTTCAGCGGCGTTACCGCCCATCACCACGACGAGGTTGGCGTTTTTAATGTCGACCCAGTGGTTGGTCATCGCACCGCGACCAAATGTTGGAGCAAGACTTGCTACCGTTGGTCCGTGTCAGACGCGTGCCTGGTTGTCGACCGCGAGCATACCGAGCGCGCGGGAGAATTTTTGCGTTAAATAGCCGGTTTCGTTACTGGAAGCGGAAGCACACAGCATTCCGGTGGAAAGCCAGCGGTTAACGGTTACGCCTTCAGCGTTTTGTGCCACGTAGTTAGCGTCGCGATCTTCTTTCATCAGCTTAGCGATGCGGTCAAATGCCTCATCCCAGCTAATCTGTTGCCACTTATCTGAGCCTGGTGCGCGATATTCCGGGAATTTCAGGCGGCTTTCGGAGTGGATGAAGTCCACAAGTCCTGCCCCTTTCGGGCACAGCGCGCCACGGTTCACCGGGTGATCCGGGTCTCCTTCGATATGGAAGATGGATGCTTTGGCGTTTTTTGCGCCGTCACCGAGGCTGTACATTAACAGTCCACAGCCAACGGAACAGTAAGTGCAGGTGTTACGGGTTTCGCGGGTGCGCAGCAGTTTATATTGCCGTGTTTCCGCGAGCGCTACGCCGGGTGCAAAACCCAGTGCCGCTGCCGTGGTGCCTGCCATACCGCCAGCGCAGATCTTAAAGAACTGCCTTCTGCTGACCTGCATGGTTCGCTCCTTGTTTCGACATTGTCACGTTCCCTTCGCTTTTCTGTAACGCGAACGCGAGGGAAGTGGTTGTTATTTTTCTTTGCGGACGGGACCGCAAAGGTCCAGAATTGGGTGAATTTCCCTCCGTCCAGGAGGGATTTGTAAAGAATACCACAATGTTGGTATGCGTGTTCCAATATGGTTAAAAGAAAGTGAATAAGATTATTCAAGAAAACATCAAGAATGTGACATCTTCGACAGGATCTCGCCAGCTGACCCTCTGGAAACGCGAGGATTTGCAACATCCTCAGCCTGATGAAGTAGCTGAAGAAGTGCCTGTTGCGCTGGTATACAACGGGATTTCGCACGTGGTGATGATGGCATCACCGAAAGATCTTGCGCACTTCGCGATGGGTTTTTCACTTTCTGAAGGCATTATTGAGTCCCCGCAGGATATCTACGGAATGGACGTAGTGCCTTCCTGCAACGGATTGGAAGTGCAGGTTGAACTGTCCAGCCGTCGCTTTATGGGGCTGAAGGAGCGTCGTCGCGCGCTGGCCGGTCGCACCGGTTGCGGCGTTTGTGGCGTGGAGCAGCTCAATGACATTGGCAAGCCGGTCCAGCCGCTGCCGTTTACCCAGACATTCGATCTGGCGAATCTTGATAACGCTTTACGACATCTCAAGGATTTTCAACCCGTGGGGCAACTGACAGGCTGCACGCACGCGGCTGCCTGGGTACAACCGTCAGGTCATCTGGCGGGCGGGCATGAAGATGTTGGACGTCATGTTGCGTTGGATAAACTGCTGGGACGACGTGCAATCGAAGGGGAAACCTGGCAACAGGGCGCGGTATTAGTCTCCAGCCGCGCCAGTTATGAGATGGTGCAGAAGTCGGCGATGTGCGGTGTGGAGATCCTGTTTGCTGTTTCTGCGGCGACAACGCTTGCCGTGGAAGTTGCCGAACGTTGTAACCTGACGCTGGTGGGTTTTTGCAAACCGGGCAGGGCGACGATCTATACGCATCCGCAACGTCTGGCCGCGCTGTGACGCCACCAGGCGGCCAGAATACTGCCGGAAAATGCCAGTTCCATGATTACGGCAACTGGCGAGCCAACAATCACATTGTTCAGCAGCCAACACAGGCTGCCACACAAGGTGTATCCCCGTAATTTTCCGCTGCGTTTTTGAAATGACGCAAATGTCATCAGCAGGCTTCCCATCAGCGGCAATATACTCGACAGATTTTGCCAAAGATAAATGCTACACAGCAGCGACCCCAGCATAAATCCCCACATCACCCAGCGGTGAAAGGTGACGATGGCTGTCGCGTAGCGGCATGCGGCAATGATCATTAACCCAGCTGCAGCGTGTTGATCCAAAAGATAGAAATGGATAGCTAACAGAGAAGTGGAGCTGGTGAGCAGCGTTAAAGTGATAGCCCGGCGTTGAAAATGAAAAGCGGAAATATCCAGTAAGAAGCTGATGCCAGCCAGCATCTGAGAAAGAAGAAATGCGTTCATTGTGGTCGCCATCTATTAAAGAGTGACGGGACAATAATCGACGCATCACCGTAAGGCGTTAACCTTTGTTAAGACGCTGGCGAATACGGGACAGGCTAACGGGGGTAATGCCGATATAGCTGGCAAGATCGCGCTGGGTGAGCTGTGACTCCCAGTCCGGGAAGTGTGTTTGTACGTACTGGTAGCGTTGCTC
Source organism: Citrobacter sp. Cpo103 (assembly GCF_030332605.1). Lineage (NCBI taxonomy): Bacteria > Pseudomonadati > Pseudomonadota > Gammaproteobacteria > Enterobacterales > Enterobacteriaceae > Citrobacter > Citrobacter sp. Cpo103. The sequence continues at coordinate 83,599 of NZ_JAOWHO010000025.1, read as the reverse complement.
TGGGGTATTGAGCAGCAGCATTTGCTCTTTTTTCTCTTTGTAGATCAATTGCTGGACCAGTAGCTGAGTCTTAATATCCTGATTTTCCGGCGCATCAAGCAAAGCCAAGGGGAATTCAGTGGTTTCTCCTGCGGAGATCATTTGCAGGCTGTAATCGGCAGGTGTGTTAATTAGCCAGTTCAGGTACAGAAAGCAGTATTCCCCGGCAAAGTAGAACTCTTTAACCCTTTCAACGCCGTTGTCTGCGTGATAAACCGCACGAGCCACACCATGATGTAAAAGATGAATTTTACTTTGTGGTTCACCCTGACGAAGTAACCAACTACCCGCCGGTTGCGTTTTTCTACGGCTGCCAGCAAGCCATTGTGATTCCTGATTACGTAACATCTTATCTCTCAAATAATTTGAATAAGACTGGCAAATCCTTCCGCTTTCAGTTGTTCGAGTATCAGCCTATTATTTATCACATCAAGGCACAGTGCCTTACTCAAACAACTAAGTTAAAGGGTTTATATCATGAAAAGCATCAAAACTTTTGTCGCAGTTATCGCTCTGGCTACTTCATTCGGTTCTTTCGCTGCTCAGACAGTGACCGCAACCGGTTCTACGCTGGAAAGCGCTGAAGCAAAAATCGCCGCTCAGGCTGAACGCGCAGGTGCCAGCGATTACAAAATCACTCAGGCCTATACCGGTAACCGCGTGCACATGACCGCCGAACTGCTGAAATAAGATACCTTAGTACTGTCGAAAGAGCGCCCTTGAGGCGCTTTTTTAGTTTATGCCCGCCATTCGCAGCAGCGCCGTCACCACTGCCGCAGCGACGATCACCACGATTAGCGGCATCTTGCGCCAGGCGAGAAATACCGCAAAAGCCACGCCCAGCACGCGGGCCATGCCAGCGAAGTGTTCACCTTCGTAAAAGGTGGTCGCCAGCGCAACGGAGAACAGTAATACCGTTGCGGCGTCGGAAAGCAGCGCCTGCGAGCGTTCCGAGAACGCTAAACGGCTCCCAAGCTTCGCTCCTCCTAAACGCATTAAATACGTTCCCAGAGATAACATGGCGATACCGACGATAAACAGCGTCATGTTGCCCATTATTTTTTCCTCGTCAGTAAGCCAAACAGTGAGAGCAGAACCGGTAAACCGACCGGCGCAAAGGGGATGGCGGCAAGCGACAACCCGGCACCGCTACAGGCGCGAATCAGCGTGGTGCGGTTTTTAAAGGCCGGGACCACTAAGGCTAATAAAATTGCAGGGAAGACGGCATCCAGACCGATGGTTTCCGGGGCGGGGAGCAGTTTGCCGACGCCCGCGCCGATCAGTGTGCCAACAGGCCAGAAAATCGCGACGCCCAGACCGCACAGCCAGAAGGCGGCTTTACGTTGTTCGGGCGTTTTTTGCGACAGGCCAAAGACTACGCTTTCGTCGTTCATGATATGACAGCCGAGGAAACTCGCAGCCCGGGAGCCCACCAGGTCGCGAACCGTGACGCCAAACGGCACGTGTCGGGCGTTGACCAGTAAACCGGCCGCCGCCGCCGCCAGTGGGTTACCGCCGCTGGCGACGATGCCGATAAACATAAATTCGGACGCACCCGCCAGTACCGTAATCGAAAGCACAAACGGTACCCACAGCGGGAAGCCGTAGGCCATCGCCAGCGAGCCGTATGACATGCCGACTACGCCGACGGCCAGACAGACTAAAAATATTGCTTTTATCGTGTCGCCTTTGAGACTGGAAAAATAATGTTTCATACCGTTTTAGCCATATCGAACGAATTTCCATTATAATGAACGCGACCAGTTAATATTACAAGTCGAACGATTCGTTCGATATAAAGAACATGGAGTCGTGAATGACCCAGCCCATCAGTATGATCGCGAAAAGCCTTGTGCGTGAACGCCAGCGCACCGGTTTGTCATTGGCAGAGATTGCCCGTCGCGCAGGGATTGCAAAATCGACACTCTCGCAATTGGAAGCGGGCAATGGCAATCCTAGCCTGGAAACGCTCTGGTCGCTGTGTGTGGCGTTGGATATTCCCTTTGCTCGCCTGCTGGAGCCGCAGGAACAAAAAACGCAGGTGATTCGTCGCGGAGAAGGGACAAAGGTGGTAGCCGAGCAGGCGCACTATCAGGCCATTTTACTGGCCGCCTGCCCGCCGGGGGCGCGGCGGGATATCTATCTGCTGCTGACGCAACCGGGCGCGGATCGTATTTCACAGCCGCATCCACCGGGATCGGTTGAACACATCATCGTGACGCAGGGTAAGGCGATGGTAGGATTGACTGAAGCGCCGGAGGAGTTAGGCGAGGGGGACTATATTTGTTACCCCGCCGATCGGGCGCATATTTTTAAAGCGCTGGAGCCTGACACCCAGGCGATTCTGGTCTCTGAGCAAAATTGAATTGTCGGATGGCGCTATCGCTTATCCGACCTACAAAAAATAAAACCGTAGGCCCGGTAAGCTTGCGCCACCGGGCATATAACTTACTGCAAATAAAACACTTCTTTTAGCTCTGCGCTAACCGGGCTGTTGTCCGGGTTTGCTGGCATTACGTCACGCATATGCTTCCACCAACGTTGGCAAACGTCGGTGCTGGCAACGGCATTCCAGCGTTCTTCGGACTCAATCTCAACGGTGGCGAACAGCAGATTGCGCGCCTGATCGAGATAAATCGCGTAGTGATGGGCGCCGTGCTCTTTCAGCACCGCTTCCAGCTCTGGCCAGATGGGGTTATGACGACGCTGGTACTCAACGTGCGCGTCGGCATTCACCTGCATCACAAAGGCCTTGCGGATCATAACGCCTCCAGATACAGCTCGCGGACCTCGTCGCGGCTGGCGGTGCGCGGGTTGCACGGCGCACACGGATCGGCCAACGCTTTATCCAGCCAGCCTTCAATATCCTCTTTCGTCACGCCAAGGGAGCTAAAGCCCGCAGGAATACCGACACGCTTGCTGAGTGCACGAATCGCGTTGATGGCCTCCATACTTGCCGCTTCATCGCTCATGTTACGGATATCGACGCCCATTGCCTGCGCCACGCGGGCAAAGCGCGCCACGGCGTTCGGACGGTTAAAGTTTTCGATTACCGGCAGCAGGATGGCGTTGCAGACGCCGTGTGGCAGATTATGGGTTGCGCCCGGCTGGTGCGCCAGCGCATGCACCAGACCCAGACCAGCGCTGTTAAATGCCATCCCCGCCAGATACTGACCAAACGCCATTTGCTCACGAGCTTCGAGGTTATGACCGTCGTCGACCGCTTTTGGTAGCCACAGGTTGATCAGGCGAATCGCTTCCAGTGCGTTAGCGTCGGTAAGCGGATGAGCACCAACGGAAACATAGGCTTCCACCGCGTGGGTCAAGGCGTCCATACCGGTTGCGGCGGTGACGGAGGCCGGGATTTCCAGCATCACGCTGGCATCATCCACGGCGATATCCGGGATGATATTCGGGTCGATGATCACCTCTTTAACCTTACGGGCAGAGTCGATAATGACTGCGTTGCTGGTCATCTCTGCTGCCGTACCGGCGGTAGTGTTGATGGCGACCAGCGGGACGCCCGCATTTTTCACTTTGCCCACGCCGGAGTAAGCGGTAGAAGGGCCAGGGTTGGCTGTCAGGATTTTTACCGCTTTGGCGGTATCGATCGGGCTGCCGCCACCGAAGGCGATGATGTAGTCACATTCTGCGTTCTGATAGGCCGCAAAACCTTTCTGTACCAGCTCTTCTGTCGGGTTCGGGAATACTTCATCAAACAGGTGGTAAGACATTTGATGTTTATCCAGCGCGGCAAACAGGCTATCCAGCAGGCCCAGTTTTACCAGTTGACCATCGGTGACGATCAGCGCTTTGCCCCATTGTTTATTCGCCACGAGATTCACCATATCGGCAATCGCGCCGGCGCCATGCAGGCTAATTTTTGGCAGTGCCAACATAAAGCTCATCACTATTCTCCTTAATAATAAAATCCTGTAGGCCGGATAAGGCGAAGCCGCATCCGGCGTTGAGTTGGGAGGTATCAGTACAGCTCTATGGCGCTTGCCAGCGGCGTAACACCAAAGCGTTTGCCAAGTGCGACCAGCTCTTCACGCGAGATGGTCTGCTTCATACCGCCCATCGAAAAGATTTTGACCAGAACTTCGGCGGATTTCTCTGCGGTATCTATCAAACCGAACGCTTCGTCTAGGGTAGGTCCGCTTCCGAACACGCCGTGGAACGGCCAAAGTACCAGCGAGTGTTTCTGCATTTCCTCGGCGGTAGCCTGACCAATTTCATCTGTACCCGGCACTATCCACGGCAGAATGCCAACGCCATCCGGGAACACCACCAGGCACTCGGTGCTGCCTTCCCACAGCTTGCGGGTAATCAGCGCTGTGTTGTTTTCCAGTACGTAGGTCAGAGCGATCAGGTTGGTGGCATGGCAGTGCATGATCACGCGGTCTTTACCGTTCGTCGCTTTAATGCGTTCGCAGTGGGAGAGGAAGTGAGCCGGCAGTTCAGAGGTCGGCACGGCCTCGTGGGTCAGGCCCCAGAGGATGTGGTAGCCCGCACCGTCGCTGTCTACTTGTACCACGCCCAAATTTGCCGCGGGATCGAGCTGAACGTTACGGAAAAATTTACCGGAACCAGTGACGATAAACGGCGTGTTTGCCAGCAGCGGCATCGGCTGACTTAGCGCAATATAGCGTGGTTTTTCGTAGAAATCGGCGCTAAACGGCGCGATATCTGCTTCATCAAGACGCAGCGTCAGGTTGCCGCCGTTACGCTCGTCCCAGCCTTTCAGCCACGCATCAGAAGTGGCTTTGATCATCCCCTGGACGAACCAGGAAGTCGTAATATTTTGCATGTTCGGTGTTCCTGTTTATTGCCCGAACGTTATCGGGTCTTACGAAGGCCGGATAAGCGAAGCGGTATCCGGCAATCGTGTTTCATTCATTGCCAGATGGCGACGCGGAGCGTCTTATCCGGCCTACAAGCCTGGCGTCACGGTTAGCTACGTTTGCTCAAAATCTCTTTTTCATAAGCGCGCACGCTGTCCAGCCACTGGCTGCCCGCAGGCGTGTCGTGGCGCTGGCAATACATCTCCCAGACGGCCTGCCACGGCAGCGATTTTTGCTCTTCCAGCAGGGCCAGGCGTGCGGTGTAGTCGCCGTTGGCTTCGAGCTGACGCAGTTGTTCGGTGGGTTCTAACAGCGCGCGCAGCAGGGCTTTTTTCATATTGCGGGTGCCGATCACCCACGCGGCAATGCGGTTAATGGAGGCGTCGAAGAAGTCGAGGCCAATGTGTACGCGGTCAAACAGGTTGTGGCGGACGATCTCGCTGGCAATCGCCTGAGTTTCATCATCCAGCAGCACCACGTGGTCGCTGTCCCAGCGCACCGGACGGCTGACGTGCAGCAGCAGGCGCGGTACATACAGCATGGCGGCAGAAATTTTGTCGGAGATCACTTCAGTCGGATGGAAGTGGCCCGCATCCAGACACAGTGCGGTCTGGCGGCTGGTGGCGTAACCCATGTAGAACTCGTTAGAGCCCACGGTGTAGCTTTCCGCACCGATGCCAAACAGCTTACTTTCGACGGCATCGATATGGTGCGCCGGGTCAAGTTTCTCGCTGATCACTTCGTCCAGTGCGTCCAGCAGACGCTGGCGCGGCGCTAAACGGTCAACGGTGATGTCTTTCATGCCATCCGGGATCCAGATGTTCATCACCGATGGTGTACCCAACTGCTCGCCAAAATACGCCGAGACGCGACGGCTGGCTTTGCAGTGATCGATCCAGAACTGGCGAATGGTGTCGTCGGCGTGCGCCAGCGTGAAACCGTCGGCGCTCAGCGGGTGTGAGAAGCAGGATGGGTTGAAATCCAGCCCTAACTGGTTCGCTTTCGCCCACTCAACCCAGTTTTTGAAGTGTTCGGGTTTGATTTGGTCGCGGGCAACCGGCGTATCAGATTCCAGATAGATCGCGTGCAAATTCAGACGTTTTGGACCAGGAATCAGGCTTAGCGCTTGCTCCAGATCGGCCCGCAGTTCGGTGGCGTTACGCGCTTTACCCGGATAGTTACCGGTAGCCTGAATACCGCCAGTAAGCGAGCCTTCCGGGTTTTCGAAACCGGCGACATCATCGCCCTGCCAGCAGTGCATGGAGACCGGCAAACGATCGAGCTGGCGTAAGGCCGCCTCGACATCAATGCCTACCGCGGCGAAACGCAGTTTTGCCAGTTCCCAGGCTTGTTCAAGTTGAGTGGTCATGCGCAAAGCTCCTTTGTCTGTCGTAGTGATTGAAACTGCGCCTGGTAGCGGGCAATTTCACTTTCAGGATTGGGAATGAAGGTGGTCAGTTCGTAGTTGGCGCGCACCACCTGACGGAAATCATCGACGTTGTTCAGCTCGTCCAGCGTTATCAGCTGGATGCCAATATTGCCGAGAGTGGAAGCCTCAATCGGCCCGGACATCACGCGAATACCGCAGGCATCCGCACATAGCTGGTTCAGTAAGGTGTTCTGGCAGCCACCACCGACAATGTGCAGTTGGCTAAATGCTGCACCACGCAGTTGAGCCAGTTCTTGCAGGATATCGGCGTACAGCAACGCCAGGCTGTCGAAGATACAGCGCGCCAGTTCGGCGTTTTGCAGGGGAACGGGTTGGCCTGATTCACGGCATGCCGCCTGAATTTCTGCACTCATATCGTCGGGGTTGATAAAGCGATCGTCGTTCGGGTTTATCAGGAACTGGCAGGCCGGCAGCGCTTGCGTTTGGCAGATAAGCGTTGGCAGGTCGGTAATCTGGCGCTCTTTTAATACGCGCTGGAGCAGCCATAGCCCCATAATATTTTTCAGGACACGGTAACGTCCTTCCGCGCCGCCTTCATTGGTGATATTCGCCGCCAGCGCCGCATCGTTGGTATACGGTGTTCTGCTCTCAAAGCCCATCAGCGACCAGGTTCCGGAAGAGAGATAGGCGCTGTTTTTGTCGGCCAGCGGAGAAGCAATGACCGCGCTGGCCGTGTCGTGACTGGCGACGGCGACAACCGGAATTTGGTTTTTCTGCGGGCAAATCCAGTGGCCGATCACGTTCCCTGGATGCGTCGGGCGACCAAACCAGGCTTTGTCTGCCCCGGTCCACGCCAGCAGTGTGTCATCCCAGTCGTCGGTATTGATATTGACTAGCTGGGTGGTGGTGGCGTTGGTGTATTCCCAGTTCATTTTGCCGGTCAGGCGAAAGCTGAAGTAGTCGGGGATCAGCAGGGCATGAGCCACCTGCGGGAGCAGTTCTGGCTGCTGTTCAACCAGCGCACGCAGTTGATACAGGGTGTTAAAGGGCAGAAACTGAATGCCGCTACGGCGGTAAATTTCACCTTTACCCGGCTGCTTCATCGCCTGCGCCAGAATGCCGGTCGTGCGGCTGTCACGGTAAGAGACCGGCAGACCGACACGTTGACCGACGTTATCGATCAGAACGTAATCCACGCCCCAGGTATCAATGCCGATGCTGTCTATCCGAATGCCTTCATCGCAGACTTTTTTCAGGCCAAGACGAATATCGTGTTCCAGGCTGTCGATGTCCCAGGTGTCAAAACCGTCTGTTTTTTGCAGGCAGTTCATGAAGCGGTGGATTTCACGTAGCGTCAGGGAGCGGTGTTCACTGTCGTAACGCGCCAGCATTACGCGCCCACTGGATGCGCCGAGATCGACTGCGACACAATGGCGAAAAGTCATAGCGAGGTCCTTCTGAGTTTTATTGCACTCAGTCTAAGAACCCCAGATAAAGCGTACCTTCTTGACAGTGACAGCCACAATTAGCGGCTGGCAACATGGCAAAGGTGAACGTGACGCTGTTCACAATTTCTATTAATAGGACCTGTTTTAGCGGATGTGACGCCTTCCGCAATTCCCGATCTTTCCCGCCATTTCTTGAAGAATTGACCGTGTTTACGCACTTTGGCGTCAAAAATTTAAGGTGAGGGTGATAACCCTTAATTACTATTCAGCCATGTTCATTTGATCGGGAAGGATGTCATCATGACGGTATTGCATTGCGTGGATTTTTTTCCGACAGGTAAAGCGCCAGTGGCTATTGAACCGCGGCTTCCTCAACCTGCGTTTCCAGAGCATCATCATGATTTTCATGAAATTGTGGTGGTCGAACATGGAACGGGGATCCATGTGTTCAACGGGCAGCCTTACACCATCAGCGGCGGTACGGTGTGTTTTGTTCGCGATCATGACCGGCATTTATATGAACATACTGACAATCTGTGCCTGACCAATGTGTTGTATCGCTCTCCGGATGCGTTTCAATTTCTGGCTGGGCTGAATCAGCTTTTACCTCAGGAACAGAATGGGCAGTATCCCTCCCACTGGCGGGTGAATCAGGGGGTGTTGCAGCAGGTTCGACAACTGGTGGGGCAGATGGAAGCGCTCGGTGAGGGGATGGATACACCAACGGCGGCAAATCGCGAGATCCTGTTTATGCAACTGCTGGTGCTGCTGCGTAAAAGCAGCCTGATGGAAGCAGCGACCGATAACGACGCGCGGCTTAACCTCCTGATGGCGTGGCTGGAAGATAACTTTGCCGACGAGGTGTGTTGGGAGGCGCTGGCCGAGAAGTTTTCCCTCTCTTTGCGCACTCTGCATCGCCAGCTCAAACAGCAAACCGGATTGACGCCGCAGCGCTACCTTAACCGCTTGCGGCTGATCAAGGCCCGACATCTGCTTCGCCACAGTGATGACAGTGTGACAGACATCGCTTATCTCTGCGGATTCGGCGACAGTAACCACTTTTCGACGCTTTTTCGTCGTGAGTTCAAGTGGTCACCACGCGATATTCGTCAGGGGCGCGATCTCGTTGTGGCAAGCCGCCTCCAGTAACGCGAAAGCTATCAACGTTTTTTACCGCCGAATCTCAGATAATCATGTCCCTTAACGCCGGATGGTGGCTACGCCTTATCCGGCCTACGTGGATGCCCTGTAGGCCGGATAAGCGCAGCGCATCCGGCAAGCATTCAGGTTGAGGTCATGTGATGGCGAATCAGCTAATCCTTCTGAAATCAGACTTCTTTGCGCATGAGCAGCAGGCTGTGGCCGTGGCTGACCGTTATCCGCAGGATGTCTTTGCTGAGCATACCCACGAGTTTTGCGAGCTGGTTATGGTCTGGCGCGGTAATGGTCTGCATGTCCTTAACGATCGTCCGTACCGGATAACCCGTGGCGACCTGTTTTACATTCGCGCCGAAGATAAACACTCCTACACCTCCGTGAACGACCTGGTGTTGCAAAATATCATCTACTGCCCGGAGCGGTTGACGCTGAATGTTGACTGGCAAGGGGCGATCCCCGGATTTGACGGTACGCCGAGGCAGCCGCATTGGCGACTCGGCAGCGTTGGCATGAGTCAGGTCCGACAGGTGATAAGCCAGCTTGAGCATGAAAGCAATCAGCGTGATGCACAGGCTTTTACCATGGCTGAGCTGCTGTTCGGGCAGTTGGTGACACACCTTAAGCGGCATCGTTATGCCACGGATACGCTCCCGGCGACCTCCAGTGAAACGCTGCTGGATAAACTGATCACCGCGTTAGCCGGTAGCCATGAGCATGCGTTTGAACTGGATACGTTTTGCGAGCGCGAACAGTGCAGCGAGCGCGTTTTGCGCCAGCAGTTTCGCAGCCAGACCGGGATGACCATCAACCAGTATCTCCGCCAGGTGCGGGTTTGCCATGCGCAGTATCTGCTCAAACATAGTCGGTTGATGATTAGCGAGATTTCCATGCGCTGCGGTTTTGAGGACAGTAACTACTTTTCAGTGGTATTTACGCGGGAAACCGGGATGACGCCGAGCCAGTGGCGTCATCTCAGTACTCAGCATGCTTAGCTGGCCATTCCCAGACCGACAATGTTTGCCGCGACAATGATCACCACGCAGCCGAGGCTTAGCACGCTGACCGGACGACGACCCGCGTTTTTCCACTCTTTCAATACCAGACCGACAATCCCGCCGCACAGAACATAGAAGCTCATGTGCAGCATCCAGCTTACATAGTCATACTGCGCCGGAATACGTGCGTGGCCCCAGGCGTAGAAGAAGAATTGCAGATACCACATCAAGCCACCAAGCGCAGAGAGCAGCACGTTGGTGATAATCAGCGGCTTGGCTAACGAGAAGTCGGCTTTTATCGACAAGTTCTTCACTTTTGCCAGACGAATGAAGCAGAAGCCCAGGTTAACAAGCGCGCCACCGCCCATAATGACCACATAGCTAGGCAGGGCGACATACAGCGGATCGACGCCCAACGCGGCGGCGGCATCGTGCATCGGTTTCGCCGCGTTCATCGCAAAGGACATCCCGGCGGAGAAAATACCGCACATGACGGCCAGAACCAGACCTTTTTTCAGGTTGAAATCTTCCGCTTTGATGCCCATTTTGCGTTCTTTTAACTGACCGGCACGGGTAACAATGCCTACGCCAATCAGCGCGACCAGTACGCCAAGCAGCGTCATGCGGCCACCAGAGGTATTGATCAGTACATCAAAATTGCCGTTGATAATCGGGGTCATCAGCGTGCCGACAATCAGCGTAATACCTATCGCAATCCCGATACCCATCGACATACCGAGATAGCGCATGGTCAGGCCATAGTTGATATTGCCAATCCCCCACATTGCACCAAACAGAAATACCGGAGCCAGTGTGGAGAGGCTGAAGGAGCTGAAGTAGGCCCAGAAATCGGGAAGTAACATGGCGCTGATGGTCCACGGCAGGATTATCCAGGAGACGATCCCGCCAACCGACCACATCGTTTCCCATGACCAATGTTTGACTTGCTTGAACGGGGCATAGAAACAGGCGGCACTGGCTGCCCCTATCAAATGCCAAAAGATACCCATCGTAATCGCGTTACTCATGACTTAATCCTCGTTATTTTTTATCGTCGGTAATGACCCCTCCGACCTAACGAGTTTAAAAATTACGCAGGTGGTTAACCTTTTGACGATTGCCGCCCTTTTGCGCATGTTGGCAATTATCACGTTAAGTGGGTGATTCGGCTCACATCTTTAACAATGGGTTTGATTCATTAAGACCCTGTAAAAAGTACGGCATTGATAATCATTTTCAATATCATTTAATTAACTATAATGACCCAACTGCTTACGCGGCGTTAACACTGGCCGCCCGACAATACTGGAGATGATTATGAGTTATACACTGCCATCCCTGCCGTACGCTTATGATGCCCTTGAACCGCACTTCGATAAGCAGACGATGGAAATCCACCACACCAAACACCACCAGGCTTACGTAAATAACGCCAACGCTGCTCTGGAAAGCCTGCCTGAATTCGCCAGCCTGTCCGTTGAAGAGCTGATCACCAAACTGGATCAACTGCCAGCAGACAAGAAAACCGTACTGCGTAACAACGCGGGCGGTCACGCTAACCACAGCCTGTTCTGGAAAGGCCTGAAAACCGGTACTACGCTGCAGGGCGACCTGAAAGCGGCTATCGAACGTGATTTCGGCTCCGTTGACAACTTCAAAGCTGAATTTGAAAAAGCAGCGGCAACCCGCTTTGGCTCCGGCTGGGCGTGGCTGGTTCTGAAAGGTGACAAACTGGCTGTTGTCTCCACCGCCAACCAGGATTCCCCGCTGATGGGTGAAGCTATCTCTGGCGCTTCCGGTTTCCCAATCGTGGGCCTGGACGTTTGGGAACACGCTTACTACCTGAAATTCCAGAACCGTCGCCCGGACTACATCAAAGAGTTCTGGAACGTTGTGAACTGGGACGAAGCTGCCGCGCGTTTCGCAGCAAAAAAATAAGTTCTACGCTTTAACAAAGCCCTGCAAGCGATGCTTGTGGGGTTTTTTTGTGATCAAACTCAATATAAAAACAATGATCCACTTAAATTGAAACAAGGTTTTATTATGCGAGTGAGATCACTTTTATAGTCTCTATGAATGTCTATCTTCTTTTCATCAAGACGGGCGCATCTCAAAGCAAGATGCAATCGCCCATAAAAATTGCCCCATTTTTATGTCTACAGGTGATGGAAATGCAGATCAAACGTACGATAGAGAAAATCCCAGGCGGTATGATGCTGGTGCCGCTTTTCCTGGGCGCGTTGTGTCACACCTTTTCCCCCGGCGCCGGGAAATATTTCGGCTCCTTTACCAACGGTATGATCACCGGTACGGTACCTATCCTGGCAGTCTGGTTCTTTTGCATGGGGGCGTCGATCAAGCTAAGCGCCACCGGCACCGTGCTGCGTAAATCAGGTACGTTAGTCATAACCAAGATTCTGGTGGCGTGGGTGGTTGCAGCGATTGCTTCACGCATTCTGCCGGAACATGGTGTAGAGGTCGGATTCTTCGCTGGGTTGTCTACGCTGGCGCTGGTGGCCGCGATGGATATGACCAACGGCGGGCTGTATGCCTCGATTATGCAGCAGTACGGCACCAAAGAAGAGGCCGGAGCGTTTGTCCTGATGTCGCTGGAGTCTGGCCCGCTGATGACCATGGTGATTCTGGGAACCGCCGGGATCGCGTCGTTTGAACCGCACGTATTTGTTGGTGCAGTATTGCCGTTCCTGATTGGCTTTGCGCTGGGGAATCTGGACCCTGAACTGCGGGAGTTCTTCAGCAAAGCGGTGCAGACGCTGATCCCGTTCTTTGCCTTCGCATTAGGTAACACCATTGATTTGAGCGTGATTGCGCAGACCGGCGTGCTGGGTATTCTGCTGGGCGTGGCGGTGATTATCATCACTGGTATTCCATTGATTATCGCCGATAAACTGATTGGTGGTGGCGATGGTACGGCGGGGATTGCCGCTTCCAGTTCCGCGGGGGCGGCGGTTGCTACGCCTGTGCTGATTGCTGAAATGGTTCCGGCATTTAAACCGATGGCACCGGCAGCAACTTCCCTGGTCGCCACGTCGGTGATTGTGACCTCCATTCTGGTGCCGATTATCACGTCTATCTGGTCGAAAAAGGTCAAAGCAAGGGCGGCAGAAATTGATATTCGTGGTACCGTGAAGTAAGTCTCTTAAGCCGGATGGTCTGCTCCATCCGGCTTAATTATTTACCCTTTGACGACAAACACCTCATCGATTGTTCGGCACTCACTCTCGTTCAACTCTCCACCGGCATTACGTGACACGCCGGTACAATAGCCAAATTTACGCGATACCACGGTTTTGATGGTGGTGACAAAATCTTCGCCGATGGCATAGATGGACATGTAGGTGCCAATCTGGTCCTGAATATCGCGAAGCGCTGCCAGGTCGCCCTGTTTAAACGCTTCCCGCGCGCTGACAAACAGTTCCGGCATGACGTTGTTCAACCCTGAAATAATCCCCGCGCCACCTGCCAACAGGTTGGGAATGTAGTATTCGTCATAGCCGGACAGCACGGCAAAATCCTCCCGCACGGCGCGGGTGGTCTGAATCATGCTGCGGGTATGGGACTGACAGTCGACGGTGTCTTTAATGCCAGCAAAATTCGGGAATTCGGCGGCGAGGGTGGCTACCAGTTCGGGGGTTAAATCGCAGCCGGTGCGTGCCGGGAAGTTATAAGCAAACCATTTACCGCTGAGTTTCTGCCCCAACTGACGGAAGTAGCTCAGCAGCTGTTTCGCCGTTTGTCCGTAGTAATAGGGCGGCAGGATCATCACGGCATCGTAACCTGAGCGATACGCTTCCTGTGCCATCAATAAAACATCATTCTGGCAGGTGGATGAGACGTTGGCGACCATCTTTAGCGAGCTCATGGCGCGGGCCTCACGGATCAGCAGCAGCCTTTCTTCGAGCGTAAAGGAAGCAAATTCCCCGATGCTGCCCATCAGCAAAATCACGTCGATTTTGGCCTCGGTAAGGCGTTTGAGATGCTGGCTCAGACCGTTGAGATCGATCTTGCCATCATTGTCCATTGGCGTAATGGAAGGACACCAGACGCCAGCAAATTGCGATTGACCAGTCACGTTGTCGACTCCTTATTTGAAATGATGTTTCAAAACCAGATTACATTGATAGCATGTGTCCCTAAGTTTCATGTGAACCGTGCTCTCATTTTGAGCGACTGGGGTAAAATAAATGTGGTGTAATGGGGGAAATTTATCGGGAGAGGGAACAGATGCGATATCCGGTCGATGTTTTTACGGGCAAAGTTCGGGACTACACGGGAAGCCGTCCCAGCGCGATTGCTAAAGTCCAGATTGACGGTGAGTTGATGCTGACCGAACTGGGGCTGACGGGGGATGAACAAGCGGAAACGAAAATTCACGGCGGGCCGGATCGCGCGCTGTGTCACTATCCGCGTGAACACTATCAGCACTGGAGACAAGCGTTTCCGGAGCAGGCGGAGCTATTTGTCGCCCCCGCGTTTGGTGAGAACCTCTCTACTGAGGGGCTGACTGAAGAGAATGTGTATATTGGCGACATTTTCCAGTGGGGAGAGGCGCTGATTCAGGTCACGCAGCCGCGCTCGCCGTGCTTTAAGCTGAATTTCCATTTTGGCATCAGCGATATGGCCAGCCAGATGCAGGATGTGGGTAAGACAGGCTGGCTGTGCAGCGTCATCGCGCCTGGTCAGGTGTCAGCAGACGCGCCATTGATCCTGGCGTCACGCGTGAGCGACGTCAGCGTACAGGAGGCAATTGCTATCGCCTGGCATATGCCGTTTGATGATTCGCAATATCACCGTTTACTGTCGGCTGCCGGGTTATCAAAAAGCTGGACCAGAACGATGCAAAAGCGCCGTCTAAGCGGCAAGATCGAAGACAATTCCCGCCGTTTGTGGGGAAAATAAACCTACCTTCATCTGGCAATTAAATCAGGTGGCGACACCTGATTTACCTCTCCCCCGTGGTTCATCTCCTGCGTACCAAACCGGGCAAAAACCTGACGGTCACGGTTTGCTTCAAAGCCATTCTTGATACCTGGTCCACAAAAAGAAACTCTGCGTTGAAAAAAAACTTGAGTATTTCCTGCACTCAAATATCTTAGCTTCAAATTGGTTTAAACCAGATGAGCGAAATGAAAAAGAAAAACAATGTTGATGTGCTCAGAGAGCGCTTTGAAAGCTGGTTAAACGAGAATAATTTACCAGCGGGCTCCAAATTGCCCTCGGAGAGAGAGTTATGTGAGCTGCTGGATGCAAAGCGTATGACCTTACGTCAGGTTCTGATTGAGCTTGAGATCGATGCGCGTATTTTCCGCAAGAACCGCAGTGGTTGGTTTATTTCATCGAAGCGATTTATTTATAACCCTAAATCACTTTCCAGCTTCAATGCTGAAGCTTGTGCTCAGGGACGTAAGCCTTTTTGGGATTATTTAACCAAAGAAACCATTGATACAGTTCCGCATCATGTTGATGATGTTTTTCTCTCCTCCGGCGATCGCTATTTAGTTACCGGCTGGTGCGGCCTTGATTCACATAAAGTGTTTTACCATGAATCCTATATTGATGCCGATGTTGCGCCAGGATTCATTAATAAATTGGGCAATCAGTCTTTTGCCAGCGTCTGGGAAGATGCGTTTGGCCATGTTTTAAATATCAAAGAAATGATTTTTAAACCGGTCAATATGCCAGAAGTGGCCTGCAAAGAGCTGGGTGTTGCGCCTAATACGTATGGAATTTTAGTAGAAAAACATCGGGCTACCCGAGATAAAAAAGTGGTTCAGGTTGATTTCGAATACTGGCGACTTGAATCAGTGGAACTTGTTATTCGCGATGAATGAGAAAAATAATGGGAAAATGTAACCAAGAACTTCTTGCGGAACGCGCGAGAAATATACCGCTGTACCTACATGCTTATGCTTTTCATCTGAATATGCGCTACGAGAGAGTCCTGCCAGGGGATCTTCTGGATATTGCGCATCAGCAAAAATTGAAGGGTGTAAAAATACATGTTGAGGATGGTGAGTCCCAATCACTGCAGAAACTGAACGATCAGCAGCTACACGATTTTAAAGAAAAGGCCAAAAAATATAATCTGGATGTGCATATCGAAACGAGCGCATCGGATAAGGCAACATTGACGGATGCAATCCGTATTGCTGTTGCTACTGGTGCAACTTCAGTGCGTTTCTACCCGCGTTATGAAGGGTATCTGAACGATGTTATGGCGAAGATTGCCAATGATATTGCGTGGCTGTCTCAGTATGACGATTGCGGACTAAGCTTTACTATCGAACAGCATGAAGATCTGCAAGGCCATGAGCTGGTGACGCTGGTTAATAATAGCGGGATGAAAAATCTCTCTATTCTGTTTGATTTTGGCAACATGATTAATGCCAATGAGCAGCCGCTTTCTGCGTTAGAGGTTATGTCTCCTCTGATCACTCAGGTGCATATCAAAGACGCAAAAATTATTAAAGAAGGTAAAGGCTGGGGGCATGAGGCTTGTCGTTCAGGACACGGCGATTTACCCATGGAAGAGATGCTTAAGGCATTATTACTTTTAGGTGAAGATAAACCGCAAGTACATGCTTTTGGCCTGGAAGAAGAAGTTGAATATTATGCCCCTGCATTTCGCTTCGACGATGAGGGTGATAATCCATGGATCCCATGGCGCGATGCAAGTTATACGCCGCTGCCTGACAGCAACATGATTGATACGCGACTGGCGCAGGAAAAAGAACATGCTCTTGCCCAAATAAAATATATCCGTGATATATGTGACAAGTTTATAGGCAATTAATTAGTTTTCTTAAAATATTATTAAATGCGGAAAGGATTATGAAAATAATCCCCTGGCGTTATTAATTATACAATTTAATTTAGATATTTCTCTCAACAAGCAATGAGGGTTTAATCATGTTCATGAATAAATGGGCAAGACTCTGTTTTTTGATTTTAGGCGGCGGCACGATATTCAAGCTTTCGAGTATGAAAGATGTTTTCTATGTGCCAATGCAGAATGACTGGGGTTTAACTAATACGCAAATTGGGTTGAGCTTTACGGTTTATACGATTGTTCAGACAACCGGACTTTTTCTTTCTCTCTATATCGCAGACCGTTACTCCAAGAAAATATTATTACCGTTCGGTCTGATTGGCGTTGGGTTATGTGGCTTATATCTGGCAACGTTACCGTCATTTACCGGTTATCTCATTTGCTTTGCCGCGATGGCTTTCTTTGCCGATGTGGTTTATTGGCCGGTATTGCTGAAAGCCGTTCGTTTGCTGGGAACGAAAGAAGAACAAGGACGCATGTTCGGCTTTTTAGAAGCCGGACGTGGCGTGGTGGATGTTATCGTTGCATCTGGCGCTCTGTTTGTCTTCGTCCAGTTTGGTGAAGGTAAAGCGGGGATGCAGGCGGGCCTGTTGTTCTATACGGTAATTACGCTTGTGGCAGGTATTGTGACGTACTTTATTGTCGATGATGACAAAGTGAAAGGCGGCGAGAAAACCAGTGCCAACATGGAAGTGTTAAAGGGTATCAAACATGTTTTGTCCTGCCCTAATGTTTGGCTGGCTTCTTTAGGTATTTTCTTCGTTTATGCCGCGTACTGTGGACTGACTTACTTTATTCCATTCTTAAAAGATATCTATATGCTGCCGGTAGCGCTCGTCGGTGCGTACGGCATCATCAACCAGTATGCGTTAAAAATGGTAGGTGGGCCGATTGGTGGAATGTTGGCAGATAAAGTTGCTAAATCACCGACAGTGTATCTGAAGTGGACGTTCCTGATCTCTGCTGTAGCGATGCTTGTGTTCATGCAGTTACCGCATCAAACAATGAACGTGTATATCGGTATGGCGGCGACATTAGGGTTCGGAGCGATTATCTTCTCACAGCGCGCCATTTTCTTCGCGCCAATGGATGAGATCGGTACCCCACGTGAGTATGCGGGCTCGGCAATGGCGTTTGGTTGCATCATCGGTTATATGCCAGCGATGTTTGCGTACACGTTGTACGGCTATTTGCTGGATACCAATAGCGGCATCACTGGCTACAACTATGTCTTTAGCGTGATGATTGCGTTCAGCTTTATGGGCTTTATCTGTTCGACCATTCTGGTGAAGCGGATTAAAAAGCAAAAGCTAGCGGCGGCAGAAGTGACAGCATAAAGTGAGAGCTTCCCCGGCACGAGGCTACCGGGGAAGCCTGTTAAGCGCGTTTATACAGCGGTAACCAAATCACCAGCCGTAAACCACCCAGCGGGCTGTCTTCGGCCTTCACCCAGCCACGATGCTGCTGAATTGCGGTTTCAACAATCGCCAGACCCAGACCTGTTCCGCCAGACTCGCGATCGCGCGCCTCATCGGTACGATAGAACGGACGGAAAATCTGTTCTCTGTCATCAGGGCTAACGCCTGGGCCATCGTCGTCCACGGTGATGGTAATCCCGTCGATATCCACCGCGAAGCCAACTTCAATCTTCGTATGTGAATAGCGCAGGGCATTGCGCACAATGTTTTCCAGCGCACTTTCCAACGCATTTGGGTTACCGTACAGCGGCCACGGACCCGGCGGGAAATTCACCGTGAGTGACTTACCCATCTGCTCAGCTTCAAAGGCGGCGTTATCCAGCACTTCGCCCCACAGCTGATTAGCTTTCACTGTTTCACTGACCAGCGCGTTTTTCTGCTGATTACGTGACATCACCAGCAGGTCGTTGATCATGCTGTCCAGTCGGTGTGCTTCTGTTTCAATGCGCTCCAGCTCTTTGCTCTCACCGCTACGACGGCGCAGCAGAGCGGTGCCCAGTTGCAGACGCGTTAGCGGTGTTCTCAGCTCGTGAGAGATGTCCGACAGCAGGCGTTGCTGTGTGGTCATCATCCGTTCCAGCGCTGTCACCATCTGGTTAAAGCTGGCGCCTGCTGCCAGAAACTCCTGCGGACCGGCTTCCAGTTCCGGATGCTGACGCAGGTTGCCCTGGGCCACTTCATCCGCCGCGTTTTTCAACTTACGCGCCGGTTTCGCCAGACTCCAGGCAAGCCAAAGCAATAGCGGTGAGCTGACTAACATGGTGACGATCAGCAACAGCAGCGGTCGGTCGAACAGCAGGTTGATAAAGTCAGATTGTGAGCTGCTGGCAGGTCGTATGAGATACAGCTGGTAGTTATCTTCACCGTCTCTGACGGAGAAAGGCCCCACCATCTCAACGCGACCGTATTTTTTCTTTTGCGGATGGTCGGCGTTATCGGCCTGACCAATAAAGTTACGAATGATCTGCATTTCGTTGCGTTCTGCGCCGATCACGCGTCCTTCCGTCGTAACAAGTAATAACCGCTGTCCTGGCGGCGCCCACTTGTCTATCGCCCGAAACAAGCGACGCCACCACATCAAATCGTTGGGTGGATCGTTCGCCAGTTCAGCTTCAACGTGTTGCTCAATCATTAACCCCTGGCGCTGCTCGCTGTCCAGTAGCTCGGTCATCTGGCGTGAATCGAGCTTGGGTAACATCAGTACCAACATCAACACCAGTGCCAGCGTCAACCAGAAGATGGCAAAGATGCGTGCGGTTAAGCTCCCTATCATGAAGCGGAGACCATCAGGTAGCCGCGACCACGCAGGGTTTTAAACCACGGGTGTCCGTCTTTACGCTCTGGCAGCTTACGACGCAGGTTCGAGATATGCATATCGATCGCGCGATCGAAAGGCGTCAGGCGTTTGCCCAGCACTTCCTGGCTCAGGTGCTCACGCGAAACCACCTGACCGAGATGCTGAGCCAGCAAATAGAGCAGGGTGAATTCGGTGCCGGTTAACTCCAAAATTTGCCCGTCAAAGCTGGCTTCCTGGCGACCCGGATTAAGGCTTAACGCATCTACTTCCAGCGTCGGCGAGCCGTTATCGCTGTTCTGCTGCTGTTCGCTCCAGTGTGAGCGACGCAGAATAGCGCGGATGCGCGCGACCAGTTCACGGTCGTTAAACGGTTTAGGTAAATAGTCGTCCGCGCCCAGCTCAAGGCCAAGTACGCGATCCAATTCGCTGCCGCGAGCGGTCAGCATGATTACAGGTGTCTGGTGTGTCTGACGAAGTGCTTTCAGCGTATCAATGCCGTTTTTCTTCGGCATCATGACGTCGAGCAAAAGTAAATCGATGCTGTCATCCAGAAGCTCAAGCGCCTGTTCCCCATCATAGGCAACCAGCACATCGAAACCTTCCATTTCGAGCAACTCCTTTAACAGGGAAGTCAGCTCTCGGTCATCATCAACTAACAGGATTTTATTCATTGTTTACGTACCTCCGAGGCAGAAATTACGTCATCAGGCGTCGCTAATCTATGACTTTACGTTGTTTTACACCCCCTGACGCATGTTTGCAGCCCGAATCGTAAACTGTCTCTCGTTGAATCGCGACAGAAAAGATTTTGGGAGCAAGTGATGGGCAAAGTTACCGCTGCCGTCATGGCCTCAACGCTGGCACTCAGTACATTTAGCCATGCAGCTGAAGTCGTCACAGGCGATCACTGGCACCTGGGTGAAGGCTCATCGCAACGCAGCGTTCAGAGCCACATGTTTGACGGTATCAGTTTAACCGAACATCAACGTCAACAGATGCGAGATTTAATGCAGCAGGCAAGACACGAACAGCCTCCTGTTAATGTTAGCGAAATGGAGACAATGCATCGCCTTGTCACCGCAGAGAAATTTGATGAAAGCGCAGTGCGCGCTCAGGCAGAAAGAATGGCGCAAGAACAGGTTGCCCGCCAGGTTGAAATAGCCAGGATCCGCAACCAGATGTATCGCCTGTTAACGCCCGAGCAGCAAGCGGTTTTAAATGAGAAACATGAACAACGAATGGAGCAACTGCGCGACGTAGCGCACTGGAAAAAAAGCTCATCGTTGAATTTATTGAGTAGTAGCAACTCACGTTCCCAGTAGTAACCCTGTTTTCCTTGCCATAGACACCATCCCTGTCTTCCCCCACATGATGTGGGGGTTTTTTTTGCCCAAAATTTGTCCCTCGGTTATTGCCTGACTGTTTTACTTCATCCGTTATACTAGCGGCATATCCTGGCAGGAGTGTTTATGAATCAAACCTATGGGCGGCTGGTGAGCCGGGCGGCAATCGCGGCGACCGTGATGGCATCGCTGTTACTTTTGATCAAAATTTTCGCGTGGTGGTACACCGGATCGGTCAGTATTCTGGCAGCACTGGTGGATTCGCTGGTGGACATCGCGGCGTCATTAACCAACCTGTTGGTGGTGCGCTATTCGCTGCAGCCCGCCGATGATGAACATACGTTCGGACACGGAAAAGCGGAATCGCTGGCGGCGCTGGCGCAAAGCATGTTTATTTCCGGTTCGGCGCTGTTTTTATTTTTGACCGGGATTCAGCATCTCATCCAACCCACGCCGATGAAAGATCCGGGCGTTGGGGTGGTTGTCACCATCATTGCGTTAGTGTGTACAATCATTCTGGTCTCGTTTCAGCGCTGGGTAGTGAAGCGCACGCAAAGTCAGGCCGTTCGGGCAGATATGCTTCATTATCAGTCTGATGTTATGATGAACGGTGCGATTCTCATTGCGCTCGGGCTGGCATGGTACGGCTGGCATCGTGCGGATGCCTTGTTTGCGCTCGGGATTGGCATCTATATTTTATATAGCGCATTACGCATGGGGTATGAGGCAGTGCAATCTTTGCTGGATCGCGCTTTACCCGATGAGGAACGTCAGGAAATTATTGATATCGTGACGTCATGGCCTGGAGTCAGCGGCGCTCACGATCTTCGCACGCGGCAGTCAGGGCCGACCCGCTTTATTCAGATTCATTTGGAAATGGAAGATAATCTGCCGCTCGTTCAGGCGCATTTAGTGGCTGAACAGGTTGAGCAGGCAATTTTACGGCGTTTCCCGGGATCGGATGTCATCATTCATCAGGATCCCTGTTCAGTCGTACCCAAGGAAGGCAAGATGTTTGAGCTTTCATAATTCGTTGTAAAAAAAGTGAACCGGGCCAGCATTTTGTGTATAAATTACCACCATTTGGCCTGACCTGAATCAATTCAGCAGGAAGTGATTGTTATACTATCTGCATATTCGTTGGATCGTTTCGATATGCGGAATCGACTTCCGGCAGCAGATTTCATTTTGCATTCCAAAGTTCAGAGGTAGTCATGATTAAGAAAATCGGTGTGTTGACAAGCGGCGGTGATGCGCCGGGCATGAACGCAGCAATCCGTGGTGTTGTACGTGCAGCGTTGACGGAAGGGCTGGAAGTCATGGGGATCCATGATGGCTACCTGGGTTTGTATGAAGACCGTATGGTCCAGCTTGACCGCTACAGCGTGTCCGACATGATCAACCGTGGCGGTACTTTCCTCGGTTCTGCTCGCTTCCCGGAATTCCGTGATGAAAACGTGCGTGCGGTAGCTATCGAAAACCTGAAGAAGCGTGGCATCGACGCCCTGGTTGTTATCGGGGGTGACGGTTCTTACATGGGGGCAAAACGCCTGACTGAAATGGGCTTCCCGTGCATCGGTCTGCCGGGCACTATCGACAACGATATCAAGGGCACTGACTACACCATCGGCTACTTCACCGCGCTGGGTACTGTCGTTGAAGCGATTGACCGCCTGCGTGATACCTCTTCTTCTCACCAGCGTATTTCTATCGTTGAAGTGATGGGCCGCTACTGTGGTGACCTGACCCTGGCAGCAGCGATTGCCGGTGGCTGTGAGTTCGTGGTGGTTCCGGAAGTGGAATTCAGCCGTGACGATTTGGTTACTGAAATCAAAGCAGGTATCGCGAAAGGTAAAAAACACGCAATCGTAGCGATCACTGAACACATGTGTGACGTTGACGAATTGGCGCATTACATTGAGAAAGAAACGGGTCGTGAAACGCGTGCAACCGTACTGGGTCACATCCAGCGTGGTGGTTCCCCGGTTCCTTACGACCGTATTCTGGCATCCCGTATGGGCGCCTATGCCATTGAACTTCTGCTGGAAGGTCACGGCGGTCGCTGCGTAGGTATTCAGAACGAGCAGCTGGTTCACCATGACATCATCGACGCTATCGAAAACATGAAGCGTCCGTTCAAAGGTGACTGGCTGGACTGCGCGAAGAAACTGTATTAATTGCAATTGCCGGATGGCGGCTTGCGCCTTATCCGGCCTACATGATGCAAATCGTAGGCCTGATAAGCGTAGCGCCATCAGGCAAAAACTCGACTCCATATATTCCCCCAAGTTATAGCAAATCTTTTTTTATTCTTTAATGTTTGGATGCCTTTCTGGCACGCTTTGCTCATCACAACACTACCTAAGAGAGCTGGGCGATGAACAAATGGGGCGTAGGGTTAACATTATTGCTGGCATCGACCAGCGTTCTGGCAAAGGATATTCAGTTACTTAACGTATCGTACGATCCAACGCGTGAACTGTACGAGCAGTACAATAAGGCCTTCAGCGCGCACTGGAAGCAGGAAACGGGCGACAACGTCGTGATTCGCCAGTCGCATGGTGGTTCGGGTAAACAGGCGACCTCCGTCATCAACGGCATTGAAGCCGATGTCGTGACGCTGGCACTGGCTTACGACGTGGATGCCATTGCTGAACGTGGCCGTATCGATAAAAACTGGATTAAACGCCTGCCGGATAACTCTGCGCCTTACACCTCCACCATCGTATTCCTGGTCCGCAAAGGCAATCCCAAACAAATTCATGACTGGAACGATTTAATCAAACCGGGCGTGTCGGTCATTACGCCAAACCCGAAAAGCTCCGGCGGAGCTCGCTGGAACTATCTGGCGGCATGGGGCTATGCCCTGCACCACAACAACAACGATCAGGCCAAGGCACAAGACTTTGTGAAGGCCCTGTATAAAAACGTTGAGGTACTCGATTCTGGTGCACGTGGTTCAACCAATACCTTCGTTGAACGTGGTATCGGTGATGTGCTGATTGCCTGGGAAAACGAAGCGCTGTTGGCAACGAACGAGCTGGGCAAAGATAAATTCGAGATAGTGACCCCGAGTGAATCTATCCTCGCGGAGCCGACCGTGTCCGTGGTTGATAAAGTGGTGGAAAAGAAAGACACCAAAGCGGTGGCGGAAGCTTACCTGAAGTATCTCTACTCTCCGGAAGGTCAGGAAATTGCGGCGAAAAACTACTATCGTCCACGTGATGCAGACGTTGCGAAGAAATACGAAAACGCATTTCCGAAGCTGAAGCTGTTCACTATCGACGAAGAGTTTGGCGGCTGGACGAAAGCGCAGAAAGAGCACTTCTCTAACGGCGGTACGCTCGACCAAATCAGTAAACGATAAATAAGTCTCTGATTTACCGACCCGGTGGCCTAACGCGACCGGGTTTTTTATTTGTCATGGTTTTGCGTTACTCTTGCCCTTCAATGGGATACAGGAAACGCGTAATGAAAAAAGCAGGCTATCTTTTACTGGCGGTGATTGTGGTCGCCGCCGCTGCAGGTATCGGGTACTGGAAATTCACCGGCAACCCGGACGCATTACGCCAGATCGTTCTTCAGCAATGCCTGCCGCACCAGTTGCAGCAGCAGGACCCCGCACCATGCGCTGAAGTAAAGCCGGATGCTGGATATGTGGTGTTCAAAGACCGTAACGGCCCACTGCAATATCTGTTGATGCCTACCTGGCGGATCAACGGTACGGAAAGTCCGCTGTTGTTGAAATCAGGCACACCGAACTTTTTCTGGCTGGCCTGGCAGGCGCGTAGCTTTATGAGCCAAAAATACGGCCAGGAAATCCCTGACAAAGCAGTCTCTCTGACCATTAACTCACGTAGCGGGCGTACGCAAAATCACCTGCATATTCATATCTCCTGCCTGCGAACCGATGTCAGAAAGCAGCTGGATGACAACCTGGCGAAAATCAGCACCCGCTGGCTACCATTACCGGGTGGGCTGCGCGGTCATGAATATCTGGCACGTCGCGTCACGGAAAATGAACTGGCACAACGCAGCCCGTTTATGATGCTGGCGGAAGAGGTGCCGGATGCGCGTGAGCATATGGGCAGCTATGCGTTGGCGATGGTGCGCCAGAGCGACGAATCCTTTGTCCTGCTGGCTACTCAGCGCAATCTGCTGGCACTGAATCTCGCCTCCGCTGAGGAAATTCAGGATCATCAATGTGATATTCTGCGTTAACCCCACCTAATCTGGCGTTTACTCCGCATGCCTGTCCCCGTATTCTTGTTGAAAAAAACAACAGGAGACAGGCATGTCGCTCTGGCTTACACACCCTCTGTTTATCCCCTCTCTGGTGGTTGGTATCACCATTCTGCTCTGGGCTACGTCGCTGCTGCCGGAGTTTATAACGGCGCTGCTGTTCTTTGCCGTGGCGATGGTCGCCAAAATCGCGCCACCGGATGTGATTTTTGGCGGCTTTGCGTCCTCCGCATTCTGGCTGGTGTTTAGCGGCTTTGTACTGGGTATTGCGATTCGTAAAACGGGGCTGGCGGACAGGGCGGCGAGGGCGCTGTCATCGAGGTTGACTGATTCCTGGCCGTTAATGGTGGCGAGCGTAGTGCTGCTGAGTTACGCGCTGGCATTTGTAATGCCATCCAACATGGGCCGCATTGCGCTGCTGATGCCGATTGTCGCGGCGATGGCGAAACGAGCTGGAATTAACGAAGGCACGCGCGCCTGGTATGGTCTGGCACTGGCCGTCGGGTTTGGGACGTTCCAGCTTTCTGCGACGATTTTACCCGCTAACGTACCGAATCTGGTGATGAGCGGCGCGGCGGAAGGCTCTTACGGCATCCACCTCAATTATCTTCCCTATTTGCTGCTGCATACGCCGGTTCTGGGTTGGCTTAAAGGCGCGGTGCTCATTGTGCTTATCTGCTGGTTGTTCCCTGGCAAGCCGCATGCGCCGCGCGATCTCACGCCGCCGGAGCCGATGAGCCGGGATGAAAAACGTCTGGCCTGGATGTTAGCGGTGGTGCTGTTCTTGTGGGTAAGCGAAAGCTGGCACGGTATTGGCCCCGCGTGGACCGGGCTGGCGGCGGCAGTTATCACATTGCTACCACGGGTTGGCTTTATCAATGGCGACGAGTTTTCCGCTGGGGTCAACATTCGTACCTGTATTTATGTGGCGGGTATTCTGGGGCTGGCGATCACCGTCACGCAGACCGGTATTGGTAGCGCCGTTGGCGAAGCGCTGTTACAGGTGATGCCGCTGGATGCGGAAAAGCCGTTTACCAGTTTCCTCGCGCTGACCGGTATTACCACTGCGCTTAATTTTATTATGACGGCGAACGGTGTTCCGGCGCTGTATACCACGTTGGCGCAAAGCTTTGCCGATGCGACGGGATTCCCACTGCTGTCGGTGATTATGATCCAGGTGCTGGGTTATTCCACACCACTGTTGCCGTATCAGGCTTCACCGATCGTGGTGGCGATGGCGCTCGGGAAAGTACCTGCAAGGGCGGGGATGCTGCTGTGTATCGCACTGGCGGCGGCAACATATCTGATTCTTCTGCCGCTGGATTACGCCTGGTTTACGGTGTTGGGAAAACTGTAGCTGTATCAAAATGTTAATTTTTTGTTTTGTGAGTGAGTGAATTGTATTATGCGCGGCAATATTGGTTAATGCCTGAGCGCAGATTTGCGCACTGGAAATTCAAGGATTGATTCATGGACAGTTTAACCCCCATCCGCTGTTGGCCTGCCATCATCTCGCTCGTGATTACGCTGACCATCTGGTTTGTTATCCCGTGTCCACCTGACGTAACCCCGCAAGCGTGGCACCTGCTGGCACTGTTTATTGGTACGATCGCTGCGATTATCGGTAAAGCCATGCCGATTGGCGCAATTGCGATTGTGGCGATTATGCTGGTGGCGATGACTGGCGTTACTAACCCCGGCAAACCCTCCGCGGCGTTGAACGATGCGTTGAGTGGTTTTTCTAACCAGCTAATCTGGCTGATCGGTTTATCCATTATGCTGTCGCAAAGTCTGTTAAAGACTGGCCTGGGAGCGCGTATTGGCTACGGGTTTATTGCGCTATTTGGTAAAAGAACGCTGGGCATTGCGTGGGCATTAACCCTTGCGGAAACGCTAATTGCACCCGTAACGCCAAGCAATACCGCGCGTGGCGGCGGCATTATCCACCCGGTAATGCGGGCGATTGCGGAGAGCCTCGGCTCGCAGCCAGGCCATGCCGAGAATGGCTCAACGGGCCGTTATCTCGCGCTGGTGAACTACAACATTAACCCGATCAGCTCGGCAATGTTCATCACTGCGACCGCACCTAACCCGTTAATCGTCAGCTTTTTGACGAAGGGGACGGATGGCGTGCTGAACATGACCTGGGGAATGTGGGCCATTGCGGCGCTTCTTCCTGCTCTGGTATCACTGGTTGTCATGCCGATTGTAATCTGGTGGCTCTATCCGCCAGCTATCACGCGCACGCCAAATGCGCCGCAGTTCGCGCGGCAAAAACTGGATGCGCTGGGTCCACTATCACTGGCAGAAAAAATCACCCTGGCAGTGTTCATTTTGCTGCTCTGCCTGTGGGCGGGTGTTCCAGCGATGCTGATGGGCAGTGCCTGGAGCGTAAACCCTACCAGCGCCGCGTTAATTGGATTGTCGATTCTATTGATGGCGGGCGTATTGAGCTGGGATGACATTCTTAAATGCCGCGGGGCATGGGATACGATAGTCTGGTTTGCCGCGCTGGTGATGATGGCAGATTTTCTCAGCAAACTGGGGTTGGTGGGATGGCTGGCAACCAGTGTTGGTAGTGCAATCGACCATCTTGGCGTGCACTGGAGTGTTGCAACGCTGCTGTTGATTCTGCTTTACGTCTACTCGCACTACTTTTTCGCCAGCACAACTGCGCATATTACGGCTATGTTCGCTGCGTTCTTCGCCGCAGGATTAGGCCTCGGCGCGCCACCAGCATTGCTTGGTTTAATGCTCGGTTTCTCCTCCTCTTTGATGATGTCGCTCACGCACTATGGCACGGGTACTGCGCCGATCATCTTTGGTTCGGGCTATGTCACGCTGGCGGAGTGGTGGAAAACGGGCCTGGTGATGAGTGTGGTCAACCTGACCATTTGGGGGGGGACCGGCGCCTTCTGGTGGCACTGGTTGGGATACTGGTAGTTAATACAGCGGGAGGAGTGCTCCTCCCGCCTTAACAACTTAAGCCTGTTTAGCGGCTTCTGCTGCTTTAACGATGACTGCGAAGGCATCTGCTTTCAGAGAAGCACCACCAACCAGCGCACCGTCGATGTCCGGCTGAGCAAACAGTTCTGCCGCGTTAGCTGCGTTTACAGAACCGCCGTACTGGATGATAACTTGTTCAGCGATTTTCGCGTCAGCTTTAGCAATGTGGTCACGAATAAATTTGTGAACAGCCTGAGCCTGAGCAGGAGTTGCAGACTTACCGGTACCGATAGCCCATACTGGTTCGTAAGCGATAACGACGCCTTCGAATGCTGCTGCGCCCTGAGTTTTCAGAACCGCGTCGATCTGACGTGCGCAAACTTCTTCAGTTTTGCCTGCTTCGTTTTCTGCTTCGGTTTCACCGATGCACAGAACCGGAGTCAGACCTTGCTCTTTCAGCACAGCGAATTTTTTAGCGATCAGCTCGTCAGATTCTTTGTGGTAAGTACGACGCTCAGAGTGACCGATAATGATGTACTGCGCGCCGATATCTTTCAGCATTTCAGCACTTGTTTCACCGGTGAATGCGCCAGACAGGTTCAGATCAACGTTCTGCGCGCCCAGAATGATGTGGCTACCGGCAGCGGCGTGTTTCGCCAGGTCGATATACATTTCCGGCGGAGCAATTGCTACTGCACAGCCAGCAACGCCAGCCAGTTCTTTACGCAGATTAGCAACCAGTTCGTTTACCATGTGGCGGCTGCCGTTCAGTTTCCAGTTACCCATCACTAAAGGATGTCGCATTTCATTTCTCCACGCTTGTCAGCGAATTAAGGAATATGGCCGCCCCTCAGGGCAGCATGGTCTGTGAAACAGTATAGAGATTGATCATCCCGAAGGCTTTGCTTTTTGTCATTTATTCGACCCTTCGAGGTTTTCAGATAGTGCCAGCTTAATCGGTTCAACAGCGAAGGTCAGCCCCTTTTCACCGTTATCTGCCACGACATAGCGAATTGCGCCTTCTGTTTCGGCGTAATAGTGCTTACCTTTGCCTGCGGCGAGCAGTTTTTGCAGCTTTTTCTGGCTCTGTTCCTTCGTCAGTAGTGGTGCGACAGTGCGGATGACGGCGGTCATGTATTCCAGCGCTTTCGCTTTAGCTGCCTTTTGCTCTGGTCCTTGAATTGGTAACCAGGTTATCTGCATGCTTTTGATTTTCAGGGTGCCGCGCTCAAGGGCGGAAGACGCATACAGGTTTTCATTGATTTTACTGGCCGCGCGGGTGAGATTTGCCCGATCGCGACTGCTGTCGATAGCGCGGAACTCATTCAGGATCAGCTTCGGATTCTGTGTATTAAAGTTTTCGCGAAACTGGCTAATCGACAGGTCAAAGGTCGGCGCGCCCGCCAGTAAATAGGGGGCTGTGGTTGCCGTCGATGGCTCTTTCGCCAGTGCCGCAGTGCTCGCGGTTAAGGCTGAAAACAATAATAAAAACAGTGTAAATCCGTGCTTCATCAATCGTACCTTTCATTCTCACTGCTCACGATTAAAACGGTAACCGTCGAGCTTGTCAAAAGGGTAAACTGTTCTGGAAGGTAATAATAAAGGAACTTACATGACCATACAGCAGTGGTTATTCTCATTTAAAGGGCGCATCGGGCTCCGTGATTTCTGGATTTGGATTGGCCTATGGATCGTCGGCATGCTGGTTCTGTTTTCGCTGGCGAGCAAACAATTACTCGATATTCAGACCGCGGCTTTTTGTCTGGTGTGTCTGCTATGGCCAACGGCGGCAGTGACGGTAAAACGTCTGCATGACCGAGGGCGTTCCGGAGCGTGGGCGCTGTTGATGATTCTGGCGTGGATGCTGCTGGCCGGAAATTGGGCGATGTTACCCGGCGTCTGGCAATGGGCGGTAGGCCGCTTTGTTCCAACGTTGATTCTGGTCGGTATGCTTATCGATCTGGGTGCGTTCATTGGCACCCAGGACGCAAATAAATATGGTAAGGATACGCAGGACGTAAAGTACAGAGCTGGCTCGTAGGCCGGATAAGCGCAAGCGCCATCCGGCAAAATGCCCGGGTGTTTACCGGGCAGTAAAACGTTCTTACCAGTAGTGCTCTGCAGTCATATGGCCCGGTCGGCGGCGCAGGTGTTTGGTCATCTGCCGGGTCTCTTTCAGCAACTGCTGCGTGTCGCGTACCATCTGCGGGTTTCCACACAGCATCACATGGCAGGTTTCTTTATCCAATGGCAGCCCGACTGCTTTTTCCAGCTCACCGCTTTCAATCAGCGCCGGTACACGCCCGGTCAGCGAATCTGCCACGGTTTCACGGCTGACAACCGTCTGGATACGTAATTTACCTTCGTAGCGCTTTTCCAGCGCCTGCATCAACGGTAGATAGCTCAAATCGGCGGCATAACGCGCGGCGTGGACCAGCACCAGGTTTTTGAAGCGATCCAGGTCCTTGCCTAACTGCAGAATCGACAAATATGGGCCGATAGCCGTGCCGGTTGCCAGCATCCACAGCGTGTCGCAATCGGGGACTTCATCCAGCACGAAGAAACCAGCCGCTTCACTCACCACCTGGACTTCATCGCCAGGCTTCAGTGCTGCCAGACGAGGGCTGAGTTTGCCGTCGGGAACCGTCACCAGATAAAACTCTAAATCGGGGTTATCAGGGGCATTGACGTAAGAATAGGCACGCTGGACGCGTTCGCCGTCGATCTCAAGGCCAAGCTTGGTGAATTGACCTGCAGTGAAAGGAAGAACCGGAGCTCGCACGGTCAAACTAAACAGGGCATCGGTCCAGTTCTGTACCTTCGTGACTTTGCCTGTTACCCAATCTGCCATGGTTTTCTCCTGTCTGCTTTGATTGCCTTATCTTCGTTCGTTGGACGAAAGATTTCCAGCCCATATGGGCTGGAAGGCTCTATTGATCAAATCAATTACAGGATGTGCGCCTGCACATCGGGATCTTTACGATCGAGGTAGTGAATCGACTGAATGCGACGGATCGTACGTGATTTGCCGCGGATCAGCAGCGTTTCGGTGGTCGCGATATTACCTTTACGGCTAATCCCTTCCAGCAAATCGCCTTTGGTGATGCCGGTGGCGGAGAAAATGACGTTGTCGCTACGCGCCATTTCATCGAGGCGCAGCACTTTGCCCGCTTCAATGCCCATGGCGGCGCAACGAGCCAGTTCTTGTTCGCCAATGCGACGGTTCTCTTCGCTGTCGCCTTTGACGTCATGACGTGCCAGCAAACGGCCTTGCATGTCGCCGTCCAGCGCGCGGATGACGGCGGCAGAAACCACGCCTTCCGGTGCGCCGCCAATGCCGTACAGCACGTCAACTTCACTGTCTGGCATGCAGGTCAGAATGGAGGCTGCAACGTCACCGTCTGGAATAGCAAAGACGCGCACGCCCAGTTTTTGCATTTCGGCGATCGTTTCATTATGGCGTGGCTTGGCCAGAATGGTGACGGTCAGTTCACTCAGTGGCTTATTGAGTGCAGCGGCAACGTTATGCAGGTTGGCTTCCAGCGACAGGTTCAGGTCGATAGACCCTTTTGCGCCTGGGCCGACAATCAGCTTTTCCATGTACATGTCTGGCGCGTTCAGGAAGCAACCTTTATCGCCAACAGCCAGTACGGCCAGCGCGTTTGCCTGACCCATTGCCGTCATGCGTGTGCCTTCGATAGGATCGACGGCGATGTCGACCGCATCACCAAGACCGGTCCCGACTTTCTCACCGATAAACAGCATCGGCGCTTCATCGATCTCGCCCTCGCCAATCACGATGGTGCCGTCAATGTTGACCTGGTTGAGCATAATACGCATGGCGTTTACCGCCGCGCCGTCAGCGGTATTTTTATCGCCGCGGCCCAGCCATTTATAGCCAGCCAGCGCGGCCGCTTCGGTCACGCGTGAAAATTCAATGGCAAGTTCTCGTCTCATTGCAAACTCGTAGCTGAAAGGAATGGCGCGAAGTGTAGCACAGGGGAGGGGGCGAGATTATTGATGTGTGTGCGGGGTTGCCCCCGCACGAAGATATTGCCGGATAAGGCACAGTTGCCATCCGGCTATGACGTATTACTCGTCGTGATCTTCCCACGCCATGGCGCGTTTGACCGCTTTTTTCCAGCCGCTGTAACGGAAGTTACGTTCGGTGGTTTCGATGCCTGGGCGGAATTCACGCTCGATGACTGCTTTTTCCTGCAGCTCATCCAGATTCTGCCAGAAGCCTACTGCCAGACCAGCCAGGTATGCCGCACCCAATGCGGTGACTTCGCGGACTTCCGGGCGCTCAACGCGCGTGCCGAGAATGTCGGACTGGAACTGCATCAGGAAGTTGTTGGCGACCGCACCGCCATCAACACGCAGGGCGTGCAGGCGAATACCGGAGTCAGCCTGCATCGCTTCCAGAACATCACGAGTCTGGTAAGCGATAGACTCAAGCGTGGCGCGGATGATGTGGTTGGAGTTTACCCCACGGGTCAGACCAAAGATGGCGCCGCGAGCATACGGGTCCCAGTACGGTGCGCCCAGGCCAGTAAATGCCGGAACGACGTACACACCGTTGGTATCTTTCACTTTGGTGGCGAAATATTCGGAGTCGAATGCATCGCTGATGAGTTTCATTTCATCACGCAGCCACTGGATGGAGGCGCCAGCCATAAATACCGCACCTTCCAGCGCGTAGTTCACTTCCCCGGTTGGTCCGCAGGCGATGGTGGTTAGCAGTCCGTTTTCGGACTTAACGGCTTTCTCGCCGGTGTTCATCAGCATGAAGCAGCCGGTACCGTAAGTATTTTTCGCCATCCCCTCCTTCACGCACAGCTGGCCAAACAGCGCCGCCTGCTGATCACCGGCGATACCGGAGATAGGAATACGAATACCGCCTTTACCACCGATGTTGGTCTGGCCGTACACTTCAGAAGAGCGACGCACTTCAGGCAGCATTGCACGCGGAATATCCAGCGCATCCAGCATCGTGTCATCCCAGTCCAGGGAGTGGATGTTGAACAGCATGGTACGCGAGGCGTTGGTGTAATCTGTGACGTGTACGCGCCCCTGCGTCATTTTCCAGATAAGCCAGGTGTCTACGGTACCAAACAGCAGTTCGCCGCGACGAGCGCGCTCACGCGAGCCTTCTACGTGGTCGAGGATCCACTTCACCTTGGTACCGGAGAAGTACGGGTCAATAACCAGACCGGTGTTGTTACGGATGTACTCTTCCATGCCGTCACGTTTGAGCTTTTCGCAGATATCCGCGGTACGACGGCACTGCCACACAATGGCGTTATAGATTGGTTTACCGGTTTCGCGTTCCCAGACGATGGTGGTTTCACGCTGGTTGGTAATACCGATCGCTGCAATTTCATCGGAACTGATATCGGCTTTCGCCAGAACTTCTACCAGCGTGGAGCTTTGGGTCGCCCAAATTTCCATTGGGTCATGTTCTACCCAACCGGCTTTCGGGTAGATTTGTTCGAATTCGCGCTGTGAAACGGCAACGATATTCGCATCGTGGTCCATTACGACCGCGCGGGAGCTGGTGGTGCCCTGGTCGAGCGCAACGATATATTTTTTTTCAGTCATAATTTTTTGTCCCGTAGTCACATTACTGCGAAGCTTTTTGTTGAGTGTTGGCCGCAACGTCTTTTTCTTCAATCGCGCAGACATCGCACGGTAAATGACGACCAATCAGTTTGCGATATGCCCATGCGCCCAAAATCGCGCCGGTAATCGGGCCAAACACCGGAACCAGGAAGTAAGGGATATCGCGACCACCCGTGAAGGCAATCTCACCCCATCCGGCCATCCAGGCGAAGAGTTTCGGTCCGAAGTCACGTGCCGGGTTCATCGCAAAACCTGTCAGCGGACCCATGGAAGCACCAATAACGGCAATCAACAAGCCGATCAGCAGTGGTGCCAGCGGACCACGAGGTACACCGTTACCATCGTCGGTCAGAGCCAGAATCAGCCCCATTAGAATAGCGGTAATGACCATTTCAACCGCGAAGGCCTGCACAAAATTGATATGCGGGTTCGGATAGGTGGAGAAAGTACCTGCCAGACCCAGGCTCTCGGTACTGCCGCGTACGATATGGTTAGTTTGTTCGAAATCGAGGAAAAGATTGTAATAAAGCCCGTAAACCAGTGCCGCTGCGCAAAAGGCGCCGGCAATTTGCGAAATAATAAAAGGAACAACTTTGCGTTTATCAAAACAGGCGAACAGCCAGAGTGCGATGGTTACCGCGGGATTCAGGTGTGCACCAGAAACGCCTGCGGTCAGATAGATAGCCATCGCTACCCCCAGACCCCAGATGATACTGATTTCCCACTGACCAAAAGTAGCCCCAGCCACTTTAAGTGCAGCGACACAGCCCACACCGAAGAAAATCAACAACCCGGTACCGAGGAATTCAGCAATGCACTGGCCTTTTAAGGTTGATGTTTGACTCATAATCGGATCCTGAAGAGAGTTTAATGTTTATTGTGTGCGAGAAGGTCACTGACATCCCCGGAGCCGGTAGGCACACTGTTAATTTATCGTTAACGCTCAAAAACGAGAAATATCGAAATTAAAATGTGTGTACTGCATCAACAAAATGAGCGTTTTCGCGCCATTGTGAGGTATTTGTTATACAAAAATAGTGTGAGCTGAATCATTTCACTGATCAATCTGTTAACACTTAAGAGTTATGACAGTAATGTCACCAGGAGAAAGACTAAAAGTGTTGCAAACCGCAATCTGCGCGGGATGCCGCTGGACAGGGATGACGCGGCTTCATACAATCGGTGTTAAGTAGAGTGCGCTCGTTTTTATTAAGGCGTCGCCGGTTATCGGGACGAGGATTTTTATCCATCAACGCCTTGCAATTCAGGAGAGGTATGACGATGTCATTAGAAGTGTTTGAGAAACTGGAAGCAAAAGTACAGCAGGCGATTGATACCATCACGCTGTTGCAGATGGAAATCGAAGAGCTGAAAGAAAAGAACAACTCACTGTCGCAGGAAGTTCAGACTGCACAGCAGCAGCGTGAAGAGCTGGAGCGTGAGAACAACAGCCTGAAAGAACAGCAGAGCGGCTGGCAGGATCGACTGCATGCCCTGCTGGGTCGTATGGAAGAAGTCTAATTCTGATTTCTTGAAAAAGGCATCCATAATGGATGCCTTTTTGCTATGTAGAGATTAGGATATCGTATTTTTTAAATATCAAAGAATACGATATGACAAAAAGAAACGATATTATTGATGATTCGGATCGACTTATCACCAGAGATATTAGATATGGTCTTATCTATACAGATAATTTAGGATGGATTGATTTAGGCCATGCTAATCCGGCAGGGGCTGAAAAATTATGGTTTGAAATGACAAGGCCTCGTGGTGGTGATAGTGAGTTTTATGAAGTGAATTATCATCAAAGTATGTCCAAAAACATTCATGGCATAAATATCAATACTGGTATATATCGTAGATTTATGGTGCGCCGAGGATTGCAGGAGCGAACCTTACAAGGTATTGCTTTATCAATATTCTTAGGTACGTCACATCGCTTTGAGTCCTTACAGGACTTTTGGCCTTATGTTTATTTAACGGATAGTGGTTATAGTGCTGAAGATTTGGTCTCAAATCTATTTGGTTTTTACCAAGCGGTAAATTATGCAGATTACACCTCTTACCTTCAGATATGCTCGAAAGAAAAGGCTTATCGAATCTGGGACTTCTATGGCCCAGTTGGTGAGGTTAAGAATAAAAGTGTTATTCCGTTACTGTTTCCTGACCCTATCAATAAAGATAAGAGACATGAACCCTATTCGGGTGAATTACCTTTATTTATGGATGTAATAAGACCTATTGCTAATCCTGATTATGTTCGGGAACTCCACATATGAAATCCAGGAGATCAGGTTTTATTATTGTGTTTATGCTTTTTATTGCGCTATTTTATTGTCATTTTATGGTGAGCATCTATACAGAAAAAATCTACACTCAGCAGAATTTATTATTTTATCATCTGCTAACACCGAAACCTCTTAAACAGGCTCCAAGGATATCTAACGACTGGTTTTTTGTAAGCTATGCAGATGATGGTAGTCATCTTCAACGCAGTGAGATAATTTTTACCGGGATACAAAAGAGTGGCATTCAGATAGCTGAGGATAAATTAAATGCTTATATCGAAACTTATCCTGTCAGTCGTGAGACGATGAGTATCGTTGTCGAAGAAAAATATAAAAAGTATGATATTAAAGTCATTCATTACGAATCAAATGAATGAAAAAAAGGCCATCAAAATTGCTGATGGCCTTTTTCGCTTACTCGATATCGAGCGGGTCTTCGGAGAGGATTATCCCGGTGTTATCGGCGTACAGGTGGTCGCCGGAGAAGAACGTCACGCCGCCAAAGTTGACGCGCACATCGCTTTCCCCGATACCTTCTCCTGAAGCACCTACCGGAATAGCGGCAATCGCCTGAATGCCGATGTCCAGCTCTCCCAGATCGTCTACCTGGCGGACTGAGCCGTAGATGACCAGACCTTCCCATTCATTCTGTACGGCCAGCCGTGCCAGTTCGGCATCGACCAGCGCACGACGGACAGAACCGCCGCCATCGACCAGCAGAATGCGACCACGGCCGTTTTGTTCGAGCAGATCGTACAGCAACCCGTTGTCCTCGAAACATTTTACCGTGATGATTTGCCCGCCAAACGACGACCGTCCTCCAAAGTTAGAGAACAGCGGTTCCACGACGTTGACATCTTCCTGATAGATGTCACAAAGCTCGGATGTATCGTATTTCATAGGCTTAACGTTCAGTTGCTGCGAGAATTTTTAGTATATCGCGCTATGTGTACTGTTGGCAAAATCATCAATTGTTAATTGATATTTGTCAGTTAAAGAGACCACTGACTTAAGAAAATTCCAACGACAAACAGCAGGTTAGTTAACAATGCCGCTTTTACGGTGCGTTCCAGCATCGGACGCATTGCTGCTGGGTCCATCTCGCGCATAACATAGCGAGCCTGTTTGATCAGCAGCGGAGCGGCGAGGATAAACAGCCATCCCCACAGGCTTTGCAGTGAGAACAGGTTGAACAATGCCAGACAGACCAGCGTGCCCATCAGCAGACAGGCGTGGTAGCGGCGGGCATTGACAGCGCCTAAACGCACGACCAGCGTGTTCTTGCCGTTCTCTCTGTCGCTGTTGATATCGCGCAGGTTGTTGACGTTGAGCACGGCGGTTGCCAGCAGGCCGCAGGCGGTGGCAGGCAGAATCAGCGCCGGAATCAACGTATGAGCCTGCAGATACCAGCTTCCCATCACACTGAGCCAGCCGAAAAATACCAGCACAGAAATATCGCCCAGGCCGATATATCCGTAAGGGCGATTACCCACGGTGTAGGTGATCGCGGCGATAATCGACAGGCCGCCGAGCACCAGGAAACCGACAAAATCCGCCAGCGTGTGACAGGCTACAGCTACCAAGGCCAGCCCGGACAGACAGATCAGCACCACAGTGACGATCAGCGCGCGCTTCATCTGCTGTTGGGTGATAACCCCTTTTTGCATACCGCGCAGCGGTCCAATGCGGTCGGGCTTGTCGCTGCCTTTGACGGCATCGCCATAGTCGTTAGCGAGATTGGACAGAATTTGCAGCAGTCCCGCCGTAATCAATGCCAGCAGAGCAACCAGCGGATCGAAGTATCCTTGCCACCATGCTAATGCCGTACCGACGATGATCGCCGCGAAGGCGAGCGGTAAGGTCTTAGGTCGTAAACTTTCCAGCCAGGCTTGTGAGCGGCTAATTTGTTGTTGTTCAGTCATATTTAGCGCCAATAAAAATGGGGCTTTATCAGCCCCATCAACAGTGATGAAAATGCATTGAACGCGATTATAGGATAAAACGGCTCAGATCTTCATCTGCGACCAGCGCATCCAGATGTTTGCTCACATATTCGGCATCAATTGTGATGCTTTGGCCGTTCAAATCGCTCGCATCATAGGAAATATCTTCCATCAGACGTTCCAGAACGGTATGCAGACGACGTGCACCGATGTTTTCGGTGGTTTCGTTAACCTGCCAGGCCGCTTCGGCAATGCGCTTAATACCGGATTCAGTGAAGTTGATGTCCACACCTTCAGTCGCCATCAGCGCTTTGTACTGGACGGTGATGGAGGCATTCGGTTCGGTAAGGATACGCTCAAAATCGCTGGTGGTCAGCGCCTGCAGCTCGACACGAATCGGCAGACGACCCTGCAGTTCTGGGATCAGGTCGGACGGTTTGGCTACCTGGAATGCACCAGAAGCGATAAACAGAATGTGATCTGTTTTCACCATGCCGTGCTTGGTGGAGACAGTGCAGCCTTCAACCAGCGGCAGCAGGTCGCGCTGTACGCCTTCACGGGACACGTCCGGGCCGGAAGATTCGCCGCGCTTACAGATCTTGTCGATTTCGTCGATAAACACGATCCCGTGCTGCTCAACGGCGTCGATAGCTTCTTGTTTCAGCTCTTCCGGGTTCACCAGTTTGGCCGCTTCTTCTTCAATCAGCAGTTTCATCGCGTCTTTGATTTTCAGCTTACGCGGTTTTTGTTTCTGACCGCCGAGGTTCTGGAACATGGACTGCAGCTGGCTGGTCATCTCTTCCATTCCCGGAGGCGCCATAATTTCAACGCCCATCGGTGCGGCCGCGAGATCGATTTCGATCTCTTTATCATCCAGCTGGCCTTCACGCAGTTTTTTACGGAATGCCTGACGTGCTGCAGAAGGTTCCTGCGGCTGCTCTGACTGTCCCCAGTTATTTTTAGCCGGTGGGATCAGCACGTCGAGAATGCGCTCTTCCGCCATCTCTTCGGCACGGAAGCGGTTTTTCTCGATTGCCTGCACGCGGACCATTTTAATGGCAGCATCGGTCAGATCGCGGATGATGGAATCAACTTCTTTACCAACATAGCCGACTTCGGTGAATTTTGTTGCTTCGACTTTGATGAACGGCGCGTTGGCCAGTTTTGCCAGACGACGGGCAATTTCGGTTTTACCGACGCCGGTCGGGCCAATCATCAGAATGTTTTTCGGCGTGACTTCATGGCGCAACTCTTCGTTGAGCTGCATACGACGCCAGCGGTTACGCAGGGCGATCGCCACGGAACGCTTCGCGTTATCCTGGCCGATGATGTGTTTGTTCAGTTCGCTGACAATTTCGCGTGGGGTCATTTCAGACATGGGGGATCCTTACGCTTTGGAGTTCAATTCTTCGATGGTATGGAAGTGGTTGGTATAAATGCAGATATCCCCTGCAATATCCAACGCTTTTTCAGCAATCTCGCGTGCGCCAAGCTCGGTGTTTTCAAGCAGAGCGCGTGCAGCAGCCTGGGCGTAGGGACCGCCGGAGCCGATAGCAATCAGATCGTTTTCTGGCTGGATGACATCGCCGTTACCGGTGATGATGAGCGATGCAGTTTCATCTGCGACGGCCAGCAGCGCTTCGAGTTTGCGCAGCATACGGTCGGTACGCCAGTCTTTTGCCAGTTCAACGGCAGCTTTCACCAGGTGACCCTGGTGCATTTCCAGCTTGCGTTCAAACAGTTCAAACAGCGTGAATGCATCCGCAGTACCGCCCGCAAAGCCCGCGATGACTTTATCGTTGTACAGACGGCGGACTTTCTTCACGTTGCCTTTCATTACGGTGTTACCCAGTGTGGCCTGACCATCACCGGCGATTACCACATGGCCGTTACGGCGTACGCTTACTATTGTTGTCACGAGCAGACCCCTTGGTTACAAATGCAATGTACAGGCCCCGCACAGTGTACGGGGCGTAATGCAAGTATAGATGGGGGAGATTTTGGGGGTTTCAACCCCCAGTGGAGAGTCGAATGCAGTTTGTGTGACCAGCAACCTTCAGGCGGCTGATGGTGTTGTCGGCATTCTCTTTGCCTTTGACCGGACCAATGACCACACGATTCCAGCCGTTATTGGTGGTTATACGGGAGTTAAAGCCTTCAAAGGCCAGCTGTGCACGCACAGTTTCTGCCTGCTCAGCGCCTTTAAATGATCCGCACTGAACCATCCAGCGGCGTTCATCTTTTTTCTCAGCCGTCTGTTTTGGCGGCTGCGTTTCATTGGTTATTGGCGCGGCCGGCTGCGGTTTTGGCTGAGCAGCGGTGGTATGCGCTGGCGTTTGCAGCAGATCCTGATACGGCTGTTGCGCTGCCGGTTTTGGCTGCGCTTTCGGCTGCTGTACCGGCGCGGCTTGTGCTGTACGCGTTTGCTGCTGCTGATACGGCTGTTCTGTTGCCCGTGGACGCGGTTGCTGAGCCTGCTGCTGGGCATTGTTCCACTGCTGCTGTTGCACCTGACGCTGACGCTGCAGCGTTTGCTGGCGCTGTTCAGCCGTTTGCTCGTTCCACGGTACTTCGTTGAGCTGTGTCGGCTGTTGACGCATATCAGCCTGCATTTGCGCCAATAGCTGACGCTGCTCATTGGTTAGCTGATCGGCATTCAGCACCTCGCCGCCCGCAGACGGTTCGGTAGGCGCACGTACGCCAGGCTGACGGCTCTCCAGCTCTTTGATGTATCGCCAGCGCTCTTCCGGTTTTGGCGGAATGCCATTACCGGTGACTTTCTGGTTTTGCAGCGTTTCGGACTCTTCTTTCTTGTGATGCGTAATGAAGTACAGACCACCGATAAAGGTCACGAGTACGGCTGCAGCAATAGCAACCATTGCGGGCGATACCGCAGGCGTATTGCGTTGTTTTTTCCGTGATGTGCTCTTCTTGCGCCGCGAAGGTGCCGGTTGGCCGCGACGTACATAATCTCGTTGTGCCACTATCGTTTCGCTGTATTTATTCGTTCGTCAGCCCGCCATGTTACTTAAGCGGCGGGCCTTTGACCAGACAGGGGAGTCCGAAAGCACTTTACTTTACGTCAGTGCCCGGGTAGTACCCCGAATAATAAGCTCGCAGTCCAGTAAACGTGAGCCACTGCTGACGCTCTGCCCTTGTAATTGATCGAGCAGTAACAGCATAGCTTCACGTCCGATATCGAAACGCGGCTGTGCGACGGTTGTCAGGGGTGGATCACAAAATTCCGTGAGCGAAATGTTATCAAAGCCAATAATGGATAAATCATCAGGGACTTTCAGACCCTGGCGTTTGGCGTAAGAGAGTGCGCCCAGCGCCATGACGTCGCTGTGACAAAAGACCGCGGTAGGCGGCTGCGGTAGTTCAAGGAGCTGCTTCAGCGCATTGGCTCCCGCTTCATAGGTAAAGTCACCGCGCGCGATAAAATGCGGATCGACCGTAATTCCGCTGCGGCGTAATGCCTGAACGTAGCCTTGCAGACGGTAATGGCACAGCGGCATATCTTCGGGGCCGGCGATACAGCCAATGCGTTTATGCCCCAGTTCCAGCAGATAATTCATCGCGTTAAAGGCGGCGGTGAGGTTATCAATGTGTACGGTAGGGAGTTCCAGCTCTGGTGCGAACTCGTTCGACATGACCATCGGCGGTAAATTGCGCTGCTCTTCCACGCTGGCATCAAACGGCAGGCGCGAGCTGAGCAGTACCATGCCATCGATCTGCTTGGTGATAATGAGGTTAAGAAACGTCTTTTCCTGTTGGTTCTGGTGCGCGCAGTCGCCAATAAGCACCAGGTATCCCTGTTCTGCGGCAGTCACTTCAATGCCACGAATCACTTCGCTAAAAAACGGATCGCAGATATCCGGCACAATCACCAGAATGGTACGCGACTCATTACGCTTAACGTTACGTCCCATTGATTGGGGTAGATATCCCACTTCCAGCGCTGCCTGCTCAACCTTGTTACGGGTTGACTGCGAGACTTTGTCCGGGTTCATTAATGCGCGGGATACGGTTGCCGTTGAGACTTTCGCCTTCAGAGCAACATCTTTCATCGTAGCGGCGGCAACCTGCTTATTCGGTTTCACTCTTTCTCCTCGCCAGAGAGCTGCTGGCACAGACTCGTCCCTGGATAACCTTCATCTGAAACATTTTTATCAGATAGTGAATGGAAGCGGTTACAGAATTTTCATAAAAAGTGTGATGGATCTTTAATTTTACGATCCGCCTCGCATCGTGAGGGGTTATCCCTCG
Organism: Citrobacter sp. Cpo103; assembly: GCF_030332605.1. NCBI lineage: Bacteria > Pseudomonadati > Pseudomonadota > Gammaproteobacteria > Enterobacterales > Enterobacteriaceae > Citrobacter > Citrobacter sp. Cpo103. The sequence continues at coordinate 41,444 of NZ_JAOWHO010000025.1, read as the reverse complement.
ATGGGATCGACATCCAGCACCCATTTAACCTTGCGTGCATCGGGTAGCGTATTGATCAGTGCCAGCGTGCCGCTGACGATATGTTGCAGGCGAATTCGTGATGGATGTTGCAACAATATTTGCCAACGATAACGACCACCGCGTTTGGGCGCCAGTGCGGGAACCGGGCCGAGCACCCAGAGTTTGTCATCGGCCAACGGGCTGGCTTGAATGAGATTCCGTAGCTGCTGCAAGAACATTGGTGCATGCTGGTTGTTATGATCTTCTGCCCGCACGATCACATGGCTGGTCCACGGTGGAAGCTGGAGCGTTTGTCGCTCGGCCAGCGCCTGTTCGGCAAACGCGTCATAGCCTTTATACAGCAAGGTTTGCAGCAGCGGATGTTCAGGATGGTGCGTTTGCAGCACCACTTCGCCTTGCTTCCCGGCGCGTCCGGCACGGCCAGAGACCTGCGTATAGAGCTGGGCGAAGCGTTCTGCTGACCGGAAATCTGCGGAGAATAGCGCGCCGTCAACGTCCAGCAGCGCCACCAGAGTGACGTCCGGGAAGTGGTGGCCTTTGGCCAGCATTTGCGTGCCTATAAGTATTCGTGCGCCGCCGCGATGCACTTCCGCCAGATGCTGCTCCAGCGACCCTTTACGGCTGGTGGTGTCGCGATCTATACGTGAAATTGGCACACCGGGGAAAAAAGGTGCCAGAGCCTGCTCAAGCTGTTCGGTGCCGAGTCCTACCGGAACCATATGCGTCGAACCGCAGGAAGGGCACTGACGCGGTATTGGGCGCTGGCTGTCGCAGTGGTGGCAACGCAGGTGGTGCTGCGCCTGATGTAGCGTGTAGTAATGATCGCAACGCGGACATTCGGCAATCCAACCACAGTCGTGGCACAGCAGCGCAGGCGCAAAACCACGACGGTTCAAAAACAGGATCACCTGGTTATCCGCCTGCAGGTGCTGACGCATACGGGCGATCAGCGCAGGGGCTAGACCGGCCTGCACCTGCTGACCTTTGAGATCCAGCACGTGCTGAGTGGCTGGGCGCGCATTTCCGGCGCGGCGCGTCAGGCGCAGCATGCGGTATTTGTTCTGCCGCACGTTACACAGCGTTTCCAGTGCCGGAGTGGCTGAGCCGAGAATAATCGGGATTTGCTCGCTATGGGCGCGGTAAACCGCGAGGTCGCGCGCATGATAGCGCCAGCCTTCCTGCTGTTTATAAGAGCTGTCGTGCTCTTCGTCGATGACAATCACGCCGAGATTTTTAAACGGCGTAAACAGCGAAGAACGCGTGCCGATAACAATCGCCGCCTCGCCATTTTTTGCTTTCAGCCAGGCTGAAAGACGTTCACTGTCGTTTAAACCGGAGTGCAGGACTTCGACCGGCGCATTAAAACGTTCGCGAAAACGGGCAATAGTTTGCGGCGTCAGGCCAATCTCCGGCACCATCACCAGCGCCTGCTTGCCCTGGGCAAGGACGTTTTCCAGAACGCTGAGATAGACTTCTGTTTTGCCTGATCCCGTTACGCCCGCTAATAGCCAGGCGCTAAAACTGTCTGAGGCGCTGTGAATCGCCCCGACGGCGGTGGCCTGCTCGGTGTTCAGTCGCAGACGCTCACCGGAAACCGCGTAGTCCGTACGCCAGTCGCTAAAGCCTGGTGTTTCGCTCGCCAGATCGCACAGCCCTTTTTTCCGCAGTGCCTGTAATGCGGCATCATTAAATTCCAGTTCAGCCACCTGGTCGCGCCAGATTTTCCCCTGGCGTAGCGCAGCCAGCGCCTGTTGCTGCTTGGGAGAACGCTTTAGGCTGTTGAGGTCAATAACCTGGCCTTCTTCAGTGGCAAACCAGTACCACATGGGCGCGTTTGTCGCCGGGCGTCCCTGGCGCAGTAAAATTGGCAGGGCGTGAAACAGTACGTCACCGATGGGATGATGATAATAATCAGCCGCCCACAACAGCAGACGCCAGACAGAGGTCGAGTAGACCGGTTCGCTGTCCAGCACTTCGAGAACGGCTTTCAATTCGCTCCGCGGCAGTTCACTGTGCTCGCTGACGGAAAGGACGATACCCACGCGCTCCTGCTGCTTGCCAAAGGGCACGCGTACACGACACCCGGCTTTGGCGCTCATGCCTTCCGGCAGGAGGTAGTCAAAGGTACGAGGAAGCGGAACGGGTAAGGCAACGTGCGCAACGGGCATTGAATCATCCTGACTTGAAATCTGGCGGGTTAGTATACACATTAGTGAAGGGTAGAATGCGGATCAGTTTGCATGAGCAGGTTAATTTCTGTATGATTCGCCGCCTTTGATGCAAATTGATTGCGTCAAATACTGACCATTACCCGAGAGTTTCGCGCGGCTGGAAGGCGGCAAGCGAGCGAATCTCTGGGAGCATAGTGAACTATGTGACCAGAGTGAGTGAACGCAGGCAACGCATCAGCAGTGTGAAAGGTGACGGGGAATAATTAACATCGCGTGGTGTCTGGCGTTAGGGCTGGAAGAGCGACGCGGCCTTAAACCGAGGTTTTCCCATGAAAAAAGATATTCACCCGAAATACGAAGAAATTACTGCAAACTGCTCTTGCGGTAACGTCATTAAAATCCGCTCTACTGTCGGTCACGATCTGAACCTCGACGTGTGCAGCAAGTGCCACCCGTTCTATACTGGCAAGCAGCGTGATGTTGCTACCGGTGGTCGTGTTGATCGCTTCAACAAGCGTTTCAGCATCCCAGGCAGCAAGTAAGTTTCAGCTGTCAGAAAAAAGCGCCTTATGGCGCTTTTTTGTTTCTGCGTTTCAGAACTGAAATATATATTGATGCATTGAATAGTCTATTTAATTTAATAAATAAAACGCTGTTTTATTTTTTCGGTAAAATATTGAGACTGGTGATCTGCATCCTTTTTATCTTCTGTCTTTTGCCACTTTTACTAGTTCCTGGCAAAATGCCAAAGGTTTCTGCTTTCTTTCTAAAATACACTTTTGTGGAAATATAAAATTAATCTAAAAGCCTTTTTGTTTTCCCATTTTATGGACAAAACGAGATGGATAATTTCCGTTATTGAGTGTGAAGAGGGATTGTCATGAAATTTAAATCTGCGTTATTACTGATTCCATTATTCTCTGCGGCCGCACAAGCGGGTTATGTTGATTACCGGCATGAATATTATGACGATGGACGTAATTACGATCGTGTTTATATGTCTCACCGTTTTGCCACGGGTTTTGGTGTCGCAGTCGAAGCCATTTCTCGTTCCGAAAACACGCAGTCAAATGATGCGTGGAATAATATGGAAAGTAACGGTAACGAGTATACCGCAAGCTACCAGTTCACATGGCAGGGTCTTGTCTGGCAGCCCGGCATTGCGATAGAAACGGGCGATAATATCGCGATTTATAAGCCTTATATCCGCGTGCAGTACAACATCAACGACAACTGGTGGACCGCGTTCCGCTATCGTCAGGAGTACATGCGCAGAAACACTGACGGCAAAGATGACCGCATGGTCTATCGTCCGGAAGCCTGGCTTGGTTATAACGTCAATGACTGGATGTTTGAGCTAAATGGTATTTATAAAATTGCCGATAGCGAAGATTTATATAACAACCGGAAAGATGATTATGAATATAACTTCCGCGTGGCGTATAAACTAGGCTCATGGGTTCCATTTGTTGAAGTTGGCAACGTTTCCTCGGGTTATAACACTACCACCACAGACGATCGTCAGACCCGTTATCGTGTCGGTCTTGGTTATAACTTCTAATCGGTAATAGTTTTCGTATTGGCTGATTACGTCGATAAGCATAGTTTGTGTGAATAATATGTCTAAGGAGTTGACATCATGTCTAATGATGGAACTATTATTGGAAATAATGAAACCACTGCCGTCAGGCCTTTCGGAATTAGAGATAAAATCGGTTATTTATGTGGTGACCTCGGAACCTGTTTTATTCTTGGCTTAGTTAATAGTTTTTTAATGATTTATTACACTAACGTCCTCGGTATTTCCGGCGTTATTGTTGGCTCACTCTATTTTGTGACCAAACTCTTTGATGCGTTCGTTGATGTTGGTGTAGGGCGCTTATGCGATACCTCTAAACTGACGGTACATGGACGTTTCAACCCGTGGGTGCGTCGCATGAAGTATCCATTTTGCATCATTGCGGTTGTCCTGTTCCTGCCGTTTGTGAATGATTTTTCTTATACGGCGAAAATCATCTACATCTGTTGCTCCTATTTCATTTACGGTTCGCTGTTATCGACCGTGAGTATTCCGTACGGTGCTATGTCTGCGGCGATTAGCTCGAATCCGGATGATCGTGTATCGCTTTCAACCTGGCGTAGCGTTGGGTCAGCAATTGGCGGTGGGGCAACTGGCTTTTTCATTCCGATCCTGATGTACACCACCCTGGTGGACGGAAGCCAGGTGATTTCCGGGCAACACTTCTTCTGGATTTCCATTGGTTGCGCAGTGCTGGGCTTGATCTTTTTATCCTTGACCTGTCATTTAACGACGGAGCGCGTGCGCGTGGAGAGAAAAGAGAGCATGCCCGTTTCGGTGTTGCTGAAGGGACTGGCACGCAATAAGGCGCTGATTGTTTTAGTGGTTGTGGATTTGCTGATTGTAATTAATCAGGGGTTGTCCGGTACCAACATGACTTACCTGTTTAATGACTATTTCCACAATAAAGAGGCGATGTCAGTCGCGTTGCTGTTTACCTTTGGTTCCCTGGTTTTGCTGGCGCCATCGGCATCCTGGCTCACGAAGCGGTTTGGTAAAAAAGAAGCCAGCGTAGGCGCGTTGCTTTTTGCCGTGGTCATGTATGTGATTATGTACTTTGTCCACATTACGGATGCAAAGGTCTATCTGGTTTTCTTGTTCCTGGCGACGCTGGGTGCAGGGTTATTCAACCTGATGATTTGGGCGTTTATGACTGATGTTTGTGACTACCATCAGTATGTCACTGGCGATCGCGAGGATGGCACGGTTTATGGTGTGAACTTCTTTGCGCGCAAGGTTGGTCAGGCATGCGCAGGGGCGATTGGTGGCTTTATGTTGGCTATCATTGGCTATCAATCATCGTCAACAGGTGGTGCAGTGCAAACCAGCATTGTGCAGGAAAATATTTATACGATGGCGAATCTCTTGCCGGCGCTATGCCTGTTTTTGGCGGCGGTCATTCTGATTTATTTCTATCCATTGAACCGTACGGAAACGCTCAAAATGGAAGAAACATTGAATAAACTCAATGGTATTAGTAAGTAACACAGTGAGAAAAGGCGGGAGCATTCCCGCCTCTACACATCCATTGCTGTTCTAACTATCAGTATTCCCACGTTTCCGGGTTGATACCCAGTTCACGCATGATTACCTTTGCTTCTTCCGGGATTTCATCACTGCGTTCTTTACGCAGGTCGTCATCGTTGGGTAAGGGTTGCCCAGTAAAAGCATGCAGAAACGCTTCACACAGCAGTTCACTGTTGGTGGCGTGGCGCAGGTTGTTCACCTGACGACGCGTGCGTTCATCGGTAAGGATTTTTAACACCTTCAGAGGAATGGAAACCGTAATTTTTTTGACTTGCTCACTCTTCTTACCGTGCTCAGCGTATGGGCTGATATATTCGCCGCTCCATTCAGCCATGAGATACCTAATCCTCTTCGTCATTAATATTGAGGCCAGAACCTGAGCCCGGACCATAATTGCGCGTAGTTTATCGTAGTGGCGTGGCCCTGACACGAAGTAAGCCGACGCAGATGTACGCTAATGCATATAATTTTAACGGCTATTTCCAGTTTGCTCAATCTATACGCAAAGAAGTTTAGATGTCCAGATGTATTGACGGCTATCGTAACTATGATTACTCTGGTGTCTGACTTTTCACCGACTCAGCCAGGATCTCCTCAATATGACGCGTAAACAGGCCACCATCGCAGTGCGTAGCGGGTTAAATGACGACGAACAGTACGGTTGCGTTGTCCCGCCGATTCACCTCTCCAGCACCTATAACTTTACCGGATTTAATGAACCTCGCGCCCATGACTATTCGCGTCGCGGCAACCCAACGCGCGATGTTGTTCAGCGTGCGCTGGCGGAACTGGAAGGCGGTGCTGGTGCTGTGCTGACCAATACTGGCATGTCGGCGATTCATCTGGTGACCACGGTCTTCCTCAAGCCAGGCGATCTGCTGGTCGCACCGCATGACTGCTACGGCGGGAGCTACCGACTGTTTGACAGTCTGGCAAAACGTGGCTGTTACCGCGTCCTGTTTGTCGATCAAGGAGATGAGCAGGCATTGCAGGCCGCATTGGCGGAAAAACCGAAGCTGGTGCTGGTAGAAAGCCCAAGCAACCCGCTGCTGCGCGTGGTGGATATTGCGAAAATCTGTCAGCTGGCGCGTGAAGCTGGCGCGGTCAGCGTGGTCGACAACACTTTTTTAAGCCCGGCACTGCAAAATCCACTGGCATTGGGCGCCGATCTGGTGTTGCATTCATGCACGAAATATTTAAACGGTCACTCAGACGTGGTGGCTGGTGTTGTGATAGCGAAAGATCCGGAAACGGTCACTGAACTGGCATGGTGGGCGAATAATATTGGTGTGACCGGCGGCGCGTTTGATAGTTATCTACTGTTGCGCGGCCTGCGTACTCTGTCTCCTCGAATGGAGGTGGCGCAACGTAATGCTCAGGCGATAGTCGATTATCTGCAAACTCAGCCGCTGGTGAAAAAATTGTATCACCCGTCATTGCCGGATAATCAGGGCCATGAGATTGCCGCGCGTCAGCAAAAAGGCTTTGGCGCGATGTTAAGTTTTGAACTGGATGGCGATGAGCAAACGCTGCGCCGTTTCCTCGGCGGGTTGTCATTGTTTACGCTGGCGGAATCGTTAGGGGGCGTTGAAAGTCTGATCTCCCACGCCGCAACCATGACACACGCGGGCATGGCACCAGAAGCGCGTGCTGCTGCCGGGATTTCCGAAACGCTGCTGCGTATCTCCACCGGTATTGAAGATGGCGAAGATTTAATTGCCGACCTGGAAAATGGCTTCCGGGCTGCAAACAAGGGGTAAACATGAGTGTGATTGCGCAGGCAGGGGCGAAGGGTCGTCAACTGCACAAATTTGGTGGTAGTAGTCTGGCAGACGTGAAATGTTATCTGCGTGTCGCAGGCATTATGGCGGATTACTCGCAGCCTGATGACATGATGGTTGTTTCAGCCGCAGGCAGTACCACTAACCAGTTGATTAGCTGGCTGAAATTAAGCCAGACCGATCGCCTTTCTGCGCATCAGGTTCAACAGGCGTTACGTCGCTATCAAAGTGAGCTTATCAGCGGTTTGTTACCTCCTGAGGTAGCGGATGGACTGATTGGCGCGTTTATTCACGATCTGGAGCGTCTGGCCGGATTACTCGACAGCGGTGTGAACGATGCCGTCTATGCTGAGGTTGTTGGGCATGGTGAGGTATGGTCCGCGCGTTTGATGTCTGCGGTCCTTAACCAACAGGGGCTGGAGTCAGCCTGGCTGGATGCGCGCGATTTTTTACGTGCTGAACGCGGTGCCCAGCCGCAGGTAGATGAAGGTCTTTCTTACCCGCTGCTACAGCAACTGCTGGCGCAGCATCCGGGTAAACGGCTGGTGGTTACCGGCTTTATTAGCCGCAGCAATTCCGGTGAAACGGTCCTGCTGGGGCGTAACGGCTCCGACTACTCGGCGACGCAGGTTGGCGCGCTGGCGGGCGTTTCTCGCGTAACTATCTGGAGCGATGTCGCCGGGGTTTACAGCGCGGATCCGCGTAAAGTAAAAGACGCCTGTTTGCTGCCGCTGCTGCGTCTGGATGAAGCCAGCGAACTGGCGCGTCTGGCGGCACCGGTTCTCCATGCCCGTACCTTACAGCCGGTTTCCGGTAGCGATATCGATCTCCAGCTGCGTTGTAGCTATACGCCGGAGCAGGGTTCAACGCGCATTGAACGCGTACTAGCCTCCGGTACCGGGGCGCGTATTGTGACCAGTCATGATGACGTCTGCCTGATTGAGTTTTTGGTTCCGACTGGCCAGGACTTTAAGCTGGCTTATAAAGAGATTGATCAGGTTTTAAAACGTACCCAGGTGCGTCCGCTGGCTGTGGGTGTGCATCCTGACCGCCAACTGCTGCAATTTTGCTATACCTCCGAAGTCGCTGACGGCGCACTGAAAATTCTTGATGAAGCTGGTCTGCCAGGCGAGCTGCGTCTGCGCCAGGGGCTGGCTCTGGTGGCGATGGTCGGGGCGGGCGTCACCCGTAATCCGCTGCATTGCCACCGTTTCTGGCAACAGTTGAAAGGTCAGCCGGTTGAATTCACCTGGCAATCGGAAGAGGGTATCAGCCTGGTCGCGGTACTGCGTACTGGGCCAACAGAGAGCCTGATTCAGGGCCTGCATCAGTCAATTTTCCGCGCCGAAAAACGCATTGGTCTGGTGTTGTTCGGCAAAGGCAACATTGGTTCGCGCTGGCTGGAGCTGTTCGCTCGCGAGCAGAGCACGCTCTCGGCGCGCACCGGATTAGAGTTTGTGCTGGCGGGTGTGGTTGATAGCCGTCGTAGCCTGCTGAATTACGAAGGGCTGGATGCCAGCCGCGCGTTAGCTTTCTTTGATGACGAGGCAGTAGAGCAGGATGAAGAGTCTCTATTCCTGTGGATGCGTGCTCACCCGTATGATGATTTAGTGGTGCTGGACGTTACTGCCAGCGAGCAACTTGCGGATCAGTATCTGGATTTTGCCAGCCATGGTTTCCACGTTATCAGCGCCAACAAACTGGCGGGGGCGAGCAGCAGTCATAATTATCGCCAAATTCATGACGCTTTTGAAAAAACCGGTCGCCACTGGTTGTATAACGCCACCGTGGGTGCAGGCTTGCCGATCAACCATACCGTGCGCGATCTGATTGATAGCGGAGATACCATTCTGTCGATCAGCGGGATCTTCTCAGGCACGTTGTCGTGGTTGTTCCTGCAATTTGATGGTACGGTCCCGTTCACCGATCTGGTGGATCAGGCGTGGCAACAGGGTCTGACTGAACCCGATCCGCGCGTAGATCTTTCTGGCAAAGATGTGATGCGTAAGCTGGTGATTCTGGCGCGTGAAGCAGGTTACGACATCGAACCGGACCAGGTTCGCGTGGAATCGCTGGTGCCTGCGCACTGTGAAGAAGGCTCTATTGACCATTTCTTTGAGAATGGTGATGAGCTGAACGAACAGATGGTGCAGCGTCTGGAAGCGGCGCGTGAAATGGGGCTGGTGCTACGCTATGTGGCGCGTTTTGATGCTAACGGTAAAGCGCGCGTTGGTGTTGAAGCGGTTCGTCCTGAACACCCGCTGGCGGCGCTGTTGCCGTGTGATAACGTATTTGCCATTGAAAGCCGCTGGTATCGCGATAACCCGCTGGTGATCCGTGGACCGGGCGCAGGTCGTGACGTCACCGCCGGCGCTATTCAGTCAGACATCAACCGTCTGGCGCAACTGCTGTAGTTTTTGTTGCCGGATGATCCGGCCGACGGTTCGTTTGTGACCCTGGCCGGATAAAATACGTCAACAGCCTTCTGCATAATCACTTCAACTCTCATCCTGGGTTAAACCTACCCGTATTGCGTCTTACCCGCGCTCTGGCCAGAGGCGAGGCTGTCACCGCTCTCGTTAACGGCTTGCAGACGGTCGTGCCGCAATCCCCCATCATTTCAGGCTGATGTGAATTTTTTTCACATTGGCTGAGTATTCCTCACCTTTAACGATGATTTTTGTGTTGACGCCAGCGTGCTTTTCCGTCATTTTTACATCTAGACGTCTAAACGTATAGCAGTTCACAACACAACATATAACGACAAAAGATTGATGAGGTAAGGTATGAGCTTTTTTCACGCCAACCAGCGGGAAGCCCTGAATCAGAGCCTGGCGGAAGTGCAGGGTCAGATTAACGTTTCGTTTGAGTTTTTCCCGCCGCGCACCAGTGAAATGGAGCAAACCCTGTGGAACTCCATCGATCGCCTGAGCAGCCTGAAGCCGAAGTTTGTTTCAGTCACCTACGGTGCAAACTCTGGTGAGCGCGACCGCACGCACAGCATTATTAAAGGCATTAAGGATCGCACGGGTCTTGAAGCGGCTCCGCACCTGACCTGTATTGATGCAACCCGCGATGAGCTGCGGACCATTGCTCAGGACTACTGGAATAACGGTATTCGTCATATTGTTGCTCTGCGCGGTGACTTGCCGCCGGGAAGCGGTAAACCGGATATGTATGCCTCTGACCTGGTGACTCTGCTGAAAGACGTTGCGGATTTTGATATCTCCGTTGCGGCTTATCCGGAAGTACACCCGGAAGCGAAGAGCGCTCAGGCCGATCTGCTGAACCTGAAGCGGAAGGTAGATGCCGGTGCAAACCGCGCGATCACCCAGTTTTTCTTCGATGTAGAAAGCTATCTGCGTTTTCGCGATCGCTGCGTTTCTGCGGGTATCGATGTGGAAATTATTCCGGGCATCTTGCCGGTATCTAACTTTAAACAGGCGAAAAAATTTGCCGATATGACCAATGTTCGTATCCCTTCCTGGATGTCGACCATGTTTGATGGTCTGGATGATGATGCCGAAACCCGTAAGCTGGTGGGTGCGAATATTGCCATGGACATGGTGAAGATCCTCAGTCGCGAAGGGGTGAAAGATTTTCACTTCTATACGCTCAACCGCGCCGAGATGAGCTACGCAATTTGTCACACACTGGGTGTAAGACCGAATTAAACAGATGCCCCAGCCCTCTACGGAGGGCTTTTTTTTGATCATTTTGATCTACATCTCTGTAACTTAAAATATAAAAGGAATTAGCTATCGAATCTGTGGGTTATTTCGACTATATCTTATCTCTGGTGGTGTATATCGTAGTCAGAACACTGTAAAGGGAGCATATAGATGAGCATGTCCGACGATAGCCAGAACGCATCAACTGCCGGTAAGTGTCCTTTTCATCAGGGCGGTCACGATCAGAGCGCAGGAGCAGGAACGAATAACCGCGACTGGTGGCCAAATCAACTCCGCGTTGATCTTTTAAACCAACATTCTAATCGTTCGAACCCGCTGGGTGAGGACTTCGACTACCGTAAAGAGTTTAGCAAACTCGACTATTCTGCCCTGAAAGGGGATCTCAGAGCCCTTCTGTCCGAATCTCAACCGTGGTGGCCCGCTGACTGGGGAACCTATGCCGGATTATTTATCCGCATGGCATGGCACGGTGCAGGGACCTATCGTTCCATCGATGGACGCGGTGGCGCGGGTCGCGGACAGCAGCGTTTTGCACCACTGAACTCCTGGCCAGATAACGTCAGCCTGGATAAAGCGCGTCGCCTGCTGTGGCCTATCAAGCAGAAATATGGTCAGAAAATATCCTGGGCCGACCTGTTTATCCTCGCGGGCAACGTGGCGCTGGAAAACTCCGGCTTCCGCACCTTCGGCTTCGGTGCTGGTCGTGAAGATGTCTGGGAACCGGATCTCGACGTAAACTGGGGTGATGAAAAAGCCTGGCTGACCCACCGTCACCCGGAAGAGCTGGCGAAAGCGCCTTTGGGCGCGACCGAAATGGGTCTTATCTATGTAAACCCAGAAGGGCCGGACCATAGCGGCGAACCGCTCTCAGCGGCAGCGGCGATTCGCGCGACCTTCGGTAACATGGGCATGAACGACGAAGAAACCGTGGCGCTGATTGGCGGCGGTCATACGTTGGGCAAAACCCACGGCGCAGCACCGGCTTCGCACGTTGGGGCCGATCCAGAATCCGCGCCGATTGAAGCGCAGGGCCTGGGCTGGGCCAGCAGCTACGGCAGCGGCGCGGGTGCAGACGCAATTACTTCCGGTCTGGAAGTTGTGTGGACGCAGACGCCGACTCAATGGAGCAACTATTTCTTCGAGAACCTGTTCAAATACGAGTGGGTACAAACTCGCAGTCCGGCAGGCGCGATTCAGTTTGAAGCCGTTGACGCACCAGAAATTATTCCCGATCCGTTTGATCCATCGAAAAAACGTAAGCCGACGATGCTGGTTACCGACCTGACGCTGCGTTTTGATCCTGAGTTCGAAAAGATCTCCCGCCGTTTCCTGAACGATCCGCAGGCGTTTAACGAAGCGTTTGCCCGTGCATGGTTTAAGCTGACGCACCGTGATATGGGGCCAAAATCGCGCTACATCGGACCGGAAGTACCAAAAGAAGATCTGATTTGGCAAGACCCGCTGCCGCATGCGTTCTTCAACCCAAGCGAAGAAGATATTCTGAAGCTGAAGGCGACCATCGCCGCTTCCGGGTTGTCCGTGGGCGAACTGGTATCGGTAGCGTGGGCTTCCGCATCAACTTTCCGCGGTGGGGATAAACGTGGCGGCGCTAACGGTGCGCGTCTGGCGCTGGACCCACAGCGTGGCTGGGATGTGAATGCTACCGCGGCACGCGTACTGCCTGTGCTGGAAGGCATTTATAAGTCAGCCCATACCGCTTCGTTAGCCGATATTATCGTGCTGGCCGGGGTTGTTGGTATAGAGCAGGCGGCTAGCGCTGCGGGTGTCAGCATCAAAGTACCTTTTGCGCCGGGCCGCGTGGATGCGCGCCAGGATCAAACGGATATTGAGATGTTCGAATTGCTCGAGCCGATTGCCGATGGTTTCCGTAACTACCGCTCTCGTCCAGACGTGTCGACCACCGAGTCGCTGCTGATTGATAAAGCACAGCAGCTGACGCTGACCGCACCGGAAATGACCGTGCTGGTGGGCGGTATGCGTGTACTGGGCACCAACTTCGACGGTAGCCAGCACGGCGTCTTTACCGATCGTCCAGGCGTACTCAGCACTGACTTCTTCGTCAATCTGCTGGATATGCGTCATGAGTGGAAGGCGGTTGATGAGTCAAAAGAGCTGTTCGAAGGTCGTGACCGTCTGAGCGGCGAAGTAAAATACACGGCAACCCGCGCCGATCTGGTGTTCGGTTCTAACTCCGTACTGCGCGCAGTGGCTGAAGTTTATGCCTGCAGCGATGCTCACGAGAAGTTTGTGAGAGATTTCGTTTCCGCATGGGTGAAAGTAATGAACCTGGATCGTTTCGATCTGCTGTAACAGCTAATGCCGGATGTCGCTTGCGCGGATCCGGCATGGTATGAATAAAAAAATCCCCGCTTTTGCGGGGATTTTCTATTTGCAGGTTATTCCCACTCTTGCAGGTAACGTTGACCGTACTGATCAGCCACCAGCAGGGCGGCATACACCTGGTCCGACGTCGCGCCGCCAGGCATGTTGTGGATGGTTTCGCCTTCGGCACAGGCTGCCTCAGCCACAATGCGCATTTTCGCTGGGATATCCTGTTTGATATCCAGTTGCGCCAGGGTAATCGGTAGGCCAACGGAATGGCACAGTGCTGCAACGGTTTCAATTTCATCGACCGGCGCGTTTTCCAGCACCAGCTGCGTCAGCGTACCGAAAGCCACTTTCTCGCCGTGATAGTAGTGATGCGCATCCGGGATTGCGGTCAGACCGTTATGAATGGCGTGAGCCGCTGCCAGACCACCGCTTTCAAAACCGACGCCACTCAGATAGGTGTTGGCTTCAATAACACGTTCCAGTGCCGGTGTAACCACGTGCTGCTCGGCTGCCAGCATCGCTTTTTCACCTTCTTCGATTAGCGTATTAAAGCACAGCTCTGCCAGCGCCAGCGCCGCCTGAGTACACTGACCGCCCGCCATGGTGGTTGCGCCGCTACGTGAACAGGCACGGGCTTCGAACCAGGTCGCCAGCGCATCGCCAATACCCGCAGCTAACAGACGTGCCGGTGCGCCCGCGACAATTTTGGTATCCACAATGACCCTGTCCGGGTTGTTGGGCAGCAGCAGATAGCGATCGAATTCACCGGCATCGGTGTAAATGACGGACAGCGCGCTGCACGGCGCATCGGTAGAGGCGATGGTTGGGGCAATGGCGACAGGCACGCCCATAAAGTGCGCCAGCGCTTTGGCGGTATCCAGCGTTTTACCGCCGCCAATACCAAGTACTGCGCCACACTGCGCTTTTTCTGCCACGCCGCGCAGACGGTCGATTTCGTTTTGTGAACATTCGCCGCCAAACGGTGCAATTTCCAGCGCCAGTCCGGCATCCTGGAAGCTTTTTTCCAGTGCGCCCTGGGCAAAACCTAAGACAAACTTGTCCCCAACGACCAGCCAGCGTTCTGCCAGTGGTTTGAGGTAGCTGCCAAGACGGGTAATAACATCGGCACCCTGGATGTACTTACCAGGTGATTGAATAATGCGATCCATACTTTATTTCCCTCACAGGTTGATGTGACCAAATGCGTTGTTCCAGTCCTGCTCAAACTTCTCTATTGCTGACTCTACCGCAGGGGTATTGAGCATTTGTTGCGCTACGTCTAATGGCAGGGTGATAGCTTCACATCCTGCCAGTAAGCAATCCAGCGCCTGACGCGGGGTTTTAAAGCTGGCTGCCAGTACCATGCTGTTTGGCGCATGCAGTTCCAGTAACGTTTGCAGTTCCTGTACAGTGCGAATTCCGTCGCCGCCCTGCGCGTCGATACGGTTAACGTAAGGTGCGATATATTTAGCTCCCGCCAGCGCAGCCAGTAGCCCCTGAGAAGCACTGTAAACCGCGGTTCCTAGCGTGGTGATGCCCTCTTTTTTCAGCATCTTAATCGCGGCCAGACCTTCGGATGTCACCGGGATTTTCACTACCAGACCGGGCACCGCGTTGCTCAGGCGTTTGGCCTCTTCCACCATGCCCTGTGCGTCTCGGCTCATGGTTTGGGCAAACAAAATACCCTCTTCGCCGATGGCGTTTTGCAGGCGTGGCAGTACATCCCAGATGGATTCTTTGCTTGCCGCTACAATGCTTGGGTTGGTGGTGACACCCGCGATAGGGAAGATGCGTGCCAGACGTTCAACTTCCGCGACGTTGGCGGTATCAAGATAAAGTTCCATACAAAAACATCCTCTTTAAAGTTCAAGTTCATGTTGCAACAGGCTGGCGATAGCGTCGGCTGAGGCGGCGCTAACCAGCGCGTTACGGAATTCTTCATGCATAATGCGGCGCGCCAGACGCGAGAAAATACGCATATGCTGATCGCCAGCGGCATGTTTGTTGAGCGTCAGCATAATAATGAACTGCGCATCATCATCACCCCAACGTACAGGCGCTTGCAGGCGCGCTACACTGATGGTGGACTGCTCAATATGTTCGGATTTGCTGTGTGGAATGGCGAAGCTAAAACCTAATCCGGTAGAGAAGACGGCTTCGCGTGCCCACAGATCTGCTTCCAGTTTACGTGGATAGCGGCAACGGCCTGCCAGCAGGAGGTTGTCGGTCATCCCTTTGATGACCTCTTCTTTACTGCGCCAGTCGCTATCCAGCGTGATGCACTCGGCGGTAACCAGCGGAGTATCCTGTTGGGTCATGCGGAACTGGGCCAGCAGATGTTCGACCTCCAGCGAAGTTCGACAAGCCATCGCTTGATTCAGCAACTGACGGCAGGCGCGGCTGTCGAGTTGCGCCATCCGCGCTTTGGCGGCGGGAATGGAGGGAGCGCTCATGCTAAGTTCGTCCAGGCCCAGCCCCACCAGCAGTGGCAGTACAGAACCTTTGGCACCCAGTTCACCACACAGGCCAATCCATTTCCCCTGTCGATGTACTGCCTGCACGGCGTAATCCAGTGCGCGCAGGAAGGCCGGATTCAGGCTGTTGTAGTGGCGGGTAACTTTGGCGTTGTCGCGGTCGACCGCCAGTAAGTATTGCGTTAGGTCATTGCTGCCAATACTAAAGAAATCAATCTCTTCGCAGCATTGGTCAATGATGAACATCACAGACGGAACCTCCAGCATAATACCGAGCTGGATCTTCTCATCAAACGGAATGTGTTCACTTCGTAGCTGCTGTTTGGCTTCAGCCAGTTTCTCTTTGACCCACAGGATCTCTTCCATGGAGGAGATCATTGGGATCATGATTTTCAGGCTACCGTGCGCTGAGGCGCGCAGGATCGATCGCAGTTGCGTGGTAAACAATGCGGCATATTCTTCATAGATACGCACCGCACGATAACCGAGGAACGGGTTGGCCTCAGCAGGAATATTCAGGTAATCAACGGGTTTATCACCGCCGATATCCATGGTGCGCACAATAATGCTGCGTCCCTGTGCGGGTTCCAGCGCCTGGCAGAAAATGTTGTATAGCTCGTTCTCATCCGGGGCGCAGGTACGGTCCATATACAGCATTTCCGTACGGAACAGGCCAACTGCTTCCGCACCGTTACTAAAGGCTGCCTGCGCTTCCACGGAGTGGGCTATGTTGGCGGCGACTTCCATGCGGATATCATCAGCCGTGCGTGCCTCCTGGGTCAGCCAGATACGTTGTTGTTCCCGAATGGCATCCTGGATACGGGCTTCCTGCTGATAGTAACGTACGACAGATTCATCAGGGGCAACGACGACTGCTCCTGCGTTACCATCGATATAAACTGTTTGCTGCAGCCATGGCCTCAAAGATTCAATATCTACGCCAACCAGCGTAGGGATGTTGAATGACCGGGCGAGAATCACCGTGTGTGACGTAGTACCACCGCTTTTTAACAGCAAGCCTTTCAGCAATGTTTTATCCAGTTCGAGGAACTGGCTCGGTGTTAGCTCATCCGCCATGCAAACCGTAGGCTGGGTCAGTTTTCCCGGCGCAGGGAAGCGCTGTTCTCCATAAATTTGCTGCAGAAGCTGGAAGCAAACATCGCGTACATCCAGCGCACGCTCCTGTAAATAACTGCTGCTTGAACGGGAGAATTCATCACAAAAATGTCCGGCACTTTCAACAACCGCCTGGGCGCAGCTTAACCCGCGTGATACGCCGGCGAGCAGGTGCTGGCGCAGTGAGAGGTCGCTTGCCAGCGAGCGGTGTGCTTGCAGAATCGCGCTGGTAGCGCCGTCGCTGTCGAGTAATCGAAACTCAATATTCTTCATCAACAGCGTTAAACCGTTATCCAGCGCCGCTTGCTCGGTTTCAATATCCTGAGCGGATGGAAGGTTACTGAGCGCGTTGAGATCCAGCGAAGAAAGCAGACTCAGAACGCCTCCTGCGCTGCCGCTGCAGACGGTGCGAGCGCGGAAAAGCTGTGGATTTAAATGGGTGAGCGATGCCGGAAGTGGCTCCAGCTCGTTGTTTTTGGCTTTCGCTAGCGGTGCATCGCAGTGCGGAAATTCATTACGTAACCATTGGCTCAGATGCTGGTGAGCTGCCTGTTCATCTGTACCGGAAATCAGCAACTGACAGCTATCACCCGCCAGAGTATCGGTGCCAATCAGCGATAACGCGCTCTTAGCGTTGCCCTTACGTTCGGTACGCAGGTTGTGCCACTCAATGTGCGAGGTAAAGGTGTTGCACTGCGTTTCTATGTGGCTTGCCGGGCGTGCATGTACGCCATTGGGTAGCTCACAGGTAAATTCCACAATCAGGGCCATAGCCTCATCTCCCATAACGATTTCTCGCTACAGGATAAAAGGGCAACGCCTGAGCATGCCATGTGACAAAACTGCCAAAAACTGGATAAATGTAATGTAACCATCAAAGTGAGACATCCCTCACAAGTCAGCGTATCCCCTATAAATTCCGAGAAACTGCAAGTTATGAGGCGGATCGCATTTTTGTACTGACATTACAAAAGTCCAGCAAATGGCCTTTTTATCCACTGTTTGCGTCGCGTCGGATTGCCTATTGTTTTCCGCAACAAGTTTATGGATATGGGCTTTAGGCAGCCCGGGAGCGACGTATGAAAGAGTTGGTACAAATCCTGAAAAATACTCGTCAGCACCTGATGACCGGTGTTTCGCATATGATTCCCTTCGTCGTAGCGGGCGGTATTTTGCTGGCTGTCTCCGTCATGCTGTATGGCAAGGGCGCGGTACCGGATGCTGCGACCGATCCTAATCTCAAAAAGCTTTTTGATATTGGGGTCGCTGGGTTGACGCTGATGGTGCCATTTCTTGCCGCTTATATCGGCTATTCCATTGCTGAACGTTCTGCTCTGGCCCCTTGTGCGATTGGCGCATGGGTGGGAAACAGCTTCGGTGCAGGTTTCTTTGGCGCATTAATTGCCGGGATTATTGGCGGTATCGTCGTCCATTATCTGAAGAAGATCCCGGTTCATAAGGTGTTGCGCTCGGTAATGCCTATCTTTGTTATTCCTATCGTCGGCACTTTTATCACCGCAGGCATCATGATGTGGGGCTTGGGAGAACCCGTTGGCGCGTTAACCACGAGCCTGACCGAGTGGCTGCAGGGTATGCAACAGGGCAGCATCGTATTGCTGGCGGTAATTATGGGACTGATGTTGGCCTTCGATATGGGAGGGCCAATTAACAAAGTTGCCTACGCTTTCATGCTGATTTGCGTGGCGCAGGGGGTTTATACCGTGGTGGCAATCGCTGCGGTGGGGATCTGCGTGCCGCCGCTGGGTTTAGGTTTGGCGACGCTGATTGGTCGTAAGAACTTCTCTTCTGAAGAACGCGAAGCCGGTAAAGCTGCGCTGGTAATGGGTTGTGTTGGCGTAACAGAAGGCGCGATTCCGTTTGCTGCAGCCGATCCGCTGCGCGTCATCCCATCGATTATGGTGGGTTCCGCCTGCGGCACGGTAACCGCCGCCCTGTTTGGTGCGCAGTGTTATGCCGGCTGGGGCGGACTGATTGTTCTGCCTGTAGTGGAAGGAAAACTGGGTTATATCGCGGCGGTTGCCGTTGGTGCTGTAGTGACCGCCGTGTGCGTTAACGTACTGAAAAGTCTGGCGCGGAAAAAAGTGTCTCAGGTCGATCAGAAAGAAGATGACCTGGATTTAGATTTTGAAATGAATTAAGTGAGGAATGAGTCATGACCAAGATTATCGCAGTAACCGCATGTCCTTCTGGCGTTGCCCACACCTATATGGCAGCCGAAGCGCTGGAAAGCGCCGCTAAAGCCAAAGGTTGGCAAGTAAAGGTTGAGACTCAGGGGTCGATCGGTCTGGAAAACGAACTGACCGCGGCGGATGTGGCGGAAGCCGACATGGTTATTCTGACCAAGGACATTGGTATTAAATTTGAAGAACGTTTTGCAGGCAAAACTATCGTTCGCGTCAACATCAGCGATGCAGTGAAACGTGCCGACGCCATCATGAACAAGATTGGCGCGCATCTGGCGCAAACCGCTTAACTTTTCATTTTTAGAGCCTGCTTCATCAGGCGTTATCGTTGCAGGCAGTTTGAACACGGACAGCGCGCAGGAACCCGAGTGTACACGCAGTACGTGAGGGGCGCGAGCACTGCCCTGGCTCAAAATGACAAATAAGATAGCTTGATGGACAGGTTCCAGGGAGTTCCTCATGACTAACCGTATCCAACGTTTAAAAAACGCTCTGTTTCAGAACAACCGTGAAATTTCGCTTGAGCGTGCGCTGTTATATACCGCCAGCCACCAGCAGACGGAGGGAGAGCCGGTTATTCTGCGTCGGGCGAAAGCCACCGCATATATTCTTGAGCACGTTGAGATTTCGATTCGTGATGAGGAACTGATTGCCGGAAACCGTACCGTTAAACCGCGTGCGGGCATTATGTCGCCGGAAATGGATCCTTACTGGCTGCTTAAAGAGCTGGAGCAGTTTCCAACCCGTCCGCAGGACCGTTTTGACATCAGCGAAGAGGATAAACATCGCTATCGTGATGTGCTGTATCCGTACTGGGAAAAGCGGTCGATGAAAGATTTCATCAACGGTCAGATGACCGATGAGGTAAAAGCCGCCGTCAGTACCCAGATTTTTAGCATTAACCAGACTGACAAAGGTCAGGGACATATCATTATTGATTATCCACGCCTGTTGAATCACGGGCTTGGCGAGCTGGTAGCGCAGATGCGGGCGCATTGTCTGCAGCAGCCGGATAATCACTTTTATCAGGCTGCGCTGTTGCTGCTTGAGGCTTCGCAAAACCATATTCTGCGTTACGCTATGTTGGCAGAGAAGATGGCGGAAAGCTGCCCGGATGCGCAGCGACGCCAGGAATTACTGACGATTGCTGAAAACTCCCGGCATAACGCCCAGAGCAAGCCGCAAACCTTCTGGCAGGCATGTCAGCTGTTCTGGTACATGAACATTATTTTGCAATATGAATCCAACGCCAGTTCGCTTTCACTCGGACGCTTCGACCAGTATATGCTGCCGTTTTATCAGGCTTCGCTGACGCAGGGGGAAGACCCGGCATTCTTACAAGAGATCCTCGAATCCCTGTGGGTAAAATGTAATGACATTGTGCTACTGCGATCCACCAGCAGCGCGCGCTATTTCGCTGGCTTTCCAACAGGCTACACCGCGCTACTGGGGGGATTAACGGAGAATGGTCGTAGTGCGGTAAATGTACTGTCTTTCCTCTGTCTTGATGCGTATCAGAACGTACAGCTGCCACAACCAAATCTCGGTGTGCGCACGAACGCGTTGATCGATACACCGTTCCTGATGAAAACAGCACAGACCATTCGTCTTGGTACCGGCATCCCACAAATCTTTAACGATGAAGTAGTGGTGCCCGCGTTTCTGAATCGCGGTGTTTCGCTGGAAGATGCGCGGGATTACGCGGTAGTAGGCTGTGTCGAGCTGTCTATTCCAGGCAGAACATACGGTTTGCACGATATCGCCATGTTTAATCTGCTGAAAGTGATGGAAATCTGTCTGCATGAGAACGAAGGCAACCGCACGCTGACGTACGACGATCTCCTGGCGCATATTCGTGCCAAAATCAGCCACTACATCACGTTGATGGTCGAGGGCAGTAATATCTGCGATATCGGTCACCGCGACTGGGCGCCGGTGCCGCTGCTCTCCTCGTTTATTAGCGACTGTCTGGATAAAGGGTGCGATATTACCGACGGTGGCGCGCGGTATAACTTCTCCGGCGTACAGGGGATCGGTATTGCAAACCTGAGCGATTCGCTGCATGCGCTCAATGGGCTGGTATTCGAACAACAGCGCTTATCTTTTGATGAGCTTTTGTTGGTGCTAAAAGATAACTTTGCTACCCCGGAAGGCGAGAAAGTTCGCGCCAGGCTGATCAATCGCTTCGAAAAATACGGCAACGATATCGATGATGTAGATAACATCAGCGCCGAACTGCTGCGTCATTACTGCAAAGAGGTAGAGAAATACCAGAATCCACGCGGCGGGCAATTTACGCCGGGTTCGTATACCGTCTCTGCGCACGTGCCGCTGGGTTCGGTCGTTGGGGCAACACCGGATGGCCGCTTCGCCGGGGAACAACTGGCAGATGGGGGCCTGTCGCCGATGCTGGGACAGGATATGCAAGGACCGACGGCGGTATTGAAGTCGGTCAGCAAGCTGGATAACACGCTACTTTCCAATGGGACGTTGCTGAATGTGAAGTTTACGCCAGCCACACTGGAAGGTGAGGCCGGTTTACGCAAGCTGGCGGATTTTCTGCGGGCATTTACCCAGCTCAAGCTCCAGCACATCCAGTTTAACGTGGTAAATGCCGACACATTGCGCGAAGCACAGCAGCGCCCGCAGGATTTCACCGGGCTGGTGGTGCGCGTGGCGGGTTACAGCGCCTTCTTTGTCGAGCTGTCGAAGGAGATCCAGGATGACATCATTCGCCGCACCGCGCATCAACTGTGAAGTAATTGACCCCCGTGGCGAGGAAGTCGCGCGTATATTCAACATTCAGCGTTACTCACTGAATGATGGGCAGGGTATTCGTACGGTCGTCTTTTTTAAAGGCTGTCCGCATACCTGCCCTTGGTGTGCTAACCCTGAATCTCTCTCCCCACGTATTGAAACGGTACGGCGGGAGAGTAAATGCCTGCACTGCACACCCTGTCTGCGTGATGTTGACGAGTGTCCCTCCGGTGCGTTTGAGCGTATTGGTCGTGATATCACGCTGGACGAGCTGGAACGTGAAGTGATGAAAGATGATATTTTCTTTCGCACCTCTGGCGGGGGCGTGACGCTTTCCGGCGGTGAAGTGCTGATGCAAGCGCCCTTTGCCACACGATTCCTGCAACGTCTGCGGCGCTGGGATGTGCGCTGTGCAATTGAAACGGCTGGCGATGCGCCGGCCGGTCGCTTGTTATCGCTGGCAAAAGAGTGTGATGAGGTGCTGTTCGATCTCAAAATAATGGATCGAGATTTGGCACGTGAGATCATCAACATGAATCTGCCGCGTGTGCTGGCGAATTTACGGCTATTGGTGGAGGAAGGGGTTAATGTCATACCTCGCCTGCCGCTGATTCCAGGCTTTACGATGAATTCAGATAACACGCAGCATGTGTTGACGATGTTGTCATCACTAGGCATAAAGCAGGTACACCTGCTACCGTTTCATCAATATGGCGAGCCAAAATACAGCCTGCTCGGTATGCCCTGGTTGATGAAAGAAGTGCCCGTACCGACGGCGCAAGAGGTGGATAGTATACGTAAGATGGCAGAATGCGCCGGATTTCAGGTAACAGTAGGAGGATAGTATGACCATCGCACCTGTACGATATCTGGTTGCTGTCACCGCGTGCGTAAGCGGCGTGGCCCATACCTATATGGCAGCTGAGCGGCTGGAGAAACTCTGCCAGCAAGAAAAATGGAGTATCAAGATCGAAACTCAGGGTGCATTGGGTACCGAAAATCGCCTGACGGAAGAGGATATTAACCGCGCTGATGTGGTGTTGCTGATTACTGATATTGAACCGGCAGGAGCAGAGCGTTTTACGCAGAGCCGATACGTTCAGTCGGGCATTAGCGCATTTCTGCGTGAGCCGCATCGGGTGATGAGCGCCGTGCGAAAGCTGCTTTCAGCGCCACAGCATACGCATCTTACTCTGGATTAGCTTCTTTCTCCGTCAATTGGCTGTGGTACTGCCGACGGTATTCTGATGGCGAACGTTCGGTATTTTTGCGAAACAGGCGGCAGAAGTAGTTGCTGTCAACAAACCCACAAATGTGCGCCACCTCTTTAATCTTCAATTCGTAACCCTTCAACAGCGTTTTTGCGTGTTCCAGTCGCGTGTGGTTCAGGTATTCGTTAAAACCGATAGCGCCCGTTTTTTGAAAAAGGTGGGAAAGATAATTGGGTGAGATGTAGAACGCCTGCGCGACGGATTCTCGGGTGAGCGGTGAAGCGTAGCGTTCGTCAATATAGTTGCGAATGGCTTCGAAAAGCGCCTGACTGCGTGATGCGGTTTGGATCTGGCTGCCGAGCAAATCGCGGCAGTGGCTCAGCAAGCTCGCAACGATTAGCCTGGCGGTTTGCTGCTCCTGCGGCTGCATCTGCATTTCATTGAGCGTTTGCAGCAGAAATGAGCCAATACGCGGTCCACGCCGCGCGACGTGCTGACGGGTAAGGTTTTGATATTGCTTACCGTCCCACTGCACGATGCTAAAACCCAGTTGCTGTTTGCCAAATAAGATACTGAGCGTGGTCACCGGTGTGAGCCACTGTGGAAAGTTCCAGCCACCAGCCGGAACGAACAAGGCATCGTAAGGCTGTAACGTCGCGGATGCGCCAGCAACACCGTTATCGGTGAATTCACCTTCCAGCACAATCTCCAGTCGGGGAAAATCGACCTGATACGCCAGTTCCGGCGTTGAGCTACTGGTGCTGGCAAAGTAAATCTGGCGCAGCGGCGTGGGGCCGTTGATCAGGCGAGAGAGCAGGTGGCTGATGTCGTGATACATGTTAATCCCTTGCAGGCAGCAGACAGGGAAACAGTAACGTTGAAAACAATCGCCCTCAAGTGATTATTGCCGGATGGCGGCTAATGCCTTATCCGGCCTACAAGTCTTTGCGAGCTGTAGGCCGGATAAGCGTAGCGCATCCGGCAGACTGTTACTGATTACCGATTTGATCGCCGTAAGGCAGGGTATCGTAATCAATCAGGGCATTCTTTTTGTACGGGTTGCCAATCCAGCGGGTCGTCTCTTTGAACTGCGGGCTGGTAATGGCACGAGTTGGATCGAAACCATCATAGGTGAAGCCCGCTAAATCAGACCAGGTGTGGATAAGCTCTGAGCTGCTGTATTTACGATTCACATCCTGTGAGAAGTCACGCGGGTGTGCAGCCTGCCATTTTTCCGAGGTCCACAGCAGGAACGGCACCGTATACATATGACGCGTTGGGTTGTCTTCATTACGACCCTGCGTTTTATGCGGCGGCGTATCGTATACCTCTTCTCCATGATCGGAGAAGTACAGCAGGAAGCCGTTCGGATCGGTCGCTTTATAGTCTTTGATCAGACTGGCAATGATATGGTCATTGTAAACATTCGCGCTGTCGTAATCGTTGTAAGCTTCCAGCTCATCGTCACTCAGGCCAGCGGGCACATTGTCGATATTATTGTCGAACTTACCCTGACCATCCGGATAGCGGAATTTGTACTTAATATGCGTTCCCAGCAGGTGCACGATGATGAACTTTTTCGGTGCAGGGTCAGCCAGTACTTCTTTAAACGGTGCCAGCACGTTGCTGTCATATTCGCGTGCACTTTGTGTACGCTGCTGGTTCATATAGAACTGTTTATCCGTCTGCTTAGAGAACACTGTCAGCATGGTGTTGCGGGCAGTCATCGTCTGCTGATTGGTGATCCAGAAGGTTTTATAACCTGCCTGTTTCATCATGTTCATCAGGGACGGCTGAGTCAGATACAGATCCGGGTTCTTCTCGTTAGCGAAGGTCAGCGCCTGCTGCAGGATTTCAATGGTGTACGGACGGGAGGTCACGACATTATTGAACACGGTGAAGTTAGGATCGGATTTATGCAGCGCATCCAGTTCCGGCGTTGTTTCGCGTGGGTAACCGTACAGGCTCATGCGGCCACGTTGCGTTGATTCGCCAATCACCAGTACCAGCGTACGCGGTGCATCACCTGAGCTGTCTTTAAAGTTGGCCAACGGCGGTAGGGCATTGTTCTCATTCAGCAGGCTGTTCAGCGCGGTCAACTGCTGACGATACTGATAATAACCGGAGATGAATTGCCATGGCGCAGCTGGTTCCATGCGTGAGGCGAGACCATTCAACGTTTTTTCAAATGGTTTATGTTTGATAAACGTGTTCACCGTCATCGGATGCAGAATCAAACCGTATAACAGTGCAAACGACACCAGATAGCGCCAGGGTGATGGAATATGCACAGGACGCAGACGTGTCCATAGCAGAATTGCCACAGCTGTATAGGCCAGCGCAATTAAGACAATCTTCAGACTGAAATATTGGCTCAGATATTCGCTGGCTTCGTTCGCATTGGTTTCAAACATTACGTACAGAACGCTTTGCGAGAACTCTTGTCCGTAAATGACGTAATAGCTTAGAGCAGCCAGCGAGGCCGCCCATAGCATTACGCCAATGACGGCAGCAATAACGCGGATACGGTTTGGAAATAAGAATACCGGAATCAACCACAGCGAACTGAACAGTAAGGAGTCGCGTAAACCATTAGTTCCGCTATAGCCGGATAAGAGAATAACGACCTGGAGTAAACTGGAAAAAAAACAAAAATAGAGGAGCGCCCAACCCAGGGCTTTCCAGCTAAATTTAGGTTTAGACTGGGGGTGTAAGGATTGCATAATGTAAGCCTGTCTTTAATTGTAGCGCCAAGAGTAGCACTTAAACATTAAGAGGAACTGAAGCATCACGATCTTAGGATCGTGTTTTGCCATCTATATATTCATTTAGTGAATATATTCGAGGGGGAATATATTGAAAATGAAGTGGTTGTAACAGCGGTTTTTGCCGTCGCCTCCGAATAATAGCACGAAGGCGACGGGGGAGGGATGTTAGCCTGTATTACGCATACCAGCGGCGACACCAGCGATTGTGACCATCAATGCTTGTTCCACGCGAGGGTCCGGTGCATTGCCTTGCTCTTCCGCCAGGCGTGAGCGGTGTAACAGCTCTGCCTGTAATACGTTCAGCGGGTCAGTATAAATATTTCTTAACTGAATGGACTCGGCAATCCACGGCAGGTCGGCCATCAAATGTGAGTCGTTGGCAATCGCCAGTACGACATCGATATCTGCTGCCAGGCGTTGGCGTAGCTCTGCACCCAACGGCCACAGATCTTTTTTGACCAGGCGCTGATCGTAATACTCTGCCAGCCACAGGTCTGCTTTCGCGAAAACCATTTCCAGCATGCCAAGGCGTGTGGAGAAGAATGGCCAGTCGCGGCACATGGCTTCAAGTTCGCTTTGCTTGCCGTCTTCAACCACTTTTTGCAGCGCGGTACCTGCACCCAGCCAGGCCGGGAGCATCAGGCGGTTCTGCGTCCAGGCGAAGATCCACGGAATGGCGCGCAGAGACTCTACCCCGCCGGTCGGACGGCGTTTTGCCGGACGTGAACCGAGCGGGAGTTTACCTAGTTCCTGCTCCGGTGTAGCTGAGCGGAAATAAGGGACGAAGTCTTTGTTTTCACGCACATATCCACGATAGAGCTCGCAGGAAATATCGGAAAGTTCATCCATGATATGACGCCAGCTATCTTTCGGTTCTGGCGGTGGTAACAGGTTGGCCTCCAGAATTGCTCCGGTATACAGCGACAGGCTGCTGATGGTCACTTCCGGCAGGCCGTACTTAAAGCGGATCATCTCCCCTTGTTCTGTCACGCGCAGACCACCTTTCAGGCTGCCCGGCGGTTGAGAGAGTAGCGCTGCATGGGCAGGCGCGCCGCCGCGACCAATGGAACCACCGCGACCGTGGAACAGCGTCAGTTCGATACCGGCTTTTTCGCAGGTTTTGATTAGCGCGTCCTGAGCCTGGTATTGCGCCCAGGAGGCCGCCATCACGCCCGCGTCTTTTGCGGAATCAGAGTAGCCAATCATGACCATCTGTTTGCCCTGAATAAATCCGCGGTACCAGTCGATATTCAACAGTTGCGACATGACGTCATCGGCATTGTTGAGGTCGTCCAGCGTTTCAAATAGCGGAGCGACCGGCATAGCAAAACCAATTCCGGCTTCTTTCAGCAGCAGATGCACGGCCAGCACATCCGACGGAGTTTTCGCCATCGAGATAACATAGGCGGCAATGGAGCCATATGGGGCTTCGGCAATGACCCGACAGGTGTCGAGCACTTCGCGGGTGTCGTTGCTCGGTTCCCAGTTACGCGGCAGGAGCGGACGCTTGGAATTCAGTTCGCGGATCAGGAAAGCCTGTTTATCCGCTTCCGACCAGTTTTCGTAGTCGCCAATGCCCAGATAACGGGTCAGTTCGCCCAGGGCTTCAGTATGACGGGTGCTTTCCTGACGAATATCAATACGCACCAGCGGTACACCGAAACACTTCACGCGCCTAAGGGTGTCGAGCAATTCGCCATTGGCGATAATGCCCATGCCACAGGCCTGTAGAGACTGGTAGCACGCGTATAGCGGGTCCCAGAGCTGTTCGTTTTGGGTGAGAAGTCCCGCAGGTTTCGGCAATTTCTCGCCTTTCAGACGGGCTTCAAGCCAGGCCTGGGTTGCCATCAGACGAGAACGCAGGGTTTTCATCAGATAGCGATAAGGTTCAGCTGCACCTTCTTCGCCTACCAGCGCCATCAGCTCCGGCGTGGCATCCACCATCGACAGCTCAGAAATCAGAAACTGGATGTCTTTCAGGAACAGGTCTGTCGCTTTCCAGCGGCTGAGCAGCAGCACGTGACGGGTGATATCTGCCGTTACGTTCGGGTTACCATCACGGTCACCGCCCATCCAGGAAGTAAATCGAACCGGGACAAAATCAACCGGCAGCTTATAACCCAGATGCTCTTCCAGTTGTTCATTCAGCTCGCGCAGGTAGTTCGGCACACCTTCCCACAGGCTGTTTTCAACTACCGCGAAACCCCATTTGGCTTCATCAACCGGGCTTGGGCGCAGCTTGCGGATCTCATCCGTATGCCAGGACTGAGCAATGAGCTGACGCAGACGGCGCATCAGTTGGTTGCGTTCATAATCGACGAGGTCTTTGTTATCAAGCTGCTTGAGGCAGGCGTTCACTTCACCCATTTTATGGATCAGCGTACGACGAGTGATCTCGGTCGGGTGGGCGGTGAGTACCAGCTCCAGAGAGAGTGATTCTACGGCTTTCTTGATGGTGGCGTCATTGAGGTTGGGCTGCTCTTTCAGTTTACGCAGAGTGCGAGCAATCACTTCCGGGTTGCTGGCTGCTTCGCCTTTTGGCGAAATGCTGTGGTATTGCTCGGCGGTATTGGCCAGGTTCAGGAACTGGCTAAATGCGCGGGCAACCGGCAGCAGCTCGTCGTTAGACAGATTTTGCAGTGTGGTGAGCAATTCCTGGCGATTAACTTCATTGCCAGCGCGAGATGATTTGGACAGCTTACGAATTGTTTCTACGCGATCAAGAATGTTCTCTCCCAGCGCATCCTTGATGGTCTCTCCCAGCACTTTGCCGAGCATACTGACATTACTACGCAACGCGGAATATTGTTCGTTCATATTAACCCAGACACCCCATCTATTTTGAATATGTCCTGTATCTTTCGCGCCTGACTATCACGCGAAATCTTGCGGACTTAACTTTTTAGCCGTCTTTTATAAAGCCACGTAAAACACGTGACGTCAATTGCTGCGAAATCGGTTCAGCAAACGAATAAATGCCGTGAATTTACGTTATTTAATTCACATCCAATCAAATAAGCGTTGCTTATGGAAATGTTAAAAAATCACCCCGCTTACCACTTAAGGATTAGCGGGGTGACAAGTAGTTAATGCCAGCAAAAATGATGCACAACCTGGGTGATTAATTCGCGAGTTGGCTTAATAAAGCGTGTTTCCAGATATTCATCCGGCTGATGCGCCTGATTAATAGAACCTGGACCCAATACCAGCGTCGGGCAAAGCGTCTGGATAAATGGCGCTTCGGTGCAGTAGTTCACCACTTCAGTCTGTGCGCCCAGCAGTTTCTCAACCACCTCCACCAGTTGATGGTCAGGCGGACACTCATAGCCTGGAATCGGCGGATGCAGTTCCGATACGGTCAGGCGACCCGGCCAGCGTTCGCTGACAGGGGCCAGCGCTTCGTTAAGTAACCCATTGAGATCGTTTAGCGTCATACCCGGTAGCGGTCGAATATCCATATGCAGTTCGCAGCAGGCGCAGATTCTGTTGGCGGCGTCGCCGCCGTGGATGTGGCCCAAATTTAACGTTGGATACGGAACGGTAAAGGCATCATGGTGATAGCGCGCTTTCAGGTCATCGCGCAGATGCATGATATGGCCGATGGCATCATGCATCAGTTCAATCGCATTAACGCCACGTGCCGGATCGCTTGAATGACCCGATTGTCCCAGAATGCGTATCGCATTAGAGATATGACCTTTGTGTGCACGAACCGGTTGCAGTGAAGTGGGTTCGCCAATAATCGCGCAGTCTGGGCGCAGAGCAGTGGTTTCAGAAAAGTAGCGAGCTCCCGCCATGCTGGTCTCTTCGTCAGCAGTGGCCAGAATGTAGAGGGGCTTTTTCAGCTTTGTGACGTCGACATCACACAACGCGTCGAGGATAAAGGCGAAGAAGCCTTTCATGTCCGCCGTACCCAAACCATAGAGCTTATTGTCATGTTCGGTCAGGGTGAACGGATCGCGCGTCCAGCGTCCATCGTCAAAGGGTACGGTATCGGTATGACCCGCCAACAACAGACCACCAGCGCCCTGTCCAATGCTCGCCAGCATATTGAATTTATTTCGCGTATCGGGAACCGGTTGGACCTCCACATTGAAGCCTAAATCTTTAAACCAGCCCGCCAACAGAGTGATTAAACCTGCATTGCTTTGATCGAGCGCTTCTTCGGTAGCGCTAATCGATGGCGTGGCAATCAGAGCGCGGTAAATCTCGATAAATGGCGGTAAATTGTTTTTCATTGTTGACACACCTCGGGTCATGATAGTATCAATATTCATGCAGTATTTGTGAATAAAAATACATTAACGTTGAGCGTAATAAAACCCACCAAGTGTAAGGTGAGGTGATAAAGGCTTATACCTGGCAACAGAATCTAAGAAGGTGAGCAGCCCCGATGTTGAATACGCTGATTGTGGGCGCCAGTGGCTATGCCGGCGCAGAGCTTGTGACCTATGTAAATCGCCATCCTGATATGACCATAACCGCTTTGACCGTCTCAGCGCAAAGCAATGATGCAGGAAAATTAATCTCCGATTTGCATCCGCAGTTGAAAGGCATTGTCGATTTACCGTTGCAGCCAATGTCAGATATCAGCGAGTTTAGCTCAGGGGTGGATGTTGTGTTCCTCGCAACGGCTCATGAGGTAAGTCATGACCTGGCGCCGCAGTTTTTGCAGGCCGGTTGCGTGGTGTTTGACCTCTCTGGCGCGTTTCGTGTAAATGACGGCGCGTTCTATGAGAAATATTATGGTTTTACCCATCAGCATCCCGACCTGCTGGAGCAGGCAGTTTACGGGCTGGCGGAGTGGAACGCGGACAAGCTGAAAGAAGCGAATCTGATTGCTGTGCCGGGTTGTTACCCGACGGCGGCGCAGCTTTCGCTGAAACCACTGATTGACGCCGGACTGTTGGATCTCAGCCAGTGGCCGGTAATTAATGCGACCAGTGGCGTGAGCGGCGCGGGCCGTAAAGCGGCTATCTCTAATAGTTTTTGCGAAGTAAGCCTGCAACCGTATGGCGTGTTTACCCATCGTCATCAGCCGGAAATCGCCACTCATCTGGGGGCTGAAGTGATTTTCACCCCACATCTGGGCAACTTCCCGCGCGGAATTCTGGAAACTATCACTTGCCGCCTTAACGCGGGTGTAACTCATGCTCAGGTAGCTCTGACGCTGCAACAGGCGTATGGCGATAAACCGCTGGTGCGTCTGTATGACAAAGGGGTTCCAGCGCTGAAGAATGTGGTTGGATTACCATTCTGTGATATAGGGTTTGCTGTGCAGGGTGAGCATTTGATCGTTGTGGCGACGGAAGACAACTTATTGAAAGGCGCGGCGGCACAGGCGATGCAGTGCGCAAATATTCGTTTTGGCTTTGCCCAAACGCAGTCTCTTATTTAAGGGTGCAACAATGAATCCATTAATTATCAAGCTGGGCGGCGTTTTACTGGATAGCGAAGAGGCGCTGGAGCGCTTGTTTACCGCACTGGTGAATTATCGTGAGTCGCACCAGCGTCCGCTGGTCATTGTGCACGGTGGCGGCTGCGTGGTCGACGAGCTGATGAAGCAGCTGAATCTGCCTGTGAAAAAGAAAAATGGTCTGCGCGTCACGCCTGCCGATCAAATTGACATTATTACCGGTGCCCTGGCGGGAACGGCGAATAAAACCTTGCTGGCCTGGGCGAAAAAGCATCACATCGCGTCTGTTGGTCTGTATCTTGGCGATGGCGACAGCGTAAAAGTGACGCCGCTCGATAAAGAACTGGGTCATGTTGGGCTGGCGCAGCCGGGTTCGCCTAAACTGATTAACACGCTGCTGGAAAGCGGTTTTCTGCCGGTAGTGAGCTCTATTGGTGTCACTGATGATGGTCTGCTGATGAACGTGAATGCCGATCAGGCTGCAACGGCGCTGGCGGCAACGCTGGGTGCGGATCTGATCCTGCTCTCTGATGTGAGCGGTATTCTGGATGGCAAAGGCCAGCGCATTGCCGAAATGACCGCGGCGAAAGCGGAACAGCTGATTGAACAGGGCATTATTACCGATGGCATGATCGTGAAGGTGAATGCGGCGCTGGATGCCGCGCGTACGCTGGGCCGTCCGGTGGATATCGCCTCCTGGCGTCATGCAGAGCAACTTCCGGCGCTGTTTAACGGCACGCCAATTGGTACGCGTATTCTGGCTTAACTATTAATGTGCCGGATGGCGGCTTCGCCTTATCCGGCCTACGTGGGTTTTGTAGGCTCGGTAAGCGCAGCGCCACCGGGCAAAAATATCATATTAAGGAAATTTGTTATGGCACTTTGGGGTGGGCGTTTTACACAGGCAGCAGATCAGCGGTTCAAACAGTTCAACGACTCGTTGCGTTTTGACTACCGCCTGGCAGAACAGGATATTGTTGGCTCTGTGGCCTGGTCCAAAGCGTTGGTAACAGTCGGTGTACTGACCGCCGATGAACAGCTGCAGTTGGAAGAGGCGCTGAATAACCTGCTGGAAGAGGTTCGTGCGAATCCTCAGCAGATTTTGCAAAGCGATGCCGAAGATATTCACAGTTGGGTGGAAGGTAAGCTGATTGATAAAGTCGGCCAGCTTGGTAAAAAACTGCATACCGGGCGTAGCCGTAATGACCAGGTCGCGACCGATCTCAAGCTGTGGTGCAAAGACACGGTTATCGAATTACTGTCGGCCAATCGTCAGTTGCAAACTGCGCTGGTGGTGACGGCGGAGAATAACCAGGACGCCGTCATGCCGGGTTACACCCACCTGCAACGTGCGCAGCCGGTGACGTTTGCTCACTGGTGTCTGGCCTATGTTGAAATGTTGGCGCGTGACGAGAGCCGTTTGCAGGATGCGCTCAAACGCCTGGACGTCAGTCCGTTAGGCTGCGGCGCGCTGGCGGGTACGGCGTATGAAATCGATCGCGAGCAGTTGGCGGGTTGGTTGGGCTTTGCCTCGGCAACGCGCAACAGCCTGGACAGCGTTTCTGACCGTGACCACGTGCTGGAGTTACTCTCCGACGCCTCTATCGGCATGGTACACCTGTCGCGTTTTGCTGAAGATCTGATTTTCTTTAACACCGGCGAAGCGGGCTTTGTTGAACTCTCCGACCGTGTGACTTCCGGTTCATCTCTGATGCCGCAGAAGAAAAACCCGGATGCGCTGGAGCTGATCCGTGGCAAATGCGGTCGCGTGCAGGGTGCGCTGACCGGCATGATGATGACTTTAAAAGGCCTCCCACTGGCATACAACAAAGATATGCAGGAAGACAAAGAAGGGCTATTCGACGCGCTCGACACCTGGCTGGACTGTCTGCATATGGCCGCGCTGGTGCTGGATGGCATCCAGGTGAAACGTCCGCGTTGTCAGGAAGCGGCGCAGCAGGGTTATGCTAACGCCACTGAGCTGGCGGATTATCTGGTGGCGAAAGGCGTCCCGTTCCGCGAAGCGCACCATATCGTGGGGGAAACGGTGGTCGAGGCGATTCGTCAGGGCAAACCGCTGGAAGCGCTGTCGCTTGCCGACTTACAAAAGTTCAGCCAGGTGATTGGCGATGACGTTTACCCGATCCTCTCGTTGCAATCGTGTCTGGATAAACGTGCAGCGAAAGGTGGCGTGTCGCCGCAGCAGGTTGCGCAGGCGATCGACTTCGCGAAGGCACGCCTGTAGGTCGGATAAGGCGAAGCCGCCATCCGGCACGGTGCGCCGTTCTGCCTGATGGCGCTACGCTTATCAGGCCTACCAAACCATAACCCGGCCGAGCTTTGCGACGCCGGGCTTTTTTATGCAAAAAAAATGCGGACTCAAGGTCCGCAAAAGTTCACGTTGGCTTTAGTTATTTCGAGTATGAGAGAAACTCTCAAACGGACAGTAGCTTCAAGGGTTAAAGGGGTACCGTTCCGTTTCTGTGGTGCATTATTAAACAGAAAGCTTGATAGGGATAATCGTTCGTTGCTATGCTACCTATCGCTACGAACTATCGTGGCGATGGAGGATGAATAATGAATATTCGTGATCTTGAATACCTGGTGGCACTAGCCGAACATCGTCACTTCCGACGAGCGGCAGACTCCTGTCACGTTAGCCAACCCACGCTGAGCGGGCAGATCCGCAAGCTGGAAGATGAGCTTGGCGTCATGTTGCTGGAGCGTACGAGTCGCAAGGTGCTGTTCACCCAGGCCGGTTTGCTGCTGGTGGATCAGGCGCGCACCGTGCTGCGCGAGGTCAAAGTGCTCAAGGAGATGGCAAGCCAACAAGGCGAGACAATGTCTGGCCCGCTGCATATTGGTTTGATCCCAACGGTGGGGCCATACCTGCTGCCGCATATTATCCCTATGTTGCACCAGACCTTTCCAAAACTGGAAATGTATCTTCATGAGGCGCAGACGCATCAGCTGTTGGCGCAACTGGATAGCGGTAAGCTCGACTGCGTCATCCTGGCGCTGGTGAAAGAGAGTGAGGCGTTCATCGAAGTACCATTATTTGATGAGCCTATGCTGCTGGCGATCTATGAAGATCACCCATGGGCAAACCGTGACTGTGTACCGATGTCCGATCTGGCGGGTGAAAAACTGCTGATGCTGGAAGATGGCCACTGTCTGCGCGATCAGGCGATGGGTTTCTGCTTTGAAGCGGGTGCTGATGAAGATACCCATTTTCGGGCAACCAGTCTGGAAACGCTGCGTAACATGGTGGCGGCAGGCAGTGGTATTACCTTGCTGCCTGCGCTGGCCGTTCCGCCGGAGCGTAAGCGTGATGGTGTCGTTTATCTGCCATGCATTAAACCCGAACCGCGTCGCACGATTGGTCTGGTGTACCGTCCTGGTTCGCCGCTGCGCAGCCGTTATGAACAGCTGGCAGAGGCCATCCGTGGATCAATGGATGGCCATTTCGACAGTGCGTTAAAACAGGCGGTTTAAGCCATTTAGCGCCGCTACCCGATAGGCTTCTGCCATGGTTGGGTAGTTAAAGGTGGTGTTAACGAAGTACTCGATAGTGTTACCACCACCTTTTTGCTCCATTATCGCTTGTCCGATGTGAATAATTTCGGCCGCGCGCTCCCCAAAGCAGTGGATCCCCAAAATCTCTTTGGTTTCGCGATGGAACAGGATCTTCAGCGTTCCGACACTCATACCCACGATTTGTGCACGTGCCAGATGCTTAAACTGGGCGCGGCCAACCTCGTATGGAACTTTCATTGCCGTGAGCTGCTGTTCTGTTTTACCAACGGAGCTGATTTCCGGAATGGTATAAATCCCGGTTGGGATATCTTCGATCAGATGCGCGGTGGCTTCGCCTTTTACCAGTGCCTGGGCGGCAATGCGTCCCTGGTCGTAGGCCGCTGATGCCAGGCTCGGATAACCGATTACATCCCCTACGGCATACACATGCGGCAGCGCCGTCTGGTACATACTATTCACTTTGAGCTGCCCGCGGCTGTCGGTTTTCAGACCAATGTTTTCCAGCGCCAGCGAATCGGTATTACCGGTACGGCCATTGGCGTACAGCAGGCAGTCGGCCTTCAGTTTCTTACCGGACTTCAGGTGCATGATGACGCCGTCATCGCAACCTTCAATCTTCTCATACTCTTCGTTGTGGCGAATGACCACACCGCTGTTCCAGAAGTGGTAAGAGAGCGAGTCGGACATCTCCTGATCGAGGAATGCCAGCAGACGATCGCGGGTGTTGATTAAATCAACTTTGACGTCCATTCCACGGAAGATCGACGCATATTCACAGCCAATGACCCCCGCGCCATAAATCAGCACATGACGGGGTTCGTGGTGCAGGCTCAGGATAGAGTCACTGTCGTAAACCCGGGGATGCGAAAAGTCGACATCAACAGGGCGATAAGGACGCGAACCGCAGGCAATAACAAACTTATCCGCAGTCAGCGTTTCCACCGTACCGTCGTGACATTCCAGGGCAATCGTGTGTTCATCAACAAAACGGGCATTTCCCTGCAAAATTTCGCAGTGGTTGCGTTCGTAAAATCCTTGCCGCATACGTGTTTGCTGATTAATAACGTTATCAGCGTGGTTGAGAATATCGGCGAAAGAAGAACGAAGGAGTCGGGAGTGGTCGCTGTACAGTGGGTTCTGATTGAATTCAATAATGCGGCTGACGGCGTGGCGGAGAGCTTTCGACGGGATGGTGCCCCAGTGGGTACAACCTCCGCCGACGTTATGATAGCGCTCAATTACCGCGACGCGCGCTCCTTGCTTAACCAGACCCATTGCCGCGCCTTCGCCGCCGGGACCGGAACCTATTACTATTGCATCGTAATCGTAAGAATGTGACATGGTCAGGCTTACCTGTTCTTATACATAAAAGCAACAGAATAGTAACATCGTTGTTGAGATAACCCAATTATCGTTGTGCTTTTTTGCGAAGTCGAAGCACAAACTGCGCGTAAACAAACATTCACAAAGCCATGCCAACCGCCTAATCTCTGGTATAGTGCCAGCAAGGTATGTGGAAGGATTCAGACATCGTGATGGGCGTTAGAGCGCAACAAAAAGAAAAAACCCGGCGTTCGCTGGTAGAAGCCGCATTTAGTCAACTGAGCGCTGAGCGCAGTTTTGCCAGTCTCAGTTTACGCGAAGTTGCTCGTGAAGCGGGCATTGCGCCAACCTCGTTTTATCGCCATTTCCGCGATGTGGATGAACTCGGCCTGACGATGGTGGACGAGAGCGGTCTGATGCTGCGTCAGTTGATGCGTCAGGCGCGCCAGCGTATCGCGAAGGGCGGGAGTGTGATCCGCACCTCGGTCTCAACATTTATGGAGTTCATCGGCAACAATCCCAACGCCTTCCGTTTATTATTGCGCGAGCGTTCGGGGACA
Source organism: Citrobacter sp. Cpo103 (assembly GCF_030332605.1). Classification (NCBI taxonomy): domain Bacteria; kingdom Pseudomonadati; phylum Pseudomonadota; class Gammaproteobacteria; order Enterobacterales; family Enterobacteriaceae; genus Citrobacter; species Citrobacter sp. Cpo103. Next base: position 4,955 of record NZ_JAOWHO010000025.1, on the reverse strand, counting down.
TCCGCAGCGTTTCGTGCAGCGGTCGCTCGTGAAATTCAGCACTTCATTGCGGAACTTGCGGACTATCTGGAACTCGAAAACCATATGCCTCGTGCGTTTACTGAAGCGCAAGCCGAAGCCATGGTAACCATTGTGTTCAGCGCCGGGGCAGAAGCACTGGATGTTGGCGCTGAACAGCGCCGACAGCTGGAAGAGCGGCTGGTATTGCAACTACGCATGATCGCGAAAGGCGCATTTTATTGGTACCGCCGTGAACAAGAGAAGATGACGCACCACTCCGAGTAACGAGAAGGACAAGCAATGAAACAGTCAGGTCAAGATAAAGGTACGCTGCTGCTGGCGCTGGTTGCTGGCTTATCGATCAATGGTACATTTGCGGCGCTGTTTAGCTCCATTGTGCCATTCTCCGTATTCCCGATCATTTCGCTGGTGCTGACGGTGTATTGTCTGCATCAACGCTATCAGAACCGCACCATGCCTGTGGGATTGCCGGGCCTGGCTGCAGCCTGCTTTATCCTCGGCGTTCTGTTGTACAGCACCGTGGTACGCGCTGAATATCCGGATATTGGCTCTAACTTCTTCCCGGCGGTACTGTCTGTAATTCTGGTGTTCTGGATCGGCTTTAAAGTCCGTAACCGTAAACAGGAAATTGCGGAGTAACAGTTGTAGCGGTAGGCCGGATAAGGCAACGCCGCTATCCGGCAATCTGAACAGGTAGCGCTTATCCAGCCTACGTTCTGTCTTACTTCTTGGTTAACAGTACGCCGCACTCCATATGGTGCGTATACGGGAACTGATCGAACAGAGCCAGACGTGAAACATTGTGCGTCTGGCTTAACGTTTCCAGGTTCTTACACAATGTCTCCGGATTGCAGGAGATGTACAGAATGCGCGGATACGCCTGCACCATTTTCTCCGTTTCACTGTCCAGACCGCTGCGCGGTGGGTCAACGAAGATAGTTTCACACTGGTAACTCTTCAGATCGATTCCCTGCAGGCGGTTAAATTCGCGAACCCCGTTCATTGCCTGAGTAAACTCTTCGGCCGCCATGCGGATAATTTGTACGTTATCAATATGGTTAGCCGCAATGTTGTACTGTGCAGCAGCCACGGATGGCTTGGCGATTTCCGTCGCCAGTACGCGGTTGAAGTTTTGTGCGAGGGCTAACGAGAAATTGCCATTGCCGCAGTACAGTTCAAGCAGGTCGCCTTTTGAGCCCCTGGTGACATCAATCGCCCATTCCAACATCTGAATATTCATGGCGGCATTCGGCTGGGTGAAGCTGTTCTCAACCTGGCGATAGATAATCTCTTTACCCGCAACCGGCAAGCGTTCGTCAATGTAGTCCTGATCCAGCTCGATTTTGGTTTTGGTTGCCCGGCCAATCAGATGTACGTTCAGGTTTTTCGCCCGCAGCGCATCCCGCAGCGCTTCAGCTTCCTGACGCCATTCATCATCCAGCTTTTTATGGTACAGCATCGATACCACCGCCTGATCGCTCAGGGTTGTGAGGTAATCAATCTGAAACAGTTTGTGACGCAGGACGTGGTTGTTGCGAACGCCTTCGATCATTGCCGTCATCAGCGTGTTGATAAGCTCACTGGCTGCCGGGAAGCTGTCGACACGGATACGGTTTTTGGTCTGGCTGTCGAACATGATGTGGTACAGATCATCACCTTCATGCCACAAACGGAATTCCGCGCGCATACGGTAGTGGCTGACCGGTGAGCGAAACACTTCCGGAGCCTGTGCATAAAATGGCGTCATTAAGCTCTGCAGACGCACCACTTTTTCAGCTAACTGTGCGTCGTACTGTTCTGTCGGAAGGTGTTCGGGGGTCATGATGCGTCCTGAAAAATAAAAGTACGCGGGGATTGTAGGGATTGCTCATCAGATGTCCAGTCATTGATGATTTCCGATATTGTGATACGCAGTCTGGACAGTGGGTTGTAACAAACTGTAGCATCCGTTTTCCGGTCCTGTGAGTTAAAAGGGAATCCAGTGTGAATCTGGAGCTGACGCGCAGCGGTAAGGAAGGTAGGGGATGAGCGCACCTGGTGCAGACACTGCGGCATGCCGTGGGAAGTTATCGTCTCTTTAAGTTGCCTCCAAGCCCGAAGACCTGCCGGCTAACGTCGCATCTGGCTTTCATCATCGCGTACTATCGGTGGGACCTGCGGCATCCTTCTTATATTGTGGATGCTTTACAATGATTAAAAAATCGTTGCTGTGCACGGCACTTTCCGTCACGGCATTTTCTGGTTGGGCACAGGATACTAGCCCAGATACTCTCGTCGTTACTGCCAACCGTTTTCAGCAGCCTGTTAATACCGTGCTGGCACCTACTGAAATTGTGACACGCGAAGATATCGATCGTTGGCAATCAAAAGATCTGACTGATGTGATGCGTCGTCTGCCTGGTGTGGATGTTGCGCAAAATGGGGGGATGGGACAATCCAGTAATATCTATATCCGTGGTGCAGAAGTGCGCCATACTTTAGTTTTAATTGATGGTATTCCTTTGGCAAAGTCGGGAATTACAGGTATTGCCGATTTTAGTCAAATCCCCCTCTCTTTGATTCAACGTATTGAAATGATTCGTGGCCCGCGCTCGGCAGTCTATGGTGCGGATGCAATTGGCGGTGTTATCAATATCATTACCCAGAATACGCAACCCGGCGGTAAAGTTCAGGTTGGGGTGGGTTCTAATCATTACCAGCAATACGATGCAAGTCTGCGTCAGGAGCTTGGCGAAGATACACTGGCGACGATTGCTGGCTCTTTCACTGATACAAAAGGCTACAACGTTCAACCCGATTCTTCATATTCGGGAGATAGTGACCGTGATGGCTTCCGTAATAAGACATTTTGGGCTGGAGTGACCCACAAATTTACTGACGAATTATCCGCTTTTGTTCGTGGTTATGGTTATAGCAACAATACGGACTATGATGCAGGCTATAAAGATGGGGGTGATGAGCACCAGGTTTACAACCACACCTATGAAACAGGACTTGCATGGAATAATGATTTTTACTCCACACAACTTACTGGTAGTTATCAGAAATATAAAGACTATAACTATTCCAGTACGCAAGGCTTGTATCAAGCAGGGACCACACTTGATGATATGACGCAGAAAAACGTCCAGTGGGGCAACAGCTTCATAGTAGGGAAAGGAACGGTTAGTGCGGGTATTGACTGGCAACAACAAAAACTGACATCAGTTGATACGTATAACTCTAATGATTATAAGCGTGATAACACCGGTTATTATCTGACTGCGCAACAAAAGGTGGATACGGTAACTCTTGAAGGCGCGCTACGTGGAGATGATAACGAACAATTTGGTTGGAATGGCACCTGGCAAACAGCAGTAGGCTGGGAATTTGTACCTGATTACCAAGTAACAATTTCCTATGGCACAGGATTCCAGGCGCCTACACTGGGACAAATGTATGGCCAAAGCCGTTTGTATATTACCCCTAACCCTAATTTGGAAGCCGAGAAATCAGGTCAATTTGAAGTCGGATTACAAGGGTTGACAGGACCGGTTAACTGGCGGCTTGCGGCATACCAGAACAAAATTAAAAATCTGATTGATTATTACTCCCCAGATAACGGTATGACAGGGGTGTACTACAATACCCAGTCAGCAACGATTAAAGGTGTAGAGTTAACAGGAGACTTTGATACTGGGCCAGTGACGCATCGTATTAGCATGGGTTATCTTGACCCGCGTCGGGATTCTGATAATGAAGTCTTGGCTCATCGTTCCCGTCAGCAATACAAATACCAACTGGATTGGACGATGCTCGGCTTTGATATGGATTTGTCCTATCAATATTATGGCAAGAGTTACAATAATAACTCGAATCAGTTTTCCAGCACACAGCGTCGTATGCCGTCGTATAGCCTGTTAGATATCTCTGCCTCATATCCAATCACCTCACAGCTGACAGTTCGTGGTAAAATCGCCAACCTGTTCGATAAAGATTACGAGACAGTTTATGGCTACGCAACTGCAGGACGGGAATACACCTTGTCTGGCAGCTACACCTTCTGATCCCCGTCCCACCGTGCTGGTGTTTGATTCCGGCGTCGGTGGGTTGTCGGTCTATGACGAGATCCGGCGTCTTCTGCCGGATCTCCACTATATCTACGCTTTCGACAACGTCGCCTTTCCTTATGGAGAGAAGAGCGAGGAGTTTATCGTCGAGCGTGTTGTTGAGATTGTGACTGCGGTCCAGCAGCGCTATCCTCTCTCTCTTGCGGTCATCGCGTGTAATACAGCAAGCACGGTGTCGCTCCCTGCGTTACGTGAGAAATTTGCTTTCCCGGTTGTGGGCGTGGTGCCTGCGATTAAACCGGCAGCGCGACTCACGGCGAACGGTATTGTGGGGCTACTGGCTACACGTGCAACGGTGAAGCGCTCGTATACCCATGAGCTGATTGCGCGATTCGCTAACGAATGCCAAATTGCAATGTTGGGTTCTGCTGAGCTGGTGGAACTTGCGGAAGCGAAGCTACACGGTGAAACAGTTTCTCTGGAAGAGCTGCGGCGTATTCTGCGTCCGTGGCTGCGGATGTCTGAACCACCTGACACTGTAGTGCTCGGCTGCACTCATTTCCCTCTATTACAGGAAGAGCTTTTACAGGTCCTGCCCGAGGGGACGAGACTGGTGGATTCTGGTGCCGCGATAGCGCGCCGCACGGCCTGGTTGTTAGAGCATGAAGCACCAGATGCGAAATCAACCGATGAGAACGTCGCATTTTGTATGGCAATGACGACAGAAGCTGAACAATTATTGCCTGTGCTACAGCGCTATGGCTTTAAAACGCTCGAAAAACTGTCAGTTTAAGTGGTTTTGATGAAAAAATACGCACTCGGAAGATTATTTTAAATTTCCCCTTGTCAGCCTGAAATAACTCCCTATAATGCGCCTCCACTGAC
>NZ_JAOWHO010000024.1:0-68551 GCF_030332605.1 Citrobacter sp. Cpo103 | reverse complement strand
TGAATCGCCACGGGTTTAACAGACACCTCGGAGTCATTTAAGATGACTTAAAGAGAGGTGCCCATGAGCGGTAAACGTTATCCCGAAGAGTTTAAAATTGAAGCAGTCAAACAGGTTATTGATCGCGGTCATTCTGTTTCCAGCGTTGCAACACGTCTCGATATCACCACCCACAGCCTTTACGCCTGGATAAAGAAGTACGGTCCGGACTCATCCACTAATAAAGAACAGTCAGATGCTCAGGCCGAGATCCGCCGACTCCAGAAGGAGTTGAAGCGGGTTACTGACGAACGGGACATATTAAAAAAAGCCGCGGCGTACTTCGCAAAGCTGTCCGACTGAGGTACGCCTTTATTCGTGACAACTCCCGTTGCTGGCCTGTTCGTCTGCTCTGCAGGGTGCTGGATGTTCATCCCAGTGGCTTTTACGCCTGGTTTAAACAACCGTATTCTCAGCGCCACCAGGTAGATCTGAGACTGACGGGACAGATCAAACAGTTCTGGCTGGAGTCCGGTTGCGTTTATGGTTATCGCAAGATCCATCTGGACTTGCGGGATAGCGGTCAACAGTGCGGAGTGAACAGAGTCTGGCGACTGATGAATCGTGCCGGGATAAAGGCTCAGGTCGGGTACCGGAGCCCGCGGGCACGCAAAGGCGAGGCCAGTATCGTATCGCCCAACAGGCTCCAGCGACAGTTCAATCCGGATGCTCCGGATAAGCGTTGGGTAACGGACATAACCTACATCAGGACCCACGAAGGCTGGCTGTATCTTGCTGTGGTTGTTGATCTGTTCTCACGCAAAATTATCGGCTGGTCAATGCAATCCCGGATGACAAAGGACATTGTCCTGAACGCACTGCTGATGGCTGTATGGCGGCGTAATCCCCAAAAACAGGTGCTGGTTCATTCGGACCAGGGCAGTCAGTACACAAGCCATGAGTGGCAGTCGTTCCTGAAATCACACGGCCTGGAGGGGAGCATGAGCCGTCGCGGTAACTGTCACGATAATGCGGTTGCAGAAAGCTTTTTCCAGTTGCTGAAACGCGAACGGATAAAGAAAAAGATCTACGGAACGCGGGAAGAAGCCCGCAGCGATATTTTTGATTACATCGAAATGTTTTATAACAGTAAGCGTCGGCATGGTTCGAGCAATCAGATGTCACCGACAGAATATGAAAACCAGTATTATCAACGGCTCGGAAGTGTCTAGATTATCCGTGGCGATTCATTAAATCCATTAGCTAGTAAGCCTGTATGTTCTGGATGTGTGAAACAATGAAGTAAGTTTAAGCATCTACCACAGTGGAAATCATCAACGATATGAAAACACATTTCAGCGTATAACTTACCATCCTTATGAACAATGTATTCCCATCTATCATAGCTCTCTGTAATAGAAGCTCCTAATTGATACCACTGATCATACGTCATACTATCATTGATTAATCTTACCCCTTTGTAACGTATCTCAGCTAATGATTGCTCCATACAATAAGTGATTTCATTAGGAGCTAATTTAATTAAGTTGTGATTGAAGTCTAGAGTTTTACTCATTAATTTCACCCTCCATTATTGCAATCTTTATTAGATAGTTAGTTACTTTATCCTTCCCTATCTCAATAGGTAGATTTGCTAACTCCGGTGATGAAGCTCTGAACTGCCAGTAAGCACGATCAATAATGTTCTTAATTTCTTTTAATTCTTTTTTATTTACTGGCTTAATTTCCTTACTCATCTGGACTTAACGCCTTTTCAAGTTTACGCTGTTCAATCATTCGCTCTTTAGCTGAATCTAAAATCCTTGCTGTTTCTGCATGATTGTTGATTACTGCAAATTCACGGAAACAGATAACAGCGTAAATATCATATGCTCTAGCAGCTTCTTCAGGCTTAGTAAAATAACCCAGATGTTTTCTCATTCCATTAAATGTAATGGATGCTTGCCATTTCCCTGAACCTTTATGATAGCTAACCCCTTTATACACTGAGGTAGCATTTTCTTGCTTGCTCTTATTACGATTGTTTTCTGCTTTCGTAGCAGCACGTAAATTTGATGGATGGTTGTTATAACGATTGCGATCAATATGATCTACAATTTCAGGCCATAAACCTGAATGCAGATAAAACACTACACGGTGATAAGAAAAGCGTAATCCTTCAAAAATAAAGTGAGTATAACATTCTTTATTTGTAGTGGTTTCAATAGGATTTCCAGTTTCATTGTCCAATAGTTGATCATTAACAAGTGTAATCTTTTCACGGATACGCTCTAGCGCCTCGTTAACTTCTTTAATTTTTGTTAGACTCATTTATATTCAATCCCCTTTTGTGATAAGAGATACACTAAGAAAGCCTATCCCTTGAAATTATTTATGCTATTGTATTATTTATTTGTTTTCTGGTTCTCGTGATTGCTTCAAATATTTTCTTATCTCGATATTCAGGACTGACAAAACCCTGAATTTTAATACCATATTTGATTAGATAATTAATGAATTATTGTCTAAAAATTTAACTAGTTGAATGATTTATTCATTAATTTATCTCCATTTATTGGATTAGAAGTGATAGAAAGATCAATATTAATTATTTACCTATTATATATATAGTAAAAAACCCATTTTCGTTGGGACATCTGTAGTAAATAAGTAGTAAAAAGTATGTATTCTGTAGTATTTTCTTTACTACATATATAATACCTCCAGAAATGAGAAAAGTTGGGATTGATTATTGAGGAACGTATGTTGTATTCCTCAGATTTAAGAATGTAATTTAATGCACCTAAAACGAATTATGAGAGACTTTAAAAAAAGTGAAGGAAAGGTGTTAGGAATAGATTTAAATTGATTACAGAGGCTCTCATGACGCCACTGATACACACATATTTCATATGGATACTTTCGCAGCACGTATTCATGTAGTGAATGTTGACCTATGTCATTCTGAAACAGTATTTCTTTATGAATTTTATTAATTCGATTTTGTATCAGTGGTAATTTAAAATGATTTCTCAATGTAACTGTTAGTTACCAAATTGTATACTCACTCGTTTAATCAAAGATAAACAAAATGGCTGAAATTGTAGCGCTCGGTTTAGATCACTGGATAATCACAGGATGGATTGTCATTATTATTGGCTTGGTTATTTCTCAGAATGAGGATGTAATCAATGCTTCTGTTAAAAGTAAAAACAGTTCATATGATTTTTGGGTAACTGCATTAGTCTATGTAGGTTTTGGTTGGTTGTGTGTCACTTTGATAGCTATTGTTAAATTTATCTGGTTTAACGTGTGACATAAAAAAGGGGCAATTAAGCCCCTTTGTCATATCAAGCCTGAGAGCCTCTAGGAAGCGTCCAAAAGAAAAGGTAGGCAATCACCTTACCTACCTTCATAAAACTTAACCTGATGCGATTCAGAGAGACGTTGTTAATCTGAAACTATCAAGAATTTATCCAATCACCAACTTCCAGCTCTCACGGCATAATCCTATGACATTCGTTTTAGGATTAGATTTAACATTCTCCACTATCCTTTTAGACAGTGTTGATTGTTGGAATCTTGCTGATGTTCAGCGAGCTAATGGGTCTATGTCCTCTCGTCTGGGACCAAATCAATTCCTGCGCAATGCTCAAACCATTGAATTACCTGAAGAATTAAACCGATCCTCAAATCTGAGGATCGACTTAGTTGCATCTAATCGTCAGATTGGTACTTGGTTGGAAGAGCGATTGGCCTATGCTTATGCTGAATGGGTATCTGCTCAATTTCATCGTGCTGTACTTGAAACGTTCCAAGCCGCTACTCGTGGTGATGGAGAGGCAGCAGTTGAAGTAGCAAATAATATTCTTTTTCATATCAGAAGCGACTCCCTTTAGATCTGTACTCATAATCAGCACGACGGATCATGTCGAGATCTAGAGAGATCTCTCCACTGAGTACATGGCTAAGAAGAAAACGAGTCATACCCGAAAGTGTGATCCCATTTACATAACAGTATTTCTTAATGGCATTAACATCATCAGCAGGGACAGTACAGTTAAATTGTTTTAATGATACAGGTTCAGTCATTTTTCAAACCCTGTGCCATAGTCCATATAGGATCGGCGTACTGTTTAGGGTTAAGGGTCTACAAGGAGGATAATCTGGTAATGAGATCACACCTTGCCAAGTAGCAGGTTAAGTTATTCTCATCGTGAGGAAGGGAGTAGAAACACGTCATATGTATCTGTTGCGGCTGATACTAGACATTAAATTTTATGAAATCAATAGGATTATCTAATTTCTAATAACTTATTGAAATACATAGGATTAGGCAAAAAACACAAATTTGTGTAGTGACGCTTTAGAATCTGTGTATACTGAATGTAAGTTATTGTTGTGGTTAGATTCCTTCAGTCGTAAGGAGACCCTGTATGGCTATGTATAAAAATATGCTGGTCGTCATCGACCCTAACCAGGACGATCAACCAGCATTACGGCGAGCTGTTTATTTGCATCAACGGATTGGTGGCAAAATTAAAGCCTTTTTGCCGATCTATGACTTTTCCTATGAGATGACTACCCTGCTGTCGCCTGATGAGCGTACGGCAATGCGTCAGGGGGTCATCAGCCAGCGAACTGCATGGATACGTGAACAAGCGAAATACTACATCGAAGCAGGGATCCCTTTGGAGATTAAAGTGGTCTGGCATAACCGACCCTTTGAAGCCATCATCCAGGAAGTCATCAGTGCCAGGCATGATCTGGTCCTCAAGATGGCGCACCAACACGACCGCCTCGAAGCCGTAATATTTACGCCAACCGACTGGCATTTATTGCGTAAATGTCCAAGTCCGGTATGGATGGTGAAAGACCAGCCATGGCCTGAAGGGGGTAAAGCACTGGTTGCCGTAAACCTCGCCAGTGAAGAGGCTTATCACAACGCGCTCAATGAAAAACTGGTCAAGGAGACGCTACAGCTTGCAGAACAGGTTAACCATACCGAAGTACATCTGGTAGGCGCCTACCCTGTCACACCAATCAACATCGCGATTGAACTGCCTGAATTTGATCCCAGCGTTTATAACGACGCAATTCGTGGACAGCACCTGCTGGCCATGAAGGCGCTACGCCAGAAATTCAGTATTGATGAGAAAGTGACGCACGTTGAAAAAGGCTTACCTGAAGAGGTCATTCCTGATTTAGCCGAGCACTTGCAGGCGGGTATTGTGGTATTGGGGACCGTCGGACGTACCGGTATTTCTGCTGCGTTTCTTGGTAATACCGCGGAACAGGTTATCGATCATCTACGCTGTGACCTGCTGGTCATCAAGCCGGATGAATATCAGACACCAGTTGAACTGGACGACGAAGAAGACGATTAACCACACAATGAAATGCCGGATGGCGATATCATCCGGCATTTTAAACGCCTAGTGTTGCTCCTCACCGCCGAGGAAATAGATACCAAGCGGGATAGCCAACAGAATCGTAAACACCATGCTGTAGACACAAATCATTGCAGATTGAATGGCGTACATTGAAGCGGTCCAGTCGGATAGCGGAATGTCATACTGTTCAATAACGCCACCGATCGTCGCTCGCGTCACGACCGACGCTGCGATAATAAACACTCCAAGCAGGCACAACAGAAACTTCCGTCCCTTCGCTGTTTTCAGCTTAGCCATGATCATAGTACTGTCCTTTTGCAAATGAAAAACCTTGTTACTTTGCGCTAACAATACCATGACATCAACTGACTGTCTGCTACATAAACCGCATACAGGGTTGACGTCAGCGTTATTTCGCTGAAAATAGCGCTGATTGCATTATTTATCTCTCCTTTTGATTAATGATCTGACCTCCTTAACTGGGTAAAATATCTGGGGATTAGGATGTCAGATGATATTTAGCTAACACGGAGTTGCCAGGAAGAATCATGATCGCTGAACTGTTTATGAATAATGCGTTTAATTTGACGGTAATTCTTAGCTGCTGTGCCGCGCTGGTCCTGATGAGCGTCTGGTATCATCGTGGAGAGCGTCGCTGCAAAGGATTCATATTTCATGCCGCACAATTTTTTGTCTATGCCATTATCATTGGGACGTTTGGCAGCATTGCTAATAACGTTATCGAAAGTTACAGCCTGAAATTTATCTCCCCCAGCGTGGTCGACTTTATCTGCACCTCGTTGATTGCGTTGATCCTGACCATCAAACTTTTTCTGGTGATTAATCAGTTTGAAAAGACGCAGATTAATAAAGGCAGAGATATCACCAGCGCGAGGATCCTGTCGCGTATCATCAAGATTACCATCGTGGTTGCCATCATTTTACTGTATGGCGAACACTTCGGTATGAGCTTATCCGGCCTGTTAACCTTTGGCGGTATTGGCGGTATCGCAGTGGGTATGGCGGGGAAAGATATTCTGAGCAACTTTTTCTCAGGCATTATGCTCTATTTCGACAGACCGTTTAGCATAGGCGATTGGATCCGCTCCCCGGACCGCAATATTGAAGGCACGGTAGCAGAAATTGGCTGGCGAATGACTAAAATAAACACCTTCGACCATCGTCCACTGTATGTGCCAAACTCGATTTTCTCCTCCATCAGCGTAGAAAACCCAGGGCGCATGACCAACCGGCGAATTAAAACGGTGATCGGGTTACGATATGAGGATGCCGATAAAGTCGGTGCCGTTGTCGAGTCGGTTAGAGAAATGCTGCAAAACCATCCAGGAATAGACCAGAAACAAACTCTGTTGGTCTATTTTAATGAATTTGCCGATTCATCGTTGAATATCATGGTGTATTGCTTCACGAAAACCACCGTCTGGAAGGAATGGCTCGCGGTACAGCAAGACGTTTATTTAAAGATTATCACGATAGTCCAGGCAAACGGTGCCGACTTTGCATTCCCCAGCCAGACGCTGTATATGGATAATCCTGAAACATCGCCATCGACACACTAACAAAAGAAAAGACGCGGAAATCCGCGTCTTTTTTGTACTTATTTCAATGAGGCAATATCAATTACAAAGCGGTATTTCACATCGCTTTTCAACATCCGCTGCCAGGCACGATTAATATCCTGAATATCGATCACCTCGACATCGGCGGTAATACCATGCTGACCGCAAAAATCCATCATCTCCTGCGTTTCGGCAATACCGCCGATAACTGAACCCGCCACAGACCTACGCCCAAGGATCAGGGGAACCGTATTCAGCAAAGGATCCAACGCACCAAGATAACCAACCAACACCAGCGTACCGCTTAGCGCCAGGGTTGGGATATAAGGGTTCAGGTCATGAACGTAGGGCACAGTATCGATAATCAGATCAAACTGATTCGCTGTCGCTTTCATCTGTTCACTGTCAGTGGAAAGCACAACGTGACTGGCACCCAAACGTCTGGCATCAGCTTCTTTGCCCGGTGAACGTGTAAACAGCGTAACTTCCGCTCCCAGCGCATTTGCAAGTTTTATTGCCATATGCCCGAGTCCACCCAGACCGACAACCGCGACTTTACTGCCCTCGCCTACCTGCCAGTGGCGCAGAGGCGACCATGTTGTGATCCCGGCGCAAAGCAGCGGCGCCGCACCGCGTAAATCGATCCCTTCAGGGACCTTCACCACAAACTTTTCGGTAACGACAATTTTGTCAGAATAGCCGCCGAAAGTAGGCAGACCGTCATGACGGTCGATATCGTTATACGTTAGCGTGTTACCTTCTTCGCAATACTGCTCTAGCCCCTGCTCGCAGGCGCTACAGTGTTGGCACGAATCAACCATGCAGCCGACCCCTGCGAGATCGCCCACTTTGAATTTTGTTACCGACTTACCAACATGCACCACGCGGCCAATGATCTCATGCCCTGGTACCATCGGATATTTAGCACCGCCCCAATCGTTGTAGGCGTTGTGAATATCCGAGTGGCATACACCGCTGTATAAAATATCGATAACCACATCATCTTCACGCGGATCGCGACGAACAAAATTATGGGGGACTAAATCTTCTTTCACCGCCAGAGCAGCATAACCCTTCACATTCATGACCATTGAGATCTCCTCAGGGATTGGGTGTTACCAGAACCAGCATAGTTCAGGGCAGCAGGGTGTACTCAGCGTCGCTAACCGGTTCCAGCCATTCGTTCGACGCGCCAGGGGCCGGGATTTCCACGGCGATATGGGCAAACCAACTATCACGCGCGGCGCCGTGCCAGTGTTTCATTCCCGCCGGAATGTGCACGACATCGCCGGTTTTCAGCTCACGTGCCGGTTTATTCCACTCCTGATACCAACCTCTGCCACCGGTCACCAGCAATATCTGTCCGCCCTCATGATGAACATGCCAGAAGTTACGACAACCCGGTTCAAATGCGACATTGCCAATTACCACGCCTTCCATGGAGAGCATGGTCAGATAGCTGTCGCCAGTGAAATACTTCGCATACGCTTCATTTTTCTCTCCACGCGGAAAGACGCTGTTACCATCAAATTGTTCGTTCATAGTCACTCCAGTATGGATAATGTCCGCGGTGTTCATGCCAGACATTCATCAAGAACCGTACGGGCATTTTCCCCAATCCCGGCTCCACAGTGCTGTTCGAGTATCGTAATAAACTCACTGAGTTGCTCAGGGAGGATCCCGATGTTAAGGCATATCGCAAAATGGCTTTTCAGCTGGCTGTTAACGCCGCCCAGAACGGCCAGCGCCGAAACGGTCGCCCATTCACGGTCCTGCCAGTCGAGTACATCTCGCTGAAAAATATCGCCAAACAGATGCGTTTTAAGCCAGACATCAATAGCGGGAGCAAAGTCAAACAGCGGACCGCTTACAGGCTGTCCAACCAGTTGTGTCTGAGTTAGGCTCCCAGCCTGAACACTGTTCCAGTCTGCAGGTGGCGGCGTGGCCGTTCTACCTTCGTCGTCTGAAAGCCCTTTCTCGCTTCGACTTTTCACCACCGACATAAAGCAGGACAGACCGTTCAGGCTGCGAGGGAAACCGCAGTATGCGTAGAGCTGTAGCAGGATCTCTTTTACTTCACTGAGCGTGAGTCCCGCATCCAGTCCGGCGTTGAGCGCGACGTCCAACTTTTCCATCTGTCCTGTGGCAGTGAATGCCGCAATGGGGATGACTGCCTGTTGTCTGGCATCCAGTTGGTATTGCATATTCGACTCTCCAAAACGGTGGCAACATTGCACCACCGGGGGCTGAAAACAGTAAAATTATAGAGACTCGACGTGTCGGTGATTAGAGAGGAAAAGAAGGACAAACTTATGAGCTGTGCTCATCAATAATCAGTAGCAGGTACTCTTTATTTGCAGGTAGCTGATTGAAGACTTACGCCACAATCTCGATTAAATTGCCGTCAGGATCTTTTATCACCGCTTCGTAATAACCATCGCCAGTAGTACGCGGACCTGAGACTAATATCCCCTGTTCCTGCGCTTGCATTGCAATGGCATCAACATTTTCATTGCCGCCAACAGAAATGGCGAGGTGTACCCATCCGCAACGATTATTGTCAGGTTGCTGCCCGATAAGACCCGGTTTGGTCATTAACTCAATCGCAATTTCCTCGCCAATTTTGACAAAATAAGATTCAAACCCAGGATTGGTTTTACTGCGGTATTTCTCGTTGATCTTGCCGTCAAAAAACGATACCCAGAAGCGAGCTTGCTGCTCGAGATCCTGTGTCCATAACGCCATATGCGCAATCTTCATAGCGAACCTCTTCCCATTGTATCCAGAATAGTACGGCCCCCTGTAAGGGATGTTGACATCGTTAATCATAATGCACGATCATGCACTCTATTGCTCGATGTTTATTTCACCTGGAGTATCTATGCTCGATTACGCCGCATTCCCGGAACAGCGTCAGGCGCTTATCTTTCAGATCCTGCAAGAAAACGGCAGGGTCATTTGTTCTGAACTCGCTAACCGATTAGGCGTTTCTGAACACACAATTCGTCGTGATTTGCATGAATTGAGCAAAGATGGCGTGTGTAAAAAAGTTTATGGTGGCGCGGTCATTACACTCCCTGAATCCGAAGACATCGACGTGCGCAAGAGTATTAATGTAGCCAAAAAGAGCAACATCGCGCAGAGATGTGCCAGGCTGGTCAAATCTGGAAGCTGTATTTTTATCGACACGGGTAGCACCAATCTCGCAATGGCAGAAGCTCTGCCCGCCGAACTGGCGTTAACCGTGGTGACAAATTCGCCGGAGATTGCCGCCGTTTTGCTAAAAAAACCGCTGTTTGAAGTCATTATGCTGGGTGGCGTGGTGCAGAGATCTTCAGGTGGGTGCGTGGGAGCTTCCGCCATCGCACAAGTGCAGGACATTTTATTCGATCAGGGATTTATTGGCGGCTGCGCGATGTCGCCTGAATCCGGCTTAACGGGATTTGATTATGCGGATTGTGAGTTCAAAAAAGCGGTGATAAAACAATGTAATGAAACCATCGTCGCGCTAACGGCTGAAAAAATCCCAGCCGTCGCCCGATATGTCGTGACCGAAAGCAGCAATATCGATGTGATTGTTGTAGAGGACAACATCAGCAAAGAGTACGCCACAGCGTTCCAGGCACATGACATTCGAATTTATACCGTCTAACCGCGGTAGGCTCGCTGAAAATTTACTGTGCTAAACGTCGCTCCTGGCGTCAGCGCGGTGATCGCTGACAGATAATCCAGACGGATTTTTTGCTGATTTTCAGATTGCTCCACTACCAGAAATTCTTCTTTTTCCACTGTGGTACACGTCGTCAGCGCTTTAGCATCAAAACATGTGCCATCTGTTAGTTCAATGTGCAACCAATAGTGGTACATGCAGGCGATTTCCAGATAATCATGAAGATCGCAATCTATCGGGTGATACTCTTCGGTCGTTTTCATCACGCTATCTTCCCCAACGTCTTGTATATTCGGGAAATCGCCAACGCAACTTCCCGAACTTTCCAGCTATTTCAACGCTTCAATGGGAGCGCCGAAATTAATATGCAGCACATTGCCGTCAATCACCAGCGCCGGAACAGATTTCACGCCAGCCACTTCAGCCTCAGCAACCCGATCAGGTTGCTCTCCCAGATGAACCACATCGATTTCAACATCTGCAGACAAATGCTGCAGAAGTGTCTGTTCTGCGGAAACACAAACCGGGCAACCTGCATGATAGAAACGAGCTTTAGTCATGATACATCTCCTTTAAATTATAGTATCGATTCGATACTATAATTTATGCTACGCTGCTTTTATCCTTTGTCAATATAGTTTTTAATCGATACTATATGCCGAGGAGGATTTGTTATGCCCAACATGTCACTTTTCGACGTACTTGACCGGCTGTCCAGCCTGACAAGGATGTGGTTTCGCCAGCACCCTTTACTGGCGGATCTCCAGCCAGTACAACTTAGCGCGTTAATGTATCTGGCCCGTTGCAACCGTTATTCCAATACGCCGCTTGGCGTGACAGACTACCTTGGTCTCACCAAAGGTACCGTGTCACAATCGCTGAAGCTTTTGGAAAACAAAGGGTTGATTGTTCGCAAGCCGGATGACCGTGATAAACGTAGCGTCCATCTACACTTAAGTGAGTCGGCCAATACCTTACTGGAAGCCCTGCTGCCCCCCACGTTTTTAGTGGAGGGTGAATCGGCAATGGGTGAACGGGCGATCGTGCTCAGAGAGCTGCTGTTAGAACTGTTACGCGGGATCCAGAGGACCAACAATGTGCCTGGCTTTGGTCTTTGCCATAGCTGTCGGTTCCACCAAAAAATTGATGGTCAGGGATTTTGTAATCTGACGAAAGAGAGATTGAGTGAAGAAGATTCATTGCTGATTTGCCGGGAGCATCAGCCGCCGGAAACATAAAATGGCTGATGCAAAATCACACCAGCCATTATCTCTGTTAGTGCTTAACGATATACATTGTGCGGCTATAGGCCACATCTTCAGGGTTAGTAATCGGATACCCTTTCAGCCACGGTTTAATTAAACGCCCGTTGGTATACTGATAAATCGGCGCAATAGGTGCCTGTTCCATCAGAATTTTCTCCGCGGCGTTATAATCGGCATTGCGCGCTTTCTCTGTATTCTCCAGAGTTGCCTGGGTCAACACTTTGTCGTACGCCGGATCATTAAAGCGGGAGATATTGCCCGTATGAGTCGATGTTAATAGCGACAAGAACGTAGAAGGCTCATTGTAGTCACCCACCCATGAGGCGCGGATCACATCAAAATTACCGGTATTACGGCTGTCGATATACGTTTTCCATTCCTGGTTCTGCAGTTTTACGTCAACACCGAGGTTCTTCTTCCACATAGAAGCCACTGCGATAGCAATCTTCTGATGATTTTCTGAGGTGTTGTACAGCAGCGTCAGTTTAAGCGGTTTCTGCGGGCCATAGCCCGCCGCGCGCAGCAGCGTTTTCGCCTGCGCGTTCAGCTCTTCCTGACTCATTTGCTCAAACGGTGAAGGTTCCGGCACAAATCCTGCCGTTACATCCGGCGTAAAATGCCATGCTGGTTTCTCACCGGTACCCAAAACTTTCTCCGCCATCAGACGACGATCGATAGTCATGCTGAGCGCCAGGCGCACGCGTGAGTCGGCAGTCGGTCCCTTCTGGGTATTGAAGGCATAATAATAAGTACCAAGCTGCGGCGGGGTGTAAACCTGACCCGGGATATCCTTCAACAGTTTCTGGTACATATTTTTCGGGAAGGACTCGGTAATATCAATATCACCAGCAAGATAGCGCTTGGTCGCAGCTGATTCCTGGTTGATCGGCAGGAAGGTGACTTTTTGCAGCACTGTTTTGGCGTTGTCCCAATAATGCGTGTTCGGCACCACTTCCAGTTTTTCGTTTACGACGCGATCTTTGAGCACATAGGCGCCGTTACCAATCAGATTGCCTGGTTTGGTCCACTCTTTGCCGCTCTCAACGTTGGCTTTTTGTACCGGATAGAATGCAAAACTCGCCGTCAGATTGGCAAACCAGGGCAGCGGTTTATCCAGTTGAACTTTCAAGGTCCGTGCATCGACAGCACTAACGCCAAGTTTATCGGGTGTGGCTTTGCCATCGATAATAGCCTGAGCATTATTAATACCCGCCAGCGCAGCAAACCAGGCAAACGGCGACAGCGTTTTTGGATCAACCAGACGCTGCCAGCTATAGACAAAATCCTGCGCCGTTACTGGCGTACCATCCGCCCATCGCGCATTGTCGCGCAGCGTAAACGTCCAGATGCGGTTATCGTTACTCTTCCACTGGGTAGCGACGCCAGGCACGATCTCACCCTTCTCATTCTGGTTGACCAGCCCTTCAAATAGATCACGAATCACCTGTATTTCAGGCAGCCCAACGGCTTTTGCCGGATCAAGCGACGCCGGTTCGTCTTTTATATGACGCACCAGTTCTTGTTTCTCTGCCAGTACCGTTCCGCTGGGAACATCAGCAGCCCAGGATAAAGAAATGCTGCTAACCAACAACGCACAACAGGTTACTGAAACAGAATGCTGCATAAGGTACCCTCAATTCCGGCTACTAAGTGAATGTGTAATTATTTGTATCGCCAGCAGGAAATGCAATTAACTTCCGACAAGAAAGTGATATTACACCTGAAAAGTTAAGTGTGTGAAAACGATTTGATTATCCATACATTTTGCACAACACTGCGAGTAACAATCCAAGCATTCAGAGATGACTATGACCGTTACCCGTCCCCGTGCCGAGCGCGGCGCATTCCCACCTGGAACCGAACATTACGGACGCTCCTTGTTAGGCGCACCGCTAATCTGGTTTCCTGCACTGGCAGCCGATCGTGAAAGCGGCCTGATACTGGCGGGAACGCACGGCGACGAAAACTCCTCGGTCGTTACCCTTTCCTGCGCATTGCGTACGCTTAACCCTTCCCTGCGTCGCCACCATGTGGTGCTGGCCGTAAACCCTGACGGTTGCCAGCTTGGGCTGCGCGCAAATGCGAACGGCGTCGATCTGAACCGTAATTTTCCCGCCGCAAACTGGAGAGCGGGCGAAACGGTGTATCGCTGGAACAGTAGTGCAGAAGAGCGTGATGTGGTGTTGTTGACCGGCGAAAGTCCGGGTTCGGAACCAGAAACCCAGGCGTTGTGTCAGCTTATTCACCGAATTCATCCCGCCTGGGTAGTCTCTTTCCACGATCCACTGGCCTGTATTGAAGATCCCAGAAGCAGCGAGCTGGGTTCGTGGCTGGCACAGTCGTTTGAATTGCCTCTGGTCACCAGCGTAGGTTATGAAACGCCCGGCTCTTTTGGGAGGTGGTGCGCAGATCTGAATTTACACTGCATAACCGCCGAATTTCCGCCCATTTCATCGGATGAAGCGAGCGAAAAATACCTGCTGGCCATGTCCAATCTGCTGCGCTGGCACCCTAGAGATGGAGCTGCCCGGTCGTAAAATGCAGGGCTGGCTCCGCATCGCTGGCCAGCCAGGTCGGGCCATCAAGATCGGCAAAGTTAACCTGCGGCGTAAGCGGCAACGCCGCACCGATCGCCCGGGAGGTACACAGCATGCAGCCCAGCATCAGCGCAAATCCCTGCTCGCGGGCTTCCGTTGCCAGCGCCAGTGCTTCCGTCAGACCGCCTGTTTTGTCCAGTTTGATATTGACCATTTCATAGCGTCCGTGCAGCGCTTTCAGGCTACTGCGAGTGTGGCAACTTTCATCTGCGCAGATGGGCAGCGGATGCACAAAATTCTCCAGCGCGGCATCATCCTGAGCCGGCAGCGGCTGCTCCAGCATCGCCACCCCTAGATCAGCCAACAGCTGACAGCGTGCCGCAAGGCCTTCTGCCCGCCAGGATTCGTTGGCGTCGACAATAATCGTGGCGTCAGGAACAGCCGCACGAATGGCAACCATCCGCTCACTAATCAAGCGAGCATCCAGTTTAACTTTCAGCAGTCTCGCACCATTTCCCCACAGCGCAGCCGCGCTCGCGGCCATTTGTTCCGGCGAGCCAATCACCACGGTTTGCGCCGTCGTCACCACTTCCGCCAGTTCACTTCCCACCAATTCCGCCAGCGACGTCTGCTGTTGACGCGCACTCAGATCCCACAACGCACAATCTACGGCATTTCGCGCAGCCCCTGCTGGCAGCAGCTTTTGCAGCTCTTCACGCGTCAGTCCGTTTTCCAGTTGTGGCGCAATGCTCATAATTTGCGCCAGGACAGAGGCATCGCTTTCACCGTAGCGCGGGTACGGTGTGCACTCGCCAATACCTGTGACGCCATTTTCTGTCAATTCGACGACAACCACATGCGCTTCGGTCCTGCTCCCACGGGCGATGACAAAGGGAGTGTGCAGCGGCCAGGCTTCCTCATATACCTTAACTGTTCTCATTTGTTTTCCTTAATGCAGTCCCTGAAGCGGATATCCGCAAATAGCGTTTGCCGTGTTAACTGTTGATGGCATAAACTAGCCTCGACGTTAACTATATGTAAACAGGAAGATAACCATGTCACAAACCGTTCATTTCCAGGGCAACCCGGTTGCAGTTGCCGGCTCCATTCCTCAAGCTGAAAGCAAAGCTCAGGCTTTTACCCTTGTGGCTAAAGACCTGTCTGACGTTACGCTGGGCCAGTTTGCAGGCAAGCGCAAAGTGCTGAATATTTTCCCAAGCATCGATACTGGCGTTTGCGCGGCATCGGTACGTAAGTTTAACCAACTGGCGACAGAAATCGACAATACCGTCGTACTGTGTATTTCGGCCGACCTGCCATTCGCCCACTCTCGTTTTTGCGGCGCGGAAGGTCTGAGCAACGTTATCACGCTGTCCACCCTGCGCAACGCAGAATTCCTGAAAAACTACGGTGTTGAAATCGCTGAAGGCCCGCTGAAAGGTCTGGCCGCACGTGCCGTAGTTGTTATCGATGAAAATGACAACGTCGTCTTCAGCCAACTGGTCAATGAAATCACCAACGAACCAGACTACACAGCGGCGCTGGACGTACTGAAAGCGTAAGCTGCGTTTGCATACAAAAATGCCTCCACATGGAGGCATTTTCATTTACGGCATTACTCTTCGCTTTTTTTCTGTTGGCTCAGGCCGTACTCGCGCAATTTATTGGCAATCGCGGTATGCGAAACGCCGAGGCGCTTGGCCAGCTTGCGCGTGCTGGGATAATTCATATACAGCTGCGTCAGCACGGAGCGTTCAAAGCGGCTGGTAATTTCATCCAGCGACCCTTCCATTACCTCTTCTCCGACCGCAACCGTTGCCGCATCATAATCCGGCAGCAAAATATCCTGTGGCCGCAGTTCATAGCCTTCAAGCTGGGTCAGCGCCCGGTAGATAGCATTTTTAAGCTGACGCACGTTGCCCGGCCAACCGTAACGGGTTAACACCGTGCTGAGATCGGCGGACAGCTTCGGACGCGGCACGCCCTGCTCATCGGCAAAACGCGCCACGAACAGTTCGGTGAGCGGCATAATATCTTGTGGGCAATCGCGCAGCGGCGGCAGGTTTAACGTCAGTACATTCAGACGATAATAGAGGTCTTCACGGAAAAGTCCTTTCTGCACCAGCTCCACAAGGTTCTTTTGCGTGGCGCAAATCACACGGACATCAACATGAACTTCGTGATCTTCTCCCACGCGACGGAACGTACCGTCATTGAGAAAACGCAGCAATTTGGTCTGCATACGCGGCGACATTTCGCCAATTTCATCTAACAGAACCGAACCGCCATTCGCCTGCTCAAAGAACCCTTTTTTACCTTCCGGCGCATGGCCAAACAGCTCGCTTTCAACCGCATCTTCAGGGATTGACGCACAGTTCAGCGCCAGATACGGTTTCGACGCACGCGGGCTTGCCAGATGGCAGGCATGAGCAAAGAGATCTTTGCCGGTGCCGGTATTACCAGTAATCAGTAGCGGCGCGCTCAGCGTCGCCAGCTTGCGCGCTTGTTCTACGACGTGTTTCATTTTGGTGCTGACGGCAATAATCTGGCTAAACGCACTGAGATCCTGCGTTGTCATATTTTGCAGCTGACGTCCCATTCGGATGGTGGAGCGCAACATCACCACCGCGCCGGTCAACATCTGCTCCTGATTTTCGCCCTGCAAATGGACGGGCGTAATTTCCATCAGGAAATTCTGCCCGTTAATCACGACATGTTCGCTATGGGAATCCTGCGGATTGCTTTCCAGCCAGCGCTGGAAGTTAAACCCATTGATTAACTGGGCTGCGGTATGGTTGCGCATCCGCTCCTGGGTGTGCGCAAAAAGTTGACAGCTCGCAGGGTTCGCCATCTCAACTTTGCTTTTCATATCAAGAGAAAGAACCGGCTCTGGCAACGCTTCAAGCAGCGCACTTAGTGCCAGATGTTCACGTTCGGAAGGCATCCATGGCACGGTACGCACATCCGTAACCCCTGAAATACGGCGAATTTCAGCCATCAGGCTGCTGAAGTTGGTGAACTCCAGCTCCGCAAAATTAAGGTAAATCCGCCCGATGGGGTCAATTTCGATGCCGCGTAAATCAATGCTTCTCAGCACCAGTAAATCGAGCAATTCGCGGGTCAGACCAAGACGGTCTTCACAAAAGACTTCCAAACGCATAGGAACCTTCATCAGGACAAGGGATTATGTAGTAAATGATAAGACAGTATTTGGTTCGCAGGAAGAACTCTGTCAACAAATATTGACAGCGCGCTGGAAAATTGGGCGCCGGGGCGTAAAGTTATACGATCGGCGCCTGTTTTTTAGCTAACTTTCGCGCGGAGATTTGTTTTTTTGTAAGGTCTCTTTCACCTGGCCAATCAGTTGACGGCGAAAATCGCCCAGTCGTGGCTTATCATCATCGATCCACGGCAGCGGTCGGCAAAGTTCCATAGCTTTAATGCCCAGACGCGCCGTTAACAACCCCGCGCCAATGCCCTGTGCGGCACGCGTTGATAAGCGGGCGGCTAAATCCTGCGACATCCAGTCCATCCCTACTTCCCGCACCAGCTCACTGGCCCCGGCAAAAGCGATATTCAGCAGCACCAGGCGGAACAGACGCAGACGGCTGTAATAACCAAGTTCAATGCCATACAGCGATGCAATGCGATTAATCAGCCGTAGATTTCGCCAGGCGATAAACGCCATATCCACCAGCGCCAATGGGCTGACGGCAATCATCAGCGTGGACTCTGCCGCAGAACGGCTAATCTCACGCCGGGCTTGCGCATCCAGTACCGGCTGCACAAGATGGGCATACAGACTGACCACCTCGCGATCGTTCTGCGTTTCATGAATTGAGGCATACCAACGCTGCAATGCTGGATGCGACTGATCGATACCCGCCTGCTGCGCCAGTTTTTCACAAAATGCACGACCTTTTCCGGTTCCATGGCTGTGGAGCAAGTCTCGCGCTTCATCACGTTCGTGCGCGCGCTGACGCAATCGCCACAATCTGCGCCACTCGGTCGCCACCGATCCGACACCTGCGCCGATAATCAATGCGCCTGCGGCACATCCTCCCAGCGCGACCCAGTCCTGAGTCTGCCAGGCGTTCATGGTCCACTGCACACCCTGAGCAACAACGCTCACGCCAAACAGCGCCAGCCCCCCCATCACCATCTTGCGCCACAGACTGCGTTTGGGGCGTAAGGCCGCATCAATGACGGCCTCCGCCTGACCTTCGTCTTCCAGGGGTTCATCCACTTTCGCCGGAGAAAAAGTCTGCGCCTCCGTTTCGTTGAACATTTGTTGTGCTTTAAACGCCGTGTTTTGTTCCACGTCCAGCGGACCTGAGAAATCGATACGCGGTTTTAACGGCTCGCTCATCGCAATTTATCTCCTATTAAAAACTCCAGCGCGGCATCGAGGCGGATATGTGGTAAGGGTTTATCGACATCCATAACCTGCGGGCGAAACGCCTCAAACTGAAAGCCCTGGCTGTCCCAAAATGCCTGCCCAGGTAAACGCGCGGGCACTTCCCCCGGATAGACTGTCAGCGGTTCGCCATCGCTCAGACGATTACCACGCAACGCCGGGATCTTTTCACCTTTCACATCGATCAAGCCGCTGGTGGTTGCCTGCACCGATGCCAGCCCCAGACAATCCATGCTGATACCTTCGAACGCAGCGTTTTGCCATGCGTCCTGGATCAGCTGCTGCAATAACGACACCATATTGGCGTGCTGATCCACCGTGACGTGGTCGGCTTTGGTGGCGGCAAACAGCAGCTTGTCGATCACTGGAGAAAATAGCCGACGAAACAGCGTACGCTGCCCGTAATGGAAGCTTTGCATCAACTGAGTAAGCGCCAGGCGCATGTCGTTGAACGCCTGTGGCCCGCTGTTGAGCGGCTGCAGGCAATCGACCAGCACAATCTGGCGATCAAAGCGCAGGAAGTGATTCTTATAAAACCCTTTGACGACCTTTTCGCAGTAATAATTGAATCTTTCGCGCAACATGCCCGCGTTGGTGTGTTTGTCAGCCTGCGCCATCTTTGATTCCCCCCAGGCATCGACATCCGGCCACGGGAAGAATTGCAGCGCAGGCGCGCCCGCCATATCCCCGGGCAGGACAAAACGGCCCGGTTGAATAAAATGTAGGCCCTGCTGTTTACACTGATGCAGATACTCCGTCCAGGCGGCAGCAATTTCCGCCAGACGGTTTTCATCAGCAGGCGCCAACGGATCCAGCCCCTGGCATAACTGCCGCCATTTTGCCGACCATTCGCCCCGCTGCCCCTGCAATAATCCGGTCATTTGCCGCGACCAGCTCAGATAATCCTGGGCAAGCATCGGTAAATCGAGCAGCCACTCCCCCGGATAATCGACGATCTCCAGGTACAGCGTGGAGGTGTCTTTAAAGTGGCGCAGTAAAGAGTCATTGGATTTATAGCGTAGCGCCAGACATATTTCACTCACGCCGCGCGTAGGGGTCGGCCAGGTCGGCGGAGAGCCGTACAGCTGAGCCAGTCCCTCATCATAGGTAAAGCGCGGAATGCCAAAATCGCGTTGAGGAACCCGTTTCACGCCGAGCAAACGCTCTTCGCGCACGCAGCTGAGCAACGGCAGACGTGCACCGGCATGAATATTGAGTAACTGATTTACCATCGCGGTGATAAACGCCGTCTTACCGCTGCGGCTAAGTCCGGTAACAGCCAGGCGTAAATGCCGGTCTACGCCGCGATTAACCAGCGAATTGAGTTCATTTTTAAGTCGCTTCATCGCCATCCCGTTTTGCTGAAGGAACCGAAGAAATTATAACAAACAGGAAGTAAAGATAGGGGTCAATTCTTACTTATCAACTACCTGGGCAGTTCCTGGCGGCATTATTCTTACCGCCAGGAGCAGAAGAACTGCGTACGGATTATTTATTCTCTACTTTAGGAAGCGAGATCTGGTTGATGCCACCTTCATTCGTCACCTGCGTATAGCCCATTTCAGTCAACATATCCTTCGCTTGTCCCGATTGACGCCCGGAGTTGCAGTACAGCTTTACAGTGTCGTTCTTATCAGGAACTTCAGCTGCAATACGTGCCTTCATCTCTTTTAACGGAATATTGACGGCCCCCTGAATATGCTGCTGTTGATACTGTTCAGGAATGCGAACATCGATCCAATGTTCCGCAGCATAAACCGGCATGCCGATGGCCAGAGCCAACGCTAATACACCTTTTTTCAACATAATATCTTCCTGACTGATAGTTGGATTTACCTCTACACTATACGCCAGTTCTTAAGAAAATATTGCGACCGCATTATCACCGTCTGCAGGCGCGGACGATTGTTCCTCAGGTTACCCGTGCTGCAGTTAGCCTGTTGATTTTTCTACCCGCATTTGATGTTCCTACCCAACAATTAGGTGAGCAAAGCTATAATTTATTATTTAATCTGATTGCAGGTGAGAAAGGATTACAGAATATCACTATAGGAACACAAATATTGCTGACCGACTTCCTGATATAAAACCTGTGTATTAATGCCCTGCGAAATAGATTTTTTAGTTCACCTTCAATACCCGTGGTAACGACCCAAAAGAATTTTGACAGCCCCAAAATTATATTTGTGAGCTGCCGCAAATTAACTGAGGGAATGTTGATTAATTGTTGCTTGCTTTTGCTGATTCAAATATCAGGGTTGATTACCTGAATAACGTTTCGACAATTTTGCCGCAGCCCGACTCAACACCGGTTCCAGAACCAACGCCAGCAGCATTTTTAGCGGGCGTCGGGCGACGGACTTCACCGCCCACCCTGCTACACCCGCCGGGCCGTAGCGCAGCGCGGTCAGAAGCACCAGCTTACCTGCTATTTTAAAGCCCGGCTTAACCCTTTGCCCGGCACGTTGCCAGCGATTGTTCATTTCTGTCCTCACAATTGACGGAAGCGACTACGTAAGGAAAAAGTATCGGACGTCACATAACGCTCCATTTCACGTAAACGCTTTTCACTAGCCGCCAGCTCGCGATCGACGGCATCCAACAGCTCACCGCTTGATGGCTGCTGCTCGCCGGAAACCACATTGTCCGGCATCGGATCCAACACAAAGGTCAGCACGATGTAAGCGACGAAGGTGAAAAAGGCCAGGCCAAAAAAGACTGACAACACCACCAGGATCCGTATCAGCTTCACAGGCACATCGAGATAATGCGCAATCCCAGCGCAAACCCCCTTCACCATGCCCTGCTGCGGAATACGCCACAGTTTTTTGTTCAGGTTAACGCCTCCCATTAGCGGTCCCTCCAGTTTGGATGTTCAGCATCGAGGATGTCTTCCAGCGCCTGAATGCGCTCGCGCATCCGCTGTGCGTCATCGTTGAGTTCGACCAGACGTTGCTGTTCACTTTGCGACAGTTCGCCACGACTGGAACGGTTGCTGTAGTGCAGCCAGAGCCAAATCGGTAAAACGAACAACACAAAGATGGTTAACGGGATGGCCAGAAATAGCGCGCTCATGAGTACTCCTTACAGGTGATGAGCGGCGGCGCGTTCGGGCGCCGCCAGATGTTATTATTGCTTGTCTTGCTGCATTTTGGCTTTAAGTTGCGCCAGCTGCTCGCTGATTTCATCATCTGCTTTCAGGTCAGCAAATTGCTGATCCAGAGACTTCTGTTTACCGAAGTTATGGCTTTCAGCCTCGGCTTCCATCTGATCGATACGACGCTCGAAAGATTCAAAGCGCGCCATCGCTTCATCGAGTTTACCGCTGTCCAGTTGACGACGAACATCACGCGAAGAACTCGCTGCCTGATGACGCAGCATCAACGCCTGCTGACGAGCACGGGTTTCACTGAGTTTATTTTCCAGCTCACCGATCTCTTTTTTCATACGCGCCAGCGTATCGTCAACCAGCGTCACCTCATGCTCCAGAGAGGCAATTAAATCGGTCAGTTTCTGCTTTTCAATTAACGCAGAACGCGCCAAATCTTCTTTCTCTTTACGCAGCGCAAGTTCTGCTTTTTCTTGCCACTCTGCCTGTTGGGCACTGGCCTGTTCGATACGGCGAGATAATTGTTTCTTTTCTGCCAGCGCACGCGCTGAGTTAGAACGTACCTCAACCAGCGTGTCTTCCATTTCCTGGATCATCAACCGCACCAGTTTCTGCGGATCTTCAGCCTTTTCCAGCAACGCATTAATGTTGGCGTTCACGATGTCGGCAAAACGAGAAAAAATACCCATAATGTAATCCTCACTTACTGTTCTGATATCGGGCTATGCCCTGCTGTTTTCATAATGCACTTGGCGTGCCAACTTTTTATGTAATTGATTTTATTGTAATTATATAATTTTACCTGCCAGGCTAATTAGCGTAAATTGGTGAATAACACTAACAAATGGTGAATTTCATCATGGCTGGATACAAAGATAATCTTCTGGGTGAAGCGAACAGCTTTATTGAAGTGCTGGAGCAGGTTTCTCATCTGGCACCGCTGGATAAACCTGTACTGGTTATAGGTGAGCGCGGGACCGGGAAAGAACTTATTGCCAACCGCCTGCACTACCTCTCCACCCGCTGGCAAGGCCCGTTTATTTCGCTTAACTGCGCGGCGCTAAACGAAAATTTGCTTGATTCCGAACTGTTTGGTCACGAAGCGGGTGCCTTTACCGGCGCGCAAAAACGCCATCCGGGACGTTTCGAACGCGCCGACGGCGGTACGCTGTTTCTCGATGAACTGGCAACCGCCCCGATGTTGGTACAGGAAAAATTACTGCGGGTTATTGAATATGGCGAGCTGGAGCGCGTTGGTGGCAGCCAGCCGTTGCAAGTTAACGTACGACTTGTTTGTGCGACCAATGCCGACTTACCTCGCATGGTCAGCGAAGGCACTTTCCGCGCGGACCTGCTGGATCGCCTGGCCTTTGACGTGGTGCAACTCCCACCGTTACGCGAGCGTCAAAGTGACATTATGTTAATGGCCGAACATTTTGCCATTCAGATGTGCCGCGAGATCGGGTTACCTCTGTTTCCGGGTTTTAGTGCCGAGGCCAGAGAAACGCTTCTCCACTACCGTTGGCCGGGCAATATTCGTGAACTGAAAAACGTCGTGGAGCGATCCGTTTACCGGCATGGAACCAGTGATTACCCGCTGGATGAGATAATCATTGACCCCTTCCGCCGCCACACTACGCAGCCGCAGCCACCGGAAACTAAACCGATGTCTGTAGGGTTACCGCTGGATCTGCGTGAATTCCAGCAGCAGCAAGAGAAAGACTTTCTACAAACCAGCTTACAGCAGGCAAAATTTAACCAGAAAAAAGCCGCTGAATTACTGGGTCTGACTTACCATCAGCTTCGCGCTTTGCTGAAAAAACACCAGATTTAAAGCACATTTGCAGATGTCATATTGGCGGATTTGACGCATAACCTCATCAGGGTTTACCATGACGCCATTACTGTATAAAAAAACAGGTACAAATATGGCTCTGGCACTCGTTGGCGAAAAAATTGACAGAAACCGTTTCACCGGTGAGAAAATTGAAAATAGTACATTTTTTAACTGTGATTTTTCAGGTGCCGACCTGAGTGGCACTGAATTTATCGGCTGTCAGTTCTATGATCGTGAAAGCCAGAAAGGGTGCAATTTTAGTCGTGCAATGCTAAAAGATGCCATTTTTAAAAGCTGTGATTTATCCATGGCGGATTTTCGCAATGCCAGTGCGCTGGGCATTGAAATTCGCCACTGCCGCGCACAAGGCGCAGATTTCCGCGGCGCAAGCTTTATGAATATGATCACTACACGCACCTGGTTTTGCAGCGCATATATCACTAACACAAATCTAAGCTACGCCAATTTTTCGAAAGTCGTGCTGGAAAAGTGTGAGCTGTGGGAAAACCGTTGGATGGGTGCCCAGGTACTGGGCGCAACGTTCAGTGGTTCAGATCTCTCCGGCGGCGAGTTTTCGACTTTCGACTGGCGAGCAGCAAACTTCACACATTGCGATCTGACCAATTCGGAGTTGGGTGACTTAGATATTCGGGGCGTTGATTTACAAGGCGTTAAGTTGGACAACTACCAGGCATCGTTGCTCATGGAACGTCTTGGCATCGCGATTATTGGCTAGTCTTCAGGGAGCGGTGAATATTCCGCCCCCTGCACTGCTTTTTACCCCTCAGGCATCGCTGAAGAGTGGTGTGTGGAAATTTTCCACTCTTTACCGTCCCATGCATAAGTGAATGTGTAGGTACCGGTGTCTATCGCCTTATTACACCCCAGGCGAATGGTACGCATGTCAATTTTCCCGGTCGGCTTTTTCGCAAGAAAATGCTCGAAATAATCAACACGCTCAGCGTCCGTTAAACGCGCTTTATTGGATACAGTAGGCAGCAATACCGCATCGCTAAGATAATTTTCAGATACCGTCTGCGCGTTACCTGTTTTCAATGACTCGTTCCACTTATCAAATAGCGCTTCGATTTGCGCTTTATTCACCTTCACACAGTCTGGAGTCGACGCAGCAAAAACGGCTCCAGGCAATAGGGCAAGTGAAACAACAAGGCTCAGTAATTTATTCATACAATTCATTCCATTAGAGGTTATATGGCAACAGAAAACCGTTCATAACCAGGATCAAAGCCAAAATGCATTTAATAACCAATGGAAATCATCACCATAAATGGGTGAGAAGATTAAGATGCCATGAAGAAAAAATGGAATTAACATATTGAAATAATTATAGATACTTTAGCTATTACAACTCACATAACGTGTACTACTTCCTGAATGATTATAGTTCAGCATTGATAGTGACACTCTAAATGCTCGCTCCACACTTCGTTATCGATGCCATACTCCATCTTCCGAGTACACACTGATATCAATCAGTAAACAACGACAGGAACGCCCCCACGTTTATAGCAAGTCAGATGGGCCATGAAAATGCTAAGATAGTTAACAGAGTAGATTCAAAGTAGATAGCAGGTATGAATTTTGACCATGTCGCGGTGTTGAACTCGCGCTTATCGAGCCTGTTACTCCCAAAAACAAACGGTAATGGCAAATGTCATTAAGTATTAGTAAGATAGCCTCTTTATATAATCCATTAAAATTATGCGCCTGGTTTTATCATCTCTGATCGTGATGGCTGGATTTCTGAGTGGTCAGGCTGCTGCTGCGCCTGAGCAAGCTCCGCATGCTGATATCCGTGACAGTGGGTTTGTCTATTGCGTCAGCGGGCAGGTCAATACGTTCAACCCACAAAAAACGAGCAGCGGTCTCATCGTCGACACGTTAGCGGCCCAATTGTATGACCGACTGCTTGATGTAGATCCCTACACCTATCGGCTGGTGCCTGAGCTGGCTGAAAGCTGGGAAGTGCTGGATAACGGCGCAACCTACCGTTTCCATCTGCGTCGTGACGTTCAGTTTCAGAAGACTGCCTGGTTCACCCCCACCCGCAAACTAAATGCGGACGATGTGGTGTTTACCTTCGAGCGCATCTTTGATCGCCACCATCCGTGGCACAATGTGAACGGTAGCAGTTTCCCCTACTTCGACAGCCTGCAGTTTGCCGATAACGTCCAAAGCGTGCGCAAACTGGACAACAACACCGTTGAATTCCGCTTAACGCAACCGGATGCCTCCTTTATGTGGCACCTTGCCACACACTATGCCTCCGTAATGTCGGCCGAATATGCCGCTAATCTGGCAAAACAGGATCGCCAGGAGTTGCTCGACAGACAACCCGTCGGCACAGGCCCGTACCAGCTTTCGGAGAATCGTGCCGGCCAATATATTCGGTTGCAGCGACATGAAAAATTCTGGCGTGGTACCCCCCTGATGCCGCAGGTCGTAGTGGATCTCGGCTCTGGTGGAACCGGACGCTTATCGAAATTACTCACTGGCGAGTGCGACGTCCTGGCCTGGCCTGCCGCCAGCCAGCTCAGCATATTGCGTGATGACCCTCGCCTGCGCCTGACGCTGCGCCCGGGGATGAACATTGCCTATCTGGCGTTCAACACCAATAAACCGCCGTTGAATAACCCTGCCGTGCGGCATGCGCTGGCGCTGGCCATTAACAACCAGCGCTTAATGCAGTCTATCTACTACGGGACGGCAGAAACCGCGGCATCTATTTTGCCTCGCGCCTCGTGGGCTTATGATAACGAAGCTAAAATTACAGAATACAACCCGGCAAAATCGCGCGAGCAGCTAAAAGCGCTGGGGCTGGAGAATCTAACATTACAACTTTGGGTCCCTACCAGCTCTCAGGCCTGGAACCCCAGTCCGCTGAAAACCGCCGAGTTGATTCAGGCAGATATGGCTCAGGTGGGTGTGAAAGTGAAGATCATCCCGGTAGAAGGTCGTTTTCAGGAGGCGAGATTAATGGATATGAACCATGATCTGACGTTATCCGGCTGGGCGACGGACAGTAACGATCCTGACAGTTTTTTCCGGCCGTTGCTCAGCTGTGCCGCCATCAATTCGCAGACCAACTTTGCCCACTGGTGTAATCCGCAGTTTGACAGCATTCTGCGCAAGGCCCTCTCTTCGCAGCAGCTTTCATCGCGAATAGATGCCTATGACGAAGCGCAAAATATTCTTGCACAAGAGTTACCTATTCTGCCGTTGGCCTCTTCACTGCGTCTACAGGCTTATCGCTACGACATCAAAGGATTGGTACTCAGTCCATTCGGTAATGCCTCTTTTGCCGGCGTGTCCAGGGAAAAGAAAGATGAGGTGAAAAAACCATGATTATCTTCACCTTGCGTCGATTTTTATTGCTACTGGTAACCCTGTTCTTCCTGACCTTTATTGGCTTCAGTCTGAGCTACTTTACGCCTCATGCGCCGTTACAGGGTGCATCGCTGTGGAACGCCTGGGTATTCTGGTTCAATGGTCTCATTCACTGGGATTTCGGCGTATCCAGTATTAACGGTCAGTTGATCTCAGAGCAGCTGAAAGAGGTGTTCCCGGCCACAATGGAACTGTGCATTCTTGCCTTTGGTTTTGCACTAATGGTTGGGATCCCCGTTGGTATGCTGGCCGGTATCACGCGGAACAAATGGCAGGACCGCTGCATCAGCGCATTGGCTCTGATGGGGTTTTCTATCCCCGTTTTTTGGCTGGCGCTGCTGCTAACATTGCTCTTCTCACTGACCCTCGGCTGGTTACCCGTTTCCGGGCGTTTTGATCTTCTCTACGAGGTGAAACCTGTTACCGGTTTTGCCATTATTGATGCGTGGATCTCCGACTCGCCCTGGCGCGATGAAATGCTGGTCAGCGCTATCCGTCATATGGTGCTCCCGGTGCTGACGCTCTCCGTTGCGCCCACCACCGAAGTCATCCGCCTGATGCGTATCAGCACCATTGAGGTCTTTGACCAGAACTACGTCAAAGCGGCGGCCACACGCGGTTTGTCACGATTAACGATTCTGCGTCGTCACGTCCTGCACAACGCTCTTCCGCCGGTGATCCCGCGTCTGGGCTTACAGTTTTCCACCATGCTGACGCTGGCGATGATCACCGAGATGGTCTTTAGCTGGCCAGGTCTTGGCCGTTGGCTGATTAACGCGATTCGCCAGCAGGATTACGCGGCGATTTCAGCGGGCGTGATGGTGATTGGTTCCCTGGTTATCATCGTTAACGTCATCTCTGATATTTTGGGTGCTATGGCTAACCCTCTGAAACATAAGGAATGGTATGCCTTACGATAGCGTCTATAGCGAAAAACGCCCGCCGGGTACGTTGCGCACCGCATGGCGCAATTTCTATGGTGATGCGACTGCGATGATCGGCCTGTACGGCTGTGCGGGACTGGCTATTCTGTGTATTTTTGGTGGTTGGTTTGCCCCTTACGGTATCGATCAGCAATTTCTCGGCTATCAGCTTTTACCGCCGTCATGGTCGCGCTATGGCGAAGTCTCATTCTTCCTCGGGACTGACGATCTGGGACGTGACGTTTTAAGTCGTCTGCTCAGCGGCGCGGCCCCGACCGTTGGCGGCGCGTTTGTCGTTACTCTTGCCGCCACGCTGTGTGGCCTGGTATTGGGCGTAGTTGCCGGTGCGACGCACGGATTGCGCTCTGCGGTGCTGAACCACATTCTGGACACCCTACTGTCGATCCCTTCTCTGCTGCTGGCGATTATTGTGGTGGCCTTTGCCGGGCCGCATCTGACACACGCCATGTTTGCCGTCTGGCTGGCGCTGCTGCCGCGCATGGTGCGCTCCGTTTACAGCATGGTGCATGACGAGCTGGAGAAAGAGTACGTCATTGCCGCTCGCCTGGACGGTGCAACCACACTGAATATTCTGTGGTTCGCCGTTCTGCCCAATATCACCGCTGGCCTTATTACTGAAATCACCCGCGCACTGTCGATGGCGATTCTGGATATCGCCGCGCTGGGTTTTCTCGACCTTGGCGCACAGCTGCCGTCCCCGGAATGGGGAGCCATGCTCGGCGACGCGCTGGAGCTGATTTATGTCGCACCTTGGACGGTGATGCTGCCAGGCGCGGCAATTATGATAAGCGTGTTGCTGGTTAACCTACTGGGTGACGGCGTGCGCCGCGCAATTATTGCGGGGGTGGAGTAATGCCATTACTGGATATCCGCAACCTAACCATTGAATTCAGGACCGGTGACGACTGGGTAAAGGCTGTTGATCGTGTCAGCATGACATTGAATGAGGGTGAAATCCGCGGGCTCGTCGGCGAATCTGGATCCGGCAAGAGTCTGATCGCTAAGGCCATTTGCGGTGTCGCTAAAGATAACTGGCGCGTAACCGCAGACCGTATGCGTTTTGATGATATCGATCTGCTACGCCTTTCCGCGCGTGAACGACGCAAACTGGTCGGTCATAACGTCTCCATGATCTTTCAGGAGCCGCAGTCATGTCTCGATCCGTCCGAGCGTATCGGACGTCAACTGATGCAAAATATTCCGGCATGGACCTACAAAGGTCGCTGGTGGCAGCGCATCGGTTGGCGCAAACGCCGTGCGATTGAACTCTTGCACCGCGTCGGGATAAAAGACCATAAAGATGCCATGCGCAGCTTCCCATATGAGCTGACCGATGGCGAATGCCAGAAGGTCATGATCGCTATTGCATTAGCGAATCAGCCGCGTTTGCTGATTGCCGATGAACCAACGAATGCGATGGAGCCAACCACCCAGGCGCAAATTTTCCGTCTGCTAACCCGTCTGAATCAAAACAGCAATACCACCATTTTGTTGATAAGCCATGACCTGCAAATGCTCAGCCAGTGGGCTGACAAAATCAACGTGATGTACTGCGGACAAACGGTCGAAACCGCGCCAAGTAAAGATTTGGTCACCATTCCACATCATCCTTATACTCAAGCGTTGATTCGCGCTATTCCTGATTTTGGTAGCGCAATGCCGCACAAAAGCCGCCTGAATACCATGCCAGGAGCCATTCCATTGCTGGAACAATTACCCATCGGCTGTCGTCTGGGGCCACGCTGCCCTTATGCACAACGCGAATGTATTGAAACCCCAAGACTGACCGGAGCAAAGAATCATCTCTACGCCTGTCATTTCCCGCTGAACATGGAGAGAGAGTGAGATGGTAGAAACCCTGCTCGAAGTTCGTAATCTGAGCAAAACCTTTCGCTACCGGACAGGTTTATTTCGCCGCCAGACCGTTGAGGCCGTTAAGCCCCTAAGTTTCACCCTGCGCGAACGTCAGACGCTCGCCGTCATTGGTGAAAACGGCTCGGGGAAATCTACGCTGGCAAAAATGTTGGCGGGTATGATTGAACCCACCAGCGGTGAGCTGCTGATTGACGATCATCCGTTAAAATATGGCGATTATTCATTTCGTAGTCAGCGGATCCGTATGATTTTCCAGGATCCGTCAACATCGCTTAATCCTCGGCAACGTATCTCGCAGATCCTCGATTTTCCGCTACGTCTGAATACCGACCTCGAGCCTGAGCAGCGTCGTAAACAGATCGTGGAGACCATGCGCATGGTCGGATTGCTGCCCGATCACGTAAGTTATTACCCACATATGTTGGCCCCAGGGCAAAAACAGCGTCTGGGCCTTGCCCGCGCGCTCATTTTACGCCCCAAAGTCATTATCGCCGACGAAGCCCTGGCCTCTCTGGACATGTCGATGCGTTCGCAGCTCATCAATCTGATGCTGGAATTGCAGGAAAAACAGGGGATTTCGTATATCTATGTGACCCAACATATTGGCATGATGAAGCACATCAGCGATCAGGTATTAGTCATGCATCAGGGCGAAGTGGTAGAACGCGGCAGTACAGCGGATGTTCTGGCGTCCCCTCTTCATGAGCTTACCCGCCGCCTGATTGCAGGTCATTTCGGCGAAGCGCTTACCGCTGATGCCTGGCGAAAAGATCGTTAACAAACGGCTGCCCTCCTCAACCGGGGGGCATTCTGCCATCAGTGACACAATGTGGGTAAGAGCAGCGTATCAACTTCGGTAAACGCGACTGAAGGGTAAAGGGCACCACCTTGCATTGCCCAGACACCTGCGGTACTGGCCTCGTCGATAAGTCGTACTGTTTCTACTCCCTTCACCACAACACGGTCGCAATATTCCCTGATATTTTTGATCAGCACCGGGAACATCGGTTTTTCTACCTGTTCCAGGAAGAAACCGCGATCCAGCTTCACAACGTCAAAATGACCGCAAACCAGCGGACTGGCCCCTACGCTGCCGGAGCCAAGATCGCCCAACCACAATGCGTTTGGGCCGTCGCGAAGTGAATTAATCAGCAGATTATTCAGGCACATGGTATTCGACAGAAAACGTTCTGAAAGTTCCAGTGCAATAAATGGTAGAGCATGTAAGGCCGACTTGATGGCTGGATCACCAATCGCCAGCAGTGCCATTTCGTCAATGAGGTTCAGGGTGCAAATAAGGCTGTTGTGCTCAAACCAGTCACGCTTTTCGGCAATTAATCGAATTTGCTCGAGCATGAAATTACGCTTTTGTTCGCTATCCCACGCTGAAATGATGAAATCTGGATGCAACGGGTGAACCGTATCTGAAGTAAACCGGGCGTTAATCTCCACACCCAGTAATTTATCTGTTGTGTCTCTCATCGGTTCCGCGATGAAATGATAGTGCATAAGACCACTCCAATTGATCATAACATCCTGATAATGCACTTCTAATCACAATCAATCAATAATATCGATCAATGATTCGATATTGATCGATAAAAACAATATATCATAACAAGCTGAATATTGTCACATTTATTGTTTTAAGAAAGTTCCTACCTTGCTATGTTTATTAACATCAGCTAGCAATGAAATAATACCATTTCAATGCCTTTGAAACCTCGTATTTTCTCTGATTCACCGACGTTAGATGCCTGAACGAAGCACAAGCGGAGGGGGATGATATACTCCCCACATGTAATGACGTGACAGGTCACGTGAGGCGGATAACCATTCTCCAGGGAAAAAGCGTGGGATATAATTTCAGGCCAATTTCGAGTGTGTTTAATGCGTCAATCATAACTCATTGATTGATATAATATAAGTGTTAGCCAAAAGGATTAAAGCCATGGGTTTTTTATCAGGTAAGCGCATTCTGGTGACAGGCCTTGCCAGTAAATTGTCTATCGCATGGGGAATCGCTCAGGCGATGCATCGCGAAGGTGCCGAACTGGCGTTCACCTACCAGAACGACAAGCTGAAAGGTCGTGTGGAAGAATTTGCAGCGCAATTAGGCTCCAACATTGTTTTGCAGTGTGATGTGGCTGAAGATGCCAGCATTGACGCCATGTTTGCTGAACTGAGCAAAGCCTGGCCGAAATTCGACGGTTTCGTACACTCCATCGGCTTCGCACCTGCTGACCAACTGGATGGCGATTATGTGAACGCAGTTACCCGCGAAGGATTTAAAATTGCGCATGACATTAGCGCTTATAGCTTTGTTGCGATGGCAAAAGCATGTCGTTCCATGCTAAACCCTGGCTCTGCGCTACTGACGTTGTCCTATCTGGGGGCAGAGCGTGCAATCCCTAACTATAACGTGATGGGCCTGGCGAAAGCCTCATTGGAAGCAAACGTCCGTTATATGGCTAACGCAATGGGGCCTGAAGGCGTACGCGTAAACGCAATTTCCGCAGGTCCAATCCGCACCCTCGCCGCTTCCGGTATCAAAGATTTCCGTAAAATGCTGGCCCATTGCGAAGCTGTTACGCCGATTCGCCGCACTGTTACCATTGAAGATGTGGGCAACTCTGCGGCATTCCTGTGTTCCGATCTTTCTGCCGGTATCTCTGGTGAAGTCGTACACGTTGACGGTGGTTTCAGCATCGCTGCAATGAATGAACTAGAACTGAAATAATCTTCCACTGTTCTCTGGGCGGCCCGCTGTCGCCCATGATGCTCGTTTTTAATTCCCCTCTACCCTGTCCCATATATGCTTTTCTGATATTTATTATCACGTAACAATCTTTCATCCCCCCTTCTGCTTACGTCAGGATATTGCAGCGCAAACGATCCGGCGAGTGGTATGACGACGTGTCCGGGTCGCCACTTTTTAGACCAAGGACCGCCCATGGAACAACGCCGAATTGAAGGCAAAAGCCACTGGTATCATGAGACGCAATCCAGCATGTATCCACAAGATGTTCTGCCGCTGGTGCCGGAAGCCGCTCATGTCGACGACTGCTTTTTACTGGAACTGCCGATATCTGATGACGCCCTTTTACCTTTTCAATCCTGGTTAATCCCTGCCCGTAAACTTGCACAGATTCTCTTCCCGACCCACGTAAACCTGAGTCAGATGCACACATTCAGCGCCTATGAACGGATGAGTACGGCGTTAACCGTCGCTCAGGTATATGGCGTCCAGCGATTATGTAATCACTATGCCGCGCGTCTAGCACCGCTTCCTGGGCCGGACTCCTCGCGGGAAAGTAACCATCGACTGGCGCAAATCACCCAATATGCTCGTCAACTTGCCAGCTCTCCTGCCGTGATAGGCGCGCGCGATCGCCAGCATCTGGATGCTGTCGGGCTAACCACCAGCGATAGCATTCTGATGAATCAAATTATCGGATTCGTCGGTTTTCAGGCCCGTATCGTGGCCCTGTTTCAGGCCTGGTGTGGACATCCGGTGCGCCGAATTCCGGGTCTCGATATACAACAATTCGCTCACGCTGCGCCATTTAATGCAACAAACACAACCTGGCACGCTGCGCCATTCCCGATAGAAAAACATCTTAATCATGATGAGTCGGTAGACAGACGTTATCCCGAGGAACTGCAAGCGTTACTGCCATTACTGATACATTCCCCCGTCATTTTGGATTTACTCGGGTCGCTCATTTCCAGCACGCAACGTAGCGGGATACCGGTACAGGCATTTTCATTGGCGACGCTGATGACTTCACGGATTAATGGCAGCGTGGCCTGTTTTAATGAACATGCGTATTCAGCTCATGAATTAACCGAGGCCATTACCGTTCTTCGCCAGGATGAACGTGAATTACAACGTTGGGAACAACGACATCCGGTTGAGCGCGTTACCCTACAGGCGGTACAATGGCTGACCCGGGCGCCCGACCGCTTTAGCACCGCACTGTTAACGCCTTTGTTCGATCAGGGAATCTCTTCAGAGCAGGCCATTAACCTGCTAGCCTGGAGTGGATTGTGCGGATGGTTGAATCGCTTGAAAATCGCGCTGGGCGACACTGATTAACCGATCCACTTACT
The DNA here is from genome assembly GCF_030332605.1 of Citrobacter sp. Cpo103. Classification (NCBI taxonomy): domain Bacteria; kingdom Pseudomonadati; phylum Pseudomonadota; class Gammaproteobacteria; order Enterobacterales; family Enterobacteriaceae; genus Citrobacter; species Citrobacter sp. Cpo103. Next base: position 34,424 of record NZ_JAOWHO010000024.1, on the reverse strand, counting down.
GAAAGAGCGCTTGCTGCCACTGGCAGAATCGCGTAAAACTGTCAGCCGCTCTTTTAGCCACGAAAATAGACAATTATGCTTCAGGACAACCCGCTGCTAGCGCAGCTTAAACAGCAACTACATTCCCAGACGCCACGTGCTGAAGGGGTGGTAAAAGCCACGGAAAAAGGCTTTGGCTTCCTGGAAGTCGATGCACAAAAAAGCTATTTCATTCCACCGCCGCAGATGAAAAAAGTGATGCATGGCGACCGTATTGTTGCGGTTATCCATACAGAAAAAGATCGTGAGTCTGCTGAGCCGGAAGAACTGATCGAACCCTTCCTGACGCGCTTCGTGGGTAAAGTTCAGGGCAAAAATGACCGTCTGTCCATTGTGCCGGATCATCCGTTACTGAAAGATGCTATTCCTTGTCGTGCAGCCCGCGGCGTTGAACATGAATTTAAAGAAGGCGACTGGGCTGTTGCAGAAATGCGCCGCCATCCGCTGAAAGGCGATCGCACCTTCTACGCCGAGTTAACCCAATTTATCACTTTTGCTGATGACCACTTTGTCCCGTGGTGGGTCACACTGGCACGCCATAATCTGGAAAAAGAAGCCCCAGACGGTGTAGCAACCGAAATGCTGGACGAAGGCCTGGTTCGTGAAGATTTAACCGCCCTCAATTTCGTCACCATCGACAGCGCCAGCACCGAAGATATGGACGATGCGTTGTATGCTGAAGAACAAGCTGACGGCACACTACAATTAACCGTCGCCATTGCCGACCCAACAGCCTGGATTGCAGAAGGCAGCAAGCTGGATAAAACGGCAAAAATTCGCGCGTTCACCAATTATTTACCGGGGTTCAATATCCCGATGTTACCACGTGAATTGTCTGACGATCTCTGCTCTCTGCGCGCGAACGAAGTGCGCCCGGTTTTAGCTTGTCGTATGAGCATTACTGCCGATGGCACGATTGAAGACAACATCACCTTCTTCGCCGCAACCATCGAATCTAAAGCGAAGCTGGCCTATGACAATGTTTCCGACTGGCTGGAAGGTACAGGCGAGTGGCAACCAGAAAACGACGCGATTGCGGAACAAATCCGTCTGCTGCATCGTATTTGCCTGAGCCGAGGAGAGTGGCGTCATAACCACGCGCTGGTCTTTAAAGATCGCCCGGATTACCGTTTCGTTCTCGGTGAAAAAGGTGAAGTACTGGACATCGTCGCTGAGCCACGCCGCATCGCAAACCGTATCGTGGAAGAATCCATGATTGCGGCAAATATTTGCGCCGCCCGTGTGCTTCGCGACAAGCTGGGCTTCGGTATTTATAACGTCCATATGGGATTCGACCCGGCCAACGCCGACGCTCTGGCCGCGCTGCTGAAAACCCACGGTATGCACGTCGATGCCGAAGAAGTACTGACACTGGAAGGTTTCTGCAAACTGCGCCGCGAACTGGATGCACAGCCATCCGGTTTCCTCGACAGCCGAATTCGTCGCTTCCAGTCTTACGCTGAAATTAGTATTGAGCCAGGTCCACACTTTGGGTTGGGTCTGGAGGCATATGCCACCTGGACTTCCCCAATCCGTAAGTATGGCGATATGATCAACCACCGTCTGCTTAAGGCCGTCATCAAAGGCGAAACCGTCGCCCGACCTCAGGATGATACCACCGTGCAGATGGCAGAACGTCGTCGCCTGAACCGGATGGCTGAGCGCGATGTGGGTGACTGGCTATACGCCCGTTTCCTGAGTGATAAAGCCGGAACCGACACCCGCTTTGCGGCCGAGATCATCGACGTCAGCCGCGGCGGCATGCGCGTACGTTTGGTTGATAATGGCGCTGTTGCCTTTATTCCTGCCCCCTTCCTGCACGCCGTGCGTGACGAACTGGTCTGCAGCCAGGAAAGTGGTACCGTACAAATCAAAGGTGAAGTGGTTTACAAAGTCACTGATGTGATTGACGTAACTATCGCCGAAGTTCGCATGGAAACCCGTAGCGTTATCGTGCGTCCAGCAGCGTAAACTGACAAATCCAACGACCTTTCTCTTTTTTGAAAGGTCGTTTTCTTTTTTTACCGACCAAATTTCAACCACACACTACACTTCTCTCATCCAGTCAAAATTTTTTTTTACTATTTTTCAGTTCCGCTGGCTTTGCTTTTTATGGATTCTGGATTACATATAAATATATAAATAAAACAATACGTTCAGCCATAATCACCCTGAATGAATCATGGCTACCCTTACTTTTGAGGCTTTATGCGCTTTAAACGGGATAGTACACATCATGAAAGACGTCCGGGAGCTGGTTACGTTGTATAGCTATGTGGGCACTCATAACCCCTACTGGCGTTTGTCAGAGGATTGCAACATCCTGCATTTCTCTATTGATGAAACAGCAGAAGCTGAGCAGACCATCGAATTATCACCCGAACAGGCCGACCGCATTCGCGAGATGACGGTAATTACGTCAAGCCTGTTGATGACGTTACCCATTGAAGATGACGATATTCCGGTACATTTGGTCGGGCGGAAAATCAATAAGCGCGAATGGGCCGGTAGCGCATCAGCCTGGGATGACACCCCTTCCGTCGCACGCGACCTGGCTCAAGGTCTCTCTTTTGCCGAACAGGTGGTTTCAGAAGCCAATTCCGTTATTGTCATTCTTGACCGCATGGGCAACATTCAGCGTTTTAACCGTTTGTGCGAAGAGTACACCGGACTCAGAGAACGTGAAGTCATTGGACAAAGCGTATTCACACTGTTTATGAGTCGACGTGAAGCCGCAGCCTCCAGACGTAACATCGAGGTTTTTTTTCGCGAAGGCAACTCATATGAGGTCGAACGTTGGGTGAAGACCTGCAAAGGTCAGCGCCTGTTTCTTTTTCGCAATAAGTTTGTACATAACGGTAGCGGCAAGAACGAAATATTTCTGATCTGTTCCGGCACCGATATCACTGAAGAACGCCGCGCGCAGGAACGCCTGCGGATGTTGGCTAATACCGACTCCATCACCGGATTACCGAACCGCAACGCCATTCATGAGCTGATAAGCGACGCGATTGAGAACGCAGGTGATACTCAGGTTGGGATTGTATATCTCGATCTGGATAACTTCAAAAAGGTGAACGATGCCTACGGGCATATGTTTGGCGATCAGCTATTACAGAGTGTGTCGCTTGCAATCCTCAGTTGCCTTGACGACAACCAGCTATTGGCTCGGTTTGGCGGTGATGAATTTATCGTCCTTGCCACCGAAACATCCCAGAGCACACTGGAGGCTACCGCATCGCGCATTCTGACACGCCTGCGTCAACCCTTTCGCATTGGCCTGATTGAAGTCTATACAGGCTGCTCTATTGGTATTTCCCTCGCTCCACAGCATGGTCAGGACTGCGAAAGCGTCATTCGTAACGCCGATACGGCCATGTACACCGCGAAAGAAGGCGGCCGCGGACAGTTTTGTGTTTTCTCTCCGGAAATGAATCAGCGGGTTTTTGAATACCTGTGGCTGGATACTAACCTGCGCAAGGCACTGGAAAACGATCAACTGGTTATCCATTATCAGCCAAAGATAACCTGGCGAGGCGAAGTGCGCAGCCTGGAGGCGCTGGTACGCTGGCAGTCTCCGGAACGCGGCCTCATTCCACCACTGGAATTTATCTCCTACGCCGAAGAATCAGGGCTTATTGTTCCGCTAGGGCGCTGGGTTATTCTGGACGTTGTGCGTCAGGTTGCAAAATGGCGCGCCAAGGGAATCAATCTGCGCGTGGCGGTAAACGTTTCTGCCCGCCAACTCGCCGATCAGACGCTATTTACCGATCTCAAACAGGTGCTTCATGAACTCGACTTTGAATATTGCCCCATTGATGTCGAGTTAACGGAAAGCAGTTTGATTGAAAATGAACAGTTGGCACTGTCCGTCATTCAGCAGTTTAGCCAGTTGGGAGCGCAAATCCATTTGGATGATTTTGGTACCGGATATTCGTCACTGTCTCAACTGGCCCGCTTCCCGCTTGATGCAATTAAACTGGATCAAACCTTTGTCAGGGATGTACACAAACAACCTATTTCGCAGTCGCTGGTACGTGCCATTGTTGCGGTCGCACAGGCACTCAATCTGCAGGTCATCGCCGAAGGTGTTGAAAGCGCGAAAGAGGATGCGTTTTTAACCAAAAATGGTGTCAACGAGCGTCAGGGTTTTTTGTTTGCCAAACCAATGCCAGCAGTTGCATTTGAACGTTGGTATCGACGGCACCTGAATAAAAAAACACGCTAATGCAGTGGGATCAAACGTTGAAAATAGCCATAAATGGACATTACCTAACGATCCTATCTGCATGTAATCACAGAATATATAATATTCTTCTATCATTGAAGTTAATACTATTTTTCCCTTCTCTTTTGCCATGAAATTCTGCATCATGAAATTCAAACTCTATTGCCATTAGGATGATAACCATGTCTGATATCGACGCTCAGCGTCTGGCCGAACGCATTGATACCGTGCTGGATATCCTCGTTGCAGGTGATTACCACTCAGCCATCCACAATCTCGAAATTCTGAAGGCTGAGCTGCTAGACACGGCCAAAGAAGATGCCGAGTCTTTGCCCAAAAAGCACAAGGCTCCCTGGGAGATCTGATGACATTAACCCTTTAATGTCGCTGCTATCAGCAAACTGCATATGAGGCAGTTTCCGTTTAATTTCCGATACGATATCGCAATAAAATTAATATTATGAATTCCCGACAACAATCTATTTTGCAGATGGTGACTGATAAAGGTCAGATGAGCGTTGCCGAACTGGCAAAAATCACCGGTGTCTCAGAAGTGACGATTCGACAGGATCTGAACACACTGGAAAAACAGAGTTATTTACGCCGTGCGCACGGTTTTGCTGTTTCATTGAACAGCGATGATGTGGAAACGCGCATGATGACTAATTTTACGCTGAAGCGTGAGCTGGCCGAATTCGCCGCATCGCTGGTAAGCCCAGGCGAGTCCGTATTCATTGAAAACGGCAGCAGCAATGCGCTCTTGGCCAGAACGCTGGCGGAGCAAAAAGATGTCACCATCATTACCGTCAGCAGCTATATAGCCCATCTGCTGAAAGAAACCCCCTGCGAAGTGATTCTCCTTGGCGGCATCTATCAGAAAAAAAGCGAAAGCATGGTGGGGCCCTTAACTCGCCAGTTTATCCAGCAGGTACACTTCAGCAAGGCCTTTATCGGCATTGATGGCTGGCAGGCTGACACCGGCTTCACCGGACGCGACATGATGCGTTCTGATGTGGTTAACGCGGTGCTGGAAAAAGGTGCAGAAGTTATTGTGCTTACTGACAGCTCAAAATTCGAAGCCATTCACCCTTACACGCTGGGTCCATTAGAGCGATTCAGCCGCGTAGTCACGGATTCCAGACTCAGCGCCAGCGTACAAATGCAGCTTGAGCACTCGGGTTTAACCGTCAATATCATTGATGCGCACGCATAAAATCTTCAGCAGATGATTTGTCAGTCGGCAAATCATCTCCTCTCTGAGAGTTATCTGACAGTCCAATTAAGACTTTTTACCTGTCGTTAACAGGATTAAGTCGTAAAATTAATGTTAGCGATATAACAGGAACGAACCTCCAATCTCAGGATAGTGTTTGTCATGCCTTCGCTAAACGGTTTCACGGAAATATCTTCGTTAGCCTAAATTTAGCGCTATTCTTAAAGAACACTGGATTCCGTGAATCAATAATTCAGGAGAAAGTATTATGTTAGTAACGAGCAAAAAAATGACCGCTGCCATTTTGGCGATTACTCTGGCAATGTCGCTGAGTGCCTGCTCTAACTGGTCCAAACGTGACCGTAACACCGCAATTGGTGCTGGTGCTGGTGCAATCGGTGGTGCAGTCCTGACTGACGGCAGCACGCTGGGAACGCTGGGTGGTGCTGCAGTAGGTGGTATTATTGGCCACCAGGTGGGTAAATAATTTACGGTTAAACGGCTCGATATAATAATACGTTTACTTTTTCAGGTCTGTATTATTAAAAAGCCACGGAAAAATTCCGTGGCTTTTTTTATTAACCGCCAGCCAATTTAACTTTCATTCCTTTGGCTTCCAGCAGCGATTTAATCAGGTCGCGTTTATCACCCTGTATCTCAATCACGCCATCCTTCACTGCCCCGCCGCAACCACATTTTTTCTTCAGTTCCGCAGCTAATTTGGTCAGTTCAGCATCGTCCTGATCTATTCCAGTAATCAGGCACACACCCTTACCTTTGCGGCCACTGGTCTGTCGTTGGATGCGGACAATGCCATCGCCTTTGGGACGCTCTGGGACGGCTTTTGGTTCATCAATACGCCCGGTGTCAGTTGAGTAGACCAGACGAGAATTTGAGTCGTTCATTTACGCACCTCGTTTCAGGGAGGCATTGATCATCTTCAGCGTCTGAGCCGGATCTGCCGACTGTGTGACCGGACGACCAATAACCATATAATCGACGCCAGCTGACTGTGCCTGTTCCGGCGTCATAATACGACGCTGGTCGCCTGCCTCGCTGCCTTCAGGACGAATACCGGGCGTTACCAGTTTAAATGCCTGGCCAAATGCCTGCTTGAATCGCACTGCTTCCTGCGCGGAGCATACGACGCCATCCAAACCACAATGTTGGGTTAAGCGCGCCAGCCTTTCCGCATGCTCCGCAGGTGACAACGTCACGCCAAGGTCGGCAAGATCGCTGGCTTCCATACTGGTCAGAACTGTTACTGCAATCAGCAGCGGCGCATCCTTGCCAAAAGGCACCAGGGCTTCACGTGCGGCGGTCATCATACGCGCCCCACCTGAAGCATGAACGTTAACCATCCACACGCCAAGCTCAGCCGCCGCCGCAACGGCATGCGCGGTAGTATTGGGAATATCATGAAATTTCAAATCAAGAAAAACGTCAAAGCCACGCTGTTGTAAATCGCGAACCAACTGAGGTCCAAAAAGCGTGAACATCTCTTTGCCCACTTTCAAACGGCAATCACGAGGATCAATTCTGTCGACAAAAGCTAATGCTTTATCACGATTGGAATAATCGAGAGCGACAACGACAGGAGAATCAGTAACAGCACGAGAAGAAGATGAAGCAGTAAACGTCATGACCAGACCTTCCTGAGGATGGGCGCCATCGGCGGCGCAAAATGGGTAAACGGCGTGCATTCTACCTGCGGCAATAGAAAATTAACAGGCGCGATTACATTTCTGCCGGGCAAATTTGGCAACGGAGGTTGAGGAAGGATCTGTTATAGATCATTAGTATGTTGTAACTAAAGTGAGGTTTTTTAAAAATTACAGCCCATCAAGTCCGCGAATAGGCTTAATGGTTGACCATGAGCGACAGGATGGGCAGTGCCAGTACAGTGTATATGCGGTAAATCCGCACTTCTGGCAACGATACCGAGGCTTGCTGCGCACCTGCTCCCCGACCATATCGCGCAGAACCATCAGGCTCTCTTTCGCGCGCCCTTCTTCTGCTTCGTTAAGATGGTAATCCATCAACTTGTGGAACACGCGCATCGTAGGATGGCGTTGTAGCTGGCGGGTAATATAAACCTGAGCGGTATCAGTCCCCTCACGCGCTTCAAGAATATCGGCCAGCATCAGCTCGGCGGCGGCGCCAGTATTCTCCTCAACAGCCCGACGTAAAAACTCGGCCCACTCATCGTTTTTCCCCAGATGCTGGTAGCAGCTTTGCAGCATTTCCAGCGTTTCGCTGACCAGTTCTTTATCCTGAGAAATCACGCGTTGTAGACATTCGACGGCCTTCGCGTAATCGCCTTTCACCATGTACACACGGCCCATCATGATGGAAACACGGGCACTGTTTTTGTCTGCCGCAGCCCCTTTTTTCAACAGCGTCATGGCGCGATCCATATCGTCGCTACCCATCTGCTGTAAGGCCAGTTCGCAGTAGAAGTGAGCTATCTCAATACGCTGTTTATCTTTACCGAGCTTCACCAGGCGTTCTGCGACATCAATCGCTTTCTGCCATTCGCTGGTCGCCTGATAAATTTGCAGCAGTTGCTGTAATGCACCGACGCGAAAATCTGTTTCATCGGTAAGCTGATTAAACATGTCTTCCGCGCGGTCGTACAGACCTGCGGCCATGTAGTCGCGCCCCAGCTGTTGCACGGCCAACAAACGCTGCTCGTAGGTCAGCGAAGCACTTTCCATTAACGTTTGATGGATGCGGATTGCGCGGTCGACTTCACCGCGCGAGCGAAACAGGTTTCCGAGGGTGAGATGAGCCTCAACGGTGCCCGTATCCTCTTTTAGCATATCGAGGAACAGATCCACCGCTTTGTCTTGTTGGTTGCTCAGGAGGAAGTTAACCCCGGCGACATAGTCACGGGAAAGACGGTTAGCTTCATCCTGCTTGGTTTGTTGCGCACTTCTGCGACCCATATACCACCCATAGGCAGCGGCTACAGGCAAAAGCAGAAACAACAACTCCAACATAAATAATTATTCCTTCACAACCGACGAATCGGCAGAAACCGCAACGTCGGTCGCAGGCGTAAGCTGGTTTTCCAGTCGTTTGATTTTACGTTCGGCGCGCGCAAGAGACACACGAACCTTCAGCCAGAAAAGGCCGCAAATTAACCAACCAATCGCAAAACCTGCGGCAAACAATACAGCAAGCAGCGTAGAGATACGATACTCACCCTGAGCCAGCAGGTAATTAAACGTAACCTGTTGATCGTTTTGCGCACCTAATGTCACCGAAATAACAAAAATCGCCAACACCAGTAAGAAAATGAGTAAATATTTCACATTACTTCCCGTTATGTGGTTTGAGCGAATAAATCGTGTACAACTTACCGCGTTGAGCCCTTTAAATTACCATTTTCACAACGAGTGCGAAACGGAAAAGCGCTTTCCCCTTTCTGATTTAAGGGCAAAATTCGAAAAATCAATCATGGCTAACTTTCTTGTTCACGCTGAGCGATTTCTTTTTCCTCCTGCACAGGCGGCGTTAATGGTCCGCATACCCGCTGCGCAAGCCATGTCGCCAGTGTTACCAGCAACCATGAAATCAGCGTTGCAACGACCAAATCACGGGGCCAGTGCATGCCTAATAATAAGCGACTACCCATAACACCCGTAGCCCAGATAAGTAAAAAAACAATTGTCAGCGTACGTCGGCGTGGCCATAACAGCCCTACTGCAAGTAAAGCCCAACTGGCGGCAAACATCGTATGCCCTGACGGAAAGGCAAACCCTGTTTCTTTTTGCCAGTGCTTACGTAGAAACGTCGGAATATCCTGTTGTTCGGCCAATTGCTCTTTAACTAAGTGACCACGATCTTTACGTTTTAAAGTGTAGAACTCATCAACAGGGATATGGTGCGTTTTTTCCAGCCACACGACAAAGGGCCGAGGTTCCTGCACCCTGTCTTTAACCCAGGACTTTACGCCCTGACCGACTAAAATTGCCGCAGCCAGGATCGCAAACAGCATTACCGCAGCTTTCAGACGAAAACGCAGACACCACAGAAACCATGCGCAGAGAACAACGTGAGTGATAATACCCCACGGCTGCGTCACCGTTTCCGTTATCCAGTACAGAGATTTTAGCCACCAAACGTTATGTCCCGGCTGCCAGTTCCAGCCCGATACCCATACGGCAACCGGCATAATAAGTAGCAGTCCGGCCCCGACCGCAGTGCGCTTTGCAATTGACAGCATTGCCTCTCCTTTCGTCGATAAGTCTCACAATCATAACTGAAAAAAGCGCATGCCGGGGAAATTGACAATTTTGTGCCATTCCAAAAGCGAATCCGTTGTCGCGATTAGGTGAACATCGTTGCCTTATGGCAAAATAGTGCAATATAGAACAGAAGCCAACAGGCGACGGCACGACAGTGCCAGCATAATCTGGAGAATTACATGCAGCTTAAACGTGTGGCAGAAGCCAAACTGCCAACCCCCTGGGGTGATTTCCTGATGGTGGGATTTGAAGAACTGGCAACCGGACACGATCACGTCGCACTGGTTTTTGGCGATATCACAGGCCAAACGCCTGTCCTGGCGCGTGTCCACTCCGAATGTCTGACTGGCGATGCATTGTTTAGCCTGCGTTGCGATTGCGGCTTCCAGCTCGAAGCGGCTCTCACCCATATTGCTGAAGAAGGGCGCGGTATCCTGCTTTATCATCGTCAGGAAGGACGCAATATCGGTCTGCTCAATAAAATCCGCGCCTACGCGTTGCAGGACCAGGGTTATGATACCGTTGAAGCTAATCATCAGTTGGGCTTTGCGGCAGATGAGCGTGATTTCACGCTGTGTGCGGATATGTTCAAGCTGCTTGGTGTGGACGAAGTTCGTTTGCTGACCAATAACCCGAAAAAAGTGGAAATTCTGACCGAAGCGGGAATCAATATTGTTGAACGCGTGCCGTTGATTGTGGGTCGTAACCCGAACAATGAACATTACCTGGACACCAAAGCCGCCAAGATGGGACATTTGCTGGGCAAGTAATAGTTGTTACCGCCGATAAAAAAGCCTGCTCTCGCAGGCTTTTTACATTCTAGCTCAACATATTACGAATCACGTAGTGCAGAATGCCATCGTTTTGGTAGTACGTTAGCTCCGTCGCGGTATCGATACGGCAGCGGCATAAAACCACCTCTTTACGTCCATCCGAGCGAACCATACTCACCGGCACTGTTGCACCCGGTTTGATGTTTTGCAGATCCGTAATATCGATCGCTTCCTCACCGGTTAGTCCCAGCGTTTTACGCGTGACGCCCTGTGGGAATTCCAGCGGCAAAATCCCCATACCAATCAGGTTAGAACGGTGAATTCGCTCAAAGGACTCTGCGATAACCACGCGAACCCCCAGTAAGCGCGGGCCTTTTGCCGCCCAGTCGCGACTGGAGCCAGAGCCATACTCTTTCCCGGCAATAACCGCCAGGGGGATATTCTCCTGTTGATATTGCATAGCCGCATCATAGATAGCCACTACCTCAGTTCCCGGCAAATGACGCGTCATCCCACCTTCAACGCCGGGCACCATCTCATTGCGAATACGAATATTGGCAAAGGTACCGCGCATCATTACTTCATGATTCCCGCGCCGTGAACCGTAGGAGTTAAAATCTTTACGCTCCACGCCGTGGCTTTGCAGATAACGACCTGCCGGGCTATCCGGCTTGATACTGCCGGCAGGAGAAATATGGTCGGTGGTGACGGAATCTCCAAGCATTGCAAGGATACGCGCACCATGAATGTCCTGGACCGGATCCGGCGTCGCCTGCATACCATCGAAGAACGGCGACAAGCGGATATAGGTTGAGTCAGACTGCCAGCCATAGGTATCAGCACGATCTACCTGGATAGCTTTCCATTCCGGCGTGCCTTCAAAGACTTCAGCGTATTCTTTATGGAACATGGCGGTAGAAACCTGTTCCACGGCACGTGCAATTTCCTGAGCCGTCGGCCAGATATCTTTCAGATATACGGGATCGCCCTTTCTGTCATGCCCTAACGGATCTTTCGTCAGATTGATATTCATATTCCCCGCCAGCGCATAGGCCACCACCAGCGGCGGAGACGCCAACCAGTTGGTCTTCACGAGCGGATGGATACGCCCCTCAAAGTTTCGGTTGCCGGAAAGCACAGCACCAACGGTGAGGTCGCCTTTTTTGATAGCTGTCTCGATAGGATCGGGTAACGGGCCCGAGTTACCAATACAGGTGGTACAGCCATAACCTACAAGGTTAAATCCCAGCTCATCAAGGTACGGCGTGAATCCTGCCTGCGCCAGATAATCAGACACCACCTTCGATCCTGGCGCCAGCGAGGCTTTCACCCATGGCTGACGTTTCAGACCAAGCGTCACTGCTTTTTTCGCCAGCAGCCCCGCCGCCATCAATACGCTTGGGTTAGAGGTGTTGGTACAGGAAGTTATCGCCGCAATAACCACAGCACCATCCGGCAGCTGGTACTGGTGACCGTTCATTGTATAGTCCACTGGCTGGCGATCTTTCAGCGAACTATTCACTTCGAGTTCATTACTCGCCGAAAACGCTTTCGGGACATCAGCCAGTGCTACCCGATCCTGCGGACGCTTCGGTCCGGCAAGACTAGCTTCTACACTGCCCATATCCAGCTCCAGTGAACTGGTAAATATGGGTTCATCCCCAGGATTACGCCACATTCCCTGCGCTTTGGCATAGGCGCTGACCAGCTCAACCTGCTCTTCACTGCGCCCACTCAGACGCATATATTCAAGAGTGATGCTATCGATCGGGAAGAAACCGCAGGTTGCGCCGTATTCCGGTGACATGTTCGCAATGGTTGCCCGATCGGCCAGCGGTAAGGTGTCCAGTCCATCACCGTAGAATTCAACGAATTTACCGACCACGCCGTGCTTACGCAGCATCTGGGTGACGGTTAAAACCAGGTCGGTAGCGGTGATACCTTCCCGCAGTTTACCCACCAGTTTGAAGCCCACAACATCCGGGATAAGCATAGAAACCGGTTGACCCAGCATTGCTGCTTCAGCTTCAATGCCTCCAACGCCCCATCCCAGCACACCGAGACCATTAATCATTGTCGTATGGGAATCGGTTCCGACCAACGTGTCAGGGTAAGCCACCCACTCACCGTCCTGTAACTCGCTCCAGACGGCTTTGCCCAAGTATTCAAGGTTAACCTGGTGGCAAATCCCCGTTCCCGGTGGCACAACGCTGAAGCGACTAAATGCCTGCTGTCCCCATTTCAGGAACACATAACGCTCATGGTTACGTTCCATTTCCAGGCGAACGTTTTCTTCGAAAGCATCATCATCACCAAAACGGTCCACCGTTACCGAGTGGTCAATGACAAGGTCCACTGGCGAAAGCGGATTCACTTTTGCTGTATCTCCGCCCAGACGTTTCACCGCTTCGCGCATGGCGGCCAGATCGACCACCGCCGGCACGCCGGTAAAATCCTGCATCAGAACACGAGCGGGTCGATAGGCAATTTCACGATCGGCATGGGCAGTCTTCAGCCAATGCGCGAGCGCATGAATATCATCTTCGGTTACGGAATTACCATCCTGCCAACGAAGCAGGTTTTCCAGCAACACTTTCAGCGATTTGGGTAGTCGGGTGATATCACCCAGTGATTTAGCGGCCAGAGGTAAACTGTAGTAGCGGTAGGTTTTATCTTTAACCTGCAATGTGTCCTTACTGGCTTCTCGTAGGGTCGACGACATAGCTCCTCCTTAAATGACAGGGTTGGATCCCCTGATTTCCTCAGGGTTAGTATTAAAGATAACACAAACAAAATGTAACGCTTTGATAACAACTCAAATTGATAAAAGTAGCGCGCGATACAAAAGCGCGAAGTGAGGTCAATGGTAGGGTGGAAGGTCTAGCCGTGTAGATTAATAGGATGGATATTCAGCAGGCAATAGCGCAATCGATAATACGTTGATTAGGTGGCTGATGGTGAATACATGGGATAAACGATTCGATATTTAAGGTCACGAGGTAATCGTTATTATTATAAAATACGTACGAACTATTGTTTCTGTTCATCATCACCCGTAAACAGATCAATAAACGCCCGTTGTTCAGGAGAAAGTTTCCAGGATTCGGGTATCTTCGGCCCCTTCTCGGCGACGGTTTTGCTCTCGTGTTCATGTTCATGTTCATGAGACGCTGGCGTCATAGTAGAGTGCTGCTTCGGTGCGGACATACTTACCCCCACACGTTCCAGGCCACGAGCGCGACAATAATCCAGAATACGGCAGAGCCAAGAAACACGGCGAACCAGGCTTTACGTTTCATCGCGGGATCCCGGCGTGCTGGCTGGTTTCCTGAAGGCATCGCTAACCTCATACTATCGAAATCACTTATCATTTAGGCACCAAACAATTGGTACAATTAATCATCAGATAGGAGGAATCCTAATAAAAAAGGTGAGAAAAAGCCAGTTAATTTTCGGACTCAATCTGATAAATAAATCAATTGTTTGATCAATTATGAATATTTGAGAGTGATTTTTGGCAAGCTGACTAATTTGAAACTACTTTAGAGAACTTTTTCCATAAATAATATATGGTTAATATATGTGGGGAGAAATAATGATTAAATACAAACGCTGCGTCGGTATCGCTTTATGCTTATGGATACCGACGAGGTTACAGCCGTTATTATTTCTCAGGCAATTTAATATCTTTAAACATGGCTTCAATATCATCGTTGGAACGCAGCGCCACCGCCGTGTCCACCACATCACGCGTCAGATGCGGCGCGAAACGTTGAATGAAATCATACATGTAACTGCGTAAGAAGGTGCTGCGACGAAAACCAATTTTGGTGGTGCTATGGCTGAAGATATCGTGCGCATCCACACGTACCAGGTCAGGATCGGAAACAGGATCTACCGCCATACTGGCAATTACACCCACGCCGAGACCCAGACGGACATAGGTTTTAATAACATCGGCATCGGTCGCGGTAAAAACAATACGCGGCTCCAGACCCGCACGGTTAAACGCGGTGTCCAGCTCCGAACGCCCGGTAAATCCAAAGGTGTAGGTCACCAGTGGATACTGTGCCAGTTCCTCAATAGAAACCGAAGATTTTCCCGCCAACGGATGATCCGGCGTGACGACAATCGAACGGTTCCAGTGGTAGCAAGGCAACATCACCAGGTCGTCATACAGGTGCAAGGCTTCCGTCGCAATAGCAAAATCCGCATTCCCTTTCGAGACGGCTTCGGCAATTTGCGTTGGCGATCCCTGGTGCATATGCAATGAAACTCGAGGATATCGCTCAATAAAACCTTTAATCACGTTCGGCAATGCGTAACGTGCCTGGGTGTGCGTGGTGGCAATATACAGCGAGCCTTTGTCCGGCCAGGTATGTTCGCCAGCAACGGACTTAATAGCATCTACCTTAGACAGTACTTCGCGCGCAATACGGATAACTTCCTGCCCCGCTGGCGTAACCTGGGTCAGATGCTTACCGCTACGGGCGAAAATCTGGATGCCAAGTTCATCTTCCAGCATACGAACTTGCTTACTGATACCGGGCTGGGAGGTATAGAGCCCTTCTGCCGTTGAGGAGACATTAAGGTTGTGGTTCACCACCTCAACGATGTAGCGAAGCTGCTGTAATTTCATGTTATGCCATCCCGATTTGCGCCATCAAATCATCGTTTCTGTGCAGGCTCGTGGGCGCTGCTAATACGATTTAATAATAAAAAGCTTGTTAACTATAACCACTATATCATTTATATGTACGCTGTATAGGTATGACAAAAAATAATATGCCATAAACAAAAAGGGCCGCTTACGCGACCCTTTGAGGAGGAACTCAGCCAGAATGCTGTTATTTCTTCCCTTCTACCCATTTGCCGTCAACGAAGAACGCGGACCAGCCAGTCGCCTTACCGTCTTTCTCAGCGGCAACGTATTGCTGCTTGGTTTTACGGCTGAAACGAACCATGGACTTGTTACCATCCGGGTCAGTTTGCGGTGCGTCTGCCAGATAACGCAGTTTTTCCGGCAGGCGATCGCGGAAGCGATACAACTCTTCCACCAACGGCGCACGAGTCTCACGTGATTTTGGGAACGTATTGGCCGCAAGGAAGATACCTGCAGCACCATCACGTAACACGAAATACGCGTCAGATTTTTCACACGGCAGTTCCGGCAGCGGAACCGGATCTTCTTTCGGCGGAGCAACTTCACCGTTACGCAGGATCTTACGGGTGTTTTTACACTCGTCGTTGGTACACGCCATGTACTTGCCGAAACGTCCCATTTTCAGGTGCATTTCAGAACCACATTTTTCGCACTCTACGATAGGACCGTCATAACCCTTGATACGGAATTCACCCTCTTCGATCTCGTAGCCGTCGCAGGTTGGGTTATTACCACACACATGCAATTTACGCTTAGGATCGATGAGATAACTGTCCATTGCCGTACCGCACTTCTGGCAGCGGCGTTTGGCGCGCAATGCGTTCGTTTCCGCGTCGTCGCCTTCCAGCACGTTCAATACTTCGTTTTCCGGCACCAGGTTGATGGTGGTTTTGCAACGCTCTTTCGGGGAAAGTGCGTAGCCGGAGCAACCAAGGAAAACGCCAGTGCTGGCAGTACGAATACCCATCTTGCGTCCGCAGGTCGGGCAATCAATGCTGGTCAGTACCATCTGGTTCGGACGCATACCGCCCTCTTCAGGATCTTTCTCGGCTTTATCCAGCTGCTGAGTAAAATCAGTGAAGAAGTTGTCGAGTACGCCCTTCCATTCGGCTTCGTGATTCGCCACCTGGTCGAGGCTGTCTTCCATCTGCGCGGTAAAATCGTAGTTCATCAGTTCACGGAAGTTTTCTTCCAGACGATCGGTGACGATTTCACCCATTTTTTCAGCGTAGAAACGACGGTTTTCAACGCGAACATAACCGCGATCCTGAATCGTAGAGATGATCGACGCATAGGTGGATGGACGACCAATGCCACGCTTTTCAAGCTCTTTAACCAGCGAAGCTTCACTGAAGCGTGCAGGCGGCTTGGTGAAGTGCTGCGCAGGTGTCAGCTCGATAAGCGTCAAGGTATCGCCTTTGTCCACCGCCGGTAGGATGCGATCTTCATCGCCCTTACGCAGCGCGGGCATCACTTTGGTCCAACCATCGAAGCGCAGAATACGACCGCGCGCTTTCAGACGGAAATCACCCGCCCCCACGGTCAGGGTGGTAGAGTCATATTTCGCTGGCGTCATCTGACAAGCTACAAACTGGCGCCAGATCAGCTGATACAGTTTTTGCGCATCGGCCTCCATATCTTTCAGCGATTCCGCCAGTACGGCGACATCGGAAGGACGGATAGCTTCGTGTGCTTCCTGCGAGTTCTCTTTGCTGGCGTACTGGTTCGCGCTCTCCGGCAAATATTTTTTGCCAAAATTATCACTGATGTAATCGCGAACCATGGTGACAGCATCCTGGCTCAGGTTGGTTGAGTCAGTACGCATGTAAGTGATGTAACCCGCTTCATACAAGCGCTGCGCCATCATCATGGTTTTCTTCACACCAAAGCCCAGACGCGTGCTCGCAGCCTGCTGTAGCGTGGAGGTAATGAACGGTGCGCTCGGCTTGCTGCTGGTCGGTTTATCTTCACGTTCCAGGACGCTATAGCGCGCTTTTTCCAACAGGCTAACAGCGGCAAGCGTTTGTTCCCGATTTACAGGACGGAACGGTTTATCATTTTGATGCGTCACCTCAAGCGGCAACGCGTCGCCGCCCGGCGTGGTCGTGTTAGCATCAATTTCCCAGAACTCTTCTGGAACAAATGCTTTGATTTCGCGTTCACGCTCAACCACCAGACGCACAGCCACAGACTGTACGCGACCGGCAGACAGACCACGCGCAATTTTTTTCCACAGCAGTGGCGACACCATATAGCCCACAACACGGTCCATAAAGCGGCGCGCCTGTTGCGCATTAACACGATCGATGTTCAACTCGCCCGGTTTTTCAAACGCCTGGCGAATAGCATTTTTGGTAATTTCGTTAAACACCACGCGGCTGTAGCGGGTATCGTCGCCACCGATGACTTCCCGCAGGTGCCATGCAATGGCTTCCCCTTCGCGGTCAAGGTCGGTTGCGAGATAGATGTGGTCGGCTTTTTCAGCCAGTTGCTTCAGTTCAGAAACAACTTTCTCTTTACCAGGCAGCACTTCATAGCGCGCATCCCAGTTGTGCCACGGGTCAACACCCATACGGTTGACGAGAGCGCCACGTTCATCCTTTTTGGGCTTTTTAGCCGTTTTGGTGGAGGTTGAGTCGGCGCTCTTTTTAGTTGCTGAGCCACTGGTCGGCAAATCACGGATATGACCGACGCTGGATTTCACCACGTAGTCATTACCCAGATACTTGTTGATCGTTTTGGCTTTTGCCGGGGACTCAACGATGACAAGAGCTTTACCCATATTCACCTTTACCTAATTTGATTCTTCCAGAATGCGTCGCACGTTGATTCACCTTCCACTGGCGACGAGACATCGATATAGTCTCTGCGTCGGCGGATATCAACCCCTTAAACTGATTTGCGCTTGTAATGTAACTCTCATGTAACTGAGTTAACAGGCTTTTTTGCTCACAAACGCTCTAGCACGACGAAGTATTGGTCGAATGTCAAGCAAATCTGTTGCCAGATTGACGAAAGCGTCACACTGTACCTGATAAAATGCGTTACGCAACTTTATTAGCATGCAAAAACAAATCTCGCCAGTTGTAACACTGTCGTAAAACCTTCATTTATGTCAGGGAATATTTGCCCATAAGGCGGGCTCAGCGTAGACTAATGTCCTTGTTTAAGGAGTAAATCATGCATAAAGACACTCAACCCATCGATCGCGAAACACTGCTGATTGAAGCCAACAAAATCATTCGTGAGCATGAGGACACGCTGGCGGGGATTGTCGCCACCGGCGTTACGCAGCGAAACGGCGTGCTGGTTTTCAGCGGAGATTACTTTTTAGACGAGCAAGGGCTACCAACGCCCAAAAGTACGGCTGTGTTTAATATGTTTAAACACCTGGCGCACGTACTTTCTGAAAAGTATCACTTGATCGATTAATACGAGAAATAATTTGCCGGATGGCAGCAACGCCTTATCCAGCCTACATTGATGCATATTTGTAGGCCGGATAGGATATGTGAGCAGCGCTATCCGGCAATGACAATTTTACATCAGTGGCTTCTGCCCCCGCTGCCACCAGCGCATCAGCAAACGATCGGCACTCTCCGCCGCACTACCGGTAAAACGATCCATCAGCTTTTTACGCTGCAGATAGCGAACGTTCAACACTTCACGACCTTCCATCAGCCCGAGGATCACCTCATCGCTGGTATTGATCTCATCCACCAGCCCATTTGCCAGCGCCTGTTGACCAAACCAGTGTTCACCCGTGGCAACCTGTTCAATGTCCAGAGTCGGACGCATGCGATGCACAAAGTCTTTAAACAGATGATGCGTTTCGTTCAGATCTTCGCGGAATTTCTGCCGCCCTTCTTCCGTGTTTTCACCGAGTAAGGTCAGCGTACGCTTGTACTGTCCGGCGGTGTGCAGTTCGATATCAATATCTTTCCCTTTCAGGAAGCGATTAAAGTTCGGGATCTGCGCCACCACGCCAATTGAGCCGACGATAGCAAACGGCGCCGAGACAATTTTATCTGCCACGCAGGCCATCATATATCCGCCGCTCGCAGCGACTTTATCCACCGTGACGGTTAGCGGTATCTGCTTATCGCGCAGACGTTGCAATTGCGATGCAGCCAGGCCATAGCCATGTACCACACCACCAGGGCTTTCCAGACGAACCACCACCTGATCCTGAGGTTTAACAACCGCCAGCACCGCCGTCACCTCTTCGCGTAATGCGCTGACCTCATGGGCATCCATACTGCCTTTAAAATCAAGCACCCATACACGAGGTTTATCAGATGACGTGCTGTCACCCAGTTTCGCTTTTGCCTTAGCGGCCTTCGCCTCCAGCTTCTGTTTCTTTTTCTGCGCCTTATGCCAGAATTTTTGCTGATGCCCATCCAATAAGGCCAGCGACAGATCTTCCTTCATCTCTTTATATTGATCGCTGAGGTTAATAACCCGCAATTCCCCACGCTGACGTTTGCGTTGTGTCGCGTTTACGATCAGCATCACCACCACTGCAATAGCCACCACGACAGTGACAATTTTTGCCAAAAACAGCCCATATTCAGACAACAATTCCACAAGACCCACCTTGGTTAAACAACGCGACTTCCGCTCAGTGTACAACAGGCGTGTCACCTCGTCTTGCTTCATACATCCAGTGCTGAATCAGTAAAAAGCATGACAAAGCGTTCATTTTGCGGTGTTATTGCCTTTGGCTGATTGAAAAAGAACAGGGTTTAAGGCATAAAGCCCAAAAGTTATTGCGAACGAGATGGCCAGGGCGTCGCCGAGGAGTAGCCGTGCATTACCAACCTAAACAAGACCTTTTACAGGGCCGCATTATTCTTGTCACCGGTGCCAGCGATGGTATCGGACGCGAAGCCGCGCAGACCTATGCACGCTATGGCGCGACCGTTATCCTGCTTGGGCGTAACGAAGAAAAACTGCGTCAGGTTGCCCGCACTATCGCCAATGAAAACGGAACACAACCACAGTGGTTTACACTGGATTTACTGACCTGTACCTCTGAAGAATGTCACCAGCTTGCGCAGCGCATTGCCGCACATTTCCCGCGTCTGGATGGCGTACTGCATAACGCCGGATTACTCGGCGATATTTGCCCAATGAGTGAACAAAACCCGCAGGTCTGGCAGGATGTAATGCAGGTAAATGTGAATGCTACTTTTATGCTGACTCAGGCATTGCTGCCGTTGTTACTCAAATCCGATGCCGGATCGCTGGTCTTTACCTCTTCCAGCGTCGGCCGCCAGGGACGCGCCAATTGGGGAGCATATGCCACCTCAAAATTTGCTACCGAAGGGATGATGCAGGTGCTGGCTGATGAGTATCAAAACCGTCATCTGCGCGTAAACTGTATCAATCCTGGTGGAACACGTACTGGCATGCGAGCCAGCGCATTCCCCACGGAAGATCCACAAAAATTGAAAACTCCCGCCGATATTATGCCGCTCTACCTGTGGCTGATGGGCGATGACAGCCGCCGTAAAACCGGTATGACTTTTGACGCCCAGCCGGGCCGTAAACCAGGAATTGCCCAATGAGTGAAGAACGCTATCAGCAACGTCAACAGCGCGTAAAAGATCGGGTTGACGCACGCGTTGCCGCCGCTACGGACGAGCGCGGGATCATCATCGTGTTCACCGGAAATGGTAAGGGTAAAACCACCGCCGCATTCGGTACCGCAACACGCGCGGTGGGCCACGGTAAAAAAGTCGGTGTCGTACAATTTATTAAAGGTACGTGGCCAAACGGAGAACGTAACTTACTTGAACCCCACGGCGTAGAGTTTCAGGTTATGGCAACAGGATTTACCTGGGAAACGCAAAACCGTGAGTCCGACACCGCGGCCTGTATGGCCGTGTGGGAACACGGCAAGCGGATGCTGGCCGACGATGAACTGGATATGGTGGTGCTGGACGAGCTGACCTATATGGTGGCATACGACTATCTGCCGCTTGAAGAGGTCATCACTGCCCTAAACGCGCGCCCTGCCCATCAAACGGTGATTATCACCGGCCGTGGATGTCATCGCGATATTCTGGAGTTAGCGGATACGGTCAGCGAGCTGCGCCCGGTCAAGCATGCGTTTGAAGCGGGCGTGAAGGCCCAGATAGGGATCGATTACTGACACCAGGCCGGATAAGGCGCTTGCGCCGCATCCGGCTCCACGCTAACGCCTGATAGCGCTTTGCTTATCAGGCCTGGTCATGATTAACCGTTGTTGCTACGGCCACCCGGACGACGGCTGCTACCGACCTGTGAGTGGCGCTTCACCGCACGACGGATCTGATTTGCCTTCATGCGACGACGATCTTTCTCGACGGCAACTTTAGATGTCGTTTCCGGCTTCAGCTCCACCAGTTCACGCAGATAGTTGGTCTGCGCGAGGTCAAGCTCGGTCCAGCCACCACGCGGCAGGCCTTTCGGCAGCGGGATATCACCGTAACGAACACGAATAAGACGGCTTACCTGCACACCTACAGCTTCCCACAGGCGACGGACTTCACGGTTACGCCCTTCGGTCAGCGTGACGTTATACCACTGGTTGATCCCTTCACCACCGCTGAACTTGATCGTTTTAAATGCCGCCGGACCATCTTCCAGCTGTACGCCACGACTCAGATCGCGCAGTTTTGCATCATCAACCTGACCAAACACACGTACCGCATATTCACGTTCAACTTCACGGCTTGGGTGCATCAGACGGTTAGCCAGTTCACCATCGGTGGTAAACAGCAGTAAACCGCAGGTATTCACGTCCAGACGCCCTACGGCAATCCAGCGCGCATCACGCAGTTTTGGTAAACGATCGAACACGGTCGGACGACCTTCCGGGTCGTTACGGGTACACAGTTCACCTTCTGGCTTGTAATAGGCCAGAACGCGGCAGATTTGCTCCGCAGACTCTTTAACCGAAATCAGATGACCGTCGATACGGATTTTCAGACCCGGAGTGACTTCAACGCGATCGCCGAGCGTGGCAATTTTGCCATCAACGCTCACGCGACCCGCGGCAATAATAGATTCGATTTCACGGCGAGAACCGTGGCCAGCGCGCGCCAGCACTTTTTGTAACTTTTCGCTCATAGAGCTTCCTTTAGATGTCGCCTTCACAGGCGTCGAACAGGAGAATCAACGGCGCCAGTCAGCGCCATTTTAAGGCCGCGTAGTATAGCGGTTCGCGCCCTTATAAGAAAGGTTTAACGTCGCCGACGCCTTCACGTAACACCACCGGGGAATCGTCGGTTAAATCGATGACCGTGGTCGGCTGCTGACCGAGATAGCCACCGTGGATAATCAAATCCACCAGTTTTTCCAGACGGTCTTTAATCTCTTCCGGGTCTGACTCAGTAAATTCACTGCCCGGCAGCATCAGCGATGTAGAGAGCATCGGCTCACCCAGTGCTTCCAGCAGCGCCAGCGCAATCGGATTCGATGGCACACGCAGGCCGATGGTCTTACGTTTTTCCTGCAACAAACGGCGCGGAACTTCTTTCGTTCCTTTCAGGATGAAGGTGTAGTTACCCGGCGTGTTGTTTTTAATTAAACGAAAGGCCACGTTGTCGACAAACGAATAGGTCGACAGTTCAGACAAGTCACGACACATCAGCGTAAAGTTGTGCCCGTCCGGCAGGTGACGAATGCGGCAAATTCGCTCCATGGCGCCTTTATCTTCAATTTTGCAGCCCAACGCATAGCCGGAATCGGTTGGATAGACGATCACCCCACCTTTACGCACGATTTCAACGGCCTGATTGATCAGTCGCTGCTGCGGGTTTTCGGGATGAATATAAAAAAACTGGCTCATACTTTCCTCTCTGTGATCTCGGGCTGCTCCCAAAGTTGCCAGACGCCTTCTACGCCTGCGGGCAACCAAAGTTTACGACCCAACTCAATCCATGGGCAGGGTAAATGAAAATCAGACCCTTGCGATGCCCACAGTTGATGCGAACGCGCAAGCGTCGCCAGATGGGTGCGTTCATTGGGAGACTGCTGGCACTGTGCTACTTCCATCGCGTCGCCGCGATGTTCAGCAAAATGCGCAACCAGTCTTTTCAGCCACTTAGCGCTAAGATCGTACCGCCCAGGATGAGCCAGAACAGCCTTACCGCCAGAATGATGAATGACATCAATAGCTTGTTCTATTGTACACCACTGTGGCGGAACGTAACCGGTTTTCCCACGGGCAAGATATTTTTTAAAGACATCCGCCATGGTTGTGGCTTTTCCGCATTCCATCAGGAAACGCGCAAAATGGCCCCGCGTAACCGCCCCGCCATCAGCCAGGCGTAACGCCCCTTCCCACGCGCCGGGGATATGCGCTTTGTCGAGTCGTTCGGCAATCAGGCGCGCACGCTGCTGACGACGTTCCGTTTGTTGCGCCAGAAACTCACACATCATGGGATGGGCGATATCAATGTTCAGACCCACTATATGGATCTCATGGTTTTCCCAGACCGTTGATATCTCGACGCCAGGGATTAAATTTAAGGCTAAACCTGAACGTGAAATTTCTTCTCTTGCCGCCGCAATGCCGGCCGTGGTGTCATGATCGGTGATCGCCAGTGTACCGACTCGCATCTCTACCGCACGGTGTACTAAGGCTTCTGGCGTTAACCGCCCATCGGAGGCTGTAGTATGACTGTGCAGGTCATAAATCACTGCGTAATTCGTGTCGCTCAAGGCGGCTCCCGTTTCAATAAATGTCGTATCACGCCCATCATAGCGGTTTCGACAAATATACTGAAATCAGGTGTTGACTTTATTCCATTGAACTAGTTAACTAGTACGCAAGTTCACATGAAGAAGGTATCTGAGATGAAAGCAACATTTGTTCTGCACGGTTGGTGGCGCACTTCCTGATTTCGGGCAGTGTCTTACGTCTGCAATATGCAACCAGATACCCGGCCCGCAAAATGAGCGGGCTTTTTTTTGAACAAAATTAATGAGAATAACGATGCAAACTCAAAAACCGACACTCGAACTGCTTGCCTGCGATGCCGCCTACCGAGAGAATCCGACGGCGCTGTTTCATCAGGTGTGTGGCGCACGTCCAGCAACACTGCTGCTGGAATCTGCAGATATCGACAGCAAAGACGATCTGAAGAGCCTGCTGCTGGTCGACAGCGCATTACGCATTACCGCTCTAGGTGACACTGTCACTATTCAGGCGTTGTCCGCAAACGGCGCATCGCTGCTGCCCCTGCTGGATGCTGCCCTGCCCGCTGGCGTTGAGAACGAACAACAGCCGAATGGTCGTCATCTGCGATTCCCCGCCGTCAGCCCGCTGCTGGATGAAGACGCCCGCTTATGTTCTCTTTCCGTATTTGACGCTTTTCGCTTACTGCAGGAGCTGGTGAATGTTCCAGCGCAAGAACGTGAAGCGATGTTCTTCGGCGGTCTGTTTTCTTACGATCTGGTTGCGGGTTTTGAAGAGTTGCCACAGCTTGAAGCGGGCAACCGTTGCCCTGACTATTGCTTCTATCTGGCAGAAACGCTGATGGTTATCGACCACCAGAAAAAAAGCACCCGTATTCAGGCCAGTATTTTTACCCCCAATGATGCTGAAAAACAGCGTATTAACGCTCGTCTGGCGCAGTTGAGCCAGCAGCTTACCGAGCCTGCGCCGCCATTGCCGGTCACTGAAGTCCCACAGATGCGCTGCGAGTGCAATCAGAGCGATGAAGAGTTTGGCGCCGTAGTACGTGGCATGCAAAAGGCGATTCGCGCGGGCGAAATTTTCCAGGTGGTGCCATCCCGCCGTTTCTCGCTGCCCTGCCCATCTCCGCTGGCGGCCTACTATGTGCTGAAGAAAAGTAACCCCAGCCCATACATGTTTTTCATGCAGGACAACGATTTCACGCTGTTTGGCGCCTCCCCGGAAAGCTCGCTGAAATACGATGCCACCAGCCGCCAGATTGAGATCTACCCGATTGCTGGTACTCGCCCGCGCGGTCGTCGTGCGGACGGTTCGCTTGATCGCGATCTCGACAGCCGTATCGAGCTGGAGATGCGTACCGACCATAAAGAGCTTTCTGAGCACCTGATGCTGGTTGACCTTGCGCGTAACGACCTGGCGCGCATCTGTACGCCTGGCAGCCGCTATGTTGCTGACCTCACCAAGGTCGATCGTTACTCCTTCGTTATGCACCTGGTTTCGCGCGTGGTCGGCGAATTGCGTAGCGATCTGGATGTGCTGCACGCTTACCGCGCCTGTATGAATATGGGCACGTTAAGCGGAGCGCCAAAAGTTCGCGCCATGCAGCTTATCGCCGAGGCAGAGGGTCGTCGCCGTGGCAGCTACGGCGGTGCGGTAGGTTACTTCACGGCGCATGGCGATCTGGATACCTGTATTGTCATTCGCTCCGCCCTCGTGGAAGACGGTATTGCCACCGTACAAGCCGGTGCCGGGATTGTTCTGGATTCTGTACCGCAGTCTGAAGCCGATGAAACCCGTAATAAAGCGCGCGCGGTTCTGCGTGCTATCGCCACCGCGCACCACGCACAGGAGACCTTCTAATGGCTGACATTCTGCTGCTCGATAATATCGACTCTTTTACCTATAACCTGGCGGATCAGCTGCGTACTAATGGTCACAACGTGGTGATTTACCGCAACCATATTCCGGCCCAGACGTTGATTGACCGCTTAGCAACGATGAAAAATCCGGTGCTGATGCTCTCTCCAGGCCCAGGTGCGCCAAGCGAAGCAGGTTGCATGCCGGAGCTATTAACCCGCCTGCGCGGCAAGCTGCCAATCATCGGTATTTGTCTGGGACACCAGGCCATTGTTGAAGCCTATGGTGGATATGTGGGTCAGGCCGGAGAGATCCTGCACGGCAAAGCGTCCAGCATTGAACACGACGGTCAGGCGATGTTTGCCGGTCTGGCGAATCCGCTGCCGGTGGCACGCTATCATTCACTGGTTGGCAGCAACGTACCTGCAGGATTGACCATTAACGCCCACTTTAACGGCATGGTGATGGCGGTACGTCACGATACCGATCGCGTCTGCGGCTTCCAGTTCCATCCGGAGTCAATTCTGACCACCCAGGGCGCGCGATTGCTGGAACAAACGCTGGCCTGGGCGCAACAGAAGCTTGAACAAACCAATACGCTGCAACCCATTCTGGAGAAACTGTATCAGGCCCAAACGCTGTCCCAGCAGGAAAGCCACCAGCTGTTCTCTGCCGTGGTACGCGGTGAACTGAAACCGGAACAACTGGCTGCGGCGCTGGTAAGCATGAAAATTCGTGGCGAACACCCGAATGAAATTGCCGGTGCGGCAACCGCGCTGCTGGAAAACGCAGCCCCGTTCCCGCGCCCTGATTATCTGTTTGCCGATATTGTCGGTACCGGCGGTGACGGCAGCAACAGTATCAATATTTCTACCGCCAGCGCCTTTGTTGCGGCGGCTTGCGGACTGAAAGTTGCCAAACACGGCAACCGCAGCGTCTCCAGCAAGTCTGGCTCTTCGGATCTGTTAGCGGCATTTGGCATCAATCTGGATATGAACGCTGATAAATCCCGTCAGGCGCTAGACGACCTCGGGGTGTGCTTCCTGTTTGCGCCGAAATATCACACCGGTTTTCGCCATGCCATGCCAGTACGCCAGCAGTTGAAAACCCGCACGCTGTTTAACGTGCTCGGCCCGTTGATTAACCCGGCGCATCCGCCGCTGGCGCTGATCGGCGTTTACAGCCCGGAACTGGTGCTACCCATTGCCGAGACGCTGCGCGTGCTGGGATATCAACGAGCAGCCGTGGTGCACAGTGGTGGCATGGACGAAGTTTCGCTGCATGCGCCGACCATTGTGGCAGAGCTGCACGATGGGGAAATCAAGAGTTATCAACTGACGGCAGAAGACTTTGGTCTGACGCCTTACCACCAGGAACAGCTGGCTGGCGGCACGCCGGAAGAAAACCGTGACATTCTTAGTCGCTTGTTACAAGGTAAAGGTGAAGCCGCTCATGAGGCTGCTGTTGCCGCAAATGTCGCCATGTTAATGCGCCTGCACGGTGAAGAAGATTTAAAAGCCAATGCGCAAACCGTGATTAATGTACTGCGTAGCGGTGCGGCCTATGACCGCGTTACTGCACTGGCAGCAAGAGGGTAAATGATGCAAACCGTTTTAGCGAAAATTGTCGCAGACAAGGCGATTTGGGTAGAAGCCCGTAAACAGCAACAACCGCTGGCCAGCTTTCAAAATGATGTTCAGCCTGGCTCACGTGATTTCTACGATGCGCTGCAAGGTGCGCGCACCGCCTTTATTCTGGAGTGCAAAAAGGCATCTCCATCAAAAGGCGTGATCCGTGATGATTTCGACCCGGCACAAATTGCTGGCGTCTATAAACATTATGCTTCCGCGATCTCTGTACTGACCGATGAGAAGTATTTCCAGGGGAGCTTTGATTTCCTGCCCATCGTCAGCCGCATCGCACCGCAGCCGATTCTGTGCAAGGACTTTATTATCGATCCTTACCAGATTTACCTGGCACGTTTCTACCAGGCGGACGCCTGTTTATTGATGCTGTCGGTGCTCAATGATGAGCAATATCGTCAACTCGCCGCCGTCGCCCACAGTCTGAAAATGGGCGTACTGACCGAAGTCAGCAACGAAGAAGAGCTGGAGCGTGCTATCGCACTGGGCGCCAAAGTCGTTGGTATCAACAACCGTGATTTACGAGACCTGTCGATTGATCTGAATCGTACCCGTCAACTGGCACCGCGACTGGGTCACGGTGTTACCGTCATCAGCGAGTCCGGGATCAACACCTATGGTCAGGTGCGCGAGCTCAGCCACTTCGCCAACGGTTTTCTGATTGGCTCCGCGCTGATGTCGCATGATGATTTGCACGCCGCCGTGCGTCGCGTACTGCTCGGCGAGAATAAAGTCTGCGGTTTAACCCGGGCTCAGGATGCAAATGCGGCATACGAAGCGGGTGCCATTTACGGCGGCGTGATTTTTGTCCCCACATCACCGCGCGCGGTCAACGTTGAACAAGCGCGAGAGGTCATGACCGGCGCGCCGCTGCAATACGTCGGGGTGTTTCGCAACTCAGATATTACCGACGTGAGCGCAACAGCGGCGGAGCTGGGACTAGCTGCAGTGCAACTGCACGGTAACGAAGACCAGGTCTATGTTGACGCCCTGCGCGAGGTGCTGCCCGCACAGGTACAAATCTGGAAGGCGCTCAGCGTCAGCGAGACGTTGCCAGCCCGTGATTATCAGCATGTCGATAAATACGTCTTCGACAACGGCCAGGGCGGCAGCGGTCAACGCTTCGACTGGTCACTTTTAGGCGGACAATCGCTGGATAACGTTTTACTGGCAGGCGGACTTGGTGCAGATAACTGCGTTGACGCAGCAAAAACCGGCTGTGCCGGTCTCGATTTCAATTCTGGCGTAGAGTCACAGCCGGGCATCAAAGATGCACGTCTTCTGGCTTCGGTCTTTCAGACGCTGCGCGCATATTAAGGAAAAGGACATGACAACATTACTCAATCCGTACTTTGGCGAATTTGGCGGTATGTATGTGCCACAGATTCTGATGCCTGCCCTGCGCCAGCTGGAAGAAGCTTTTGTCAGCGCGCAAAAAGATCCTGAATTTCAGGCCCAGTTTACAGACCTGCTGAAAAACTATGCGGGTCGCCCAACCGCACTGACCAAGTGCCAGAACATTACTCAAGGCACCAACACAACGCTGTATCTCAAGCGTGAAGATTTACTGCACGGCGGCGCGCACAAAACCAACCAGGTGCTGGGTCAGGCGTTGCTGGCGAAGCGCATGGGTAAAACGGAAATCATCGCCGAAACAGGCGCGGGTCAGCACGGTGTTGCATCTGCTCTCGCCAGCGCACTGCTGGGGTTGAAATGCCGTATTTACATGGGTGCGAAAGATGTTGAACGTCAGTCGCCTAACG
Organism: Citrobacter sp. Cpo103; assembly: GCF_030332605.1. Lineage (NCBI taxonomy): Bacteria > Pseudomonadati > Pseudomonadota > Gammaproteobacteria > Enterobacterales > Enterobacteriaceae > Citrobacter > Citrobacter sp. Cpo103. The sequence goes on along the minus strand of NZ_JAOWHO010000024.1, from coordinate 5,303 downwards.
TTTTCCGTATGCGTTTGATGGGCGCTGAAGTTATCCCCGTTCACAGCGGTTCCGCAACACTGAAAGATGCCTGTAACGAAGCGCTTCGCGACTGGTCTGGCAGCTACGATACCGCGCACTACATGCTCGGTACGGCGGCTGGTCCACACCCCTTCCCGACCATTGTGCGTGAGTTCCAGCGCATGATCGGTGAAGAAACCAAGGCGCAGATTCTGGAAAAAGAAGGCCGTCTGCCGGACGCCGTTATCGCCTGCGTGGGCGGCGGTTCTAACGCCATCGGTATGTTCGCCGATTTTATTAATGAAACCAGCGTAGGTCTGATTGGCGTAGAGCCGGGCGGTCACGGAATTGAGTCTGGAGAGCACGGCGCACCGTTGAAGCATGGTCGTGTCGGGATTTACTTCGGCATGAAGTCCCCAATGATGCAGACTGAAGAGGGACAGATCGAAGAGTCTTACTCTATTTCTGCAGGGCTGGACTTCCCGTCAGTTGGGCCACAGCATGCGTACCTGAACAGCATTGGTCGCGCTGATTATGTTTCAATCACCGATGATGAAGCACTGGAAGCCTTCAAAACGCTGTGTCTGCACGAGGGAATTATTCCGGCACTGGAGTCCTCCCATGCCCTGGCGCACGCGTTGAAAATGATGCGTGAGAATCCGGAAAAAGAGCAGTTACTGGTGGTTAATCTCTCCGGTCGCGGCGACAAAGACATTTTCACCGTACACGATATTCTGAAAGCGCGAGGGGAAATCTGATGGAACGTTACAAAAACCTGTTTGCACAGCTGAAGGACCGCAAAGAAGGCGCTTTTGTCCCCTTCGTAACCCTGGGCGATCCGTCTGTTGAGCAGTCACTGAAAATCATTGATACGCTGATTGAAGCCGGTGCCGACGCGCTTGAGCTCGGCATTCCGTTCTCCGATCCGCTGGCAGACGGTCCGACCATACAGGAAGCCACCCTGCGAGCGTTTGCCGCCGGCGTTACACCGTCGCAATGCTTTGAAATGCTGGCGCTGATTCGCCAGAAGCATCCGACGATTCCCATTGGGTTGCTGATGTATGCCAACCTGGTCTTCAGCAAGGGCATTGACGAGTTTTACGCCCAGTGCGAAAAAGTGGGTGTGGATTCTGTGTTAGTGGCCGATGTGCCTGTTGAGGAGTCAGCTCCATTCAGAACTGCAGCGCTCCGCCACAATATTGCACCAATTTTCATCTGCCCTCCGAACGCTGATGAAGAACTGCTACGCCAGATTGCCTCTTATGGCCGTGGCTACACTTATCTGCTTTCACGTGCAGGTGTGACCGGTGCAGAAAATCGTGCGGCATTACCGCTGTATCATCTGGTTGAAAAGCTGAAACAATATGATGCTCCGCCTTCTTTACAGGGCTTTGGTATTTCTGCGCCTGAACAGGTCGCTGGTGCTATTGAAGCCGGTGCTGCCGGCGCAATTTCCGGCTCGGCAATTGTGAAGATCATTGAGAAAAATGTTGCGGCACCGGATCAGATGCTGGCTGAGCTGAAAGCGTTTGTCAGCGCGATGAAAACCGCCACCCAGCAGTAAGTTAAATCAACCGCCAGTGACAGCTGGCGGTTTCACCCTTCTTTCGTGTGCTTCATTCTATACATAGCGCTATCCGCATTCTGAATGGCCACATCCAGTTCATCGTTCACCTCTGCAATTCCCCACGATACTGACAATGGCACGGTATGGCCGTCCACAACGAACACATGACTGGTCACCTGCCCGCTAATACGTTGCGCGATTGCTATAGCGTCAGTTGCCTGCGATCGAAACAGCAGGATCATAAATTCATCCCCGCCGGTACGAATCACAATATCGTGGCTGGTGCGGGTGTTTGACAGCATCCTGTTGGCGATAATTTGCAGCGCGCGATCGCCTGCCGCGTGGCCCCAGGTATCATTGACGGCCTTGAATTTATTGCAGTCCAGTAGCACCACCGAACAGTGTGATAAATCCCGGCGCTTGATAATGTCGAGTATTCGGCGGTTAAAACAGCCGGTCAGAGTATCGATATAAACCTTGAGGTCGCTTTCATTCAGCCATGATTTGAGTGAGAAACTGATCATGATGAAAAAGAACGGCGCCAGCAGAATCACGATCCCAGCATGTGTGTCGCGTACCATAAAACGACCTAATGATAGCGAATAGTGCAGTGCATATTTCTCCGAAAAATTGCGCACCATAAAGCGGGATTGACTTGTACATTTGCCGGATAAACAGAGACTCTCATGGTTTGTTAAATTCACCAACTCCACGTTCAGCTCCGGTGGAATTTGGTTGTCAAATGCCTGGGCTAACGCTTCCTGCAATTCGGGCTTTGAATGGTCATAGACCAGATAGGCTACGATTTGGTCTGATATCTCTTTGCCAGACAGATCGTAGATATAACTCACCACGCTGTAAGCTTTTTCACCGGTAATTTTATCGGTATAAAAATTCGTCGAACTTAGGGCTTTGTTTTTGACGTTTTTTTGCAGTAATCGGGTATAGAAATCGACGGGCGGGTAGAAAAATTGAGTGATATCCCGCGCCATTTCAGAATTTGAGAAACTGAAATTGCGTGAATCGGAAGCCATAAACCAGTAAAAATAATCTGAATTTTTGGCGATGATATAACGATGTGCATCGAAGCTGCCCGGGTTTAGCTCATTGACCATACCGCGAATAAATTCAGCCGCCGTATACATACACAGCGCGTTGTGACTGGTTTGCTGGGCAACCATTGTCCCCGTCGCCGAATGCAGTCGCTTTGGATCGGCGTTAATTCCCCATTCATCCTCATCCCGGAGAACAAATTTTGAAATATCGCCGCATTGTTCCCCCGTTTTGATATGGTGATAACGCTCACCAATCGCATCGGCGATCAGCTCGTTATCGTTAAAAATGTCCATCATGCGCGCTTGCAGGCGGTTGACACCTTCGCTGGCAGCGGCCATTCGCTGTTCATAAATAATAAACAGAAACAACGAAGTAAATATCAACGTAATGAGCCCTGATACCAGCAGTGCCTGCCTGTTTCTGAGCTTATCCTGCACAATCTTCACGAGTCCACCCTGATAGTTAACAGTATTGCCAAATCGGTTACCCGTTTATGTTGTTGCATAACAGCGTTGTACGTTGATAGAGAATGTTTGCCACTCCGAAGCAGGTAAGTTGATGTAGCCCGCAGTCGCGCGCTTAGGTTACATATTTATACAATAAAATCACATATTTGTTAACATAAACGCAAACTAATCATCACCTTCGATAGGATATCCTGCCCGCCGGATGGCCTCGCGGCAGTCGTTTACGCCTGCGGCATAGCCCGCCTCAATCTCGCAAACCGGACTTGCGCTGCAATAAGGTAGTGTAACTGGAGTCGCAATAATTTTCTCCAGCACCTCAATTTTATCCATGTAAAGTAATAACTCACGTGCAGCACTCACGGCAAACGCTGCCGTTTGATCTTCGGAGAACGGTTCCAGAAGTGTGATTTTTTGCTGTAGCAGATGGCGGGTCAACATCATCAGCAATACCCTCAAAGTTGGTTTGCTTAAAGAGTAGCACTACATCAAAGGGGAGAAAGGCTCGATGTTTTCCCCCAGAATGTTTAAATGAAGAACGAGGGGAATGTTTCCTGGTTGCTAACTACTGTCAGGCATGCTCGGAATCTATACAGTTCAATCATCCTGGTTGTGCAGCTATTAATTAAGTTGACTTCAAAAAGTCCCTTGCGAGACACTGCTTTAAAGCATACCAAATATGGGTGAACTTGTTGAGACATCTGTTGATTAAATTAGTTGTGTTAAGCGTTGGATTTTTAAGCGCTGAGGACTTACTGGCAAATACTCCGGAACAGGTAGTCACCGCTTTCCAGAGGGATTATAAATATTGGAATGACCAGTCATTCCTGAGAAATCAGAACGATGGAAAGCAAGAAGTTATGTTCCAGGCCCAGAAGGGTTGGAATGAGCTTTTGAAAAAATATACAAAACCTGGTTTTCAGGGCGAGCCTATAGCTTTTGGTTCTGAGTCTAGTCATGACCCTGAGCAAGAGAAGATCATATCGGTTCAGATTGACCTGCCCCCACGATTAGATACAACACTCAGTTAGTAACGTCGGAATCTTCATTCTCAGAATGACCCTTTCTCCAGCCCGCTGCAAATTCAGACGGTGTCTGATAATTCAGCGTGGAGTGCGGGCGGCATTCGTTATAATCCTGCCGCCAGTCATTAATAATTTTCCTGGCATGAACGATATCGCTGAACCAGTGCTCATTCAAACATTCATCGCGAAATCGTCCGTTAAAGCTCTCAATAAATCCGTTCTGCGTTGGCTTGCCCGGCTGGATTAAGCGCAACTCAACACCATGCTCAAAGGCCCATTGATCCAGTGCACGGCAAGTGAACTCCGGCCCCTGGTCAGTTCTTATCGTCGCCGGATAGCCTCGAAACAGTGCAATGCTGTCCAGAATACGCGTGACCTGAACGCCTGAAATCCCAAAGGCAACAGTGACCGTCAGGCATTCCTTTGTGAAATCATCGACGCAGGTAAGACACTTGATCCTGCGACCGGTGGAAAGTGCGTCCATGACGAAATCCATCGACCAGGTCAGATTGGGCGCCGCCGGACGGAGCAGCGGCAGACGTTCTGTTGCCAGCCCTTTACGACGTCTTCTGCGTTTTACGCCCAGGCCACTGAGGTGATAAAGCCGGTACACGCGCTTATGATTAACATGAAGCCCTTCACGGCGCAGCAACTGCCAAATACGACGGTAGCCAAAACGCCTGCGCTCCAGTGCCAGCTCAATGATGCGCCCTGATAAATGCGCATCAGCAGCCGGACGGTGAGCCTCATAGCGGCAGGTCGACAGGGATAAACCTGTAAGCCTGCAGGCACGACGTTGCGACAGACCGGTCGCATCACACATCAACATCACGGTTTCCCGCTTCTGGTCTGTCGTCAGTACTTTCGCCCAAGAGCCACCTGAAGCGCCTCTTTATCCAGCATGGCTTCGGCAAGCAGCTTCTTGAGTCTGGTGTTCTCTTCCTCAAGCGACTTCAGGCGCTTAACTTCAGGCACCTCCATACCGCCATACTTCTTACGCCAGGTGTAAAACGTGGCATCGGAAATGGCATGCTTGCGGCAGAGTTCACGGGCGGGTACCCCAGCTTCGGCTTCGCGGAGAATACTGATGATCTGTTCGTCGGAAAAACGCTTCTTCATGGGGATGTCCTCATGTGGCTTATGAAGACATTACTAACATCGGGGTGTACTAATCAACGGGGAGCAGGTCAA
>NZ_JAOWHO010000023.1:0-260007 GCF_030332605.1 Citrobacter sp. Cpo103 | reverse complement strand
GCTGTGAGTTCAACTGATGGACGCAACACACTTATTGAACCGTTCTGCGGGTGATTCATAGTCTAGCGTTTTTCTCGGTCTTTCGTTGAGCTGTCTCGCAACGCTGTTTAGTCTCTGCTGACTGTGAACCGATAAGTCAGTTCCCTTTGGAAAATATTGTCTGAGCAATCTGTTCGTATTTTCATTTGAGCCACGTTGCCAGGGAGATTGAGGATCACAGAAGTAAATCTGGATGTCTGTTGCTACAGTAAACCGGGTGTGGCTGGTCATTTCAGCGCCCCGATCCCAGGTTAATGTTTTATAAAGCTCAACAGGTAATTCCCGGGCTTGTCTGATGAGTGCAGATATAACCGTTATGGTCTTATTGTCCCTGATTTTGGCCAACATAACAAAGCGGGAATGGCGTTCTACAAGGGTGACGATATAGGAGTTTTTCGAGCCCTGGATCAGATCACCTTCCCAGTGACCAGGTATGGCTCTGTCTGCGGCTTCCGGTGGCCTTTCGCTGATAGATAGCGCATTCGGGATTTTCCCTAATCCTTTCCCTTTAAGTGATGACGTTCGGGATCTACGAACCGCTCTTCCGCTTCTGAGGCATTGTTGCAGCTCTTTTTTTAATGCGCCCCGGGTTTGTATAAAAAGCGTTTTATAAATCGTTTCGTGTGACACATGCATTTCCTGATTATCCGGATAACAGCGTTTCAGCCAACCGGCGATCTGCTCCGGCGACCAGTCCTGATGCATCTTCTCTGCAATGATTTTACACAATGTGGGGCTTTCAATTAGCTTGCAAGGTTTTGGTCTCAGAGCATTTTCCCACGCAGAAGTATCGGCTTTTGCTGCACGGTATTGCCTGGCACCTCCGTGCCTCCTGACCTCGCGGCTAATCGTTGAGGGCGCTCTTGATAATTTGGCAGCGATGTCCCTGATACTGAGTTTTGCTACCAATCCTCTGGATATCTCCTCTCTTTCATCAAGCGTAAGCGCTAATCGGTGCCGCTTTCTCACAGGAGGACGGTATCCACCAGTCTGGTGGATAGTGGGCATAATAGAAGAATGATATCTGTCGAACATTCTGGCGATATCATGCAGGGAATCACCTTGCTTATATCTGTCCCAGATAATCGCCTTCTGCTCTGGCGTGTAGTAAATCCGAGTTCTTCGTTTCATGGCAACGTCCCCCTTGATTAAGGATAGCGTTGCATCGACCCGTTGAACTCACAGCGATAAGCGGACGTGATTGATAAGGATCACATAAATCTATCTGCGCCACCAGATGCTTCAATTGTCTGACCGGTAACAAACTGATTACGGTCTGAAAGTAAAAATGCGGTTATTGCCGCAATATCTTCTGGCAATCCAAAACGACCCACTGGTGTTTTCTCTTTTCCCAGTAATGCCATAACTTCCTCGTCCGTTTTGTCGGCCAGTTCCGGACGGCGATTGCGAACATTAGGCAGCATATTCTGCGCCCAGTTATCCGTTGCTACAGCACCTACACCGACCGCATTAACAAGAATGCCGTCCGGTGCGACGCTCAATGCCAGGCTGCGGGTCAAGTTGTTGATTGCAGCACTCAGGGCGTGCGAAACAGTTAGTTGCGGGTTTGGGTAAATACCTCCAATAGATGAAATATTTACAATACGTCCCCATTTTCGGGCCTGCATGCCGGGAATAACTGCCTTACAAAAGCGTCGCATGGCGGAGAGTTTTGTCTCCGTCATTGACAACCAGTCTTCCTCTGAGGTTGTTAGAAGAGTACCTGTATGTGCTCTTCCTGCATTATTTACAAGTAAATCAATATGTTGAAATATATCTTCAGCCTGCTTAACGACCTGTTCTGGTAGCCTCTTGTCTGTCACATCACCGGCAAAAGGCAGAGCCTTCACGCCATATTTATCTTCAATTTTTTGCGCTGCCAGAATTAACTCCGCTTTTTGCCTTGCAACCATGACCAGGTGCACACCATTCGCGGCTAACTCTTCGCAAATACTGAAACCAATTCCAGTTCGTGCGCCCGTTACCAAAGCCACTTTTCCAGCCAGTTTTAAATCCATCTTCAGCTCCTTACATTATGCTAAGTGATTAATAAGGACATTATTAGTAGCAACTTGCTGTTTCAGAAGCTTGTGGTTCAGAATTCAGACGTCTGAAAAAAGCAGCCAAAGAATCGAGAATCGGTACTACGTATAGTCGCCAACATTGAGTCTAGAACGAGGTGTGAACATGCGTACTGATAACCATGAGCTTTCTTCAGGCAGGATCCTGATGCTGGCAATTATTTGCTGTATTGTTGTCGCTAATATTTATTTTAATCAGTCAGTTCTTAACCTGATTGCAGCCTCCTTCCCCTCAGAATGGAAAGCGGTGTCGTTGATCCCCATGGCTACCCAGTTAGGGTATGCAGCAGGCTTATTCTTGCTGATCCCGCTTGGCGATTATATTGAACGCCAACTCCTTATCCTACGTCAGGCGCAGGTATTGTTTGTGGCACTGCTCGGCATGATGCTATCTCCAACGGCATCGGTACTGGTTTTCTTCTCATTCCTGACAGGTATGGCCGCAACGGTCGCTCAACAGATAGTGCCGCTTGCGGCTTCCCTTTCGGGGAGCACGTCGCGCGGTAAAACAGTGGGTACTGTAATGGGAGGGGTTCTGGCTGGGATTCTGACTGGTCGGGCTATTGGGGGACTTATCGGCCAGTATTTTGACTGGCGAGTAGTCTTCTTATTCGGCGCGACCATGACACTGCTGGCAATTTTTTTCATAGCCAGGATTTTGCCCGTACAATCGTTACCGTCCCAGAAGTTTAACTACCTGGCAGTGCTCCGTTCGCTAGGAGAATTATGGAGAAGTGAGCCTCAGGTGCGGGTTGCCACACTGACTCAGGCACTGTTATTTGCTTCCTTCAGCGTGCTATGGACGGTACTCCCATTTTGGTTAGCCTACCGCTACCATTACGGTGCAGGGGTAACTGGTTCCCTGGCAGCACTCGGGTTAATAGGGATCCTGTGCGCACCTTTAGCGGGTAATTTCAGCGATCGCCAGGGGCCTTTCCGGATGGTTCTTCTGGGCGTGATACTAATGTTACTTGCCTGGATTGTTTTGTGGGGCTGGGACAGTATGACAGGTATGCTGGTTGGTATTCTGCTGCTGGATGCAGGTGAACAATGTGTACTGATTGCTAATCAACATACCATTTATAATTTGCGTCCCGATGCCAGAAACCGTCTGAATACCCTTTTTATGTGCGTAATGTTTATTGGTGGCGCATGTGGCTCATTGACCGCCACCTGGTTATGGGAGACGACACACAACTGGACGTTGGTTATTTCTGCGGGTGGCGGACTCGTGGCGCTAGGCATGTTAATCGTTGTCAGGCGTAACTATTTATCCCCCCAGACGGGCACATAGCTCCAGCGCATTTTGGACGTCTGCAGCATGCTGAGAACCATCGATATGGCTTAATGCATCTATTAATAACTGTTTTGCCGTCACGCTGTCTCCAGTTTCAGCATGCAGTCTTGCCAGTGAGCACGCAATACGCAATTCCCAGCCATAAGCCTGTTGTTTGTGTGCTTTCTCAAGTGCCTGTTCCAGTTGCTTACGCTGAGAGTGCGCTGGTAAATGCATGGAGGACAGACGCATCAGTTCTGGGATACACCAGTTTTCGTGTGGTTTTTTTTGTGAGAGACCGGAGTCCATTTCTGACAGCAAAGGCGAATATTGCCAGTCTAATCCCATTGCTTGTAGTGAGCTAAACAGCTTGGTTTGCCTGACTTCAGGATGGGTGAGCTGCTCTGCCCATCGGAGAAACAACTCACCGTAGGTTTTCCAGAAATAAAGATTATGCTTTTCAGCCAACGTAATAAGCCAGTCAGAGGCCATTATCACCCAGCGTGGATTGCGATCCAACGCAGCTGTCATGCAGGCACCTTCGGCCAGCGCACAACAAAGCGAGCAGATATGTTTCAAACGAGCGGCTTTTTTCACTGCACTCCATGCCATCCGTTTCGCAGCCTTATACTCTCCCTGTACCCAGAGCACACGGGATAAAAATGCTTCCCCAGCGGTCTCCTGGTCGAGCCCAAAACGGAAAGAACGGCCGGAATCTTCAAGAGCAAACCGGTTCAGAGATTGCTGCAGATAATCTCTACCGAGGCTATGCTGACCTAAAAAATGGTAAGATACGCCTACAATTCGCAACCCCGTAGCTAGCGCGACGGCATCATCAATCGCTCTCGCGAGTGTGCACATAGACTGCGCATGATGAAGCGATATATCCAGTTTACCGATTCTCAAATAGTACAACCATAACCCGTAATGAGCCTGTAAGCGGATCTCGTTGTCGTTGAGTTGATCTGCAAGCATTAGTGCTGTTTGCCAGGCGGAACACGTCTCCGGGATAGGACCTTTTGCCCAGGTTGACGCTTTTCCCGCTGCTGCGCTGAGATTCATTCTCTGACGCAATGTTAAAACCACTTGCGAACGTACTTCACTAAGCAAAGGGGAAATGTGACGCTGGCATTCATTATAAAGTGAATATTCAATCCAGAACGGCGTCATAGCTTGTAAGATCTCAAGCCCTTTAACGTGGTCTACCCCCTCAGTTAATGTCTGCTGTAAAACACTGCGTAAATCATTGAGGATGGGGTCATAACGTTCTCGCCACTGCTCCGTTGGCAGCCTGTTCCAGTCGAGCTGAGCCTGCTCTGCCTGACGATGGCAATAGTCAGCAAACCGGGATGAAAGCCTTGGGTATTCTCCTTGCTGCCTGAGTTTATCGCAAGCGAACTGACGCAGGGTTTCCAGTAAACGAAAACGGGTTACGGGTACCTGAGTGCTGACCTGAATCATCGAAAGGGAAAGCAATCGTTGCAGATCGTCTACAATCTGCCACCCGGTTTCTTCAGGGGGCTGCAAGAATTCAGTAACAGCGTTCACTGTGAACATGTCGGTGAAGATCCCCAAAGAGCAGAATAATTTCTGTTCTCGTGGATTAAGTAATTGGTAAGTCCACTCCAGCGTAGTCTTTATTTTTTGATGTCGGGATACCCGGGCGCTCTGCATATTACTCAGGAGTTGGAAACGATCCTCCAGGCAATGATAAATCTCGCTGACGCTCATAACAGGTAAACGGGAGGCAGCAAGTTCAATTGCCAGAGGTAGTCCGTCGAGATGGCGACATAATTCGCCTATCAAGGACAATTCACTGTCTGATGGGTGGAAGTCAAAATGCCGATCACGGCCTCGTTCAATAAACAGGCGAACGCTGGGAAGTGTCTGTAATGATTGAACATTCCCCCCCGTTTTTTCCGGAACCTTGAGGGGAGGGAGCCGATATTGTTGCTCGCCCGCGAGTTCGACTGCCACCTGGCTGGTTAGCAGCATTGCGATATGAGGCGCAGCATTCAGAAGCATAGCAATTATGGGTTTTAATTCGTTAATGACATGCTCACCATTATCAATCATCAACAGACACCGACGTTGGGCAAGCTGATGAGATAAATCATGACTGTTATGAACAGCAGCCAGTGGCAGATGCAATACCTGTGAAAAAACAGAGAAAAGGCTGGAGGCATCGGTGATGTGTGCCAATTCAGCCACGCAAATGCCATCTGGATATTGCGTCTGAAGAAGGTTAACGACTTCCCAGGCGAGGCGAGTCTTACCCACTCCACCTGGACCTGTAATGGTGACTAGTGGATGCTGACGTATTAAGGCGCAGATATCTAGCACGGCTTGGTCACGGCCTAAAATAGATGTAAGAAAAGGGAAAGTAACGGGTGACAATCTTGTGGGGTCTGAGGACATCATCGGCGGTTTGGATGTGCAATTAAAGCGATATCCAAAACCAAATTCGGTCACCAGTAAATGACGATCGTGACCTAGCACACGGCGAATCGCTGAAATCTGCGCCTGGAGATTATTTTCTTCAACGATTTCATTGCCCCATACCTGAGCAAGTAGAGAGTCTTTACTCACTACCTGACCTTTTGCACTCACCAAAACAACCAGCACATCAAAAGCCCTGCCGGATATTTTTACCGGTTTGCCACGGTGCAGCAGAATTCTCAGTTGAGGCCAGATTTGCCACTCAGCGAAGCGGATTTCATCGGTGGATGTCATGATATTACGCTCTTAAGTTCGACACACCCTATGTCAGACTGTCGCTATTATAAAACCATGGGCATCGTGTGGCATAGTCCGGTTGTTCATTCAGTCTGAAAGCATGGGAATTACTTTCAATTATGGACACTGATCGTGCGTGCAATAGGATGGAAAAGCATCAAAGTTGTAACGTCTGCTCTTGGCACTAAGCTGTCGTAAGAGAGGGCACTGTTTATCACGTAAGATTTGATTAGTTGAAGGTCATAAGTACGGATGATCAAATCGGTGATGAGAATGAGATGTGCAAAAGGCAGGCATACAACAACTCAAAGACTGAACAATGTGCGATGGCTCGAAATGAGCTATGGAAATATGTTAATGAGAGGAATGAATGATCTGTGTGGTTATGGAGTAGTTTTACCATATTCGAAGGCGTGATTTTGGAGGTAGATTGGAGCATAAACAGGGACACATTAATAGCTGCTATACCCTGACCCTTAAGTTTAATATCTTACTGATCTATATGTATTTAACTTTGTGGCTGATTGATTTTTTCCTGTGTAATTGTAGCGTGTTTTTCGTGCAAATAGCGTAACAGGGCGTCATTGCAAAAAACACCCAGCGCATTGGCTCACTGACCGAAAAATCTGTGAGTTAATAAGTTAACGTAATCACTACAGTGTCAGTATAACCCCCTGGTGATGGCCATTTCTGTGCTGGGACGGAACCGTAAACCACCAGGCTCTGCGCTTGCCCATCAGCGGAATACTGTTTTTCCGGATTGCCCTGCGTCCATTCCATTGAGTGTGCTGCATCCTGATACAGCGCATAGTTTACGCACTCACCGTTATGACACATTGAACGCTGGTTCCCCTTGGGGTGCAGACCATGACCGATGCTGATGGAATAATCCGTCCCGGTTGGGCACTGGACAGTAATATTCGCCGTGGATGTCGCCTGTAGCAAATCGCTCTGAGCGGGGCTCTTGCTGCCGAATGCCATATCATCCACGTTGACAACTTCACAGCCGTTTTTCACCGTAGCAGAGGCGCTAATCTGGTCAGTAATTGTTGTACCATTCAGGGCGCCACAGGCCGGGAGCGCTTGTAATGAACTGGCTGAGGTGTATGCAATTTGGATTGCTGTGGCGTAATCATAGTATATCCCGGCGCTGACATTAGTCTGACCAGGGTTTATCTTGCCGATAAGCGGTATGTCATGTTCAGCGGTTCCGCCTGTAGACAAAGCAAAATCGATTTGAGCATACACGTTGTTGTTTTGACTCAGCGGTGAATGTTGATTGTAAATCGAGTAGACCGAAAAATAGAGCGGGGTACTTGAAGGTTCGTTCTGGCTCATCGCCAGCGGATTGTTCGCCATAACCTTTAGACAGGCGCGGACATACTCGACCTGACCGTCGTAATTATTACAGGTAAACGAAAGTCGGGTTGCGGTTGTCTCAGTTTGTCCGGGGGTGACGGTACCAAAATCCAGTCCAGAAGGGCTACCATTCCAGCAGTTAGCGGCCTCGGCTACTGGGCTGAATTTAAACATCATCACCACAAAAAGGGCGATAAACCAAAGGGAACGAGTTACTGACATAGTGCGTTAATTTTCTCCACCGAATGAGAAGCGTAAAATTGTGATGGCAGTTTTAGCGAACAAGAGTTAGATGCCCACTGAACGTTCAGCGTTCCGCCTGTCGGGGGATCTTCCAGATAAATTTTACCTTCATAACCAACAATGGTTTGTGGGGTACCCTGACTGGGCGTCTGTCCATGAGTATCCTGCACGCTAACTTTTGCGGAGAAGGGCACATTTTTACCATCACGCGTAGTGACGGTTAGCAGAACGGCATGTGTGCGATAAATGTTAAAATTGGCGACGGCACCGCGCCCGGTTTGCGGGATCAGGATTTCATTAGTGTAGGGGGCGCGATAATCTTCATCGAGACTCAGAGGGTCGATGTCGATATGGTTTGCCTGGTACGGATTAAGGTTGTTCAGAAACAGCATGCCATTACTATCCGTATGGCCAACCGGGCGATGTTCGAGATAAACCGGCACATTCGGTACCTTAGCCGTATCTACGAGGGCGAAAGCGCTACCTAATTCGCGGGTGGCGTAAAAGTGCCCCATAAACAAACCTATGGCACCGGTCATTGAACCGTAGTAGTTATTTTCTTGTTCATCACGATTATAGCCTAACGCCAGATCGCTCCAGGTGTTGCGGCGCTGGAGGCTAGCATGGATGCTTCTATTTTTACCTTGTTGTGCAGAGAGATTCCAACCCCAGCCCGGTTTATTAGATTCCAGTGAGCGCGTTAGGTTAGCTTGTACGGAATTTCCGTCTTTATCATGGTTATCCTGGAATGAGAGGTAATCCTGATGACGGAACAGTGGAATACTGAACGTGACGTACACGGTAGTGTTGTGATCGTCGCTAAGTGCTTGTGTGACGCTGGATGAAATGTTGATCTGGTTATCAAAACTTTTTGACCAGGATAATCCCAGATAGCGTTCTGCATACTGAGGGAATGTCTGGCTGACCCAACTCGCACCGAAAGTGCCCGTCATATCAAACGACACGCTGGCAAATGCAGAATCTTCACGGGTGGCAATATCATTATCTGCTATAGATGAAATATCGCGAAACCCCCTGGTGGCCCGTGAGTGTGAGAGCGAGAAATTAAAAATCTGATTGTTCCACTGCCAGCCGGAACCCCATTGGTTGCCACTATTGGCCTGATAACGGCTGGTGGCTGCGTTGGCATGTAGCGTCCCCAGTGACGGAGAGAGCAAATAGTCCCAACCGATCCCCTGATTATGCAGACTGCCACTCTGTTCGGTATGCATGCCGATGGTGGTACTGTCGTTCAGTCCGTGACGCCAGTCGCCCACACCTATCAGTTGCGGATCATAGGCAAAAGAACGATAGGTATAGTCTTCACGCACCCAGCCCAGGCTCATACCCCAGGTTGTAAGACCATCAGAAAGGAGTTGGTTGGTGCCGTACAGATTCAAATCCACCACGCGTTGTTTACCATTCACATCGGTGATGACCACCTGCGCACCTTCGCTGCCGGTAAAAATCGGCGCTGTGTTAAGCGTAAATTGTCCGGGCTGAACTTTCTGCGAGGAGGTTCTGATTCCTCTGACGTACAGATCAACCGTGGATGGGAGCGTAACACTATCGGTCAGGATATCCTGCGATGACGTATTGAAGGTGGGTTGGGTACTGTAGTTATGCGCAAGGCTAACGCCGCCAAAACGAACGCTATTCGTCCATGATTGCGAGGATGTAAAACCATCGCCGATCCTGAGTGTGAGCAGTTTATCCACGTTTTCGTAGTTCCAACTGCTCATCAGGCGATGAGTACCAGTTTGTGCCTCGTTGCTGCTCGACTCCTGCGTGTTAAAAGAGGTCGAGAAAAAGCCTGGGCCAACGCCAAAGGTGCGAAATTCGCTATAGGCTGAAGTCTCTTGTATGCCGTCTTCATTGCTGGCAAATAAATCGTAGTTAAGTGCCAAACCCCGCACTTCAGGTGATAACTCGGACATACGGATAAGGCGCGAGCTATTGCTATTGGAAAGATGGCTTTCTCTGTCGAGCCAGTTTTTACTGGCAGTAATAATCAAGCTTTGATTCAGGTTGTCGAAGGTAACACTGAGGCCATCTTGTGAACTGATATCAAAATACCCCTTTTGTTTCGGCAGGGATGACACTTTCAGGTTAAGCTTATCCATATCTTGAGCAGCAATATAAATCTTATTGTTGCTATTTTTGGCTTTGATAAACCCCTTAACTGGTTGATCATTTATCGTTGCAGTCAGATACAGTGTCTCATTTTCTGCTGACTGGACAGAGGGACATACCAATAAAAAAACAACAATGGATTTAAGGTGTAATGTTAATGATCTGCGTTTTAGCATTGTCATTCAAATTAAGTGATAAAGATGACGCAGTAGTTATTCCATTCGGTAACGGCCATTCCTTTTCACTATGTGGTAATACATACCCGAGTAATCCATTGCTCATGGCAACACTTCTCTTGCCAGAAAAAATAAAAACATCGCTTAATTTAACATGCTGTGTGCCATTGTTTTTTATTTTTAACATTAATGGATGAACTGAACGATCGATTGATACATCTAGTTGACTACTGATGGGTTGGGTATCTTTACAATTAACAAATACCGGGATGGAATAACGCAGCAAGAAACGAACCCCATCTTTATCAGCCATATTATTTTCACCAGGGAGTTCATCAACGATAATACGGTAGGCCTGCTCGTTATCACCACTACCTGGCGTTGTTAAGATAACCCGGATCAATTGCTGGCGGGAGACCGGGATTGTGGTCATAGGAGGGCTAACCATTACGTCCTGGGTCTCGGTCAAGTTGTCTTTATTATTTTGCTGTTTCCACGCATAGACACGGATCTGTGCCCCGATAGTGGCGCTACCTGTGTTACGTACATAGATAGCCTGGGCGGATTCTTTACCACAGAATCCCAGAGTGACCGGGTACACCTGCAAGGTGGCAGCGTATGAGTTTCTTGTGCAGGCCAGGCTCAAGACGCTAACACCAACCCATAAAATAAATCGCTTCATATGCTGCACCTTTAATATTAAATCAATATGTAACTGTTAATGTAACGGTATCGGTATAGTCCCCAGCAGAGGCCTGTTTCAGGGCATTTGCCGTTACTTTCCCGAAGATGGGCAATGCTTGCTGTTCACCGGTACCGATAGCTGAAATACCATTATCAGCCAGAGAAGTGCCGCCAGGATGGTCGGTAGAAAGGGTATAGGCTACTTTTTTTGCATCGGCGGTGTCGTTAGAACTCATTTCGAAATCGTGAGTTTTATCCGTTCCGAGCATATACCCTGTGCCGTTTGTACAGGTTACATAAGCTTTGGCAGAGGCTGTAACAGCCCCATCATTACTACCGTGTGAGCCAAAATCCATATCATCAACGCTGACCTTGCATGATTTTTCGACGGTTAGTTTTACCGTCATTTGGTCGCTAACGCTGCCTGAATCATCTGCAAAGACAGCGGATGAAAATAAAATGCTAATCGCAGTCAGAGATAATGCAGTGGCTTTACGGTTAATCATTTTAAAACTCGCTAAGGTTATATAATCGATTTTATAAGGGTGGGGAAAGGCGAGGAAGGATAGAGATTACAGGTTAATTTTGATTATGTAATTGTGCTATGTGTAAATCATGTAAATGGCTGGAAAGGGTATTTACATTCAGTAGGGAATCGTTGAATCACAACCTCGGGTGTCACGTGATATGAGTTGAATTAGCGCCATAAAGAGTCACCCCTCCCGGTGGTTATTTCCCACCGGGAGAGACATCAATCCAGATTAGAACACCGGCAAACCCAGCCCTTGCTTCACTTCTCTTAATGTCTGCTGCGTAATCTCGTGCGCCTGCTCGCTTCCTTTTTTGAGCATCGCCATCAGCATGCCTTTATCCTGAATGTAGGTTGCACGCCGCTCGCGCATTGGCGCGATGAGTTCTTGCAAGCACACTTCCAGCTCGTTTTTGCATGTCCGGTCACCCAGTCCACCCCGTTGGTAATGCGCTTTCATCTCCGCCACTTTTGCTTTATCCGGATGAAAAGCATCGAGGTAAGTGAATACCATATTGCCGTCTATTTGCCCTGGGTCGGACACTTTCAGATGATTAGGGTCGGTGTACATTGCGCTGACCGCGCGGTGAATGGTTTCTTCGCTGGCTGACAGGAGCAATGTGTTACCAAGCGATTTTGACATTTTAGCGTTTCCGTCGATCCCTGGAAGGCGGCTGGTTTCACTCAGCAGCGCTTTGCAGTGCGATAGGACGGGGGCCGGTAACAGGCTATTCATCTTATGCACGATTTCGTTAGTCTGCTCAATCATTGGCAACTGATCGTCGCCGACGGGAACGACTTCGGCTTTGAAGGCCGTAATATCTGCCGCCTGACTGATGGGATAAACCAGAAAACCAACCGGTAACGAGCGGGCGAACCCTTTCTGCGCAATTTCGTTTTTGACCGTAGGATTACGCTCCACGCGAGCCACGGTAACGATGTTCATATAAAGCGCGGTTAACTCAGCGAGAGCAGGCAGTGCCGATTGCAGACAGATGGTAGTAAGTGACGGGTCTATTCCTGCGGCAAGATAGTCGGCAAGTACTTCGGGAATATTGTTGCGGATCTTTTGCGGTGTGCTGCCGTTATCGGTTAACCCTTGTAGGTCAGCCACCAATATAAACTGCTGATAATCGTGTTGCAGCGTGGCGCGCTGGCGCAATGACCCCACATAATGGCCAAGATGCAGCGGGCCGGTGGGACGATCGCCAGTGAGGATGATGGTTTTATTGTTCATGTAAGACTCCTTAGTCATAAAACCGAAAGGGGTCTCTAAATGCAAATAACCGCCTTTCGGCGGTTATTTAAAATGAGGAAAACACATTCTGACCGCCTTTAAGAAGGCAGCCACCACAGG
The DNA here is from genome assembly GCF_030332605.1 of Citrobacter sp. Cpo103. Classification (NCBI taxonomy): domain Bacteria; kingdom Pseudomonadati; phylum Pseudomonadota; class Gammaproteobacteria; order Enterobacterales; family Enterobacteriaceae; genus Citrobacter; species Citrobacter sp. Cpo103. The sequence continues at coordinate 247,394 of NZ_JAOWHO010000023.1, read as the reverse complement.
TTGTGATTAAAACCGTTGATATCGTGTTTTGTGTTCATCCAACTAACATACCACTTGGCGTAGAGGTAAAGCAATGCCCGAAGTGCTGGCGCATATCAGCTCGCTTCCAGCATGCCAAAGCTCACAATGCGCGAACGACCTAACTCTTTCGCGCGGTACAGTGCGACATCTGCGGCGCGTAACAGGTTGTCGCTCTGGGCGTGCTGCGGGTAACTGGCAACGCCAATAGAGACATCCACGTGTCCAATATCGGAAACGCCAAAGCGCAGCGACAGTTCGCGTACGCCGTTGTAGATTTCCGTAGCAAAGCGGTTAGCGGCCTGTTCATCCGTATTGGCCAGCAGTACCAGAAACTCTTCACCGCCGTAGCGGAAGGCCATGCCGCTGTCGTGGACCACGCGCTGAATAGTCGCGGCGATACTTTTGATTACACTATCGCCAGCCTCATGGCCAAAGCGGTCATTAATACTTTTAAAATGATCGATATCGATCATCAGGCAACTGATTGGTTCTTTGTTACGCACTGCCTGGCTCATCTGGGTACGCAGTGTATCTTCAAGATGATGACGGTTGCGCAGTCCGGTTAGCGGGTCGTAGAGCGCTTTCTCCAGCAGGGCGTCACGCAGACGCTGGTTGGCTAATGCGAGGCCGAGTGCTTCTGCCATTAGCTCCAGATACGCACGAGAGGGGGCGGAATCATCGCTAAGGTTCTGGAATGAGAGCAGACCGATGGCTTCGCCCTGGGCAATCAGCGGAATACACAGGGTGTGGTGTTGACATGACTCTGGCAGATGGTAGCAGGCAATATCGGGTTCACCTTGTACCGGAGGATGGCTCTGGCCGCGGCGCACAGCCCAGCATTCGTCCGGGTGGAACGCATCCGCTTTACCCTGCGGAGAAAGCCACTGTGCAACGCAGCGCATTTGCCAGGGTTCCTGGTCCAGTATGTAAAGCCGCCCGGCAATACCTGGAGCAATATTCGGTGCAAACAGCTCTGCCACATTGATGACATCGGCAAAACTCTCGCAACCCTGCAGACGTTGCGTCATGCGCGCCAGAAGATCGCGGATTGCCCAGTCGGCATCTCGCTCTTTCTCCAGTCTCTGACGCGCCAGACCGTTCTCGCGAAATATCCGGATCGCCTGCGCCATGTCGCCTATTTCATCTATCTGGTTAAAACTGGGCGTCTCAACGGCATAATCCTGCGATGCGAGACGGTTTACGACATCGCTCAAACGCACGACGGGGCGCAGGACGCGACGCTTTAGAATGAAACCGAGAACGAATAAAAACAGCAGCGCCGTCAGACCGACCATCACTTCAGAGGCCGTCCGCAGCATGCGTGATGACTGGGTTGCATCTTCAATCGTATTACGTACGCGGTTATCGAGCAGTTGGCGGAAATGATCTATCCGGTCCTGGGCGCGTTCCAGTTCCTGTTCATAGCTTTTCCCATAGAGCAGGGCAATAGCCTGCGACTCTTCTGCGCGCGCGACGCTGGCAAGCGCCGCAGCTTGCTCGTCCTGCAGGGCATCAACAATCTGTAGCCCTTCGTGCAATAGCGCCAGCTCTTCATCCGTTGCCCCAAGGTCTTTGAGCTTTGACAGCCGATGCTCAACAGCTTTCAGCGTCGCTTCTTTCTGACGGTAGGCGTTAAGCACCTCAGGATCTTTTGCAATAACATAGTCGCGCGCCAGGTCGGACAGCGACCAGGCATCGAGTTCGACTTCTTCGGTAAGTTGATCGAACTGATAACGCTGTTCTACCACCTGGCGTTCTGTGTTATCGGCGCTGGATGCCATCAGCATGACAACGCCTGAAGCGATGGTCAGGCATACCGTCGCGCTATAGGCCCAGTTGGTAATTGTGGCTATTCGCACTGATTAGTTCCTTCTGCGACGATTAATGAATACGCATGATTGCAATTATAGGAAACGTATGATTCTGCGTGAAAATAAAAAAGGCGGTCCCGAAACCGCCTTCTGTTATCGTCCTGCAATCATAAATCTGGAGGATTTTTTCCTTCCTCCATAAAGGCTTCGTCGATTCCTTCCACGTTACCTTCATGGTCACGCCCGGAAAACAGGTTCCAGCAGGTTATGAATAGTGCAGCAATCAGGGGGCCAATCACAAAGCCGTTAATGCCGTAGATCTCCATGCCGCCGAGAGTGGTAATCAAAATCAGATAGTCCGGCATTTTGGTGTCTTTACCTACCAGCAGCGGGCGCAGGATATTGTCCACCAGCCCAACGATAATCACGAAGAAGCCAACGATAAACAGCCCTTGCCATAGCTGGTGGGTGGCGAACAGGAATATTGCTGCAGGTACCCAGACGATCGCTGAGCCCACTGCAGGCACGAGCGAGAGAAACGCCATCAACGCCCCCCACAGAACGCTGCCGTCGATATCCACAATTGCAAACGCGATGCCGCCAAGAATACCCTGAACCAAAGCGACAACCGCCGTGCCCTTGACGGTTGCCCGCGTCACGCCGACGAATTTGGCAAACAGGTGCTGTTTGGCAAAATCAGAAAGGGGTAATGAGTCCAGAATCTGGCGCACCAGATACGGTCCATCCTTCAGTAAGAAGAACAGCAGATACAGCATGATGCCAAAGCTGATAGCAAAGCCGAATGTCCCTTTCCCAATCAGGAATGCACTGCCAGCAAGGTACTGCCCGCCTTGCAGCACGACATCGGACAGTTTTTTCTGGATCTGCGCGACATCATCCAGATTGTGTTCTGCCAGAAATCCTCTGGCCCAATCAGGAAGGTACGAAAGAACAGAAGTGACTACTTCCAGGAACTGCGTGTCATTCTGTTGCAGTTTGGTATATACCACGTTCAGTTCAATGGCCAGCGATGACAGGATTACCATCAGCGGGATAAAGACAATCAGACAGATAATGGCGATGGTAATCAACGATGCCAGCCCGTTGCGTTCGCCAAGCGCGCTACGCAGTCGGTTTTTTACCGGGTTAAAGATAGTCGTTAATATCGCGGCCCACAAAATGGCGGAAAAGTAGGGGGACAATACATCGAAGAACGCCCAGGTCACGAGGGCAAGTATGAAAATGAAGAAACCTTTAGTCAGTCCGTTAAATCGCATTAGTGAACCCTGTAATGAGAAGCAGTCCCGACTATAGAACCGTTCAGGGGATTTACCAACTTTAGCTGCAGATATTTAGAATAAAGATGTTGCACTAAGGCTACATTCTTATTGTCCTTGCTTCACTGGCGGGAGAGCTATCCTTGATCTCCTCCCTGAAAACAGTACCAGTCTAAACTGAAGTCTCCGGTCTTTCTTCCATCTCACAGCAGATAACGTACGCTATGATTTAATAGTGAAACCGTCATTTTTTCCCGAAAAGGGTCATCAATTAACGAGGGGGTCGTTATGAACAATCAGCCTGTCATCGGGATTAGTGGATGTTTAACTGGTTCAGCCGTGCGATTCGACGGTGGGCATAAACGGATGGGGTTTGTGATGGACGAGCTGGCTCAGTGGGTGACTTTCAAACCTGTCTGCCCTGAGATGTCTATCGGTTTGCCTGTACCACGTCCCGCGTTGCGTCTGGTTCAAACCGCCCAAGGGAATGTCCGCATCTGTTTTAGCCATGCGCCTGGTGAGGATGTAACCGATAAAATGTCCGATTTCACCAACTCATATCTTCAGGGACTTGGTGGCCTCTCGGGTTTTATCGTCTGTGCTAAATCACCGAGTTGCGGTATGGAAAGAGTGAGACTGTATGACGAGAAGGGAAATCGTGGGCGAAAAGAAGGGACTGGTCTGTTTACTGGCGCATTAATGGAAACCTACCCATGGTTGCCAGTCGAAGAAGATGGCCGCTTGCACGATCCGGTGCTGAGGGAGAACTTTGTCGAACGCGTGTTCGCATTGCATGAGCTTAATAGGCTGCGGGCCAATGGTCTTACTCGCCATGGCTTACTCAACTTTCACAGTCGCTATAAGCTCCAGCTTCTGGCTCATCACCAGGCCGGTTACCGGGAAATCGGCCCATTCGTTGCCTCGCTTCACCAGTGGGATGATTTGGACGCTTTTTTCGTTGTCTATCGTGAAAAGCTCATGACGATCCTCAAAAAGCCCGCCTCACGGAAAAATCACACCAACGTACTGATGCATATCCAGGGCTACTTCCGCGAACGGTTGAACACCCGCCAGCGCGGAGAGTTACGTGACATTATCCTCAACTATAGCGGTGGGCTGCTGCCAATATTGGCGCCTCTGACGCTACTCAAGCACTATCTGGCTGAATACCCAGACAGCTATCTGCTTACCCAGAACTATTTTGATCCTTATCCGAATGATTTAGCGCTACGGTTGATGATCAAATAGTCTGAGAGCGATTCAACCGTTTCTGATTTTCTCATCGATACAAGGCTGAGGTTTACCAAACAGATATCCTTGGGCGAAATCGCAGCCCAGCGCCTGAAGGCTTTTTAGTTGTTCCTGCGTTTCAACACCTTCAGCAACAGCCTTCATATTGAGGGATTTCGCCATGCCGGTGATCAGTTTGATGATATTAAGTGCATCTTCCTGTGTGGATATTGAATGGACAAACGACTTGTCTATTTTAATTTTATCGAAGGCAAGCCTGCTCAGGCGCGAAAGGGAAGAATATCCGGTGCCAAAATCATCGATGGAGATTTTTACACCCATGGCTCTGAGTTTGTTAAGTGTGTTCATCGGCGTCGTACTCTCAGTGAAGAGAGAGGATTCTGTTACTTCCAGTTCAAGACGATCGGCTGGGAGTCCAGTTTCTTTCAGAATAGACAGTACGATACCGACAAAGGCTTTGCTGCTTAGCTGGACAGGAGAGACATTCACTGAAATTTTAGCCGGAACCGCCCAACAAGCCGCTTCCCGGCAGGCAATTTCAAGCACAGCTTTCCCCATCTCATTAATCATTCCGGTTTTTTCAGCAACAGGAATAAAGTTATCCGGCGACAGGAGGCCCTTTAGAGGATGGAGCCAACGAATTAGGGCTTCATAGCTATAAATTTCCTGACTGAAGGAGTCAACAATGGGCTGATAATAAACCACGAATTCTTTGTTCACTATTGCCAATGCCATATCATGCTCAAGCGTTCTGCTTTCTTGTAGCTTTTCTAACATTCGTTGTCGGAAGACTTTTATCTTACCAGAGCCTTCACCTTTGGCTTCATAAAGGGCCAGATCGGCAAATTTATAAAGATAGTCGGAACGACGTTCAGTGTCTGAGATAACAATGCCAACACAGGTGGTTATGTTGATAATCGTGTTATAAATAGTGTAGGGCTGGCTGATAAATTCACATATTTTCTGGGCGCGCGAAACGGCGTGGCTTTCTGTCAGGCCGCTTGAGAGAAACGCAAATTCATCTCCACCCAGGCGATACAGCGTATCCGAGGTAAGGCTCATCGAAACCAGTCGGTCAGATATCTGGCGTAGCAACATATCACCGGCATCATGACCATACGTATCATTTACTTCTTTGAATCGATCTAAATCAAACAACATCACAGTCACAGAATCGTGATTTTTTTCTGCTCTCTCAATTGTTTTATTTAAATCGCTCCAGAATAGCTGACGGTTATTCATCTCGGTAAGAGAGTCATGGTAGACGTCATATTCCAGTTTAGCATTCTGCATTTGCAGTTTTTCTTTAGATTTCTGCAGTTCTTCGGCAAGACTCTTGACCTGCAGGTGCGCCCGCAGAATATTTCTGTTTTGATAGAAAATGAGCACGCCCAGAATCGCACTCAGTATTATCAGCAGCACAGAGGTTGCAGAATAAATATAGTACAGCGTCTGAATTTTTTGGTTGGCGTTATTGATCGAGTTAACATCTTTGTTTAACGCACCAGATGAAAGACGACCCAGTGGCGCATCCAGAGTATGCATTTTTTTCAGATAAGCCTGGAGTGCTAAACGGTTCATTTTCTCTAGATTAACATCCAGAAAACTAAGGGTATTTTCAAGTTTTACCGCCAGTTCACGGTGCGCTATATTGCTTTCGATGTAGCGCCCCAGGTCTCCTTCTTTTATCAAATCACTCTGGCTAAGCATAATGTCGAGGCGCATGCGTACATCATCGAGATTCATCGTATCATCGATAGTGTAAAGACCAAGCAACGATTCAAATCGGTAATATTGTGATACCAGCTGAGCAGCAGACCAGGAATCGGTGTAGTGAGTCAGTTTCTGTAACTCTTGTTGCCGTTCATGCACGAGGAAAGAGATATACCCGGTAGATATAAAAAGAAAAAAGATGATGCCAGCCAGTATTCTGTTCATGATGTTCCCCTGAACGCTTACTCAATATCCATACTACTGACCTGCCATGCAGACCTTGAATAATAAATCTGATTATTCAGTTCTGGCATGCTGTCATAGGGGTACACAATGAATAACGGGCCTTTGTCACGGATGCGCATATATTTTCCGTTGATTTTTAACGCAAGGATAGCATTGTATTTTTTGAAATCACTAAGAGGGATAACGGTGGTGTAGTCATTGAGTGCAGTGACCTTAACAACAGAGCCGTTAGCCCCGACATAATCCATGAGCTTTTGTAGCGGAATACCCGTAAAGGTAGTACGCCCATTATACCAGGGGGAGGTGGTCTGGAAACTGACCATGCCCAGCTTCTCAAGGCTGGCGGTATCAAAAACGGCTTTCCCGTCTGCATTTGTATTTTCAATATTACCCGACAGCGTTAAAAGCACTTTACCGGTGGGCCTGGAAAGTTCACCTGCCCATAGCTGGGTGGAGAGTACAAAGCTTACCAACATGACCATTAACCGCATTCTTACCTCACCAATCAGCCGGATGTTAAAGAATTATAATTTAGATATCATGCTATTTATATATATTGCATGGGTATTATTGGTGTAATAACTTCAATGGCTTTTTAACTCTTTTAAATCAGTGGGTTATTTGTTGTCTGTTCTGCTGTGGTGCATTAAAAATGCTGGTGTGTTATTTGAGTAAAGCTAAATTTCACTATGTATGTACAAAAATAAATCATCTATTTACTCAGTGCCAATAAATACGCACGAAAATAAAGGTTTATTTTTTCACTGCGGCTGGATTTGGTTGTTTACTGGTAGGTAACTATATCGGGCACGAAGCCGCCTTTAGTGGAGCGGGAACGCTTCGTGTCGGTAATCAAGGACAGAAATTCTATACGCGGCAAGTGTGGTCTATCTGAACCCGTTTATTCACCCGCCTGAGCTGACTGGCGGGCATACAGATAGGCGGTGGCCCTCGATACGCCCAGATGCTGCGCTACTGTGTCCATAGATTTGCGTACGTTCAGCAAACCGTCCTGGCGTAATTGTTGAATCAGCAGCTTACGGTCTTGAGGTTTAAGGGCTCGGGCCGTCGTCGCGCGTTTAGCGGCAAAGTCATCAATACGCTGGCGGATGACTTCATTACTGCCGGGATCGATATGTTCCTTAATGGGGGAATTTTCAGTTTCAGTAAAACGCGCAAGAGCACTCTGCATACCACGGAACAGCGTCATATCGACATTCATGCAAAGTGCCGCTACGTATTTGCCGTCTTCGTCCTTGATGCCAATGGAGGTACTTTTCACCGGGCGGCCATCGGCAAACTGATTACTGTAGTTCGCAATGATGCTGGGAAAGTCAGGTGATGCAATTCTCGCCAGGCCAAGCTCGGTTGCTGGCTGGCCGGGTTGACGTCCGGACAGATTATTATGGATGGACAAAATGGCATGTTCAGGATTTTTGAGGTCATGAACCACCACTTCGCAAAACGGAGAGAAGGTCTCACTCAATCCCCTGGCGATAGTATCAATTTGGCTGAGAAGCGAGTTATTGTCGGTTTTTGGCATGCCAGTCTCCTGCGGTGATGTCTGTTGCCATGATTGCGAGCAGTTTACAGTGACCTGGGAGCGTTTTTCCAGACGGGAGTGTACAGACAGTAAAAGTAGGGTATCTGCATGGCAGATACCCTGTTTATCATCCGGCCAGAAATTCACTGTAGCGACTGATATCCACGTTTCCGCCGCTGATGATAATGCCGATTTTCTTGCCGCGAAGTTCAGCTTTACGCGCTCTGGCGGCAGCAAAACCCAGACACCCGGTCGGCTCTACGACGATTTTCATGCGTTCAGCGATAAATTTCATTGAGGCAACTAACTCAGCGTCTGAAACAGTCAGAATATCGTTCACGTTTTGCTTGATAATCTGAAACGTATAGTTCCCGAGATGTTGAGTCTGAGCACCGTCAGCAATGGTTTTGGGCGTATCGATATGAACTATTTTTCCACTTCGGAACGACTGTTGACCATCGTTACCCGCCTCAGGTTCGACACCATAGATGATGCAGTCAGGAGACAGATGTCTGGACGCCAGGGCGGATCCTGAGAGCAGGCCGCCACCGCCCAGACACACGAAAAGGGCGTCTAACTGACCCACTTCTTCAATCAGCTCTTTTGTGGCGGTGCCCTGGCCTGCGATCACGTGCGGATGGTCATAAGGGGGAATCAGCGTTAACCCCTGTTTCTCTGCCAGGTCCCGACCAATTTTTTCACGATCTTCAGTATAGCGATCGTAAGTTACCACTTTTCCGCCATAGCCTTTCGTCGCCGCAACTTTGGCCGCCGGGGCATCATGCGGCATGATAATTGTTGCTGGAATGCCCAACAACTTTGCCGACAGGGCAATGGCCTGTGCATGGTTGCCGGAAGAAAACGTCACGACGCCCGCAGCGCGTTGTTGTGGGGTGAACTGGCGTAGCGCATTCATAGCGCCGCGAAATTTGAAGGCGCCCATTCTCTGGAAGTTTTCGCACTTAAAGAAGACTTCCGCGCCAAATTCTTCGTTAACCGTTCGGGAGGTCATCACCGGCGTTTTGTTAGCATAATCTGCGATGCGCTCTGCCGCAGCGGCAACATCGTTATAATCAGGCAGTGTCATTTCAGTCATTGTTGTTCACCTGTATGTTGTTAAACGTCACGCTTGCGGGGCCAACGCAATAGCTTCAACTTCCAGCGCAAAACCATAATGAAGTTCCGCAACACCTGCTACTGCACGGGATGGACGGAAATCGCCGATCCACTCTCCATAGATTTTGTTAAACGTCGGCCACTGGTTCATATCCGTCACATAGACGCGAACAGACACCAGATGCTGACGTGATGCCCCAGCACCAGCCAGACAAGCATCAATATTCTTGAGTACCAGCCGGGTTTGATCTTCAAAAGAGGCATCCGCTTTTTTCTCGCCGTCGAAAGTGACCGGCAACTGCCCGGAAATGAAGACTAATCCGCCAGCCGTTGTACTGTGCGAGTAATGACCTGCTGGCGGGAAGCTTCCAGCAGATGAGTTCAGTGTAATGTCCGCGGTCATGTGAGAATCTCCAGTCGCAGTTTGTGATTCATTTTGTATAAAATAATACTATTTGTATTATTTTATACGCCTTTATGCCACTTCCTGCTAGAGATAGTTTTCGCGAGTGATGATTTTGTGAACTATTGCAAACTTGGCACACGCTATAGCGCAATCGCGAGGTGACGAAAGAGGGGGATCGCTTTTGATGAGGGGAAAGCCGGGGGAAATGAAGAAACGCCCCGGGAGGGGCGTCTAAGGCAAAAGTTTAGCTGATATGACCGTGGTTAATTTTACTTAACGGTTCATTGATATCGAAGATTTTGAACGTTACTTCTTCCACACCCAGGTGCTTCAGGCGGGCGGTATGCTTTTTGATATAGGCCTGAGCGGTGTCTTCGTTCTGGAACAGGTAGATGCCACCCGCTTCGTGATTTGCTTCGTTCTCGGTCCAGATTTTCCAGATGAACCCCGGCTCCTGGTTGATTGATTCGGCCAGTTCAACGAGCTGATTCGACATCTCAGCCCCAAACGGACCATGAAAATCAAAGTGTATCTGCACGAGTTTGTTCGACATAAATCCTCCATGGATTGGTTATTTTGGGTAAGGCCGCTAGCGCAACAGCACTTTACCGGTCAGATAAGTTATCGCCTGCCCACTGATATAAACACGCGTTCCTGCTAACTGACAGCGTAAATCCCCGCCGCGTTCAGAGACCTGGCGTGCCAGCATCTGTGTTTTATTCAGTTTTCCAGCCCAGTAAGGGATCAGCATGCTATGTGCCGAGCCTGTGACCGGGTCTTCCGCGACGGCTTCACCCGGGCAAAAGAAACGGCTGACAAAATCGTATTCCCCGTCACCCGGCGCGGTGATGCATACCATTTTTCCCAGCGGCAGCATGGCGTGGATGTTTGGGCGCACAGCCTCAACCTGCTGTTGATTTTCCAGCACCACCATGTAATCTCTTGCCACACGCACCTCTTTGTATTCGGTGATGCCTAATGTTTCCAGCAATAAAGCTGGCGGCACGGCAGATTCGCTTGGCCAGGCTGGAAAATCAAGCGTCAGCCATTCACCGCAGCGCGTGACCGTCAGCGGTCCCACAAAGCGGGTAGCAAATTGGATTTTCGTATCCGGGTAATCCAGATGTTCAAAGATGACATGCGCGGCGGCAAGCGTGGCATGCCCACAAAGATTGATTTCACCCTGAGTGGTAAACCAACGCAGCTCAAAACCATTCTCATCGGTGACAAAAAAAGCGGTTTCTGACTGGTTATGCTGCTGCGCCATCTTTAATAATGTTTCATCGGGCAACCAGTCCGTGAGCGGACAGACTGCTGCGGCATTACCGCCAAACGTCGTGGTGGTAAAGGCATCCACCATGTAAAAATTGATTTGTTGCACAGAGTAACCCTCTCATCGCACTCAGGATAAATCACACTCTACCATGCCAGCCATTGGGTCAATGCTCAGATTCGCCACTGTGGTGAAAATTCGTTATCATCCGTTCCCACACCTCATTCTGGCCGCCTGATGTCTACGATCCTCGATACCTTTATTGCCCCGCCTTGCCATGACGAGATAGAGACCCTCTATCAGGACGAGCATCTGTTGCTCATTAATAAACCCAGCGGGTTGCTTAGCCTGTCGGGCAAAAATCCGCAGAATCTCGATTCGGTACATCACCGGCTGGTACAGATTTACCCTGGCTGCACGCTGGTACATCGGCTTGATTTCGGCACTTCTGGGCTGATGGTGGTCGCTCGTAACAAGGCTATCAACGCCGCGCTTTGCCAGCAGTTCAGCCAGCGTACGGTCACTAAGGTGTACAGCGCGCTGTTATGCGGGCATCTGGAAAACGACGAAGGGGTTATCGATGCAGCGATTGCTAAAGACCCGGCGCTGTTTCCATTGATGTCGATTTGTGCTCTCAACGGCAAACCCGCACGCTCGCGCTATCAGGTTATCGAGCGCTTTTATCATCGTCAGGAAGAGGGGACGCTGCTCCCCTTGACGCGGGTACAACTGACCCCTGAAACCGGGCGCACCCATCAACTACGGATCCATTGTCAGCAGTTAGGACATCCCATTTTAGGGTGTGATTTGTATGGCGGGCGTTTGCTGCCTGGCACTGAACAAACGCCGCGATTGATGCTGCATGCCAGTGAACTGCATTTCAGGCATCCCATTAGTGAAGCGTGGATGAACGCCAAAAATGACAGCCCGTTTTGAGGCGAAAAAAAGCCGCCTGGCGGCGGCTTTTATGAGGTTATCGCGCAGCGCGTTGTAAAATAACCGCTGACGGCTGGCGTTGTAGAAACCGCATCCGCAGCATCATCAGTATCGCCGCAGAGGTCAGGCCGATAATAAAGCCCATCCAGAATCCCGCTGGTCCCATCCGGTCAACTACCAGATCGGTAAGCGCCAGAATATAACCGCTCGGCAGACCCAGCACCCAGTATGCCGTAAAGGTAATAAAGAAAATGGAACGCGTATCTTTATAACCACGCAGGATCCCGCTGCCAATAACCTGGATAGAGTCCGAAATTTGATACACCGCGGCCAGTAACATGAGCTGAGCCGCCAGGGCGACAACTTCCGGGTTATTGTTATAGAGCAGGGCAATATGCTCGCGGAATGTCACGGTGAAAATCGCCGTTACGACAGCCATGCAGACACCAACACCCAGACCCGTTCTGGCTGCAGTTTGCGCATCCAGCGTGGAGCCCTGGCCCAGACGATAGCCGACACGAATGGTGACGGCGGCAGCCAGAGACATCGGCAGGACGAACATTAACGAGCTGAAGTTCAGTGCGATTTGGTGTCCGGCTACGTCGACAATCCCCAGTGGAGAAACCAGTAGCGCGACCACCGCAAACAACGTCACTTCGAAAAATAACGCCAGCGCGATAGGTAAACCCAGCTGTACCAGACGCTTCATTACTGCAGTGTCAGGTTTCTGGAAACCACGCTCATTACGGATATCGCGCATCGAACGCGCACGTTTGACGTAAGAAAGCATGGCGATAAACATCACCCAATAAACTGCTGCTGTTGCCACACCACAACCTACGCCGCCCAGTTCCGGCATGCCTAAATGCCCATAGATGAAAACGTAGTTGACCGGAATGTTCACCAGCAGGCCGAGAAAGCCCATCACCATCGCTGGTTTAGTCTTGGCTAATCCTTCGCACTGGTTACGGGCCACCTGGAAGAACAGATAACCCGGTGCGCCCCACAGCAGGGCACGCAGGTAACCAACGGCTTTATCTGCCAGCGCTGGGTCAATGTTATGCATGGAGCGAATAATGTACCCCGCGTTCCATAGCACAACCATAATCAGAACAGAGACGCTGCCCGCCAGCCAGAATCCCTGACGTATTTGATGGGCGATACGGTCGCGGCGTCCGGAACCATTGAGTTGCGCAATTACTGGGGTCAACGCCAGTAGCAGTCCATGACCAAACAGAATGGCCGGTAGCCAGATGGACGTACCAATGGCGACGGCCGCCATATCCGTCGCGCTGTATCCGCCCGCCATAACGGTATCGACGAATCCCATTGCGGTTTGAGCGATTTGCGCAAGAATCACCGGAATTGCCAGAGCTAATAACTGACGCGCTTCACTTACATACTTTTGCACGTGTACACCACTATATTGTTGTTATTTGAGAGACTAAAAAAGCCGCCTTATATGGCAGCAAGGAGAAAAAGCAGGGGAAATTTCAGTCTATTGTAGCGAGGAATACGTAATTCTCCAGTGAAAAAACAGGCGCTGGTGGCGCATTGCTGGCAACCTGAATTTCCACCTGCTATTGTGCTGTGCAGAGATGTCTTAATTGAGTTCAGGAGTAGGAAGTATGTTTACGGGTATTGTGCAGGGCACCGCAAAATTGGTGTCCATTGATGAAAAACCAAATTTTCGTACGCATGTTGTGGAGTTGCCTGAATATATGCTGGATGCGCTGGAGACCGGCGCATCGGTTGCCCACAATGGGTGCTGCCTGACGGTCACCGAAATTAACGGTAACCAGATAAGCTTCGACCTGATGAAAGAAACGCTGCGTATCACCAACCTGGGCGATCTGAAGGTCGGAGATTTGGTTAACGTTGAACGTGCGGCAAAATTCAGTGATGAGATTGGCGGACATTTAATGTCGGGCCATATTATGACCACTGCCGAAGTGTCGAAAATTTTGACCTCGGAGAATAACCGTCAGGTGTGGTTTAAAGTCCAGGATCCGTCGCTGATGAAATATATCCTGTACAAAGGATTTATTGGTATTGACGGAATCAGTCTGACGGTCGGTGAAGTGACGCCGACGCGTTTCTGTGTGCATTTGATTCCGGAAACGCTGGAGCGCACTACGCTTGGCAAGAAAAAGCTGGGCGCACGGGTTAATATCGAAATCGATCCCCAAACGCAGGCGGTGGTTGATACCGTTGAACGTGTCCTGGCGGCGCGTGAAAGCGCCATCAGCAACATAACGGGCGAAGCGGGAGCCTAAGCCAGAGAGTAAAGCCCCCGTTGCTACGGGGGCGAAAACGATTAGCGGGGAACGCGCAGACCGTGTTCAACACCGCGGGAAAATACCACCTGCCATAGCTGAATGTCGCGAGCACGAAACGCCCCGGCGCAGGCGTTCAGATAATAGCTGAACATCCGTTTGAAACGTTCGGTATAGTTATCGGCGATTTCAGGCCATGAGTTCATGAAACGCTCGTGCCATGCCATCAGCGTCGTGTCGTAATCAGCGCCAAAATTATGCCAGTCTTCCATCACAAAATGCGGTTCGCTGGCGTTGGCAATCTGGCGAACTGACGGCAAACACCCGTTTGGGAAGATATACTTATTGATCCACGGATCAACGTTATTGTCGGTTTTTTTGGAGCCGATGCTGTGCAGTAAAAAGAGACCATCCGGTTTTAAATTACGATCGACCACCTCAAAATAGGTGGCGTAGTTCTTCGGTCCAACATGTTCAAACATGCCGACGGAGACAATGCGGTCGAATTTGTCGTTCAGGTCGCGATAATCCTGCAGCAAAATGGTGACATCCAGCCCAGCGCAACGTTCCTGTGCCATTTTCTGCTGTTCTGCCGAAATGGTCACACCCACCACGCTCACACCATATTGCGATGCCATAAACTGGGATAAACCACCCCAGCCACAGCCAATATCAAGCACCCGCATTCCTGGCTTCAGTTGCAATTTTTCAGCAATCATTTTGAGCTTCGCCTGTTGGGCAGATTCCAGAGTGTTGGCATCTTTCCAGTAGGCGCAGGAATACTGCATATAGGGGTCAAGCATGCGGGTAAAGAGATCGTTGCCCAAATCGTAATGTTCTTTGCCGACCATCCACGCACGTTTTTTGGTCTGTAAATTGAACAGGCGAGCCGTGGCGATACGTAGCGTATCTTTAAAGTGGCGGGGGAGTTGGTTTTCAAGACCGGCGCGCAAGACTTTACTAAAAAACATGTCCAGCCTGTCGCATTCCCACCAGCCATCCATATAACTTTCACCCAACCCTAACGATCCTTCCTGCAATACGCGTTTGAAAAAATCGGGGTTCTTTACTCGAATATCAGCCGGTGCAGGGCCATTAATGGCAATGCCTGCACGGCTCAATAATTCATTGGTAATGCGGTACCAGTCATCATCCGGTACGCTGACGTCTTCTATACATGATGAACTCATAGCTTCTCCATCACTGGTCGGTGATCAGAACCTTAAAACAGCGTAGACGCTTTTTTGGGCTTTGTGAGAAATCTCACGGAATTAATCCGCGAATCTATAATCCGACGTAGAACAGAGGAAGGGAGAAACCCTTGCCGAAAAGGCCATCCGTGGTAAAACGGGAACGTTCTTGTCCCCGTTAACGCATTAAAATTATCGTTTTTTTAACAACTGAAAATCAGTATATGCCTGAATTTTTGACGATTCAACCAATAATTGTTAGCGAGCTAACTAAATGCCCGCAACCATTATTAGTGCGACTCTCCGTGGGCAACTTGCGCACGATCATCTGTTTGCGGGGCGTCAGTTTTCTGCGATTGCATTTTGTAACCCACAGCAGCCAGCAATACTGTTGTCAGCATAACGCTGGTGGTGGTGAGCAGCGGGGTGGCAATCAACCAGGAAACGACAAGGCTTGCCAGGAAGCATAAACCCAGTTGCAGCGTATTCTGCAATGCGGCTGCGCGTCCCGTGGCCTGTGGGAAAGGGCGTAATGCCTGCGCGACAACGATAGGGTAGATTGCGCCGTTCGCAATCGCCATAACGCAGAATGGGATCAGGATTTCAGCCAATGCAACATGATGAATAAAACCGGTCGCCCAGGTGCCTACAACGCTGAAGGCATACAGGATGAGTAACCAGGGCAGCAGCTGACGACCCTGCCATTTTTGCAGCGCTGCACGACAGCCGTAACCACCAATTAAGAAGGCGATAGTTTGCGGAACATAGCTCAGACCAATTACCGCTGGGCTATAACCCATTTCGCTGAGGATGAACGGGGAACCCGTCAGCCATGCGAAAAAGCTCGCGGAACAGGCGGCATAAATCAGCACGTTTCCACGGTAAGTTTTCGAGCGCAGCAAGGTGGCGAAAGTCAGTTTATCCTGGCTGTCATCGCGTGCTTTAGCCGTTGGCTTTAGACGCAGAGCCGGAAGCATCAGAATCAGAGTAATGGCAAACAGAGTGGCAAAAATGGCCTGCCAGGAAAAATGTACCAGGATCCAACTGCCTAATAGCGGGGCGAGTGCAGGAGATAACCCTACCAGCGGCATAATAGTAGCAAAGATGCGGTTTACTTTTTGTGAAGGATAATAATCGGTAACCAGCGCTTGCCAGATAACCGATGCCGCACAGACGCCAACGGCCTGAACAAATCGCAGTACCAGTAGACCAGTGGCGTTTTCAACCCACAGCATGCCCAGGCTGCCCAGTGCGAAGATAGATAAACCCAGCAGCAAAATAGGCTTGCGACCATAGTGGTCCGAAAGCGGTCCCCACAGTAGTTGTGCGACGGCAAAACCGGCTAAGAACAAGCTCAGGCTGGCGCTGACAGCAGATGCAGGTGTTTGCAGATCGGACTGAATAGCAGCAAAGGCGGGTAGATACATATCCGTTGCCAGAAAACCAAGCACGCTAAGACCAGCCAGCCAGACTAAAAACCCTTTCCCAGGTTGCATCATCATTTCTCTTTTTTAGCAGTAGAACAATGCCGCTGAGTGTAGTGAGTGTAATTCTCGCTGTGAAACGCTAATATTTGCTTACTGATTTCAAATTTTTTGCAGGCAGAATATGTGGTCGGAATATTCACTTGAAGTGGTTGATGCGGTTGCGCGTAACGGTAGCTTTAGTTCGGCCGCGCAGGAGCTGCACCGTGTACCTTCGGCGGTAAGCTACACCGTGCGCCAGCTGGAAGAGTGGCTGGCGGTGCCACTTTTTGAGCGACGCCATCGGGATGTTGAATTAACGCCTGCCGGGGCATGGTTTTTAAAAGAAGGCCGCTCTGTTATCAAAAAAATGCAGATCACGCGCCAGCAATGTCAGCAAATTGCTAACGGCTGGCGCGGACAGCTGGCGATCGCCGTCGATAACATTGTCCGCCCGGATCGTACCCGACAGATGATAGTGGATTTCTACCGTCACTTTGATGATGTGGAATTGTTAGTTTTTCAGGAAGTGTTTAACGGCGTGTGGGACGCACTGTCTGATGGACGCGTGGAACTGGCCATCGGTGCCACACAGGCCATTCCGGTCGGGGGGCGCTATACCTTCCGCGATATGGGAATGCTGAGCTGGAGCTGCGTGGTAGCCAGCCATCATCCACTGGCGTCAATGCCTGGACCGCTAAGTGATGACACGTTGCGCAACTGGCCGTCACTGGTGCGCGAAGATACCTCCCGAACATTGCCGAAGCGTATTACCTGGCTGCTGGACAACCAAAAGCGCGTAGTCGTGCCGGACTGGGAATCCTCAGCGACCTGTTTGTCCGCGGGATTGTGCGTGGGCATGGTACCGACGCATTTTGCCAAACCGTGGATCGATAGCGGCAAATGGGTTGCGCTGCAACTGGAGAACCCTTTTCCTGATGCCGCATGCTGCCTGACATGGCAGCAGAACGATACGTCACCGGCATTGAGTTGGCTGCTGGACTATTTAGGGGATAGTGAAACGTTGAACAAGGAATGGCTGCGGGAGCCAGATGAGACTCCCGCACAACAGGCTTAACGGCGGTAATCGCGGAACGGACCGTCGGCAACGGAGCGACGCTCAACCAGGCGCGGATGCACCTCGATAGACTGTGACTCTTCACGTTTATTCACGATACGGTCTAACAGCATGTTGAAGGCCGTTTCACCCAGTGAATCCTTCGGCTGGTGAATGGTCGTCAAGGCCGGCGTGAAGAAGCGGGCGTTGCGCACGTTGTCGTAGCCGATGAGTGAGACATCCTGCGGTACGCGCAGTCCCATTTCGTCAGCGGCGCACAGCGCACCCATTGCCATAATATCTCCACCGCAGAAGACCGCGGTCGGACGATGAGACTGCGACAGAATTTGCTGCATGGCGCGATAGCCGGATTCAGGCTCAAAATCGCCCTGGACAATCCAGTTTTCAGGCACTTTAATCAGCGCTTCTTCCATCGCTTTCATAAAGCCAGCCAGACGCCCGGCCCCGGTGTTACGTTCCATTGGGCCAGGGATCACGCCAATCTCACGATGACCGCGTTCTACCAGATACCGGCCCGCCATGTAACCGCCTTCGAAGGCGTTATCAATGACCGTATCGGTAAAGTCGGCTTTTGCTTCGCCCCAGTCCATGACGACCATCGGGATATGGCGATACTCTTCGAGCATCGAAAGCAGAGACTCCGGATACTCAGAACACATCACCAGCAGACCATCAACGCGCTTTTGCGCCATCATCGACAGATAAGCCTGCTGCTTTTCGAGACTGTTCCATGCGTTACCCAGGATCAGGGTATAGCCTTTCTGGAAACAGTTTTTCTCAACGGCTTCGATAATTTCGGCGAAATAGGCCGCTTCGCTGCTGGTCGCCAGCAAGCCGATAGACTTGGTGTGATTTACCTTCAGGCTGCGGGCAACTGCGCTCGGAGAATAGTGCAGTTCTTTGATTGCTGCCCAGACAGCATTACGTGTTTCTTCCGCGACAAAGCGCGTCTTGTTAATTACGTGTGATACGGTTGTAGTGGAAACGTTTGCTCGCTTCGCTACATCTTTAATTGTTGCCATTACATCTCACTCCAGACCATATCCTAAGCTCCTGAGAATACTCCAGGTAAACGTTTGCCTTTACACACCCTTATCGCAACGTAAGGGTTGCGGCACGCCGGGAAAACGACACGGAACGTCAGGAAGGGGTCAATGGCCGGTACGCTAATCAAGTAAGCGTGGAATTTTGTCTGATCTTAACGAAAAGGGGAAGAGTTAAAAGCAGTTATCAATATAAATCGTGAGAGATTTTTGCTTTCAAGTGTGTAAAAATGCGCAATATCACTTTTTGTGTGGGAATAAAAAGGAGAAAACTTGATGAGCACCGATCTGAAATTTTCGTTAGTGACTACCATTATTGTTCTGGGTTTGATCGTCGCGGGTGGTCTGACCGCAGCGCTGCATTGATTTCCCCGAGGGAGTTAGCTCTCCCTCATCCCTTCGACTCGTTTTTCCCCTCTATTGTTTGCGAATAAGCAAAAGTCTTTTGCAGTTTTGTTAACTTTATTAATTTTGCGATCAATGTCATGCTTTTGACTCTTATTTTATGTCGTGCCACGGCTCGACGATACGGAGTCGAAATATGAAAATCAATTACCCTTTACTGTCGCTGGCAATCGGGGCGTTTGGTATTGGCACCACCGAGTTTTCGCCAATGGGGTTATTGCCCGTCATTGCCAAAGGTGTGGACGTCTCGATTCCGGCGGCTGGCATGCTGATCAGCGCTTATGCAGTAGGTGTGATGGTAGGTGCACCGCTGATGACATTGCTGCTGTCTCATCGTGCGCGACGTAATGCTTTGATATTCCTGATGGCGATTTTCACGCTGGGTAATGTGCTTTCGGCTATCTCGCCGGATTACACCACGCTGATGCTATCGCGTATTTTGACCAGTCTTAACCATGGAGCCTTTTTTGGTCTCGGTTCTGTGGTTGCAGCCAGTGTGGTACCCAAACATAAGCAGGCCAGCGCTGTGGCAACGATGTTTATGGGGTTAACTATCGCCAATATTGGCGGCGTTCCGGCGGCGACCTGGCTTGGTGAAACCATCGGCTGGCGCATGTCGTTTATGGCCACTGCAGGGCTGGGCGTCATTGCGATGGTCAGCCTGTTCTTCTCATTACCCAAGGGTGGAGCAGGAGAGCGCCCGGATGTCCGTAGCGAACTGGCGGTACTTATGCGCCCGCAGGTGCTGTCGGCGTTACTGACTACCGTACTGGGTGCTGGGGCGATGTTCACGCTGTATACCTACATCTCGCCGGTTCTGCATACTATCACTCATGCTACACCGGCATTTGTTACCGGGATGCTGGTGTTGATAGGTGTTGGCTTCTCGATCGGTAACTATTTTGGCGGCAAACTGGCTGACCGTTCAGTCAACGGTACGCTAAAAGGCTTTTTACTGCTGCTGATGGTTATTATGCTGGCCATTCCTTTCCTTGCGCGTAATGAGTTGGGAGCGGCGGTCAGTATGGTGGTCTGGGGCGCGGCGACGTTTGCGGTCGTTCCACCGTTGCAGATGCGTGTGATGCGCGTTGCCAGCGAAGCACCTGGATTATCATCGTCAGTCAATATTGGCGCGTTTAATCTGGGGAACGCACTGGGGGCTGCGGCCGGTGGGGCGGTAATATCTGGCGGCCTGGGCTACAGTTTTGTGCCGGTAATGGGGGCGATTGTGGCGGGTCTTGCGCTGCTGCTGGTGTTCATTTCCGCAAGAAGACAGCCTGAAGAGGCTTTCACTACCGCGAATTAATGCAAAAACGCAGAAGGAAGTCCTTCTGCGTTATCTTTTTTATGCTGCGAAGTTCTTCGCAACAAATTCCCAGTTCACCAGTGCCCAGAAATGTTCCAGGTAGCCAGGACGAGCATTGCGATAATCGATGTAGTAGGCGTGTTCCCATACGTCAACGGTCATCAGCGGCGTCGCGTCGGTGGTCAGCGGAGTACCTGCGTTGGAGGTGGAGACGATAGCCAGTTTGCCATCCGTTCCTTTAACCAGCCAGGTCCAGCCAGAACCGAAGTTTTTGATAGCGGCATCGGTGAATTGCGCTTTGAAATCTGCAAAGCTGCCAAAGGAAGCGGCGATTGCATCGGCCAGTTTACCGGTCGGTTCACCACCTGCGTTTGGTGCCAGGCAGTTCCAGTAGAACGTGTGGTTCCATACTTGTGCTGCGTTATTGAATACACCGCCTTCAGAGCTACGAACGATCTCTTCCAGTGATTTGCCTTCAAACGCCGTGCCTTTAATCAGATTGTTCAGATTGGTCACGTAGGTTTGATGGTGTTTGCCATAGTGATATTCCAGCGTTTCGGCAGAAATGTGCGGTGCCAGAGCATCTTTGGCATACGGTAATGCAGGTAATTCAAACGACATTGCTTCTCTCCTTATTATTTATATTGAGTACACACAATAGCCTCATTGTGAGTAAGGATAGGGTAGCAAATTGAAAGGTTATGCAAAAGAAGAACTTACCCTACAGTATGTTCTGTAGGGTAAGTTTTTAGCGAATTGTTTTTGGCGTCATTACCCGACGAGCGCCCACATAGTGGCGCTGCCAGTAATCTTCGCTCAGAGAGGTGATTTGAATTTCCTGCCCGCTGCGCGGTGACTGAATAAACTTACCGTTGCCGACGTAGACGCCGACGTGATCGGCTGTGCCGCGACCCTGGGTACGAAAGAATACCAGATCGCCATTTTTCAGTTCGCCACGTTCAATTGGTGCGGCATCACGCAGATGGTACATTTCATTCGCGGTACGCGGAATGCGGAACTTCACCAGATCTTTATAGGCGTAATAAACCAGACCGCTGCAGTCAAACCCGGTTCTTGGCGAGGAGCCGCCCCAACGATAAGGTTTACCGATTTGGTTCATCAAGGTGGACATAGCTGTTTTAGTCGCTTTCTGCACTTTCACTTTATGTGCGTCAGCAAGCGTAGTCGGTGCAGTGGTTTTCACCTTCACGCAGCGTGGTTTATGACCTTTGCGCGGTGTGCATTTTTCCGTCCAGGTAACGGCTGCGGTTTGTGCTGCGGCAGTTTTACCACGGCGATTTGCAGTTTTAGTCGACTTTGCCGGAGTGGCAGTGCGTTTTTTAGAAGAGGAAGCGGTTTTGGTGCTGGTTTTGCTGGTGGTCTTTGTCGCCGTTTTCTTACTGGTCTTTGTTGTTTTTTGGCTGGTTGTTGCGCTTTTCTTTTTATCTACCGTTTTGATGGTGTGAGAATTGGTAGGTGTCGTCCTGGCCTGCTTGGAAGCATGAGCCATAGGCGTAAAGGGCAGTGTAGTAAAAAGCAAAGCACAGAGCGTGATCGAGATTCGGTTTATCCGCGCCACTGAGCAGTCCTCTGGTAAGGCAGGTCTATCGTGCCTGCGTGTGATTTTCAAAACTTGATGATTCTAATCTATAGAAAGAGGGAAAGTTAATAGCTTTTTTTGTTTAAAACTATGTTTCGTAACCGACCGCAAAAAAAAACAGCAATTAACGTTTGAGTTGGTGAACGGATAATCAAATCCACATGTTTGAAGGGGATAAGTGAGATTGTGAATGCAACTTTTAGCGTCAGGGGATAAAATAATAACGCGTAATGAAAATGTTATTTTCCGTTGCCTGTCTGACCCGTTACAATGTCAGACTACTGCCGTAAAAGAAGTTTAAGGAAGCAAGATAATGAGCACCACTATCGAAAAAATCCAGCGCCAGATCGCTGAAAACCCGATTCTCCTGTACATGAAAGGTTCCCCTAAACTGCCAAGCTGCGGTTTCTCCGCACAGGCTGTGCAGGCGCTGTCAGCCTGTGGTGAACGCTTTGCTTACGTTGATATTTTGCAGAACCCGGATATTCGCGCCGAACTGCCGAAATACGCAAACTGGCCGACCTTCCCGCAACTGTGGGTTGATGGTGAGCTGGTTGGCGGTTGTGACATTTTGATCGAAATGTACCAGCGCGGTGAGTTGCAGCAGCTGATTAAAGAAACAGCAGCGAAATACAAAACCGAAGAGCCGGACGCTGAGTAATACCAGCAGAAGTAAAAAAGCGACCTGAAATGGTCGCTTTTTTTATATCGCCGTTACGCTTCTTCAGGCACGGGAAGAGGCCAACCGCCGAGACGTTTCCAGCGGTTAACGATTTCGCAAAACAGCACGGCCGTACGTTCGGTGTCATACAGCGCCGAGTGCGCCTGATTCCCGTCAAACTCCATTCCCGCCGCCAGGCACGCTTTTGATAACACAGTCTGCCCCAGAGACAGGCCGCTTAATGCCGCCGTATCAAAGGTTACAAATGGGTGGAATGGATTACGTTTGAGTGAGGCGCGTTCTGCTGCAGCCATCATGAAACTGTGGTCGAACGTAGCGTTATGCGCCACCATGATCGCCCGATTGCAGCCGCTGTCTTTAATGCCTTTACGCACCATTTTGAAGATGGCATGCAGAGCATCATATTCGCTGACCGCACCGCGTAGCGGATTGTTAGGGTCAATACCGTTAAAAGCGAGCGCTTCCGGTTGCAAATTGGCACCTTCAAACGGCTCTACGTGGAAATGTAACGTCGTGTCCGGCATCAGCCAGCCTTGTTCATCCATTTTCAGTGTGATGGCGGCAATCTCAAGCAGCGCATCGGTTTTGGCATTGAACCCTGCGGTTTCGACATCAATGACGACAGGATAAAAACCACGAAAACGGTCACACAGACCGGAAAGTTGAGCGTTATCGGACATCTGGGTCTCTTAATACGGGAAAATTGCAGCGCGTATTATGGCAAAATGATGAGTATAAAACTATGGGCACAGACGATCTGCGCCCGAGGGGGAGATTAATCGCCCAGGCCGCGCCCGGCGTCTTTCTCTTCGATCAGCTCAATTTTGTAGCCGTCCGGATCTTCAACGAACGCAATCACTGTGGTGCCGCCTTTTACTGGACCTGCTTCACGCGTTACGTTACCGCCATTCTGGCGAATACGTTCACAGGCTTCAGCCGCGTTGTCTACGCTCAGGGCTATATGGCCATAGGCAGTACCCAGATCATACTTGTCGACACCCCAGTTATAGGTCAGTTCGATTACTGCTTCACTGGTTTCAGGACCGTAGCCGACAAAAGCCAGAGAGTACTTGTATTCAGGGTTTTCGCTGGTACGCAGCAGCTTCATGCCCAGCACGTTGGTATAAAACTCGATGGAACGCTGCAGGTCACCCACGCGCAGCATGGTATGGAGTAAACGCATCTTTTTCCCCTTCAAAAATGGCTAATACATTCAAAATGTTGTTTTAGTATAGCGGCGTTGTTACGCCGCTATCAATGTCAGAACGGAGATTGTGACGTTAGAGGGTAGGATAGTCGGTGTAACCTTCCGCGCCGCCGCCGTAGAAGCTCTCGGCACGTTGCGGATTCAGTTCTGCTTTGCGTTGCAGACGCGCCACCAGATCCGGGTTAGCAATATAGGCGCGACCAAAAGCAACGGCGTCGATCAGACCTTTCTCGATCAGCGCTTCTGCTTTTTCTGGGGTGTAAGCACCAGCACCAATGATAGGACCGTGGAAGCGTGCGCGAACTTTTTCGCGGAACGCATCGGAATACGGCTCGCCACCGGCCCAGTCCGGCTCAGACATGTGCAGGTAAGCGATTCCGCGCTTGCCCAATTGTTCAATCAGATACAGCGCATCGGCTTCTTCGTTCGGACCGTTGTCAACGTTCTGGAAAGTGCCAATCGGGGAGACGCGAATACCAATGCGATCGGCACCCCATTCTTTAATACCGGCGTCAACCACTTCCAGCACCAGACGCGCACGATTTTCGACGCTGCCACCGTATTGATCGGTACGCTGGTTAGACGTTGGCGACAGGAACTGGTGCAGCAGGTAGCCGTGGGCAGAGTGCAGTTCAACCATATCGAAACCTGCCACGCGCGCATTGGCTATCGCCTGACGGAAGTCATTAACGATACCCGGAATCTCTTCTGTTTCCAGCGCACGTGGCATTGAAGTATCGGCACGCGTTGCCAGGCCGTTTTCATCACGTAGCGAGGTGCGGGTTCCAGCGCTAATCGCGGAAGGTGCAACTGGAGCTTGGCCGTTTGGCTGCAGACTGGCGTGAGAGATGCGTCCGGTGTGCCACAACTGGACAGCAATATGACCTTGCTCAGCGTGTACGGCAGCAGTGATTTTCTTCCATGCGGCAATTTGCGCTTCGCTGTGTAAGCCGGGTGCTCCGGCATAGCCTTTCGCCTGTGCGGAAATCTGCGTCGCTTCGCTGATGATAAGACCCGCGCTGGCGCGTTGACGGTAATACTCGGCCATCAGCGGAGTAGGGATGTCGCCAGGCTCAATACTGCGCAGACGCGTCAGTGGCGCCATAAATACGCGGTTTGCTGCCGTAATGGCACCCACTTTCAGTGGGGAAAACAGTTTTTCAGATGACATGTGATACTCCTGAATAGACCGGTCGTCTAGTAATAAAGAAAATAAAAACGCCTGTTAAACGGCAGGCGTTGTGATGATGTTTTTAACGTGCGCCAGCGCATTTTCCAGCGGAGTGGCGCTACGAGAAATCTTGGCCTGCAGGTTGGCGCCAAGCCACAGCGCATACAGTACCTGCGCCTGCTGTAACGGCTCGCCAACAAAAGACAGACAATGGCTGGCCTGACCTTTCTCCAGCGCCTGCGCTAACAGCACAATAATGTGCCGCGCGCCTTTATCCATCGCAGTGCGCATATCTTCTGACAGATCGCACACTTCGGCAGACAGTTTTACTGTTAAACAGCCGCTAATAATGCCGTGCTGGCTAAACTGGTTCAGGGTTTCCTGATAGTAGGCCAGAATGCGGTCGCGGTAGTTTCCCGCTCCCGTATCAAAGTGCGTAGCCAGTCGCCGATGATAGGCAGCATAGTGGCGTTCCAGCATCGCGACACCGAACGCTTCTTTAGAGCGAAAGTAATGATAAAACGAACCTTTGGGTACTTCAGCGGTTTTCAGTAGTTCGCTTAAACCCATGCCGGTGAAGCCGCGCTGCATACACAGCAGTTCGCCAGTCGCCAACAGATGTTCGCGTGTATCGTGTTCAGTGATTTTGTTCATGAAAACGAGTGTAATAGACCAGTCGGTCTAATGCAATAGCGCTTGCGAGAAATTCAGTTAACGTCTTCAATAGGTATATCAATCTTATTAAAGGAGGGGATGTGGCCGAACAGCTGGAGTTTTTCCCCGTCCAGAGCCCATGCCGTGGTATATGTCAGTCTGACGAACGCGGCTTTTGCCGTGGCTGTTTTCGCAGTCGGGATGAGCGTTTTAACTGGCAAAAGATGAGTGATACCCAAAAGCAGGAAGTGCTGCGGCTTTGTCGTCAGCGCCTGATGCGTAAATTACGAGCAAACAAAGCCAACCCTTCGGAAGAACCGCAACAACCTTCACTCTTTTAAAAGCGTAATTGCGTATACTCGAGGCACATTCACTTAAAAGGAAGCTGCTATGGTTCAGCGTATTACTATTGCGCCGCAAGGCCCGGAATTTTCTCGCTTTGTGATGGGGTACTGGCGCCTGATGGACTGGAATATGTCCGCGCGCCAGCTAGTCAGCTTTATTGAAGAGCATCTGGATCTTGGCGTGACCACCGTCGATCACGCCGATATTTACGGTGGATACCAGTGTGAAGCGGCGTTTGGTGAGGCAATGAAGCTGGCTCCGCATTTGCGTGAAAAAATGCAGATTGTGACCAAATGCGGGATCGCGACGACGGCGCGCGCGGAAAATGCGCTGGGCCACTACATCACCGACAGTGCACATATTATTGCCAGTGCAGAAGAGTCGCTGAGGCTGTTGGCGACCGATCATATTGATCTGCTGCTGATCCACCGTCCCGATCCGCTTATGGATGCTGACGATGTCGCCGACGCTTTTAAAAAATTGCACCATAGTGGCAAAGTGCGTCACTTTGGCGTCTCCAACTTTACCCCTTCACAGTTTTCGCTGCTGCAATCGCGTCTGCCGTTTACTCTGGCGACCAACCAGGTAGAAATTTCACCAGTACATCAGCCGCTCCTGTTGGATGGTACTTTAGATCAACTGCAACAGTTACGTATTCACCCGATGGCCTGGTCCTGTCTCGGCGGTGGTCGCCTGTTTAATGATGATGCTTTCCAGCCTTTACGTAATGAGCTTGCCGTGATCGCAGAGGAGTTGAATGCGCAGTCTATTGAACAGGTGGTATACGCCTGGATTTTACGTCTGCCGTCTCAGCCGCTGCCGATTATTGGCTCAGGAAAAATAGAGCGTGTACGTGCTGCCATTGAGTCTGAATCGCTGAACATGTCTCGCCAGCAATGGTTCCGCATTCGTAAAGCGGCGCTGGGTTACGACGTACCCTAATCGCGTTTTTGGCGCATCTCCGTTCAAATTTGTGTCACTGGTTTACACTTAACAATCAGACACCTTTTGGACGGAGGTCTTATGAAGCGTTTGAGTTTGGCCATTATCACTCTACTCGCCTGTGCAGGTGCGCAGGCTGCCAGTGAAGAAAAAGTGACGATGAATCTGGTCACATCGCAAGGCGTCGGCCAGGCGATTGGTACGGTCACTATTGCTGAAACCGCAAAGGGGCTGGAGTTTACGCCCGATCTGAAGGCGTTGCCGCCAGGTGAACATGGCTTCCATGTGCATATGAACGGCAGCTGCCAACCGGCAATTAAAGATGGGAAAGCCTCAGCCGCAGAATCGGCTGGCGGCCATTATGATCCGCACCAAACCGGCAAACATGAAGGCCCGGAAGGCGCAGGTCATATGGGCGACCTGCCGCTATTGGTGGTGAATAACGACGGTAACGCTACAACGCCGGTCGTTGCGCCGCGGCTTAAAACGTTCGATGAGGTTAAAGGTAAAGCGCTGATGATCCATGTGGGCGGCGATAATATGTCCGATCAACCGAAACCGCTTGGCGGTGGCGGAGCACGCTATGCCTGTGGTGTTATCAAATAATCAACGACTGAGAGTGCCCGGCGGCGGCGCCTGTTCGAGTTGTGAAAGCGAGCAGTGTAGCCGCCAGACCAGTGCCGACAGTTCCTGCGCAGCGGGTTGATGATGGTGGGCAAGCGTATCGCAGATGCGCTGTAGCTCATTCAGTGTGGCATTCAGTGGTCGTTGCTGGACGCCACGCTCGCTCATTACATCGCGCAGCAGCGAGATACACACGTCCCTGACGCGAGCCAGCGGATCGGAACGCGCCTCCCAGGTACGCAGTTGCCACACCACGTGCGAGCAGTTCAGTAAAACGACCCCCCAACGTAATAACCAGCGTCGCGCCAGCGCATCCTGACTGTTGCTGAGCTGGCTGACGTGATGATAGGTCAGCGATTCAAATTCGTTTTCACTGAGTGATGGATGTCGGCTGAGCTGATCGACAAAATCCCGGCGCAGGGCGCGAATATGGCGGCGACTTTTCCGTGCATCCGATCCGGGGCGCAGAATGGCGAAGGCCAGCCATGACAGCGCCACGCCGGTGATTTTCGCCATATTGTCATTCAGGAAATCAGCAAAATCATATACCGGCGGATTGGTTACCGCGATAAACGAACCCATAAATACAATCAACTGCCCCCAAAGACCTGCCAGGGCAGGCATTTGTAGCTTCAACAGTTGCATGGTGGCGAGTAGCGGGAAAAGAAAGAGAATAAACTGCCAGAGGTCGGAAATTTGCACCATCAGGCCAAACTTAACCACAAAGCTAAATAGCGACAGTAGAACCAGCGTACGCATCAGCAAAGAAAGCGACTTGAACGGTGTGGCAACGGCGGAATACAGCACACTGCTGATCGCAGCGAGCGTGAGTGCGCCAGAGCCTGATTCCCATTGTGCGCCAATGCTCCATGCGCCGATAAGCATCAAAGTGCAGAACGTACGCAACCCGCTCCAGATAGCTTCCGCATTATCGGTATGACGGGCAAGCCCCGGCGTGCGGGCGATATTAATACGCTCGGCGGTAACACCATTTTCCAGTAAATGCAGATAATGGCTGCTGCGCAGGTAGAGCCGACAAAAATAACGCAGTCGTTGCCAGAAGGCGACGTGTCGATAGTCGCGGGCATCGACGGGCCGCAGTGGGGCAATAATACGTGCGACAGTGTAGCTATTCGCATTGGATTTGATTAGTTCGCTGAGCAACTGTTCGATGATTTCCCGGGTATTGGACGGAGGATTAGGCCAGTTCAGCAGCATCCTGCGCAGACTGGAAATCACGCTGGTCATGCGTAACTGCTGGTGCAACAGCGAATTGAGCAAAGCATTCTGGCGACGAAAACGATAATGACTCCAGAAAGCCTGAATACGCAGCAGGTTCATGGTCAGAATCTGCCCGATAACACCTTCATGGGCTGTGCGAATGGCATCCGTGGTTTCTGGTTGCCAGAGTAGGCTGGCATGTTCCAGTAAACGTGAATGCATGTTTTTCAATGCAGTCAGTAACGTGGTGCCATCGGAGGTGCTGGGCAGGATCATCATCATCACGCCGCCACACAGGATACCGACGATGACTTCACACACACGTGCCTGCGCGATATCCCATAACTGTGTAATTTCCACGGTATTGACCATGGGAAACGCAATGATCGCCGCCGTATAACCCGCCAGTTGAAAGGCGTAGGCAACGTTATTGGTGAAATGCGCACAGGCCCAGGTACAAAATCCGATCCACACTGACATGCTCAGCAAAAACAGCCACGGCTCATTGAGAGTATGACCGGCAATAATCAATGCGGCGGTGGCTCCCAGTAGGCTACCCGCCACGCGACCCAGACTTTTGCTGATAACCCCGCCAACGGTGGGAAAACTTACCACCGCCGCCGAGGTCATCGCCCAGTAGGGCTCATCCAGATTCAGATAATAAGCAAAAGTTAACGCGAGGCACATCGCAATGGTGTTACGCAGCGCATAACGCCACTGTGCCGCCGTGGCTTTAAACCACGGCAAATTGCCTGGTGTCAGGCGGGGCAGTTTCATTTACGCTGGCCGATGGATACGCTGCAGGTTGTACCTGACACCAGCGTGACCTCCCGCGGCAGGGCGTCGAATTCGATGCGTACCGGGACACGCTGCGCCAGACGCACCCACGGCACGTTGGGTTTGATGTCGGGAATCAGGCCGGAATCACTTTCCACACTTTGATCGTAGATGGCACGGCCAATACTGGAAACGTGACCCTGTAACTTTATATCGCCGCTGTAGAGCGTGATAAGGGCGGGCGCACCCTCGCGAATGTGGCGTAACTTAGTTTCTTCAAAATATCCCATCACATAAAAAGAGTGACTGTCGACAAGGGCAAACAGGGGCTTACCGGTTGAGGCGTAATCACCGGTACGGGTAGACAGGTTTGTGACCCAACCCGCTACGGGGGCTTTGACCACCGTTTGCGTCAGTTGCCACTGGGCCTGGCGCAAACTGGCCTCAGCCGCTTCAACGCTTGCCTGCATGGCTTTTACGTTGAGATTTGCGGTATCCAGATCCTCGGCTGAGATGTAATTTTGCGATAAATGACGGCGGCGGTTGGCTTCGTTATTGGCTTTCGCCAGGTCAGACTGCGCTTTTGCCAGTTGCGCTTGCGCATTCAGTTCAGCAATGTGAAATGGCGTCTTGTCGATAATAAAAAGGACATCGCCTTTATTCACAAACTGGTTATCTTTTATATAGAGTTCGCTAATGCTGCCTGACACTTGCGGCGTGATGCTGACCTGCTCAGCACGTACTTTGCCATCACGTGTCCAGGGCGATTGCATATAGTAATTCCACATCCACCATCCGGCGAAAACTGCGATTGCAGCGACTATAATAGTGGAGAAGTATTTAACGGTTTTAAGCGACATAATCACCACGCTATCAGCATAACAAAGGCCAGACATACGCAAAGCGTAAAGAGTGACAGATCCATTAGCAGGGGATGCCAGATTTCGCCGGAGTAAATCCAGTCGCGCAGCAGGCGATGAACAACCAGCCAGAGAATAAATCCTGCTACAATCGACTTGAAAACAGGAGGGAAGTAGACAGATGCGCCGATCATTAAATCCTGTAGGGGCAATCCTGTTGCATTAAATATAAACTTCACGGGCAAAATCCTTGACGGAAGAGAGCATTGCTATAGGTTTAGCAAAAAAGAGACAATGAGTCTCTGTAACGCATAATGTCTGAAAAAATGTCAGCCGGTAAGCAAATTTGGCAATACATTTGTTTTGGGAATACAAATGCTGCACACTATTCTAAAATCAGCACAATAACTTAGCAAGCTAATTATAAGGAGATGAAATTGGAATCGCCATTAGGTTCTGATCTGGCACGGTTGGTGCGCATTTGGCGTGCTCTGATTGACCATCGCCTGAAACCTCTGGAGTTGACGCAGACGCATTGGGTTACGCTGCACAACATTCATCAGTTGCCGCCGGATCAATCGCAGATTCAGCTGGCTAAAGCGATTGGCATCGAGCAGCCTTCGCTGGTACGTACGCTTGACCAGTTGGAAGAAAAGGGACTCATTTCACGACAGACTTGCGCCAGCGATCGTCGAGCTAAGAGAATTAAACTGACAGAGAAGGCTGAGCCGCTGATCGCTGATATGGAAGCGGTGATCAACAAAACACGTGGAGAAATTCTGGAAGGGATTTCAGCTGAGGAAATTGATCTGCTGATTAAGCTGGTTGCCAAACTCGAACACAATATTATTGAACTGCAGTTACAGGATTGAAACGATAAGTTACGTGTGGCCAGAGCCTGACCACACGTGAATTCGATTAGCGTGGAGACACGGTAACCTGGCTGCCGTTGTTAGCCATAACAACGCGCTGGCCGGCTGAAAACTTGGTCGCACCCTGTTTCTGAACCACCATGATGGTATTACCATCATCCTTACGGATTTCCAGTTCCACACCCTGGGTTTTATTCATCGCACCTTGTACGCCTTGACCCGCTACGCCACCGGCAACTGCACCTGCAGCCGTCGCTAATGAACGAC
Source organism: Citrobacter sp. Cpo103 (assembly GCF_030332605.1). Lineage (NCBI taxonomy): Bacteria > Pseudomonadati > Pseudomonadota > Gammaproteobacteria > Enterobacterales > Enterobacteriaceae > Citrobacter > Citrobacter sp. Cpo103. The sequence continues at coordinate 215,818 of NZ_JAOWHO010000023.1, read as the reverse complement.
CCGTACCGCCGCCGACGGTGTTACCAAGGAACCCGCCGAGTACCGCACCACCAATAGCACCAATCACGTTTGCGTCATCGCCACCCTGGATTTGCACCGGACGAACATGAACAATCGTACCGTAGGTAACGTTCTGAACTTGTTTCGCTTCGGATGCGGTATACACGTCACCTGAAAGGCTATCATTGTTAACGCAACCCGCTAAAGATACGCCCATTAATGAAACAATCAGCACACGTTTAATCATTTACAAATCTCCTTTGTCACCACGAAACGCTAATAAAACACCCTTCATGGTTAAATTATATGGCATTTGTGAGCCTAAGGTCACATGTTCTACTGGAACAATATGAAAATCTTAACCGAAATCGGATCAACCGAGTATAAACGAATCATTCATGTAATTGATGTAATTAAACGATCATTGTAATGATTAGCCACCAAAAATCATTAAGGAAGCATGGCATTAGTCGACACTTTATGGTTGAGTGTCAAGGCTAATTTGCTTAAAAGGATGACCTATGAAATCGGGCCGTTTTATCGGTGTAATGTCTGGAACCAGCCTTGATGGCGTCGATGTTGTGCTGGCGACAATAGATGAAACGATGGTTGCGCAGCAGGCGAGTCTGACCTGGCCCATCCCCATTCATGTTAAACAAGCGATTCTGGATATCTGCCAGGGGCAGCAGCTTACACTTTCTCAGTTTGGTCAGTTAGATGCACAGCTCGGTTATCTATTTGCTGAGGCGGTGAATGCGCTGTTGGTGCAAGAAAAATTGAAACCGCAGGATATCGTTGCGATTGGTTGTCACGGGCAAACCGTGTGGCATGAACCGAACGGTGCTGCGCCGCACACGCTGCAAATTGGTGATAACAACCAGATTGTCGCGCGTACCGGGATAACCGTAGTCGGCGATTTTCGTCGACGTGATATCGCCCTTGGCGGGCAGGGTGCACCGCTCGTTCCCGCGTTTCATCAGGCACTGCTGGCACATCCAACGGAACGGCGAATGGTGTTAAATATCGGCGGGATTGCCAATCTGTCTCTGCTTATTCCGCAACAACCCGTTCGCGGATACGACACCGGGCCGGGCAATATGCTGATGGATGCCTGGATCTGGCGGCAATGTGGCCAGCCCTACGACAAAGATGCGCAGTGGGCCATTTCAGGAACGGTGATCTTACCGTTGCTGCAGAATATGCTTAACGACCCTTATTTTTCCGCGCCTGCGCCGAAAAGCACCGGCCGTGAGTATTTTAATTACGGCTGGATAGAGCGTCATCTGGCGCAGTTTCCGGGAATTAGCCCACGAGATGTACAGGCGACGCTTGCCGAACTGACGGCAGTAACCATTTCAGAGCAGGTCTTGTTAAGCGGCGGCTGTGATCGACTCATGGTATGTGGTGGTGGCAGTCGTAATCCACTGCTGATGATGCGTCTGGCGGCATTATTACCGGGTACAGAGGTCACCTCAACCGATGAAGCCGGGATCAGCGGTGATGATATGGAAGCGTTAGCCTTTGCATGGTTGGCGTGGCGAACACTGGCCGGATTGCCGGGAAATTTACCGTCTGTGACTGGGGCGTCAGAGCCGAGTGTTTTAGGGGCAATTTATCCTGCCAATCCGCGAACTCAGAGTTAACTGAAATTATTCAGCGCGGTATGCCGGTAAACTAAGGATATTAGGGAGGGTGCCATTACCCTCCAGGACCAGGAAAGTCTTCAGGATATGGCTATGAAAAAACTGTTGTTAGTGTGTCTGCCCGTACTACTTAGCGGTTGTAGTGTGTACAACCAATTTGTCGAGCGTATGCAAACGGATACGCTTGAATACCGCTGCGACGAAAAACCGCTGACCGTGAAGCTGAACAATACCCGCCAGACGGCAAGCTTTGTTTATGATAATCAACTATTGAACCTCAAACAGGGCGTGTCGGCATCAGGTGCACGTTATACCGATGGTATCTACGTATTTTGGTCTAAAGGCGACGAGGCAACGGTCTATAAACGAGACAGAATTGTGCTAAATAACTGTCAGTTACAGAACCCGAAGCGTTGAGATTTTCACCTGGGCGGCGCACAATAGCGTCACCCACTGACAATCCGTAGCCAAACATCATGTCTGATAACGACGAATTGCAGCAAATCGCGCATCTGCGCCGTGAATACACGAAAGGCGGTCTTCGCCGCCGCGATCTTCCCGCCGAACCCCTTGCGCTGTTTGAGCGCTGGCTGGGGCAAGCCTGTGATGCCAAACTGGCCGATCCCACAGCAATGGTCGTTGCGACCGTTGATGAAAATGGCCAGCCTTATCAGCGTATCGTGTTACTCAAACATTATGATGACAAAGGGCTGGTGTTCTATACCAACCTTGGCAGCCGTAAGGCGCATCAGATCGAGAAAAATCCACGCATCAGCCTTTTATTTCCCTGGCATACGCTGGAACGGCAGGTGATGGTGATCGGCAAGGCAGAGCGTCTTTCCACACTCGAAGTGGTGAAATACTTCCACAGTCGCCCACGCGACAGTCAGATTGGCGCCTGGGTCTCAAAACAATCCAGTCGGATCTCCGCGCGCGGTATTCTCGAAAGCAAATTCCTCGAACTGAAGCAGAAGTTTCAGCAAGGGGAAGTTCCTCTGCCCAGTTTCTGGGGCGGCTTTCGCGTGAGTATTGAACAAATGGAGTTCTGGCAGGGCGGTGAAAACCGTCTGCACGATCGTTTTTTATACCAACGCGAAGATAACGCGTGGAAAATTGATCGCCTGGCCCCCTAAAGATGCAAATTTCTTGTTTTAAGCGCTGGTGCTGATCAATCCGGCGCTTTATTCTATGTTTCTTTCGCATCAGGCGAAAAGTCGTGTACCGGCAAAGGTGCAGTCGTTTTATACATGGAGATTTTGATGGCAAGCAGTAACTTGATTAAACAATTGCAAGAGCGGGGGCTGGTGGCCCAGGTGACGGACGAGGAAGCGTTAGCAGAGCGACTGGCGCAAGGCCCGATCGCGCTCTATTGCGGCTTCGATCCTACCGCTGACAGCTTGCATTTGGGGCATCTGGTTCCATTGTTATGCCTGAAACGCTTCCAGCAGGCAGGCCATAAGCCTGTTGCACTGGTAGGTGGCGCAACCGGTCTGATTGGTGACCCGAGCTTTAAAGCCGCCGAGCGTAAACTGAATACCGAAGACACCGTGCAGGAGTGGGTGGATAAAATCCGCAAACAGGTTGCACCGTTCCTCGATTTCGACTGTGGCGACAACTCGGCGATTGCTGCGAACAACTACGACTGGTTTGGCGGTATGAACGTACTGACTTTCCTGCGCGATATCGGCAAACACTTCTCCGTTAACCAGATGATCAACAAAGAAGCGGTTAAGCAGCGTCTGAACCGTGACGATCAGGGGATCTCCTTTACCGAGTTTTCTTACAACCTGCTGCAGGGTTATGACTTTGCCTGCCTGAACAAACTGCACGGCGTGGCACTGCAGATTGGTGGTTCTGATCAGTGGGGTAACATTACTTCGGGTATCGATTTGACCCGTCGTCTGCACCAGAATCAGGTGTTTGGTCTGACCGTTCCGCTGATTACTAAAGCTGACGGCACCAAATTCGGTAAGACGGAAGGCGGCGCAGTGTGGCTGGATCCGAAGAAAACCAGTCCATATAAATTCTACCAGTTCTGGATCAACACCGCCGATGCGGACGTTTATCGCTTCCTGAAATTCTTCACTTTCATGGACATTGAAGAGATCAATGCGCTGGAAGAAGAAGATAAAAACAGCGGTAAAGCGCCGCGTGCCCAGTATGTTCTGGCCGAACAGGTTACGCGTCTGGTTCACGGTGAAGAAGGTCTGGTCGCGGCAAAACGCATTACCGAAAGCTTGTTCAACGGCAATCTCAGCGATTTGAGTGAAGCAGATTTCGAACAGCTGGCGCAGGATGGCGTGCCGATGATCGAGATGGACAAAGGTGCCGATTTGATGCAGGCGCTGGTGGACTCTGAGCTGCAGCCTTCTCGCGGTCAGGCACGTAAGACCATTGCGTCAAACGCGGTGACCATCAACGGTGAGAAGCAGTCCGATCCGGAATATTTCTTCCAGGAGAGTGATATCCTGTTCGGGCGCTATACCTTACTGCGCCGTGGCAAGAAGAACTATTGTCTGATTTGCTGGAAGTAAGATTGAGTTAGCAGGGGCGTGGGAAACTACGCCCCTTTATTTTTTCAGGGTTGTGGTAAGTAAAATGAAGAATATCCTCGCCATCCAGTCCCACGTTGTTTTTGGTCATGCGGGCAATAGTGCAGCAGAATTTCCGATGCGTCGTCTTGGCGCAAATGTCTGGCCGCTGAATACCGTTCAGTTTTCAAACCATACGCAGTATGGCAAATGGACCGGTTGCGTTATGCCGCCGAGCCACCTGACTGAAATTGTTCAGGGCATTGCTGATATTGATAAACTCCAGACCTGCGACGCAGTACTGAGCGGCTATCTTGGCTCAGCAGAACAGGGCGAACATATTCTGGGTATTGTTCGCAAAGTAAAAGCGGCAAACCCGCAGGCAAAATACTTTTGCGACCCTGTGATGGGACACCCTGAAAAGGGGTGTATCGTCGCACCCGGAGTGGCGGAATTTCATGTACGTCATGCGCTTCCGGCCAGTGACATTATTGCCCCAAATCTGGTTGAGCTCGAAATTCTGTGCGAGCATGCGGTGAACAATGTCGGTGAGGCCGTTGCAGCTGCGCGTGAACTGATCGCTCAGGGACCTGAAATTGTACTGGTGAAGCATCTGGCACGCGCAGGTATCAGCACCGACCGTTTCGAGATGCTGCTGGTCACCGCTGAACAAGCGTGGCATATCAGTCGCCCGTTAGTCGATTTTGGCGCACGTCAACCGGTTGGTGTGGGTGATGTGACGAGTGGCTTGTTACTGGTGAAACTGCTGCAGGGCGCGTCTTTACAGCAGGCGCTTGAGCATGTGACTGCGGCGGTGTACGAAGTGATGATCACTACCAAAGAGATGCATGAGTATGAGCTACAGGTCGTGGCCGCGCAGGACCGTATCGCCAAGCCTGAACACTACTTTAGCGCAACTCAGCTGTAATCGATGCCCGATGGCGCTCACGCTTATCGGGCATATTTTTAGCTGTAGGCCGGGTATGTGCAAGTGCCACCCGGCAACAACAATTAATTTAAGCCTTCTGCTTTAAGCGCAGCAGCAACCGCCGGGCGTTCAGCCATTCGCGCCATATAGGCGTCAATATTACTTAATCCTGCCATATTCAGCTTAACCGCATAGGCCCAACGCAGTACGGTAAACAGATATGCATCGGCGATGCTGAAGCGCGGGCCGCAGATCCATTGGTTATCTTTCAGCGAGTCGTTCACATACTGCATTTTTTTCTCCAGTAGCGCGCGAACGGTTGGCTTGAAGTCTTCCGGCGTATCGGGACGGAACAGTGGCGTAAAGCCTTTATGCAGTTCTGTCGCAATGTAGTTAAGCCATTCGATGGTTTTGTAACGGGAGAGGCTGCTGGTAGGGGCAAGGAGCTGGCGGTCTGGCACGCTGTCCGCCAGGTATTGCATGATGGCGACACCTTCGGTAAGTAGCGTACCGTCATCCAGCAACAGTGCGGGAACTTGCCCTTTTGGGTTTACCGCGAAAAAATCATCGCCATTTTCCAGACGTTTCTTCATCAGATCAACACCATCCAGCGTGAAATCTTTACCGCTCTCACGAAGTGTGATGTGGGAAGCGAGAGAACATGCGCCCGGTTTGTAGAACAGTTTCATCGGTAACTCCTTTTGGCTGAGGTATATCGTATGGTAGTGCTACCTCAGGCAAAAAAAAAGCCGCTAACAACAGTTAGCGGCCTGAAAATGAGTTTCCCTGAGAATTACGCTGTCGCGGCCTTAGAGGCTTTCTCATTGACGTCATCGTCCTGAGTCATACGGTTCAGTTTCGGAGCCGTCAGCAGCATCAGAACAGCGATAACAGCCGTTGCGACACCAATCTGCAGGAACACACGACCGTAGACTTCAAGGGACATCAGCGGGTCAGTCACATTCTCTGGTACAGCCATCATGTTAGCGACGTAGCCACCGATGATGTTTGCACCGGCGGTGGTCAGGAACCAGCTACCCATGATGAAGCCCATCAGGCGTTGCGGAACCAGTTGTGCCACCATTGCCAGACCCAGACCGGAGATCATTAGCTCACCGATACTTTGCAGACCGTAGCAGATGATCAGCCAGTTAACGGAAACGATGCCCGCATCGGTAGCGAATTTCGCGCCCAGCGGCAGGATCAGGAATGCACCGGAACACAGCACCATACCAATCGCAAACTTGGTCGGCATCGGCAGGGTATCGCCCATTTTGTTATAGATAGCGGCGAGGATTGGGCTACCAATGATGATCCAGAACGGGTTCAGTGCCTGGTACTGTTCAGGTTCGAAAGCAATGCCAAGAATAGAGTGCTCAACGTTACGAATCGCAAAGAAGTTCAGTGAGGTCGGCATCTGGCTGTACAGCACGAAGAAGATAATCGCTTCCAGCATCAGAATGAAGGCGACGATCATTTTGCGACGCGCAGCACCTTGCATGGTGAAGGCTTCTTTACCGAAGATGAACACGATACCCAGCGCAATGACGCCCAGAACCATACGTGCGATCTGCTGGTTGTGCAGCAACCAGGTTGCAATCGCGATCAGTACCACAACGCCAGCAATGGTCAGCAGCAGGTTACGGAAGTTGATCGGTTCAAAGTCAGGTTTAGAACCGTACTGTTTAACCCAGCGCTGACAGAATGCGAAGTTAACAACGGTAATCAGCATACCCACGACGCTCAGAGCGAACGCGGTGCTCCAGCCGTAACGCGCAGCTAACCATGGCGTTGCCAGCATAGAGAAGAATGAACCGATGTTGACGGACATGTAGTACATGGTAAATGCACCATCAAGACGCGGGTCATCTTTGGCATAGCAGGTAGAGAGCAGGGAGGATGGGTTTGCTTTAAACAGGCCGTTACCGACAGCGATGGCCGCCATGCCCATATAAACGATACCCGCATCGTGACCGGACCATGCTACCAACGCATAACCGATGGCCAGCACAACGGCACCCAGCATAATGACACGTTTTGTTCCCAGAACTTTATCACCTAACCAGCCGCCAATGGCAACCAGACCGTACACCAGGGCGCTAAAGGACGAGAAAAGGGTGATGGAATCCGCTTCTGACATACCCAGCTGTTTAACCAGGTAGACGGCCATAATCCCTTGCAGGCCGTAATAACCAAAACGTTCCCACAGCTCAATAGAGAAAATGAGATAGAACGCTTTTGGTTGTTTGAAGGCGTTTAAACTTACGCTTTCTGTTGGTTTATTGTTTGCAGTAGACACTTTTACCTCTTTTTTTACATCCCATATCAACGGGGGTGTTCAGGTACGTGATGAGTCAAGTTCATCCGTCCGATTGTTATAGTGGGAGGGGAAACGGCAAGTAATGTTCACTATCTTGACCCTTCAGACAAGTGGTTTGTAATAATCTGTTACATATATCATGACTGGTGAAATCGTCGGGGCGGTGAAATGTTATCTAGCGTTAAATTTCTTCATTTCTAAAATGGCAGATTTTTACACTGTTTAATCACCGTCAAAACCGCAATGTGGCGATATGTTCTGCTATTTAAGGTTGAATCCAGTGATATAGGCCATTATCTGAAAAATAGGCAGTGTAATGTTTTGTTTGGAAACTGTGCAGTTAGGTCATCCAATTGTCACCTTAACTAAAAAATAAAAATTTATTAACATTGTGTTAGCTGGATGATCTGGATCACGTATAGATAGAAATTTCTTTTGCTAAAAAAACGATTAACCTGCTCAGGTGTTAATTAACAAGAATATTGCATTAGATATGAGCAATTGAATGGCATCATTGTCGGGAAAATAAACGCTGGGGAGTGCATAACTAATCGTTATGTATGTAAGGGCCGAGGAGGATGCCCCGGCAGCATTAGATATCGACTTTCTCTTTGAATTCGCAGAGATCTTCAATAATACAGGAACCACAGCGCGGCTTTCTGGCGATGCAGGTGTAGCGGCCGTGAAGAATTAACCAGTGATGGCAATCGACTTTAAATTCACTGGGTACGACTTTCAGCAGCTTCTCTTCAACCTGCTCGACATTTTTACCCGGGGCGAATTGCGTGCGATTACAGACGCGAAAAATGTGGGTATCTACAGCGATAGTGGGCCAGCCAAAGGCGGTATTTAACACCACATTAGCTGTCTTTCGCCCAACTCCGGGGAGAGCTTCTAACGCCGCACGGTCTTCAGGTACTTCACCATTGTGTTGTTCCAGCAGAATGCGGCAGGTTTTAATTACGTTTTCCGCTTTGCTGTTAAACAAACCGATTGTCTTGATGTAGGACTTAACACCTTCAACACCGAGCTCCAGCATCGCGGCAGGCGTATTGGCGACGGGATATAGCTTAGCCGTCGCTTTATTGACACTGACATCGGTCGCTTGTGCGGAGAGTAAGACTGAAATCAACAGTTCAAACGGCGATGTAAAATTAAGCTCGGTTGTCGGATGCGGGTTGTTATCCCGCAGGCGCGTCAGTATTTCCAGACGTTTTGCTTTGTTCATTACGCATTCCCTGTTTCACCCGCGGGACTGTCCGCGACAGCCGCCTCGGCACGACGTTTCTTCATTTTCTCATCAATCAGATACTTCACTGCCAGCATCAGACCCAGGCCAATAAACGCGCCCGGTGGCAGCATGGCCAGCAGAAACGGCGTATCAGTATGGAAGATCTCAACGCGCAAGACTTTGGCCCAGCTACCCAACAAACCGTCTGCACCATCAAACAGTGTACCGTTACCAATTATTTCACGCAGCGAACCCAGAACAAACATGGCACCGGTTGCGCCCATGCCGATAGAGAAACCATCAAGTGCGGATAACGCAGGGCCCTTTTTGGCGGCGAAGGCTTCTGCACGGCCAACAACAATACAGTTAGTCACAATCAGCGGGATGAAGATGCCCAGAGATTGATACAGGCCGAAGGCGTAGGCATTGATCAACATCTGCACCGCGCTCACCACGGAGGCGATGATCATGACATAAATCGGAATGCGAATTTCAGGCGGTGTCCAGCGACGGAGTGCTGAAATCGTCAGGTTGGTCAGCGTCAGGACGAGCGTAGTCGCGAGTCCCAGACCCAGCGCGTTAGTGGCGGTAGAGGTGACGGCTAACAGCGGACACATCCCGAGTAGCTGCACAAGCGCGGAGTTATTTTTCCATAACCCCTGGACAATAACGTCTTTAATTTCGCTCATGGTTATTCTCCACAGGCGCTAAGTTGAGGGAGTTGCGCAGGCAGTGTCTGCGCATACAGGCCGGCACGTTTAACCGCGTTAACTACTGCACGGGGTGTAATGGTTGCGCCAGTAAACTGGTCAAAGTCGCCGCCATCTTTTTTCACAGCCCAGTGAGAGTCATTACCCGCCGCGATTGTTTTACCGCTAAAATGGGTGATCCAGTCGGACAGGCGCAGTTCGATTTTATCGCCCAGCCCCGGCGTTTCATGGTGTTCGGTAACCCGCGTACCCAACACGGTACCCGTGAAATCGACACCCACCAGTAGTTGAATCGCTCCGGAATAACCATCTGGCGCCGTAGCTTCAAGAATTGCTGCAACGGGGCGATCGTCCTGGCGGGCAATATATACGCGATGCGTACCTTTGCCCAACGCCGGTGCATCGACCAGATAGCAACTTTCAGACAAGTTATTATTGTAGCGATCGCCAGGCAGAACCTGATCGAACAGCGTTTTTTGCTGTATCGCGGCCTGTTCATCAATGGTTGACTTGGTTAATTGATTGATTGCTGCAGTTAACCCCGTCGAGCCTGCGGCAAACAGCGCCAGCGTAATACCGTGTTTACGAATCGTTTTCAGCATAGGGACTCCTTAGCGATGTCCGTACACGCGAGGGCGAGTGTAATAATCAATCAGGGGAACCGTGATATTCGCCAGCAATACGGCAAAAGCCACGCCATCAGGATAACCGCCAAAACTGCGAATCAACCATACTAACAGGCCAGCAAGTGCGCCAAAAATCAGGCGACCGCGGTTGGTTGTTGATGCCGTAACGGGATCGGTAAGAATAAAGAACGCACCTAACATTGTCGCGCCGGAAAGGAGGTGCAACTGAGGCGAGGCCAGCGATTCTGGCGAAAATATCCAGCCCAAAGTGGCACAAACGGCGAGTGACAGCAGGAAGCTAACCGGGATATGCCAGCGAATCGCTTTTTGCCATAACAGCACGATACCGCCCACCAGCCAGGCAAGGTTCACCCACTGCCAGCCAGCGCCTGCCAGCATGCCGCTGTAGATCGGGTATTGCATCACCTGCTCAACGGTACGTCCTGCATGCAGGGATGTCTTAAAGGTATCAAGAGGCGTTGCCTGACTGATACCATCGATGCCCATACGCAGCGAATTCATATCCCCACCGCTGGCGGTATGTCCGTTAAAGATAACGTTCAGGGCGTCAAAAAAACCAGGCACCGTGGCCGCAATTTCATGCGGCGGCAGCCAACTGGTCATCTGTACCGGAAATGAGATGAGCAGCACGACATAACCAATCATGGCAGGGTTAAACGGGTTCTGCCCGAGCCCGCCATACAGCTGTTTCGCAATGATAACCGCAAATACCGTGCCTAATACCACCATCCACCATGGCGCGAGGGGCGGAATACTGACGGCCAAAAGCAACCCGGTGAGTAACGCAGAGTTGTCTTTTAAAATCGGCACAATGGGTTGTTTACGCAGTTTAAGCACACCCGCTTCGGCAGCAATAGCGCTGATGGATGCGAGAACTATCTGGAACAACGTGCCCCAGCCAAAGAACCACAGCTGAGCGGCGATCCCCGGCAATGCAGCAAGTAATACCAGCATCATGATACGCGATGTCTGGCGCTGGTTATGGGTATAAGGGGAGCTTGCTATTCTGAATACCATTTATTCCTCGTTTACAACCTGCTGCTGTGCGGCTTTCTTAGCATGAGCGCGTGCGATAGCGGCCGCGACGGCGGCTTTACGTGGATCAACCGGCTCGGCTGTTTCAGCTACCGCCTGCTGCTCGAGCTTGCGGGCCTTGGCGCGGGCGATTGCTGCTTCCACGGCGGCTTTACGCGGATCAACCGGTTCAGCCGTTTCCGTTACCGCTTCTTGCTCAAGTTTGCGGGCTTTGGCGCGGGCGATTGCCGCTTCGACGGCGGCTTTACGCGGATCAGCCGGTTCGGCCGTTTCCGTTACCTGTTCTTGTTCAAGTTTGCGGGCTTTGGCGCGGGCAATTGCCGCTTCCACGGCGGCTTTACGCGGATCAGCCGGTTCGGCCGTTTCCGTTACCAGTTCTTGTTCAAGTTTGCGGGCTTTGGCACGGGCAATTGCCGCTTCCACGGCGGCTTTACGCGGGTCTGTACCCGTGCTGCTGCCATCACTTTGCGGCGGATTTTCCTTACGGGAGGCACGAGCTTGCGCCTTACGCGCCTCGCGTGCGGCAATCACGGCACTATTGTCAGGTTTTACGCCTGCCTGAATGATCACTGGCTGTAGCGCCTGAGCCTGCTTTTCTTTTACACGAGCCAGCGCGGCAGCAATGGCATCATGATCTTTGGCCGCCGGCTGAGCAGCAGCGCTCTTATGGCGTTCAAGACGCGCTGCTTTTTCACGTTCAAGGCGCGCCTGGCGGGCTTCAAACCGAGCTTTCGCTTCAGCGGCGCGTTTTTCTTCCTGGCTAATGGCGTAAATCTCGGCTTTTTCCTGACGGAAATATTGCACCAGCGGAATATTGCTTGGGCATACCCAGGCGCAGGCACCGCACTCAATGCAGTCGGCGATATTATGGGCCGTTGCCTTGTCGTGCTGTTGCCCTTTACTGAACCAATAAAGTTGTTGTGGCAGGAGATCCGCCGGACAGGCATCGGCGCATGCGCTACAGCGAATGCAGCCTTTCTCTTCCGGTGTTTCACCCATTTCACTGGCAGAGGGTGCCAGAAGACAGTTGGTTATCTTCACCACCGGGACATCCAGCCACGGCAGCGTAAAGCCCATCAGCGGCCCGCCCATAATCACCATCTGGTCGGCGGAAGGGCAGAAGCCCGCATCGTTGAGCAGATGACGAACAGGCGTGCCTAAACGCGCCCAGACGTTGCCCGGACGGCTGACGGCTTCACCGGTAAGCGTCACGACACGTTCGGTGATCGGCTCTCCGTCAATTACTGCCCGTTTAATTGCATAGGCGGTTCCGACGTTTTGCATCAATACGCCGATATCAGAGGAGCGTCCGCCGTGGGGAACCTGCTTGCCGGTCAGGATTTGTGTTAACTGCTTGGCCCCGCCGGACGGGTACTTGGTGGGGATCACGCGTAGGCTAATGTCGTGTGAATCAGCCAGCACCGCGCGCAGCATAGATATTGCCTGCGGTTTGTTATCTTCGATACCAAGGAGGATCTCGCGTGGCTGAAGAATGTGCGCCAGGATGCGGATACCTTCGACGACCTGAGCGGCACAGTCCTGCATCAGGCGGTCATCTGCCGTAATGTACGGCTCGCATTCGGCGGCGTTAATGATCAGGGTTTCAATTTTATCTCCACCGCCCTGCAGTTTAACGCCGGTGGGAAAACCCGCGCCACCCAGTCCGGCGACGCCGTACTGATGAATACGCGCAATCAGCTCTTCCCGGCTGTGGGAGCGGTAGTCGGTCCAGCCGTCTCGCTCGATCCAGCGGTCTTCGCCATCGGCGTCTATGATGACGCTCAGCTCAGCGAGTGCCGAAGGATGTGCGGTGGAATGCGGCGCAATAGCAACCACGGTGCCTGATGTTGGCGCATGGACTGGAAGCATTTTGCCACGCCCGCGGGTTAAGGCCTGACCACGCAGCACGGTGTCACCCACGTTTACGCACAGTTCACCCTCCGCACCAATATGTTGTTTCAGCGGAATAACGAAACGCGGCGCCAGCGGAACCTGTCGCAACGGCGTTCCGTTTGACTGGGTTTTCATTTCTGGTGGATGAATGCCGCCATCAAAGTCCCAGATTTTATTTTTTCTGAATGCAGAGAATAACTTAAACATGTTGTTCCACGGGAATGATGCGCACAGGGATGGTGTTTAAATCCCATTTCCAACTATCGGGTGTCTCGGCTACCGGGCGTAATTCAATACATTGCGTCGGGCACGGGTCAACGCACAGGTTGCACCCGGTGCAGAGATCGCTCATTACCGTGTGCATGGAGCGGGTCGCGCCCACGATCGCATCGACCGGGCAGGCCTGAATACACTTAGTGCACCCAATACAGTTATTTTCATCAATGACCGCCAGCATTCGCACCGGCGTAACGTCTTGTTCATCGCCATCAATAGGTTGCGGGTCGACGTTCAGCAGAGCGGCAATTTTTAACATCACCGCTTCGCCACCGGGGGCGCAACGGTTAATTTTTTCACCCTGAGAGCCTATCGCTTCAGCGTAAGGATGACAGCCCGGATAGCCGCACTGTCCACACTGGCTTTGCGGGAGAATTTCATCAATTTTCTCCACGACCGGATCATCTTTAACGGCAAAACGTCGCGAGGCGTACCCCAAAATAGCGCCGAACGCCAGACCCAGTAGACTCACTGCGGCAACGGCAATCCAGATAGCATTCATTACAACTTCACCAAACCACTAAAGCCCATAAAGGCCAATGACATTAAACCAGCAGTAATCAGCGCAATCGCATTGCCGCGAAACGGCGCTGGGACGTCCGCTACGGCGAGGCGTTCGCGGATCGCAGCGAACAGTACCATCACCAGCGAGAAGCCGACGGCGGCGGAAAAACCGTATAGCGCCGACTGTAAAAAGTTATGGCCGAGGTTGATGTTCAGTAGCGCCACACCTAACACTGCGCAGTTAGTGGTGATCAGCGGTAGGAAGATCCCCAGCAGGCGGTACAGCGCAGGGCTGGTTTTACGCACAACCATTTCGGTAAACTGCACGACGACGGCGATAACCAGAATAAAAGCCAGCGTGCGCAGATAGATGAGATTGAGCGGGATTAGGATCCAGGTATCAATCAGCCATGCGCAAATGGAGGCCAGCGTCATGACAAACGTCGTGGCAAGGCCCATACCCATTGCGGTTTCCAGTTTTTTGGAAACACCCATAAACGGGCAGAGGCCCAGAAACTTGACCAGTACAAAGTTATTGACCAGTACAGTTCCGACAAACAGCAGCAGGTAATCAGTCATTTTTCGGCCTGAAATAAAAAAGCCGCCTATTATCTGACAATCTACAACAGGCGACAACAGGTTAACTGTAGGGTTATTACGGGTTCACAAACGTCGATTTAACGCGCTGCGATCGTTTGAAGTAGGGCACCAACAGTGCTGCGGCCAGTAATGGGAACAGCAGTTGGCGCACGGCAAAAGCGTCTGGAACGGGTGAAAACGCAAACGCTTTAATCGCCAGCAACACGGAGATCAGCAGCCACAGAATGTAATGCTTAGGCACACAGGCTCGGCGTTTGAAAAACGCAATCGTCAGCCACAGTGTGTAATACCACATGGCGATCGCGGTAACAAAAGAGACGCCCCATAACAGCAAGTTTGCCGTACTTTGCTCACCCAGCGTTTTGAAGGTTTGCGGTGTAGCCAGCGCAGTGACATAAAGTAATAACGCCAGCGAAGCGCTCAACAACGCGACTAACAGCCAGGCCAGTGGCCCAAGTAGCCAGCCTCCGATACGTTGTGCCGGTGTGGTAGTCATCTCTTCTCCAGGTTTACGCGCGCAATCAATCATGCCATTCATTTTGGGGCAATTATTATAAAGCTTTTAACGTTGAGCGCTACTTTCTTCTTTATTGCACGTAATGCCAGACTGATTTAGGTACCTGACCAACATCAAACAGACGGCCTCCGGATATAAGCTCCGCACGGCGATGGTCTGCGGCACGGTACATATTGATGATGTCGCTATCGTCGGTGAGCGTGTAGTTTAGATGGTCGAACAGCTTTTCCAGACTTTCGAGTGAACTGATTTTGCGGAATTTTAATAAGTAATCCTGAACAGTCATAAATGCAGATCCATATTAATAAAATAATACCAACGGAGTAGAAAATATAAAAATAAACAACGTGCACAGGTAAAAGCGGATTTACGTGCAAATTTAAGAAGAGTGTTCATACCTGTGAAAAGCAGGCGCTATGCGCGTCTTTGGCAAGGGTAACGCGCTTAGCGATCGCTGGCAATATGCAGCGGAGCGGGATGCGGCATAATTCCCTTTTTTTGACAGAAAGCGATCTTTTCCCGGCAAGCCCTGCAACTACCAATGTTAATTGCCGGGCAATAAAAGGCTGCGGATGCTTATTTTTTCTGCACTGCGGCAACGGGCTCTGGCGGCTGGTAATTGTCAATATGATTGGCAACACCCAGCAGGATCACGGAGACGGCGAGAACAATCCAACCTGTTAATTCAATAAGACGATTCATTACTGATGACATTTGCTTTGATTTATCCATAAACACAGGCTGCAAATGTTACTAATCTCTCATTAATACAGCAAGATGATTGGGAACGATTTCTACCTCTTTTTCGCTGCAAGTTAAGCATAAGTGGCATATGTTTGACTTAAGTTAAAAACAACCTTTGTAGCGCAAAGGTTATTAAACTATTGAGACGTTGCAAGGTATGGTGTGAAATAGGTCAGTCCTGAATTGAGAGGCAATAATATGAGTGACAACATCCGTGTTGGGCTAATTGGCTATGGTTATGCCAGCAAAACCTTCCATGCCCCCCTGATTGTGGGCACGCCGGGCCTGGAACTGGCTGCGGTTTCCAGTAGTGATGAAGCAAAAGTGAAGGCAGACTGGCCTACGGTGGCGGTTGTTGCTGAGCCTAAGCATCTTTTTAACGATCCAAATATCGACCTGATTGTGATCCCCACGCCTAACGACACGCACTTTCCGTTAGCGAAAGCTGCGCTGGAAGCGGGCAAACACGTGGTTGTTGATAAGCCTTTTACCGTGACACTGTCACAAGCTCGTGAGCTGGATGCGCTGGCGCGCAGCCTCGGGCGCGTGCTGTCTGTGTTCCATAACCGTCGCTGGGACAGTGATTTTCTGACGCTGAAAGCTCTGCTGGCGGATGGTGTTTTGGGAGAGGTGGCGTATTTCGAATCCCATTTCGATCGTTTCCGCCCGCAGGTTCGTGATCGTTGGCGTGAACAGGGCGGTCCGGGAAGCGGTATCTGGTACGATTTAGCACCGCATCTTTTGGATCAGGCGATTAACCTGTTTGGTTTGCCCGTCAGCCTGACGGTAGACCTTGCCCAGCTGCGCCCGGGCGCGCAGGCGACGGATTACTTCCATGCCATCCTGACGTATCCGCAGCGTCGTGTGATCTTGCATGGCACCATGCTCGCTGCCGCAGAATCGGCCCGCTATATTGTGCACGGATCGCGTGGCAGCTATGTGAAGTATGGTCTTGACCCGCAGGAAGAGCGCCTGAAAAATGGCGAACGACTGCCACAGGAAGACTGGGGTTATGATATGCGCGATGGCGTATTGACGCGAGTAGAAGGCGAAGAGCAGGTCGAAGAAACCTGGCTTACTGTACCGGGCAACTATCCGGCGTACTATGCTGGCATTCGTGATGCGCTAAATGGTAACGGTGAAAACCCGGTACCGGCGAGACAGGCTATCCAAATTATGGAGCTGATTGAGCTGGGTCTCGAATCCGCGAAACATCGTTCGACGCTGTGCCTTGCCTGATTAGGTAAATGGCGCAAGGCGATACCTTCCTGGCATCGTATCCGGCCTACAATCAAAACCAACGTAGGCCGGATAAGCGTTAGCGCCATCCGGCACTTTACCTGTTACGCTGCGGCGACTTTCTCGCGCAAGGCTCGTTTTTCTTCGTTACTCAGGAATGCCATTTCCAGACCGTTGATTTGGGCCTGACGTATCTGTTCACGCGTTAACCCTGCCGCGGGTGCGGCAATGGTGTACTCGTGAATAATATCCACACCTTGAACAGCCGGGTCGTCCGTATTCAAACTGGCGATAACGCCATGCTCAAGGAACGTTTTCAGCGGATGGTTCGCTAGTGAGGCAACGGTGCTGGTCTGAATGTTTGATGTCAGGCAGGATTCGATGCCGATACGGTGCTCGGCGAGGTAATCCATCAACGCACGATCTTCAACGGCTTTAACGCCGTGACCAATACGCTCAGCGCCTAGCTCTTTAATGGCCTGCCAGATGCTTTCTGGTCCCGCGGCTTCGCCCGCATGAACGGTAATACGCCAGCCGGCGTCGCGAGCCTGGTTGAAATGGGACAGGAACAGGCTGCCCGGGAACCCCAGTTCGTCACCGGCAAGATCCAGTGCCGTAATATGGTCTCGGTGGGCTAACAGCGCATCCAGTTCCTGCAGGCAGGCGGCTTCGCCAAAAGTACGGCTCATAATGCCAATTAAGCGTGCTTCGACGCCAAAGGTCTTGCAACCCTCGCGTACACCTGCGATGACGGCTTCAACCACACCTGCAACCGGGAGCTGATGCGTCATCGCCATGTATCCTGGGGAAAAACGCAGTTCAACATAGTGCAAGCCGTTACGTGCGGCATCCTCAATATTTTCAAATGCCACGCGACGACACGCATCCAGCGAGGCCAGTACCTTCACGCCCCAGTCGAGCTTGGATAAAAAGCTCACTAAATCCGGCTCAGTTGATGTGACTTGCACATGAGGGATCAGCGTTTCCAACGTTTGCGCCGGAAGCGTTAAGTTGAACTTACGACCCAGATCCAGGATCGTTTGTGCACGGATGTTACCATCAAGGTGGCGATGGACGTCGGTCAGGGGGAGGGAAGTATCAATCATGGTCGCACTCGTGTATTTAGGTAAAGTGCAGGCCATTATACAACAGAAAAATGTTCCTCTAAAAACTTTAAAAAAAGCAGTGCAGAGTTCGGGGGTATGGGGAAGCAAGTATCGCCAAATTGTTGACCATGCTGTTAGCGCTCCAACAGAGTGGTGTTCCGACGGCCTGATCCTTGAGACCGTATCACGCTGCTTTTGCCTTGCGGTGGCAAGATGGGCGTAAAGTAAGCAATAACGCATTTCCTGCAGCATGTGTGTAATGAAGGGATTTTATTTTAAGATTATTTACCTCGTTTTTATATAATTACTGCCTGTCAGTGTTATTTTATTCAGATATTTATTGAGTAACATTGCTAATAGCGAAAAATGGACACTTTCCAGTTTATGAATGTGCAGCGAGGTATGTTATAAAAATACAATAACGACTGAGGGTATTAATAAAGTGAAAAGTGTAAAGCTAATTGTCAGTACAATGTTCTGTGGAAGTTTGCTGCTGGCAGCTGTGCCTACGCATGCGGCGTATAAAGCGGATGAAACGCATGTAATCCAGTTTAAGAAAGGTACCAGTGGCGCAGATATCAAGGGGACAATTACGGGCGATAAAACAAAAGATTATACGTTTGTCGCCAAAAAAGGGCAGACCATGCAAGCAGTTTTGAAAAGCGCCTAGCCTCATCCTTTCATGAGTATTATTGCGCCGGGCGAACAATTCATTTTTGATGGCATGATGAGTGGTGACACTTATAAAAATACACTGCCTGCCAGCGGTAAGTATACCATCAGAATATATCAAAAAGGTGCGGCGAAGGATGAGGGGAAAACTAACGCATTCCAGCTGCACATGAAAATTACCAACTGATCATGAGGAAAAGATCGCCCTGGTGGTGATCTTTTCCTTTGCTATTAAACTTCTTCACCAGAATAGGCCACAACGCAATTACGGCCTCGGTTTTTTGCCATATACAGGGCGCGGTCTGCGCAATCAGCAAGTTGTTCAGGGGCTGAACGGTTATCAACTGAGGTTACGATACCCAGGCTGATGGTGATGATGCGTGGAAAATCACCTTTAGTCGTGGTCTGAGTTTGTTGTTCTACGTGTTTTCTGATTCGCTCTGCGATGTTAAATGCTGCATCAGCGTTAGTTTCAGGTAGCAAAATAGCAAACTCTTCTCCGCCAATACGCGCCACGATGTCGTTACGCCGACTCAGTCGCTGCATAATTTCTGACAGTTTAATTATCACTCTGTCACCCTGCAAATGTCCCCAGGTTTCATTGACCGACTTAAAGAAATCAATGTCGCAAAAGACAATGCTCAGGGGTTTATGGGTTGCTGTCATTTTAATCTCATTGCTGAGTGCGTTATAAAAATAGCCACGGTTGAAAAGTCGGGTCATCGGGTCGCGGACTGAATTTTCATAGGATAATTCATAGGCCTGACGTGAGGCTTTGTAGCGCTTGAAAATATCAGACATGAGCACGATCATCACGGCCATTGCGCTAAGGCACTCCAGGCCTCTGGCGAGATACCATCCAGCGGAGTCTATATGCGTGTACTTCAGCATAATGATGACACTTAACAGATTGCTCAGGGCAACCAGTGACATACTTACCCAAAACTGTGTTTTTAGCTGGGTTAATTTTGCCCCTAATAAAACGATACAGGTCCACAAGATAATGAGGACATAAATAAAGCTACCACGCCAGGGTCTAAGCCATTCAAACGTTTCTGTATCAACCAACTGAAACGATATTGGCGTAATACGGATGGAGTAGAGGATAGCCATTACCAGATGCAACATGCACCATAAATAAGTGGCGTAAATAACTGTTTTACCATGCTTTTCTTTTTTATTTTTAAACGTATATAAATAGTATGTTGCAAAAAACAGCCCCGTAATTAACATGTTCCTCATAAAGTATAAAACAGCAATGTCATTGTAGATGACACCAGGAAGGCCGTTTTTATAAAAATAAATATAGAGCGCAAGAAATAAGAAAACCCCCGAGAAATAAAACGCGCAGGCCAGGGGTAAAAGATATTTTTTGCGCCGATAACTCATGTAATTCATCGTCATAAAGCACCCCGTCTGAATGTGCAATACACCAGCAAAGGTTGCAATAACCGGATAAAAAGAGAGGCTATAACGCTGATTACTAAAAGGGATATACCAAAGAAAAATGGATGTCGTTAGGGACAGGAGTAAAAAAAAGTTAAATTCTTTTTGTGAATGTTTATTTGTGTTGTATTCATGATTTTTATGTATATAAAACAGCGCTATATTTCGGCTATCTTCTCAGCTTTGTATTTTGTCTTTTTGATTTTTATTGCTGTTGATTTTTACTGGCAGGAAAAGTCAGGGAGGAATTGGTATTAAAAAAACGATAGAAAAAAGATTTGTTTTTTTATATAAGGAGTTGCGCAATGAGTTCTTCATTGCGCAAGACTATTTAACGTATTGTGCGGATGGCGTTAATCAACCCCTGAACGCCTTTTTCAAGTTTGGAACGTGGACATCCGGCATTGAGGCGCACAAAACCTCGTCCTTCTTCTCCGTATGTGTATCCGGGCATGATGGCGACTTTCTGCTGATGGATGAGTGCTTCCTGCAGTGCATGGTCATCAAGGTTGAGTGGACGCAAGTCAATCCATGCCAGATAGGTGGATTGCGGAACCTGCCAGTTCAGTTCGGGGAATGCGTTATTCAGCTCATGCGCGATGTAATGCAGGTTACTGACAAGGTAATCCCGCAGCGCATCAAGCCAGCTAGCGCCCTGTTGGTAGGCTGCGATATGTGCGCTAAGCGCGAGCACTGCAGGTGAGGAAAGACCATCCCGACCCTTTAACGCACTGAGGTAATCGTTGCGACTCTGCTCATCCCCAATAATCCCGTAAGCCCCGGTTAACGCCGGAATATTGAAGCTCTTTGAACCGGAGGTGAACAGCGCCCAACTGTCGCGCGCGACGTTACTCCACGGGATGTGCGGCTGGTCTGCCCATACCATATCCATATGGATCTCATCAGAGATGACTTTTACACCGTGGCGCTGACACAGTTCCGCCATGGTTTCCAGTTCATCGCGCGTCCACACCTTACCGGTTGGGTTGTGCGGACTGCAAAGCAGAAGAATTTTACTTTCAGGCCTGGAGAGCGCTTTTTCCAGCGCAACCATGTCGCAAACCCAGCCGTCAGCGCGCTTTTCAAGTCCGACAGCGCATACCTGGCGCTGATTACCTTCAATCGCTTTGTAAAACGCGTCGTACGCCGGTGTATGAATTACCACCGCATCACCCGCAGAAGACCACTGGCGGATCAGCTCCGACACCATATAGATGACCGAGGGGCCATAAACCAGCGACTGAGGGTCGATTTGGGTATTATGACGCGTAAGAAACCAATGACTAATTGCCGCCAGAAATTCATCATTTTTCCAGCGGCTGTAACCCAGCACGCCATGTGACAGGCGCTGAGTCAGCGCCTCCAGAATGCAAGGTGCGGTGGCAAAATCCATATCGGAGATGGTGAACGGCAGCAGGTCGGCTGAACCAAAACGGTCGGCAACGTAATCCCACTGGGTACACCAGGTACCGTGCCTGTCCACCACCTTTGAAAAATCAAACATACTGTTGTCCTTATGCCTGTACGGTGTTCATCAGAACGGCGATCTCGTCTTTCACTGACTGGACCTGCGGACCAATAACGACCTGAAGGTTATGCTGATTGAGTTGTACTACGCCAATGGCGCGATTGTCCTTCAGCGCTTGTACGTTAACAAGCGACATATCTTTCACTGACAAGCGCAGACGGGTAATGCAGTTATCCAGGCTGACAATGTTTTCCGCACCGCCCAGCGCCGCCAGAATGGCAGGGACGTTGTAACCGGATTTACCCGGTGCACCCGCCATGACTTTTTCGATATTGCTGGCAATTTCGACGTCACGACCCGGGGTCTTCAGATTGAAACGTGTGATGGCGAAACGGAAGATCACGTAGTACACCGCGAACCAGATCGCCGCCACAACAGGGACCAGATACCACTTGGTAGAGAGTCCGTGCAGGATGCCGAATACCACAAAGTCAATCAGGTTACCGTCCGTGTTACCGATGGTGACGCCTAACACCGCCATCACGGTGAAACCAAGACCGGTCAGCAGGGCGTGGATTACATACAAAACAGGGGCAACGAACAGGAATAAGAATTCGAGTGGTTCGGTTGTACCGCCGATCACGCAGGCAATGAGACCAGAAATTAACAACCCTTTAATTTTATGACGATTTTCAGGGCGAGCACAGTGGTACATCGCGAGCGCTGCCCCCGGCAAACCACCGAGGAACGCCGGCATTTTACCCTGCGACAGGAAGCGGGTTGCGCTTTCAGAGAAACCTTGTGTTGTCGGGCAGCTCAGTTGAGCCTGGAAAATAGTCAGTGCGCCGCTTACGCTGTGACCGCAGACTTCCTGCGTGCCGCCAGCTTCGGTGAAGCGAATGAGCGCCACCAGAATATGATGCAGACCAAAGGGCAGCAGCAGACGTTCACCGGTACCAAACAGCATTGGACCAAATTCGCCCGCGCTGTTGATGATGTGGCCGAGCCCGTTAATGCCCATGGCGAAAACCGGCCAAACCAGGGGAATAACCAGGCCGACCAGTCCCATCACCACCGAAGAGATAATTGGCACAAAGCGGGTACCGCCGAAGAAGGCCAGTGCATCCGGCAGGCGGATGTTGTGGAAACGTTCATGCAGCATCCAGACGATGATCCCGGCAATTACAGCGCCGAGGATCCCGGTGTCGATCGACTGGATCCCCAGGATATTCTGCACGTTGTTGGCCTTCAGGATCGCGGCATCTGTGGTAGGTAAGATACCTTTCGCAGTTAACCAGAAGTTGACGGCAAGGTTCATCACCGCATAACCAACAAAACCGGCAAATGCCGCTACGCCTTTGTTCTCGCGAGCCAGGCCGAGAGGTATGGCAATACAGAACATCACAGGTAAGAAGCTAAACGCAAATGAGCCTACTTTGCTCATCCAGGTAAAAATAGCCTGCAGTACCGGATTACCCAATGCCGGGATCAGCGTTAAGACATCATGACTACTTAACGAGCTGCCGATCCCTAACATGATCCCGCAGAATGAGAGCAGAGCCACGGGCAGCATAAAGGTTTTGCCCAACTGCTGGAAAAATTCCCATAACGTAATTTTTGGTGTGGTTCTCGTCGTCATCAAACGACTCCTCGTAAAAGCTAGCTGACTAATGATGGCGAGAAGATAAAACGTTTTACCTAATTTTAGTGCGGTACAAATCACATTATCGAACGATAATAGAGCGTATAAATATAAGTGATTGATAAAACGTTTTATCCGTCACGTTATCAGGGAGTTTTCCGTTTTTATGGCTATAGCCAAAAAAATAACTATCCATGATGTTGCGCTGGCCGCGGGCGTTTCGGTTAGTACCGTCTCATTGGTGCTTAGTGGAAAAGGCCGTATTTCATCCGCGACCGGCGAACGGGTGAATGCCGCTATTGAGCAACTGGGGTTTGTGCGTAATCGCCAGGCATCAGCGCTGCGTGGTGGGCAGAGCGGGGTAATTGGTTTGATCGTGCGCGACCTTTCCACCCCGTTTTACGCCGAGTTGACGGCGGGTCTGACGGAAGCATTAGAAGCACAGGGGCGCATGGTATTTTTATTACATGGCGGCAAAGATGGCGAACAGCTGGCGCAGCGTTTCGCTATGCTGCTTAATCAAGGGGTTGATGGTGTGGTGATCGCCGGAGCTGCCGGCAGTAGCGACGACCTGCAACAACTGGCCGCCGATAAGGGGATTCCGGTAGTGTTTGCGTCTCGGGCCAGCTACCTGGATGACGTTGACACCGTCAGGCCTGACAACATGCAGGCAGCGCAATTGCTGGTTGAACATCTGATACGCCATGGGCATCAGCGCATCGCATGGTTGGGGGGGCAGAGTTCTTCATTGACTCGCGCAGAGCGTGTCGGCGGCTATTGTACGACGTTGCTAAAGTATGGTTTACCGTTTCATAGCGACTGGGTGCTGGAGTGCTCATCCAGCCAAAAGCAGGCCGCAGAAGAGGTGACTGCGCTGTTACGTCGTAACCCAACGATCAGCGCAGTGGTATGCTACAACGAAACGATAGCCGTTGGCGCCTGGTTTGGCCTGATGAGAGCAGGGCGTCAGAGTGGTGAAATTGGCGTAGATCGCTACTTCGAACAGCAGATCTCGTTAGCCGGATTTGCCGATGTAGCGGAAAATGCACTGGACGATATCCCCATTATTTGGGCCTGCACGCCCGCGCGTGAAATGGGATATACCCTTGCTGAGCGCATGCTACAGCGCATTGGGCACGATGATGGTCATTCGCGTAACCTGACGCTTTCCGCCCGGCTGGTGGTGGCAAAATAAAACAGGCCCGATAAGCACACGGTTATCGGGCCTGTTGTCACGCGTATTTACTGTTGCGGGATAGCCGGGGCATCCGGTTCGCCGAGAGAAGGCATACCGAACATGCCAACAAACTCATCCAGCGACATTTTTTGTCCGTTTAACGTAACCTGGCCGTTTGCGTATTGCAGGCTGGAACCGATGACGTTGTCCTGCATCGTTGTAATACGGAACATCTGACCCATTGCCGCCAGGCCATTCACCTGTTGTTTCGCCAGATCGGCCGCTTGTTCCTGCTGATACCCTTCAATTTTGGCAATCTGCGTCATGAACTCAGTCGCCATATCAACCGGAATCGTCAGCTTAGCATCCAGTGATTTGACCGAACGATCCACTTCCTGAGCCAGCGTTTGTGGTTCCTCAGTATTTGCTGTCGGATCTTTTAGCAGCAGTGACAAATTAAATGCGGTTTCACCTTTTGCATTTTTCCAGCTCAGCGGGGCAATGGTGATAACCGGCTCGCCTTTCATCAGAATCGGCAGTGCATTGAAGAAGGCTTCAGTGACTTTTTGCTGATAAAGCTCAGGATTTTGTACCACATCAATCTGCGCCATCAGCGCCTTGGTTTGGGCGCTATACTGCTGACTGAACTGGTGTAGTGCTTCACCGTCAATCTGGCCAACTTTCAGCGTCAGTTTACCGCTACCCATGTCCTGCCCCTGTAATTTCAGGCTGTTCAGCGTGTAATCCAGCTGGCTGTTGACAGTTTTACCCTCGTTGATCAGATCGGATTTACCATCAATACCCATGCCTTCCAGAACCGCTAACTCTTTACCTTCGACGGAAATCGACAGTTTATCGAGTGACAATTTCTGGTCGCCGATGCGCTCACCAAAGCTGGCAATACTGCTGGAACCCTCAGTTTTCAGGTTATTGAAAGTCATCTGTACTTTCTGGTCATACTCGTTGACCGCATTGACCACGCCGCTTTGCGCATTGCCTGTCAGCGAGACAGCGTTACCTTCTTTGTCTGCTGTAAACTGGAATTCCCCGCCGCTGAAGGCTACTTTTTCGTCGCCTTTCTCATAGTTCAGTGGTTTAAGGGAGAGATCGGAACGGGTATCGCCGCTGTAGCCGATACGGGAGTTAATGACAAATGGCGACTCACCTTTGGCAATATCAAACAGCGGTTTGGTAACGTCGTTATTGACCAGCGTCGTTCTCACGGAGGCCATAGCCGGGACCAGATTCAGTGATTTCAGTTGTGCCAGCGGGAATGGACCGTGATCGACGGTTTCATTCAGGACGATACTTTGCCCCGATTTTAGCCAGGAATCTGCCTGCCCGGCGATGGGTTTCACCACCAATTGCAGTTGGCTATTGAACACCCCGCGCTGGTAGTTTTGATAACTCAGTTCAATGCCCGCCTCAGGGGAGAAACGTTTTAACTGATCGTTTGCCTGTGTCACCATCTCGGTGAGATGCGTTTCAAGTTTCTTACCTGTATACCAGGCACCGCCCGTCCAGACGATACCCAGCGCAACCACCACACCCGCAGCTACCAGCGATTTTTTCATTTCGATATCCATAAAATAAAACCAGGCGTTTGAAGACGCCTGGAGGAGTGACATGTCTTTAACTCACTACAGCTTAGCAAGAGTTGTTAAAAATATCAGTATCTTGCTATAGCTTGTTATAAACCCGTGCTAAACGACCTGCGCCACTGATGTAAACCGGCGATTCATTCGCGCCAATAAAGGCCGATTCACCCGGTAGCAGCACCAGGCGTTGCTCACCTTTGCTCAATACAGCTTCACCCTCTATGCAGAACAAAATGGCTGCACTTTGCTGGCTGATATCTGCGCCATTGGTAGTAAGGTCATGCAGGGAGAACGCAAAATCGTCAACCGGGATCGGGAAGTCCAGTTCACCATCAGATTCAACCGGCGTGGTCAGTAACTGGTTTGCTGGCTTGGCGACAAACTTCACGTTGGCGACCAGTTCCGGAATATCAATATATTTTGGCGTCAGTCCGGCGCGCAGCACGTTGTCCGAGTTAGCCATCACCTCAAGTGCCACTCCTTGCAGGTAAGCGTGCGGGGTTTCGGCAAATAAGAACATAGCCTCGCCTGGATTGAGTTTCACCACATTGAGCAGCAGCGGGGAGAAGAGCCCACTGTCGTTCGGGTAGACGTCAGCGATCAGACGGATGGTTTGCCATGGTTCACCCTGCTGGCTGTTCAGCGCCGATTTCAGGATCGCCAACGCATGGGATTTCTCCTCATCCTGCATATTCAGCAAGCTGGCGAAAAGATAGCTCAGACGTTCCGCACTCGGCTCTTCCAGGAAATGCGCAATAGCCGGATGTGCGGCGGAAACGGGTTGTAACAATGCAACAATTTCAGAGAACTCGCGGAATGCGTTCATCGCCAGGAAAGGCGTCAAAGCAAATACCAGTTCTGGTTTGTGATTAGGATCTTTGTAGTTGCGCTCGGCCGCATCCATCGGGATCCCTGCGGCGTTTTCTTTGGCAAATCCAATTTCAGAGTTGTGCTTGTTAGGATGAACCTGAATCGAAAGCGGTTGAGCAGCGCAGAGCACTTTAAACAGGAAGGGCAGTTCACCAAAACGTTGGGCAACGGCATCGCCCAGCAGTGCGGATTTATCGTGCTCGATAACGTCGCGCAGAGCAACCGTCTGACCGTCAGCGCCGAGAACCTGCGAACTGCTTTTCGGATGCGCCCCCATCCACAGCTCAGCCATCGGTTGCTGAGTGGGGTTGGCAATGCCATAGAGTTCCGTTAACGCCGTTTTACTTCCCCAGGCGTAGTTCTGCACTGAGTTGATGAGTTTTTGCATTATCAAGCCCTGTTTCAATGTTGAATTTTCTACGGCTATTAAACCAAGAAACCCTGAGCGAAGTAACCTGCACATGTAAAAAGTCGTACTTGTCTCAGTTTTTGTTAAAAAAATGTGTAGGATATGGTGACTCGCTTTTAATACCCTGAGTAATTCCGGTTGCAGAAAGCTCTTCCTTCTACAACCGGATCTGCGGCAGGGAAGCAGGGCAATGGAACATCTGCCCAGAGAATAACCAGACCGAGCAGTAAGTGAGAGCACAATGTCAAACAAACCCTTTCATTATCAGCATCCTTTCCCCCTCAAAAAGGATGATACCGAATACTATCTGCTGACCAGCGACTATGTCTCTGTTGCCGAATTTGAAGGGCAGGAGATTGTTAAAGTTGCACCGCAAGCCTTAACCCTGTTGGCTCGTCAGGCCTTTCATGATGCGTCGTTTATGCTGCGTCCCGCACATCAACAGCAGGTAGCCGATATTCTGCGCGACCCGGAAGCCAGCGAAAACGACAAGTATGTGGCTCTGCAATTTCTGCGTAACTCTGACATCGCGGCAAAAGGCGTTTTGCCGACCTGTCAGGACACCGGAACTGCGATTATCGTAGGTAAAAAAGGTCAGCGCGTCTGGACCGGTGGGGGCGATGAGGAGGCGCTGGCACGAGGCGTCTATAACACCTACATCGAAGACAACCTGCGCTATTCACAAAACGCAGCGCTGGATATGTATAAAGAGGTGAACACCGGTACCAACCTGCCAGCACAAATCGATTTGTATACCGTCGACGGCGATGAATACAAATTCCTGTGTATTGCCAAAGGTGGTGGTTCGGCGAACAAAACCTATCTGTACCAGGAAACCAAAGCGCTGCTAACGCCGGGCAAATTAAAAAATTACCTGGTTGAGAAAATGCGTACGTTGGGCACTGCGGCTTGTCCGCCGTATCACATCGCGTTCGTAATCGGTGGAACATCGGCAGAAGCCACGCTGAAAACGGTCAAACTGGCTTCTGCAAAATACTACGACGAACTGCCGACAGAAGGTAACGAACATGGTCAGGCATTCCGCGATGTAGAGCTGGAAAAAGAGCTGCTGATTGAGGCGCAGAATTTGGGACTGGGCGCGCAGTTTGGCGGGAAGTATTTCGCGCATGATATCCGCGTGATCCGCCTGCCGCG
The DNA here is from genome assembly GCF_030332605.1 of Citrobacter sp. Cpo103. Classification (NCBI taxonomy): domain Bacteria; kingdom Pseudomonadati; phylum Pseudomonadota; class Gammaproteobacteria; order Enterobacterales; family Enterobacteriaceae; genus Citrobacter; species Citrobacter sp. Cpo103. The sequence goes on along the minus strand of NZ_JAOWHO010000023.1, from coordinate 187,457 downwards.
TCACGGCGCGTCATGTCCGGTTGGTATGGGTGTTTCTTGCTCAGCCGATCGAAATATCAAAGCCAAGATCAACCGTGAAGGTATCTGGATCGAAAAACTGGAACATAATCCTGGCAAATTTATACCGGAAGAGCTGCGCCAGGCGGGAGAGGGCGAAGCGGTACGCGTTGACCTCAATCGTCCGATGAAAGAGATCCTGGCTCAGCTTTCCCAGTATCCGGTTTCCACGCGACTGTCGCTCAACGGTACAATTATCGTTGGCCGTGATATTGCGCATGCGAAACTGAAAGAACGTCTGGATAACGGCGAAAGTTTGCCGCAGTATGTTAAAGATCACCCGATCTATTACGCAGGTCCGGCAAAAACGCCGGAAGGCTATGCTTCGGGTTCGCTGGGGCCAACCACGGCCGGGCGTATGGACTCGTATGTTGACCAGCTTCAGGCTGCTGGTGGAAGCATGATCATGCTGGCGAAAGGCAACCGCAGCCAGCAGGTGACCGATGCCTGCCATAAGCATGGCGGCTTCTATTTAGGCAGTATTGGCGGCCCCGCCGCGGTGCTGGCCCAGGGCAGTATCAAGAGTCTGGAGTGCGTGGAATACCCGGAACTCGGGATGGAAGCCATCTGGAAAATTGAAGTGGAAGATTTCCCGGCGTTTATCCTGGTGGATGACAAAGGCAACGATTTCTTCAAGCAAATTCAGACGTCGCAGTGCGCACGCTGCGTTAAGTAACGTCAGCCGCCCTTCGGGGCGGTTTTTTTTACCGCACGAACCACCAAACGACAGATTTAACCTCGTTAATACTCATAAGACCAATGCAAATGGGCAATGTCGAAACATAACCTAATCAACTGTTAATGTAAGGAGCAGGTAATGGTAACGGTACGCCGCGAGAATGATTCAATGGGGGCGATTGATGTTCCTGCCGATAAGCTTTGGGGCGCGCAAACCCAACGTTCACTGGAGCATTTTCGTATCTCAACGGAGAAAATGCCGGTCTCGTTGATCCATGCGCTGGCGCTGACGAAACGCGCTGCGGCAAAGGTTAACCAGGATCTGGGGCTGCTGGCGGAGGATAAAGCCAGGGCTATTATGCAGGCTGCAGATGAAGTGTTGGCAGATAAACACCGCGATGAGTTTCCGCTGGCCATCTGGCAAACTGGGTCCGGCACGCAAAGCAATATGAACATGAACGAGGTGCTGGCAAACCGGGCCAGCGAGTTGCTGGGCGGTGAGCGGGGAATGGAGCGGAAAGTACACCCCAACGATGATGTCAATAAAAGCCAAAGCTCGAACGATGTCTTCCCGACGGCAATGCACGTTGCCGCACTGCTGGCGCTGCGTAAATCTTTGATCCCACAATTAAATGTGTTGACCAAAACGCTCAGTGATAAGTCCCACGCTTTCGCCGATATCGTTAAAATTGGTCGTACACATCTGCAAGATGCAACTCCACTTACGCTTGGCCAGGAGATTTCCGGCTGGGTAGCAATGCTTGAACATAACCTCAGACACATTGAAAACAGTTTACCGCATGTGGCAGAACTGGCGTTGGGGGGAACCGCGGTAGGTACAGGACTGAACACTCATCCCGAATACGCCCGCCGGGTCGCGGATGAACTGCGGGTCATTACCTGCGCGCCGTTCGTTACCGCTCCGAATAAATTTGAAGCGCTGGCCACCTGCGATGCGCTGGTTCATGCCCACGGAGCGCTAAAAGGGCTGGCAGCATCGCTGATGAAAATCGCCAACGATGTACGCTGGCTGGCATCTGGCCCGCGCTGTGGTATTGGCGAAATTTCAATTCCGGAAAACGAACCGGGCAGCTCGATCATGCCGGGTAAAGTCAATCCTACCCAGTGTGAAGCGCTGACTATGCTTTGCTGCCAGGTGATGGGCAACGATGTCGCCATCAATATGGGCGGGGCGTCAGGTAACTTTGAGCTCAACGTCTATCGACCGATGGTCATCCACAACTTCCTGCAGTCGGTACGCCTGCTGGCGGACGGTATGGAAAGCTTCAATGAACATTGTGCGACGGGAATCGAGCCCAACCGTGAACGAATAGATCAACTGCTCAATGAGTCGCTGATGCTGGTGACCGCGCTCAACACCCATATCGGTTACGATAAAGCGGCTGAAATTGCCAAAAAAGCGCATAAAGAAGGGCTGACGCTAAAAGCCTCCGCTCTGGCGCTGGGATATCTAACCGAAGCGGAGTTCGACAGCTGGGTACGTCCGGAGCTGATGGTTGGCAGCATGCGGCCAGGCAGTTAATCCGCAACGTACAGGTGCAGCCGGGGAATAATCAATCTCAACGGCTGCGCCTGAGGTTTAAAGCGATGCTGAACGTTTTCGGCATCGTAATTCAGTAACTCGCCGATATCCGGTACGGTCATACCGTTGTCGTTATTAAGCAAAGCAATCAGTGGTGTCGGGCAGGCATATTGCACCTGTTTTTGCTCTCCTTTGTACCAGACGCGGGCAATAGGCTGCACTTTTACCGGCCTTTTGATCTTCAGGCGGGCCTGCTGCGGTAAGGCGGCGATATCCTGATATTCGCGTTCAAGCTTCTGCTGCCATTCTTCACGAGTCCAGGGATGTACGCTGCGCGGTGAGGTCAGGCTTTTTTCCAGTTGCTGCAGTACTTCATCGCGTTTCAGGTTTTTAATAATGTGCTTGTTAGCCCAGCCGAACCGGAGGGTGGCAGGATCTCTGACAACGGTGAGCGTGCGATAGGCATTCAGTGTAATCAGCCCCGGCAGGTGGCGATGCACCCATTCGAAACGTGCTGCCGGCGCCAGCCCTGATTCTACTGTAACAATGCGCTCGAAGGTGGTTTTCAACTGGTTTATACGCTGGATTTGTTCTTCCAGAGCACATTGCGCCGCATTATCAACCTGGTAGCACAATACACCCGGTAGGCGGACGGCCGCTTTGCTGCTGCGGTTTTCGGACTGCTGCTGAATAAACAGGTGACGGTAATGACGCAATGCCAGCGCTTCAGCCTCTTTGCCTAAGTGCTGCTTAACATCAATGTTTTGCAGAGGGGCATGCTCTGCCTCTTTGACCACTTCCGGTAACGAGAATACGCGGGCAATAAGCAGCGTCTGCTGCAACAGGTTTTCGTTCAGAAGCGCCAGTTCTTGTTCCATCTGGCGAAAGGTGCCGTTCAGGCGGTCAACGAGATCGTAACGGGCCATAGGTTTACCATTTTAGTTACAACATACTTTTTTATAACACAACATCCATCGCCTGACCACCGAGCAGAATAGGTCAGGCAGCTGAAATTTCAGGAATGTTATGCCAGACGGGCCAACGGAAAGTAAAACGGGCACCGCCAAGTTCACTTTCACCACAGACGACCGTCCCTCCCATAGCCAACGCTATTGAGTGGACGATGGCTAACCCAAGCCCACAACCCCCGGTCGCCCGATCGCGGCTGGGATCAAGGCGTACAAACGGTTCAAAAACCTGTTCACGTGCGTCTGGTGCAATACCGGGACCGTCGTCTTCCACTACCAGCGTGGCTTGATTGCCGCTCAGCAGCAGACTGGCTTGCACTGTAGACTGGCAATAGCGTAGGGCATTGTTCAGCAAATTATCCAGGACCCGCTCCATCAGGCGCATATCCAACGCGCCGTAGTCGCCAGTTTCGAGATGACGTAATTGCACCACACGGTCAGGATTCACGCTTTGCACATCCTCCAGATGGGTGGTTAACCAAGCAGGTAGGTCCGGTACGCTGAGTTTCAGTTCATTTTGCGGGCGATCCAAGCGGGCGTAGGTCAGTAACTCTTCGATCAACGCTTCCAGTTGGCCGATATCACGATTCAGAGCCTGAGATTCCTGCTCGGTGAGGTTATCACTCATTTCCAGCCGGTAACGTAAACGTACCAGCGGGGTACGAAGCTCATGGGCAATACCATCGATGAGCTGTTTTTTACTGGCGATCAGCGCATTGATATTGTCGGCCATTTGATTAAACGCTACGCCCAGGCGCTCAAAGCTGGAACCACTGTCAAAATGAAGGCGTTCACTCAGATGTCCTTCACCAAAACGTTGTGCGGCGGATTCGAGTCTGAGCATTTCCTGCCAGTGCGGGCGCATCCAGATCAGTACCGGGAAGGCCAGTGAGATAGCAATAAACGCCATCAGCGCGATGTCCAGCAAGCGCATTTGATGAAGAAAATAGAGATAAGGAACCGGGCCGACGGCTAGCACGTAATGGCTGCGAGGAATGCGTTGAATAAAGGTGTATTGATCGTCAAGTGCCACAATATCGCCTTCGCGCAAACGCTGCATGGTTGGGGCATCCAGTGTGTACTTATTCAGCGGTTCAACGCGAAGGTCAAATGAGAGGTTTAAATCCATCTCCTTCAGCGTCTTACCCCAGTCGCGTGGCGGGATTTCGCGTAGTTCACTGCGCATCAGGTACAACGAGCTTTTCATCAAATCGTCGAGCGACTGTCTGCCTGCGCGTTCTGCGGTGAATTTGTATACCAGACCGACCAACAGGGTCATCACCAAAAAGCAGACAAACAGCAGGAGGTAAAACTGCACAAACAGTTTCTTCATAAAAAATCACCGAATGCTCAATAAGTTAGCGAGTGCACGTGTCCCTCAGGGGAAAAGTGGGCACAGCAGTATCCGCCGATGCGTGGGTTCAGAAAGGTTCTCCGATCACCATCCGGCGTGCTTGTCCACGCAGAGTACACTGTATATCTCTTTTCTGCATTCTTATGGCCCCTACGGGCGCAGAATGACCTTTCGCTGGATCACGCATTGCTTTCTATGCTGTAAGTTAATCAAAATCGGGATGGGGTTGTTCTGGCGTACGTCACGACCGCACCTAAAAGGTTACTTCGTTTCTCAACGTAGATGGTGTTGTTATATTCGTAGTTACCTTCGGGATAGCAAATTCTGATATTAGTCCCAAGGTCTGGATCGTCAACATCAGCCCCCGAACAGCTTTTCGAACTTCCTGTAGCATAGACGTATGTGGTGGTATAGGACGAGGGGACACCCGGAATGAACCAGGTTATCGCCATAACCATGATCACTGAAAACAGCACCATGGCAATGCTGATACCACCAAATAATTTTAGATAAGTTTGGAAGGGACTTTTTTTCATTATCCCATTTCCTACCAGAAATAAGGTAATTAACAATGACACTGCCAGAGAAATAAGCATGAGGTATTTGGATGTGAGCGGGTAGAGAAATGTCGCTCTGTATATCGTTACCCTCCACCAATAAAAGAGAAAAATTGCGCCGAGAGATGAGACGGTAACAAAAAACAAATATGGATATGAGTATTTTCTCATCCTTGCGACTCCAGAACAATTTCTCCATTTGGGTTTAATAAATTACCATTTGTTTTGAATAATGAAAACGGCTCTCTTGTTTGAATTGTTAGGTACGCCGCAGACCAGAGAATTTGCGCTATCTTTGGGGATATAGGCATAATAATAAAAGGGATATTCTCACCCGTGGCAGGGATGACTGACCTTGCGTATAATGCGTGTCGATACTTCCTGAAAAGTGCTGTGACTGAAAATATGAATCTCAATCGCTGTTGTTATTCGCTACTCATTTTCGCAGCGGTCGGCTGCATTTTCACCGCTTATCCTCTTGTTATATGGTTTCTACTCGCCAACGTTTTGACGCTGCTGTTATACGGCGTGGACAAAATGGCGGCACGTAAGGACTGGCGCAGAGTGCCGGAATCCACATTGCTGGTGTTTGGCGTTGTGGGCGGGTGGGGCGGCGCGATAGCGGGTCAACAAATCTTTCGCCATAAAACACAAAAGCAGCCTTTCAAAACCTACTTCATTATCAGTGTGATAGTGAGTATTTCTGTGATAGGCGTGATTTATAAGTTCTATCCATTTTTACCTTCCTGAGCATGGTTGGTGAATAAACTGCCGGTTTATTTGAGGCAGGAAATATATTTTTCACCTGAACGGCGCACAATTTCATCGGCATTTTGCGTAATATTTTTTCCTTCAAATGCGCCGTAAAGTTGCTTAAATTTCACTGTTCTCAGGCGTTGGATGATGTCGCTGACGGTTGCGGCTGGCAACGGTAGCATATTGGGGTAGCTCCACATAAATGAGACTGCATGGGCACCTGGTGTAACTTGAACGATGTCGCCAGAAAGCACGACGCCTTCGTCACGCGCCCAGTGCAGGACGCAGCCGCCAGCAAAGTGTCCGCCGAGACGTATCACCTTGACGTCACGGGTTAACTCAATGGTGTCGCCATCCCAGAATCTAATCCACGGGCTGTCGCGCATTACCCACCTTCTGTCGCTGGCATGAAGGTAAATCGGCGCGTTAAATTCCGCAGCCCAGTCCTGCATGGTGGTGTAGTAATGAGGATGCGAAATCGCGATAGCCTTAAGGCCGCCAAGGGACGTTATTAGCGTTTTTGTGGCATCGTCGAGCGTGGCAATGCAGTCCCACAGAATATTTCCTTCTGGGGTGCGCACAAGAAACGCGCGCTGATCAATTGCAAAATCAGGAACGGTGCGGATGCTGAGGAGAGTACTGTCGTGTTGCTTCCACTTATTTGTATGCGATGCACACAGGGTGTCAAAATCGATCCATTTCTGCCCGCTTGTGGGGACATATTGACGTTCATCCAGGCAGATATCGCAATGTTCCGGATGGGCGCCAGCTACCTCATAGGATGTTCCACAGGTTTTGCATAACGAGATCATCGTGTCCTCCTCATATACCGAACACAGTCAGCATGGCACACAGATACACAAGGATGTGCCTGTTAGTGCTCTACCCGATAAGTCAGTGATGATGGAAGTGGGGGTTGTGGCTCAACCAAAAGAAAACAGGAATAATGCCGACACGGATCCTTTGGTTACCATCTTCCAGAGAAAAATGAGGATATTGTTTGGAAAATCGTCTGTTCAACACCTGGCTCAACCGTTGGGGGCTCACTCCAGATGGTGAACCGTTTGAAACGCACACATCGCAGCTTTTGCCTGTGGTGGTGGTCAAGGACGGGCAGAAAGCCATACTAAAGATTACCGACGATGACAGTGAACGGATCGGCTGTGAACTCATGGTCTGGTGGAACGGAAATGGCGCAGCGAAAGTACTTGCTCATGCAGCAGGGGCGATTCTGCTGGAACGTGCGACAGGGACAGAGTCTTTAGCGGACATGTCCTGGACTGGCAACGATGCGCAGGCCTGTCGCATTATTTGCCATGCTGCCAGTAGACTCCATCTCTCCCGAAATGCGTCTACGCCTGCGTTAACACCTCTGCACCATTGGTTTCGCGATCTGGCTCCTGCCGCGAAAAAGCATGGCGGTATCCTGACGCGTTGTGCTGCGGTGGCAAACGTACTGCTATCTTCACCCCATGATGAAGTCGTATTACATGGCGATCTACACCACGGCAATATTCTTGATTTCGGAACGAGGGGATGGCTGGCTATCGATCCCAAAGGGCTGGTGGGCGAGCGTGGCTTTGATTACGCCAATATCTTTACTAACCCCGATCTTGCCGAACCTACCAGACCTGTCGCCATTGAGCCGGAAAGATTCACGCAACGAGTCAACATTGTGTCTGAAATCGCCAGAATTGAACGGCAGCGTTTACTGATGTGGATTGTTGCCTGGTGTGGGTTGTCGTCCGTCTGGTTTCTGCAAGAGGGTGACAGCGCAACGGTACCTCTGCGTATTGCGGAGCTAGCGATGGCGGAACTTGCTTCAGGTGGTAATCAACTTTGATCTACGACACTGGGTTAGTAATTCTTAAGAGTTATCATTAGCCTGATAAACGTTATATTAATTAATCAGTGAACGGTGGTGTGGTGTGTTGTTTAGCTCAAATGTAATCGGCGGGAAACAATGAACGCATTGTTTTCATTATTTAAAAAACGCCCGAATATTGTTTTGTTGATGGTCTTACTCATCGGGGCAAACATTGTGGCGTGGCTATGGGCTTTCACCGCGTTTGGCAACAACACGTCATTACTGGCACTGAGTCTGATTGCGTGGTGCTATGGTTTGCGCCATGCCGTAGATGCCGATCATATCGCCGCGATAGACAGCGCGACGCGTAAACTCATGCAGCAGAAAAAACGTGCCTTGACGACGGGAGCCTGGTTTTCTTTGGGGCACTCCACCATTGTGGTACTGGCAAGCATTGGCATTGCACTGACCACCAGCGTGTTTAAGCAACATATGGCATGGTTTCAGAATGTCGGCGGTCTGATAGGAACTACGGTTTCTGCCGTATTTTTGCTGATTCTGGCTACCATTAATCTCATTATTTTCTGCCAGGTCTGGAAGGCATTCCGCCATCTTAAACGCACCGGTACTTACGATGGCTCCACGGAAGATATTACGGTTTCAGGCCCTCTGAACTGGCTTTTCCGCTCAGCGTTTCGGCTGGTAGGTAAAGACTGGCATATGTATTTTGTCGGTTTTCTGTTTGGTCTGGGTTTTGATACCGCCACTGAAATTTCTTTGCTGGGAATTTCTGCTTCAAGCGCGTCCAGTGGCATGTCGATTTGGTCAATTCTCGTGTTCCCGGCGCTGTTTACCTGCGGTATGGCGTTAATTGATTGCCTCGACAGTATTCTGATGGTTGAGGCCTACGGCTGGGCGTTCAATAAGCCGCAACGCAAGCTCTATTACAATATGACCATTACCGGGACTTCCGTGATTGTTGCGCTATTTATTGGCGGGCTGGAGGCGCTGGGACTTCTCTCTGACGCGTTTTCGCTCCAGGGTGGTTTGTGGGATACCGTAAGCAATTTGAGTGACCATATGGGGAATGTCGGTTTTGCGATTATTGGCGTCTTTATCAGCTGCTGGATTATCTCCGCCGTAAACTACCGTTGGAAAAAATACGACGGACTGACGTTTGGTTGACACAAAAGCAAGCCTTCCAGGAACAGGAAGGCTTTGATCTTTTTAGAACTGACTAATTCGCGTTCACGGGTTGTGGTTTTTCAGTACTCTTTTTCAGGATCCGGTTAGCCAGCACGCCAGACATCATCGAACCGTTCACGTTTAATGCCGTTCTGGCCATATCGACGACAGGCTCGATAGCAATGAAAATCCCCACCAGCGCGACCGGGAAGTTCAGCGTTGAAAGGACGATCAGCGCAGCAAATGTTCCGCCACCGCCTACACCCGCCACCCCAATAGAACCCAGCGCAATCGCAGGTAGCATGGCGAGCAAAAAATGTACTGATAGCGAATCAATCCCAATTGTTGGAGCAATCATCGCCACCATAATAGCCGGATAGATCCCGGCGCAGCCGTTTTGCCCCATGCTGGAGCCGAATGAAGCCGCAATATTAGCAATGGTGTTTTGCACGCCAAATTTTTCCTGTGCGGAAATAGCCAGTGGAATAGATGCTGCACTGCTGCGTGAAACAAATGCAAAAGTTAATACTGGCCAGACAGTTTTAAAATAGTGAACGGGATTATTTCCGCTCAGAACCAGTATCAGTGCGTGGACGATAAACATCATCAGAATCGCAAGGTAACAGGCAGCAATAAAGCCTAACAAACTGGCAAATTGTTCAAATCGATATGCGGAAAATACGCCTGCCATTAATGCCATCACACCATAAGGAGTGAGGGCAATAACGATGCGCACCATTTTCATCACCCAAATCTGGATAGCGTTAATACCAGCACTTAATTTTTCACCTTCTTGCGGGGCGTCTTGTTTGACCTTTAATAATGCCACGCCGGCAAGCAGGGTGAAGATAACAATGCCAATGACGGAAACGCTTCTGGCTCCTGTTAGGTCGAGGAAGATATTCGTGGGGATCAGAGATGTAACCAGTTTAGGTAGTGAAATGGCGGCAGTTTTACTCACATCGTCTGCAGTCAGTGTGGACTGCATATGAACAAACGCACTGGCGTCCAGACCTAATACATGCGCAGTCAACAGCCCAATAAAACCGGCAATCATTACCAGACAGAGCATGCATCCGACAATGGTTAACGACATTTTCCCAATGCCAGCGCTGTTTTCGAGCTTATTAATGGCTGAGAGAATAGAGATGAAAATCAGCGGAACCGCAACCAGTTTCAGTAAATTAACATAACCGTTGCCGATAACATTATACCAGTCGATAACTGTTTTACTTTCGTCAGCAGCAATGAGATGCAGGGATAAGCCGATAACGGCACCCATAAAAATAGCGATGAAGACGCTTTTTGAAAGAGAGTGACTTTTTTGGTTGATTCTAAAAATTGCCCATGAACAAACCAAAAAGAACGCGATATACGCAAGCGTTACGAACATATTGTAGCCTCTTGCCTCATTCAGCACCTGAAATGCCGGAAAGAGTTTTGTTAGTGCGAAAAAAACCTATGAACCATAAGGGTTCAGGACCGCGACGGATTATAGGGAGGGGGGTGGGCTACAGCCACACAAAAAGTGTGGAACGGCTTCGGATGGCGTTTATATGCCTGTTCTGTAGACGATTGCACGTGACAGTGTAACGTATTGCGAATAATCCAGCCGACCAATGAGATCGGCCCGGTGGCATTACTTCTGCGGCTCGTCGTCCCAGGCGTGCGGTGCGAACAGATAACCTTTGTTGCGTACCGTTTTGATTCGATAGGGTTCAGTCGCGTTATCGAGAAGTTTTTTGCGTAAGCGGGAAATCGCGACATCGACGCTGCGATCCATACCGTCATAACTTACGCCACGCAGGTTCTTTAGCAACGCATCACGGTCCATAATCTGCCCGGCATGGGTTGCCAACTCCCACAGTAATTCAAAATCAGCGGTGGAAAGAGAGATTTGCTCGCCGCCGAGCAGCACGGAGCGGTTGGTGGGATCGATAGTGAGTGTGCCAAAGCGCAGCGTTGTGTGCGGTGTGATGGTTGCCGCCTGAATGCCTTTAGACTGTGCTGAGTGTTCATTCTGGCGCAGGTGCAGGCGCAGGCGAGCCAGCAGCACAGCTGGCGGCGTTGTCTTCAGGATGTAGTCACAGGCGCCCATTTCCAGCGCAAGGATATGGTTCATGTCGCTGTCCAGCGAGGTGAGCAGGACAATCGGGCCTTGCCAGCGCCCGCGTAAATCGCGGCAGATAGTCATCCCGTCTTTTCCCGGCAGCATGATATCTAATAACACCAGATCGGGTTGAACGTGCAGGATTTTCTCCTCGGCCAAATCACCACGAGGTTCAAGGATAACCTCAATATCATGCCGGGCCAGATAGGCTGCAATCAGTGAGCCAACTTCGGGATCATCTTCAACAAATACGATGGTGTTCATATCATTCATTTTGAATATAAAACGCCAACATACACCGCCCCGGTTTTTCCTTCCATTAATCTTTTCTAAACAAGAACGCTTCCGTTATGCTAGAGGCTGATGTTATTGATGTGTTAAGGCAGAGTGATGGGACTCGTTATAAAAGCGGCGCTTGGTGCGCTGGTGGTGGTGTTGATTGGTTTGCTGGCGAAAACAAAGAATTACTATATTGCTGGATTAATTCCACTGTTCCCGACGTTTGCGTTGATTGCCCACTACATCGTGGCCAGTGAGCGTGGGATCGAGGCGTTACGTACAACCATTGTATTCAGTATGTGGTCGATTATTCCCTATTTTGTCTACCTTGTTTCACTGTGGTATTTCACCGGGTTTATGCGCTTACCCGTCGCGCTCGGCGGTGCAGTAGTGTGCTGGAGCCTGAGCGCGTGGTTGCTGATCTTTTGTTGGATCAAACTGCACTAACGCAGATGACGCCCGCCATCAAGGGCAAAACTACGTCCGGTGACAAAACAACTGGTTAGTAGGTAGTCAATTAAATCTATGACCTCTTTTTCACCAGGCGCAGTTTTCATCAGTGATTTGTTCAGTGCCTGCTGGCGATACTCTGCATCGTCACCCTCGTTAAACAGGATAAGTGAGGGGGCAATCGCGTTCACTTTCACTTCCGGTGCCAGTTTGCGCGAGAACGAGCGGGTCATATTGTCCAGTGCCGCTTTGCTGGCAGCATAAGCAATGTGCTTGTCGCTGCCGCGCTCCACAACATAATCCGTAAAATGGATGATGTCGCTGGCTGCGTGCCCATGACCGCGTAGCAATCCTTCCAGCGCGTGGTTGAGCAGGTAGGGCGTATTGACATGAATCTGCATCATTGCTGACAGCACGTCAGTCAGCGGCGTACCGGGCTTTTCTGCAAGCCAGGCGCTGGCATTATGCACAATGGCGCGCAAGCCATCGGTTTGTGCTTTGACCTCATCAGCAAAGGCCAGCACGCCTTCATCCGTGGAAAAGTCAGCAGGGATACAAATCGCGCCAGCTTCTCGCAGGCCGTCAATGGCAGGATAGTGTGTACGGTAGCTGACGATAACTGGCTGTTTTTGGTTCAGAAAGTGCCATGCGACGGCGAGGCCGATACGACGACCACCTCCGGTGATAAGAATTGGCAAAGGAGGTTTTTTACCCATTGTTATACTCAGGCTCCATTAAAAACAGCATCTTACAAGATAAAGGGTGTAAGTGGTGTATGAAACATTGATGAGTGGTGCAAACTCATTTGTACACAGTAGCACACAGGAAAAAAGTTGTTGGGGGTTTGTTACAGCATCCTGATTTAGCGGCGAGCGCAGAGCTTGTTAAATCCCGCTTTATAGTCGGGGTTTAGTCGCAGGAGTAATAGAGAGAGAGGGATTAACAATGATTAGTCAATAAAAAAGGGAACCAGAAAACAGGCTCCCCATTTTAACTAGGTCTTCCTAAGCTCTCTCAGCTTATCCATTATTTTATTAAATTCTTCTGTAAACTTTCTGTGATCTCTTTCTTCTGCTTCTTGCAGAATACGCTCTGCTTCAATCCTTCTTGCTTCAATCAATCTCTGTTCTCGTTCTTTGATCTGAATCTTCAATCTCTGTTCAAATTCTGTTATGTCGATGGAAGCAACAATCACCGGATTCTCTAATAGTTGGTAGAGTGGGGAAAATAAATCTGAATACTGATCTACAGCGTCTTCTGGCGGGGGTGAACGATAGAAGGTTAAACCTTTTCTCCATCGTGATAGTTGTGCATAGTTCAGCTTAGGTTTCTTGCCTGTACCTTCATACGCCTCTTTCACAGCATCTAACACAGCGGCAGGTTTTACGTCCTTGCTTATCTTTAACGCTTCTTTCATTCGGCGTTCTTGTGGCTGTGTGCTGTCTCCGAGTAAGATCAGATTTACGTTCTTCATTGTCTACCCTTAAATGATTAAGGAAGCATGATAATACACACAGCCTATTGTGTTCAATCTGATGGCTTCCAATTAGGAAAGATAGCTATCATCATATCTATTGCTTTCTGTTTTGCCTGTGTTGCTGCTTTCTCTGCAAAGGCTTTTAGTTCAGCTTGTGATTCTTCTTCGATACGTTCGACGATACCCGCAAAAATGGCTTTCTGATTGTCTTCTGAAGCGATAGACGCAATAACCTGATTCTGTTCTTGTGATGCTCTTAGTTGCTCTGTAAGACGAGCAACTTCTTCCTTTAGCTTTTCCTCTGTGCTCTTACTAGTGTGTTGCTGTGATCGTACGGGAAATTCTCTGAGGTCATCGGTAAAAAACTTGTTTAACCATCGTTCTTGTAAGCGGCAACCAGCTGCAGCATTTAACCATTTGAGGAAAAAACGGAGGTTTACATGACCTTCTTTTACAGCATGACGTAGTTTTTCTAACTCAATACTTCGTTGAACCGAAACTCCTGTTTCATTGTTAGGCTTCTTAAATGGTTCAAGATCAATAAGTTCTAAAAAATCTGCTGCTGTTAAATCTGACATAATTATTTCCTCTAAAAAAGGCTGGATTAGTCCAGCCTTATTATTTTTAAAGGTACAAAACTGTACTCTTTCTTAGGCATTCCAATACAAGGTGACGCTATCGCCGTGTCCATCGCGGTACACAGTGGTCGTTGGTGTTACATCAGAAGATGGTGTAACAGGGGTTACGATTGATGCTGGGACAACATGAACAACTACCGCAGGGGTAACATGAATTACCACTGGAGTGGGTTGTGGTGCTGGTTGATAGTTGGTGATCGTTTTCACTTCACCTGTTTTCAGGTTAGCCGCTTTTTCTCCGTAATAAGTGGGTCCAAAGTTACCGATTGTTGCAATCCCAAGACTATTAACTGAATGCTCAAAACCGTATTGGCCATCTCGAGTGATGCCTTTGTTCCAACCAAATCCAACATCTTCGTTACCAATATAACCCGCAGTGTGAACGTGAGTATAATCGCCATCTTTCACAGCTACAGTGTGAGAGCGTTGGGTTGGAGAAACAACGTTGTAGCCAATACGCGTAAGCTCGTCATTATGAATGACGTGGGCGGAGTAGGCTGCATTAGCTACGTCATTGTAAGCATGAACGCTGCCATAGGTGTTTACACCATCATTGTAAGCATGAACATTCAGACCACCAACACCTTCATCATAGCTATGAATCGACATTGCTGTTTCGGTGCCATTGGTTACAGCTACGCTATGAGAGCGCATATCAGCAGACACAACAGTTGATGCTTCTTTTGTCACTCCATCACGATTCACTGTGGAGGTACGCATTGCACCATCCTTGCTGATTGTCGTTGTCGCGGAATATTGTTCATTAACACCGTTATAGGCAATGTTTTTAGTGACGACACCATCTTTCACACTGATGGAACGTGTCGTGTTGTCAGCGATGGGGTGATCGCTCATATTGATGGAGCCTTTAGAGAATCCTGTGAATCCACCACCTGCATTCATGCGCTCCGCAAAGTGACCACCAAACGAATGACCACTAAAAGCATGACCAATGTTACCAGCATGACCATGACCACCAAAATTGTGACCGCCCATACCGCCATGGCCACCGTGACCATGAGCAAAAGCAGATATTGGAAGAACCATTAATACTGCAACCACTGATTTCTTAAACATTTTAATACTCCATTTAGGATTAATAGGGAGGTGTCATCATTAATTCTTTATTTATCATTTTGTTTGCCCCTCAATGACTGAATGCTGCCGATTACATAATTAATCGATGCAGTAACAGCTATTAATAAACCTATTTAATTTCCGACATAATTGACGAGGAGGGGGAGCTGGTGGGACCAGCGCACGGGTTTCATTATCATCAAACATAAATATCAACACAACGCCAAGATCAATGCAACACAAGATAAAGCACAAATAGTTAATTGTATGATGATTAATTGTTCTTTTCCTTATGCGTATCTTATGCATGTATTATGCTTTGTATGTGTTCGCTAAGTGTTTCGCCTTTATCTTTTACAAATATGAAAAGTGAACAAAAAATTGAGAAAGTAATGATGTGTTTCAGTGTGTTATGTTGTGATTCATAAGAAGATAAGACAGATGATCGTGACTGATCGTTATGTCGTAAAGCAGTCTGCGATTGTGAAGTGTAGAAAGAATGACTCGGACTCAATAGAGGTGATCATCGGCATGTGATGATTCATCATTTGAGGAACCGCGCAAAGCGTTTCGCACGCAGCAACAAATAATGTGGGGGTAAGAAGGGAGAGTGAGAACTATTATTTTCGATTAATCAGCGTTAACCATGATATCCCGATAATCCTTTATCAGGATATTCATAGTCCGATATTTTCCGATGCCAGCGATGGGTATAACGTTACCCCATCAGCATCCAGGTAGCCGGCACAGCAGCAACAAGCAGCAGGCCGATCAGCGCCATCTCCTGGCGTTTTAATACGTTTTCATGCGTGTGCGTTTTACGGGCATAAAGGAAAACCAACAGTCCTGGCGCATACAACACCACAGACAGCAACAGATGCATCGGACCTGACGCATACAATAACCATATGCCATAAATACTCGCGCCGATACCGACAGCCTTATGAATTGGACGGGTGGCAATTTTTAACAGAAATGCGCCGACCAGCAAATAGGGCACCAGAATCATCTCTGAGGCGATAGTCAGTAACGTATTGTAGTCTGAGCCTGTGAGCCAGATTAGCACAAGGCAGATTTGTACACAGATGTTGGTTAGCCACAGCGATGCCGATGGCGCACCCTGTGCATTCTGTCGCGCAAAAATACGCGGAAACGCTTTGTGCGTGGAGGCGAGGAACGGCACTTCCGCCGCCATAATCGTCCAGCTTAAATAGGCCCCGCACACGGAAACAATCAGACCGGCAGCAATAATAATTTCGCCCCATGGCCCCATCATTTTAACCATCAGACCGGCCATTGATGGATTGCGGATCTCCGCCAGTTCTGGCCGTGCGACAACCCCGAGAGATAGCAGGGTGACTAACAGGTAAACGCCCAGTGCGGCGAGTACAGCCAACAGCGTGGCGCGACCTACATCGCGTTTATTTCTGGCGCGGGCAGATACCACCACCGCGCCTTCCACACCGATGAAAACCCACAGGGTGATGAGCATGGTATTTTTGACCTGCTCCCAGACAGGCACGCCCAACGCGACGCCGGTAAAATCGAGAGTAAAGGTGTCGAGCTTGAACAGCATGAACGCCAGCACGATAAACAGGCCTAGCGGCAGTAGTTTTGCCAGAGTAGCAACCAGGTTAATGCTGGCCGCGGTTTGTACTCCCCGCAACACCAGAAAATGGACTATCCATAACAGTACCGATGCGCCGACAATCGACTGCCAGGTATTACCGTCGCCGAACAGACGTAATTCCGGTGTGTCGGTAAAGAAACTGAGCGCAGAGAAGACGATGACCAGATACGAAACGTTAGCGATAACAGCGCACAGCCAGTATCCCCACGCAGAGCAGAAGCCAATCAACTCGCCGAAACCTTCGCGTGCATAGGTGAAGATGCCGCCGTCCAGTTCAGGACGGATACGCGTCAGGATCAGCATAGCAAAGGCGAGCAAAAGAATACCCGCACCGGTAATCGCCCAACCAATCAGTAACGCAGCCGGACTGGCTACTGCCGCCATATTTTGTGGCAGGCTGAAAACGCCAGCGCCGAGCATTGAGCTTAAAACCAGCGCGGTCAGTGCGCTCAGACCCAATTTCTTTTCCATTTGTATCCAGTTACAAAAACGAGAGTGAGAGAATAATTATTTTGGCAAACCGCATAAAAATGGTGAAAGCCACTAAGGCGCGGGATTTTACGGAGAGAAGAGAACGCATGCAATGGGGATAGAGAGATTTGTGACTAATAGTGTGAAAAGTTGTCTTAATACTGCTGTTTTTGTTTTGTCTGGAAACAGAACTGCGCGAAATTATCAGGTCTACAAGGACTGTAGACCTGATAAGGCATTGGGTATTACTTATACAGATCGGCGCTGATCGTCACGTTGTTACCACGTTCTGACCACTGGCGGGTAATGTGATAGTACTTCGCGCCTTTCTTCGCTGCGCGTTTTGCTACCTGATAAGAGACTTCCGTCATGTTGCCGTAGTTACCGGTGAACTTGATGCTGTCGAACGGAACCATCATGGCGGCGGTCGCTTTGTTCAGCTCTTCAACTTTGGTTCCATCCGGCAGCGTGACAGTGTAACGTCCGCCTTTGGTGGATTGCGTTTCGAAGAAGCGGCCGACTTCAGCACTCGGAGAAGCGGTAGTTGCTACGCCCGGGATCTCAACTTTCTTCGCGGCTTCGCCACCTGCTGCTAATGCGGCACGACCAGCATCTGAATCTGCTGGGATCGCATCAGGGCTTTGTACAATGCGTTTTTTCGCATCAGCTTTATAGATGAATGCAGTAATACGCTGGTTGCCGCCCTGGTTGGCATCGACCTGACGCACGATATAGAAGGAGTAAGCACCTTTCTCTTTCGCTGCTTTGGTGATGGCATCGTTTACTTCCGGCTGGCTACGGTAGAAACCTTGCACTGTAACGGTGTCGTAAGGTTCTATCAGAACGGCCTGATCTTTTGGCAATTCCATAACGCCGTTAATGACACGGTTTTTTGACGCTTCCGCTTTTTCAGCGTCGGCTTTATAGACGTCGGCAACAACGCGCCAGTTACCGCCGCTGCCAAAATCTGAGGTATCAACAACATAAAAGGAGGCTGCACCGTCTTTATCTGCACGGCGCGAAACGGCAGCAACCGCATCACCGATAGCATTAAAACGACCGGTGACCACAATGCGGTCATAGGGTTTCAGGGCAGCCGCTTGCTCCGGCGTCAATTCTGTCGCTGCATTTACAGAAAAAGCAGTCGCAGAAATTAGTGCGGACGCCAGGAGAGTGTTCTTAAGCTTCATAAAAATAATCCTTCGCCTTGCGCAAACCAGGTACTGGTATTGTTATTGACTAGAAACGTCGCTGATTATTGCATTTAAATTGTGTCAGTGTCTGCGTCATTTTTCACTCATCGTGTCACGTTAGGTAACAACAGCGATAACATTTTGTGATATGCCGAAAATTTCGGCGTTTGGTGACCAAAACTGATAAAGCAGTTGAATTTCATAAGTTAATTTAATGTTAATCAATTGTTTTTGACAGGTAGGTAATCATGTTTTGCCGCTTCGCTTGAGCGAATTATCAGCCTTTGTGGGCTATTTTTAGGGCATTTTATCTGTCTGAGGTTCGATTCATCTCTATTTCGCGAATTTCATAATAAATACTGTTTTTTGGCGCTAGATCACAGGCGTCATTTTCAGTAGGTTATACAGAGTTTGTTACTGTTTTATTTTATTGAGGTAACACTGACCTCTCTCGAGAGTGCGCGCATGCCTCGTGCGAACATTGATAAACCATCATCATAATTACAGATGGAAGGGAACATTATGCGAATTGGCATACCAAGAGAACGGTTAACCAATGAAACCCGCGTTGCAGCCACGCCGAAGACGGTTGAGCAGCTGCTTAAACTGGGTTTCAGCGTCGCGGTTGAAAGCGGTGCAGGTCAACTGGCGAGTTTTGACGATAAGGCGTTTGTTCAAGCAGGCGCAGAAATTGTTGATGAAAATGCAGTCTGGCAGTCAGAGATCATCCTGAAGGTCAATGCGCCGGAGGAGGCGGAAATTCCGTTACTTAATCCGGGCACGACGCTGGTGAGTTTTCTTTGGCCCGCGCAAAACCCTGAGCTGCTGCAAAAACTTGCAGAGCGCAACGTGACCGTTATGGCGATGGACTCCGTGCCGCGTATTTCACGCGCACAGTCGCTGGATGCCTTAAGCTCGATGGCGAACATCGCCGGGTATCGCGCTATTGTTGAAGCTGCACATGAATTCGGTCGCTTCTTCACCGGCCAGATCACCGCCGCAGGCAAGGTTCCACCTGCCAAGGTCATGGTGATTGGTGCGGGGGTGGCTGGTCTTGCGGCGATCGGTGCGGCAAACAGCCTGGGCGCTATCGTGCGCGCTTTTGATACCCGTCCGGAAGTGAAAGAACAAGTGCAGAGTATGGGCGCAGAGTTCCTCGAACTGGACTTTAAAGAAGAAGCGGGCAGCGGCGATGGCTATGCCAAAGTGATGTCCGAAGCGTTCATCAAAGCCGAAATGGAACTCTTCGCCGCGCAGGCGAAAGACGTCGACATTATCGTTACCACTGCGCTGATCCCGGGCAAACCGGCCCCGAAACTGATCACCCGTGAAATGGTCGATTCGATGAAAGCGGGCAGCGTAATTGTCGATCTTGCCGCGCAAAACGGCGGTAACTGCGAATATACCGTACCTAATCAGGTGACCACCACCGAGAACGGGGTGAAGGTTATCGGCTATACCGATCTGCCTGGCCGTTTGCCAACGCAATCTTCCCAGTTGTACGGCACGAACCTCGTCAACCTGCTCAAACTGTTGTGCAAAGAGAAAGACGGCAATATCACTGTCGATTTTGACGACGTGGTTGTGCGTGGTGTCACGGTGGTTCGCGAGGGTGAAATCACCTGGCCTGCGCCGCCGATCCAGGTTTCTGCTCAGCCGCAGGCAGCGCCAAAAGCCGCACCTGCGCCGAAAGAAGAGAAAAAACCTGTCTCTCCGTGGCGCAAATATGCGCTGATGGCGCTGGTAGTGATTTTGTTTGGCTGGCTCGCCGACGTCGCGCCGAAAGAGTTCCTTGGTCACTTTACGGTGTTCGCGCTTTCCTGCGTGGTGGGTTACTACGTGGTCTGGAATGTGTCACATGCGTTGCATACTCCGCTGATGTCTGTGACTAACGCCATCTCGGGGATTATCGTGGTTGGGGCGTTATTGCAAATTGGCCAGGGTGGCTGGGTGAGTTTCCTGAGCTTTATCGCGGTGCTTATTGCCAGCATTAATATTTTCGGTGGCTTCACCGTGACTCAGCGCATGCTGAAAATGTTCCGGAAAAACTAAGGGGTAACATATGTCTGGAGGATTAGTTACAGCTGCATACATTGTTGCCGCGATCCTGTTTATTTTTAGTCTGGCGGGGCTTTCGAAACACGAAACCTCTCAGCAGGGTAACAACTACGGCATCGCCGGGATGGCGATTGCGCTGATTGCCACGATATTTGGTCCGGATACCGGCAACGTTGCGTGGATCCTGGTGGCGATGATCATTGGCGGCGCGATTGGTATTCGTCTGGCGAAGAAAGTCGAAATGACCGAGATGCCGGAGCTGGTGGCGATTCTGCACAGCTTCGTCGGTCTGGCTGCGGTACTGGTGGGTTTCAACAGCTACCTGTATCACGATACGGGCCTGGAACCGATTCTGGTGAACATTCACCTGACGGAAGTGTTCCTGGGTATCTTCATCGGTGCGGTAACCTTTACCGGTTCTGTGGTGGCCTTTGGCAAACTGCGCGGCAAGATTTCCTCTAAACCGCTGATGCTGCCGAATCGTCACAAAATGAACCTGGCGGCGCTGGTTGTTTCTTTCCTGCTGCTGGTGGTGTTTGTTCGTACCGAAAGCGTGGGCCTGCAGGTTCTGGCACTGTTGGTGATGACCATTATTGCACTGGCCTTTGGCTGGCATCTGGTGGCCTCCATCGGCGGTGCGGATATGCCGGTTGTCGTGTCAATGCTTAACTCCTATTCAGGATGGGCGGCGGCGGCAGCGGGCTTCATGCTGAGCAACGATCTGCTGATCGTTACCGGTGCGCTGGTCGGTTCTTCTGGTGCGATCCTGTCTTACATTATGTGTAAGGCGATGAACCGTTCATTCTTCAGCGTTATTGCGGGTGGCTTTGGTTCTGACGGTTCTTCTACCGGGTCTGATGAAGAAGTGGGTGAACATCGTGAGATTACTGCGGAAGACACAGCAGAAATGCTGAAGAACTCGCACTCCGTGATCATCACCCCGGGCTACGGCATGGCAGTGGCTCAGGCACAGTATCCGGTCGCGGAAATCACTGAGAAACTGCGCGCGCGCGGCATCAAAGTGCGTTTTGGTATTCACCCGGTAGCAGGGCGGTTGCCAGGTCATATGAACGTGCTGCTGGCGGAAGCCAAAGTACCTTATGACATCGTGCTGGAAATGGATGAGATCAACGATGATTTCGCCGATACCGATACCGTACTGGTTATTGGTGCCAACGACACGGTAAACCCGGCGGCGCAGGATGACCCGCGCAGCCCAATCGCCGGCATGCCGGTACTGGAAGTGTGGAAAGCGCAGAACGTCATCGTGTTCAAACGTTCGATGAACACCGGCTATGCAGGTGTGCAGAACCCACTGTTCTTTAAAGATAACACCCATATGCTGTTTGGTGATGCCAAAGCCAGCGTGGATGCGATCCTGAAAGCGCTGTAATTGCCAGTAAAAGTAAGACGGCCTCTGCGGAGGCCGTTTTTTTAAACATCCAGTTTACGCTGGGTGATCCATTCCACACGAGCCGGATCGCGATGCGAGAAGAACGCGCTGGTTCCGCTGTCCATCGCGGCAATTTGCGTCATCTCTTCCGCCGTTAGGGCAAAGTCCAGCACCTGAATATTCTCGGCCATCCGCGCTTTACGCACGGTTTTCGCCAGCGAAATAATCCCACGTTGATAAATCCAGCGCAGCACGACTTGACCAACGCTTTTGCCATATTTTTCACCAATAGCCGATAAGACTGGGTTCTGAAACAGGTCATTGCGTCCTTCAGCGAACGGTGCCCAGGCTTGCGGTTGAATATTCCGGCTCTGCATCCAGGCTACTGCATGCGGCTGCTGATGAAAAGGATTCACCTCAATTTGGTTAACGGCTGGGATAATGCGATTGAAAGCGATTAAATCCGCCAGACGATCCGGATGAAAGTTACTCACGCCAATCGCGCGGATTTTCCCTTCTTCATATAATTCTTCCATCGCACGCCAGGCACCGTGCACATCGCCATAGGGCTGATGAATCAAATAAAGGTCAATATAATCCAGTTGAAGCCGTTGCAGAGAACGTGCGAATTGCGCCTTTGCGCCTGCATAGTTGGTATCCTGTAACCACAGTTTGGTAGTCACAAAAAGCGCCTCGCGGGGGACTCCGCTTTGCTTAAGTGCGTTGCCGACCTGAGTTTCATTCTGGTAGGAGGCAGCGGTATCAATCAGGCGATATCCTGTATCAATGGCATCCCGTACGGCTTGCTCACATTCGCTGGCATCGGTCATTTGATAAACGCCAAATCCGAGCAGGGGCATCTCAACACCGTTATTCAGAACTGTTGTATTCATTGGGTTCTCCTGAGCATCATCGTTGCATTGGCTGCAGATTAGCAAATCTGTGTTGATACGATTAGTCTGTGAAATTCGCATGGACCTATGAGTAGAATTCATTTCTGAAAGGTAATTGTTGGAAGTTAGTCACAAAATATGACGCCTATGATTTCACCATTCATGATTTCAGTTCATAAACTCATGCGGTTTTAACCGTCTAATCACGGCAATACGTTGTCTATATACTGCGACCTGACTTTTTAGAACATGACAGGGCACTATGCGTACACGTGAACATGCCTCACCGGTAACTACCGCAAGCCAGACCGGTCTTACTTTTATTCTGATCCTCAGTGGCCTGATGGCCTTTACATCGCTTTCTACCGATATTTATCTTCCAGCAATGCCGACGATGGCCGAGGATTTACATGGCAATGTTGAGCTGACGATTACTGGTTTCTTAATTGGTTTTACTATCGCACAGTTGATTTGGGGGCCGATTAGCGATCATATGGGGCGGCGTAAGCCGCTGTTTATCGGCATGGTGCTATTTATCATTGGTTCCGCAGGGTGTGCGCTGTCTACAAGCATCACGCAAATTGTTTTCTGGCGGGTATTTCAGGCGCTTGGAGCCTGTACCGGGCCTATGCTGGCGCGAGCGATGATCCGCGATCTCTTTGCACGTACTCGTGCGGCGCAAATGCTCTCAACCCTGGTGTTGGTTATGGCGATTGCGCCAATCGCCGGACCGTTGATTGGCGGGCAAATTATTCGCCTGAGCACCTGGCACTCTATTTTTTGGCTGCTGGTGGTGATTGGTGCGCTGATGTTTATCTCCCTAAACTGGCTGCCCGAAACATTGCCGGAAGATAAACGGGTGAAAGCCTCTTTGGCTGGCGCATTTCGTAATTACCGTTCGTTGTTAACGAATGGGCGTTTTATGCGCTATACCCTGAGCCTGACGTTTTATTACGTCGGTGCGTACGCGTTTATTACCGGGTCACCGTTTGTTTATATTAGCTATTACCATGTTGATCCACAGCATTACGGCTGGTTGTTTGCGCTAAACATTATCGGTGTTATGGCGATGAGCGTGGTTAACCGCCGTCTGGTGCAACGGCACGCTCTGGAACAGCTGCTGAAATATGCGACGCTGCTGGCGGCGCTGGCTGCGGTTGTGCTTGCGCTGCTGGTTAAGCTGGAATCAGGTGGCGTCGTTGCCATTATCATCACTGTTTTTCTGTTTTTCTCGATGAATGGCATTATTGCTGCAACGTCGACTGCTGCGGCGTTGGATGCGGTACCGAACATTGCGGGTTCAGCTTCGGCGCTGATTGGCGCGTTGCAATATGGCAGCGGTATTATCTCATCGTTGCTGCTGGCGGCCTTCAGTGATGGCACGCCCTGGACCATGGCGTGGATAATAGCGCTATTTACGCTGTTAAGCGCCGTTTTGGCTTTTCGCGCGAAACGATAAAGGCAATGCCCCGCGATGGCGGGGCGAAAACTCATTCTTTGTTCAGATCGCTAAGCAGCACGGCAATGCTTTGACCGCCGTTGGTTTGCTCAAGCGCGATTTTCACGATGATGGTCAGCGGCACAGAAAGCAGCATCCCCACGGGACCGAGCAACCAGCCCCAGAAGATTAACGACAGAAATACTACCAGCGTGGACAGCCCCAGCCCGCGGCCCATGATCCGCGGCTCGAGGATATTCCCGAATATCAGGTTGATGACCAGATAGCCTGCCAGAACCACCAGCGCATCGTAAAGACCGCTGAATGCCAGCACCTGAGCAATAGGGGGAATGGCCGCCAATACAGAACCGATATTAGGGATGTAGTTCAGGGCGAAGGCCAGTAATCCCCAGACAAAGGCAAAGCGCACATCCAATGCAGCAAGCATGCCCCAGGCGACCAACCCGGTCACAATGCTGATTGCCGTTTTAAGCACCAGATAGTGGGAGACGCTGTCGATGGCGCGTTGAATCGCCGCCATACCTTCAATGGGGCGACTCATCATTTGTTTGAGTTTGTTGGGCAGTTGCGGTACTTCCAGCAGCATAAAAACTACCGTCAGTAGCAGTAAAAATATCGATGACATAGCATTTGAAAGCTGCGCCAGTAAATTGGTCACCAGCGTCATTGCCGCGTTCGGATCGATATATTTGACGAGTTCGTCCACGGAAACGCCGATCCCTGCGCGTTGTAACCATGGTTCAAGATTTTTCAGTGGGATAACCAGTGAAGAGCGATATTGCGGTAGCGTTCGCGCAAGTTCATTTAAGGATGTACCTAAATACGCCAACAGCAGCACCATTAACATTACAATAATAACGATAAGCAATGACACCGCAATTACGCGCGGTATGCGAAGCTTGACCATCCGCTGCACAACGGGATTGAGCACAACGGCTATAAATAACGCCAGAATAAAGGGGACGATGATATCTGCGGCAAAGCGAATACCGCTCAGGATGATAACCAGCATGCCCAGCATAATGACTATTTTTAGACCGTTAAGCGTGATGATCGGTTTCGCCATGTGTATTCCCGCATTTTTCATTTTTGAATCTGCATAATAATGTGATTTGCGTCGAGCCGTTATAACAAAAATCAAACGGGGCAGGTAAAGAAGTGAAAAGACTTTGAGTTCGTCTTGAAGCTATGATACAAATCATCTGTGTTTAACTACCGAGGACAATTATCATCCGCGATGATGAGAAGCAACACTGCGGATAATTGTAATATTATGGACAATATGTTCAGGATGTTTTTGCGTTTACCTACACTTCTTCGTACCTCCTCCACTTTCTTGCTTGCGGGTGAGCAACACTGGCGCAACGCGCTTTAGTCCCTTCTTCTGCCTGAGCTGGCGCTGTGCGCTTAGCTAACTAATTTTATTTTTTGGTTTACTGCATGCAGTAGGCCTAAAGGACTATATTCTCAAGCAGGAGAAGCATCATGTTTTACTGGATATTATTAGGTCTGGCCATCGCGGCTGAAATTACTGGCACGCTGTCAATGAAATGGGCAAGCGTCGGTCATGGTAATTCGGGCTTTATTTTAATGCTGGTAATGATCGCCTTATCGTATATTTTTCTCAGTTTCGCCGTTAAAAAAATTGCCCTTGGTGTGGCCTATGCCTTGTGGGAAGGTATCGGTATTTTATTTATTACGCTGTTTAGTGTGTTGTTATTTGACGAAACCTTGTCCACGATGAAAGTGGCTGGACTGGTCTCGCTGGTATTAGGCATTGTGCTGATCAAGTCTGGTACTCGAAAACCTGCCAAAACGAGCAAAGAGGTGACCCATGCAGCAGTTTGAGTGGGTTCATGGTGCCTGGCTTGGCATGGCCATCGTGCTGGAAATAGTCGCTAACGTCTTTTTGAAGTTTTCAGATGGATTTCGCCGCAAGATTTATGGCGTGCTGTCGCTGGCTGCCGTGTTAGCGGCCTTTAGCGCGCTGTCGCAGGCGGTAAAAGGTATTGACCTTTCTGTTGCCTACGCCTTGTGGGGCGGGTTTGGGATTGCCGCGACGTTAGCGGCTGGTTGGGTGTTGTTTGGTCAGCGCCTGAATAACAAAGGCTGGATTGGCGTGGCGCTGTTGCTGGCCGGAATGGTGATGATTAAACTTGCCTGATATCCGTGCTGCCCGTTAATGCGGGCAGCATGTGTTACTCCTTCGCCAACGCTTCCAGCTTATCGCGAAAACCGGTCACGGATATGGCGCGATTATCGGCTCGCCAGCGATCTTTCGCCGCTGGAGCGGAGCTTTGTACGCCAATCAACTGCCAGCCTGAATCTGTCTTCAGCATCAACGGTGAACCGCTGTCGCCCGGGAGCGTGTCGCACTGGTGTGACAAGACGGTATTCTGCGCCCAGCCGGTCACTACACAATCCTGATGGGTGTACAAATCGTCCAGATGATCTTCCGGATAGCCCGACTGTGTGACTTTGCGATCGGCGGTTTTCAACGCCGCGGTTAACGCCGCTTTATCACCTTCAAATAATGGTAGGGGCGTGATTCCGGAAGGCGGGTAACGCAGCACCACCAGACCAAAATCCCACGGGGCTGCTGATGGCGGCACAATCCATCCATCTCCATCGGCTTTTAAGCGTTTACCAAGTGAGGGATCAACCCGTCCTTCGATTCCATGGATTTCATAGCGCCAGACACCCTTTTTCGACACAAAGCGTAACGCGACGGCTTTATCCGGTTTGCCTTTCGGTGGAGCGAGCAAGCAGTGTCCTGCAGTCAGGGCCAGATGCGGTGAAATGAGCGTGGCGGTACACAGATTACCGCTGGCGGTTTCCAGTTGCCCAATAGCGTCCCATGGTGATTGCGTTGGATCAGTCACTTTTGTGCGATCGTCATGACCAAAAAACAGCGTTTTTATGTTTTCTGCTTCAGCGGTAGTCGTTGCTGGCTGATCCGCATGCGCACCAACGGGAAAAAAACAAATTGAGCCCAGTAATACAGCAATGGTTTTATGCATATCACACTCTGGTGGGGAATTATGATTATAAACAGCAAACCCTCAGTTAATACTATAGACAAGACGGCGAGAAAGTGGGAGTAAAATCAGATAACTACACTCAGGAAAGATAAAAATGCATGGCGATGAGGGCGCAAATTATCAGAGTAATAAGAATGAACTCAAAGCGGTAATGTGACACCATTTTACCCTCCGAAAGGCGGCGCTACATCAGGTCGATCTAGCGCCGTATGCTATGGCGTGGGGGACGCCATAGTGACTACAAATGCGTTATGCTGCAGGTTGAGCTGCTGGTTTAGCGGTGTCGTGTTTTACGGCTTTTTTGGTGTGTTTTTTAGCGGCCTGAGCTTTCTGCTCTGGTGCTTTTTGTTCTGCTGCTGGCTTGGTTGCCGCTTTTTTGGTGTGTTTTTTAGCAGCCTGAGCTTTTTGCTCTGGCGCTTTTTGTTCTACAGCCGGTTTAGTGGTGGATTTTTTAGCGTGTTTCTTGGCAGCCTGCGCTTTCTGCGGCGCTGCTTTGTGCTGTTTTTTATGATGCGTGGTTTTTGCCGGCGCTGCTTTGGTGGTTGCAGCAGCAGTCGGAGCGGTAGTAGCAGTTGTCTCAGCAGCAAACGCAGCAGAAGACAGACCCATAGCAGCGGCAACAACCAGAGCTAATACTTTTTTCATTCTCATACCCTCGATTTGGTTTTTCATTCAACCCCACTGCGGGGCCGTTGAAATAACTATATCGCTGTAATCAGAGGGCTTCCGTGAGTCATTGGTTTCGGCGTGTAACGATATGTACAATGACTCACGGTATGAGATTACAAATAGCGGGTTTCCAGATGAGCGCGGAAATAACGGCTGCTGAGCGGTTCGCCGGTGGCCTGGGTAATAAGCTGTTCAGTGGTAAAACGGCTGCCATGCTGCCAGATGTTCTGACGTAGCCAGTCAAACAGGGGACCAAACTCACCTTGTGCAATAGACTGATTCAAATCAGGCAATGCGCGGTTAGCGGCACTGAACAACTGCGCCGCATACATGGCGCCCAGGGTATAGGAAGGGAAGTAGCCAAAGCCGCCATCGGTCCAGTGAATATCCTGCATACAGCCGTTACGATAGTTTCCGATCGTTGACAGCCCCAACCAGGACTGCATTTTTTCGTTCCACAATGCCGGGATATCATCCACTTCAATATCGCCATTAATAAGCGCACGTTCGATTTCATAACGCAGGATCACGTGAGCGGGATAGCTTACCTCGTCGGCATCAACACGGATAAACCCGGGCTTGACCTGCTGGTTCCAGGCGATGAAATTGCTTTCTTCAAACGCTGCCTGATCGCCAAAGTGGCGCGTTACAGCCGGAATCAACCGCATCAGAAAGGCTTTACTGCGTCCCAGTTGCATCTCAAAGAACAGACTCTGGGACTCATGAATGGCGGTTGAGCGTGCCAGAGCAATAGGTTGCCCAGACCAGCTGCGTGGCAGGTTTTGCTCGTAGCGCGCGTGACCGGTTTCATGGATCACGCCAAACAGCGCGCTGAGTAATTCGTTTTCATCATAGCGGGTGGTAATGCGAACATCTTCTGGTACGCCGCCACAGAAAGGATGTGCACTGATATCCAGCCGACCAGCGGTAAAGTCGAAACCGAGTTGTGCCATCGTTTCAAGGCCCAGCTTCCGCTGGATTGCGGTTGGGAAAGGACCCACCGGGGCAATGAGCGACTGCTGAGACTGCTTTGCCACCACCTTGTTTAGCAGATCGGGCAGCCAGCTTTTAACGTCTGCGAAAAGGACATCCAACTGAGCGCTGGTCATTCCTGGTTCAAAGATGTCCAGTAGCGCGTCATACGGCGAACAACCTTTAGCTTCTGCGCGCAGTCGGGCTTCTTCGCGGCTGTACTTCACAACCTCTTTCAGGTTATCGGAAAATCCTTCCCAGTCATTAGCTGGTCGCTGGCTACGCCAGGCATGCTCACAGCGACTTCCCGCAAGAGATTTTGCTTCTACCAACGATTCGGGCAACAAGGATGCCTGGTGATGCAATCGCGACATTTCGCGCAGGTTCGCCTGTTCTACATCGTTGAGATCTTCCTGTTGCGCTGCGGCGATCCACGTTGCCACTTTCGGGTCAGTTAACAGTTGGTGTTCAAGCACGCTCAGCTCGGCCAACGCTTCGCCTCGGGCTTTACTGCCTCCTGGCGGCATCATGGTAAACATGTCCCAACTGGCGATTGCCGAGAGGTGGGAGAAGCGAGAGAGCCGCTGGAACGTGCGGGTGAGCTGATGGTAATTATCATTGTTACTCATTTTTTGTTCTCGTTCTGTTTAGGTGTGGTTAAGAAGTTTACCGTGATTCACTCACTTTTCATAAACACACCTTTGTACCCGGTTTTCCGTAACAGCTTTTTATAGCGAAAAGCCAGCAGAACCACAAAACAGATGGCGTAGATAATAGGGAGCGGTGATAACACTTTTACCGACCACAGATAATGCAGCGGTAGCAAAATGGCGGCCAGGTAGACGTAGTTGTGCAATGTTTGCCAGCGTTTGCCCATTTTACGCTGAGCGGCTTGTGTCGAGGTCAACGTCAACAGGAATAAGATAATCCAACCGGCCATACCCAGCATCAGCCATGGGCGTGAAACCAGTTCACGACCCAACAATCCCAGGTTTTGTATACCCAGTTCCAGCAGAGCATAGCTGGTAATATGCAGTGTGGCCCATGCAAAGCACCATAAACCTAACAACCGCCGGGTACGAAATAACAAAGGCTGCTTTGCATAGCGTGCGAGCGGCGATACCAGCAGGGTAGCCAGCAAAAACTTCAGCGCGGTAATGCCCGTAAAGTGCTGGATATCTTTTCCCGGGTCGGCACCCAACCCGCCATGCTGCGCGGCCCAGAAGAGCCATAGCAGGGGTAAAAAACCGGCGAGATGCAGCAGCACTTTCAGGCCGGTTATCTGTTTTGCAGTCAACCTCACTTAAAAATACTCCCGAAGATCCATGCCCTGATATAACGATGCCACCTCATCGGCATAACCATTAAAAGGTAACGTGGGCTGTCTCTGTACATCAAGAATGCCACCGGAACCGATAAAACGCTCAGTAGCCTGAGACCAGCGAGGGTGATCAACCTGCGGATTTACGTTGGCGTAAAATCCGTATTCATTCGGTGCTGACATATTCCAGGTCGTCGGCGGCTGCTCACGCGTCAGCTTAATACTGACTATCGATTTAATGCCCTTGAAGCCGTATTTCCAGGGTACGGTCAGGCGTATCGGCGCCCCGTTTTGCGGTGGCAATGCTTTGCCATATACGCCTACGGTGAGAAGTGTGAGTGGGTGCATAGCCTCATCCAATCGCAGACCTTCGACATAGGGATATTTCAACCCACCGCCAATAAAGCGGTCTTTCTGACCCGGCATTTCATCAGGGGCGTAGCGTGTTTCAAAAGCGACGTATTTGGCGTGACTGGTTGGCTCAACCAGCGCCAGTAATTTATGCAACGGAAAACCCACCCACGGCACAACCATCGACCAGGCCTCAACGCAACGCATCCGATAAATACGCTCTTCTAATGGAAAGCGTGTGGTCAGCGCATCATGATCCAAGGTTAAAGGTTTGTTGACCTCACCGCTGATGGTTAACGTCCAGGGATCGGTTTTCAGGCTACCGGCATTGGCGGCAGGATCGGCTTTATCCAGACCAAATTCGTAGAAATTGTTGTAGCCCGTCACCTTGTCTTCTGGCGTCAGTGACAGGCTGTTTTGCCAGCGCTCGGGCTTTGTGAACTCAAGCGCTTTGCCTGCGGGGGCCGGTGGACGATCGTTGCCTTTAAACCAATCCAGCAAATTAGCCTGTGTAGGGGAGGACAGCGTGGCCGCAGCAGCACCTATCCCAAGTGCTTTGAGGATCTGTCGTCGTTGCATAAAAAATACTGACTCGGCTGTAACATCTGCTTCCCGAAGTGGACGTTTTTTTAGCATGAATTATCCTTCTTATTTTCATGTTAAGGAAAACAAGCGACGTTTCCCTGTTGATGTCTGACGTGTCTATAACGACATACTGCGCGTATGCGTATCCCTGGATCCTCACGAAAAGTTAAAAATTTTGTGATAACTTCCGCCCCTTGCCTGAGGTAAGCTTTCAGCACGACGAGAGGGGGATGACACTGATGGCAGGCGCGAAAAAGATATTTTTGGTGGAAGATGACAGCGATATTGCCTCACTTTTGCAGCTTAGCCTGAAGGATGAGGGTTACGAAATTGTTCATGAAGCAGACGGAGCTCGTGCGCTTGAACAACTGGAGAAACACGTCTGGGATGCCGTTATCCTCGATCTGATGCTGCCGGGTGTCGACGGGCTGGAGATTTGTCGTCGCATTCGCCAAATGAGTTTTTATTTGCCCGTCATTATCATCAGCGCCCGCAACAGCGAAACGCACCGTGTATTGGGGCTGGAAATGGGTGCCGATGATTATCTGGCCAAACCTTTCTCGGTGCTGGAGTTGATGGCCCGGGTAAAGGCATTGTTTCGCCGCCAGGAAGCGATGAGTCAGAACCTGCGTATGGAGGCGGGGATTATCACCGTTCATGGCGTAGAGATTGACCCATTAGCCCGGGAAGTCCGGCTGCATGGTAAATCGCTCGATTTAACGCCGCGCGAATTCGATCTGCTCTATTTTTTCGCCCGTCATCCAGGCGAGGTCTTTTCGCGTCAGGCGCTGTTAGATCAGGTGTGGGGCTACCAGCATGAAGGGTATGAGCATACGGTGAACAGTCATATTAATCGCCTGCGGACCAAAATTGAAAAGGATGCTGCGGAGCCGGAAATTATTCTCACGGTTTGGGGACGAGGCTATAAGCTTGCTGCTGTTAACGCGGAGCATCAGCCATGATTTATCGCCTGTCGCTGAGCCAGCGTCTGACCCTCGTCTTTACCTCCATTATGCTGATTTGTGCGGTTACCGTCAGTGTTGTCCAGATCCGCAGCAGTAAACAGTATGGTGACGCCATGGTGCAAAGGCTCTCGCTGGAGCTGGCGAGCAAGATTGTCAAAAGTGAGTCGCTTATTGATACCAGCGGGCAGATTAATCGCCAGACCTTAAAAGGATTGTTTAATCACCTGATGACGCTCAACCCCAGCGTGGAGCTGTATCTGATTTCACCGTCAGGTGAAATACTTGCTGATGCCGCACCGCCGGGGCATATCCAGCGGCAGAAAATTAGCGTGCAGCCGATCCAGGATTTCCTTAACTCAGATGCGTTGCCCGTCTATGGCAACGATCCGCGTAGCAGCCAGCAAAAGGTATTCAGCGCAGCGCCGGTTTTATATAACGGTGAGCTACATGGCTATTTGTACATTATTCTGCAGGGTGAAGACCTGAATATGCTGGCGAATACCGCCTGGCAAAAAACGCTCTGGAATACCGTGGCCTGGACGTTAATACTGGTTTTATTAGCTGGTGCAATCGCTGGATTCCTGGTGTGGCGATGGGTGACGAATCCAGTGAAAAGGCTGACTGGGCAGGTGGTCAAACTGGAACAGGACAGCATTAGCGTCATCAAACAGCTGGCGCAAAAAAATCCCGAACCGGTACCGGAGAATGAAATAGCGCTGCTGAACAATGCGTTTATCGAGTTAGCGCAGAAAATTGCCCAGCAGTGGGATTTATTAGCAGACAGTGATCGTCAGCGCAGAGAGTTTATTGCCAATATTTCGCACGATTTACGCACGCCGTTGACTTCACTGTTGGGGTATCTGGAAATGCTGTCGCTGAAAGCCGATACGATGACGCCTGAGGAAAATCGGCATTATCTTAGCATCGCGCTGCGCCAGGGGCATAAAGTTCGCCATCTGTCACAACAGCTGTTTGAGCTGGCAAGGCTGGAGCATGGCGGTATAAAACCGCAGCGTGAACGTTTTGCTATTGGTGAATTGATCCAGGACGTGGCACAGAAATTTGATCTCCCTGTTGCCACGCGTCATTTGCAGTTGCACCTTGACGTAACGGGGCCTTTACCGCTGGTGAATGCCGATTTATCGATGATAGAAAGAGTCGTGACGAATTTGCTGGATAATGCTATCCGTCATACGCCTGACGGAGGCGAAGTACGGCTAAAAGTCTGGCGTGATGAAGACCGTTTATTAGCCGAAGTGCAGGACAGTGGGCCAGGGGTAGAAGAAGCTGTGCGAGAAGTATTGTTTCAGCGCCCGACCGCGTTAATTCCCCGTGAGCAGCGGGCTGAGCGCGGCGGTCTGGGCTTACTGATCGTGCGTAGAATGCTCGAGCTGCATGGAGGGGATATCCATCTGGTTAGCTCAACGGCAGGGGCTTGCTTCCGTTTCTCGTTGCCGCTGGCGGATTCTCCTCTGAGTAGCTGACGGTGAAATTCCGGAGTAAAGAGGGTTTTGGCATTGTACCCATGGGCATTGCGTAAAAGTTGGTAGGTTGTCAGTGATAATGAGAATTTTTATCATGCATAGATAATTCATCAACTTATCTTCGATGAGCGCAAGGAGATCGTATGTCACAGGATGCCGACAACCTGTATATCGCCAGGACCAAAGCAGTTGCTGGCTGCTTTTCAATGTTTTTACTGATGTTTGGCCTCACGTTTACCCCGTTGTTTTTCCCCGCGAGTCAGGACCTGCTTGCCAAAGGGTTACTTTTTCCGCTGCTGTTTGCGCTGGAATTTGTTGTGCTGGTTCCGCTGTATTATTTCTTCTTTAGAAAAAGAGAGGGACTGGGCAAAGGCATTTTCAACGCCAGGTGGTTTGCCATTTTGTTCGCGGCGCTGCTGTTTATTCAGCTTATCCTGCCATTGATTTTGGGTCTCAGACAAACTGAAGCGTGGGTGACCAGCCAAATATCCTTAAGTAGTTATGCGTTGTGGTTATCTACGTTGACCCTGATATTTATCGCGCCAGTTTATGAAGAAATTGTTTTCAGAGGCTGTTTATTCAACGCGTTCCAGTACTGGTTCAATAATAAAACCTGGCTGTCGTCAGTGGTGGTATCGGTCATTTTTGCCATCATGCATACGCAGTATGTGGATCTACGCACGTTGCTGATGTTGTTTCTTGTGTCGCAGGTGTTGATCCTGGCCAGACTGAAAAGCAACGGTCTGTTGATGCCAATTTTGCTGCATATAGTGATGAACGGGACGGTTGTTGCTCTGCAGATGGCGGCTCAGACGTTACAGCCAGGGTGATGAAGGTGATGCCCGGAACCCGGGCATCGTGGATTATACGTGCAGACGATGGTGCAAACGCGCACCGACCAGCAACGCCAACACCAGCATCAGGGCGATAAATCCGCCCACGCCGTTCCAGCCATAGCTGTGCCAGAACACACCGCCCAGCGTACCGGCAATACTGGATCCGAGATAATAGCTGAACAGATACAGGGAAGAAGCCTGGCCTTTAGCGCGTTTTGCTCGTGGTCCAATCCAACTGCTTGCTACGGAGTGCGCGGCAAAGAACCCGGCTGAAAAGAGCAGCATCCCGGCGAAGATCAGCCATAGCGATGTGAACAAGGTCATTAACAGTCCAACCAGCATCACGCCTGTTGAAAAGAGCATTACCGGGCCACGGCCATAACGAGTGGTCATAGAACCCGCCTTTGGCGAACTCCAGGTCCCAGTCAGATACGCCACAGATAACAAACCTACAACCGCCTGGCTGAGCTCCCACGGGGAGAGCATCAGGCGGTAGCCGATGTAATTAAACAGCGTGACAAACGACCCCATCAACAAAAAACCTTCCGCAAACAGCAGCGGCAAACCTTTGTCGCGCCAGTGCAAGCGGAAGTTGATAAACAACGTTTTCGGGCGCAGCGACGTAGGTCTGAAATGTCGGGATTCCGGTAAGATTTTCCAGAACATCAGTGCAGAGGCAAGGGCAAAACAGCCGATCGCCGCCAGCGCGATACGCCAGTTAAAAAAGTCGGTAAATACGCCGCTGATCAAGCGACCACTCATACCGCCAATCGAGTTACCGCTGATATACAGGCCCATTGAGAAGGCGACGAAACTGGGATGAATTTCTTCACTCAGATAGGTCATCCCTACCGCCGCGACGCCGCTCAGTGAAAGTCCTATCAGAGCACGCATGATTAAAATACCGTGCCAGCTGGTCATCATCGTTGAAAGCAGCGTACAACAAGAGGCGAGCAGCAGCGCGGTAACCATCACCGGCTTGCGGCCAATAGCATCTGAAAGTGGGCCGGTAAACAGCAACCCTATCGCCAGCATCGCCGTTGATATGGAAAGCGAAATACTGCTGCTGGCGGGAGATACCCCAAACTCGTGCGAAAGCACTGGCAGTATAGGTTGTACGCAATAGAGGAGGGCAAAAGTCGCCAGCCCGGCGGAAAACAGCGCCAGCGTGACGCGCATAAATGGGGATGTTCCGCGTTTGATAAAACCATCCGGCGGGGTAACTATCTGTTCATCAACATCGCTTGTTGGCGCGGTATCGACAGTTGTTGTACGGCTCACTTGAAATCCTTGCTCATTCAATTACGTCTACAGGACCAGCCATAAGAGTATGAAAATCACAATATTCTGTCTAATATATTAATAATCTCAAATAATATTTTAAAAATATGAATATCGAACTGCGTCATTTACGTTACTTTGTGGCCGTTGCCGAAGAGCTGCATTTTGGTCGGGCGGCGGCGCGGTTAAACATTTCGCAACCGCCGCTAAGCCAGCAGATCCAGATCCTTGAACAGCAGGTTGGCGCCCGGTTACTTGCCCGAACTAACCGTAGCGTGGCGCTGACCTCTGCCGGAAAGCAGTTTCTGGCGGACAGTCGGCAGATCCTCGGGCTGGTTAATGAAGCCGCCGCCAGGGCTGAGCGTTTGCATCTGGGAGAAGCAGGGGAATTGCGTATTGGCTTTACGTCGTCCGCGCCGTTTATCAAAGCGGTTTCAGATACGTTATCTCTGTTTCGCCAAAGCTACCCGGCAGTGCATATGCAAACCCGTGAAATGAACACACGTGAGCAAATTGCCCCGCTCAATGAAGGAACGCTGGATTTGGGACTTCTGCGCAATACGCAGCTACCGGATACACTGGAGCGTGAAATCATTCTGCATGAACCACTGATGGCAATGATCCCACGTGCGCATCCGTTGGCGCAAAAACCCGTGGTTACGTTGGCCGAACTGGCGAATGAGCCATTTGTCTTTTTTGACCCCCATGTGGGGACAGGGTTGTATGACGATATTCTGGGCCTGATGCGTCGCTATGGACTGAAACCGACGATTGCGCAGGAGGTTGGCGAGGCGATGACTATCATTGGGCTGGTGGCCGCAGGATTAGGGGTTTCTATACTTCCTGCTTCTTTTAAACGGGTGCAGCTGTATGAAATGTGTTGGATCCCGATAGCGGAAGAAGATGCTGTCTCGGAAATGTGGTTAGTGTGGCCAAAGCACCATGAGCAAAGTCACGCCGCGCAACGCTTTCGTGAGCAGTTGCTGGCGGCCGTTCAGGGCGGTTAATTTAGTTTAAAAATGGGCGAAAATGTGCAGTAAATCACAAGGCTAAGTAAAAAGTTGACGGAAGCCATTGAAGTGCTTCACCATAGCCCGCAGATTATTTCGGAGCGCGAAAATAAAGGGAGTAAGTGGTGGTTGCTGATAGTCAGCCTGGGCATATCGATCAAATTAAGCAGACCAATGCGGGCGCGGTTTATCGCCTGATTGATCAGCTGGGTCCGGTATCGCGTATTGATCTCTCTCGCCTGGCACAATTGGCGCCTGCCAGCATTACCAAAATTGTCCGCGAAATGCTCGAAGCGCATCTGGTGCAAGAGCTGGAAATCAAGGAAGCGGGTAGCCGTGGTCGTCCGGCCGTTGGGCTGGTTGTCGAAACGGAGGCCTGGCACTACTTATCCATTCGTATCAGTCGCGGCGAGATTTTTCTGGCGCTACGCGATCTGAGCAGCAAGCTGGTGGTTGAAGATTGCCTGGACATGCCACTGGTCAGTGAAACGCCGTTGCTGGATCGCGTGATTACGCAGGTCGATCAGTTTTTCATCCGCCACCAGCAAAAGCTGGAGCGCTTAACCTCCATTGCCATCACCTTACCCGGCATTATTGATACTGAAAACGGTATCGTTCATCGCATGCCATTTTATGAAGATGTCAAAGAGATGCCGTTGGGCGAAGCGCTTGAGAACCATACCGGTGTGCCGGTGTATATTCAGCACGATATCAGCGCCTGGACGATGGCCGAGGCGCTTTTTGGCGCATCGCGTGGTGCTCGCGACGTCATTCAGGTGGTGATCGATCATAACGTGGGTGCAGGGGTGATCACTGACGGGCATTTGCTGCATGCAGGCAGCAGTAGCCTGGTGGAGATTGGCCATACGCAGGTCGATCCCTACGGTAAACGCTGCTACTGCGGCAACCATGGTTGTCTGGAAACAATCGCCAGCGTCGACAGCGTGCTCGAATTGGCGCAGGTGCGGCTGAAGCAGTCAATGAGTTCTTCTCTACATGGACAACCGTTAACGGTAGACGCGCTGTGTCTGGCGGCCATGCAGGGTGATTTATTGGCGAAAGATATCATTAGCGGCGTCGGGACCCACGTCGGTCGAATTCTTGCCATCATGGTGAATTTGTTCAACCCGCAAAAGATATTGATTGGCTCTCCGCTCAGTAAAGCGGCAGATATCTTGTTCCCAACCATCGCTGACAGCATTCGTCAGCAGGCGCTTCCGGCTTACAGTCAGCATATAGTCGTTGAAAGTACCCAGTTTACCAATCAGGGGACGATGGCAGGGGCGGCACTCGTGAAGGACGCGATGTATAACGGTTCTTTGTTGATTCGTCTATTACAGGGTTAACATTTTTTAACTGTTGTACGAAAAATTGCGCTATCTCAAGCTGATCCTGGTCGTCATACCTTAGACTTTCTCCACTGTTTTATTTTCCTGACTTATATTTTCAAAGCATAACGGTGGAGTTAGTGATGCTGAAGCGTTTCTTTATTACAGGTACAGACACTTCTGTTGGGAAGACCGTGGTTTCCCGCGCATTACTACAAGCGTTAGCGTCAGGGGGTAAAAGCGTTGCGGGTTACAAACCTGTGGCCAAAGGCAGCAAAGAGACGGCCGAAGGTCTGCGCAACAAAGATGCACTGGTACTGCAAAGTGTGTCATCTATCGAGCTGCCCTATGAGGCGATTAACCCAATTGCGTTGAGCGAAGATGAAAGTAGCGTGGCGCATAGTGGTCCGGTCAATTACACCCTGTTATCCAACGGTCTCGCAAGCCTCAGCGAAAAAGTTGATCACGTTGTCGTGGAAGGCACCGGAGGCTGGCGGAGCTTGATGAACGATCTGCGTCCGTTATCGGAGTGGGTGGTGCAGGAACAACTGCCGGTGCTGATGGTAGTGGGTATCCAGGAAGGCTGTATTAATCATGCGATCCTCACCGCGCAGGCGATAGCCAGCGACGGACTGCCGTTGATTGGCTGGGTTGCGAATCGCATTAATCCTGGGCTGGCGCATTATGCGGAAATCATTGATGTGCTGGGTAAAAAATTACCTGCACCGCTGATCGGTGAACTGCCTTATCTGCCTCGTGCAGAGCAGCGTGAACTGTCGCAGTACATCCGCCTGTCAATGCTCGGCAGCGTGCTGTCGGTAGATAGAGTCGTGGCGTAACGTACGCGACAGCACCGACGCCAGGACACAGGCAATCAGTAATCCGGGGAGCAGGCGATACTCCCCGGTCATTTCACAAACCATCAACGTCGACATTATTGGTGCATGCGTGGTAGCCGCCAGCAGCGTGGCCATCCCCGTTAATCCCAGCAAAATGGCAATTTCATCCGAGCCTGGAAGCCATAATCCCCATACCTGACCCAGCAACATGCCCACCGACAAGCCGACAAACAGCGTTGGCGTAAACACGCCACCTGGCGCACCGGATCCACTGCTGGCAAGCACCGCCAGTAATTTGCAGATAAAAATCCCGCTAACCACGGCCAGCAGCGGTGGTGAAAGTAAATATGACTGCACCACGCTGTAGCCATTACCCCAGACCGCTGGCGTGAGCAATGAAAGCAGGCCAACGATCAGCCCGCCAAGCGCCAGTTGCCACGGCGGCGAGAGTTTTAAGCGCAAAAATACATTATGGCTGGCAGTCATCAACCACATGAAGAGCGGTCCGCAGATGCCAGCAGCCAGACCGGTGCTGACAATCATAACGTATTCCAGAGCATGTAATTCCCGCGACAGGTGCACGGTATACAGCAGCGCATTGCTGTCGCTAAGCAGATTGGTGGTGAGTAATGCGACTACGGCGGATACCACTACCGGTCCCAGTGAGGCGAGGATCAGCGTGCCAAACAATACTTCGGCAATAAATAAACTGCCCGCCAGCGGGGCATGATAGGCTCCAGCCATACCTGCAGCAGCGCCGCAGGCAATCCATAACTTCCATTCTGTACGCGGGGTAAAGCGTTGAGCAAAGCAGGAGGCCGCCAGGGCCGCCAGTAAAATCATGGCACCTTCACGTCCGATGGCACTCCCGCTGGCGACGACCAGTAACGAGGCCAGCGATTTCACCAGGCTTGCACTGACGTCAAATTGTCCGTCGGTTTGCAGGGCTTCCATATAATCAGTGGGAGCCTGCGGACGTAAACGGTTAAATTTTTGCCAACCCCACAGTAGTAATCCAGCCGCCAGGCCGCCGAGTGCAGGTGTAAGCATACGCCTTAAAGGCGAAAGGTTTGTCGCTGCGTTGACCAGACTTCCCGTGTTGTTGCTCAGAAACAACCATTCGAGAAGCAGCATGGCATGACGAAATCCTGCGACGGCCAGCGCAGCAAGGACGCCAATCAACGCGGCGATCAGCAGGCGGCGGAACATGGCACGCAGGTCAGGGTAAGCATGTAAATGATGCATGAGTGGCCAGACTGGAAAATTCAGACGCTCTATTTTGCGGCTATTAGGCAACAGAAGCAAAAGCTCAGCGTGCGCAACAGGATGATGCACCACAGGCAGGACAATTCCTGCCTGTGACGAAATTAACGGAACAAAGGCTTATCGGCTACCGGGATCAGTAACTGTGATTGCCACTGTGCCAGCGTCAGACGCGCCAGCTCACCCAGCGCCTGGTAGAACGGGTGGTCGGCTTTTTCGATAAACACATTAAGAAAGCGTGATGACCATGGGAAGAGATGCCAGGCCAGCAGTTGCTCGCACTCGGTGTGGCGTTCGTTCTCGGCAAGCCAGGCCGTCAGCAACAGCAGCGAACCAAAGTGATCTTCTGGCTCATTTTGCTGCATCGCAAACTGGATGCCGTTGTCCCGCATCCACTGACGTAATGCCAGCGTGGAGTCGCCAAACAACACGTTTTCACGATCCAGCCAGACGGATCCCCATGGCGGAGAAGGGAGCGCATAAGGACCAACAAACAGACGTTGCCAGGCCTGCGGGAGAGACTCATCGGCCTCAGCCTGAAACTGAGCGGCTAACGGCGAAAGCGTTGTCTTTTCAAGCGGCCACTGCGCCTGCCAGCCATCGGTTCTTAACGCACTGACCAGTGCCGAAGCTTCGGCACTGTCTGGGGCATAGTAAAACAGCGCGCCGAGCACACGCGCTGCAGTAGAAAAGTTGTCTCGTTGTGAAAAATGGGTCATGCAAACAATCCTGAACAGTGCGGGTTGCCCCGCACCCGAAAGTTAACCTGCGACAGCCATTCCGACTGTCATATGTAAACCGTAAAACAATCCGCGGCCAATGATTTCACCGACAAGCACCAGAATTAATCCGAGTGCCAACCCGCCAACGGACGGTCCTTTGCAACGGATCAACGGACATATCCAGCAACCCAGACCCGCAGCCAGCAGCAGGACTCGCCAGACCTGTAAACTGCCGTAGTCGGGAACCAGCGCGCTGGCGGATTGTACCGAACTGTGGATCTCGCCGAGTGACAGTCCCTGCAGCACAATAACCGCCACGGTCACCAGCAGGGCCAGCACGCTGATACCGGCGAATCTGGCGGCGTTAAAAGAAACACCTGCAGCACGCAGCAGCAGAGCGGCAAATAGCGGTCCACTGAGCAGCATCGTCATGAAAAATGCCAGTGTAGTATAGCCGTTATACCAGGTTGGGACGGTGTCTATCTGGTAGACGTTGGTCATCGCAAAGACAAATACCAGGCCCAGCAGCATGCTCAACAGCAGCCAGATTTTACCTAACGCTGCGGGCATTTTACCGAGAAACGCCACCAGCCACCACAGGCCACCGACGGCGAAAAACAGTGAACCACCGGCGATTTCGTTACTCAGCGCCGATGCGCCAATTCTGTTCAGTGAGTTAAACGCGCGCAGCGGCGAACCTAAATGCATGACCGAGGCGAGAAAGGCGATGCCCATCACCAGCCAGAGAAAAAACATACTGCGAACGATACGTCGTTTTACCAGCCCATCCTTAGCGGTCAGCCAGCCGTAACCACTTACGATCAGCGCCCCGGCTACGCACTGTCCCAGCACCGTGAACAGTACCAGCGGCCATTCATGCCATCCATTTCCCATTTTACACCTCCTTTGGATTAGCCAGAAAACCCGTGGTATCCCCGGTCGGGCGGCAATTGGCGTTTGGTTTGATCACAATATTTGGTTTGGTGAAGTGCGCACCCGGCAGCGGGGCGACGGCAGCCAGTTCACCATGTTTTTTGCGCAGTTCGTCGATGGGGCCAAAATCCAGCGCACGCAGCGGACAGGACTCGACGCAGATGGGCTTTTTGCCGTCTGCCGCGCGTTCATGGCAGCCATCACACTTGGTCATATGTCCTTTCGCAGCATTGTACTGTGGCGCACCGTACGGGCAGGCCATATGACAGTAGCGACAGCCAATGCACACGTCTTCATCGACCACCACAAAACCATCCTCACGCTTATGCATCGCACCACTTGGACAAACCTTGGTGCAGGCCGGATCCTCGCAGTGGTTACATGAGATGGAGAGATAGTAGGCAAAAACGTTCTGGTGCCAGACGCCGTTGTCTTCCTGCCAGTCACCACCTGCGTATTCGTAAATCCGCCGGAAACTGACGTCAGGAGTGAGGTCTTTGTAGTCTTTGCAGGCCAGCTCGCAGGTTTTGCACCCGGTGCAACGACTGGAATCAATAAAAAATCCATACTGAGTTGTCATGGGTTAGTCCTTAAACCTTCTCGATCTCGACCAGATTAGTATGCTGTGGGTTACCTTTTGCCAGCGGTGAAGGGCGCTGTGTTGTCAGCGTATTGACGCAGGCGCCATGGT
The DNA here is from genome assembly GCF_030332605.1 of Citrobacter sp. Cpo103. Classification (NCBI taxonomy): domain Bacteria; kingdom Pseudomonadati; phylum Pseudomonadota; class Gammaproteobacteria; order Enterobacterales; family Enterobacteriaceae; genus Citrobacter; species Citrobacter sp. Cpo103. The sequence goes on along the minus strand of NZ_JAOWHO010000023.1, from coordinate 145,133 downwards.
CAATCTTGTCGCCGGCCATATCTGCATCGTGCCATGCACCCTGGCCCATTGCGCTGACGCCAGGCAGGATCCGTGGCGTCACTTTGGCCGGAATACGTACTTCCCCGCGATCGTTAAAGACCCGCACCATATCGCCATTTGCAATACCACGCTTTTGGGCATCGACGGGATTGATCCACACTTCCTGACGACAGGACGCCTGCAGAACATCGATATTGCCGTAGCTGGAGTGCGTACGGGATTTGTAATGAAAGCCAAACAACTGCAGCGGAAATGCGCTGCGTTTGGGATCGTCCCACCCTTCAAACGTGGAGGCGTAGACGGGAAGCGGGCTAATTACTTCGTCCTTTTGCAACTCCCAGGTGTTGGCAATTTTCGCCAGTCGGCTGGAGTAAATTTCAATCTTTCCAGAGGGTGTTTTGAGCGGATTGGCCTGCGGATCGTCGCGGAATTTTTTATAAGCGACAAAATGCCCGTTAGGATCTTTGCGTTTATAGATCCCCATTTTTTTCAGCTCGTCATAAGAAGGGAGCGCGGGGTCCTTGGCCAGCATTTTTGCATACAGATACTGGAGCCACTGTTCCTGAGTACGGCCTTCCGTAAACCGTTGATAGATATCATTGCCAAGGCGTTTGGCGACTTCGCTCATTATCCAGTAGATCGGTTTGCGTTCGAACTTCGGTGACGTCGCGGGTTGAATAAAAATGAGGTATCCCATGTTGCCTGCATAGTCGTTAGGAATGATGTCTTCCTGTTCGACGGTCATTAGGTCCGGCAGCAGAATATCGGCATATTTCGCCGAAGATGTCATGAAATTTTCGATGACCACTATCATTTCGCATTTCGTATCATCCTGAAGGATCTCATGCGTTTTATTGATATCTGAGTGCTGATTAGTAATGGTGTTGCCCGCGTAGTTCCAGATAAATTTAATCGGTACATCGAGCTTATCCTTCCCGCGCACGCCATCGCGGGTTGCGGTCATTTCCGGACCCCGGGCGATGGCGTCGGTCCAGCTAAAGCAGGATATCTGGGTCTTGATGGGATTATCCGGCAGCGGCATACGTTCAATCGTGATGGTGTAGGTTGATTCTCGCGCACCGCTATTGCCGCCGTTGATGCCAACGTTGCCGGTCAGGATTGGCAGCATTGCGATCGCGCGCGAAGTCAGTTCGCCGTTAGCCTGACGTTGTGGACCCCAACCCTGACAAATATACGCCGGTTTTGTACTACCGATTTCCCGTGCCAGTTTAATGATGCGCTCGGCCGGGATCCCTGTGACATGCGAGGCCCATTGGGGCGTTTTAGCGACACCGTCATCGCCATTGCCAAGTATATAGGCCTTGTAATGTCCGTTAGCGGGAGCGTCAGCGGGTAGGGTTTTCTCGTCATAACCGACGCAATATGTGTCGAGGAACGCCTGGTCGACGAGATCTTCGTTAATCAGGACCCAGGCGATTCCCGCCACCAGTGCGGCATCGGTTCCCGGACGGATAGGGATCCACTCATCTTCACGACCCGCAGCGGTATCGGTATAACGCGGGTCGATGACGATCATGCGGGCGTTAGAACGCTCCCGGGCCTGCTCAAGGAAGTATGTTATGCCACCGCCGCTCATGCGCGTTTCGGCAGGGTTATTGCCGAACATCACCACCAGCTTCGTGTTTTCAATGTCGGATGTACTGTTGCCGTCATTTGAGCCGTAGGTGTAAGGCATTGCCGCCGCGATTTGTGCGGTACTGTATGTGCCGTAATGGCTCAGGAATCCGCCATAGCAGTTCATCAATCGAGCGACCAGCGAGGCATAAGGGGAGGAGCGAGTAATATTGCCGCCGACAATGCCAGAGGTGTAGTTGATATACACGGCCTCATTACCGTATTTCTGTACGGTATTTTTTAAACTGGTGCTGATGGTATCCAGTGCTTCCTGCCAGGTTATGCGTTTGAATTTACCCTCACCGCGTTTGCCCACGCGCTTCATAGGATAATTGAGGCGATCCGGATGATTGATCCGTCGACGGATTGAGCGTCCACGCAAACAGGCGCGCACCTGGTGCTGACCATAAATATCGTCTCCGGTCGTATCAGACTCCACCCATACGACTTCGTCATCTTTGACGTGGAGTTGCAGGGCACAACGACTTCCGCAGTTCACGGAACAAGCACCCCAAACCACTTTCTCTTCAGCCGGTTGTATCGCCTGTTGTACCGCAGCAGCAGCTGCGGTGCGCATCCCAAAAGGTAACGATAACCCGCCAGCGGCAAGCGCCAACGAACCTATAGCCGAGGATTTCACTAACATCCTGCGGCTAATACTTCCATATCGCTCAGTATCAGACATAACTCACTCCATTATAGTTATCGCTATATATTAATATCTATAGCGAAATTAATAGCATGCTAATAATAGAGTGAGTTTACCCATTTATGAGTATGGCATTTTAATGCATATCAAACTGGAGTAACCCTCCGCGTACGGAGGGTATGATTTATTGCGGTTCGGCGACGTGCCCGTCCTGTGCAGGCGAGCTGTTGGCAGGGGCGTTTCCACTGTTAGTCCGGGTGTAGAGAATTTTGTGCGTATCGTTTGCACAATGTCCTACCACCAGTGAATCAGGTTGATCGGCCTGATCGTTGGGGACAATGTTCAGCGTAAAGCTGGACTCTGCGACGCCATTATTGATGATGCGCTGCTCGATATCGCTTTTCACGCGTTCGCATGACGCGGGCGCCGCCAGAACCAGTGGGGATGCAACTGCCAGTAGGATCGCAGCAATTCCTGTTACGTGTTTCATCATCAGCTCCTTTATGATCGACATAGACTAAGATTAGCATTTCTGGTGTAAATAACTGTATTTGCTAATATGATTGAGAATTATCTTCTTATCCCGGTGAAAAATGTGAAGAAACAGACCCTGTTAGGTTTCCTGTGTGTCGTGCTGGTTGGGTGTGATAATGCCAAAGGGCTGGTTTCCTTTACGCCGGAAATGGCCAGTTTTTCCAATGAATTTGATTTCGATCCGCTGCGCGGGCCGGTGAAAGATTTCAGTCAGACGCTGCTCAACGACAAAGGTGAGGTCACCAAGCGCGTCGCTGGTACCCTGTCACAGGAAGGGTGTTTCGATACACTTGAACTGCACGATATCGAAAACAATACCGGTATGGCGCTGGTCCTGGATGCTAACTACTATCGGGATGCCGAAACGCTGGAAAAAAAGATCCGCTTACAAGGTAAATGCCAGCTAGCGGAACTGCCTGCTGCCGGTGTGGTGTGGGATACCGACGATAACGGCTTTGTCGTTTCCGCCACGGGGAAAGAGATGAAGGTGCAGTATCGATATGATGCCGAAGGCTACCCGCTGGGTAAAACAACCGTCAGTAAGGACAATACCTTACAGGTTGATGCCAAACCGTCGGTCGACCCGTTGAAGAAGCTGGATTACACCGCGGTGAGCCTGCTCAACAATCATCCGTTAGGCAATGTCAAACAAACGTGCAAATACGATGAATACGCAAATCCGGTCAACTGCCAGCTCGTTATCGTTGACGAGAGCGTGAAGCCGGCAGTTGAACATCATTACTCGATTGAAAACACTATCGATTACTACTAATCGCCTTTACTGAGCGGTAGGTTGCAACAGGTTAGGGCCTGCCGTTTTGTGTTCTGCCAGATACTGCTGCTGGAAGATGCACATGCGGATAGTGTTGCGGTATTGGCCGTTGATAAAGAATTCATGAATCAGCTCGCCTTCCACCATAAAACCGAGTTTACGGTAAATGTGGATAGCCTTTTCGTTCTCTTTATCGACGATCAGATACAACTTATAGAGGTTGAGCACGGTAAAGCCGTAATCCATCGCAAGCTTAGCCGCCCGTGAGGCCAGACCCTTCCCCTGATATTCCGGCGAAATAATGATCTGAAATTCGGCCCGGCGGTGCACATGGTTAATTTCAACCAGCTCCACCAGCCCGGCTTTTTCACCGTCGCACTCCACCACGAAGCGACGTTCGCTTTGGTCGTGGATATGTTTGTCATACAGGTCTGACAGCTCAACAAACGCTTCGTAAGGCTCTTCGAACCAGTAGCGCATTACGCTGGCATTATTATCAAGCTGATGGACGAATCGTAAATCTTCACGCTCCAGCGGGCGCAACTTAACACTGAGGGCGCTAGTCATATCGTATCCTTTCAATATCCTTCAAAGTGCAATGATTATGGGGCAACGGTGCGGCCAGTACGGCGGTCGAGGCAGCGCAGGGTGTTAGGTTCCCAGTATGCATTAATATTAGCGCTCTGCTCGCACTTATCACGGCTATCAAAGGCCGTATCGGCTTTGTCCCATTCTTTCTCTGCACGTTTATTGACTTTCTGGCGAAGCTGGCGCGTATCGTTCCATTGTTCCTTTTCCATTGCGGCTTGTTGACGACTTTGCGCACTGTCTCCGGATTCAATGACCAGTTTACTGGTTTCAGCAAATGCGGAAGAGGTGTACACAGCCGCAGCCAGCGTCAGCATAGCCGTCAGGCACAGGCGTTTGGTCAGTGTAATTTTCATGGTGAATTCCTTTTATGGGAAAGGGTAAAAACGATAAAACAGGGTTAAATTCTACACTATTCCAGTTTGCGGGCATACCCACCCGGTAGATATGGATACGTTAACGAGATTCTGTCGTATCATGGTTAAACCGAAGGTAACTGAATAACATCAATGCTTAAGACCACATTTCTTTTTTTCGTCACCGCGTTATGCGAAATCATTGGCTGCTTTTTACCCTGGCTCTGGCTTAAGCGAGGGGCTACAGCCTGGTTGCTGATACCCGCCGGGGTATCACTGGCTGTATTCGTCTGGTTGCTGACGCTGCATCCGGCAGCCAGCGGGCGTGTATACGCAGCCTATGGCGGTGTTTACGTGGTGACCGCGCTGCTATGGCTACGCATTGTCGATGGTGTAAAACTCAGTTTATATGACTGGTCTGGCGCGCTGGTGGCATTGTGCGGCATGTTGATCATTGTGGCTGGATGGGGGCGCGCATAGCGCCTTTTTTGTGATCAAACAGCGTTTTTTTGATCTTTATACTTGTATGGTAGTAGCTCAGTTGAGTAAATTTCCTGCATCACAAGAACAGATGTAGGGAATAAGAAATGAAGATTGTTGGGGCTGAAGTGTTTGTCACCTGTCCTGGGCGTAATTTTGTAACGTTGAAAATTACCACAGAAGATGGGATCACCGGGCTGGGAGATGCCACGTTAAATGGACGCGAGTTGTCCGTGGCGTCGTATCTGAAAGATCACGTGTGTCCGCAGCTTATTGGTCGCGATGCGCATCGTATTGAGGACATCTGGCAGTTTTTCTACAAAGGTGCGTACTGGCGTCGTGGTCCGGTCACCATGTCGGCGATTTCTGCGGTGGATATGGCTCTCTGGGACATCAAAGCGAAAGCGGCGAATATGCCGTTGTACCAGTTGCTCGGCGGTGCTTCTCGTGAAGGGGTTATGGTCTACTGTCACACCACAGGCCATACCGTTGATGACGTACTCGAAGATTATGCGCGTCATAAAGAAATGGGCTTTAAAGCTATTCGCGTGCAGTGCGGCGTGCCGGGTATGAAAACCACTTACGGTATGTCTAAAGGCAAAGGACTGGCCTACGAACCCGCCACCAAAGGGCAATGGCCGGAAGAGCAGTTGTGGTCAACGGAGAAATACCTGGATTTCACACCAAAATTGTTTGCTGCCGTGCGTGACAAGTTTGGTTTCAACGAACATCTCCTGCACGATATGCACCACCGTCTGACGCCAATTGAAGCGGCCCGTTTTGGCAAAAGCATTGAACAGTACCGTTTGTTCTGGATGGAAGACCCAACGCCAGCTGAAAACCAGGAGTGCTTCCGCCTGATCCGCCAGCATACGGTCACGCCGATTGCGGTAGGGGAAGTGTTCAACAGTATCTGGGACTGTAAACAGCTTATTGAAGAACAACTGATCGACTATATCCGCACCACCATCACCCATGCGGGTGGTATCACCGGTATGCGCCGGATTGCCGATTTCGCGTCGCTGTATCAGGTTCGTACCGGTTCACATGGACCTTCCGATCTGTCGCCTGTGTGCATGGCCGCCGCGCTGCATTTTGATCTGTGGGTGCCGAACTTCGGCGTACAGGAATATATGGGCTATTCCGAGCAAATGCTGGAAGTGTTCCCACATAACTGGACCTTTGATAACGGCTATATGCACCCAGGAGACAAACCTGGTCTTGGGATCGAGTTTGACGAAAAACTGGCGGCGAAATATCCGTATGACCCTGCATATCTGCCCGTTGCTCGCCTGGAAGATGGCACGCTGTGGAACTGGTAAATATAAATTTTACGTACGAAAGATGTTGATTAACCCAATACCCTACAGAAGGTTAAACTTATGGTTAGTTCAGTCGATATTAAAGATAACGTAGATAATAAGCCCATTATTCGCCGAGTGGCTTCAGCATCCGCAATTGGTACAGCAGCTGAGTATTATGATTTTTTTGCATACGGGACAGCTGCTGTACTCTTTTTTGGTCATTTATTTTTCCCAAGTGATGATCCGTTAATAAGTACTCTCGCTGCTTTTGCAACCTATGCTGTTGGTTTCCTCGCAAGACCATTAGGAGGAATTGTCTTTGGTCATATTGGCGATAAGGTTGGGCGTAAAAAAGCACTGGTTATTACCATATTAATTGTAGGTTTGGGGACGTTTTGTATCGGGTTATTACCTACATATGAGAAAATTGGTGTCTGGGCTCCAGCTTTACTTATTTTTATTCGTGTATTACAGGGATTTGGTGTTGGAGGAGAGCAAGCCGGTGCAGTACTGATGACTGCTGAATATTCTGAACCCAAAAATCGTGGATTTTTTTCCAGTTGGGTTCAAATTGGTGCCCCGGTTGGTTTTCTTCTGCCGTTAGCACTCTTTGCGCTGTTAAATGCCACACTTTCTCCAGAGGCAATGATGGATTACGGGTGGCGTATACCGTTCCTTTTGAGTCTGTTACTGGTTATTGTAGGGCTGTTTATCCGCTTAAAAATTGATGAGTCACCGGTCTTTGCTCAGATTAGGGAGACAAAAGCAGAAGAATCACGTCCATTAGTTGAAGTTATCCGCGATTTTCCTGGCATTGTTGTCAAGGGGGTCTGTGCGAAACTAATTGAAGCTTGCACATTTGCAATGTTCACAGTGATTGTTTTGGCTTACGGTAAGGCAAACAATCTTGATGCTAATATTTTGATGGAGACAATGATCGTTGCGGTCATAATAGAAATCATTGCAATACCGTTGATGGGGTCGCTATGCGATAAAATTGGACGTAAACCAGTTTATATTATCGGCGCGTTGCTGCAGGTCGTTATGATTATTCCTTTCTTTCTTGCGATTAATCAGGATAGTTTTTGGCTTACACAAATAGTAATGATCCTGGTTCTGAGTATTGGGCATAGTATGTGCTACGCACCTCAGGCCTCTTATTTTCCAGAGCTTTTCCCAACTCATATTCGCTGTAGCGGAATAGCATTAATTTGGCAACTGGGGTCGCTAATAGGCAGCGGGATTCTTGGCTTAGTAGCAGTAAAAATTCTGCAAGTAACAGGTGGACATTACTATGGACTTGCAACCTATGTGATTGTGCTTGGAGTTATTTCAATTATTGGTTTGTTGATGATGCCGGAAACTGCACCGCAAAGACTTAAACGTGAATATCAGCAGTGGCAGAAACACTAATATCGATTGGCGGCAGTATGCCGCCAAACTCACCGATTTTGGTTCATAACTCAATAAATGATGTCATACCAATCATAAAAAGCTTAATGCAAATCAAAACATACAACCATACAGGCGTTACTCTGGAACAGTCCTGATTTCATTTATAAGTAGGCCATACCATGCAAAACAAGCTCTTAGCGGCTAAGGCTGCACTTCCTGACTACGATCGTACAAAACTGGTTCCGCGTATTGTTCATCTGGGGTTTGGCGCGTTTCACCGCGCACATCAGGGTGTTTACGCTGACATTCTGGCCGCCGATCACGGCAGTGACTGGGGTTACTGCGAAGTGAACCTGATTGGCGGCGAGCAGCAGATTTTCGATCTGAAACAGCAAGATAATCTGTATACCGTTGCAGAGATGTCTGCTGATGCCTGGACTGCGAGAGTCGTGGGCGTGGTGAAAAATGCATTGCATGCGCAGGTTGATGGTCTGGAAAGCGTACTGGCAGCGATGTGTGAACCGCAGGTCGCGATCGTTTCCCTGACCATCACCGAGAAAGGATACTGCCATTCTCCGGCGACCGGCCAACTGATGTTAGACAATCCAATGATTGCAGCCGATCTGCAAAACCCCAAACAGCCTAAAACTGCGCCGGGCGTGGTGGTTGAAGCCCTGGCTCGTCGCAAAGCTGCGGGTTTAGCCGCCTTTACCGTGATGTCCTGCGATAACATGCCAGAAAACGGTCATGTGATGCGCAATGTTGTCACTGCATATGCCCGAGCGGTGGATATGGAACTGGCCGCGTGGATCGAACAACATGTGACATTCCCATCAACCATGGTTGACCGCATTGTCCCGGCAGTTACGCAGGAGACACTGGACAAAATTGAACATATCACCGGTGTACGCGACCCGGCAGGCGTGGCATGCGAACCGTTCCGCCAGTGGGTAATTGAAGATAGCTTTGTTGCCGGCCGTCCTGAATGGGAAAAGGCCGGGGCGGAACTGGTGGCTGATGTCATTCCGTTTGAAGAGATGAAACTGCGTATGCTCAACGGCAGCCACTCTTTCCTTGCGTATCTTGGGTATCTGGCGGGATATCAACATATTAACGATTGCATGGGTGATGAAAACTATCGTCTTGCTGCACGTGCGCTGATGTTGCAGGAACAAGCACCTACGCTGAAAGTAAAAGGTGTTGACCTACAGCGCTACGCCGATCTGTTAATTGAACGCTACAGCAATCCGGCGCTGCGTCATCGTACCTGGCAGATCGCCATGGACGGTAGCCAAAAACTGCCGCAGCGTATGCTTGATTCCATTCGTTGGCACATTGTGCACGGTAGTGACTTTGCGCTGCTGGCACTGGGTGTCGCTGGCTGGATGCGTTACGTCGGTGGTGTGGATGAACAGGGCCAGGCGATTGAAATTAGCGATCCATTGTTGCCGGTGATCCAGAATGCCGTGCGTAGCAGTAACGAGGGCGAAGAGCGCGTTCAGGCGCTGCTGGCAATTGATGCTATTTTTGGTCGCGAACTGCCGCAGGTTGAGCTGTTCAACCGTCAGGTCACACAAGCGTATCTTACTTTACTGGCTGAAGGGGCGAAGGCGACGGTTGCGAAGTATGCAGCAAAACTGATGTAACGAAGATTATGCTTTATGTCGCCATCTGGCTTGCAACGGCCAGATGGCGCTGTGTTTTCTGGCATTCACACCAATTAGTTCATGCCTAAACGAATCAGCTCGAGGGGGGCGTATTTGCCTTCACATCCTTCGATTTCCACTGTTTTCCCGCGGCGAATCTGCTCAGCGGTCAGGCCATCGGTATCTATCGCTGTAATGCGGCCTGTGAGTCCGGTGTCGCTGATCATGACGCGGCTGCCAGTGGTGATTGCGTTACGGTTACGATCGTATGTTTTCATGGTGTTTTCTCCTTTCCAACTTACCGTCAAAGCCCGTGGGCTTTTAGTCCCACGTAACGGGCGCAATATAAATACGCTTCTCGTTAATGATTTTTTTTGTTTTCGATCAAAATCACAGCTTTTTTTATGCAGTTATGCGGGAGAGGGGAAAACGCAGGAGAAACTCACCCCGGAGTGAGGTGAGCGTAGTATTAATCTTCGCTGAACCAGTCGCTATTTTCCTGACGAATAAGCTGAACGGACTCACCAATTTCCTGAAGATGGAGCATCATTGCGCGCTCGACCGCATCGCCATCATGCTTCTCAAGGGCGGCAAAGATATCGTGATGCTGGCGTAGCAGCATTTCAGGCGGGGAAATATGATCCAGGCTCATATAACGAACGCGGTCAATTGTAGCCTTTATATTCTCAACGGTATCCCAGGCGAGTTGGCACTCGGCGATTAAAGCCAGTTTCTGATGAAACTCATCATCAAGCTGGAAGAAATCATTAATCTGTTTTCGGTCAATTGCGATGCGCTGCTGATGCAAATTCTGTTCAAGCTGATAGCACTGTTGATCGTTGATCAGCGATGCGGCGCGGCGTACCACGGCACATTCAATTGCCTGGCGAACAAAACAGCCGTTTTGCACCTGCGACAGCGAAATTTTATTCACGTAGCTGCCACGCTGCGGGCGGATCTGAATCAGACCGTTCTCAGCCAGTTTGATGAATGCTTCTCGTACCGGCTGGCGTGACACATTAAATCGTACAGAAACCTCTTTCTCCGACAGCGGTGTACCGGGTGCAATCAGACAATGCACGATATCACGGCGAAGAATACGGTAAATCTGTTGATTTACTGGTTGTGTAGGGTTGAGCTGCGTTTCTACGGTCATTCATTCTTACTTTTTAGAGAGTTAACCCGGATATTTTATCACTTCTTTCAGGCTATCTATACCCGGCACAAGGCCGGGCAGAGAAATTAGCTCCGGTGGATACTCAGCCCGGCAAAAGACTGTGTGACAGGCATCATTTCAAGGGTGTTGATATTGACATGAGCCGGTAAAGAAGCCACCCACCATACCGCTTCTGTAACATCTTGCGGAGTCAGCGCCGTGGTATTTTCGTAGGCTTTTTCAGCTTTGGCGTCATCACCTTTAAAACGGACATTAGAGAACTCCGTACCGCCAACCAGACCCGGCTCGATGTCGGTAACGCGAATTGCAGTGCCGTGTAAATCAGTACGTAAATTCAGGCTAAACTGGCGAACAAACGCTTTAGTCGCACCGTAGACGTTACCGCCAGCGTATGGCCAACTGCCCGCGGTAGAACCGATATTGATAATATGACCGCGGTTGCGTTCAACCATACCAGGCAGAACGGCACGGGTCATATAAACCAGCCCCTTGTTGTTGGTGTCGATCATATTCTCCCAGTCTTCAATGCTGGCCTTGTGAGCAGGCTCAAGGCCCAGCGCCAGACCTGCGTTGTTGACCAGAACATCAATATTGCGCCATTCTGCGGGTAAGGCGTCCATCATCTCTTCAATCGATGCACGATTACGTACGTCCAGTTGCGCGGTATAGAGGCGGTCACCCAGCTCATCTTTGAGCTCTTGCAGGCGCTCCTGGCGGCGTCCGGTGGCAATAACTTTATGCCCATTCTCAATAAAACGACGCGTAATGCACTCACCAAAACCTGCGGTTGCTCCGGTTACTAAAACGATCATCTCACTGTTCCTCAACGCTTTTTATGTAGTACTACCATAGCACGTCATTTCCGTTCAGAGCTATTCCTGCGTAACGCGATTGCGGTTGATTCCCGGGAAGTCTACTCTGGTAAACAAATCGTTTTCAGGAGTGGAAGATGTCGTTAACGAATCCCTTTTTACACCACAGCACATTGCCGTATCAGGCCCCGCAGTTTGATCAGATAGAGGTGCAGCACTATCGCCCAGCGTTCGATGAAGGCGTGCGGCAAAAACGTGCAGAGATCGAGGCGATTGTGCAAAACCCGCAGGCCCCTGATTTTGCCAATACGTTGCTGGCGCTTGAACAAAGTGGCACGCTGCTCACACGCGTAACCAGCATTTTCTTCGCGATGACGGCGGCACACACCAACGATGAACTACAGCGCCTTGACGAAGAATTTTCCGCGGAACTGGCGAGCCTTGCCAATGATATTTATCTTAATGACGCGCTTTTTTCGCGCGTTGAAGCGGTCTGGCAACAGCGAGGTTCACTGGGGCTGGATAGCGAATCATCACGCTTGCTGGAGGTCATCCACCAGCGTTTTGTATTAGCCGGCGCGCGTCTGAATGAGGTCGATAAAGCGAACCTTAAAGCGCTCAATACAGAGTCCGCCACGTTGACCAGCCAGTTTAATCAACGTCTGCTGGCGGCGAACAAGTCCGGTGCTCTGGTGGTGGATGATGCACGTTACCTGGACGGACTCAGCGCAGAGGAAATTGCTGTTGCCGCCGAAGCTGCAAAGGAGAAAGGGCTTGAAGCGCGTTGGGTTATCCCGCTATTGAACACGACTCAGCAACCGGCGCTTGCGGCGTTACGCGATCGCCAGACCCGTGAGAATCTGTTCAACCGCGCATGGACGAGAGCAGAAAACAATGACGCTAACGATACTCGGGCGATTATTCAGCGACTGGTCGAGATCCGAATGCAGCAGGCGAAACTACTCGGTTTTGCCAATTACGCCGCCTGGAAAATTGCCGATCAGATGGCAAAAACACCGGAAGCTGCACTCAATTTCATGCGGGCGATTGTTCCCGCTGCGCGAGCCAGGGCATTGGATGAACAGGCCGAAATCCAGAATGTTATAAATCACGAAAAGGGGAAATTTAACGTCGAGGCCTGGGACTGGGCATTTTATGCCGAGCAGGTTCGTCGTGAGAAATATGCACTTGATGAGGCGCAGCTCAAACCTTACTTTGCCCTTGATACGGTGCTGAACGAGGGCGTTTTCTGGACAGCTAATCAACTCTTTGGCATAAAATTTATAGAACGGTTCGACATTCCTGTTTATCACCCGGATGTTCGGGTATGGGAAATATTCGATCACGATGGCGTAGGGCTGGCGTTATTTTACGGCGATTTCTTTGCCCGGGAATCGAAAAGCGGTGGTGCCTGGATGGGCAATTTTGTTGAGCAATCGCAACTCAATGAAACCCGGCCGGTTATTTACAACGTGTGTAATTATCAAAAACCGGCAAAAGGTCAGCCTGCATTGTTATTGTGGGATGATGTTATTACGTTATTTCATGAGTTTGGGCACACGTTGCATGGCCTGTTCGCCACTCAGCGTTATGCCACGCTTTCAGGGACCAACACTCCGCGTGATTTTGTTGAGTTTCCTTCGCAGATCAACGAACACTGGGCGAGTCATCCGCAGGTCTTTGCTCGTTTTGCTCGTCATGTTGATACCGGGGAGCAAATGCCACAGGCGTTGCGGGATAAGATGCAGCGGGCCAGCCTGTTTAACAAAGGTTACGACATGACCGAACTGCTCAGTGCCGCATTGTTGGATATGCGTTGGCACAGTCTGGAAAAGAGCGCGTTATCTCTTTCGGTCTATCAATTTGAACAGCAGGCGCTGGCGGCTGAAGGTTTGGATCTCAAGGCTGTGCCGCCTCGTTATCGCAGCAGCTATTTTGCCCATATCTTCGGCGGCGGTTATGCCGCAGGTTATTACGCCTATTTGTGGACGCAAATGCTGGCCGATGATGGCTATCAGTGGTTTGTAGAGCAGGGCGGATTAACTCGTGAAAACGGGCAAAAGTTCCGTGAAGCTATTTTGTCCCGCGGTAACAGTACTGATTTAGCTGAACTCTATCACCAGTGGAGCGGGCGCGATCCCCGAATGGAGCCGATGCTGGAACATCGTGGTTTGAGCGCGTAAGGTTTGTTCAGAGGGGGAAAGTCCTCAATTCAGCTTAGCTAAACATAATGACGCCGATAAATTCATCATTGTGCTGAAAAGGGAATTACGCTGTAGGCCGGATAAGCGAAGCGCCATCCGGCTGCTTGTAACAGATTGCCGGATGGCGGCGTAAACGCCTTATCCGGCCTACTGCTCACTATCGTTTCGTGCATTCCCAACCGGGTGTAACGCCCGGTTTTTATATTACCTAAGAAATAACCTTGCAATTTAGGTCTCTAATCGGAAAAAGATAGCTATAAAAAGCTTAAAGCATACACATCAGCTTTCTTAGCGGTTTTTATCTATCCGCGAAAATAAAAGGCTCAATGGCCGTGTTCAATTTGAGTCTGGTATGAACTGAGTGATGTACGCTATGCCGCGACCAGTGGCATAGCGCAATGCTATTGTTAATCGCGGCTTATTAATTACTATTAAAAAATTTACATAAATTTTCTTTTTTATCGTTAAGATAATTCCATCAGAAACGCTCGAACAGGGAGAGAGAACGTGATGATGAGAAATACGAAGGAAATAGATACAATTTTGATTGAGTTGAACAAGTCCATTGATGCCCACTACAAATGGCTGGTAAAGATGTTCCGCTGCGTGGTGTCTTCAGATGTAACACAGCCTGATATTATGGGTGAAAACTCGCATTTTGTTTGTCGATTTGGACTGTGGCTTAATAATCAATCGCGGTACAATGAGGATGATTGTAGTTACGTGAGCAAGATAAGTGCCACTCACGAAAAGATGCATTTATTAGGCAAGGAGTTGCTATTGGCTATAGTGGAGAAACGTAGCCATTCATGGCATTTCGACAGTTTCCAGGACGCGCTTCTGGCATTTACCTCATCTGTAATGGACTACAAAATATATTTATTGAGTATCCGCAGTAATATCGATGTATTAACAGGTTTACCTGGCAGAAGAATGCTCGATGAGTCTTTTGATCGGCAGTTGCTCGACGCCGAACCGCTTAATCTCTATATATTGTTGTTGGATATCGATCGTTTTAAATACGTTAACGATACATACGGTCATCTGGTCGGTGACGTGGTATTGCGCGCTCTGGCATCAAATTTATTGTCATGGACGCGATATGATGAGGCGGCGTACCGTTACGGTGGAGAAGAGTTCATTATCATCATCAGAACAAAAACGGACGAGCAGGCATGCCAGGCGGGTTTGCGACTTTGTCGTCTGATTGGTCAGAAAAAAATTCCCTACGCTGAGGGAGAGATCGGTATCACGGTGACGGCAGGCATAACCCGGGTTCAACAGGGTGAAACGCTGGATACTGTGCTTGGTCGGGCCGACAGGGCGATGTATCAGGGGAAACAGACCGGCAGGAATCGCTGCATGTTTATGGATGAAAATGAGCAAATTGCGTTGGTGGACACCAATGACGGAACCTCGTATCCCCTCAGTGCGTGAGTTTTCGAAAAACGCTTTGAGGTAGTTGCGTTTCGTTTAACTTTCATTGGGGTTGTCGATGATAGGTTAGCTGACTATCCGTTATCTTCGCAGGGAATTGCCAGATAGCGTATAAAAGCAAAACACAAATCTATCCATGCAAGCATTTACCGCTGGTTTATCCGGCGGTTTTTTTTATCTGTAAATCAGGAAAAAGGCACAGCGAGTGCGATTCAGGTAAAAAAAATGGCCCCTTGTGCAGCTACGCAACAAGGGGCCGGGTCGGTGCAGGACTATCTCCGTTCATCAATCATCCCATCTGTGGCTAAAATACGCGGCCAGGAAACCGGAAAATAAAATAATTCCCAGAACAGCCATAAAAATATTCATATTACCCAGCATAGTAAATGCTCCTTTATCTGTGAGTTTCCTCTCTTACCTTAAGTTCACCTCGCTTATGACTATAGTAGCAATTCAATCTTAAACAAAGGCTGAACTGTGTGATTATTTCGACTGAAAAGTAAATTTTTGACATGATCACGTCGAATAAAATAAATAATAGTGACGAGACACATTTATCTGCGCACAAACAACCCTGTTTTTAAACCCTGAGACGCTGTTATGACGGTGTGCTGCTGATACAGATTGTTGCACGTTTATAATGCAGAGTTGTCTCATGGTGGTTCAATTTTTCGTTTGATTAATCCTTTTGGCGGGAAAATGTAATACTGATTTTTGTGCGTGAGATGCTAATTTATTGATTTTATATGATATTTTAATATCTGGCATCGTTTTTGCCTTATCACTTCTGAACATCCTTAATTTGCACCGTTTTGTCTGCCCGGCTGCACCGGAGCTTTCAGCAAGTCTAATTTCAGGAGTGAAACTATGCAGCGTCGTACATTTTTAAAAGCTTTTGCACTTTCTGCCTCTGTTGTCGCAATGGGCGTGAGTTTTAGCGTTCAGGCAGCCGACACCATTAAAGTTGGCATCATGCATTCGTTATCCGGCACGATGGCCATATCCGAAACGCCGCTAAAAGATGTGGCGTTGATGACCATCGATGAAATAAATGCTCAGGGCGGTGTGTTGGGTAAAAAGCTGGAACCGGTGGTGGTTGACCCGGCCTCGAACTGGCCGTTATTTGCTGAAAAAGCAAGACAACTGCTGAGTCAGGACAAGGTGGCGGCAGTTTTCGGCTGCTGGACATCGGTTTCGCGTAAATCGGTTCTACCGGTATTTGAAGAGTTGAACGGTCTGCTGTTTTACCCGGTGCAATATGAAGGTGAGGAGATGTCGCCTAACGTCTTCTATACTGGCGCAGCCCCCAATCAGCAGGCGATCCCAGCGGTTGAGTATCTGATGAGTGAGGACGGCGGTAGCGCGAAACGCTTCTTCCTGCTGGGCACAGATTATGTTTATCCGCGCACGACCAACAAAATTTTACGCGCCTTTTTGCACTCAAAAGGGGTCGCCGATAAAGACATCGAAGAGGTGTACACCCCATTCGGACACAGCGATTACCAGACCATTGTCGCCAGCATTAAAAAATTCGCCGCAGGGGGAAAAACGGCGGTGGTATCAACCATCAATGGGGATTCTAACGTACCGTTCTATAAAGAGTTAGCGAATCAGGGGCTGAAAGCCACCGATGTGCCGGTGGTGGCTTTTTCCGTGGGTGAGGAGGAGCTACGCGGTATTGATACCAAACCGCTGGTGGGCAACCTTGCCGCCTGGAACTACTTTGAGTCCGTCGATAATGCGGCCAACAAGAAGTTTGTCGCTGATTACCGGGCGTATGCCAAAGCGCACAAATTACCGAATGCTGATTCGGTAGTGACGAACGACCCAATGGAAGCCACATATGTTGGCCTGCACATGTGGGCGCAGGCGGTAGAAAAAGCCGGAACTACCGATGTGGATAAAGTTCGTGCTGCTATGGCGGGGCAATCCTTCGCTGCACCATCAGGTTTTACCCTGACCATGGATGCGACCAACCATCACCTGCATAAACCCGTCATGATTGGCGAGATTGAAGGCAACGGCCAGTTTAACGTGGTGTGGCAAACCGATGAGCCGGTCCGCGCCCAGCCGTGGAGTCCGTACATCGCTGGTAATGATAAAAAATCTGAACAGCCTGTGAAAACCGCCAGCAACTGATCTAACGCCCTCCTGCGGGAGGGTAATGCTTTGGAGAACGCTCATGAAAGCTATGCGCTTGATTCGTGGTGTGTTGTTGCTGATGTGGTTTTTGCCGTGGATAGCCCAGGCCGCAGATGCTGATTCCTTTACCGCCGCCAACCGTGCTCAGCAGGCCGCCTTGCTTGAACAATGGGCGGTGAATCCCGACGTTCAGCGCATCCCGCTGCTCAGCGCGCTGCGAGATGAGAACCTGCTGACCGATAACACGAAAAATGCCTTCATCATGAACGGCTCGCACGTACAGCCGTTAGGAACAGCGACAGCCCCAAACGGCGAGCTAAAAAAAACTCGCCTGACTAACCGCCTGCGTAATTTGGTAGCCGGAGCGTTGGCTGTCCATCAGCTTTTAAGTGACAGTGTCACGGTAAGGGGAGAGGCAGCTCGTACATTACAGCGTGAGGCGCAGCCGGGCATGCTGCCGTTTTTACAACAACGACTGGCTCAGGAGTCAGATGGTGATGTGAAATCCGCACTCGCTATTGCACTGGCAAATCTGCAACTGAGTAGCACCTCGCCGGAGGTCAGGCTTCAGGCAATCGAACTATTAGGGGCGTCAAATGATCCTGAAACTCAGGCGCGCCTGCAGCCATTCACCCGGGCTGAACATGAACCCGATGCCCGAGTGCGTGCTGCCGCTGACGAAAGTCTGAATTCCATCTCGCATCGCATGAAGGTTGGGGATCTTCTAGGGCAGGCTTTCATGGGACTGTCACTGGGTTCTATTTTGCTGCTGGCGGCATTGGGTCTGGCGATAACCTATGGATTGCTCGGCGTCATCAATATGGCGCATGGCGAGATGTTAATGCTCGGGGCGTACTGTACCTGGATGGTGCAACAGTTGATGGGGCAGTTTTTCCCGCACGGGTTAGCCTGGTATCCGGTTATTGCACTTCCGGTCGCCTTTTTGCTGACTGCGGCAGTAGGAATGCTGCTCGAGCGAGGGGTGATACGCCATTTATATGGCCGTCCGCTTGAAACGCTACTGGCGACCTGGGGTATCAGCCTGATGCTCATCCAACTGGTGCGAATGACTTTCGGCGCGCAAAACCTGGAAGTCGCCAATCCGGCATGGCTTTCCGGCGGTATTCAGGTTTATGCCAATCTGATATTGCCATGGAACCGAATAGTGGTGCTTGGCTTTGCCATGCTGGTGCTGTTCTTCACCTGGCTGCTGTTGAATAAAACGCGCCTCGGGCTGTGCGTGCGTGCCGTGACGCAAAATCGCAATATGGCGGCCTGCTGCGGCGTACCCACCGGACGAGTCGATATGCTGGCCTTTGGCCTTGGTTCAGGAATTGCCGGTCTGGGAGGCGTGGCGCTCTCGCAACTAGGTAACGTAGGACCGGAGCTGGGGCAAAGCTACATTATCGATTCGTTTTTGGTGGTGGTACTGGGCGGCGTTGGACAGCTTGCCGGGAGCGTGGCTGCGGCATTTGGGCTGGGGATCTTCAATAAAATTCTGGAGCCTCAGGTGGGGGCGGTTCTCGGCAAAATCATGATCCTGGTGCTGATCATTCTGTTTATTCAGAAACGACCTCAGGGACTGTTCGCGCTGAAAGGGAGGGTTATTGACTGATGACGATGCCAATGACAATAACGCTGGCGCGTAAAGCGCCGCGTGCAACACGCGTGCTGGGTCTGGGCTTACTGCTGGCGTTGATTATTTTGCCGTTTCTTGCGCTGTTACCCGCGGAGCATCCGCTGGCCATATCGGTGTGGACGTTGACGCTGGCCGGGAAAATTCTCTGCTATGCCATTGTGGCCGTTGCGCTGGATCTGGTGTGGGGCTATGCCGGAATGCTCTCGCTGGGACACGGTATCTTTTTCGCGCTGGGGGGCTATGCGATGGGAATGTACCTGATGCGTCAGGCTTCCGGCGAAGGATTACCGGCCTTTATGTCATTCCTGTCGTGGAGCGAGCTGCCCTGGTTTTGGTGGGGGACGCAACATTTTCTCTGGGCGATGCTGCTGGTTGTTCTGGTGCCGGGCCTGCTGGCGCTGGTATTTGGTTGGTTTGCCTTCCGTTCAAAAATCAAAGGGGTCTATTTCTCCATCATGACCCAGGCCCTGACTTTCGCCGGAATGCTGCTGTTTTTCCGCAATGAAACCGGCTTTGGTGGAAATAACGGTTTTACCGGTTTTACCACCATTCTGGGGTTTCCGGTGACCGCGACGTCCACCAGGATCGCGCTGTTTCTGGCGACGGTTATGCTGCTGGTGCTGGCAATATGGCTGGGACTTGCGCTGGCCCGCAGTAAGTTTGGTCGTATTCTGACCGCCGTGCGTGATGCCGAGAACCGTCTGATGTTCTGTGGTTACGATCCGAAAGGTTTCAAGTTACTGGTGTGGACGCTTTCAGCTGTACTGTGCGGCCTGGCCGGGGCGCTTTATGTCCCGCAGGTAGGGATTATCAACCCCAGCGAAATGTCGCCGACCAACTCGATTGAAGCGGCGATTTGGGTTGCTCTGGGCGGACGTGGAACCCTGATCGGCCCGGTATTTGGCGCAGTACTGGTGAACGGTGCTAAAAGCCTGTTTACCGTCATTATGCCGGAATACTGGCAGCTGTTTCTTGGCCTGATCTTTATTGGCGTTACGCTTTTTTTACCTAGTGGTGTGATTGGCCTGTTTCGCAAAGGAGACAAATAATGCAGCCGGATGAAGGACTTTTTACACGCCAGATGCCGGGCGATCGGTTTCGCGAACAAACGGACCCGGTACTCCAACTGGAAAAAATTAACGTTAATTTCGACGGATTCCAGGCGTTAACGGATCTCTCGCTCAATATTGGCGTCGGGGAACTGCGCTGTATTATTGGCCCCAACGGCGCCGGGAAGACGACGTTAATGGATGTCATAACCGGTAAAACCAGACCGCAAAGTGGTCGTGCGATATACGACCAGTCGACCGATTTAACAACGCTGGATCCCATCGCCATCGCGCGTCAGGGGATTGGACGGAAATTTCAGAAGCCCACGGTATTTGAAGCATTAACGGTGGAGGAGAACCTGGAGCTGGCGCTGAAAAATGATAAATCTGTCTGGGGTTCTCTACGGGCACGACTCTCAGGCGAACAACGGGATCATATTGATGAAGTACTGGCGCTGTTGCGGCTGGGTAATGAGCGGACCCGCCGCGCCGGACTGCTTTCGCATGGGCAAAAACAGTTTCTCGAAATTGGCATGCTGCTGGTGCAGGAGCCGCATTTACTGCTACTGGATGAACCCGCGGCGGGGATGACGGATGCGGAAACGGAATACACGGCGGAGCTGTTTCGCCAGCTTGCCGGTAAGCACTCTCTGATGGTTGTTGAGCACGATATGGGATTTGTTGAAACCATTGCCGATCGCGTCACAGTATTACATCAGGGACGTGTCCTCGCTCAGGGGAGCCTTCGCGATGTGCAGGCCAACGAGCAGGTTATTGAAGTCTATCTCGGGCGTTAAGGAGTTCATATGCTGCAGGTGAAAGAACTAAATCAATATTATGGTGGCAGCCATATTCTGCGCGGGGTGAGCTTTGAAGCGCGTATCGGCGAGGTGACATGCCTGCTGGGGCGTAACGGCGTGGGGAAAACAACACTACTAAAGTGTCTGATGGGGATTATTCCGGCCCGTAGCGGAAGCGTGCTCTGGCAGGATAAAAATGTCACTCACTGGAAGCCGCATCAGCGGGTCAGGGCCGGTGTGGCGTATGTCCCACAGGGGCGTGATATTTTTCCGCGTTTGACGGTAGAAGAGAATCTGCTGCTCGGTCTTTCCCGTTTTTCAGCACCGGAGGCCCGGCATGTGCCAGATGATATTTACGCGCTCTTTCCGGTTTTACAGGAGATGAAGCATCGGCGAGGCGGAGATTTGTCCGGCGGGCAACAGCAGCAACTGGCGATTGGGCGAGCGCTGGCAAGTCGCCCACAGCTGTTGATCCTCGATGAGCCCACCGAAGGGATTCAGCCTTCGGTAATTAAAGAGATTAGTCAGGTTATTTCTCAACTGGCGCACCGGGGTGATATGGCCATTTTGCTGGTGGAGCAGTTCTATGATTTTGCGCAGCAGCTAGCCGACAAATACCTGCTGATGTCGCGGGGCAGCATTATTCAACGCGGCGACGGTAAAAATATGGAGGCCGAGGGCGTACGGGGACTGGTTGCAATCTGAGGTATGCGACAGAGCGGTTTCGGCTCTGTCGCTATACTCATCAGCAGACTGCCGTCTGCCCCCAGGGCTTGGCGCGCATGCCTTTTATCATGAGCGCCCAGGCAAGAACGATCGCCACTATCAGCGCGACAAACAGCGACCATGGCGGCAATGTGGTTAAAATGACGCCGCTGACTAATGGGTTAACCGCTGCGCCAAGCCAGCCCAACGACTGGGCGGAAAAATAGCTGGCTTTCATGCCTGCTGGCGCGATGTTGTCGATAAGCATATATTCGCCCGGCGCGTAAATGACTTCGCCGATAGTGAAAAAGGCAGCAGAAATTCCCCATAACAACAGACTGTTGCCGGAAAAGGCGAAACCGATCAGGCCAACGACAAAGAAGACTGTACCCATTGTCATTAACGGGCGGATATTCGTGGCGGTGAGCCTGCGGCCAAGTGCGTATTGCAGTGATACTACGATGGCGGCGTTCACGGGCAGGACCACCGCCACGACTTTCTCGGCAAAATCGCCATCGGCGACCACCATAACGTATTGTGAAATACAGGACGCAAAAGCACCGCCAACAAACGATGCCAGAAAGGCCGACAACGTAAACCAGAATAATGCCCGGTCGCGCAGGAGTACCGAAGGGGACCACACCGCGGCGTTTAAACCTTCTGATGGTGCTGTTGAACGTTTTACCCAGGTCTGGATAAACACCAGTGGCAATGCTGAACAGGCGGCAGCCAGCCAGAATGGCAGGTTAATGCTTTGCATCACCAGCAGCGTGCCCAGCGGTGGACCAACGGTCCAGCCAATATTCAGCACGGTATAGTTAAGCGAGAAAATTTTAGTCTTGTTGGTAGCAGACAGATTATCGGCAAACCAGGCCTTCAGCACCGTGGCGAAGACGGAGTAGGCACAGTTGATCAGAGCAAAGAGCAAAACCACGACCACCACGTTATGCACCAGTGGGATCGCAATAAAGCCGGACGCAAAGCCACAAATTGCCAGCAGCATAAAGCGTTTTTTTTCAAATTTATCGGCCAGGATGCCGAATCCAAGACTGAAAACGACGCCAATAGTCAGTGCTACTGTCATTGCATAACCGATCAGATCGACACCCAGGCCATACTGACGACTGAGGTAAATCGTCATGAATGGCAGAGTGGCGCCACGGCCAATTGTTAATAACAAAGATGACGCGAGTAACGCGAGAGTGGACCTTCTCAGAGAGATATTCATTTTCCTGCCCGACAATGCATGTTGTTATGTTTTTTTTAGATATAAGAAACAAATAGCATGCTAAAACTGTGATGTACACTCAATAAGTTGTCCGAAAATGCCTTGCGTAGCCTACCTGAAATAATGATCTGTTACGGCACAACGATTTCCGTTACTTTAACTTGTTTACAAAAATTTAATATTTGCAGGGGCGGTGGTATGTCGCGTAAAGACGGGTTATTGGCGTTACTGGTCGTTGTGGTTTGGGGACTGAACTTTGTGGTCATCAAAGTGGGGCTGCATAATATGCCCCCTTTAATGCTGGCAGGGCTGCGTTTTTTACTGGTGGCGTTCCCGGCAATACTCTTTGTTGCCAGGCCGAAAATCCCACTTTCGCTGTTGCTCGGCTATGGGCTGACCATCAGTTTTGGGCAGTTTGCGTTTCTCTTTAGCGCTATCAAATTCGGTATGCCTGCCGGGTTAGCTTCTCTGGTATTACAGGCTCAGGCGTTTTTCACCATCATTCTGGGGGCATTCGCCTTTGGCGAACGTCTGCAGGGTAAACAGCTGGTAGGCATTGCGCTGGCGGTATTTGGCGTGCTGGTGCTGATTGAGGCCAGTCTGAACGGGCAGCATGTTGGCATGCTCGGTTTTATGCTGACGTTGGCGGCGGCGCTAAGCTGGGCCTGTGGCAATATCTTTAACAAAAAAATCATGCAGCATACCTCGCGCCCGGCCGTTATGTCGTTGGTGGTATGGAGCGCGTTAATCCCTATTGCTCCGTTCTTCCTTGCTTCATTAATTCTCGATGGTCCAGCGCAAATTACCCAAAGTCTGGTGGCGATAGATATGACCACCATTCTGTCACTGGTTTATCTGGCGTTTGTGGCGACCATCGTGGGTTATGGTATCTGGGGTTCGTTACTCGGACGCTATGAGACCTGGCGTGTAGCGCCGCTGTCGCTGTTGGTGCCGGTCGTTGGACTGGCGAGTGCGGTTGTGCTGCTGGATGAAACGCTGACCGGATTGCAACTGCTCGGTGCGCTACTGATCATGGCTGGGTTGTATATCAATGTGTTTGGCTTTCGGTTGCGTAAGGTTGCGTCGGTGAGGGGCTAAAAAAAGCCCCGCAGTGGCGGGGCAATATAATTACAGGTTGCGCATATTGTAATAAGGCACACCTAATTCGTCGGACTTGTCGCTGCCTGCACCCATATGATTAAAATCGAACGGGGACTGATCGTGCGCAGGGGGCATAATCATCGCGTCGCGACTGTTCTGGGTGGCAGGTTGCGCGGTCTGTTCCGCCATGCTCTGGCCCGAAACAACAAACAGCAGGGCCAGCATTGCATAAGACAGAAGTTTCATGATTTCCTCGGTTACGTCGTTAACTGGCGTTTAGCAATTACATTGATTAAGTGGGAGCAAATAGCGTGATTCGCCGTGCATATTCGTCATACGGTATTTATGCGGCGGAACATCAAAATAGTTTTTGAATGTCCGGGTCAGCGTCTGCTGAGACTCAAAACCGTAACGCTCTGCCAGATAAAGAATAGGCTCGTTACTTTCTTTTAGTTTTTGCGCTATTTCAGTCATTTTACGGCTGCGAATGTATTGACCCAGTGAATGACCGGTTTCTTTTTTAAACATCCGTTGCAGGTGCCATTTGGAGTAACCTGAACGCTCTGACACTTTTTCCAGTGAGAGCGGCGATTCAAGGTTATTTTCGATCCAGTCCAAAATGCTATGAATAGTGATTGTGTCAGTATTGCGTCTGGACATCGTCATACCTCTTTCTGGTTACGGCAGGATTCTCTTAAGCAAGTGCTCAAGTGTGGCTACTTCATCCGCCGTTAAGTTTTTTGTTAGTTCCTGGTGCAGGTCTTGCCCTACTAATTGATGACACTGCTCGCAAATTGCTGCGCCATGCTCGGTGAGTTTCACCAGCACGCCACGCTTATCATGTGGATTCGGAAGCCTTTCTATCCAGCCTTTACAGGCCAGTCTGTCCAGCATCCGCGTCAGGGCGCCAAGGTCGACAGACAGCACTTTTTTCAATTCGACAGGGGTGATGCACACCGCGCAACGGATGGAGCAGAGCACCTTGAACTGCGATGCCGTGATATCCAGCGGTGACAAATAGTCGTTTAACAAACGATCTTTTTTCTGATTAACCATATAGATCAAACGACCCAGTGGGATGATTTCGTTAAACAGATCACTGGTGTTTTTCACAATGGTTGCCCTGGCAAGTAGTTAGTCACGGCTGATATTATTGCTTAGGCAAATATAAGTCAAACGAATGAATCCGCAAATGCCACGTTTTGCTAAATCATCAGACTCAATACCTGGAATGTGGAAATTTAACGATCTGATAATTATGGTTTATACGTGCGGATGAAAAATGAATCCTTACATCGCGAAAATGGCTTATCTTCTGGATTTCACCGTATACTTGCCGTTGACGATTAACGCACAGGAAAGATGACATTATGATGGACTTGTTTAAAGCAATAGGGCTGGGGCTGGTAGTCCTGTTACCGTTGGCAAACCCGTTAACCACCGTGGCGTTGTTCCTTGGCCTCGCGGGCAACATGAACAGCGCAGAGCGTAACCGTCAGTCACTCATGGCATCTGTTTACGTGTTTGCCATCATGATGGTGGCGTACTATGCCGGGCAACTGGTGATGAATACCTTCGGGATTTCGATTCCCGGACTCCGTATTGCGGGTGGGTTAATCGTTGCGTTTATCGGCTTTCGGATGCTGTTTCCGCAGCAGAAGGCACATGATTCTCCGGAAGCGAGAAGCAAGTCAGAAGAGCTGGAAGACGAGCCGACTGCCAATATCGCCTTTGTACCGCTGGCTATGCCAAGCACTGCCGGTCCGGGGACGATTGCGATGATCATCAGTTCCGCGTCAACCGTGCGCCATGGCTCCGAATTTCCGGACTGGGTGATCATGATCGCGCCGCCGATTATTTTTGCGGTTGTTGGGATTATCCTGTGGGGCTGTTTGCGCAGTTCCGGGGGGATCATGCGCCTCGTCGGCAAAGGTGGTATCGAAGCGATTTCTCGTCTGATGGGCTTCCTGCTGGTGTGTATGGGCGTGCAGTTTATTATTAACGGCGTGCTGGAAATTATTAAAACCTACGCTTAGAACACTATGCCCGGTAATCGGTAATGTCTACCGGGCACATTTTTTACGAATGCTGAGGCTGTTCTTCCAGCGATACCGGCCATTTACGAAAGATAATCACCGACCATATCAACGCCACCACGGCAGGCACTGCGCCGACGTAACCAATCGTAGACATTGACCAGTGCAAACTCACCTGATTGCCTACCAGCGCGCCAGCGCCAATACCGATATTAAAGATGCCTGAGAACAGTGCCATTGCGACGTCAGTCGCATCAGGAGCAAGCGCCAGCACTTTCACCTGCATGCCCAGACCTATCAGCATGATGGCGACGCCCCAGAAAATACTCAGGATAGCAAGGTGCATTTCGCTGTCAGCAGCGGGAAGTAACAACACCAGGCATACCGTCAACAGGGCAATGGCACTGCTAATCAGTACGGAAGCATGCAGATTCCCCAGCTTACCGAAAATGACGCTACCGACAATTCCCGCGCCACCCAGAACCAGCAACAGCACGGTAGCAAAGTTTGCGCTCAGACCCGCGACGGTCTGCACAAACGGCTCGATATAGCTGTAGGCCGTGTAATGTGCGGTGACCACAATCACCGTCAGTAGATACAGACTCATCAATGCCGGACGATGGAATAACACCGGCAGGCTTTTTAAAGAGCCGGAGTGCTCACTGGGTAGTTTGGGCAGGAGCTTAATCAGGCAAAGCAGGGTAACTAACGCCCCCATGCCGATGGCGAAGAAGGTGGTGCGCCAGCCAAAATACTGACCGACAATGCGCCCGATGGGCAGGCCCAATACCATAGCCAGCGCGGTGCCGGTGGCAATCAGGCTGAGAGCCTGTGCACGTTTACCGGCAGGAGCCAGGCGGATCGCCAGCGATGCGGTGATCGACCAGAAAATAGCGTGCGCAAAGGCAATACCAATACGGCTAATTACCAGCACGGTAAAATTCCATGCCAGGAAAGAGAGAACATGACTGGCGATAAACACAACAAACAGACAGATCAGCAGTTTTCGGCGCTCCACCTGACTGGTAAGTAACATAAAAGGGAGCGACATCAGGGCGACAACCCAGGCGTAGATCGTCAGCATGATCCCGACCTGAGCAGTCTGCATATTAAAGCTTTGTGCGATGTCGGACAGCAAGCCGACAGGGACAAACTCTGTGGTATTGAAAATAAAACCGGCAATGGCAAGCGTAACTACCCGTAGCCACGCGACCTTGCGGGAAACAGTGTCTGTTGTCATATCAAATAAGAGGATTAGCTGCGAAAAGGTAAGGTCACGATCTTAAAACGTTTGCTGGCGAAAATACAATCATTTTGTGATGCGGATCTCATTTCATTGGCAGGGCGCCACAATTTGCTGCCGAACATTCCTCGTATTTTTAAGTATTTCAATAATAATGAAATTCCGGGCGTATGACTTCACCCGGATTTACAGGTATTCATGTTCTTTGAGGAGCGCCAGTTACTCCGGGCTCTGTGATAACTGAGGGTTCAACACCTCAATAAACGCTTCCAGCTGACGTGTCATTGCACCTCTGCGCCAGACCAGCCATGTATTCAGCCAGCGCCAGTTCTCGCTTAGCGGCCAGGCGTTGACCTGATGATGCCCTGGCATGCTCTCCAGCATCGAACGCGGGATCAGTGCGATACCCGCGCCGGCAATGACGCAGGCCAGCATGCCGTGATATGACTCCATTTCATGAATGGTGCCGGGCATGGCGCGATCGGCATGAAACCAGCTTTCAAAATGGCGGCGATAGGAACAGTTGGCGCGAAAGGCGTAAATACTGCAACCGTTGACGTCGCTGGCCCGCTGAATGGGGGGATGACCGTTAGGCGTGACAATCATCATCTCTTCACGGTAGACAGGCATTCCTTCAAGTCCCGGATGGGTAATTGGACCATCGACAAAGGCAGCGTTCAATGTACCGTCGAGCACGCCGTCCAGCATTGTGCCTGAAGGACCTGTCGCCAGCGCGAACTGAATTTTGGGGTAACGCTGGTTATATTCAGCCAGCGTGGCGGGGATGCGAACTGCTGCTGTACTTTCAAGCGAGCCGAGAGAGAAGAGTCCTTGCGGCTCATCCCCGGCGACGACCATCCTGGCTTCCTCAACCAGTGCCAGGATCCGCTGGCTGTAGCGCAAAAAGTTGTGCCCGGATGGGGAAAGCCGCAGGCGCTGGTTTTCACGAATAAACAGATCAACACCCAGGTCGGCTTCAAGCTGACGTATACGGGTGGTGAGATTGGATGGCACGCGATGCACCTTCGCGGCGGCCTGCGTAATACTGCCAGTCTCCGCGACGGCATTGAACATTTCCAACTGCGTCAGATCCATAATATTCTCTATTCGTGAATGGTATGGTTAATATTATTCATTTTTCAGAAAGAGTAAATATGCTCATGATATAACCATACCCTGCGATAAAGAGAGGCACTTATGACTATCACAGCAGCAACACATGCGATTTCCTTTGACCCTGCCAGCGGTGAAAGGCTGACGGCGACGCCGTGGGCAAGCGCGGAAGAGATTGATCATGCGCTGAACCTTGCCGCGAATGGCTATAACGAATGGAAACATACTTCCGTTGAGCACCGTGCGCAAACGCTGCGCCAGATCGGGCAAGCTCTGCGCCATCGTGCGGAAGAGATGGCGGAGTGTATCTCACGTGAAATGGGTAAACCCATTAAGCAGGCGCGTGCTGAAGTCGCCAAGTCAGCTGCATTGTGTGACTGGTACGCCGAGCATGGACCGGCGATGCTCAATCCGGAACCCACGCTGGTGGAGAATAACCAGGCGGTGATTGAGTATCGTCCGGTAGGAACCATTCTGGCGATCATGCCGTGGAACTTCCCGCTCTGGCAGGTAATGCGAGGTGCCGTCCCGATTCTGTTGGCCGGAAATGGCTATCTGTTAAAGCATGCGCCTAACGTAACCGGCTGTGCTGCAATTATTGCGCAGGTTTTCGCTGATGCTGGTGTACCCGCGGGGGTTTACGGTTGGGTGAATGCCGATAACGCCGGGGTCAGTCAAATGATCAATGACCCGCGTATCGCGGCGATAACGGTAACGGGAAGCGTACGTGCCGGTGCGGCGATTGGCGCCCAGGCGGGTGCCGCGCTGAAAAAATGTGTGCTTGAACTGGGCGGCTCCGATCCGTTTATTGTCCTCAATGATGCTGACCTCGATCTGGCCGTTAAGGCGGCGGTCGCTGGGCGTTATCAGAACACAGGGCAGGTTTGTGCGGCAGCCAAGCGCTTTATTATCGAAGAAGGGATTGCGGCAGAATTTACTTCACGCTTTGTGGCCGCTGCGAGTGCGCTCAAAATGGGTGATCCGCTGAACGAAGAAAACGATCTGGGGCCGATGGCGCGATTTGATCTGCGTGACGAACTGCACCAGCAGGTAGAAGCCACCCTTGCCGAAGGGGCACGGTTACTGCTCGGCGGGGAAAAAATTGCGGGTCAGGGCAATTACTATGCCGTGACGGTACTGGGCGATGTCACTCCAGAGATGACGGCGTTCCGCCAGGAGCTGTTTGGTCCGGTTGCGGCAATTACCGTGGCGAAGAATGCGGAACATGCGTTAGCGCTGGCGAATGACAGTGATTTCGGCTTATCCGCCACGGTGTTTACTGCGGATGAAGCGCTGGCGCAGAAGATGGCGTCACGCCTGGAGTGTGGTGGCGTATTTATCAATGGTTACAGCGCCAGCGATGCTCGCGTTGCGTTTGGTGGTGTGAAGAAAAGTGGCTTTGGCCGCGAACTTTCTCACTTTGGCCTGCATGAGTTTTGTAACGTGCAGACCGTCTGGAAAAACCGCCTTTGATGGTGTGGGTGCCTCCGCTGGGGGCACCTGTCTTATTTCTGCAATTTTTCTGTCATTTACTCTCCGTACACTCGCGACTAACGCTTTGATACAGAAGAGTAATATGAACATAACGCAAATTTCCCATCGTCTAATACCCCGTCAGTTCGGTCTGTTAACGGGCATTTTTTGCATTATTGCGCTGTTCTCAATTTTGCAGGTCGTGTCCTCCTTGATGCTCTCGGTCTCAGTCAGTGACGCACAGCAGAATGAAGGGCGTAATCAACTCGCGCTTTTGCAGCAGGCAAAGGTCGATGAAGCGCGGGTGGCGTTATTATCTGCCAGCGATTTACTTAACCGTGCGGGGATTTATTTTATGCAGGATGCCGCCACCGGATCGGACGGGAGTTGGCGTCCGTTAATGGAAGAGGCGTATCGGGCGCTGGCGCAGTCAAAAATTGCATGGGATGCCTGGCGGGATATGAAGCCGCAGTCGGATCCGGATCTAACAGAGAGCTATCAGCGTTTTTATAGCGGTATTAAGGAGCAGGCGGACGGGCTGATGCAGTCAGGTTCCATTGATGCGTTTTTTGCCGTACCCGTGCAGGCCTTTCAGACAGACTTTAACGGTAATTACGCGCGCTTTCAGCAGGGCAGTGGGCGACATGCGGAAGTTGGGCGTCAGCAGCTGTTGACCAGTCTTGAGCGTTTACAGAATCTATTTTTGTTTATTCCTCTGGTACTGGTGGTTATCGCCTTTCTGGTCTGGCGTAGTATGTTCCGTTGGGTGATTATGCCGCTGCGACGGCTGATCGATCATATCGATATTTTAGCGGCGGGTGATCTTTCCCGGCCAGCCCCGCAGGTGAGTCAGTTTAATCGGGAAGTGACGCAATTAAGTTCGCGTATTGCTGCAATGCAGCAGGGGCTCTGCGCGCTGGTACGGCAGGTGAATGATGCCACCACCGCAATGGTAGGAAATATCAACGAACTTGCGCAGAACAATAAACAGCTATACCAGCAGTCGGCAAAACAAAGTGAAGAGTTGAGCACTGTGACATCGCATATTTCGGTTCTGGAAACGCATGTTGAGGATAACAGTGGCTTTGCTGAACTGGCGAATCAACGCGCAGTGCAGGCGCGTGATATTGCGGCAGGTGGAGACCGAATGATGGCGACGGTAAATGCGTCAATGCAGGCGATTGTGACTCGCTCGTCTGAAATGCGAGGGATTACAACGCTTATCGACAACATTGCATTTCAGACAAATATCCTGGCTCTCAACGCCGCAATCGAGGCAGCACATGCCGGGGAGCAAGGGCGCGGGTTTGCCGTGGTTGCGAAAGAAGTTGGGCTGCTGGCGCGAAAAAGCGGTCAGTCTACGCAAAACATTCAGACACTGATTAAACACTCGTTACAGGGCATTGAAGAGGGCTTTCACGCGGTTAATGGACTGGATAAGAATTTGCAGCAGGTTATCGCACTGGTGGAAAACCTCGGCGCGTTACTGAACGACATTTCGACTGCAACGTTAAATCAGGGGAACAGTATTCACCAGTTAACCCGTCAGCTCCATGTCCTGAACGGCGAAGCCCGACAAACCAGTGATCTGGTGAATGCTGCATCTGATTCTTCCTTACAGCTTCACCATGAATCTAACCAGCTTATGCAGGCCGTGGCCAGATTCCGCCTTCCGGCCTGACGTTGAGTATTCAGCTCTGTTATACTCGCAGGCCTTTCATACCTGCGAGCAAGGAGCATGTTGTGGCCAGGGCCATGGACAATTCAATTTTAGAGACCATTGTGCAGCAGGTTCGTCCGCTGATTGGTCAGGGTAAAGTCGCTGATTACATTCCGGCATTAGCCTCCGTCGACGGTTCAAAACTGGGTATTGCTATCTGTACCGTTGATGGGCAGCACTATCAGGCGGGAGATGCGCAAGAACGTTTTTCTATTCAGTCAATTTCAAAGGTGCTCAGTCTGGTCGTGGCGATGCGTCACTATCAGGAAGAGGAGATCTGGCAGCGCGTCGGCAAAGATCCTTCCGGTCATCCATTTAACTCCCTGGTGCAGCTGGAAATGGAGCAGGGTATCCCTCGCAACCCCTTTATTAATGCCGGGGCGCTGGTGGTTTGCGATATGCTGCAAGGGCGTCTAAGCGCACCTCGTCAACGGATGCTGGAAGTGGTGCGGGCATTAAGCGGCGTTTCGGATATCGCCTATGATGCGACGGTCGCGCGATCGGAGTTTGAGCACTCGGCGCGTAACGCCGCTATTGCATGGCTGATGAAATCCTTCGGCAATTTTCACCATGACGTGCCCACCGTTTTGCAGAACTATTTTCACTACTGCGCGCTGAAAATGAGCTGTGTGGAACTGGCGCGGACTTTTGTCTTTTTGGCAAATCAAGGGCATGCCTTTCATCTTGCGGAGCCTGTGGTCACACCGATGCAGGCCCGGCAGATCAATGCGCTGATGGCGACCAGCGGCATGTATCAGAACGCAGGGGAATTTGCCTGGCGGGTTGGGCTTCCGGCGAAATCTGGCGTCGGCGGCGGCATCGTGGCGATCGTGCCACACGAGATGGCGATTGCTGTCTGGAGTCCGGAACTGGATCCGGCGGGAAATTCACTGGCCGGTATCGCCGTGCTGGAACAATTAACACAACAGCTGGGGCGCTCGGTTTACTGATGAAAACGCTCGATCCTCTTTTTGCCCGGCTGGCGAAATCAACGTTTCGCTCGCGGTTTCGTCTTGGTCAGAAAGAAAGGCAGTATTGTCTGAATAAAGGGGCGCCAGTTATCGAACAACATGCTGCGGATTTTATAGCTAAACGACTAGCACCTGCGTTTCCCGCCAATGATGGTAAACAGACTCCTATGCGTGGTCACCCAGTATTTATCGCTCAACATGCTACGGCGACGTGCTGTCGAGGGTGTCTGGCGAAATGGCATGATATACCTCAGGATGTAGTGCTAAACGATGAACAGCAACGTTACGTTGTCACGGTTATTTACCACTGGTTAGTACTCCAAATGAACAAGCCATAGATAATATTTTACTATGATATGCCCCTTGTGTTGTGTAATTGTTAAAAGCAGTATGAAGGGGTCAATCTAAGGAGAAACCATGGCTTCCGGCAAACCCTGCTTTGTGCTGAGCGCGACACAGATTCTGTCGCGAATCGACGAGCTCAGCGATGTTCTTGAACAGTGCGTCAATGACGGCGCCTCCATCAGTTTTATGCTGCCCTTTAATCGCGAAAAATCAGAGCCTTTCTGGATGAAGGTCGCGCAAAGTGTTTCTCGCGGAGAACGGATCGTTCTTGGTACGCAGAATGCGCAGGGGGTGCTTGTCGGTACCGTCCAACTCATTATCGATCAACCCGAAAATCAACCTCATCGTGCTGATGTCGCCAAACTGCTGGTTCACCCCTCAGTGCGACGCGGTGGCCTGGCCCGTGAATTGATGAACGAACTGGAAAGTTGCGCGCGTCAACAAGGTAAAACGCTGCTGGTGCTTGATACGGCGACTGGCAGTGGTGCGGAGTTGTTCTACCACAATTGCGGGTGGAAAAAGGTAGGGGTGATACCTGACTATGCCCAAATGCCCGATGGGACGCTGACCGGAACCACACTTTTCTATAAAACGCTCTAATTTGTCGCCGGGGATTGATCAAAACAGGGTTTCAATGTATTAAAGTTTGCTAACCTATTGGACCAATTCAATCAGGTTGTATGACTAATCATAAAGGGAACCCATTGTGCAAACACTAAATCGTCGCGATTTCCCCGGTGCTCAGTATCCTGAACGCATTATTCAGTTTGGTGAAGGAAACTTCCTGCGCGCCTTTGTAGACTGGCAGGTAGATCTGCTCAACGAACATACCGATCTGAACGCTGGTGTGGTCATTGTTCGTCCTATCGAAAGTTCCTTCCCGCCATCGCTGAGTACGCAGGATGGCCTCTATACCACTATCATTCGTGGTTTGAATGAGAAGGGCGAGGCCGTCAGTGATGCCCGTCTAATTCGTTCAGTTAACCGTGAAATCAGCGTCTATAGCGAATACGATGAGTTCCTGAAGCTGGCGCATAATCCTGATATGCGTTTTGTGTTCTCTAACACCACGGAAGCAGGTATCAGTTACCACGCGGGCGATAAGTTTGACGACGCGCCAGCGGTTAGTTATCCGGCTAAACTGACGCGTCTGCTGTTCGAACGCTTCAGCTATTTTAACGGCGCATTGGATAAAGGCTGGATTATCATCCCTTGCGAACTGATTGATTATAACGGTGATGCGCTGCGTGAACTGGTTCTGCGCTACGCTCAGGAATGGGCGCTGCCGGAAGCGTTTATTCAGTGGCTGGATCAGGCCAATGCATTTTGCTCCACGCTGGTGGACCGTATTGTTACCGGCTATCCGCGTGATGAGGTAGCTAAGCTCGAAGCTGAACTGGGCTATCATGATACTTTCCTCGATACCGCAGAACATTTCTATCTGTTTGTCATTCAGGGGCCGAAGTCATTAGCCGCAGAACTACGTCTGGATAAGTATCCGCTGAATGTCCTGATCGTGGATGACATCAAACCGTACAAAGAGCGCAAAGTGGCGATTCTCAACGGTGCTCACACCGCGCTGGTCCCTGTTGCCTGGCAGGCAGGGTTGGACACCGTGGGTGAGGCGATGAATGACGCTGAGATTTGTGCTTTCGTGGAGAAAGCGATCTATGAAGAGATCATTCCGGTACTGGATTTGCCACGTGATGAGTTAGCTTCTTTTGCCAGCGCGGTAACCGGTCGATTCTGCAACCCGTATATCAAGCATCAGCTGCTGTCTATTGCCCTGAATGGCATGACCAAGTTCCGCACCCGTATATTGCCGCAACTGCTGGCAGGGCAACAGACCAGCGGTAAACTGCCGGCGCGTTTAACGTTTGCGCTTGCTGCGTTAATTGCTTTTTATCGTGGAGAGCGCAACGGTGAGTCTTATCCGGTTCAGGATGATGCGCACTGGATTGAACGTTTTCAACAGCTGTGGTCTCAGCATCGCGATCGCCAGATAAGCACCGAAGCGTTGGTCAAATCTGTACTGGGTGTTAAAGATCACTGGGAACAAGATCTGACGCAGGTTTCTGGACTGGTGGAACAGGTCTCTGCCGATCTGGAGACCATTCTGGCAAAAGGTATGCGTGAAGCCGTTAAGCCACTGTGCTAAGACGACTACCGACAACCCGGCTCAGGCCGGGTTTTTTCTTGATATACATTAGTTACAACATACTTTGTGGTTTATATCATAAACCCGGTCTGTGACTTAGGTGCGACTTCGTTTTAAGCAGGACAAAAGTTGTTGAGATAATGTTGCGATTAACTTGCAACATTGATCGCTATCGCGTCTAATGTGACGGATTTCACATTTTCCCGAAGATAACCATGATCGTTCGTCCCCAACAACACTGGCTGCGCCTGATATTCGTCTGGCATGGTTCCGTATTATCTAAAATATTTTCACGACTACTGCTGAATTTCCTGCTCTCCATCGCCGTTATCATCATGTTGCCCTGGTATACGATGTTGGGTATCAAATTTACCCTGGCACCGTTCAGTATTCTGGGCGTGGCGATTGCTATCTTTTTAGGTTTTCGCAATAACGCCTGCTATTCACGTTATGTCGAAGCCCGACACCTGTGGGGGCAGTTGATGATTGCTTCCCGATCACTACTTCGCGAGGTGAAAACCACCTTACCGGATGACGCCGAACTGGGGCAGTTTGTTCGTCTGCAAATCGCATTTGCCCACTGTTTACGCATGACGTTACGTCGAAACCCACAGGCAGAGCCGTTGGCGAAATATCTCAGCGAGAAAGATCTGCAGACGGTATTTTCCGCACAATCGCCAGCAAACCGCATTTTGTTGCTGATGGGGGAGTGGTTGGCCGTGCGCAGACGTGATGGACAGCTGTCCGATATATTATTTCATAGTTTAAACAACAGATTAAATGATATGTCGGCAGTACTGGCAGGTTGTGAGCGAATTGCGAATACGCCAGTGCCGTTTGCTTATACTTTGATCCTTCATCGCACTGTTTATCTGTTTTGTATCATGCTGCCATTCGCGTTAGTGGTGGATCTTCACTACATGACGCCGTTTATTTCAGTGCTTATTTCCTATACTTTTATCTCGCTCGATGCGCTTGCGGAAGAGCTAGAAGATCCGTTTGGTACTGAGAACAATGACCTGCCGCTGGATGCGATTTGCAATGCAATCGAAATCGATTTACTGCAAATGAACGATGAAACCAATGTGCCAGCAAAACATATGCCGGATAAACATTACCAACTAACTTAGTTTCGTTCTGTTTCCCACCATGCTGGCCTCATATCAGAAAACGAATGAAACTCCGGCGCCAGATCTTCATCATTAGGATCGTCAAAAGCGCCGGCTAAAAGCGCAATGACCGGAGCGTCATCGATGGCGCCCACGGAACTCCCGCACTGAGGGCAAAAAGCCCGACTGGTGGTTTCAGATGAGCGCCAGGTTGTCGGTTTTCCGGCTTTTCCCGTCCATTCTACATTTTCTGCATCAAACTCAATCCAGACGACGGTCGGGGCACCAGTATGTTTCCGGCATATATCGCAGGAGCAGGTATGGGAATTATTAGGACTGCTGGCTGTGAAACGGATCGAGCCACACAGACACCCACCAATGTAGACTTTAGACATAACAACTCCCGTCAGAAACATGTGGCAAGACACTAGCAGATGCCTGACATAGCCACTAGATCCTTATGATAAAAAGGCGAGGGCGCGCATACTCGGTAGCCCAATCCTGTGATCTGTCTGATGATAAACGCTTAACTATTGCGTCTGGCTACAATAAACAACCGCGGAAATGCCAGCAAAATATTGCCGTTTTCCTGCAACGGATATTGTTCCTGGAGCAGTTCATGGTAGCGAGCCAGGTAATGACGTTGCTCGCTTTCGCTCAAATCCTGCAGCCAGGGGCGGAGTCCCGTTGAGCTTACCCAGTCGATAATCGCCTGATGCGAATCCATAATGTGATAATACGTTGTACGCCAGATATCCACATCACAACCCGCTTCGGTCAAAATATCATAGTAGGCGTGAACGCCAGGAAGCGGAGCACGCCCCCGGTCGGGGTAATCTTGTTCATAAGCCACTTCGCGCATCAGTACATGCGTGGGCTCCAGCCAGTTATCCGGCATTTGCACGGCCAGAACGCCGTTGTGACCGAGTTGTGAGACCAAATGTGGGAATAAGTCATAGTGATCGGGCACCCACTGTAACGACGCATTTGCATAAAGCAGATCTACGGGATGCTCGGGCTTAAACTGGCTAATATCCGCTTCGAGAAAATGGCAGTCAGGTAATGCGTTGCGCGCTTCATTCAGCATAGCAGGTGAAGAATCGACACCTGTTGTCTTTGCCGTGGGCCAGCGCTGATGCAGCAATGCCGTACTGTTTCCCGGACCACAACCAAGATCAACAACTGAGCGGACATTTTCTAACGCCACACGGCTGAGTAATTCTGCTGCGGGTCTTGAACGTTCAGTTGCATATTGCAGATAAAGCGAAGGGTTCCAGTCGGCCATTTATAAATCTCCAGTATGAGAGGAAAAGTCGGAAAAGGACGGTATAAGACCTTGCCGATGAGCCACTTATTTTAGAAGATTATATGAAAATGAATGATAAGGGCAGGAATATGCTGGAAACATCAAGGTTGATATTACGACAATGGGAGGCTAAAGACCGGGCCCCTTTTGCTGCACTCAATGCCGATTCTGACGTGATGCGCTTTTTCCCCGCACCGCTAGAGAAAGCTGAAAGCGATAACCTGGCCGATAGATTTAGTGAAGGTATTGCAGAACGCGGCTGGGGATTTTGGGCCGTAGAGCTAAAAGAAACACACCAGTTTGTGGGCTGTGTGGGGTTACATCCACAACCTGATAAATTTCATTTTTCACCCTGCACCGAAATAGGCTGGCGCCTTGCTAAAGCATACTGGCACCAGGGTCTGGCGTTAGAAGCCGCGCAAGCGAGTCTTGCATTTGCTTTTGACGTACTGGCGCTAAATGAAGTCGTTTCATTTACTTCTGTGCTGAATAAACCGTCAGAGGATCTGATGATACGAATTGGTATGAATAAAACAGAAGAGTTTACGCATCCCGCGTTGCCGCCAGATCATCGATTGGCACAACATGTTCTGTATCGTCTTTGCCGATAATTAATCAGTCTATTTTGCTCCTTTTCTCATATCAGAGAAAATAACTAAGCCAATTCCAGCCAAAATAATGACGCTTGCGAGAAGGATTCTGACGGTGAGCGTTTCGCCCAAAAATATGATCCCACCGAGAGTGGCCAGACAAGGTACGCTGAGTTGAATAGTACTGGCCGTTGTGGACCGGAGTAAGGGGAGCAATGAATACCAGAGCAGATATGCACCTCCCGATGTAATTGCACCAGAAAGCACGCCCAGAACTAGTCCATATATATCAATATGAAGATGAGAGCGGAAGAACAGAGGAATAATCAATGCGACCGGGATTGCCAGGATGAAATTCCCCCCGGTTGAGGCAGCAGCATCCGTGATTTTCTTCCCTGTGATACTGTAGAAAGCCCAGGCTAACCCAGCAATAACCATCATTATTGCGGCATAAAAGGAAGGACGCTCCACACCAGGAAATAGCAAAATCGCTATTCCAGCCAATGCCCCGAGTATTCCTGTTATTTTTAAAATTACGAGTTTCTCTCCCTGGGCTATTCCCCATACCGTCATGACGAGCTGAACGGTACCAAAGAGCAGCAGGGCACCAGCGCCGGTGCTAAGAGAAACATAGGCAATGGAGAATGAAAAAACATAGATGCAAAGGAGCAGGGCATTTAACCACTTGAACTCAAATTTTCTGCTGTCAGATGTTATCGCGATAAATAAAAAAAGGGCAATTGCGCCACTTATCAATCTGATGCTGCTGAATGAGATAGCATCAGCATGCATACCCTTCAATGCGAGTCGGCAACGCACTGAATTTCCAGCAAATGCGATCATTGCGATGATGATTCTGATGAGCAAGATAGCGTCCTTTAGTCAATACGAGGTTTAGCGCAATATGCAGGTGTTGCCTTCAAAAACAGGTGTGTTGATTAATATAGTTACCAACATCAACGACTGTGTTCGTGCTGGGCTCGACATTAAGAACGACAAAACGCATTTGCGGGCAGAACAGCTCTGCACTTTTCTTGCTGCACTCAGTTTGTAGCCATCGATGCTCACCCTGTTCGGTTACAACCGTGTTCACGTTTCCGTATTCGCTGCACACAAAACCTTTTTCAGTTGCTCTTTGCCTTGCTGCCTCCAGGCTCAGACCAATAACATTCAGCTCATCGACCTCTTTGGCGAGTGTGCTGTCGGAAACACGGGTTAATGTGCAGCTCGACAGCGTAGAGGTAAATAGTAGCAAGAGCGCGAAGCGTAGGATGGTTTTGCTTTTTTTGTTTCGCATTGTCCGATATGTACTCAATTTTATTATCGTATTTTTGAAAGTAAGTGAAGTCACCTGGTTCAGTATATAACGAACGATTACATACCATTGCTTAAAAATCACAGATGTGCGGCTTTATATTTTTAAATGAAAGCTACTAAAGACAGAATCTCATGACGTAATAATTGAGACTATGTACTTTTGGTCAGAGATATGCATTTCAAATTAGCGACGATGAAGATAAGAGCCTTCCCAGAGAAATGTCATCTTTCACATCAAATGAAGATCTCATTCTCACTAACATTGCGTAAGTGAAAGGCTGGTCTATGCTAAAAAAGCAATCAAATTTGCGTTGGCTTTTTGAATAATAACGATAATTCTCGCGTTTTCGGTGGCGAATATGAACAGGATTGTGATCGCTTTTTTAATGTGCTGATCTTTCACAGCCGCCGTTGGTGCGTCAGCTGAGTCTGATGGACTGGTATATTTCCTATGAATTGCAGGTGCGCCTGCTGCCGGATGTATCACTGGCAGATGCCCGTAATGAACTGCATAGCAATATTCAGGAGGCCGTTGGTTATGGCGGCGGCCTGTTCGGTCTGTTTCTGCATGGCAAGGGACGACAGGTTGATGGGCAGTTTATTCCCCCGGCCATGAGCGCGTTTGGCGGTGGCGGAACGTAAAACGGTACTGCATAACCAGCTGTAGTCGAGAGCCATCATCCAAAACTGTTAGCGCTGTTGAGGCAACTGCGCTTGAAAGAGTTTTGAGGCGTCATTATTGAGCAGCACAAGGATGACCATAAAACAGCAGATTCCGCCTTTATCTATGTTAGTGCGCATAATGTATATTATGTTAAATACAATTGCTGCGTACTCAGTTGAGACTCCATGTGGCCCACGTTTGGCCATTGACCTCCTCTGCTCATTACAATCATGAAAGCCTGAGGAACAGAGTTCGTTCCTGCAGTTGAGATGCTTTGAATCCGTGGTGAAGATAAAAACGTTTAGCTTCGTCTGTGAGCGCATGTACCATAACGGCACGCACGCCAATATTTTCTGCCACTTTGTAACACCGCAGTACCGCATCGTGAAGCAGATCGGCCCCTAACCCTTTTCCACGAACAGAAAGATCTACGGCCAATCTGGCAAGGATAATTACGGGGATTGGATCTGGCATGTTACGCCGAAGATTGCCTGTTGCTTCTGTGTGGTTGACGCTACCTGTGGCCAGTGAATAAAAGCCAGCGACTTGTCGCGTGTCTGTTTTGCAGACAACAAACGTCCTGGCTGCGCCGAGAGCCTGATTTTTTAGCCCTTTTTGCTTTAACCAATCATCGAGAACAATTTCTCCGCTGACAAATTCCGCTAATTGATGAATGTGAGTTAGTGGTTCCGGTGCGGTTACAAATCCCACTGTGGTTTCCTTGCCAGTAGCTTCCTGATAGCGGGATCTTCGGCAACCGGAGCATCAAGCATCTCGATAAACTCAGCGTATTGTTCATCATTAAAATTAAACACTCGGCGATCGAGAATGACGTTCTCTGCCGCCTGGCAGGCCATTTCCAGAATAAAGTCTGTACGCGATTTATGTAGAATCTCTGCGGCCGCATCAATAAGCGCGCGTTGGGATTCTTTAGCTCTAAGGTTGAGCTGGACATCTGATTTCATTATTAAGCCTCTTGTATAGCAATTGCTTTACAAGCATATCATAAGGCTTATGTATAGCAACTGCTATACAGCATCGTTCAACTCAATACTCTGATAAGCAACAATAAAAAACCCGCCAGTGCTGGCGGGTTATGGCATGGTTTGTCTCTACAGTTAAGGCGTTACCATGTTAAACCAGAAATCAAAGCTATCTAAATACCCGAGGAACTCATCAAGCTTGGCATGATTGCCGGAAATTTGTA
Organism: Citrobacter sp. Cpo103; assembly: GCF_030332605.1. Taxonomy (NCBI): domain Bacteria; kingdom Pseudomonadati; phylum Pseudomonadota; class Gammaproteobacteria; order Enterobacterales; family Enterobacteriaceae; genus Citrobacter; species Citrobacter sp. Cpo103. The sequence continues at coordinate 104,207 of NZ_JAOWHO010000023.1, read as the reverse complement.
CATCACCCTTCTCTTCTGCCTGTTTCAGCGATTCTTCCTTGAGAATGATTTTGTTCAACGTTGCACGGTTAAGCGTAATGGAGGCGTCAGCATTACTGGCCTGTGCATCAGCGCTATGGTTAAGAACACCGTTTTCCAGTTCCAGTTTGTATTTACCGCCGTCAGCACCTAAATCGATGTTGAAGACTGCCTGCGCATTTGCCGCTTTTTCTCCGTTAATATGTACCGCGAGATAATCAAAGAACATCTCCGGCGACATGGCCTTAACGGTATCCGGGCTGGCGGTATTTGGCGTCGCGCCTTTTACCACACCGTTGCGTAATTCTTGTGCACCTGTCAGATAAAAATTACGCCATGGACCGGACTCAGCCTGGTAACCCATTTGTTCAAGGGCATCGGCTTCCAGATTACGGGCTTCTTTATTGCTCGGATCAGCAAAGACGATATTGTTAGTGACTTGCGCCACCCAACGGTAATTGCCTTGGGCGTAATCCGTTTTCGCTTTTTGCATGATTGCATCAGCGCCGCCCATGTAATCGACATATTTCTTCGCGGCATCAACGGGCGGTAATTCATTCAGTGTTGCCGGATTACCGTTGAACCAGCCGAGGTAAAAGACATACGTTGCTTTCACATCATGGCTTACAGAACCATAGTATCCACGGCTGGCCCATGATTTTTCCAGACCAGACGGCAGTTTGAAGTTAGCGGCGATTTCGTCACGGGTCAGCCCCTGGTTAGCCATACGCAGCGTCTGATCGTTGATGTAACGGTACATATCACGCTGACTTTTCATTAACTTCACCACATTTTCATTACCCCAGGTCGGCCAGTGATGCTGAGCAATAATAATGTTTGCCTTTCCACCCCAGCGGCCAATAACGTCATTGATATATTTTGACCATGCCAGCGGATCGCGGATCTTCGCGCCACGTAATGAATAAGTGTTATGTAGCGTATGGGTGACATCCTCTGCAGCTTCGATCATTCCCTTCTCTTCTACATACCACAGCATTTCAGAAGGTGCTTCCGATCCCGGTGCCATCATGAAGTCATAGGTTAGACCGTCGATAACTTCTTTCTGCCCGGTGTGGGTAATATAGTTAGTGGGTTCAATCAGCGTCACCGTACCGGCGGAGGTTGTCGTCCCCAGACCCGCACCGACCTGACCTTTTGCATCCGGTTTCAACAGATTGCCATACATGTAACTAGCTCGGCGACTCATGGCGTTACCTGCCATAATATTTTCAGATACAGCTTCCTTCATAAAACCAGCCGGTGCATATACCTTCACTTTACCGGATTTCACATCCGCTTCATCAATCACGCCGCGGACACCACCGTAGTGGTCAACATGGCTGTGCGTATAAATGACGGCAACAACGGGTCTTTTACCGCGATTCTTATAATAAAGGTCCATTCCCACTTTCGCGGTTTCTGCAGATACCAGCGGATCAATGACCGTAATACCCTCTTTCCCTTCCATAATTGTCATATTCGAGAGATCAAGATTACGGATTTGATACACGCCATCAGTGACCTGGAACAAACCGCCAATATTGATCAACTGCGACTGACGCCACAGGCTTGGATTAACCGTGTCGGGGGCTTTTTCGCCCTCTTTGATAAAGGCATATTGCTGAGGGTCCCAGACAACATTTCCCTGCTTCCCTTTAATCAATTCACTGGGAAGCGGAGCAATAAAACCTTTATGTGCGTTCATAAAATCGGTTTTATCAGTGAATGGCAATTGACCATATAATGCGTCATTCGCACTTTTGGTCTGAGCAGTCGCATCTTTTGCTCCTTCCTGTGCCAATACAGGTAGTGATATTAATGATGTTGAACACACGCCAGCTAAAGTCAGATAACTTACTAGTTTATTAAGTTTCATAAATCCTCGCTAATAATATATTATCCAGAAGAAAGAAATCCTGCAGTTCTGATTGTTGAGAAGCTTCCGTAATACTGTACTTATCAGGTTTCTATGATCTAATGCCTCGTAGGCTAACATGGTCTTATGAAACAATGTAATGCAATGGCATTTAATTTTAAATTTCCTTTTGTTTTTATTTAAACAAAATAGCTGTAGACACCTGACTGTATAAAAAGATAATAGCTGGCATCCATTGTCTTTAGAACACTATATATGCGCACTCTCTATCTACTTCTCATCGTTGGGATACTTTCTGGCTGTAATACTTCTCCCCCAGAGAAAGTTGTTAAAATCAATAAAATGGTGATCCCTGTTGTTCAGGCACAACCCGAGTCAAAATCAAGTAGTGACTCGGCATCCCTGTCCTTATATCAGGATAATAAACAGCAAATTGAAAACGTCGCGAGTTCATTAAAAAATGAATATCTTCATGAGGTTAAGCCAAGAGAGATGTTTGACGTTCATAGCCAGGCATACCAGGTTTATGCTTCTTTAACCAAGCTCGAACAAATGCAGCAAATGAACAATTTTTATTATAAGGAGCATAATCAAACAGGACTGTTAAGCATTAATCAGTCCGTGAACTCTCTTATTGAATAACAAGAAATCCTCCTCAGAAAATGATGAGGAGGATTTCTTACGATTGATATATGGCATACCACAACAATAGAATATTAAATTTAGATAATCGATTTGTAACTTGTTTGTGGGTTTATTTAAAATCGCTCAGGCAATTTATTGATGGAAGTAAGATACCCTCCGCGTTCAAAATCAATATACCCTCCTTTTTTTAACGCAGACACAACATTTAAAACACTGCTGCGCGATAAGTGGGTCCGATCCTGAATATAATCTAAAATAGAGACTCGCGTGCGCGTCTCTTCCGGCAACAAAATCATCTCTTCGAGGTGGTTACGTATCACTGAATAAGTACGCTGCTGTACGACTAAATCATCACGATAAAAGAGATAGCCCGTATGATATGAAAGCACTGCCGCCGCATCTTCCCACAAGCCTTGTTGATGAAAGAGTTCTCGTGCTTTATCGGCATCGACGCGTAATAATGTTGACTCAGCTTCAGCGCGCAATAAATGGCCGTGTACCGGTTGGATCATTTCGGCAATACCGAACAAATGGGGTTCATAGACGGTCACGATTAACAGACCATCAGAAGAACGTAAAATAGACAGCTCCCCTTGCAAAAAAAGGTAGAGTTGAGGCTTATTCTTGTATTTCCACATGATACGCCGCCGCGGCACAACCTTCATCTTTTCTGCAATCGGTTCAAGTGCTTGCATTAAGCGTTGTATGCTTTGTTCTGGGCGTACCGGAGGTGAAATTTGCATAATCAAACCTGTATTATTTAGATTGAAAACAATATACTTTTACCTATATTCCATGAAGGTAGTACAGATTCATATTAAAACCATAAATTGCTCAATAATAAAAGTAGAAATTTATTTTTATTTAAACCAGCGTGTGTGATAAGACCACCAGCAGACGGTTACCAGACACTGTCGGATAGATAATCCGCCATGGTGACTATTAACAATGCGTGAGATAGTTAATCGGGAATAACGGCGCTAGAATTGATAGCTGTAGTTGACACTGGCAAACCATAACCACGGGTTCTTATATTGGCCTGCAAAGATATCAGATTTGACGTTTGACGACTGCATGTGCAAATACTCAACGGCAACGCCAATATTGCTGGCTGGCGTAATCTGGTACTGTGCACCGGTGGCAAGTCGCCATTCATCGCCGGTTGGCATCGAAAGCGCTACATCACTTTGCGATTTGTACGGTGAACTGTCATAGGCAATACCGGCATTAATGCGCCACTGCTCATCGGGATGATATTGCACGCCCAGCGCTGTATGCCATGTATCTTTCAGACGATTATCACGATCGCTTTGCTGACCATTTATTGTAATCTGCGGGCTGCCAAACTGGCTCCAGTCCTGCCAGCCAAGATCGCCCATCACTGACCATTGACTGTTGATATCGTGAACCAGACTAAACATCACCTGCTGCGGAGCACGGACCTGTGTGGAGATCGGCAGATCATATCCAATATTAGGTATATTGGGAAAACGCGCTGTCCCGTCAATATTGAAATGATAATCAGTCTTACTGGTCCAGGTTACACCCGCCCGCGTTTTGTCGGTTAAATCCATTAATAAGCCAAGGTGGTAATTCATCGCCCAGTCATGATCGCTTTGTTTCTCATCGTGGCCATCGACATCTCTGCTTAGCGACAGAAAACCATAGTTTAGCCCTGCAGCTGCGCCAACCGACACCTTATCACTTAGTTTCCATGCAACGGCGGGACTCAGCGTCATCGCAACCATGGTACTTTGTTTAATTAACCGATCCCCTGCCCAGTTGCCGAAGTCGATGCCTAACCCATAGTTGCCGTACAAACCCAAACCGGCAGAAACGGTATCACTTAACCGTTGCGTATAAAACATGCTGGCATTGGGGAAAAGCGTCATTACATTACCGGGGCTTTGCCTTCCATCTGTCGTATTGTTCAGCGTATAGGGAATATCTCCGCCCATCGCCTGTAATCCTCCGCTGACCATATGGTCAGGTAAACGGGTCATCCCCGCAGGGTTCGTTAACAGCGTAGAGGCATCCTGAGCACGAGCGGCCTGCCCTGCACCAGCCAGTGCGGTATCCTCCGTTCCGACTTCATAGAAGTAGAGCGCACTGGCGTGACCGACTGACGAAAAAATCATCCCGGAGAGAAAAATTATATTTTTTTTCATTGCATTACCTGTTTGGAGGGGGCGTTCGTTACTAAACGTAGGGTCAGCTATCACACTGTATTGATTTATGCTAATAGCATAATCAGGCATCAGGAATGATGTCGTGTTAAATTTCATCCAATATTAAATTTTATAATTCAACACAATGACATCTTAAAAGTCGACTTAATGAGAATTCTTCTTAAGAAGAGATTTGACATAAATTCTAATGTAAAGAAATGAAAATTTAATCTTTTCATAATAAAGTATGAGTGAAGTCGCCAACGGAAAAACCATAGTTATGATCATCACATAACTGTAATATGCGTTTTAAAAAGTAAAACCTTTACAGCCTTGAGGAGACCTTGTCTTCTCAAAACTGCGTGTCTCGAATATACCTTTAATTTCAATGGGGCACGAAGACCATCAACCGCTCAAACCTAATATATAAGTGAGGTGCATATCTTACTGTGCTAACTAAATTTCAGGAGAATAATGCTAATCAAGTCGTAGATACTTCATTTTTTTAAATATGGAGTTTTAATCATGTAATAACAATCAGGTATCTTATACGACTCATTCTTCTGTCAGTTTTTGTAAGTGGAAGAAAAGAGTGATGATAGCTAATACAGGTAAAGATAGGGGTAATGACTTATGGCCTCACAATATGACTTTACTGTCACTCTGCACGATCTTGCTTTTATTCTTAAGCAGATCAAAATATCCGAAGCGGCAACTAACCCGGATGGTAGCGTTAATGCTGAATTGCTTAGAGAATTAGTTTCCAGTCCGCTATTGCCTTATGGACTTCGCACGGTAGATGGTTCATGGAATAATCTTCTACCAGGCCAGGAGTTATATGGCTCTGCCGACCAGACAATGCCGAGATTAACCGCGTTAAACTGGCAAGATGCGGACCAAATGACCAGTTATATCCAAATTGGTGGCACCGTTATTGATGCCGACCCACGTATTATTAGTAACTTAATTTCCGATCAAACGGCATCTAACCCAGCCGCACTGGAGGTATTTAACGCGTTAAAAGATGCTCCCGGCGGGGGGACTATTACAGGAGACGGAGAAACGTTATCCATTCCTAACCAGTCTCCCGATATCGGTCTCTCCCCTGCTTTTAACGGCTGGATGACCTTCTTTGGCCAGTTTTTTGACCACGGTCTGGATTTGATTCCCAAAGGCGGCAACGGTATCGTTTTCATTCCGCTACAGCCGGATGACCCTTTATATGTGGAAGGGTCGTCGACAAACTTTATGCTATTAACCCGGGCAACGGTGGATGAAAACCGAGAGACAGTAAACCTGACGACCCCCTTCATCGACCAAAACCAAACCTACACCTCCCATCCTTCACATCAGATTTTCATCCGCGAATACGTCATTATTGATGGGAAACCTGAGCCTACCGGGAATTTATTAGGCGGTGCGAACGGTGGACTGGCGACCTGGGCCGACGTTAAAAACCAGGCTGAAACTCTGCTAGGCATTAAACTCACCGATCAGGATGTGTTTAATGTTCCCCTGCTGGCAACGGACCGCTACGGTAATTTGATTTTAAGTGAAAATGGAAAGGTACAGATTGTTACCACCGGGGGACTGGTTGAAGCAAACGGCGGTCTGTTGCCTGAGGGAACATTCCGCACCGGCCATGCGTTTCTTGATGATATTGCGCATACTGCCGCGCCCAAAGTGGGTCTGCTGGCAGATGATGACACTGCGATTGGGGGCGAAGGAGCGCAACCGGCAGGAACCTATGATAACGAACTGCTCGATCGTCACTTTATTACCGGTGACGGGCGTGGGAACGAAAATATAGGTTTAACCGCGGTGCACGCCGTTTTTCACAGCGAGCATAACCGTCTGGTTGAGCAATATAAAACAACACTGCTGGAAACCGGTGATATCGACCTCATTAATCAGTGGTTGATGCCCAATCATCAAATCACGGAATTACCTGCCGATACCAGTACGCTGGTATGGAACGGTGAGTACTTATTCCAGGCAGGCCGCTTCTCCACGGAAATGCAATATCAGCACCTCGTATTCGAGGAGTTTGCCCGTACCGTTCAACCCGCCGTCGATCCGTTTGTTTTCTCCAACACGGCGGATATAAACCCGATGATCTTTGCCGAGTTTGCGCATGTGGTTTACCGTTTCGGGCATTCAATGCTGACAGAAACCGTGGCGCGCACCGACATTGATATGCAAAGCGGTGATATTGACCTGATTTCAGCATTCCTGAATCCGGTAGCATTTAATCAAATCAACGGGGCCACCGTCACGGACGATCAGGCTATTGGCGCAATTGTGCGTGGTATGACGCGTCAGGTGGGTAACGAAATTGATGAATTTATTACCGATGCGCTGCGTAATAATCTCATCGGCCTGCCCCTCGATTTAGGCGCGCTTAATATAGCCCGTGGCCGTGACACCGCAATGCCGACGCTGAACCAGGCCCGCGAGCAGTTTTTTGCATTAAGCGGTGATAGTCAACTGAAGCCTTATACCAGTTGGGCTGACTTCACTACCTACCTGAAAAATCCCGCTTCAATCATTAACTTTATGGCCGCCTATGGTCAGCATGAGCTGATCCTCAATGCCACCAGCCTTGAAGGTAAGCGTGCAGCGGTAAACTTCCTGTTGTTTGGTGATGCTAACAATGCCCCGCCTGCGGATGCGATGGATTTCTTTAACAGTACCGGAGCGTGGGCAACCAAAGAGACCGGCCTGAATATGGTCGATTTCTGGATTGGCGGGCTGGCAGAGCGCAAAAATGAATTTGGCGGCATGCTCGGCTCAACCTTCAACTTCGTCTTTGAAACACAAATGGAAATGCTTCAGGACGGCGATCGTTTCTACTATCTGAGCCGCGTTCAGGGACTGAACTTACTCAATGAACTGGAGGCCAACTCGTTTTCCGCGCTGGTAATGCGTAACAGCGATCTTGGTGATGAGGGATCCTCCCACCTGCCCGCTAATCTGTTCCAGACACCGGACCATATTTTTGAAGTGAACCGCGTGCTGCAAACGGAAATCGACCCGAAATGGGGTAATCCGCTGAAGGATCTGCTCTCGCCGTTGTTGGTGCGTCGCGACCCAGGAGTGGATGTTGACGGCGATAGTTTTGCCGATGGCGGGTATCTGAAATATACCGGCGATGGGCATGTGGTGCTTGGAGGGACGGCAGGCAATGATACGTTAATCGGCGGTAAAGGGATCGACAGTCTGTGGGGTGATGGCGGAGATGACCGACTGGACGGCGGCGACGAAGCAGACGTGGTCCATGGTGGTGACGGTGATGACATTATTACCGATACCGGTACGCCTGTTGGTGATGCGGACTTCCTGCACGGTGATGCCGGACATGACGTTATCTTCTCCGGTAACGGAAACGATCTGGTCTTTGGTGGCAGCGGTAGTGACTTCGTGGTGGTCGGCGAAGATGCACAGGAGGTCTTCTCGGGCCAGGATAACGACTTTGCACTTGGCGGCTCGGGTGGTGATTTCCTGATGGGCAACGAAGGTGATGACTGGCTGGAAGGCGGCGACGGGTTTGACACGCTGGCGGGTGACAACTCTGAGTTGTTCTTCAACAGTACCATTATCGGTCACGATGTCCTCAACGGTCAGGGTAACGACACCGACTACGATGGCGAAGCCGGTGACGACATCATGATTCAGGGCGCGGGGATCCAGCGCAATAATGGCATGGCCGGTTTCGACTGGGCTATCCATAAAGGCGACCCAAATGGCGCTAACTCTGACCTTGGGATCCCTATTTTCGTCAACCAGCAGGAGTTTATTCTACGCGACCGTTTTGATCTTGTTGAAGGGCTGTCAGGCTGGAAATACGACGATATCCTGACCGGGACAGAACAGCCGATAGGTACTGCGCCTGTTCAGGGCGTTCCCCTCTCTAACAACCTGACCCAGGAAGGTGCGGACAGGATCACCGGTTTACAGGCTATTCTCGGCGTAGAGCGTTCTACAAATCCGAACGCGGTACTACTGAACCCTGATGATGGTAGCGATATTTTACTCGGCGGTGGCGGTAGCGACCGCATTATGGGTAAAGCCGGTAACGATATCATTGATGGTGATGCATGGCTCAACGTGCGTATTGCCGTTACAGGTATGGCGGGACTCACCAGCGCCGAAGGTATGGCCGAACTGAAATCGTACATGCTGGCCGGCACGCTGAAACCGAATCAGCTGTCGATTGTGCGAGAAATCCTGCATGAAGGTAACGGCACGGAAACTGACGTCGCGGTGTACCGTGATGTCAGCAGCAACTATGTCTTTACCCGTATGGCGGACGGTAGCCTGCGCGTCGATCACGCCACGCCGGATGCCGCGCTGAACCTGAATGATGGCATCGATCGTCTGTTGAACATCGAAAAACTGGAGTTTGGCGATGGGAAGCAGCTGTGGGTGACGGCGCAGCAAGCGACGGGCGATCTGACCATCAGCAATCCTAACCCTTCGGTGGGCGACCTGCTGCGCGTCAACGTGGCGAACTTGCTGGATGGTAACGGCCTGGCGGCGGATGTGGCCATCACCATGACCTGGCAGGCATTCGTCAACGGCCAATGGCGAGATCAGGCAACCGGTGTTGAGTTCAGAGTGCCTGGCACTATTCAGGGTGCTCCGCTGCGTGTGGTAGCCAGTTTTAACGACCGCATGGGTGACGCTGAAACCCTGGTGTCGGCACAAACTCAGGCGATCCTACCGCGAAATCAGGCCACGACCGGTGTGCCGGTAATTAACGACCTCACCCCAACTGAAAGCCTGACGCTGACCGCGGTGGTTTCAGGCATTGCTGACGCCGATGGTCTGAGCGGCGGTAATTTCACTTATCAATGGAGAATGAGTTCGCCAACCGGATTCGTCAACATTAACGGTGCGACTTCCGCCACCTATACGCCGGGTCAGGCTATGGTTGGCAGAACGTTGCAGGTGGTCGTTACCGTCGTCGACGATGAAGGCAACCCCCCTGTTGTCCTGACGTCGACCACCACCCAGCCCGTGGGCGATCTGATTGTGGGTACCAACGGGGCTAACACCCTCGTCGGCACTGCCTGGAGCGATATCCTACGCGGTGAAGGCGGTAATGACACCTTACTCGGCGGTGCAGGTGACGATCTGCTCATCGGCGGTGCGGGAAACGACAACCTCTCTGGTCAGGCGGGGCAAGATATTCTGCAAGGTGATGCTGGTAATGACACGCTTGATGGCGGGCTTGGTGCCGACAGTATGACCGGCGGCACGGGCGATGATACCTACATCGTTGATGATTTCGGTGATGTAGTTATCGAAGGTGTGAATGGGGGCACGGACGTTGTCCGAACCAACATTAGCAGCTACGACCTCACCGATAACGTGGAAGAACTGGTATTTACCGGCAGCGGCAGTTTTATCGGTACCGGTAATGCCATTGCGAACACCATTACGGGAGGGACCGGTAACGACTATCTGTTCGGTATGGGCGGTAACGACCAGTTGTTTGGTGGTATCGGGAATGACTTCCTCGATGGCGGAGATGGCGCTGATAACCTGCAAGGCGGGGTTGGTAACGACGTCATGATTGGCGGTGCGGGCGCGGATACCCTCTCCGGCGGTAGCGGGGACGATATTCTCAATGGTCAGGAAGGTAACGACATTCTGGACGGTGGTGCCGGGAGCGATATCTTCGCCTTTGGTGCCAACTTTGGGCAGGACCGAATTACCGGTTTTGACAGTAACCCCAACGGCGGGCAGGACTTCCTTGATCTCGTCTTGTTAGGTATCAACGCGGGTAATTTTGCCAGCAGCGTGTCTATCACCGGAAACAATGGCAACACCATTGTGACTATCGGTACAGATACCATCACATTGGTGGGCGTCAATTCGAACACCGTGAATATTGGTGACTTTTATCTGGAAATGCCCACTACCCTTGCCAGTAACAATGGCAATAGTTCATTGATCGTATAAGGAGATGACTATGTCGCGCCAGCATACGCCAACAGAACTGAATGATGCATTAAAGGGAACGAAACCCACTTTTCTGATGCTGTTGTTTTTTAGTTGTGTGATTAATATGCTTATGCTGGCGCCGGCAATTTATATGCTACAGGTTTACGACCGTGTGCTGGTCAGTAAAAATACCACCACGCTGTTAATGTTGACCTTATTGATTGTCGGCTTGTACATCGTTATTGCCATGATTGAATCTGCCCGCGCGCAGGTTATGGTCAGGCTTGGCAACAGGCTGGATATAAAGCTAAGCCAGTTGGTTTTTAACGCAGCCTTTAAAAGAAAGATGGTTACCGGTGATAACAACCCAGCGCAATCTTTAGCCGAATTAGATCAGGTTCGTCAGTTTCTTTCCGGGAATAGCCTGTTCGCCTTACTGGATATTCCCTGGACGCCAATATATCTGTTCATCGCCTTTTTGGTCCATCCCCTGCTGGGATATCTTTCTCTCGGCGGAATAACATTATTATTTATTCTGACGTTGGTATCTGAAATCTCTACCAAGCGCCCGATTCAGCAAGCGCACGCCTTAACCATTAACAATGCCAGCAAACTGAATAAACAGCTGCAAAACGCCGATGCCATTGAAGCGATGGGGATGCTTTCGACCCTGAAGTCCAACTGGCAGGAGCAACATAACAAAGTGCTGGCGCTACAAACGCAGATTGCCGACAAAACGGCCGGGTTAAGCAGTCTCAGCCGCTTTGTGCGGGTGTTGCTGCAATCTATTGCGCTGGGCGCCGGGGCTTTACTGGTGATCGGCGGCCATATTACTCCGGGCCTGATGATCGCCGCCTCGATCATTCTTGGCCGCGTCCTCAATCCGGTAGAACAAGTCATTGGCAGCTGGAAGCAGTTCGTGCAGTTTCGTAGCGCGTGGCATCAGCTCTCAACCTTGCTGAAGGAGTATCCGGCACCGAAAGAGGTACTGACCCTGCCGCGTCCTAACGGCAACATCAGCGTCGAAAGCGTCTTCGCCGCAGCCCCCGGCCAGCCTTCCCCGCTACTGCGTAATATCTCATTCCAGCTGGAGCAAGGTGAAGTTCTGGGGATTATCGGCCCCTCAGCCTCAGGGAAAACCTCGCTGGCAAAGGTTCTGGTTGGCGTCTGGAAACCGCTATCAGGGAAAGTCAGATTAGACGGCGCAGATATTTGTCAGTGGGATAAAGCGCTGCTGGGCCCGTCTATTGGCTATCTGCCGCAGGATGTGGAACTGTTTGACGGTACCATCGCGCAAAACATTGCCCGCTTCGCGCAGAATGACAGTGAGCTTATCGTCGCCGCCGCATTACTGGCAGGCGTTCATGAGATGATCCTGCGCTTGCCACAAGGTTATGACACGCTGTTGGGCGCAGGTGGATATCAGCTCTCCGGCGGGCAGCGGCAGCGCATCGGGCTGGCACGCGCCGTGTATAACAATCCTGCATTCATCGTGCTTGATGAACCGAATGCCAATCTTGACGACGCGGGCGAATTCGCACTCGTTAAAGCCATCAATACCCTGCGTACCCAGGGACAAACCACTGTCATTATCTCACACCGCCCGACGCTGCTCGGCGTGGTCAATAAGGTTTTGCTGCTTAACGATGGCGCTATACAGGAGTTTGGTACCCGCGATCAGGTTTTTGCCCATTTGCGTCAGGCCAACGTACTGAAACCAGTGGCTACGCCTTCTCCATCCACGACTGAACAGCAACGTGAGGCCTGATGATGAAAAAGAAATCTGAGAACGCGGCCTCTGCTGGCGTTGATACTAATATCTGGTCGCCGATTATCCGGGGCGTGATCGTCATTGTGCTTGGTGTCGGTAGTTTTATCCTCTGGGCAGTGCAAGCGCCGTTAGATGCGGGCGTGGTCGCCGATGGTACGGTAACCGTATCGAGTAACCGCAAAACCATTCAGCATCTGAGCGGCGGTCGGGTAACGGATATCTTTATCAAAGAAGGCGACCTGGTGAAGAAAAATCAGGTCCTCGTCCGGTTGGATAAAATGCAGCTTGAAATGCGTTTCAGCGCGTTAAATGCCCAGTATATTTCTGCAAAAAGTATCGAAGATCGCCTGTTGGCAGAACGCGATGGCCTGGATGCGATCGTCTTTAATACGACGCTGACGCAGCAATTATCTGGCAATAAACGGCTGGCAGAAGTCAGAAATCTGCAGGCTAAACTTTTCGATACCCGTCGCAAAACGATTCAGGATGAACTGTCGATGATTCAGGAAACGCTCGATGGTCTGGTAGGACAAACGGATAATCTCAATAAAATAAAAGGCTATCGCGACCACCAGTTTTCTCTGATTAACCGGGAGTTAGGGGCTATTCGCGCGCTGAGCGAAAAAAACTATTATCCCAAAGCGCAATTACTGGTGCTGGAGCGCGAGGCAGCAGAAATATCTGGCAGCGTTTCAGAAGATATTCTTAACATTGCCAAACTGAAATCGCAGCAAAACGAATTAAAAATTAAAGCCTACCAGGTGCGTCATCAATATTTACGTGAAGTTGAGTCTGAACTGACGGAAAACCAAAAAGAAGTGGCAATGCTGGAGGATGAACTGGCGTCCACCCGTCACGAGCTGGATAACACCGAGATTCGCTCACCGATTAACGGTATTGTGCTGGATGTTAAAGTCAGTACCGTGGGCGGCGTCATTCAACCCGGCGAACATCTTATGGATATCGTTGCTGCCGGACAACCGATGCAAATTGATGCCAAAATACCCGTGCATGCCATTGATAAACTGGTCCCCGGCTTAACCGTTGATGTGCTTTTCCCTGCCCTTAACCATGCCCTGTTGCCGTCGGTTCCGGCCCGGGTTCTGACTATCTCGGCGGACCGCTTAATTGATGAAGCCACTCAGCAGCCTTACTACCTTGCGGAAGTACAGGTTTCAGCAGAGGGCGCGCGTTTGCTGGGCGATTACAAAATTAAAGCGGGAATGCCCGCCAGCGTGACGATCAAGACCGGTGAACGAACCCTGATGAGTTACCTGTTTAAACCGTTGATTGCCCGTCTGGAACTGGCTTTTAAAGAGTATTGAGCCATCCATTGCCGGTATGGCGTACGGCTTGTCGCGCCATACCGCTTTCTGCCGTTGCTGGCAGCTTTGCTTTCTTGTAACCTTCTTCCCGTCACACTACTGACAAAATCTGGAACCACTGAACTGGACTTCATATGAATGCTCATATTTCTAAAGACCCTTTACATGGCGTAACGCTTGAAATGCAGGTCAATGCCCTGGTTGAACGTTATGGTTGGGCTGAACTGGCGCAACGCATTAATATCAACTGCTTTAAAAATGAACCGAGCGTTAAATCCAGTCTGAAGTTTCTGCGCCGTACGCCGTGGGCGCGGGCTGAAGTTGAAGCGCTGTACCTTGATTCGCTGCATGACCTGGCCTCAAACAACACCCCCGAACCGGCCTTCGATCCCTGGGCTAACAGCCGCAATAAAAAGAAATAAGAGCAAAATCAGATGGCAGCATCCGGTTTCTTTTCAGGAAATTATCAGAAAAAACTGGCGAAGATTCTCGCCCGTTCTCGTGCCAGACTACCGCTGACCAACATGAAATGGTTTGCTGTACTTGTAGGCAGTATGTTGTTACTTGGCAGCTGTTCTTCACAACCACCCGGTCACAAGACCACTCCGCTACCTCCGGTGAGCAAACCCCAGCAGAGCAAGGAGCCAGTGCGCGGGATCTGGCTGGCGACGGTTTCACGTCTTGACTGGCCGCCGATTTCATCCGTGAACATCAGTTCGCCTGCCGTACGCATCAGCCTGCAGCAAAAAGCGCTGACGGATAAGCTGGACAACCTGAAACGGCTTGGTATTAACACCGTTTTTTTCCAGGTTAAGCCCGATGGGACCGCATTGTGGAAGTCAAAAATTCTACCGTGGTCAGATACCCTGACCGGTACGATTGGCCAGGATCCGGGTTACGATCCGCTGAAGTTTATGCTCGATGAAGCGCATAAGCGCGGAATGAAAGTTCATGCCTGGCTTAACCCCTATCGCGTGTCCGTAAACACCAAACCTTCGACGGTCACTGAATTAAACAGCACGCTGTCACAGACGCCGTCCAGCGTATACGTCCTGCATCGGGACTGGATCCGCACTGCGGGCGAGCGTTTTGTGTTAGACCCCGGTATTCCCGACGTGCGCGACTGGATCACCAGCATCGTGGCGGAAGTGGTTGAGAATTACCCGGTTGACGGCGTGCAGTTTGATGATTACTTCTATACCGAATCTCCCGGCTCTGCGCTCAATGACAGCCAGACCTTCAGAAGATACGGTCAGGGGTTCGCTTCCAAAGCTGACTGGCGGCGCGATAACACGCAAAGGTTGATTGCCCAGGTATCGCGGACCATCAAGAAACTCAAGCCTGAAGTCGAGTTTGGCGTTAGTCCTGCGGGCGTGTGGCGCAACCGTTCGCACGATCCAGCGGGCTCCGACACGCGCGGCGCGGCAGCGTATGATGAGTCGTATGCAGACACCCGCCGTTGGGTGCAATTAGGTTTGCTGGATTACATTGCACCGCAACTCTACTGGCCTTTTGCCCGTGACGCAGCGCGTTACGATGTACTGGCAAAATGGTGGGCAGATGTCGTAAAATCAACCAACACTCGCCTCTACATTGGTGTAGCGCTGTATAAAGTCGGTGAACCATCGAGAAAAGAGCCGGACTGGACGGTAAAAGGCGGTGTGCCGGAACTGAAAAAGCAGCTCGATTTAAACGAATCCGAACCGTACATCAACGGCACGATCCTGTTTCGCGAAGATTATCTTAATCAACCGCAAACGCAGGAAGCTGTGACCTATATTCGCAATCGTTGGGGACGTTAATGGTTGTCCTCTGGTCAGTTTAGCGAGGAAATGTAGCGGGGAAACCTTGCCCCGCTCAGCTTTAATTTTCCGGGAAGTGTTGCGGCCGTATCTGCGTCACCGGGACATTAGCCGGCGGACATTATCATTAATTTGTTTCTGAATCGTCTTCAGCGTAGATAGCGTTATCTGATCGGGGTATTTGTCCCTGGCGATAGCGCTCAATGCAGTGGCAAAGTGACAGACTTTTTCGATTATGCCGTTCACATGGTCAGCAGATAACTCAGCTTCCTGAACGCCAAGCGACTGAAGGTGCTTTCTTTCGATATCCAGCGCCTCTCCCAGCACGTCCATTTGGTGATACCCACCTGGCCCTTCGCACCAGGTGACGTCGTAAGCCGGAGCCAGAGTCCAGTTTCCATCGGCTGACATTAAATAGGCAAAATTCTTCGGATGATCATCGCGGTTGTTAAAAGCCACGTTGAAAACCACGCGTTCGAACGCTTTTGCCTTTTCTCTGACATCATTGGTACAAATCTGCGTGGCGCGCAGAAAATCCCGGTAGTCTAAAGCGCCGGGTATCTGGTAATTTGCCCCGGTAAGTGCCGCCAGGCTCTGCATAGGAATACGTATCGACTGGTCACGGTCGAAACGGCGAGTGGCAAATGCCGCCTGTCCGCCGGGCAGATTGAAATACGCCGTATCAGGCGTGGTGATCCCACATTGGCGCAAGCATTCAGCATAAACCGCTTCGATGGCACATACCTCAGCATGCTCATGCCTGGCGGGAAATTTAATCAGCCAGCTTTCGCTCCCGGGTTGCGGCACCGTGGTGAATTTAGACGTGACAGTGTCACGATAAAGTAGCGCCTTAGGCCTTGCTCCTTGTGGCGAACCGCCCATCTGGAGCAGTTTGTGCAAAAATTCCCCGCCTTCACCGCTCAGGACTTCCTGAACCTCAGCGGACAGTTGTTCGAGAGGAACATCCTCTTTTGAAAGCATCTCGACATCTGACTGAACGGGCTGGAATGTCATGGCACCCATCGCGTTGTTGCCGACCCAGGTTAAACGCTCTAATGGACCTATGCGTGCTGCGTTGAGTCCGCGGCGTTTAAATAATCGGTCCATCAACAGCATGCCCCAGCCGTCAGGTAGCGAATCATAGACCGGTCCGGGTAATCCCAACTGATGAGCCGGGAAATCCCTGCGCAAACGAGGACCGTTCAGCGGTAACATCAGACGGGACAGCTCCAGGCCCCTACGTAAGGCGTCTTCACTGTATTCAAAGGCGATCAACGGACGTCCGGTCAGGGCTGTGGAAGACACCAGTTTTCCCCACAGCCATTTTTCACCCCAACCTTCATAGAAGACATCAACTTGTTCAGGCATCAGGTTTTTTCCTTTTGATCCGCTGGCGCGTTGCGCTCTTTTCGTAACGCAAAATATCATCCAGACTATCAATCCTGGGTTTGAATAACCCCTCCAGTGCATCGCCATAGCCTAACACCATCGCGACTTTGACCAGATTCTCAAATCCTACATTCTTACCTGTTTCCAGATTTGAAACGGTATTCACACCGACACCTGAACGCGCGGCAACATCAGCCTGCGTCATTTGCCGCGCGAGTCGTTCTTTACGCAATCTGTCACAGAGTAGTTTGACGATATCAGCAGCTGTATTGAGCGTTAAATCCATAATATTGGCCCTTATAAGAATAAAAGCTACTTTACACCCAATATTATAGAGTTAAATGGTGGGGAATTCAAAATCTTATAAAACACAATAAAAGGGAGTTAAACCGGAAAAATTTACTTAAAAGCCATTATAATGGAGTTATCCGGGCACAAGGTCTGTACCCGGATATGGTGTGGTTATCAGGCAACGGAAGGCTCAGGTAACCTGAAGGATGAGACCAGCAGTGCCAGCTGTTCCGCCTCCTCTTTCAGCGCCTGCGTCCGTGCTGCGGCATCATCAATTAACGAGGCATTCTGCTGAACGGTGCTGTCCATTTCGGTAACGGCCAGCGTGACTTCGGAAACGCCCTTACGTTGTTCTTCACCCGCAACGCGTATTTCCCCCATCAACTGGCGCACCTGACGCACATTGCTGACCAGTTCTCCCAGACGTTCGCCGGCAGTGTGGATTTGCTGACTTCCGCTACCTACATGAGAAACAGATTCATCAATCAACGTTTTAATTTCCTGGGCGGCGGTGGCACTGCGCTGAGCCAGCGTGCGCACTTCGGAGGCCACGACGGCAAACCCTCTGCCAGCATCCCCCGCTCTGGCGGCTTCAACCGCGGCATTCAGGGCGAGAATATTGGTCTGGAATGCAATGCTGTCGATGACCGCGACAATTTCCACCATTCTGCCGGATGAGGCGCTGACGTTATCCATTGTTGAGATCACGCCCTGCATCACATCGCCGCAGCGGTTGGCCGTTTGCGCGGTGCTATCGGATAGCTCATCCGCCAGTTGTGTATTACTGGCGTTTTGATGAACGGTCGCATTTAACTGTTCCATCGCCGCCGAACTCTCTTCCAGCGCAGCGGCCTGCTGCGTGACGCGAGATGAAAGCTCCATATTACTGTCAGCCAGGCTAACGGCGTTATTCGCTACCACTGTGCTACTGCTTCTGACGGTGATCAGGATGGCCGAGATTTTATCGACGAACAGGTTAAACGCCTCGGCGATAGCTGAAATCTCGTCTTTGCCACGAACATCCAGACGACGGGTAAGATCGCCTTCGCCCTGCGCAATATCATCAAGTGCCTGGCGAGTTTCATCGAGACGCGAAATCAGTCGGCGAACCACCAGCCATGATCCCACCAGCAACAGCGTCATGACAGGGATCAATACTTCCAGAACATCCTGCATCATCACTTTGGCGAGACCGACGATGCGTGATTCAGGTGTCACCAGCCCCACGACCCAGCCGGTATCCGCCATCGGGAACAGCATTACCCGGGATGGCGTATTCAACACGTTGTCGTTCGCAAGCGTAATCGTCTTCACTCCATCCGCCGGGCGCAAGGATTTCAGACCGTTTTGCACCGGGATAAGCCACTGCGCGCTTTGCGCCAAATCGTTAATGGTTTTATATTTTGCCAGGTCGGCCTGCGGGAAATAGAGAATTTGTCCCTGCTTGTCTACCACAAACGCGTAACCACCGGTGCTGTTTCCCTGCTGCTGCATGAAAGTGGCGACGTTATCCAGACGGATATCGGTGGTAGCGACACCGGCAAACTTGCCCGCCTGTTGATAAGGCACGCTGCATGTCACCATGTTGACGCCTGAACTGGCGTCCTGGTAAACGTCAGACCATAAACAGCTGTTTTGTGAATGGCCTTTGGCCAGTTGATACCAGCTTTCATTGTGGTATCCACTCGATCCTTCGACGTTATAATCATTGGAATACACCAGCTTTCCTTCAGCATTACGCGCCCAGAAAAAGCTTCTTTTCTCCACACCTGCGGTGAAGGCGTCTGGTTCTGGCCAGATGCCGCCGCCGGTAATAATCGAGTCTTTACCTTCACCAATAAGATGCGGAACAACGCTTTGGTACAGTGATTCATCGTTAGGCAACACTTCAGCCAGTCGCGACAGGCTGACGGTCTCACCTTCAATTCGGGACAATACGGTACTCAACTGACGGGTTAAACCTTGCCCTGTTTCTTCGATCAGAGCGGTGTTGATTTCAACGACGCGCGGCTGACCGCGCCAGAGCATAATCACCACGATAACAAGGCTCGTTACTGCAAGCAGCAGAATGCCGCCGATGGTTAAACGCGTTGAAATATGAGTAGGATACCAGGCCATACAAACTCCTTCTGCAAAAGGCTAACTTTTATCCAGTATCGGCACAGGCGTTTATATCTTTATAAAGTTTTCTTAAGTATTGCAAAACAAATTAGTGACAGTGTCACAAATAACAAAACCCAGCACTTTGGCTGGGCTTTAATAACAGTTAAATCTTATTTGGATAATTCTTTTTTGATTTCGTCTTTTATTTTACTTAATTCACTCTGCGGATGTTTCTTGCAAAGTTCAACGGTCAGAGGAACTGCAGTCGTAACGGTTTCGTTATAGTCGACGTAGTCACCACCTTTGAAGTCTTCGTCTTCATTGAGCACCCAGAAGGCCACTGGAGCCATAGTTTGTGGGTTTAAATCAATAAACTCCTGGCAGTTCATGCCTTTTGGAGTCACTTCAGTTTTAGCGTTATCTGTTGCTGCATTGACGCTGACACTGGTTAACAGCGCTGCGACCAGAATACCTGCTGTAGAAAGGGAGAATTTATTCATTGTAGTACTCCATTTATAATATAAATAATATCTACACTTGCGCTTAACACCGTTAATGTAGCTCGCGAAAAATAATACCCCTACCATCATAAGAATAAAGATTACTGTTATTGATATGGCTGAAATTTATATTTCCCATTACTGATTCTTATGTCTGAGGGGTAAATGTTGCCCACAATGTGATCGTTCCGACGAAATCAGCAGATTCATACCCCTCTTCCTCTGCCGTTGCACCAAAACTGAACTACATTGCACAAATGTTGATCATTGGTTAATGAATATCGGTTTATTTTTAACAAAAACAGCCGACGTGCCGCTGTTACGCACATGGCACGCGTCCTGCATTGTTAATTCGCTAACAGAAATAC
The DNA here is from genome assembly GCF_030332605.1 of Citrobacter sp. Cpo103. Lineage (NCBI taxonomy): Bacteria > Pseudomonadati > Pseudomonadota > Gammaproteobacteria > Enterobacterales > Enterobacteriaceae > Citrobacter > Citrobacter sp. Cpo103. The sequence continues at coordinate 84,002 of NZ_JAOWHO010000023.1, read as the reverse complement.
GGTATCTGACAGGCAACTAACAGCGAGAAGGTAATGACAGCCAAACCAGAGTTATTTACCCGCATAGAGCAAACCTTTAGCCAGCTGACGCCCAGCGAAAAGCGCGTGGCCGGGTGGCTGTTAGCCCATGCTGTGCAGATCCCATTTGAAACCGCAGATGGCATCGCCAAAGCAACCGGCACCAGCGGCATTACCGTCGGACGTTATCTGCGTAAACTGGGCTTTCGTAACCTGGAGGATGCAAAAGCCAGTCTGCGTGAGCTTCCCGTTGTTCCCTATCAGCCCTGGGGAATGAACGAACGACTGGACTCCTGGCACCAGCAACAAAGCCTGCCGGATCGGGCGCATCAGTCGCTGTTGCTGGAGATCGACGCTATTACCCACGTCTACCAGCTCGCACAAGGCGAAACGTTTTTACGCATTGCACAGCAACTGGCGCATGCGGAAGCCGTGTACATCCTCGGGATCCAGTCCACCCGCGGGATCGCCAACGCCTTTTTTAGTCACCTGGAATACCTGCGACCTAAAGTCAGCTACTCCGAAGGCCTTTCCGGCAGTTGGGTAGAGTCGCTGAACTCGGGATTCAGCCAGCCTTACGTGGTTATTACCGATATGCGCGCCTACTCCGCTATTTCGCGACAATATTGCCGTGTCGCCACAGAGCGCTGCATTCCGCTGGCGCTAATTACCGATGTGTGGTGCCCATGGGCCAGGGATTATTCCATTGATTTACTACAGGTAAAAACCGACACCGGACATTTCTGGGACTCACTGGCGCCTGTGAGCTGTCTGTTCAACTTATTACTTTCTGCGGTGGTGGCACAACTGGGTGACGCCCTCGCAGGACGCCTGCAAACCAATCGCCAGTTACAACAACAATTTGGTCAATTCGAACAATAAACAGGATACGTGCTATGTCAGAACTCCCAGAACTGGTCGATCTGTCGGTGATATTTCCGTCGCTGCATATCGATCTTAAATACGCCACTGCCGACAACATTACCGGCGCACCAATCTACCGGGAAGCGCGTTGTCTGTTGCACACTGAGGCGGTTACCGCGCTGGCTAAAAGCATCAGTATTGCGCAACTGGCCGGCCTGCAGCTTGTGGTGTACGACGCGTATCGCCCCCAGCAGGCGCAGGCGATACTGTGGAATGCCTGTCCCGACCCGCAGTATGTTGTCGATGTCGCGATTGGTTCCAATCACAGTCGGGGTACGGCCATTGACGTCACGTTGATGGACGATCGCGGCCATCTCCTTGATATGGGTGCCGGTTTTGATGAAATGCATGACCGTTCCCACGCCTGGCACCCGTCTGTACCTCCGGCAGCGCAGCGTAACCGCCTGTTGCTCAATGCCATTATGTTTGGTGGTGGTTTTGTCGGTATTAACAGTGAATGGTGGCATTTTGAATTACCTGATGCCGCCCGTTACCCGCTGCTTGACGATCAAATGGATTGTTACACTGTCACGCCAATAACAACACAACATCCACTTTAATTCTGGAGCCTGGTTATGAAGACTACACCTGCGTTAAACGCCTTTTTCCGCCCCGCTCTGATAGCCGTTGCGTTAGCGTTTGCCCTGCCCGCCGCACAGGCTGCCGTTCCCAAAGATATGTTGGTGATTGGTAAAGCCGCCGATCCGCAGACGCTCGACCCCGCCGTGACCATCGATAACAATGACTGGACAGTCACCTATCCCTCCTACCAGCGGTTGGTTCAATACAAAACCGACGGAGGTAAAGGCTCCACGGAAGTTGAAGGTGATTTAGCCAGCGGCTGGAAAGCCTCTGACGATCAGAAAGAGTGGACGTTTACCCTGAAAAACGATGCCAAATTCGCCGACGGAACGCCGGTAACGGCAGATGCGGTAAAGCAATCCTTTGAACGTTTGCTCAAAATTGGTCAGGGACCTGCGGAGGCTTTCCCAAAAGATCTGAAGGTCGACGTCATTGATAACAATACGGTGAAATTTACCCTCAGCCAGCCGTTTGCCCCGTTTCTGTATACGCTGGCAAATGACGGTGCCTCAATCATTAACCCGGCCATCTTAAAAGAGCATGCCGCAGACGATGCCCGCGGATTCCTCGCGCAGAACACGGCAGGCTCTGGTCCCTTTATGCTGAAGAGCTGGCAAAAGGGACAACAACTGGTACTGGTGCCGAATCCGCATTATGCCGGGGCGAAACCGACATTTAAGCGTGTCTCAGTCAAAATCATTGGTGAAAGCGCCTCCCGTCGCCTGCAACTGTCACGTGGCGATATCGACATTGCCGATGCGCTTCCTGTTGACCAGCTTGCCGCTTTAAAACAGGAAGGCAAAGTGAACGTGGCGGATTATCCCTCATTGCGCGTGACCTATCTGTATCTCAACAACAGTAAGGCCCCGCTTAATCAGGTGGATTTACGCCGCGCCATCTCGTGGGCCACCGATTATAAGGGCATGGTCAACGGGATCCTGAGCGGCAACGGAAAGCAAATGCGTGGCCCGATCCCTGAAGGCATGTGGGGTTTTGACGATAAAGCCATGCAGTACAGCTTTGATGAAGCCAAAGCCAAAGCCGCGTGGGACAAAGTTGCCAGCAAACCTGAAAGCCTGAGCTTCCTGTACTCTGATAATGACCCTAACTGGGAACCTATCGCGCTCGCCACCCAGGCTAGCCTTGGCAAACTGGGTATTAAGGTGAAACTGGAAAAACTGGCAAACGCCACCATGCGCGACCGCGTGGGCAAAGGCGATTACGACATTGCCATTGGCAACTGGAGTCCGGATTTTGCCGACCCGTACATGTTTATGAACTACTGGTTTGAGTCAGATAAGAAAGGCTTGCCGGGTAACCGTTCGTTCTATGAAAACGGTGAGGTCGATAAACTGCTGCGCAGCGCGCTGGCCACGACCGATCAGGTGGCCAGAACCAATGACTACCAGCAGGCGCAAACCATCGTGATTGATGAAGCGGCCTACGTCTATTTATTCCAGAAAAACTATCAGCTGGCGATGAACAAAGATGTCAAAGGATTTGTATTCAACCCCATGCTGGAACAGGTCTTCAATATCTCCACCATGAGTAAATAAGCCACGTTTATGCGGAGCCGCTCTGGCTCCGCAAGGGGAAGCTAATGACGTTCTGGAATATTTTACGCCAGCGATGCTGGGGACTTATTCTGGTGGTTATCGGTGTTTGCGTAATCACCTTTATTATTTCACACCTGATACCTGGCGACCCCGCGCGGCTGCTGGCGGGCGATCGCGCCAGTGATGAAATTGTCGAAAATATTCGCCAACAGCTGGGGCTGAATCAACCGCTGTATGTCCAGTTTTTTCGCTATGTCAGCGATATTTTTCACGGCGATTTAGGCACTTCCATTCGCACCGGACGTCCGGTACTGGATGAGCTGCGCATTTTCTTCCCCGCGACCCTTGAATTGGCTTTCTGCTCTTTGTTGCTGGCGCTGGTGATAGGTATCCCGCTGGGTATTTTATCTGCGGTCTGGCGTAACCGCTGGCTTGATCACCTTGTTCGGCTAATGGCAATTACCGGTATCTCCACGCCTGCATTCTGGCTGGGGCTGGGGGTTATCGTGCTGTTTTACGGTCATCTGCAAATTTTACCCGGCGGTGGGCGTTTAGACGACTGGCTGGATCCACCTGCTCACGTCACCGGTTTCTACCTGATTGATGCTCTGCTGGAAGGCAACGGCGAAGTCTTTTTCAATGCGCTTCAGCACCTGATTTTGCCATCGCTGACATTGGCTTTTGTGCATCTTGGGATCGTTGCCCGTCAGATTCGTTCCGCCATGCTGGAGCAACTGAGTGAAGATTACATACGTACCGCCCGCGCCAGCGGGCTCCCGGGCTGGTACATCGTGCTGTGCTATGCATTGCCTAACGCACTTATTCCATCAATCACCGTCCTCGGCCTGGCGCTGGGCGATCTGCTCTACGGTGCGGTATTGACCGAAACGGTCTTTGCCTGGCCAGGCATGGGCGCCTGGGTGGTGACCTCAATTCAGGCACTCGACTTCCCGGCGGTAATGGGATTTGCGGTGGTGGTCTCGTTCGCCTATGTGCTGGTCAACCTGGTGGTGGATTTACTCTATCTGTGGGTAGACCCTCGAATTGGACGTGGAGGTGCTGAATGATGCTCACACAAGAAACACCGACCGCCCCTCAGACTGCACGCCGCCGCACGGACTGGGCCAAACTGTTCTGGATGATGAAAAGTAGCCCGCTGACGCTGGTTGGCGGGATCATTATCGTATTGATACTGCTGCTGATGGTGCTGTCGCCGTGGATAACACCCCACGATCCGAATGCCATCAATTTGAGTGCGCGCCTGCTGCCCCCGTCAGCCGCTCACTGGTTTGGAACCGATGAAGTCGGTCGCGATCTGTTCAGCCGCGTCCTGGTAGGAAGTCAGCAATCTGTCGTTGCGGGTCTGGTGGTAGTGGGTATCGCCGGGGGATTGGGCTCACTGCTGGGTTGCTTATCGGGTGTCATGGGCGGGCGTGCCGACGCGATAATTATGCGGATGATGGACATTATGCTGTCCATCCCTTCGCTGGTGCTGACGATGGCGTTGGCCGCCGCGCTGGGCCCCAGCCTGTTTAACGCCATGCTGGCGATTGCAATCGTCCGTATCCCTTTCTATGTACGCCTCGCCCGTGGCCAGACGTTAGTGGTGCGCCAGTTTACTTATGTACAGGCTGCCCGGACCTACGGCGCTTCACGCTGGCATCTGATTAGCTGGCACATTTTACGCAATTCTCTGCCGCCGCTCATTGTGCAGGCATCACTGGATATCGGCAGTGCGATCCTGATGGCCGCCACGCTCGGGTTTATCGGTCTGGGCGCGCAGCAGCCCAGCGCTGAATGGGGTGCGATGGTCGCAATTGGCCGCAATTACGTGCTTGATCAGTGGTGGTATTGTGCTTTTCCCGGCGCCGCCATTCTGATTACCGCCGTGGGCTTTAATCTCTTTGGCGATGGTATTCGCGATCTGCTTGATCCGAAAGCCGGAGGAAAACAGTCATGACACAACCCGTACTGGAAATCGAAGATTTGCATCTGAGTTTCCCCGGCTATAAAGCTGACGTGCATGCGCTGAACCATGTATCACTGCACATCAACCGCGGAGAAATTGTTGGTGTGGTGGGTGAATCTGGTTCCGGTAAGTCCGTGACCGCCATGCTCACCATGCGTCTGCTACCGGAGGGAAGCTATCGTATTCACCAGGGACGCGTTTCGCTGCTGGGTGAAGATGTGCTCAACGCCAGTGAGAAACAAATGCGCCAATGGCGCGGCGCACGCGTCGCGATGATCTTTCAGGAGCCCATGACGGCACTGAATCCGACCCGCCGTATCGGCCAGCAAATGGTGGAGGTGATCCGCCATCATCAGGCGTTAAGCCGAACGGATGCCCGCCAGAAAGCTGTTGCTCTACTCGAAGAGATGCAAATCCCGGACGCGCCGGAGGTCATGAAACGATTTCCGTTTGAGCTTTCCGGCGGTATGCGCCAACGCGTGATGATTGCGCTGGCCTTTTCGTGCGAGCCGGAGCTTATCATTGCCGATGAACCGACCACTGCTCTGGACGTCACGGTGCAACTGCAGGTGCTGCGTTTGCTGAAGTTAAAAGCGCGCGCCAGCGGAACAGCGGTGTTATTTATCAGCCATGATATGGCGGTGGTTTCACAGTTATGCGACCGGTTGTATGTCATGTATGCCGGGAGCGTGATTGAGAGTGGCCCGACGCAAACCGTTATTCAACGCCCGACGCACCCCTATTCCATTGGCTTGCTGAAATGTGCACCGGAACACGGCGAACCGCGCGCATTGCTGCCCGCCATTCCCGGCACCGTGCCGAACCTAACCTGCTTACCTGCCGGATGCGCGTTTCGCGAACGCTGCTTTGCCGCTGGTCCTCGTTGTGAAGAGATGCCTGCGTTAAGTAGTCAGGGAGGCGCGGATCAACAATCTGCCTGCTGGTATCCGCAACTGGAGACAACACATGTCTGATTATTTACTGGCGCTGCAGGATGTTCATGTCAACTTTCCTGCGCGTAAAAACTGGCTTGGCAAGGTTACGGAACGGGTGCATGCGCTCAACGGTCTGGATTTACAGATTCACCAGGGTGAAACGCTGGGGATTGTTGGCGAATCCGGCTGTGGAAAAAGTACGCTGGCGCTACTGCTGATGGGCATGTTGAAACCCAGCCAGGGAAGCTATTCTCGCCGTGGTGAAAAACAGCATAACGGTATGCAAATGGTCTTTCAGGACCCTCTTTCATCGCTGGATCCGCGCTTACCGGTGTGGCGGATAATTACCGAACCGGTGTGGATCCAAAAACGGAGTCCGGAGCGTGAACGACGCATGCTTGCCGAGGATTTGGCACGGCAGGTGGGTATTCGTCCTGAATATCTCGACCGCTTGCCGCACGCGTTTTCCGGTGGACAGCGCCAACGTATTGCTATTGCCCGGGCGCTATCGTCAGAGCCGGATGTTATCGTCCTTGATGAGCCAACTTCAGCACTGGATATCTCCGTGCAGGCGCAAATTCTCAACCTGCTGGTGTCGCTACAGGCGCGTAGAAACCTGACCTACGTATTGATATCGCATAACGTGTCGGTGGTCCGCCATATGAGTGACCGTGTGGCGGTGATGTATCTCGGGCAAATTGTTGAGCTGGGCGATGCCCAACAGGTTCTCACTCACCCCGCCCATCCGTACACACGATTATTGCTGGACTCGGTCCCTAAAACGGGCGCACCGCTGGCGGAAGATTTGGTGTTACGTAAGACTGAGCTACCGGGAAACCGAACGTTGCCCCAGGGCTGCTTTTTCCGTGACAGATGTCCATTGGCAACCCACGGTTGTGAGAAAAAACAGGCATTGCTGAAGAGTGATACCGGCTGTGACGTTCGCTGCTGGCGGGCGGTTACATGACCAGAGCCGTTGAGAAAAGTCAGGTGCGATACGCCTTTTTCAGTGAATCCACCAGCACCTCGGAAGCGGTAGATAATTTATGATGCGCCGAACGCAAAACCCCGATCCGACGCTGGATCACCGGCGTATCCAGATCGATACAGGTTGCGCCTAACTCTGTCATTTGCGTGCGGCATAGTGCAGGTACGGCGCTACCGCCCAGGCCGTTAGCCACCAGGCGGCCAACGGTCACCAGCTGATGGCTCTCCAGCGCTACTTCCAGAGTATGTCCGCTTTGCACCAGTTGTTCTTCCAGCATCAGCCGCACGGCGGACGGGCGTTGCAGGGTGATAAAATCCAGCGTCAGCAGTTCGCGCCACGCAATACGATCCCTGTCTGCCAGTCGACAGGTTGGCGGCACAATCGCGATAAAACGATCCACACCGAGCGGCGTGAAATGCAGATGTCCCGAATAGTCCGGCTCGAAGGCTATGCCCATCTCGACCCGCCCTTCACTGACCATTTCAATCACGTGTTCATTGATCACATCATGAACCGTTACGTTGATACCGGAATAAGAATCACGAAATGTTTTCAGTACCGATGGCAGGACGTTAGCGGCAAATGAGGGCATGGCGGCAATCGATATTTTACCGCGCTGCAGCGTAAAGCGCTGGCGCATGGCTTCTTCCGTATTCTCCCAGTCCGCCAGCAGCTGTCGCCCCATATTCAGCAGCGTTTCTCCCTCCTGCGTCAGGGTCACTTTGCGGGTCGTTCTTAACAGTAACGCCCCACCCAGCGAATCCTCCAGTCCTTTAATCGCCAGGCTTAACGCGGGTTGCGACATATTCAGTCTTTCGCTGGCATGAGCAAAATTCAGAGTGTGAGCTACCGCTAAAAACGCGCGTAACTGTTTGATGCTCATTCCCATTTCGCATTCCTTTAACTTGTTGAATACCTTTAATTAACATTAAATTGATAAAAAAACCCAATGAGTGAGTCACAAATTTAAAATTAACAAATCATTTTTCACCCCCAATGATGTCGGCAAGGACAACTTGGGAGGCAAGTGTATGGCTGGACTGGATAAACGTGTTGCCACTTATCAAGAGGCGCTGGAGGGACTGACCGACAACATGACGCTGCTGGCGGGCGGTTTTGGTTTATGTGGGATCCCTGAAAACCTGATTACCGAAGTCCGCCGTCGGGAGGTTCAGGGACTTACCGTTGTGTCTAACAACTGTGGTGTGGATGGCTTTGGTCTTGGCGTGCTGCTGGAAACGCGTCAGGTGCGCAAAGTGGTCGCGTCCTATGTAGGGGAAAACGCCCTGTTTGAGAAACAGGTGCTTAGCGGCGAACTGGAAGCCATCCTGACGCCGCAGGGTACGCTGGCAGAGCAGTTGCGCGCGGGCGGCGCGGGGATCCCTGCATTTTTTACCGCGACCGGATATGGAACTCCCGTGGCGGAAGGTAAAGAGGTTCGCGAGTTTGCCGGACGCCCTTACATTCTTGAGCAGGCGATAACCGGCGATTTTGCATTGGTTAAAGGCTGGAAAGCCGACTGGTACGGCAACGTCATCTATCGCCACACCGCACAGAACTTTAATCCGCTGATGGCCGCCGCCGGGCGCATTACCGTCGTGGAAGTTGAAGAGATTGTCCCTCCCGGAGAACTGGACCCTGCGGCGATTCACACTCCCGGAATTTTCGTTAACCGCATTATTCAGGGGCAGTTTGAAAAACGTATTGAACAACGCACCCTGCGCCAGAAAGGAGCCTGACCATGTTAACGCGTGAACAAATGGCGATGCGCGTCGCCCGCGAGCTGCGCGACGGTTATTACGTCAACCTTGGGATCGGTATTCCCACGCTGGTGGCAAATTACATCCCTGATGGCATGGACGTGATGCTGCAATCAGAAAACGGTTTGCTGGGTATGGGCCCGTTTCCCACAGAAGACGAAATTGATGCCGACATGATCAACGCCGGGAAACAGACAGTGACGGCGCGCAAAGGCGCGGCGATTTTCGACTCAGCGCAATCCTTCGCCATGATCCGCGGCGGCCACGTTGATCTGACGGTGCTCGGTGCGTTTGAAGTCGATGTTAACGGCAATATCGCCTCTTGGATGATCCCCGGAAAAATGGTGAAAGGCATGGGCGGCGCGATGGACCTGGTTGCCGGAGCCGACAATATCATCGTGGTAATGACCCATGCTTCCAAAAGCGGTGAGTCGAAACTGCTTCCCGCCTGCACCCTGCCGCTGACCGGCGTGGCCTGCATCAAACGCGTGCTTACCGACCTGGCTCTGCTGGAAATTGCCAACGGTGCATTCATTCTGCGTGAACGTGCACCGGGCATCAGCGTGGATGAGATTGTCGCCAGAACCGCCGGTAATCTCATCGTTCCCGAAAATGTCCCAGAAATGCAATTTAGCTGAGGAGCTGACCATGCAGGATGTTGTCATTGTCGCGGCAACGCGCACCCCGATTGGCAGTTTTCATGGCGCGCTGGCACCACTTTCCGCGGTTGAGCTTGGTTCAGTGGTGATCCGTTCGCTGCTGGAAAAAACGGCTGTGGAACCCGAGCAAATTGATGAGGTGATCTTAGGTCAGGTTCTGGCCGCGGGCTGCGGTCAGAATCCGGCCAGACAAACGGCGTTACGCGCAGGTCTGCCAGTCACCACGCCCGCGCTAACCATTAATCTGGTGTGTGGTTCGGGTCTGAAGGCGGTGCATCAGGCGGTACAGGCGATTCGCTGTGGCGATGCGCAAATCGTGATTGCCGGAGGCCAGGAGAGCATGAGTAATGCGCCCTATTTTCTCGACGGGGCGCGGGCCGGTCTGCGGTTGGGTCATGCCAGCATGAAAGACAGCGTGGTGCATGACGGTCTGTGGGATGCGTTCAACGACTATCACATGGGAATTACTGCCGAAAATCTGGCGGATAAGTTTGTTATCAGCCGTGAGCAGCAGGATGCTTTTGCCCTGCGCTCCCAGCAAAAAGCCGCCGCCGCCATTGAAGCGGGTCGTTTTAGCGCGGAAATCACGCCGGTTAGCGTCCCGCAGGGCAAAAAACCGCCACGTGTGGTGGATCGTGACGAACAGCCTCGCCCGGATACTCAGGCCGACAAGCTGGCGCAACTTAAACCAGCATTTCGTCCAGGTAACGGTACGGTGACCGCCGGAAATGCCTCATCCATCAATGATGGTGCCGCCGCGGTGATGTTGATGAGCGCAGCCAAAGCCGCAGAACTCAATTTGCCGGTGCTTGCCCGGGTGGCAGGCTACGCGGTTTCTGGCGTCGATCCCGCCATTATGGGGATTGGGCCGGTAGAAGCATCACTCCAGTGCCTGAAACGTGCTGGCTGGACGCTGAATGACGTGGATCTTATCGAAGCCAACGAAGCATTTGCCGCACAAGCGCTGGCGGTTGGCGAATCCCTGAACTGGGACAGCAACCGGGTGAACGTGAACGGCGGCGCAATTGCGCTAGGGCACCCGATTGGCGCATCAGGTTGCCGGATTCTGGTAACACTGCTGCACGAAATGGCTCGCAGCAACGCCGCAAAAGGGCTGGCTACGTTGTGCGTGGGCGGCGGTCAAGGTGTGGCGCTGGCAGTAGAGCGTTCACAGGAGGTATCTCATGCATAGTAAACCTATCTGCGTCCTGGGGGCGGGTTTAATGGGCGTCGGCATTGCTACCCACTTCGCCCGTTATGGTCACGATGTCTGGTTATACGATACCGATAGCAGCCGAATTGCAGAAATAAGCGGGGTTGCCGGCGGTATCCTGGATGAGCTGATAGCCACCGACCAATTTGCCATTGGTGAAAAAACGACGGTCGTGTCTCGCCTGCACGGCACGACCTCGCTACAGGATATTGCCGCATGCCGGTTACTGATTGAAGCGATCCCGGAGCGGCTCGAACTCAAACATGCACTGTATGCCCAACTGGAAGAGCTGATCGCGCCGGAGGCCGTTATTGCCAGTAACACCAGCGGCCTGCCGCCGGATGCACTGGCGGAAAAGCTCGCCCATCCTGAACGGTTGCTGATAGCCCATTTCTGGCACCCGCCTCATTTTATTCCGCTGGTCGAAATTGTGCCTGGCACCGCAACGAAGCCGGAATATCTCCATGAATTACAACAAATGCTGATCGCGATGCAACTTGAGGCGGTGGTGCTCGACCGCGCTGCCCCAGGGTTTGTCGGCAACCGACTACAGTTTGCCCTGCTACGCGAAGCGCTACATATCGTTAAAAGCGGCATCGCCAGCGCAGAAGTGGTTGATCAGGTGATGCGCGCCTCGCTCGGACGTCGCTATGCAATGGTCGGTCCGCTGGAGGCTGCTGATATGACTGGGCTTTCTACGGTGCAGGACATTTGTCGGCATCTGCTTCCGGAACTGGCAACCGGCAGCGACATGATGTCGCTGGTCGCTGACAAGGTTGCCAACGGTGATACCGGTTTACGCAGCGGTCAGGGATTTTATCGCTGGGATGATTCGCGCAAGGAGTACATCCAGCAACGCAGAGAGCATCAGCTGCGTTTTGCTCTGAAACCATAACGTCTCTTTCTGTACCCCAATATAATAATAAGGAGTCATGATGAGTGTATTAATCGCCCTGGCAGCGCTGGGCCTGCTGATGCTGGCAGCCTATCGCGGATACAGCGTCATTCTGTTTGCCCCCATCGCGGCATTAGGTGCTGTATTGCTTACCGAACCCAGCGCCGTCGGCCCTGCCTTCACCGGCCTGTTTATGGAAAAAATGGTCGGTTTTGTGAAGCTGTACTTCCCGGTGTTCCTGCTGGGGGCAGTGTTTGGCAAGTTAATCGAGTTATCTGGATTTTCACGTTCCATTGTTGCCGCCGCTATCAACATCCTCGGTCGTCGTCATGCCATCCCGGTGATTGTGCTGGTATGTGCGCTGTTGACCTACGGCGGCGTATCGCTGTTTGTGGTGGCCTTTGCGGTGTATCCGTTCGCGGCTGAACTGTTCCGTCAGAGCAATATTCCTAAACGCCTGATCCCGGCAACCGTTGCGCTGGGTGCCTTCTCCTTCACCATGGATGCCCTGCCAGGCACACCGCAGATCCAGAACATTATTCCGACCAGTTTCTTCGGTACCAACGCCTGGGCCGCGCCGTGGCTGGGTTTGATAGGTTCCGTATTTATCATCGTTGTTGGTCTGGTTTATCTCGAACGTCAGCGTCGTAAAGCACAGGCTAAGAATGAGGGTTATGGCACTGAACTGTTAAACGAGCCGGAAACGCCGGATAACATTAATCTGCCGAACCCGATCATCGCGATCTCTCCGCTGATCCTGGTTGGGGTATTTAACCTGCTGTTTACCCGCTGGATCCCACAATGGTATGGCGCCACGCATCAGCTTGAACTTCCGGGCCTTGCCAAGCCGATTACCACCGAAGTCGGTAAAATCACCGCTATCTGGGCAGTGGAAGCGGCGCTGATTTCTGGGATCCTGCTGGTGGTGCTCTTCGGCTACCGCAACATTAAAGGTCGCCTGGCGGAAGGCAGCAGAACGGCGGTTGGCGGTGCGATCCTTGCGGCGATGAATACCGCGTCAGAGTACGGTTTTGGCGCAGTGATCGCCGCCCTGCCAGGTTTCCTTGTACTGTCAAAAGCACTGGCGGCTATTCCTGACCCGCTGCTCAATGAAGCTATCAGTATCACTACGCTCGCCGGGATCACCGGTTCGGCGTCTGGCGGGATGAGTATTGCCCTTGCCGCCATGTCTGACACCTTTATCGCGGCCGCTCACGCTGCCAATATCCCACTTGAAGTCTTCCACCGCGTGGCGTCTATGGCCAGCGGCGGTATGGACACCCTGCCGCATAACGGCGCGGTCATTACCTTATTGGCTATCACCGGTCTCAGCCATCGTCAGGCGTATGGCGGAATTTTCGCTATTACCGTCATTAAAAGTCTGGCCGTACTGTTTGTCATCGGCGTCTTCTACACTACCGGAATTGTTTAAGGAGAATCATCATGAACTTAACGGGAAAAACCGCTCTGGTTACCGGCTCGACCAGCGGTATCGGATTAGGTATCGCACAGGTGCTGGCGCAAGCGGGCGCTACCCTGATCCTTAACGGGTTTGGTGATGTGGATGCCGCTAAAGACGCTGTTGCGCAATATGGCAAAACGCCAGGTTATCATGGCGCGGATCTGAGCGATGAAGCGCAAATTGCCGACATGATGCGCTATGCCGAGAGCGAATTCGGCGGTGTTGATATTCTGGTCAACAATGCGGGGATCCAGCATGTATCCCCGGTGGAAACCTTCCCGATTGATAAATGGAACGCGATTATCGCTATTAATCTCTCTTCCGTTTTTCACACCACGCGTCTGGCGCTTCCTGGTATGCGCGCGCGAAACTGGGGGCGCATCATTAATATCGCTTCTGTTCACGGCCTGGTGGCTTCAAAAGAGAAATCTGCCTACGTAGCGGCGAAGCACGGCGTGGTGGGATTCACCAAGACTATCGCACTGGAAACCGCGCAGACGGGTGTCACCTGTAATGCACTGTGTCCCGGCTGGGTGCTCACGCCGCTGGTTCAGCAACAGATCGATAAGCGTATTGCCGAAGGCGCAGAGCCTGAGGCTGCGCGTGACGCCCTGCTGGCGGAAAAGCAGCCGTCGCGTGAATTCGTTACCCCAAAGCAGTTAGGGAATCTTGCGTTATTCTTATGTTCAGACGGTGCGGCGCAGGTGCGCGGCGCGGCGTGGAATATGGATGGCGGTTGGGTAGCGCAATAACATCATCAGGTGCCGGATAAGACTGACTTACATCCGGCACAGTCGTAGGCCGGATAAGACGCAGTCGCATCCGGCACGCCACGATTAAGACTTCAGCTGATAATCCAGCGTAATTTCCGCGTTCAGTACCTGCGATACCGGGCATCCGGCTTTTGCTTTCTGGATGATGCCGTCAAACGTGGCGGCGTCTATCCCCGGCACGCTCACCTGGCTATGCAACGCGACTTTAGTGATCGCAAACCCGGCATCTACTTTATCCAGAGAAACATCGGCAGTGGTATCAATGGCATCTGGGGTAAACCCCGCTTCGCCCAGCATCAGCGAAAGCGCCATCGAGAAACAGGCTGCATGGGCCGCGCCAATCAATTCTTCAGGATTGGTGCCTTTCTCACCTTCAAACCGTGTATTAAACCCATACGGTTGCTGATTCAACACGCCACTTTCGGTCGACACAGTGCCTTTGCCGCGCTTAATGTCGCCTTCCCAGTGTGCCTGACCTTTCTTATGGATAGTCATTACCGCTCTCCTGTGTTGTCGTCGGAGTTACTAGTATAGGACGCCCGGGAAAAAGCATGTTACATACGGGATAGTTCTCATTTGCCGCTTAAGCATTGACCTTTCAGATAAAATGACCGACCATCCAGAAAGCCGTTATGTTGAACATCGGCTTTATATCAGGTTGTATTTCGTCCGTTCTCATACGGGCTCGCCCTTGAAACCAGTAACAGGATTAAGGAGTTAGAATGAAATCGAACCGTCAGGCCCGTCATATTCTCGGACTGGACCACAAAATCTCAAATCAACGTAAAATCGTGACCGAAGGTGACAAAACCAACGTGGTCAATAATCCTACTGGAAGAAAGCGCCGCACTGACGGCAAGTAGCCTTTCGCACGTCTGACTGAGTAACGAGATAAACACCATTGCAACCGCAGTGGTGTTTTTGCTTATAAAACCCCTTAACCCATTCACAATGCTTTATACTTCGCCCGTTTCCCTGGCGGACAGGCCACATACGATCATAAAGAGCGCCAGGGACGGTTATTCAAAAAAGAGTGAGTGACATGGAAAACGAAACCAAAAAACTGCGTTCCCTTTACATCCCCTACGCTGGCCCTGTACTGCTGGAATTCCCTTTACTGAATAAAGGGAGCGCCTTCAGTGTGGAAGAACGCCGTAACTTCAACCTGCTGGGGTTACTGCCGGAAGTGGTCGAGACGATTGAGGAACAGGCTGAACGCGCCTGGATCCAATATCAGGGATTCAAAACCGAAATCGACAAACATATTTACCTGCGCAACATCCAGGACACCAACGAAACCCTGTTTTACCGACTGGTGCATAATCACCTGGATGAGATGATGCCAGTTATCTATACCCCAACGGTCGGCGCGGCCTGTGAGCGTTTCTCTGAGATTTATCGTCGTGCGCGCGGCGTGTTTATCTCTTATCAGAACCGCCACAATATGGACGATATCCTGCAAAACGTCCCTAACCACAACATCAAGGTCATCGTTGTCACCGATGGCGAACGTATTTTAGGTCTTGGCGATCAGGGGATCGGCGGGATGGGCATTCCAATCGGTAAACTGTCGCTGTATACCGCATGTGGCGGAATTAGCCCGGCCTATACTCTTCCGGTGGTACTGGACGTGGGGACCAACAACCAGCAACTGCTGAACGATCCGCTGTATATGGGCTGGCGCAATCCGCGTATCACTGATGATGAATACTACGAATTTGTTGATGAATTCATCCAGGCCGTGAAGCATCGCTGGCCGGACGTGCTGTTGCAGTTTGAAGATTTCGCCCAGAAAAACGCCATGCCGCTGCTGACCCGTTATCGTGATGAAATTTGCTCGTTTAACGACGATATTCAGGGCACCGCGGCGGTTACCGTCGGTACGCTGATTGCGGCTAGCCGCGCGGCCGGTAGCCAGTTGAGCGAACAGAACATCGTCTTCCTCGGTGCGGGTTCCGCCGGTTGCGGGATTGCCGAGCAGATCATTGCGCAGATCCAGCGTGAAGGTTTAAGCGAAGAAGCGGCGCGTCAACGCGTATTCATGGTCGATCGCTTCGGCCTGTTAACAGACAAAATGCCGAACCTGCTCTCCTTCCAGACCAAACTGGTGCAAAAACGCGAAAATCTCCAGCACTGGGATACACAAGAAGATGTGCTGTCGTTGCTCGACGTGGTCCGCAACGTTAAACCTGACATCCTGATCGGCGTTTCCGGACAAACCGGCCTGTTTACCGAAGAGATCATCCGCGAAATGCACAAGCATTGTCCGCGTCCGATCGTCATGCCGTTGTCTAATCCCACTTCCCGTGTTGAAGCTACGCCACAGGATATTATCGCCTGGACCGAAGGTAACGCGCTGGTTGCGACCGGTAGTCCGTTCGCACCGGTACTGTGGAAAGATAAAATTTACCCAATCGCCCAGTGTAACAACGCCTATATCTTCCCGGGTATTGGTCTGGGTGTGATTGCGTCTGGCGCGTCGCGCATCACTGATGAAATGCTGATGTCGGCGAGTGAAACGCTGGCACAGTATTCACCGTTGGTGCTCAACGGCGAAGGCCTGGTGCTACCGGAACTGAAAGATATTCAGACCGTTTCTCGCGCCATTGCCTTTGCCGTCGGTAAAATGGCGCAGCAGCAAAGTGTGGCGGTGAAAACCTCCGCCGAAGCGCTGCAACAGGCGATTGACGATAATTTCTGGCAAGCAGAATATCGCGACTACCGTCGTACCTCTATCTGACGCTTTGCCCGGCGGCAAACTGCTGCCGGGCGTTCAACACTTGCGCTTTTGCGCAACTTACGATTACACTTTCACCACCGATTAACATTCTGAAAAACAAAAGGAGGATACTTATGCTGTACTGTGAACGTTTTATCGTTTCACATGCTTTTGGCGATCGCCAGTGCTCAAGCGTTATCGGTATCGTGCTGCGATAACTTCCGCTTGAGCGAAGCTAACTTCTAAATCCCCTTCTCTCGGGCTTACCGGGTTATCGTCAGCGATGTTTGACGAGGCGTTTTTTCGCCTGTAACTCTTGAGTAAGCAACAATGAGCACATTACTAACCGCACAATCCTTACACGTTGATACGGCATTCGGCACGCTATTCGACGATCTTTCCTTTACCCTGAAAAAAGGCGACCGCATCGGGCTTATCGGTTACAACGGCTGCGGCAAAAGCACGCTGTTAAAACTGCTCGATGGCACGATCTCGCCCACCAGTGGGGCAATCGCGCAGGCGAATCACTGCCATCTCGCGCGTGTAGAACAACATCTACCTGACGATATACTGCCTCTTACGCTGCAGGAAGCCGTTCTCGCTCAACTTCCCGAGCATGAACGCGCAGCTCAGCAGTGGCGAGTTGAAGCACTGCTTGCCGAAATGGGTTTTACGCCAGAGAATTTATCTCTTACAGCGCAAACGTTGAGCGGTGGCCAGCACACGCGCTTGCTATTAGCGCGGGCACTGATGCGTAATCCTGACCTGCTGCTGCTGGATGAGCCGGGTAACCACCTGGATTTGCCTACATTACTGTGGCTTGAGCAGTTCTTACAGAACTGGTCTGGCAGTTTTGTGGTGGTCTCCCACGACCCGCAACTGCTGGATGCGGTGACTCACGGAACCTGGATCTTGCGCGATCGCACCCTCCATGCGTTTGATCTACCCTGTAGTGCAGCGCGTCAGGCTCTGGCAGAAAGAGATGTCAGCGATGCTCTGCGCCACAAGGCTGAGCAAAAAGAAATAGACCGGGTGACTGCCAGCGCCAAACGGCTGGCAACCTGGGGGCGGGTCTACGACAACGAAGATCTCTCCCGCAAGGCCAAGCAGATGGAAAAACAGGTACAGCGCCTGAAAGAGGTACAAACAGAAGTGACGTCAGGAAGTCAGTGGGCACTAACATTGCAGGGTGATGCCCTGCGTGCAGATCGTTTGCTGGAGATGACCAATCTGTCTGTAGCCCCTGCTCCTGGTGCAGATACACTGTTTTCCATTGCCGGTATCCGGTTAAAAAGCGGCGATCGCGTGGCGATTGTCGGGCGTAACGGTTGCGGGAAATCATCGCTGTTAAGGCTTATCTGGCAACAGTTCCAGGCACAGATAGCATCAACTTCACTGGTGTTACACCCGCGCGTTACGCTGGGTTATTACGACCAGACGCTGCATCAGCTTGCCGATAACGATTCATTGTTTGACGCGCTGGAAGCGTTTGCCCCGCAGCCAGAGATTCGCAAGATGGCGCTGATTAGCGCAGGATTTCCGTGGGTTCGTCATGCGCAGCGGGTCAGTACATTAAGCGGCGGTGAGCGCTCCCGGCTACTGTTTGTTGGGCTGACGCTTGCGCGCTACAGTCTGCTGATGCTTGATGAACCGACCAACCATCTGGATATGGAAGGCAAAGAGGCGCTGGCAGAAACGCTACAAAGATATAACGGCGGCGTGTTGCTGGTCAGTCACGACCGGCAGCTTATCAGCCAAAGCTGTAATCGGTTCTGGTTAATCGACAATGGCGAACTCAGTGAATGGCACGATCTGGAGGCGGTCAATGCGCGTATTCGGGAAACGTCCGCGGAGATAACCGTTCCCAAAACGGCGGTCGTAGAGAAAACTGAAATAAGCGGTGACAGCGATAGATTGCTGGAACAACTTCTCGATCTTGAGCAGCGTCTGGCCGACGATCTCGCCCGCAAGCCGAAACATCAAAAACCGTTGTTACAGGCGCAATGGCGCAAGGAGATAGAGGAGATAACGGCGAAACTCTGATAGCAACGCCCGGTGGCGCGACGCTTACCGGGCCTACAAAAACGTAGGCCGGATAAGCGCAAGCGCCATCCGGCAATGCGTTATTGCTGCGGTTTTTTCTCTTTCCAGGCATCCCAGGCCTGTTTGATCTCTTGCTTTGCCGTAGCGGCATCATTGAAACCGTTTAATTCGACCTTCTTGCGCCCTTCCGGCAGATCTTTGTACACGCGGAAGAAAGATTCCAGACGTTGAACTTCAATCTTGGGCAGATCGCTTAACTCTTTGATGTCGTCATAAGTGGGGTCAATTTTACTGGCCGGAACAGCGACAATTTTGTCGTCCTTTTCACCGCCGTCGATCATCTTCAGTACGCCAATAGCGCGCAGCTTAATCAACGTTCCCGGAGCAAGCGGCGCACGGGTATAAAAAATGACATCCAGCGGGTCGCCGTCACCGGCTAAAGACTGGGTGAGTGAACCGTAGTTGGCGGGATAGGCAACCGGCATTGACTGGAAGCGATCGGCAACGATAAAACCGGTTTTGGCGTCGGTTTCATATTTAATCATTCCGCCTGCCGGGATTTCGGTTACGGCATAAAACTCTTCCGGGTTGTTCTCCGGCTGAGGAAATTCGAGGATGTTCTGCGCCTGAGCTGAAGCACAAAGAAACACGCTGACAGCGAGTAATTTTTTCACCAGATGCATTGTCTTTTAACTCTTCTATTATCGGAAAGACAACACCTTACGTTCAGCAGATGACAGAAACATGACGTTTTTTTGGCAAAAAAATGGCGCTACCGATGTAGCGCCATTGCGTAGAGGGAACATCAGGGATTAGTTAACCCCCTCCTCGCTCTCTTTTTTCGCTTCTTGTCTTTCAACTTCGCGATACCAACGCGGGTGATGTTTCTTCGCCCAGCGACGGCTCACTTTCCCTTCAACCATGCCTTTAATCGATCCTTTCACCCAGAATGCCATATACATATGGATGAGGATGGCGTGCATCAGGATAATCCCCGCAGCCGCATGGATCAGCAGGCTATAGCGCACGACCTGCATCGGGAAGAACTGCGCAAAGTACGGACGCCAGATAATGATACCGGTAATCAGCAGCACGAAAATCATGCTCATAATCGACCAGAACATCATTTTCTGCCCGGCGTTGTATTTGCCCACATCCGCCACTTTGTGTTCATTGCCTTTCAGTACTTCCACAATGTTTTTCAGCCACGGAATATCTTTCTTATCCGGGATGTTGTGGTGCACAAAGCGTACAAACATGAACATCAGCGCCACGAAGATCAGTATGCCGAAGAACGGATGCAAAATGCGTCCCATCTGCGGCGTACCGAAGGTTTGCGTCAGCCATTGCAGAGTCGGGAAGAAAAATGAAATCCCCGACAGCGCTACCAGGAAGAAGCAGATCACCACCGTCCAGTGACAGGCGCGGTCGATAAATTTCGTGCGCACAATCATTTTCGACTTACTCATGATGATCCTCCTCGTCGTCGTCCACTTCCTTATTCGGACCAATACCAATGTAGTGGTAAATCAGTCCGGCGAAGGTGGCGATAAATCCGGCAGCGGCCAGCGGCTTCAGCGCCCCTTTCCACAGATTGATAGAGGTATCTATCTGCGGGTCTTTTGGCAGACCGTGATACAGTTCAGGCTGGTTGGCATGATGCAGAACGTACATGACGTGCGTGCCGCCCACACCTTCCGGGTTGTAAAGACCGGCATGTTCAAAACCGCGTGCTTTCAGTTTTGCCACACGCTGTTCGCCCATTTCCAGCATTTCCTGCTTGGTGCCGAAATGTATTGCCCCGGTCGGACACGTTTTCACGCAGGCAGGTTCCTGCCCGACGCTGACTCGGTCCACACACAGCGTACATTTATACACGCGGTTATCCTCTTTATTGAGGCGCGGAATATTAAATGGACACCCGGCAATACAGTAGCCGCAGCCGATGCAGTGCTCTGACTGGAAATCGACAATCCCGTTGGCGTACTGGATGATGGCCCCGGCAGACGGGCACGCCTTCAGGCAGCCCGGATCTTCACAGTGCATACAGCCGTCTTTACGAATCAACCACTCCAGCTTGCCGTTCTGTTCGGTTTCGGTAAACCGCATCACCGTCCAGGACTTGGCGCTGAGATCGGCGGGGTTGTCATACACCCCGACGCAGTGGCCAACTTCATCGCGGATATCGTTCCACTCTGAGCATGCCACCTGACAGGCCTTACAACCTATACAGGTGGAAACGTCGATCAGCTTCGCGACTTCTGCTTTGTAATCACGGGCCTGAGGCGGCGGCGTGATGGAGTTTGTTGCGGACCGTTTGATGATGTCCTGCGTTTCCATAGACATATGTTCGCCTCCCTTACGCCTTCTCGATGTTAACTAAAAACGCTTTGTATTCCGGCGTTTGCGAGTTTGCATCACCGACATTCGGCGTCAGGGTGTTGGCGATAAAGCCTTTACGCGCGACTCCTTCAAAGCCCCAGTGGATTGGGATCCCAACCGTTTCAACCTGCTGACCGTTGACGTTCAGGGTACGCAGACGACGAGTGACCACGGCAACTGCGCGAATAAATCCACGCTTGCTGCTAACTTTGACGTGATCGCCGTTGTTGATCCCTTTCGCTGCCGCCAGCGTTTCGCTGATTTCCACAAACTGCTCTGGCTGGGCAATCGCATTCAGTAATGCGTGCTTGGTCCAGGTATGGAAATGTTCGGTTAGACGATAGGTCGTCCCGACGTACGGGAAGTCCTGTTTCGTGCCCATACGGAGTTTATCCGCTTCGTACAGACGTGCTGCCGGGTTGGAGATCACATTCGGGTGCAGCGGGTTAGTACCCAGCGGCGTTTCCATCGGCTCGTAGTGTTCCGGGAACGGACCTTCCGCCATCTTATCGATAGCAAACAGACGCCCCAGCCCTTCCGGCTGCATGATAAACGGATTGGTGCCACTGCCCGGTGCCGCGGTGTTGAAGTCCGGGATATCGTTCCCCGTCCACTTCGTACCGTTCCACTGGATAAGCATGCGTTTTGGATCCCACGGTTTACCCTGCGGATCCGCCGAAGCGCGGTTATACAGTACGCGACGGTTCAGCGGCCATGCCCAGGCCCAGCCCAGCGTATTACCGAGACCTGACGGGTCGGCGTTATCGCGGTTGGCCATCTGGTTGCCCTGCTCGGTCCAGCTACCGGTATAAATCCAGCAGGACGATGACGTAGAACCATCATCGCGCAGCAACGCAAAGCTGTTGAGCAACTGACCTTTTTTCGCAACCAGCACGCCGTTGGCATCATAGAGATCTTCCAGCGCATAGCCGTTGTTCTCTTTTGCCACTTCCTCGGAATGCGGTTCGTCCGGCTGCTTATAGTTCCAGCTCATTTTCAGAACGGGCTCTACAGCTTTACCGCCTTCAGTGCGATACATGTCGCGCAGACGATGGTAAATACCGGCCAGAATTTCGCCGTCGTTGCGGGCTTCACCCGGTGCGTCCTGACCTTTCCAGTGCCACTGTAGCCAGCGGCCGGAGTTGGCAATGGAGCCGTCCTCTTCTGCAAAGCAGGTCGATGGCAAACGGAAGACTTCGGTCTGAATCGATGCCGGATCGACGTCGTTTGATTCACCGTGGTTCTGCCAGAACGTTGAGGTTTCGGTCACCAGCGGATCGATAACCACCAGATACTTCAGTTTGCTCAGGCACTGCACCACTTTGTTTTTGTCCGGGAAGGACGCAACCGGGTTAAAGCCCTGACAGATGTAGCCGGTGACTTTCCCGCTATCCATCATGTTGAAGTATTTAATGACGTCGTAGGACTGATCCCACTTCGGCAGCCACTCAAAGCCCCAGTCATTTTCTTTCTGCGCTGCATTGCCGTAGAAAGATTTCATCAGGCTGACGAAGAACTTCGGATAGTTGCCCCAGTAGTTAACCTGATCGGCCAATGTCGCTTTTGGCGTGTTTGCGGCCAGATAGGTTTGCAGGTCTGTCTGTTTCTCTGACGGCAGCGTCAGGTAGCCCGGCAGGCTGGTAGAGAGCAGACCTAAGTCGGTTAACCCTTGAATGTTGGAGTGGCCGCGCAAGGCGTTGACCCCGCCACCTGCCATCCCCATGTTGCCGAGCAGCAACTGGATCATCGCCATGGTGCGGATGTTCTGTGCCCCGACGGTATGCTGAGTCCAACCCAGCGCGTACAGGAACGTGGTGGTGCGATCGGCTGCGCTGGTGGAAGCCAGCACTTCGCAGACTTTCAGGAAGTCTTCTTTCGGCGTACCACAAATGTTTTCCACCACATCCGGCGTGTAGCGGGAAACGTGCTGTTTTAACAGGTTCCAGACACAGCGAGGATGGCTTAACGTTTCATCGCGTTTCGCGTAGCCGTTTTCATCGAACTGGTAGTTCCAGGACGATTTATCGTATTGGCGTTTTTTCGCGTCATACCCGCTGAACAGACCGTCTTCAAAAGCATAGTCATCCCGCACCAGCAGGCTGGCGTTGGTGTAATGCTTAACGTATTCAGCGTTAATTTTGTTATTTTCAATCAGGTACAGCAAGACGCCGGACAGGAACGTAATGTCCGTGCCGGAACGAATTGGCGCATAGATATCCGCCACCGAAGCTGTACGTGTAAAACGAGGGTCAACAACAATCAGCGTGGCATCATTGTTGTTTTTGGCTTCCATCGCCCAGCGGAATCCCACCGGATGTGCTTCAGCGGCGTTACCGCCCATCACCATCACGACGTTAGCATTTTTGATATCAACCCAGTGGTTGGTCATCGCACCGCGACCAAATGTTGGAGCAAGACTTGCTACCGTTGGTCCGTGTCAGACGCGCGCCTGGTTGTCTACTGCCAGCATGCCGAGTGAGCGCACAAATTTTTGCGTCAGCATGCCGGTTTCATTACTTGCCGCAGAGGCACACAACATCCCGGTTGAAAGCCAGCGGTTTACCGTTACGCCCTGCTCATTCTTCTCAATAAAGTTGGCGTCACGGTCAGTTTTCATCAGCTTCGCGATACGGGTGAATGCTTCATCCCAGCTGATACGCTGCCATTTGTCGGAACCAGGAGCGCGATATTCCGGGTAACGCAGACGGTTTTCACTGTGCACGTAATCCAGTAATCCTGCGCCCTTAGGACATAATGCCCCGCGGCTCACCGGATGATCCGGATCCCCTTCAATATGGTAAATCGACTCTTTGGCGTTTTTTGCTCCATCTCCCAGGCTATACATTAATAGCCCACAACCTACGGAACAGTATGTGCAGGTGTTTCGGATCTCTTTGGCGCGTAACAGCTTATAGTTTCGCGCCTGAGCCAGTGCCATTTTGGGTGCAAAACCCAAAGCGGCTACTGTTGTTCCCGCCATACCGCCCGCGCAGATTTTAAAAAATTGTCTGCGGCTGACGTCCATTGCTTTCCTCTTTTTTGCAGGGATTCGTACAGGACATCTCTCAAATCGCGCCAGCGCGGCATAATTGAAAGATGACATGTACAACTTCGCGACGAAACTATCAGCTATATCCATATTTTTTTTGCGTCAAATCAATAACGAAACGGTTCCGCTACTAAATAGTGCACTTTGTTTAACCTTTGTACCCATAAGGGAGTATGTGAAAAGCAATTAATTAGCGCGCTACGGTGTAAAGGTGCTATAAATTTCAGCTTAAATTTTTGCCAGTACCATGGACAGACAATCAGAATGACAAAACAAAAAGCAACGCTAATTGGGCTCATTGCCATTGTGCTCTGGAGTACGATGGTCGGACTCATGCGTGGGGTAAGTGAAGGACTGGGTCCTGCGGGCGGCGCAGCAATGATTTTTTCGTTAAGTGGCCTGTTGCTGATTTTTACCGTCGGCTTTCCGAATATAAGAAAGATTCCTGTGCGTTATTTAATCGCGGGTAGCGTGCTTTTTGTTACCTATGAAATATGTTTAGCGCTGGCTCTCGGTTATGCGGCTACTCGTCACCAGGCTATTGAAGTCGGTATGGTCAATTATCTCTGGCCGAGTTTAACGATATTGTTTGCTATTTTATTTAATGGTCAAAAAACAACCTGGCTGGTGATCCCTGGATTAATTATCGCATTGACCGGGGTTTGTTGGGTATTGGGTGGTGAAAACGGCCTTAATCCTGGTGAAATTATAAACAACGTTGCCAGCAGTCCGCTGAGCTATTTCCTTGCCTTTTTGGGCGCATTTATCTGGGCAACGTATTGCACGGTGACCAATAAATATGCAAAAGGCTTTAACGGCATTACGGTATTCGTTTTACTGACGGCCGCAAGTTTGTGGGTTTACTATTTTATGACTCCGCAACCAGAAATGATTTTCAGCACTTCGGTGACTATTAAAATGTTCTCAGCGGCATTAACGTTAGGATTTGCCTATGCGGCGTGGAATATTGGCATTTTGCATGGCAACGTGACCATCATGGCCGTAGGTTCCTATTTTACCCCAGTGCTCTCCTCCGCCCTGGCTGCTGTGTTACTCAGCGCCCCGTTGTCGCTATCTTTCTGGCAGGGGGCATTGATGGTTTGTGCGGGTTCGCTACTTTGCTGGTTGGCAACACGCCGCGCCTGAAAAAAATCCGGGTTTTATCGCGCAAATCTAAAACCCGGCTACACTGTAATCAAATTAATGAATAATAAATGTTCATTCCACTTGTGGTTTATGTTTATTTTTGTTTAATTTAATGTTAAATAATTGGTGATTAATCAACTCCCGAAAATATTGCATGCTTATCTATATTCCTCAGTATGTATATATTATACCTGCGTGACTAACGCCATTTAAACCATAGACGGCACAATAGTCCCCTACGTAAATATACCCATTCAGATTTGTCACATATAAAGATTAATACAATCAGCTATATTATGTAGATCTGGATCACACAAACTCAAATATTTCGCAATATTATGAAACTTATTATTGAACTTATACCACTGCGTCATTTAAAAATAGTTTGCCATTGACGAACCCCTTCGTTTAGCAATGGTTTAGGAAACACACCAAGAAAAAATTATAAGGATTATTTAGAATGAAACTTAAATTAGTTGCAGTGGCAGTGACTAGCCTGTTGGCGGCAGGTGCGGTAAACGCAGCTGAGGTATATAACAAAGACGCAAACAAACTGGATATCTACGGTAAAGTTCACGCTCAGCATTACTTCTCTGACGACACCAGCAGCGATGGCGACAAAACCTACGCACGTCTGGGCTTCAAAGGCGAAACTCAGATCAACGACCAACTGGTTGGTTTTGGTCAGTGGGAATATGAATTCAAAGGCAACCGTTCCGAAAGCCAGGGTTCCGAAGCAGACAAAACCCGTCTGGCATTCGCTGGCCTGAAATTCGCTGAATACGGTTCTTTCGACTACGGTCGTAACTACGGCGTAGCTTACGACATCGGCGCATGGACCGACGTCCTGCCTGAGTTTGGTGGTGATACCTGGACCCAGACCGACGTATTCATGACCCAGCGTGCTACCGGCGTTGCAACCTATCGTAACACCGACTTCTTCGGTCTGGTTGAAGGTCTGAACTTTGCTGCTCAGTACCAGGGCAAAAATGACCGTGACAACGACAAAGAAGCTAATGGCGACGGTTTCGGTCTGTCTTCTACTTACGAGTATGAAGGCTTCGGCGTAGGTGCTACCTATGCGAAATCTGACCGTACTGATTCCCAGAACAACCACAATGGTCTGTTCAAAGCTGACGGTAAGAACGCTGAAGTTTGGGCTGCTGGCCTGAAATATGATGCGAACAACATCTACCTGGCAACTACCTACTCTGAAACCCGTAACATGACTACCTTTGGTGGTACTGTTAACGGTAAGAAGATCAACGGTATTGCAAATAAAGCACAGAACTTTGAAGCTGTTGCTCAGTACCAGTTCGACTTTGGTCTGCGTCCGTCCGTTGCTTACCTGAAATCCAAAGGTAAAGACATTGCAGTATACGGCGACCAGGATCTGGTTGAATACGTAGACCTGGGTGCTACCTACTACTTCAACAAAAACATGTCTACCTTCGTTGATTATAAAATCAACCTGCTGGATGACAACAACTTCACTCGCGCTGCCGGCGTGAGCACCGACAACATCGTTGCTGTTGGTCTGAACTACCAGTTCTAATTTTGTTGTAGTCTGAATACAAAGCCAGTCCTTCCAGGGCTGGCTTTTTCTCTTAATGTAGACTCGGTCATAAGGAGTATGCCGTGCAGACATTCACTGGTCGTTGTCTTTGCGGACAGAGTCATTTTACCGTTGACGTCGAAATGCTGGATGTCTATGCCTGCCACTGTACGCTGTGTCAGAAATGGTCAGGCGGCATCGCCATGTATCTGGAAGCCAGCGCTCACCCGCTGATGTCGCCAGAATCGGCAGAACCTTCGCACTTCCCTTCTTCAAATCGTGGTGAACGGTTCTTCTGTTCCGGCTGCGGATGCCCACTGTGGTTTACGTTGACGGACAGCGATCGCTACTTTATTCCGTGGACACTTCTGGAACTTAATGAGGTAGATCGCCGCCGCCTGATATTAGCGGCAGAAATCTATACGGAAACACAGCCTGCGTTCTGGAGATTGACGGGGCAATACGCTCGACTGAGTGGGAAAGAAGTCGAAGAGATGGATTACCCCTGTCATTTAGCTCACTAGTTATTAACGTTGTACCTTTGCCAGACTGAACCACATTCCTATCGCTAATACGATAAGCATGCTGCCGGCGCTGCTTAATGCCACGCTATGTGACCAGGTGAACGCTTCTCTGGCAGCCGTCAGCAATGCTTCACTCAGTGACGGCGGGAGCGAGTGCGCCAGTTGTACCGCCTCCCCCATTGACGATGAGGCACGTTCCATTTCCTGCGCATTAAGTCCGGCTGGCGGCAGAATCGATGCAGAAAAGCTACGGCTCAGCAGTAAGCCAAAGATAGCGATCCCAAGTCCTGCCCCCAGTTCATAAGCCATTGTCTCGATGGCGCCAGCGGCCGCGGCTTTTTCCGCCGGCGCTGCTGCCATGATTGCCGCCGTTGAGGCCAGGAGCGCACTGGCGGCGCTAAAACCAAGCAAAGCCATCAAAATCCATGCTTGTACCTGTTGGCTACTGAAATCCGTCATCGCCAAACCGTAAAAGCTAACAGCGCTCAGCGCCATGCCCGCCGTTGCCACACAACGTAATCCCAGGCGTGAAACCAGCATACCGGCAATCGGTCCGCTGAAACCACTGGCCAGCATCACCGGCAGCATGAACAACCCTGCCTGATACGGTGTTAAACCGTGAACAAACTGTAGTTCCTGTGCCATCAGCAACTCGAAACCCACCAGCGTTATCATCGCGGTCATCGCCATCACTACGCCACTTAAGATAATGCGATGCGTGAACAGACGCATATCAATCATCGGGCGGGCTGCCGCAAGCTGGATACGGACAAACTGCCACAACAGTAAAGCGCCGGTTAACAGCGTCAGGGCGATGGCAACGGTCGCCGTATGCCCTTTTAGCGCGGTTTTGGCGCTGTAAACCAACAGCAGAATGGCAACAATCAGCATGATCGCATGACCAAAATTTAACGATTGATCGCGACGTCCGGCCTGGCGTGGCACTAAGCGTGCGGTTAAGGCCATTACCACCAGGACAATTGGCACATTAATTAAGAATACGGACCCCCAGTAGAAATGCTCCAGCAGCATCCCGCCAACCAGTGGACCAAACGCCGCACCGCCGGAACCGACCGCTGCCCAGACGCCGAGCGCCATATTACGATGCCGTTGCTCAGCGAACGTGGCGCGAATACCTGCCAGCGTTGCCGGAACAATCATCGCCGCGCCAATCGCCAATACTGCCCTGGTGGCTATCAGCCAGCTTGCGCTATGAGCAAAAGCGGCCGCCAGCGATGCGAGACCAAATAATCCACCGCCTAATAGCAGCA
This sequence comes from Citrobacter sp. Cpo103, assembly GCF_030332605.1. Taxonomy (NCBI): domain Bacteria; kingdom Pseudomonadati; phylum Pseudomonadota; class Gammaproteobacteria; order Enterobacterales; family Enterobacteriaceae; genus Citrobacter; species Citrobacter sp. Cpo103. Next base: position 55,579 of record NZ_JAOWHO010000023.1, on the reverse strand, counting down.
GACGTTTAAAGCCGATGCGATCCCCCAGCGCGCCCATTGGCAATACCATACCGGCCATTACCAGGGAATAAATATCAATGATCCACAGCAGCTCGTTACCACTGGCACCCAGCGTCATACTCAGCGTGGGCGCGGCAACGTGCAGCACCGTTGCATCAATCGCAACAGGGATGTAGACCAGCACAATAATGACTAACGTTAACCACTGACGAAACATAAAACTCCCTAACGAAACCAAAACTGGACATATGTCCAGCTTTAGCGATCCTACGGAAAATTGAACATATGTCCAACTTTTTGTTAGACTGCGATCTATACGGATACAGGAGGAATGATGAGCTATCTAAATCGGGATGAACGTCGGGAAGTGATTCTGCAAGCGGCAATGCGTGTCGCACTTGAAGAAGGATTTTCCGCCATGACGGTTCGACGCATTGCTGCTGAAGCTCACGTCGCGACGGGCCAGCTACATCACCATTTCGCCTCTGCCGGTGAGCTCAAATCCCAGGCATTTGTGCGCCTTATCCGCACCCTACTTGATGCCGAACTGGTCAGCGAAGACGCCAGTTTCCGTGAGCGACTGCATGCGATGCTAGGCAGTGAAGATGGTGGTCTGGAACCCTATATTAAGCTATGGCGTGAAGCACAGGTTGTTGCGGGTAAAGATCCGGAAATTAAAAGCGCCTATCTGTTGACCATGCGAATGTGGCACGAAGAAACCGCCAACATTATTACCCAAGGACAGAAAGCCGGTGAGTTCTCATCCACGCCTGATGCCGCCGACGTCGCATGGCGTTTAATCGCATTAGTCTGCGGCCTGGATGGTATGTACATATTAGGTATTGAGGAAATGGCCGATCCTGCATTCGATCGTCATCTTGATCGTATGATTACGCAGGAGTTATTTATTTGATGTAATAGATGAATTAACAATACATCTTTTATGCTTACAATTAGTAACACTTAAGCAACGTGTAATTCTCCTATCACGCCGCGTTATTGCACTTTTTTATCTATTCTTTCAGTCAATATTCCTAAAACTTTTCAATAGTTTCTAAAAAGAAGCCGCGCGGCGCTGCATGCGTTTATTTCTTTTTCATGAACGGCATGTGCATGGAGAATAATATGTCATCATCAAATGAGAAAAATAATCGTTATCTTTTAACGGACTGGAAACCAGAGAACCCCGGCTTTTGGGAAAATAAAGGCAAGCACATTGCGCGCAGAAATCTCTGGATATCAGTAAGTTGCCTGCTGCTTGCGTTCTGCGTCTGGATGTTGTTCAGCGCCGTTGCCGTAAATCTGAATAAAATTGGCTTTAATTTCACCACCGACCAACTGTTTTTATTAACGGCACTGCCTTCTCTTTCTGGTGCAATATTGCGCGTTCCCTACTCCTTTATGGTACCTATATTTGGTGGGCGTCGTTGGACCATTTTTAGTACGATTATTCTGGTTATTCCCTGTGTCTGGCTCGGATTTGCCGTGCAAAATACCACTACTCCGTTCGGTGTATTTATTATCATTGCGCTGATGTGTGGTTTTGCTGGCGCTAACTTTGCCTCCAGCATGGGCAATATCAGCTTTTTCTTCCCCAAAGCGAAGCAAGGTAGCGCATTAGGCGTTAACGGTGGTCTCGGCAACCTCGGCGTCAGCGTGATGCAGTTGATCGCGCCACTGGTGATCTTTCTGCCCATATTTACCTTTTTGGGCGTACAGGGCGTACCACAAGCTGATGGCTCGTTATTGTCGCTGGCCAATGCCGCATGGATTTGGGTGCCGTTACTGCTGATAGCCACCGTGGCAGCGGGCATGGGAATGAACGACATTGCCAGCTCGAAGGCCTCAATTGCCTCCCAGTTACCGGTCCTCAAGCGTTTTCATCTGTGGTTATTAAGTCTGCTGTATCTCGCCACCTTCGGTTCATTTATCGGTTTTTCGGCAGGCTTTGCCATGCTGGCGAAAACCCAGTTCCCCGACGTGAATATCCTGCAACTGGCGTTCTTCGGCCCCTTCATCGGCGCGCTTGCACGATCGGCGGGCGGTGTTATCTCTGACAAGTTTGGTGGTGTACGTGTCACCTTAATTAACTTCATCTTTATGGCACTGTTCAGCGCCCTGCTGTTTCTCACTTTGCCCGGCTCGGGCGAAGGTAGCTTTATCGCGTTTTACCTGGTGTTTATGGGCTTGTTCCTGACCGCGGGTCTGGGTAGCGGTTCAACCTTCCAGATGATTGCGGTGATCTTTCGCAAAATCACAATTTATCGGGTGAAGCTGCATGGCGGTACTGAAGAGCAAGCTCAGCGGGAAGCGGTAACCGATACCGCAGCCGCCCTGGGATTTATCTCCGCCATTGGCGCTGTGGGGGGCTTCTTCATTCCTAAAGCGTTTGGCTCATCGCTGGCATTGACCGGCTCTCCTGTGGGTGCCATGAAAATATTCCTCGTGTTTTACATCGTCTGCGTGCTGGTGACCTGGTTGGTCTATGGCCGTAAATCACAAAAAAAATAACAAAATGGATACCGCAGGATCGGACATTTAGGTAGGCCGGATCAGGCCTGGCGTTCGATTCACCGTCGGCAATATTATCGAAGCAGGAGTTATGTCATGAGTAAACTGTTAGACCGCTTTCGCTACTTTAAACAAAAGGGCGATACGTTTGCCGAGGGGCATGGGCAAGTAATGCACACCAACCGGGACTGGGAAGACAGCTATCGTCAGCGCTGGCAGTTCGACAAAATTGTGCGTTCTACCCACGGCGTTAACTGTACCGGCTCATGCAGCTGGAAGATCTACGTTAAAAACGGGCTGGTGACCTGGGAAACGCAGCAAACCGACTACCCGCGTACCCGTCCTGACCTGCCAAATCATGAGCCCCGTGGCTGTCCACGCGGCGCCAGTTACTCGTGGTATCTCTATAGCGCGAACCGCCTGAAATATCCGCTGGTGCGTAAACGCTTAATCGAATTGTGGCGCGACGCCCTCTCCCGCCAGCCCGATCCGGTGCTGGCCTGGGAATCCATTATGAACGACCCGCAAAAATGCCAGAGCTACAAGCAGGTACGCGGGCGCGGTGGGTTTATCCGTTCTAACTGGAAAGAGCTTAATCAGCTGATTGCTGCCGCCAACGTCTGGACGGTGAAAACCTACGGCCCGGATCGCGTGGTCGGCTTTTCCCCGATCCCTGCGATGTCGATGGTTTCCTATGCCGCCGGCACACGCTATCTCTCGCTAATCGGCGGAACCTGTCTGAGCTTCTATGACTGGTACTGCGACTTACCGCCCGCGTCACCGATGACCTGGGGCGAGCAGACCGACGTTCCTGAATCCGCCGACTGGTATAACTCCAGCTATATCATCGCCTGGGGCTCTAACGTGCCGCAGACCCGTACCCCGGATGCGCACTTTTTCACAGAAGTACGCTACAAAGGCACCAAGACGATTGCCATTACGCCGGACTACTCGGAAGTCGCTAAACTATGCGACCAGTGGCTGGCACCTAAACAAGGGACCGACAGCGCGCTGGCAATGGCGATGGGCCACGTCATCCTGAAAGAGTTCCACCTCGACAATCCCAGCGATTATTTCCTCAATTACTGCCGTCGCTATACCGACATGCCGATGCTGGTTTTACTGGATGCCCGGGAAGATGGCAGCTACGTGCCTGGACGCATGATGCGTGCTTCAGACCTTGTCGATGGTCTGGGCGAAAGCAACAATCCAGAGTGGAAAACGGTAGCCTTTAACAGCGCAGGTGAACTGGTTGTCCCGAACGGATCTATCGGTTTTCGCTGGGGGGAGAAAGGCAAATGGAACCTGGAACCACTGGCGGCTGGCGCTGAAACTGAACTTTCTCTTTCGCTGCTCGGTCTGCATGATGAAGTGACCGGCGTCGCATTCCCCTATTTTGGCGGCAACGAAAACCCACATTTTCGCAGTGTAAAACAAGAACCGGTGCTGATCCGTCAACTGCCGGTAAAACATCTTACCCTCGCTGACGGTAGCCGTTGCCCGGTAGTGAGCGTCTATGATCTGGTGCTGGCGAATTATGGCCTCGACCGTGGTCTGGATGACGTTCATAGCGCACAAGATTACAGCGAAGTGAAAGCCTACACCCCGGCCTGGGGCGAGCAAATTACCGGTGTGCCACGCCGTCATATCGAACAGATCGCCCGTGAGTTTGCCGATACTGCGCACAAAACGCATGGCCGTTCGATGATCATTCTCGGGGCTGGCGTCAACCACTGGTATCACATGGATATGAACTACCGTGGCATGATTAACATCCTGGTGTTCTGTGGTTGCGTGGGACAAAGCGGCGGCGGCTGGGCGCACTATGTGGGTCAGGAGAAACTGCGTCCGCAAACCGGTTGGTTGCCGCTGGCCTTTGCGCTGGACTGGAATCGTCCGCCGCGTCAGATGAACAGCACTTCGTTTTTCTACAACCACTCCAGCCAGTGGCGTTATGAAAAACTCACCGCGCAGGAACTCCTCTCTCCGCTGGCCGATGCGTCGAAGTTTAGCGGACATTTGATTGACTTTAACGTGCGGGCTGAACGAATGGGCTGGCTGCCGTCTGCGCCGCAGCTTAACCTCAACCCTCTGACCGTTAAAGCAAAAGCCGAACATGCAGGACTATCTCCTGCGCAATACACCGCACAGGCGCTGAAGTCGGGTGATATTCGTTTTGCCTGCGAACAGCCTGATAACGGCAAAAACCATCCGCGCAACCTCTTCGTCTGGCGCTCTAACCTGCTCGGCTCCTCCGGTAAAGGGCATGAATACATGCTCAAATATTTGCTGGGTACCGAAAGCGGGATCCAGGGGGAAGCGCTCGGTTCAAGCGAGGGTATTAAACCTGAAGAGGTTGAATGGCAGTCGGCGGCGATAGAGGGCAAGCTCGATCTGCTGGTCACGCTCGATTTCCGTATGTCCAGCACCTGTTTGTTCTCCGATATCGTTCTGCCAACCGCTACCTGGTATGAAAAAGACGATATGAATACCTCGGATATGCATCCGTTTATTCACCCGTTGTCTGCGGCGGTCGACCCGGCATGGGAATCGAAGAGCGACTGGGAAATTTATAAAGGCATCGCCAAAGTATTTTCTGAGGTTTGCGTCGGACACCTTGGACAAGAAACGGATGTCGTGTTGCAACCGCTGCAACACGACTCTCCGGCAGAGCTGGCGCAGCCGTTTGACATTCAGGACTGGCGCAAAGGCGAATGCGATCTCCTCCCGGGCAAAACGGCACCGAATATCGCCGTTGTGGAGCGTGACTACCCCGCCACCTACGAACGCTTTACTTCACTTGGCCCGCTCATGGACAAACTCGGTAATGGCGGGAAAGGCATTGCGTGGAATACCCAGGCGGAAGTCGATTTCCTCGGCAAGCTGAACTACACCAAGCGCGAAGGCCCGGCAAAAGGACGCCCGCTGATTGACACCGCGCTGGATGCCTCTGAGGTGATCCTTGCCCTGGCACCGGAAACAAACGGTCAGGTGGCGGTGAAAGCCTGGGAAGCGCTGGGGGCGATGACCGGACGCGACCATACGCATCTGGCGTTGAACAAAGAAGACGAGAAGATCCGTTTTCGCGATATCCAGGCGCAGCCGCGCAAAATCATCTCCAGCCCCACCTGGTCCGGGTTGGAAAGTGAACATGTTTCCTATAACGCAGGCTATACCAACGTCCACGAGCTGATCCCATGGCGTACCCTGTCCGGTCGCCAGCAGTTGTATCAGGATCATGCGTGGATGCGTGCGTTTGGTGAAAGTCTGGTGGCGTATCGTCCACCTATCGATACCCGAAGCGTCAGTGAAATGCGCGAGGTTCCGCCTAACGGCTTCCCGGAAAAAGCGCTCAACTTCCTGACGCCGCATCAGAAATGGGGGATCCACTCCACCTATAGCGAAAACCTGCTAATGCTGACGCTGTCGCGCGGCGGGCCGATTGTCTGGATCAGTGAAACCGATGCCAAAGAGCTGGGTATTGAGGATAACGACTGGATTGAAGCCTTCAACGCCAACGGTGCGCTCACCGCGCGTGCAGTGGTGAGTCAACGCGTGCCACCGGGAATGACCATGATGTATCACGCTCAGGAGCGAATCATGAATATCCCTGGCTCAGAAGTGACCGGGATGCGCGGCGGGATCCATAACTCGGTGACCCGCGTTTGCCCGAAACCCACGCACATGATAGGTGGCTATGCGCAGCTGGCATACAGCTTCAACTATTACGGTACGGTCGGCTCTAACCGCGATGAGTTCATCATGATTAGAAAAATGAAAAATATTAACTGGCTGGATGATGAAGGTCGCGATCAGGTACAGGAGGCGAAAAAATGAAAATACGCTCACAGGTAGGCATGGTTCTTAATCTGGATAAGTGCATCGGCTGCCACACCTGCTCCGTCACCTGTAAAAACGTCTGGACCGGGCGTGAAGGGATGGAATATGCGTGGTTTAACAACGTCGAGACTAAGCCGGGGATTGGTTATCCAAAAAACTGGGAAGATCAGGAAGAGTGGCAAGGCGGCTGGGTTCGCGATGTTAACGGCAAGATAAGACCGCGTCTGGGCGGTAAGATGGGCGTCATCACCAAAATTTTCGCCAACCCGGTGATCCCGCAAATCGATGATTACTATGAGCCGTTTACCTATGATTATCAGCATCTGCATAGCGCGCCGGAAAGCAAGAATCAGCCCACCGCGCGTCCGCGTTCGCTGATTGATGGAAAGCGGATGGACAAGATTATCTGGGGTCCAAACTGGGAAGAACTGCTTGGCGGCGAATTTTCAAAACGTGCCCGCGACCGTAACTTCGAGAAGATGCAAAAGGAGATGTACGGCCAGTTCGAAAACACCTTCATGATGTATTTACCGCGCCTGTGCGAGCACTGCCTGAACCCAAGCTGTGTCGCCACCTGCCCAAGCGGTGCTATCTATAAGCGTGAAGAAGACGGCATTGTGCTGATCGACCAGGACAAATGTCGCGGCTGGCGCTTGTGCATCAGCGGCTGTCCGTACAAAAAAATCTACTTTAACTGGAAGAGCGGTAAGTCTGAGAAGTGCATTTTCTGCTACCCGCGTATTGAGTCCGGCCAGCCGACGGTATGTTCGGAAACCTGCGTTGGGCGTATCCGTTATCTCGGCGTATTGCTCTACGACGCCGACCGCATCGAAGAAGCGGCCAGCACCGAGCATGAGACCGATCTCTATGAGCGTCAGTGCGATGTATTCCTCAACCCGCACGATCCGGCGGTCATTGAAGAGGCGTTAAAACAAGGTATTCCGCATAACGTCATCGAAGCGGCCCAACGTTCGCCAGTCTACAAAATGGCGATGGACTGGAAACTGGCGCTGCCGCTGCACCCGGAATATCGCACCCTGCCGATGGTCTGGTATGTACCGCCATTGTCACCGATTCAGTCGGTCGCCGACGCGGGCGGACTGCCGCACAATGGTAACGTTTTGCCGGCGGTTGAGTCGCTGCGAATTCCGGTTCAGTACCTCGCCAACATGCTCAGTGCGGGAGATACCGGTCCGGTGCTGCGCGCGCTGAAACGTATGATGGCCATGCGTCACTATATGCGTGCGCAAACAGTGGAAGGTGTGACGGACACCCGCGCGATTGAGGAAGTGGGTTTGACCGTTGAGCAGGTTGAGGAGATGTATCGCTATCTGGCCATCGCCAACTATGAGGACCGCTTTGTGATCCCGACCAGCCACCGTGAAATGGCGCGCGATGCCTTCCCGGAGAAAAACGGCTGCGGATTTACCTTCGGTGACGGCTGCCATGGCTCAGATACCAAATTCAACCTGTTTAACAGTAGCCGTATTGATGCGATCGACATCACCGAAGTGCGCGATAAAGCGGAGGGTGAATAATGCAAATCCTGAAGGTTATCGGCCTGCTGATGGAATATCCCGACGAGCTGCTGTGGGAGTGTAAAGACGACGCGCTGGCGCTTGTGGCCAGCGATGCCCCCATGCTTACCGAATTTAGCCAGGGATTGCTCAATGCGCCACTGCTGGATAAACAAGCGGAATGGTGCGAAATCTTTGACCGGGGCCGGGCCACCTCTCTGCTGCTGTTTGAGCACGTGCACGCCGAGTCCCGTGACCGGGGTCAGGCGATGGTTGATCTGCTGGCTCAGTATGAAAAGGTCGGGCTACAGCTCGACTGCCGCGAACTGCCTGATCATCTGCCGTTGTATCTGGAGTATTTGAGCGTGTTGCCGGAGGACCAGGCCAAAGAAGGACTGCAGAACGTTGCACCGATTCTGGCTCTGCTGGGCGGGCGCTTAAAACAGCGCGATACGCCGTGGTATCAACTGTTTGACGCCCTGCTGCTGCTTGCCGGAAGCCCTCTTTCGAGTGACAGTGTCACTAAGCAGGTTGGTGCTGAAACCCGCGATGATACCCGTCAGGCGCTGGATGCGGTGTGGGAAGAGGAACAGGTGAAGTTTATCGAGGATAACGCCACCGCCTGCGACAGTTCACCGTTACAAAACTATCAACGACGCTTTAGCCAGGACGTGGCGCCGCAGTATGTCGACGTCAGCGCGGGAGGCCCGAAATGATACAGTACCTGAACGTCTTTTTTTACGATATCTACCCGTACCTGTGCGGTACGGTGTTTATCCTCGGCAGCTGGCTACGCTATGACTACGGGCAATATACCTGGCGCGCCTCTTCCAGCCAGATGCTGGACAAACGCGGCATGGTGCTGTGGTCAAACCTGTTCCACATCGGCATTCTGGGGATCTTTTTCGGTCACCTGTTCGGCATGCTAACGCCGCACTGGATGTATGCCTGGTTCCTGCCGATTGCGGTGAAACAACAGATGGCAATGATTGCCGGTGGGCTATGCGGCGTGCTAACGCTGGTTGGTGGCGCAGGTTTACTGGTGCGCCGTCTGACCAACCCGCGTATTCGTGCGACATCTTCCACCGCCGATATTCTGATCCTCTGCGTTCTGTTGATTCAGTGTATCCTCGGCTTAACCACCATCCCGTTCTCTGCGCAACATCCAGACGGCAGTGAAATGCTGAAACTGGTCGGTTGGGCGCAGTCGGTGGTGACTTTCCAGGGCGGCGCATCTGCGCATCTGGATGGCGTGGCGTTGATTTTCCGTGTGCATCTGGTTCTGGGGATGACTATCTTCCTGCTGTTCCCGTTCACTCGCCTGGTCCACGTCTGGAGTGCGCCGTTTGAGTACTTTACCCGTCGCTACCAAATAGTGCGTTCCCGCCGATAATTGAACTCTGATGCCCGGTAGCGCTTACGCTTACCGGGCCTGCATCGCTATCCCGCTTTTTGTGCGTTATGATGCTTCTCCATTTCAGGGAGAACGCTAATGAAACCACAGGTTTACCACGTCGATGCCTTTACCCCGGTCCCTTTTCGCGGCAACTCAGCAGGTGTGGTTTTACATGCTGATGGACTGAGCGACGCGCAGATGCAGCTCATCGCTCGCGAGCTGCGTCATTCAGAAACCGCATTTCTGCTGACCAGTGACGACAGCGATGTTCGCATCCGCTATTTCACCCCGACGGTCGAAGTTCCTATCTGTGGGCATGCTACCGTCGCCGCGCATTACGTGCGGGCCAGGGTGCTGAGTCTGGGTAACTGCACGGTCTGGCAAACCTCGTTGGCCGGACGTCATCGCGTGGATATTGACGCTACCGGGAACGACTATCGCATTAGCCTTGAGCAAGGTGAACCGGGTTTTGAACCTCCGCTGGAGGGCGCTGTTCGTACTGCGATTCTCGATGCGCTGCACCTGAGCGAAGACGATATGCTGGCAGGCTTACCCATTCAGGTTGCCACGACCGGGCATTCGAAAGTGATGATTCCACTGAAACCTGAGGTGGATCTCGACGCCCTTTCCCCTGATTTACCGGCTTTGACCGCCATCAGCCAACAAATTGGCTGTAACGGTTTCTTCCCTTTTCAAATCCGCGAGGGCGAAAACGCCACTGATGGCCGCATGTTTTCACCTGCTATTGGTATTGTGGAAGACCCGGTTACCGGCAATGCCAACGGTCCAATGGGCGCATGGTTGGTCCACCATGGGCTGATGGCGCATGATGGGAAAACGTTACGTGTTCAGGGGCATCAGGGCCGTGCGCTCGGGCGCGACGGGATTGTTGATGTGACGGTGACTATCTGTGAAAACCAGCCGAAAAAAGTCACCATTACCGGTTCGGCGGTGATCCTGTTTCACGCAGAATGGGCGATAGATTTTTAATTGTTCCCGAAAGCCGGATAAGGCGATGACGCCGCATCCGGCATGACTTCCGATGCCCCTATTTCCCCGCCTCCGGATGCGTATCAAACGCCGCCATTACCGTCGCTAACTCATCTTCGGTAAACCCATGCTTCACGTCATCCACACCCAGTCCAAATCGTTCTTGCAACAACGCATACAAACTGGCGACGTCAGGCAAATTAATCTGCTCTACCGCATGTCCATCCTGATAATGGGTAAAGTGAAAATTGGTTAACGTTAATTTCCCGCCGTCGGGCAGATGACGGCACATCAGCAGATGATGGCGAAAATGTGATTGCGGCCAGTGTGCGGACCAGAAGTTGCCCATCAGATAATCGCTCTGATGCTGCACGACCAGATCGAAACGATACATTGACTGCCAGTGTTCGTGATGACGGAACTGGAGGATCCAATCTTCACCTTCCTGAATCAGCCGGTATTCGCCGTGTGGCGTCTTCTGCTCAGTGTTAGCCTGCAGACGAATCGGCGCCGTCAGCGTTTGTCCGCCGAAACCAACGTCGGCGATCCACTGCTCTCCCTGCAATTCAACCAGCAACAGACGATGCGTGCGCGGCGGCAGGCTTGACGGATTTGCCAGTACCACGCGACCGAGAAGGCTACGTACGTTAAAACCGATTTCGCGTAGCGCGCGTTCAAACACGCCGTTCTGTTCAAAGCAATAACCGCCACGACGCGCCGTTACCAGCTTCTCTTCCAGCGACAAATCGTCAAGCTGCATCTCTCTTGGCAGTAATACGTCCAGGTTTTCAAATGGAATCGCGGCGTTATGCAGTAAATGCAGCGCTTGCAAGGTTTCAATGTTGACGTTGGCCGAATCTGACCAGCCAATACGGGCAAAGTAAGCGGTTAAAAAAGGCGTCATACGGAGTTCCTGTTCGATTAATGCAGTACTTATAACGTATTTTTCGTTTTACGCTGTCGATTTTGTGCGTTGTTAATTCCTGTGAGGCGACAAAATCGCTAATACCGTTAATATCTATGTTTATTGTGGTGTGTTATCTCTCAGCCAAGGAGCATCCATGAGCCATTTTCGTTCGATCGAATTAAAACATGCCAGTCGGCTACTCAATCATGGCCCAACGATATTGATAACCAGCCGGGATGAGCATACCGAGCGGCGAAATGTGATGGCTGCGGCGTGGTCAATGCCCGTGGAATTTGAGCCGCCGCGGGTAGCAATTGTTGTTGATAAGACCGCCTGGTCGCGGGATCTCATTGAACGTAGCGGTAAATTCGGCATCGTTATTCCGGGTATCGCCGCCGTCAACTGGACCTGGGCCGTAGGCAGCGTTTCCGGTCGCGTGGAAGATAAATTCAACTGTTACGGCATTCCCGTGGTGCAAGGACCAGTGCTAGGTTTACCGCTGATAGAAGCGAAATGTCTGGCCTGGATGGAGTGTCGCCTGTTGCCAGCCACGGCGGCACAGGAAAAATATGACACTCTGTTTGGGGAAGTGGTCTCCGCTGCCGCTGATGAGCGAGCCTTCGTGGAAGGACGCTGGCAGTTTGATGATGGCAAGCTCAATACTCTGCATCACCTTGGGGCAGGAACGTTTATCTCCAGCGGGAAACGCATTATCGCAGGTGAATGATAGTATGCTAACGGATGGCAGTTCTGCTCTGTCATCCGCAACTGTTTTCTTAAAACTTCTGAAAAACCAGTTAGATAAATTACTCGCCCTTCCTTGCTGAATCATTCATGTGAATTATAGTTAATCTTGCACTAACGCAAATACCTAATCAAAACGCTATCCGTCAAAGCAGCATCCCCAACTGGACTTTTGAAGTGTCAGAGAGGTTTTACGATGCAACTTAATAGAATCGCACAAAGTTTTATACTTGCTGGGTTACTCACATCGTTTTCTGTTCCCGTTATGGCCGCTGAAGCCCCTAAAGACGCAACTGCCGCCACGCAACAAGCCAACAACGCGCTTTACAACCAACTGCCCTTCTCCGATAACACCGACTTTACCGACGCCCACAAAGGCTTTATCGCTCCACTCCCGCAGGACGTGATCAAAGGCGAACAGGGAAATGTTATCTGGAATCCGCAGCAATATGCGTTCATCAAAGAAGGCGACAAAGCCCCGGATACGGTAAACCCGAGCCTGTGGCGTCAGTCTCAGTTGATCAACATCAGCGGGCTGTTTGAAGTAACGGATGGCGTTTACCAGATTCGTAACCTCGATCTGTCAAACATGACCATTATTGAAGGTAAAGAAGGCATCACCGTTGTTGACCCGCTGGTCTCGGCAGAAACAGCCAAAGTCGGGATGGATCTTTACTTTAAAAACCGCGGTCAAAAACCGGTTGTCGCAGTGATTTACACCCACAGCCACGTTGACCATTACGGCGGCGTACGCGGCGTTGTCGATGAAGCCGACGTTAAAGCGGGCAAAGTGAAAGTTTATGCGCCAGCTGGCTTTATGGAAGCTGCGGTCGCTGAGAATATCATGGCCGGTAACGTCATGAGCCGCCGCGCGAGCTACATGTACGGCAACCTGCTAAAACCTGATGCCAAAGGCCAGGTCGGCGCGGGACTGGGAACCACGACCTCAGCGGGAACCGTTACCCTGATTGCGCCAACAAATATCATTGAGAAAGATGGACAAAAAGAGGTCATCGACGGCCTGACCTATGACTTCATGCTGGCCCCGGGTTCAGAAGCACCGTCGGAAATGCTGTGGTACATCGAAGAGAAGAAACTGATTGAATCCGCTGAAGATGTCACCCACACCCTGCACAATACCTACTCCCTGCGCGGGGCCAAAATTCGTGAGCCGCTGCCGTGGTCCAAATACATCAACGAAGCGATTGTGCGCTGGGGTGATAAAGCCGAAGTGCTGATGGCGCAGCACCACTGGCCAACCTGGGGTAATGACAAGGTGGTCAGCCTGCTGAAAAGCCAGCGCGATCTGTATCGTTACATCAACGACCAGACGTTACGCATGGCTAACGAAGGTCTGACCCGCGATGAAATCGCCACCAACTTTAAGCTGCCGGACTCACTGGCCCATACCTGGGCTAACCGCGGTTACTATGGTTCCGTGAGCCATGACGTAAAAGCGACCTATGTGCTCTACCTCGGCTGGTTTGACGGCAACCCGGCAACGCTGGATGAGCTGCCGCCGGAAGAGTCTGCGAAGAAATTTGTCGACTACATGGGCGGCGCTGACGCCATTTTGCAGAAAGCCAAAACCGACTATGACCAGGGTAACTATCGCTGGGTGGCTCAGGTGGTGAGCAAAGTGGTATTTGCCGATCCAAATAACCAGGCCGCGCGTAATCTGGAAGCGGATGCGCTGGAGCAACTGGGTTATCAGGCTGAATCCGGCCCGTGGCGTAACTTCTATCTGACCGGGGCGCAAGAGCTGCGAAACGGCGTAGTCAAAGGCCCAACCCCGAATACCGCCAGCCCGGATACCGTTCGTGCTATGACGCCGGAAATGTTCTTCGATTATCTGGCAGTGCATATTAACGGACAAAAAGCGGGTGATGCGAAGTCTGTATTTAACATCGATCTTGGCAGTGATGGCGGTAAATATAAGCTTGAACTGGAGAATGGCGTCCTGAACCATACCGCCAATGCCGAAGCGAAAGATGCCGACGCCACTGTCACGCTTAATCGCGATACGCTGAACAAAATCATCCTTAAAGAAGTGACGCTGAAACAGGCACAAGACAGTGGTGATGTGAAGATTACCGGTGACGGCGCCAAGCTTGATGCTATGCTCGGCTATATGGATAAATTCGAATTCTGGTTCAACATCGTTACACCATAAGCACAACGAAAACGGGCGGAAATCCGCCCGTTTTTTCTTACATGCTGTAGCCAGGTTTTTTAATTAATCTCGCCATCTGCGGCGCAATTTCCGTATCCCACACGCCCTGCCACGCCTCTGGCTCAACTTCATTGAGCGCCACGCTGACTGAACTGTCTTTGCTTTGCAAATGGCGAATAATAACCTCGGAAATATCCGCCGCCAGGGCGGTTTTTTGTTCGTCGGTAAGAGCGCGAGGAAAACATTTAATATCAACGTGCGGCATAGCAGATTCCTTATAGTTTTGGATTGCAGGTAACTTATGCGGACTCTCGTTCTACCAGATGAAAACCGACATCAATAATATCGTCTTCACGCGGAATTTGTTCGATACGATCGGCAAGCAGTGAGGCGGCGCGTTGCCCGATGGCCCGTCTGTCGACGCTGACGGTGGTGATGGCGGGCCGGTTGCTGGCAGCAAAATCCAGATCGCCAAAACCGATTACCGCTAACTCTTGCGGCACGCGTATACCGCGGCTCTCGGCTTCCATGATCGCCCCCTGAGCTAACGTATCTGAGCTACAGACAATGACATCAAACTCGCGATCCGCCAATAGCTGCGTCAATCCTGCGCGCCCCAATGCCAGAGAGGCCGGAAGTGGGACATCCACCTGTGCGTCAGCCGCAATACCATGACGACTCAACGCATCGCACAGTCCTTGTTTACGCTGGCCTGCCCGGCGATCGGCTGTCCATAACAACCCCGGACGTCGATAACCTTTTTCCAACAGATAGTCTGCCACCGCCTGCCCGACCTTTTCATGCGAAAAGCCGACCAGCATATCGATGGGTGTTGGGGTTAAATCCCAGATTTCCACGACCGGGATGGCCGCATTAAGAATCACCTTTTTCAGCTCGGCGGTATGATGAATACCGGTAAGTACTACGCCATCCGGGCGACGAGAAAGCAGCGTCGCCACCAGCTCCGCCTCTGTTTGCGGCGTATAACCCGACACGCAGAGCAAAATGTGGTATCCGCGTTCTGCCAGTTCATCACTTAATGACTGGATGGTATCGACAAACATATTGTTGTTAATTTGCGGAATAACCACGGCGATAAGCTTGCTGCGACGTGACGCCAGTCCCCCAGCCAGTGCGTTGGGAATATAGCCGGTGGCGCGCACCGCCTGCATCACTTTTTCAACCGTTTTCGGGCGCACCAGCTGCGGGGTATTCAACGCCCTGCTCACCGTCATGGGTGACAATCCCGCGGTACGGGCAACATCTTCCAGCGTGGGAGCGCGCGGTGGTTTGGGATTTTTCACTGTCGATGCCCTTGTCAAAAATCGCTGATTTATCTTGGCATTATTCATCATGATTTTGGCTATTGCCAGCGTTGCTCAGTGATAACGCAGGGAAAACAGCAGCTTAGTTAATTATCGCCACTCAAAATGATAGCGCAATCACAATGATTTGTGCATTTCTCCATAAAGTACTGGAATGTGACGTCGTTTATAATTTACCACCCTTCTCTCTCTGAATTTGTGAGCAATTGTTCAAATCGCAGTCAATTCGCTGGCACAGTGATTGCGCTAACATTAAAAATGATAGCGCAATCATTTGTTATCACCAGGAGAGAACAATATGTCTTTAAGTGCCAATTCCGATGCCGTGACCTATGCCAAATCGACTAACGCTAAAACCGCAGCAGAAACCGGTGACCGTATTGAATGGGTAAAACTGTCTCTGGCTTTCCTTCCTCTGGCAACACCCGTGAGCGATGCCAAAGTGCTCACCGGTCGCCAGAAACCGCTAACTGAAGTCGCCATAATCATCGCCGAGATCCGCAGCCGCGACGGGTTTGAAGGCGTGGGATTTAGTTACTCCAAGCGGGCTGGCGGCCAGGGAATCTATGCGCATGCCAAAGAAATTGCCGATAACCTGTTAGGCGAAGATCCAAACGATATTGACAAGATCTACACCAAGCTGCTGTGGGCTGGCGCTTCCGTGGGGCGCAGCGGCATGGCGGTACAAGCCATCTCCCCTATCGATATCGCATTATGGGATATGAAAGCCAAGCGTGCAGGATTGCCGCTGGCAAAACTGCTTGGCGCGCATCGGGACTCCGTGCAGTGCTACAACACCTCCGGTGGATTCCTGCATACGCCGCTGGATCAGGTGCTAAAAAACGTGGTTATTTCCCGTGAAAACGGCATTGGTGGTATCAAACTCAAGGTTGGTCAGCCAAACTGCGCCGAGGATATTCGCCGCTTAACCGCGGTGCGTGAAGCGCTGGGGGATGACTTCCCGCTAATGGTCGATGCCAATCAGCAGTGGGATCGGGAAACCGCCATCCGTATGGGACGTAAAATGGAGCAGTTTAATCTAATCTGGATTGAAGAGCCGCTGGACGCCTACGATGTTGAAGGCCACGCCCAACTGGCCGCCGCGCTTGATACCCCGATTGCCACCGGTGAAATGCTGACCAGCTTCCGCGAACATGAACAGCTGATCCTCGGCAATGCCAGCGATTTTGTGCAGCCCGATGCACCGCGTGTGGGAGGGATTTCACCGTTCCTGAAAATTATGGACCTGGCGGCTAAACATGGTCGCAAACTGGCTCCGCACTTCGCTATGGAAGTTCACCTGCATCTGTCCGCCGCTTATCCACTCGAACCATGGCTGGAGCATTTCGAATGGCTGAACCCGTTATTTAATGAACAACTTGAGCTGCGTGATGGCCGGATGTGGGTTTCCGATCGTCACGGTCTGGGCTTCAGCATTAGCGAGCAGGCGCGCCGCTGGACGCAATTAACCTGCGAGTTTGGCAAACGACCTTAATGTATTTGGCGGGTAAGCAATACCCGCCCTCCTCCCCTACAAAAACGCTCTCAACCTTATGAAAGGAGTGGGTGATGAACACAATAATAAAGCGCACAAAAGTGCGTTACGGCATTCTGATATTTCTGTTTCTTGCGACCGTATTTAATTATGCCGATCGCGCGACGTTATCCGTCGTGGCGCCGATTATGAGCAAAGAATTAGGTTTTGATCCTGAAGCTATGGGGCTGGCCTTTTCTGCCTTCGGTATTTCTTATGTCATTATGCAACTACCCGGCGGCTGGCTGCTGGATCGCTATGGCTCGCGTCTGGTATACGGCTGCGCACTGATTGGCTGGTCGCTGGTGACTATGTTTCAGGGCACCATTTATCTGTACGCCAGCCCGCTTGTCGTATTGATTATCTTACGATTACTGATGGGGGCGATTGAAGCTCCGGCCTTTCCGGCCAATAGCCGATTAAGCGTGCAGTGGTTTCCTAATAACGAACGGGGCTTTGTTACCTCAGTCTATCAGGCCGCGCAATATATCTCGTTAGGGATTATTACGCCGTTAATGACGATTATTTTGCATAATCTCAGTTGGCACTTTGTGTTTTATTACATTGGGGCAATAGGCGTTCTTCTTGGCATCTTCTGGTTGGTCAAAGTCAGAGATCCCATGCATCATCCAAAGGTGAACCAGCAGGAAATTGACTATATCCGGGAAGGCGGTGGTGAACCGTCGCTGGGTAATAAAAAAGAACCACAGAAGATTACCTTTGCGCAAATTAAAAGCGTCTGCGTCAACCGCATGATGATTGGCGTTTACATCGGACAGTTCTGCGTAACGTCAATTACCTGGTTCTTCCTGACCTGGTTCCCTACCTATCTGTATCAGGCGAAAGGCATGTCGATCCTCAAAGTGGGGTTTGTCGCCAGTATCCCTGCCATTGCCGGTTTTATTGGTGGATTATTAGGCGGCGTTTTCTCCGACTGGCTTTTAAAACGCGGCTACAGCCTGACGATTGCCCGTAAGCTGCCTGTTATCTGCGGGATGTTACTTTCCTGCGTCATCGTTATCGCCAACTACACTTCGTCAGAATTTGTGGTGATCGCGGCGATGAGTCTGGCGTTTTTCGCCAAAGGCTTTGGCAATCTGGGATGGTGCGTACTTAGCGATACCTCGCCAAAAGAAGTGCTCGGTATTGCAGGCGGCGTATTCAATATGTGCGGCAATATGGCCAGTATCATCACGCCACTGGTAATTGGCGTCATTCTGGCGAATACCCAGTCTTTTGATTACGCCATTCTGTACGTCGGTTCGATGGGGCTGATTGGCCTGATTTCTTATCTGTTTATCGTGGGTCCATTGGATCGTATTACGCTGACCCCTTCTGTCGCGTAATTTAAACTTATGGCGATAGTTCGCCCGCTGTTCCGGGATTTGCACTCCTGCGGAACAGCGTTTTTTTATTCAAATAATCTTATTGCTTTTCAGTACAGTACGCAGTCTCGGATGCTGACAAACCGCATCAGCGATGGCGCTAATATTCGGCGTGTTGTCCTGAAACCAGTCATGCCCTGGTCCCCAGGTGCGCATAACGGCAATGTAAATGTCCAGCAGTGTTAGCTGATCCCCAAATGCGTACGGCTCGGCGCTTAGCTGGTTGTTCAGCCACATATAGAGGGATTTACGGTACTCGATACAGTTCTTTTTCAACTGAGCCGGGGCGTCCGGTACCCATCGATCAGGATAATCGGCATAGGTAAACGTGGGATAGACATTTGCCACCAACCATATCAGCAGACGCTGAAACTGCTGGCGTTCGGCGTGTCCAACGGGTGGTGAAAGTTCGGGGCGACGATCGAGGATCATCAGCGCGATCGCTGCCGTTTCCGTCAACACGCTGCCATTTTCCAGTACCAGCGTAGGCACCTGGCATAGTGGATTCATTGTTTTAAGCAACTCCCGCGAAGGACCATCGCTGTCAAAACCGTCCACATCAATAAAGCTGTAAGGGATATCCGCCAGTGTGAGCATCACTTCACTGATGGCCGATCCCCAGCCCGGCACCCCATAGACCTTAATCATGCAGCAACCCCAAAGTTAAAACCCTAAGTGTAGAGCATGTGGGGAGGTGATCAATTCTGGACCAACTTTTCAGAAATAGGGAGCGGACTATTCCGGCCTTTTTTTATTTGTATCAAAGAAAATTTAGATCGCTTTGTATCCTCATCGCACAAAATTGACGGGTGATTTTATAGGCGATAGCGTGGGTGCGGCGCGTAATTGATTAACACTACAGGACTTTAAATAGAATTTTCTTAAATGGAGTTTTAAACAAATGGCAATTCCCACGTATTTGTGGCTAAAAGACGACGGCGGCGCTGATATCAAAGGCTCTGTCGACATTCATTGCCGTGAAGGAAGTATCGAAATTATTGGCCTGAATCATGGCGTCATGCAGCCCACCGATAAACACAATGGCAAGGCAACCAGTCTCCGCGTCTATTCTCCTTATTCGTTCGACAAGGAGATCGACTCCTCTAGCCCGTATCTCTACAAGGCCGTTAGCTCTGGCCAGAAACTCAAATCCGCCGAGGTGAAATTTTACCGTATTAATAATGCCGGTCAGGAGGTTGAATACTTTTCCACCCTGATGGAAGGCGTGACGATTGTCAGCGTCTGCCCGATGATGCTGGACATCAAAGACCCGTGCTATGAGAAACATAATCACATTGAGCTGGTCGAGCTGTTGTACGAAAAAATCACTTGGCGTTATGCCGACGGTAACATCATGCACTCAGATAGCTGGAACGAACGCGCGACCGCATAAGGAGAAATACTATGGGATGGAAGTATGAGCAGTCGACCGGCAACATGTATAAAGACGGTAAACTGATAGAGAGCGGCTACTCCGGTTCACTTACCAATAAAAACAACCCGGACCGCCAGCAGGTTAAAGGACTTGGGCCGCTTCCGCGTGGAACGTATAAAATAGCGGGCCATTCAACCTCTAAAGGACCTGTGACCATCATTCTGGAGCAGACCTCCGGGGAGACTTTCGGACGTTCAGAATTCCGCATTCACGGCGAGCGCAAGCACGGTCCAGCGGGCTTTGCCTCGGAGGGTTGTATTATCCTCTCCTTGACCACCCGACGACTGATACTCCGCGATGGTGGCGACCTTGAGGTCGTTCGATGAAGCGCCTGTCCATTCTACTGTTGGCAGCGCTGTCACTCCCTGCGATGGCAGGAGCCACTGACTGGCCGGACGCATTCCGAGGCATTGCTGCTGGTGAGGTTCAATGGCTTGAGCAGGTTCCGGCACTAGCAGCAGTTGCCGACGTTAAACAGGCTCAGATACTTGAGGATTCGCTCGCGGCGGCACTGACAGCAAACACCACCGGCGCACTGAGGGCGTTAGACGTTCTCGACGCCGGACACTGGCCCCACATGATTGGCTCCGATATCGTATGCACCCCGCCGACGGAAACCCCGGACAAGGTGGACGCATTTTACCAGCGGACGCGTCAGGCACTACTGAGCACGGCTGCTGGGGCAAAATGCCTCTGGATTCTTGAAGCCTCTTATGACGAACTGAAGACAGACAACGCCCGCAAGGTTAAGTAAGATAGCCAACCCGATCATTGGTCATCACATGGCCGTTTTTTCTTCCGCTTACTTTTGATTTTTAGGTAGGCAAAATCGTCGTCACTGTATAACCTCTGTGCGGCACAGCATTGTGCCGCAATGTATCTCAAAGCACTTTCGACAAAAACTGCTGAGTGCGCGTGTGGCATGGATGATTCAGCACCTGCTCGCTGCTGCCCTGCTCGACGATTTTGCCATCGACCATAAACACCACCTGATCTGCGACTTCTCGGGCGAAGCCAATCTCATGCGTTACCACAACCAGCGTGGTTCCCGACTTCGCCAGCGCTTTAATGACATCCAGTACTTCACCGACCAGTTCAGGATCCAGTGCAGATGTAGGCTCATCAAACAGCATGACGCGCGGATTTAGCGCCAGCGCACGGGCAATAGCGATACGCTGCTGCTGACCGCCGGATAAGTGACGCGACCAGGCATCGGCTTTATTCCGTAACCCTACCGCATCAAGCAGTGTTAATGCCCGCTCGGTGGCGGCTTTACGCGTTGCCAGTCCGTGCGCAATGGGCGCTTCAATCAGATTCTCCAGAACCGTTAAGTGCGGGAACAGATTAAAGTTCTGGAACACATAGCCGACGTTAACGCGCTGGCGCAAAATTTCCGCCTCTTTCAGCTCATACAGTTTGTCTCCCTGCCGACGATAGCCAATGTAATCGCCATCGATTTGAATAAACCCCTCATCGACGCGTTCCAGATGGTTGATGGTTCGTAAGAGTGTGGATTTCCCTGAACCGGACGGGCCAAGAATAACCGTTACCGTACCGGGAGGGATCTCCAGCGACACATTATCCAGCGCTTTGTGGCGACCAAAGTATTTGCTAACGCCGGTAATAGAAATATGGCCTTCAGGCGAGTGGGACATGGACGGCCTCCTGCTGTGGACGTTGACGACTGCGTTTTTCCGCACGCCTCACCCGGGTTGTGTTGATCGCTGAACGTCGTTCGCTGCGTGCCAATGCACGTTCAACCAGGTGCTGAATTAACGACAGGACGCTGGTGATCACCAGATACCACACCGCACCCACCATCAGCAGCGGGATCACTTCCTGCGTGCGGTTATAGATCATCTGGATGGTGTAGAACAGCTCCGGCATTGCCAGCACATATACCATCGCCGTCCCTTTCGCCAGGCTGATGATTTCATTGAATCCAGCAGGCAAAATGGTACGCAGCGCCTGCGGCAGAATGATCCGCAGCGTACGTCGCCCTGCCGGTAAGCCCAGTGCTGCCGCTGCCTCGTACTGACCGTGATCGACCCCTAAAAATCCACCCCGAATAATTTCAGCGGTATAGGCGCTTTGTACCAGCGTCAGGCCAACCACCGCAGTGGAAAACTGACCGAGTACATTGATGGTCTCAAAACTTCCCCACTGAATGGGAGTGAACGGAATACCAATCGTCAACGTGTCGTACAGATAGGAGAAGTTGTACAAAACGATCAGCACTACAATCAGCGGTAACGAACGAAACAGCCAGATGTATCCCCATGCCAGACCGTTCAACAGCCAGGAAGATGAAAGCCGCGCCAACGCCAGCAGACCGCCGATGAGAATACTCAACAGCGTCCCGATCAGCGTCAGTAACAGCGTTTGCCCGAGGCCGGACAAGATAACCGGATCAAAGAACCAGCGGGCAAACACGCTCCATTCCCAGCGCGGATTAAACGCCACGGACTGGAGAATTACCGCAAGGGCAAATAAGGCAATGACCGCGCCTACGGTACGCATGGGATAACGTGCCGGTACGACTCTAATGCTATCTGTCGTTTTCATTTTCTCTCCTCAGGCGATTCTGGCCTGACCGGCAATAGTCAGCAGTTTGGTAAAGCGCAGCCGTCCATCAAACGGCGGCAGGCTGTACTCTTCGGGATCGCGCGTCGTATCAAATTGCGGATCGTAGCCCTGGCTTAAATAAAGTCTGACGGCCTCCGGCTGGCGAAATCCCGTGGTCAGATAAATCCGGCTGTAGCCTGCGAGCAGCGCTCTACGTTCCAGTTCCTGCACCACGCGCGCCGCCAGCCCCTGCTGACGCAGGCTGCTTTTTGTCCAGATACGCTTAATCTCGGCGGTGTCCTTGTCGTAAGGTTTGTAAGCCCCGGTGGCGATAATTTCGCCGCGGCGCTCCAGTACCACAAAAAGTCCCTGCGGCGCCAGATACCATTCGGTCAGTTCCACTTCAGCGTCGCGAGAAAAGTAATCGCCATAGCGGGCGGCATATTCACCGAACAGACCGTTCAAAATGGGCTGCAGCTCGCTGGCTTCCGGTGAGAGCACGCGAAATTGATCGCTCACGATGACCTCCTTAGTCGCCTAAACCGGCCGGGTTGATTTCAGATTGTGGAATGCGTTCCACCCCTTCTCCCCAGCGATTCAGAACCTTGTCATAGTCGCCGTTGCCAATCACGCCGTTGAGGGCGGTTTGTACCGGCAGAACCAGACCGCTGTCTTTTTTCAGCGTCACAGCGATATGTGCCGCTTTTGGCCAACCGCCATCAACGCTACCCACTAATCGCGTTTTACCGTTGAGTGCAGCTTTCCACGCGCCGATTACATTAGGACCGAAGTAGGCATCGGCGCGGCCTGACTGCAGGGCCAGGGTTTGCGCGGCATCATCTTTGGTATACACCGGCGTAAACGGCTGTAACCCTTTCTTCACGTTCTCATCGTTCCAGGCCAACAGAATGGCTTCCTGGTTTGTCCCCGAACCGACGATAATGCGTAGTCCTGCGATATCTTCCGCCTGCTCGATTTTCTTCAGCTTGCTACCGGTTTTGACATAAAAGCCAAGAGAGTCCTTCCGATACGTCGCGAAATCGAATTTTTCTTTGCGTGCTTTGGTGACGGTAATATTGCTGATCGCGGCATCGTATTTGCCGGAAGTGACGCCCAGCGGCCAGTCTTCCCATGACGTAGGTACAACGTTGAGTTCCAGCCCCAAACTGTCAGCCACCAGACGCGCGATATCCGCCTCGCTGCCGATCAGCGTTTTATTGTCATCGGCAAAGACGGTCAGCGGCGGCTGGCTGAGCCCGGCAATCGCCACGGTGAATTTACCCGGTACGGCCAGGTGCAGGTTTGCGGGTAACTGCGCAATCGCCTGCGGATTTTTTACCGTATTAATCGGCGCTTTATTCGCTTCCAGGCTTACGCCCGTGCCGTTAATCGTCACCTCATTTGCCCAGACGGTAGCGCTGAAAGCCAGTGACAGCGCGAGGAATAGTGATTTTTTCTGCATAGCGTTTTTCTCTTATTGTGTGAATTGATTTGCAGGTGTCGCTAATCCCAGGCTTGCGCGCAGGGTCGTACCGGGATATTCATGGCGGAACAGACCGCGCGCCTGAAGCTCGGGGACAACCTGTTCGACAAACCGCGGAAAGGTATCCGGCGTGCCACCCTGGATGATAAAACCGTCTGCGGCTTTTTCGTCGAACCACTGCTGCAGTCCGTCGGCAACCTGTTGTGGCGTGCCGCTGAAACGCGGACGAGGACTTGCCGCTTCCAGAGCAACCTGACGAAGTGTTAAACCACGCTCGCGTGCGTTGCGCTTGATCTCATCAGTCGTACTGCGAAAGCTGTTTTGTCCGAGAGAGCCCAGATCCGGGAACGGTGCGTCCAGCGGATATTGGGCAAAATCATGATGTTCAAAGTAGCGGCCAAGATAGTTCAGCGCGTCAGTAACGGAGACCAGCGCAGCGGTAGTCTGATACTGCTGCTCAACGTCCTCTGCGCTGTCGCCAACAATAACGCTGACGCCCTGGAATATATGCAGTTGATCGGGATGTCGTCCGGCCACTTCCAGCTGGCTTTTTACTTCCTGATAGAACGCTTTAGCCTCTGCCAGCGACTCCTGATGGGTAAAAATGGCATCAGCATGCTGCGCCGCTAATTTCTTGCCATCTGCTGAAGCTCCCGCCTGAAATATAATCGGACGGCCTTGTGGCGTACGCCCAATATTTAACGGTCCGGCAACCTGGAAATAATCTCCATGATGGTTAAGCGTGTGTAGTTTTTGCGGATTAAAAAATTCCCCGCTTGTTTTATTACGGGTAAACGCATCGTCTTCCCAGGAATCCCACAGCCCTTTCACTACCTGTAAATATTCATCGGCAATACGATAACGCTGGGCATGCTCTGGATGCTGAGCGCGAGAATAGTTTTTTGCCGATCCTTCCAGAGGAGACGTAACCACGTTCCACCCGGCGCGCCCCTGGCTGAGATGGTCCAGGCTAGCGAACTGCCGTGCGGTCGTAAACGGCTCGCTGTATGATGTGGACACTGTGCCAACCAGCCCCAGATTCTGAGTGATGCTGGCCAAAGCGGATAATACTGTCAGCGGCTCAAAACGATTTAAAAAGTGCGGGATTGATTTTTCATTAATATACAGACCATCGGCGACAAAAATAAAATCCAGCTTCCCTTTTTCCGCAATAAGCGCCGTCTCTTTGACAAAATCAAAATTAATACTGGCATCAGCCTGAGCCGCTGGATGGCGCCATGCGGACATATTTCCCGATGCGCCATGCAGAATAGTGCCGAGCCGTAGTTGTCGATTTTCAGCCATAATAACCCCTACCCAACAGGTAAACTTAAAGGTGTGCGAATGCCGTTTTTGCTAACTGCGTAAAGTAATGCGCGGCAGGTTCAATTAAACGCTCGTCCGGATTGAATCCCGGGTGATGTAATCCGTATTCACTGGCGCTGCCAATACTGACAAATGCGCCAGGCGTATTTTGCAGGTAGACGGCAAAATCCTCCCCGCCCATATGCAGGGGTCCGCTTGGAAAACGGAAAAAATCCCACGCTAAGGTGATTTATTGTTCATTGTATGGTGCTGCCTTACTTATCAGTACCCTATCGTTAAACTTTTTCTTTTCACAACAAAGATGAAATTTTGCCCGTATTGCTCCGACTCCGTTGTTCCTGTTATCTACCAATGAAGAATTAACACTAAACGAATTCGATATAACATATATGTTTTTGACTTCCTGGTTTAGAAGCGCGACACTATTCATTCAACGCAGGAGGTCACGATGTCATCAATTTCACCCCTACAACTCTTTAAAAGCCTGTCCGATGAAACCCGTCTGGGTATCGTCCTTCTCCTCAAAGAGATGGGTGAACTATGCGTATGCGATCTCTGCACGGCGCTGGAACAGTCGCAGCCTAAGATCTCCCGTCATCTGGCAATGCTACGTGAAAGCGGATTGTTGCTGGATCGCAAGAATGGGAAATGGGTTCACTACCGCTTATCTCCGCATATTCCTTCATGGGCTGCTCAGGTTATTGAGCAGGCCTGGTTAAGCCAACAGGACGACGTACAGGCTATCGCCCATAAGCTGGCATCAGCTAACTGCTCTGGTAGCGGCAAGGCTGTCTGCATCTAAAAAATTTGCCTGAACATATATGATTTTTCAAATGTGAGGTGTTCATGATGAAAACGTTAACGGTGTTTGACCCGGCTATGTGTTGCAGTACCGGCGTCTGCGGTACAGATATTGATCAGGTTCTGGTTGATTTTTCTGCGGATGTTCAGTGGCTAAAACAGCGTGAAATTCAGGTTGATCGTTATAACCTGGCACAGCAACCCATGAGCTTTGTACAGAACGAAAAAGCCAAAGCATTCCTTGAGGCATCCGGGGCTGAAGGGCTTCCATTGTTGTTGCTGGACGGCGAAATGGTGATGGCGGGGCGTTATCCGAAACGTGCAGAGCTGGCCCGCTGGTTCGGAATACCGCTGGATAAAGTAGGATTAGCATCTAAAAGCTGCTGCGGTGGTAATACTTCTTGTTGCTGAAATGTCAGGAGGACATATGAAATTCTTACAGAATATCCCACCTTACCTGTTTTTTACCGGTAAAGGGGGCGTCGGTAAAACCTCTATTTCCTGTGCCACCGCTATCAGCCTGGCGGAACAAGGCAAGCGGGTTTTGCTTGTCAGCACCGATCCGGCTTCAAACGTAGGCCAGGTGTTCAGCCAGACTATTGGCAATACCATTCTGCCGGTGGCCTCTGTACCGGGTCTTTCAGCGCTGGAAATTGATCCTCAGGCCGCCGCCCAGGAATATCGGGCCAGAATCGTTGATCCTATCAAAGGCATTCTGCCGGATGATGTCGTTAACAGTATTAACGAACAGCTCTCTGGTGCATGTACCACCGAAATTGCAGCTTTTGATGAATTTACCGGTCTGTTGACTGACGCATCATTATTGACCCGCTTTGACCATATTATCTTTGATACCGCGCCAACCGGTCACACTATTCGTCTTCTCCAGTTGCCCGGTGCGTGGAGTAGCTTCATTGAGAGCAATCCTGATGGTGCTTCCTGTCTTGGCCCGATGGCAGGGCTGGAGAAACAGCGTGAGCAGTATTCACACGCCGTCCAGGCATTGTCTGATCCGGATCGTACGAGGCTGGTTTTAGTGGCTCGACTGCAAAAATCAACGCTTCAGGAAGTCGCCCGTACTCATGATGAGCTTGCGGCGATAGGTCTCAAAAATCAGTATCTGGTCATCAACGGCGTGTTACCTGAGACAGAAGCAGTCAACGATACTCTGGCGGCTGCAATATGGGGCCGGGAGCAGGAGGCGCTGGCAAGTCTTCCCGCTGGTCTGGACGCTCTCCCTACTGACACATTATTCCTTCAACCAGTGAATATGGTCGGTGTGTCTGCTTTAAGGGGACTTCTCACCTCCCAACCTGAGACGGCTTCATTTGCTGAAGTGTCCGCCCTGCAAAAACCAGCGATATCGTCGTTGTCTGCTCTGGTTGATGAGATTGCCCTTAATGAACACGGCCTGATTATGCTGATGGGTAAAGGTGGCGTGGGTAAAACAACCATGGCTGCGGCCATTGCAGTCAGACTGGCCGAAATGGGATTTGATGTGCATCTCACGACGTCAGATCCTGCTGCACACCTGAGCACAACCCTCAATGGAAGCCTCAATAACCTGCAGGTCAGCAGAATCGACCCTCATGATGAAACAGAACGTTATCGCCAGCATGTCCTTGAAACGAAAGGACGTGACCTGGATGAAGCAGGGAAACATCTGCTGGAAGAGGATTTACGCTCTCCGTGTACCGAAGAGATTGCTGTGTTCCAGGCCTTCTCACGGGTGATCCGTGAAGCGGGTAAACGGTTTGTCGTCATGGATACGGCACCGACAGGACATACATTGTTGCTGCTTGATGCTACCGGGGCATATCACCGGGAGATAGCAAAGAAAATGGGAGATAAAGGCCATTTCTCTACGCCAATGATGCAGCTTCAGGATCCGGAAAGAACAAAAGTATTACTGGTCACTCTGCCGGAAACGACCCCCGTTCTTGAGGCTGCAAATTTACAAGCCGATCTTGAACGTGCCGGGATTCATCCATGGGGCTGGATTATCAATAACAGTCTTTCCATCGCTGAAACCCGTTCACCGCTGCTTCGTCAGCGCTCGCAGCAGGAACTGCCTCAAATCGAGGCTGTAAAGAACCAGCATGCTACCCGTGTTGCACTGGTTCCTGTTCTTGCGGCAGAGCCAACCGGTATAGACAAACTCAAACAGCTCGCAGGTTAATTTTTACTATATACAGGGCAGTCATGCTGCCCTGTCAGGAGGTTTTATGTTACTGGCAGGAGCAATTTTCATCCTGACCATCGTGTTGGTTATCTGGCAGCCGAAGGGGTTAGGGATTGGCTGGAGCGCCATATTTGGCGCAATACTGGCACTCATATCTGGTGTAGTACACATTACCGACATTCTGGTGGTATGGAATATCGTCTGGAACGCCACAGCAACCTTTATTGCCGTGATTATCATCAGTTTGCTGCTGGATGAGTCTGGCTTTTTTGAATGGGCAGCATTGCATGTTTCCCGCTGGGGAAATGGCCGGGGTCGCCTGCTGTTTACTTATATCGTTCTGCTCGGTGCTGCGGTAGCAGCGCTATTTGCCAATGATGGTGCAGCTCTCATCCTGACGCCGATCGTTATTGCCATGTTGCTGGCTCTGGGATTCAGTAAAAGCGCTACGCTGGCATTTGTAATGGCTGCAGGGTTTATTGCCGATACCGCCAGCCTGCCGCTGATTGTGTCGAACCTGGTCAATATTGTTTCTGCTGACTTCTTCCATCTGGGATTCACGGAATATGCCTCCGTGATGGTGCCTGTGGATATTGCCGCCATTATTGCCACGCTGGTGATGCTGCATCTGTTTTTCCGCAAAGATATCCCACCGACCTATGATCTGAACCGACTGAAAGAACCGGCTCTTGCTATCAAAGACCCGGCGACGTTCAGAACTGGCTGGATTGTATTAA
Source organism: Citrobacter sp. Cpo103 (assembly GCF_030332605.1). Taxonomy (NCBI): domain Bacteria; kingdom Pseudomonadati; phylum Pseudomonadota; class Gammaproteobacteria; order Enterobacterales; family Enterobacteriaceae; genus Citrobacter; species Citrobacter sp. Cpo103. The sequence goes on along the minus strand of NZ_JAOWHO010000023.1, from coordinate 26,728 downwards.
TCCTTCTGCTGGTAGGTTTTTTTGTGCTTGAGCCGCTGGGTATTCCTGTCAGCGCTATTGCGGCTGTGGGTGCTGCTATCCTCTTTTTCGTGGCTAAAAAAGGTCATGCCATTAACACCGGTAAAGTCCTGCGTGGTGCACCGTGGCAGATTGTGATTTTCTCACTGGGAATGTATCTGGTTGTTTATGGGTTGCGTAATGCCGGGCTGACAGAATACCTCTCTGGCGTATTGAATTTATTTGCAGACAAAGGACTTTGGGCTGCCACATTTGGCACGGGATTCCTGACAGCATTCCTGTCATCCATCATGAACAACATGCCTACTGTATTGATTGGCGCATTGTCGATCGATGGCAGCACCGCATCGGGTGTCATCAAAGAAGCAATGATTTATGCCAATGTCATCGGTTGCGATCTGGGACCTAAAATTACGCCTATTGGTAGCCTGGCAACGCTACTCTGGCTGCATGTACTTTCACAGAAGAACATGACAATCACCTGGGGATACTATTTCCGCACCGGGATTATCATGACTCTGCCTGTGCTGTTTGTAACGCTGGCCGCGCTGGCGCTACGTCTCTCTTTCACTTTGTAATGAGATACTGATATGAGCAACATTACCATTTATCACAACCCAGCCTGCGGCACCTCTCGCAACACGCTTGAGATGATCCGTAACAGCGGTACAGAGCCGACCGTTATTCATTATCTTGAGACACCACCATCACGCGATGAACTGGTTAAACTTATTGCGGATATGGGGATCACAGTACGAGCGCTGCTGCGTAAGAATGTCGAGCCTTTTGAAGCATTAGGGCTGGCGGAAGATCGCTTTACTGACGATCAGTTAATCGACTTTATGTTACAGCATCCTATTCTGATTAACCGCCCGATTGTGGTGACGCCACTGGGGACCCGGCTGTGTCGTCCTTCAGAAGTGGTGCTGGATATTCTTCCGGATGCACAAAAACACGCGTTCACCAAAGAAGATGGTGAAAAAGTCGTTGATGATGCAGGTAAACGACTGAAATAAATCCTAAGGGGCATTTGCCCCTTTATATTTTACTTTGCCAGCCACCCTTGATGATGCTTTCCATAGCGACATTATTCTGCTTTTTATGAGTCACGTGCAAAAAGGAATGATGCCTGCACAGGGTAAGCGTGCAGCGAGAACCGTATTGACGGGGATGTGTTATTCAGTTGGCAGTGCTACGCGCCAGGGGAGTAGTTCGCTGACCCGGTTTATCGGCCAGTCAGCTATAACATCAAGCACATGGCGAAGGTAGCTTTCTGGCTCCACTCCGTTCAGTTTGCATGTCCCGATCAGGCTGTACAGCAGCGCTCCCCGCTCCCTCCATGATCCGAACCGAAGAACAGGTAGTTTTTGCGGCCCAGGCTGACCATCCGTAGCGCATTCTCAGCTATGTTGTTATCTGCCTCGGCCCAGCCGTCGTCAGTATAGTAAGCCAGCGCCGGCCACTGGTTCAGTACGTACGTGAACGCTTTCGCCAGTTCTGAGTGTCGCGACAGCGTTTTCACCTTTTCACGCAGCCAGCTTTCCAGGGATTTCAGCCGCGGTTTAGCTTTTTGCTGACGTTCTGCAAGGCGTCGCTTCGCCGGCATCCCCCTTATTTCCGCCTCGATGGCATATAACTCACCGATCCGTTTCAGGGCTTCCTCCGTCAGCGCTGACGGGGTGCGAACGTGCACATCGTGGATCTTGCGGCGGGCATGAGCCCAGCAGGCAGCTTCCGTTATCTGTCCATTGCGGTACAGTTCGTTGAACCCGGCGTACGCATCCGCCTGCAGAACACCGCTGAAGCCAGCGAGATGGCTCTGCGGGTGGATACCTTTTCTGTCCGGGCTGTAAGCGAACCACACTGCCGGCGCCAGCTCTGACCCGGCGTTACGGTCGTCACGAACGTACGTCCACAACCGCCCGGTCTTCGTTTTCTTATTACCTGGCAACAGCACCGGGACAGGCGTGTCATCAGCATGGAGCTTACCGTCAGTCAGCACATAGTCCTGAAGCGCCCCTTCCAGCGGTGACAGTAGCCGGCAACACGCATCCACCCAGCCCGACAGCAGTGAGCGGCTCAGCTCCACACCCTGGCGGCCGTATATTTCAGACTGGCGGTACAGCGGGGTGTGCTCTGCATACTTTGAACTCAGCACGCGGGCCAGCAGCCCCGGTCCTGCGATACCCCGCTCGATGGGCCGTGAAGGCGCGGGGGCCTGCACGATGGCATCGCACTGAGTACAGGCATGCTTTTCACGTACTGTCCGGATAACCCGGAAGGCGCTGCGCATCAGCTCCAGCTGTTCGGCGGCATCTTCACCCAGGTAACTCAGCGCACCACCACATTCCGGGCAGCATGACGCTGCCGGCAGCAGCCGTTTTTCGTCACGGGGAAGTGATTCAGGGAACGGTTTGCGGGTACGGGTCTGCCGCAGCGGGCGCTGCACGGCCGGGTCATCCACCCGGCCGGTAAGGGTATCGCTTTCTTTCTGCAACTGCTTAAGGTCGGCTTCCATCTTCGCGATACGGCGGGAGACTTTTTCGGAGCGGCTGCCGAAGTTCATCCGGCGCAGCTTATCCAGTTGCGCCTGCAGGTGATCTATTTCGCGTTCACGCTCGTTCAGCTTTTCCAGAAGGGCACGGTTCAGCGCCTCCTGTTCGGCAAGGAGACGTTTCAGTTCATCGATATCGTCAGGAAGTAAGCTGTTCATACCGGGTATATTACCAGGCTCATTCAGCGTCGACCAGGATAAAGAGGCCTACAACATAGTCAGTGACGTAAGCAGTCTTTTAGGCTGCCGCCAGTCGATACCTTCAAGGAGCATCGCCAGCTGTGCCGGTGTGAGGAACACTTTGCCATCCCGGGCTGACGGCCAGGCGAAGCGGCCGCGCTCCAGCCGTTTGGTCAGCAGACACAGTCCATCGCCGGTAGACCAGAGGAGCTTTACCTGACTGCCATTACGCCCACGGAAGATAAAAACGTGACCTGACATCGGATCGTCTTTCAGCATCGTCTGCACCTTTGCCGCCAGGCCGTTGAAGCCGTTTCTCATATCGGTGATGCCAGCGACCAGCCAGATCTTTGTCCCTGATGGTAATGGGATCAACGTTTGAGCTCCCGTATCAGCAGGTTCAGGATATTTTCGCTGATGGCACCATTCAGACGGAGTGATCCGTGCCGGAACGTCACTTCACAGCTGATATTGAGTGATTCAGGTGCCGCAGCAGCTACAGGTTGTGACCGGGGGGAGGTTGCAGGGACAACATCTTCGGCATCAAGTGTTATCGGGAGCAGCTCAGGCACGTTGTTTTCTGTTGTTGAAGGAGGACGTAGTTTTCCTTCGCGCCAGTACTGGCGCCACTTGAACAGCAAATTATCGTTGATCCCATGCTCACGAGCGAGTTGCGCTACGGAGATCTCTGGTCGATGCGAGAGTTCAACCATTTTGATTTTGAACTCAACGGGATAATTAGGGCTTTTTTTACGCACTGCGGTTAATGATTTCATGGATAGCGTCCACCATATTTGGTGTCCATTATCCTCTCAGGAATTTCAGGATCTGCCAGACGGTGCTGAGACGACGCTTACAGTTATCTGGCGTTACGTGACAGTGTTGGTCAGATACTTCCACCTCTTCAGAGTTAAAGTTTGATATATGGGAAAAAAACGCTCCCGGACGGGAGCGTAAGCCAGTGACTTCGGCGTCAAATGAGGGTCTAACAAGTGGAGCTGCGGGTTAATTCTGGGTGATCTGGCTGCGATGCTTTTCAGCCTGCTGCTGATGAATAACGGAAGATTGACCATTATTCGCCTTCTCATGCACAACAGCGGCTTTCTCATGCTCGTTCATTTCGGAAAATGATTTTGCTGTTTCGTTAGAAGCTGCTGGCTTGGATTTCATCATTTTTTTATGCATTTCAGCCATGTCCTGATGGGCAGCAGAATTGCCGTTTTGCATCATTTCATGGGACATTGCGGCCTGATCGTGACCGCTCATATCCATCATTTTCATGCTCTCCCCCTGAACTGCACTTTTTTCAGCGGATGATTGCATCTGATGGGCAGGCGCCTGGGCATTATTTACCTGGTCATGCATGTTCATTGTCTCTGCAGCCCAGGCAGATGAAGCGACAGCCATCATGGCAATAAAGGATACAAGGATCTTTTTCATGGTTGGGTCTCCGGTGTTTTCATACCCGAACAATCAATGCTTATAACAGAGAAAGCATTTGATCTCAGGGCTGGTTGATCATCACGCCAGGAACCGGGCGATTGAATTATCACGCTGTCCTGATTTATGGCTGATTATAAAAAACCGCCTCTGTTTATCGCGTGACTGAACGATGACATTTTTGTCACCTTCCGGGTTTCTCCTGAATAACGGTATTAATCCATTAACAGACGCACACTGAACACAATTTCCCGCCCCTGCTGTTCTGCTGACAGCTCGCCGCCGTGAGCATGAATGATCGACCTTGTAATTGATAATCCCAGCCCCGCGCCTTCCGTGTTGTAGAACCTTGATGAGTCTGCGCGATAGAACCGGTCAAACAAACGTTCCAGATTAGCGGGAACCTGGCCGGACATCGTATTCGTAATCATCACGTTCACACAGTCACTGTCACGCTCAAGGTGTATCGCTGTACAGGTGTTATCGGGAGAATACTTGATTGCATTGGAAAGCAGGTTACTGAAAGCACGTCGGAGCATATCGCTGTCTCCGGCAACAACGCCCTCTCCTTCAACCGTGATTGTCTTTCCTGTTTCGTCTGCCAGGGGCTCGAACAACTCACGTAATTCATTCAGTTCGGCTGCCAGATCCACATCATGTTTATCCAGCCGCAGCAGACCATGCTCTGAACGTGCCAGAAAAAGCATGTCACTGGTCATTCGTGACAACCTTTTCAGTTCTTCCAGGTTAGCGAATAAAATTTCGCGGTAATGCGAAACATCCCTTTCCTTAGCCAGTGCAAACTGCGTCTGCATCATCAGATTACTGACTGGTGTGCGCAGCTCATGCGCGATGTCAGACGAGAAATCTGACAGTTTCCGGAATGCCCCCTCCAGGCGATCAAACATATTATTGAACTCCTGCATGGTCTCAGAGATTTCCGGCGGAGCCAGATCGGGATTTAGACGCTGATCCAGGCTGTGTACAGTCATGGAGGAAGCCAGACTGGTCATTTCCCGTAACGGTTTCAGACCAATACGTGTGGTCAGCCAGCCCAGAAAAACAGAAATAAAGACCAGACCGATATTGAACCAGAACAGCCAGGTACTGAGTTTGTCCATCAACAGGGTGTGATACCCAGTATCCGTGGCAACCGTAATGATGACATGTTTGCTTTTACCCTGTTCCGGCGTCACGGCAACCCGCCGCGAGATACTGCGGTACACGGTGTTATTTTCTTCCGTCTGGATCATATAGTCGAGAATATCACCCGACTTATTAAGCAGGACCGCTGGAACAACAGAATTTTTGGCATAGAGTTCAACAATTTTTTCATTTTCCATGTTTTTTATAGAAATGAATAAACCATTGTGCCCTACCATCGCATCGTTTATTTTTTCTGATAATGACTTAATATCCGTTTTGTTCCGGAACGTCTCTGTTTTAAGAAACTCTTCGGTGAGCTGAAGTTTACCTGTCAGAAAATCGCGGTCCTGATTATCGAAATAGCCATTAAGGGTGCTAATCAGGATAAAACTTGATAACCACCATACCGTAAGCATCACCGCAGAAAAAATCAGGCTCAGGCGTGTGGTCAGGGAAATTTTGAACCTCACTCTTCTCTGATCTCCAGGACATATCCGGCACCGCGAACGGTATGGATCAGTTTTGGCTCAAAGTCATCATCAATTTTACTTCTCAGACGTCTCACGGCGACATCAATCACATTCGTATCACTGTCAAAATTCATGTTCCAGACCAGGGACGAGATAAGACTCCTGGGTAACACTTCTCCGGTGCGTTGCAGCAGCAACTCAAGCAGAACGTATTCTTTACCGGTGAGATGGATCTTCTTCCCCGAACGGATCACGGTCCGGCGCACCATATCAACGGTCATATCGGCGATGGTGCAGACTGTTGCGGCCTGCGAGCGTGCCCGGCGCAGTAGGGTTCTTACACGTGCAACCAGCTCCGTAAAATCAAAGGGCTTAATCAGGTAGTCATCTGCGCCAAGCTCCAGTCCTTTCACTTTGTCCCGCACGTTGTCCTTTGCGGTTAAAAACAGGACCGGTTCTTCGTGCCCGGACTCCCTCAGTGCGCTGATGATTTGCCACCCGTCGAGGAAAGGCAGCATCACGTCCAGTATTATCAAATCATACTGTCCCTTCGACGCGGCCCCGAGACCATCGCGGCCATTATTAAAGAGATCGGCCTGATAGCCTTCCTCAACCAGTCCCTGCTGCAGGTAACGACCTGTTTTTTGTTCGTCTTCAACGATTAAAATACGCTGCATGGTCAACTCGCTGATATGAAAGTAAAAATCTCACGCATGAGCTTTGGCTGTCCCCTAGCTGACCTGAGACGGAGCAAGCATTCCGAGCCACGCTACGGCGCCCAGAATGATAATCGCAACAACGAATTCTGTCAGGATGCTGTTTCGCATCAGGGCAACGCTGCGATCATAATTCCCTTCCCTGACCATAACTTCAAGCCGGGGACCCAGGTGAAACCGGTTTGCTGCAGCCAGAAGAAGCATCAGAACAAACAGAGCCGTCTTGGCAAGCAATATCCTCCCCCAGGAACTGTTGAATAAGGGAGTTAAGTTACCCTCAGCAATATACAGATAGTTGACCAGCGCACTCAGGATCAGGGCTACAACAATCACCGTTCCTGCCGTGGCAAATTTTGCCAGGGAGTCAGATATCACAATGACGCTCTGTGCATTATGCTCGTTTCTGCGCATCAGCAGGATAGCAAATGCAACCAGAGCACCTGTCCAGGCACCTGCAGCGCCGAGATGGGTCAGATCGCTCAGTAAATGGAGATAGTAATGCAGACCGTCATGCATAACGGCGTGTCCTCCCCAGGCAAGTGTAGCCAGCGCCACGCCCCCACTCATCGTCATCAGCAGGCAGGACAATACTCTCTTATTAGTGTAAAGGAACAAAGCACCGAGTGTGGTAAACAGGGCACAGAGCCTGACAATCCAGCTAATACCCACATCAGTTTCTTCTATCACCATCTCGATAACATGGATGGATAATTCTCTGAGGTCAGTTACTCCACTCATGGCATTAGATACCAGGAGCATATTAATGCCAGTAAGAATGATGCCTGTAACAACAGCAAAGGTTATAAACGACCTGAAATTAGTCAGGTTATAGGTTTCATGTCTGACACCACTTATTCCATATATCTGAAAAAATGGCAATCCAAATATTACCATCAAATCCAGATAAAGAAGAAAACGAATAACAATCATAATCAGGTCGTTCATAATATTACTTCACTGTAAAGGTGTAATTACCGGTAATAGGGTGCGTATCTGAAGAAACCGCGCGCCAGTCAACACGATAAGTGCCAGCGGGTAAAGGCTCTCGCGGAATAATGACCATCGATTTAGGGTCAGCGCCTGGCGCCACTTTTGCCGCGACCGGCATCGGAGAATGTGATGACATGCCTTTCATACCCGTCATCGTTAATTTTGCACCTGAGAATTTCACGGTCAGATTTTCCGAGAAATTAAGCTGAATCTTTTCCGGGGCCGCTACGGCTGAATCAGCCTGTGGCACAGAGCTTTTTAATTCCGGATGGGCCATAGCAGAGAAAGCAACGCCCATAACGAGGCCACCTGTAAGAATGGCTTTATTTAAAATCGACATTTTATTTACCTGTTTAGTTGAGTGTTTTATATCAGTGCGTTAAAACCAGATTCTGGCTCCCGCCAGGAATACTACCTGATGGTCTTTCTCACCTTCTCTTTTCGCCATATCGGATGTTTTCCCGTAAAGTTGATTCCAGGAAACGCCTATATAGGGTGCAAACTCACGGCGTATTTCATAGCGCAGCCGGAGCCCCAGCTCTGTGTCAGTCAGTCCCCTGCCGCGACCCCGCGATTCATCATCCTGACTGTAGAAATTCACCTCATAGGATGGCTGGAGTATGAGCCGGTTAGTCAGTAAAACGTCGTATTCTCCTCCCAGACGAAGGGCTGCTTTTCCGCCATTACTGACAAAACCCGTAATTTCAGACTCAAAATTATAGAGTGCCAGCCCCTGAAAACCGACAGCAGCCCAGGTCCGGGCAGAAGCAGGTCTGAAATCCTGCCTGACACCCGCAACCAAATCCCACCATGGGCCAACCGCATGTCCCCAGAGTAACTGCGCTTCAGCCGCCTCCGTTTCCCCATTGCTTCGTTCACCTTCACTCTTTAGCCAAATCCGATCTGTGTCGCCTCCAATCCAGCTGTTAACACTCCAGCTGAAATTGTTGGTGTTATCCGACCGTTGCCATTCCAGTTGATCCAGCAGAACCAGATAATTAATCGCACTGTCGTGAATCGCATGCCCCTGTAAATTGCCGAATGCAGCCTTCCGGTCGGCATCGGTAACAGGCGGAATTGGCGTTCTGCTCTCAGTTACAATGGGCTCCATTGACGTCATCTCAGTGAAATTCTCATCTGCTGGCATCTGCATGGCAGACATGTCGTGCCCGGCGTGGGGATCTGCAGAGACGGAGCCCGCCGCAATAGAAAGCTGTGAGGTAAACAAACCGGCGACCAGAACAGGTATGGCCTTCAAATTTCTCTTCATTCGCATCATTCCTCCACCCGGACTTCACGAAACATTCCCATTTCCATGTGATAGAGCAAATGGCAGTGATACGCCCAGCGGCCAAGCGCATCTGCTGTCACTCTGTAACTGCGTTTTGTACCAGGGGGAACATCTATTGTGTGTTTACGAACCATGAAATTACCGTTTTCATCTTCCAGATCGCTCCACATACCATGCAGGTGAATGGGGTGAGTCATCATGGTATCGTTGATCAGCGTGATCCTGAGCCGCTCACCGTATTTCAGCAGCACCGGTGCGGCATCTGAAAACTTGATTCCGTTAAATGACCAGGCAAACTTTTCCATGTGGCCGGTTAAATGCAGTTCTATGGTACGGCCAGGTTCACGTCCGTCAGGATCCTCAAAGCGGCTTTTCAAATCCGCGTACGTGAGAACCTTTCTTCCGTTATTTCGAAGACCAATACCCGGATCATTTAATTTCGGAGAGACGCTCATCGCCTGCATATCAACCAGTGGGTTATCCGTTTCTGACGCAGGATGACTTTGCATACCCGGCATTCCGGCCATCCGGGAATGATCCATACCGGCCATGCTGCTGTGATCCATGGGCGCGGAGGATGTCCCGCTATCCGGAAGGTCAGCACCGTCCATAGACATCATCTCTCCGCTGTTATCCATGCCTCCCATCTGGCTGTGGTCCATTCCTGCCATATCATGTCCCATTCCCCCCATACCCATATCTTCCATGGTCAACAGAGGACGGGGATCGAGGGGGGGAACGGCAGCACTTAACCCCTCTCTCGTGGCCAGTGTCCCTCGAGCGTAACCGGTCCTGTCCATGGATTGTGCGAAGATGGTATAGGCCTCACCCTGAGGCTCCACAATGACATCATAGGTTTCGGCAACGGCAATCCTGAATTCGTCAACGGTAACCGGGTTTACATACTGGCCATCTGCAGCCACGACCGTCATTTTCAGCCCGGGGATACGGATATCGAAATAGGTCATTGCCGAGCCGTTGATAAACCGTAAGCGTATCTTTTCACCGGGACGGAACAGTCCGGTCCAGTTTTTCAGCGGGGCCTGCCCGTTCATGAGATAGGTGTAGGTGTAGCCACTGACATCCGCGAGGTCAGTCGGATTCATTTTCATTTCAGCCCACATTTTCCGATCGGCAATGGTGGCTGACAGCCCCCTGGTATTCACGTCGCGGAAAAAAGAGCCAACGGTTGGTTTATTGAAATTGTAGTAATCCGACTGTTTTTTTAATTTTTTCAGCAGGCTGTGAGGATTTTCATCGGTCCAGTCAGACAACATGACCACATGCTCACGATCGTAAGCAAACGGTTCTGGCTCCCTGGCATCGATGATAATGGCACCGTATACCCCCTCCTGTTCCTGCAGACCGGAATGGCTGTGGTACCAGTAAGTCCCGTTCTGCTTAACCTTAAAGGTGTAAACGTAGGTATCATCAGGCTCTATGCCCATAAAACTCAGCCCCGGAACACCATCCATATTGGCCGGAAGAATAATGCCGTGCCAGTGAATGGACGTCTGTTCATTAAGACGGTTTTTGACCTTCAGGGTAATGGTGTCACCTTCTTTCCAGCGAAGAACGGGCCCCGGCAGGCCTCCATTGATTGTTTTGGCCTGACGCTCACTGCCCGTGATATTGACGGCCGTTTCACCAATGGTCAGGTCAAACTGAGTACCCTGCAGGGATGCGGCAACTGGCAGGCTCAGACTGGAACGCGCATTGAAACTCCATACGCCAAGACTTCCGGCTACGCCAGAGAGGGTTAACCCCTTCAGGAAAGTTCGTCGAGACGTTTTCAACAGCATGCGCATTCCCTTATTTAAAGTATGGTTACTGACAGAATTCGAGAACCGATTTAAATTAAATTACTGGTTCATCCACTTACAATGAAATGAATCTAGCACACCTTAAGAAACAAATTCATTACAATCGTGTAATGTACATAGCTGTATTACATTTACGTCATCTTCCCCACAGGTTGATTATTTTTATATATGATCATAAGGACATCTTTTATGTACCTCAGAAGGTAATTACACATGAATATATTAATCACGACCACTGCGTTTACAGCTTTATTTTGTGGGGCAGCTTTTGCTCAGTCCAGTGATATTGCCCATGAAGCACATCGATTTGTTAATAATGCCTCAGCCGTCAGTCATGTGAATTCCTCGACGCATGAAAATTTACCGGACAGGGTTAATAAAAACAACACGCCCTCATTCTCTGAAATGAATGAACATGAAAGGGCCATTGTTGCTCATTCATTTATGAACAACAGCGCGTCCTATGCGCATCAGAAAATGATTGAGGAACATAAAAAAATGCTGTCCGGCAGTGATGCAAATTCAAAGACCTCGTCTTCTTTTTTTAACGAACTGAATGCCGGAGAAAAAGCCGCTCTCGTGCATGAGCAGGTCAATAATGCCGGTGCGGAAGCACATCAGACGCAGGCAAGAAAGCTTCGCGGGCTGTATTCGACCAGGTAACTGCAGGCGGGTTAGTGCTTAGCGTCAGGTGCGCAGCAGGGCTTTACTGACGGGTTACGTAGCAGGACATGAGCCCCATATTGCTCTGCCGTAACCTGTTTCAGTCCCGTTAATCATCACCGTCGGGCTGGTCATACAGTTCCCAGAGCTTCAGGAGCAAACGGGAAACAAGATATGTTACAAAAATGACGACCATCAACGGTGCTCCCGATTAACTGACAGATGACACGCCTCCTGAAAACCCCTAGCATACGCCGCAGTGTTCATGCTAACGGCGAATTCCAGTAAATGTATTCTACCGATGTCGTAAAAGAAAATGCCTACCTTTCAGCCACCCGCTCGGGGCTGGAATCGAACGAGATCGCTACTCTTCAGCGCTCCTTGCCTTCCCGGTTTAATCTGCGGCATTTGAAAAAAAATGAATCATTAAAACTCGTACTGCAAAAGAAAGCGGGAAAATCACGTGTCGTGGCCTATAAATTTACGTCCGGTTCATTTAATTACACGGCGTATCGTATATCAGATAAAAAGTTCTATAACCTTTCCGATACTTCCGGGAAAGGCAGTCTCGATTATCCGTTACCGGCCACAGCAAGACTCAGTTCGCCTTTCAATCCTGCAAGACTTAACCCGGTATCGGGAAAAGTGAGTCCCCATAATGGCATTGATTATTCCATGCCCATGAACACGAAAATAGTCAGCGTCATCGACGGAAAAATCACCCGGGCCGAATACAACAGTACCATGGGATATTTTGTTGAAGTAACGGGAAAAGCCGGTGTTAAAACTCGCTATCTCCACCTCAATAAAATACTCGTTACTAAAGGGGCCAGGGTTACCCGGGGAGACGCTATTGCGTTATCCGGTAACAGCGGACGTTCATCCGGTCCTCATCTGCATTACGAGCTGGTCATCAATAACAATCCTGTTAACTCACTGGCGTTCCGGACGGCGGCACCCGCTGATAACAAACTCGAACAGCATGCCTTTGCGCATGCCAGAGACTACGAACGATACCTGGACTGATAACGGGACCGCGACGCGGTCCCGTCTGCCGGATTAATTTTTTTTATCGTTTTCACTTCCGTGATGTTGATGATCTCCATGCCCCCCGTGACCGTGGAAAAGATGCATGAGCGGACAAAGCAGCAGTAACAGATATGGCCAGTAGCCTGCCACATGTGACCAGTGTTCGCGCAGGAGAGCAAATGCCGCAATCGCGGCGACAGCAATAAGCGCATAGGTGGTACTTTTCATACCGGACTCCTTCTGTTCGTAACTGACCCTTCACTCAGGGTTATTTCCCGAGCCTGACACTTTTCAGACGCAACGCATTCACAATGACGCTGACGGAGGAAAGAGCCATGGCCGCCGCCGCAATAACTGGCGACAGCAGTATTCCATACACAGGATAAAGCAGACCTGCAGCCACAGGCACGCCAAGTGCGTTGTAGATAAATGCAAAAAACAGATTCTGTCGGATATTTTTCATGGTGATTTCTGACAGATGACGGGCCCTGTTCAGTATCATCAAGTCGCCTTTGAGAAGGGTGACTCCGGCACTTTCAATTGCCACATCTGTACCCGTTCCCATGGCTATACCCACGTCAGCCGCTGCCAGCGCCGGGGCATCATTCACACCGTCTCCGGCCATCGCAACCACATGGCCAGACGCTTTCAGTCGGGTTATCACTGCTTTTTTGCCATCCGGCAGAATTCCGGCTTCAACCTCATCTATTCCCAGTTTCCGTGCGACTGCTTCAGCAGTAAGCTGGTTATCCCCGGTGAGCATAACAATGCGGATCCCCGCCTGACGCAAAGCTTTAAGCGCATCCGGCGTGGTTGTTTTCACGGGATCCGAGATAGCTATCAGGCCTGCAAGGTCCCCGTCTGTGGCCACATAGATAACGGTAGCGCCTTCCATCCGCAACGTATCCGCAACGGCCTTTTGATTATCAATAACGATACTGTTTTCCTGCATAGCCAGTTCATTACCAATAACAACCCGTTGACCTTCGACATCGCCTGAGACACCTTTACCCGACGGTGCATCGAAATGAGTGACTGCGGGTATTGCGATCCCCTTTTCCTGTGCTGCTTTAACTACTGCCATACCCAGCGGATGCTGCGAGCCTTTTTCCACTGCGGCTGTTACACGCAAAAGAGATGTTTCCCCACCCGGATTGAGACTGATAATCCCTGTCACCGTAGGCGAACCTTCCGTGAGCGTGCCTGTTTTGTCGACAACCAGCGTGTCCACTTTTTCAAGACGCTCAAGGGCTTCGGCATTCCTGATTAACACCCCGGCCTGGGCTCCTTTGCCCACCCCCACCATTATCGACATCGGCGTGGCCAGCCCCAGCGCGCAGGGACAGGCAATAATCAGGACCGACACAGCCGCAATGAGACCGTGCGCCATCCTGGGCTCGGGCCCCCAGACAGACCAGATCACGAAAGCAACAACCGCGATAAGTATCACCAGAGGAACAAACCAGCCTGAAACGCTGTCAGCCATTCTCTGGATGGGGGCACGCGAACGCTGTGCATCAGCGACCATCTGAACAATTCGTGAGAGCATTGTTTCATCACCGACTTTCTCTGCACGGATGATGAGACTCCCTGTCTGATTAATGGTCCCCCCGATGACAGGGTCACCCTCCGTTTTGGTAACCGGCATAGATTCCCCGGTCACCATCGATTCATCAACGGTTGTTTTGCCTTCGATCACAATACCGTCGACCGGAATACTCTCTCCTGGTCTGATGCGGAGCTTATCGCCAGGCAGAACATCTTCCGCATTAATATCCGTTTCATGACCGTCATGATCCAGCCGCCTGGCGGTTTTGGGGGCAAGATTCAGTAGTGCAGTAATGGCACCTGAGGTTTGTTCCCGTGCCCGCAGCTCAAGAACCTGTCCCAGCAGAACAAGCACCGTAATAACTGCTGCGGCTTCAAAATAAACGGCCACCAGGCCATCCATGTTTCTGAACGATGCAGGAAACCAGGAGGGGAAGACGGTTGCAATGACGCTGTACACCCAGGCTACGCCGGTGCCCATTGCAACAAGGGTAAACATATTCAGGGAGCGGTTACGTAACGACATTCCGGCCCGGGCGAAGAATGGCCAGCCACACCACAACACGACAGGAGAGGCCAGAAGCAGCTGCAGCCATGTGTTGTACTGTGGCGGTACTGTATTCCTCAAGGCGGGAAACAGATGAGATCCCATTTCGAGTACCAGAACCGGAAACGCCAGCAACAACCCCAGCCAGAAGCGTCTTGTCATGTCGCGAAGTTCATCACTTGGCCCCGTGGATGCCGTAGCTACGAGCGGCTCCAGTGCCATTCCACAGACAGGACAGCTTCCGGGACCACTGCGGCGTATCTCCGGGTGCATCGGACATGTCCACACACCTTCAGAATTCTCTTTCTCCGCCTGGTGGTGAGGCTGTTTTATCTGATCAGGGCTGACTTCGTGATGATCGTGGTGATGGTGATGGGAATGTTCACTGGCATCTTCGGTAAGATAACGATCGGGATGGGCTTTAAATTTACTCTCACAGCTGGCGGAGCAGAAATAAAGTTGATGGTCCTGGTATCGAATGCTGCTGTGCGCCCTGTCGGGCAGGATGGCCATCCCGCACACGGGATCTCTCACCTTATGCAATACGTGGCCCTCGTCCGGGGATAATGTCTGCTCAGAAGCAGTCTGGTTGTTGTGTTGCACTGCATTGTCATTTTTCACAGTAACTCTCCTTATGCATACCGAAGCATCTTCTGTCTTCAGGGTATGTCATGGATGCGATTACCACGAATATCGCCGGCACAGGAGTGCCTGCTACCGGCGTCCCGTTATCAGCCGTTCCGCTGACTATTCGATTCGCTGGAAGACTTTTTTACTTTCATCCGGTGAGAATGCGATAACATCGTAAGCCTCTTTTCGGGCTCCCATCTCCATTCCAGGACTTCCTGCTGGCATACCGGGGGTGGCGAGACCGTATATACCCGAACCAGACTGCATTGCCTTATGTATCGTTGTCGCAGGCACATGGCCTTCAATGATCAAATTACCGGCAACCGCGGTATGACAACTTCGTAGTCCTGCAGGAATAGCATGCTTTTCTTTCAGGGCTGACAGCGCCTGATCATTCATGACGTGAGTTCGTACTTCAAACCCGTCTTTTTCCATCGCCTTGCCCCACAGGGAACAACAGCCACAGTTTTCAGATTTGTACATATCAATCACTTTTTCACTCGCCATTGCGGGCAGTGAAAGGCCGAGAGCCAGGGCCACCAGGACCACTTTTTTCATACTCACCTCTGTATATTATCGATATAACCCCTGACGTCAGGATGAATCAGTACAGAAGGGCACCCACAGAGGATGCCCTTACAGGGTTATGACACGCTTTTTTTATGTCTGCGCAGCCAGATTAATTTGTAGGCGGCAGGAATTATGAACAGGGACAGCAGCGGAGCCGTGATCATCCCACCAATCATGGGTGCCGCGATACGGCTCATGACTTCTGAACCTGCACCGGTTCCCCAGAGTATTGGCAGCAGACCCGCAATGATCACCGCCACGGTCATGGCTTTCGGCCGGACACGCAGCACGGCACCATGATAGAGGGCTTCATCAAGACCTTCCGGTGTGAACGTCTCTTTACGGGACAATTCCGGGTGCGCTTCAATGGCATGACGCAGATACATCAGCATGACCACGCCAAACTCTGCTGCCACCCCGGCCAGAGCGATAAACCCCGTTCCGGTTGCGACAGACATATGGAAGCCCTGCCAGTACAGGAACCATATCCCGCCAACCAGGGCGAACGGCAGGCTCATCAGGATCAGCAGGGCTTCATCAACCCGGCGGAATGCCAGATACAACAGGATGAAGATGATCATCACCGTCATCGGCACCATCAGCTTCAGTTTCTTGTTGGCATGCTCAAGCAGTTCAAACTGTCCGGAGAATGACACGCTGGTACCCGGTCTCAGTTTCACTTTCTGACTGATCGCCGTTTTAATGTCATTAACCACCGACACCATATCCCTGCCGCGCGCGTCAATGTAAATCCAGCTGGCTGGACGGGCATTTTCCGTTTTCAGCATAGTCGGCCCGGAAACGACCTTAATATCCGCAACATCGCCCAGCGTGATCTGCTGCTTCATCGGGGTCAGGATCGGCATCTGTTTCAGGGCCTGCGGGCTGTTCCGGTAATCCTGCGGATAGCGGATATTAATCGGGTACCGGGCCACGCCTTCAACCGTTTCCCCTACCGTCGCGCCGCCGATGGCTGATGAGATGAACAGCTGCACATCGCCCACCGTCATTCCGTAGCGGGAGGCTTTTTCCCGGTTGATATCCACATCAATGTAGCGCCCGCCTTCCAGTCGCTCTGCGAGAGCAGACACTACGCCGGGTACGGTTTTGGCGACCGCTTCGATACTCTGCGCCGTTGCATCGATATCGGACAGAACCGTTCCGGACACCTTGATACCTATCGGGCTTTTGATCCCGGTTGAGAGCATATCAATACGGTTACGGATTGGCGGCACCCAGAGGTTTGCCAGCCCCGGTAAACGGACGGTCCTGTCGAGTTCTTCAATAATCTTGTCAATCGTCATGCCTGGACGCCACTGATCCTCTGGTTTGAGCTGGATCGTGGTTTCAACCATTTCGAGCGGTGCGGAATCCGTGGCGGTCTCTGCTTTACCGGTCTTGCCAAATACAGAGGCCACTTCAGGAACGCTTTTGATTAACTTGTCCGTCGTCTGCAGGAGCGCTGCAGCTTCAGCCGGAGAGACACCCGGCAGGGTCGACGGCATATACAACAGGTCGCCCTCGTTAATCTTCGGCAGAAACTCACCGCCCACCTGGCTCAGCGGCCAGATAACGGTGAAAATGGACAAGGCCGCAACCAGCAGGGTTGTTTTTGGCCAGTGGAGAACCCGCAACAGCAATGGATGATACGCTTTGATCAGTACCCGGTTCAGGGGGTTACTGGTCTCTGCAGGAATTTTCCCCCGGATCCAGAATCCCATCAGAATCGGAATGACGATGATGGCCAGCGCGGCCGCGCCCGCCATGGAGTACGTTTTCGTGAATGCCAGCGGGCCAAACAGACGTCCTTCCTGACCTTCCAGGGTAAAGATAGGAATAAAGGACAGGGTGATGATCAGCAGGCTGATAAACAGTGCGGGTCCCACTTCAACGGAGGCATCGGTAATCACCTTCCAGCGGGTGGCGTTGTCAATCTGCTCACCCGGATGCTGATGATCCCACTCCTCAAGCCGCTTATGCGCATTCTCAATCATCACAATGGCGGCATCCACCATCGCACCGACGGCAATCGCTATCCCTCCCAGCGACATGATATTGGCGTTCAGTCCCTGGAAGTGCATGACGATAAAGGCGATACACAGACCAAGCGGCAGAGAGATAATCGCCACCAGGGCAGAACGTACGTGCCACAGGAACAGGGCACAGACGATGGCCACCACGATAAACTCTTCCAGAAGTTTGGAACTGAGGTTATCAATCGCCCGGTCGATGAGCTGGCTGCGATCGTAGGTGGTCACGATTTCAACGCCTTCCGGCAGGCTGGCCTTCAGCGTCTCAAGTTTATCCCTCACTGCCGTGATAACGTCGCGTGCATTTTTACCCGACCGCAGGATCACCACGCCGCCAGCGACTTCGCCCTGGCCGTTCAGCTCGGCAATACCACGCCGCATTTCAGGCCCGGTCTGCACGCGGGCAACATCCCGCAGATAAACCGGCACGCCGTTCTCGCCTGTTTTCAGGACGATGTTATTAAAATCATCAATGCTCTGAAGATAACCGCTGGCACGGACCATATACTCAGCTTCGGCCATTTCAACGGATGAGCCACCGGCCTCCTGGTTAGACGATTCAAGGGCCTGTTTCACTTCGGGCAGGCTGATACCATACTGAGACAGTTTTACCGGATTGACCTGAATCTGGTACTGTTTCACCACGCCGCCAACCGAAGCGACCTCAGCCACGTTCGGGATGGTTTTCAGCTCAAATTTCAGGAACCAGTCCTGCAGAGAACGCAGTTCTGAAAGGTCGTGTTTTCCGCTGCGATCGACAAGGGCATATTCAAATATCCAGCCCACCCCCGTGGCGTCCGGACCGATTTCAGAACTCACACCGGCGGGCAGTTTTCCCTGTACCTGGTTCAGGTACTCCAGCACGCGGGAACGGGCCCAGTACAGATCGGTGCCGTCTTCAAAAATGACATACACATACGAATCACCGAACTGTGAAAAACCACGCACGGTTTTTGCGCCAGGCACGGACAGCATGGTGGTGGTAAGTGGATAGGTGACCTGGTTTTCTACAATCTGCGGGGCCTGGCCGGGATAGCTGGTTTTGATAATGACCTGCACATCTGACAGGTCAGGCAAGGCATCGACAGGCGTGTTAATAATCGTCCATGTGCCCCAGATGCTGAGAAACAGGGCCCCCATCATGACCAGGAAACGGTTGGCGACAGAGCGCCGGATAATCCATTCAATCATCGTCGTCTCCTCAGTGCCCTGAATGCATATTTACAGGCTGGTCAGACATTGCTGGCATACTGCTTTCTGTTTTTTCAGGGTGGCGCATACGTTCCAGTGCGCCCGTAATATTGGCTTCAGAGTCAATGAGGAACAGGCCACTGACCACCACGGTATCGCCTTCATTCAGGCCGGAGCCGATGCCGGACTGTTGCTGTGACTCATGCAGAACGTGGATCTGTTTCGGCACAAACTTGCCTTCATCATCAACAGTAATCACGCGCTGTTCTTTGCCGGTATCGATAACGGCCTGGCTTGGTATTAGCAGCATCTCCTGGCTTCTGGTATTCAGTTTGAGATAGGCATTCATGCCCGGTTTGAGAAACTCATCCTTATTAGAAACTTGGAGACGGACCTGAAGCGTACGGGTTGTCTGATCCACGCTGGGAAGAATGTTCCATTTTTCGACATGGAATGTTTTATCCGGATAAGCCGGTACCGAAATTTCAAACTGCGACGTATCTTTCAGCAGATAGGCGATAGATTCTGGCACTGCAGCGCTGATCCAGACCGGGTCCATCCCCTGAATCTGAGCCACCACCTTATCTTTCGAAATATTCATGCCGGTGCGCAGGTCAAATGCAGTAATGACACCATCAATAGGTGCTTTAATGGTAAAACGGGTCTGAATGCTCCGGGTAGAACGCAGTCTCTGAATATCCTCTTCCGGCATACCTGCCAGGCGAAGCCGTTCCAGAACGCCTTTAATTTGCGTGGAAGTACCACCGGTGCTGGATAACAGAAGGAATTCACTCTGTGCTTCCACCCAGTCCGGAATGGTAATATCGATAAGTGGCGTCCCCTTCTTCACATGATCGCCAATCGTCATGGGGTAGACTTTTTCGACAAACCCGTCAGAACGCGCCTGCACAATAACAAACTGATACTCGTTATAGCTGACATTAGCCGGGATTGTCTGAGAATAATTCAGCATTCCTCGCGTGACTTTTTGCGTTTTTAATCCCAGATTCTGAACCTGGGTTGGGTCGATACGGATCCCGCCACTGCTTTTATCGCCACTGTCATCAGCATATTTTGGCACCAGGTCCATATCCATAAAGGGCGATTTTCCGGGTTTATCAAATTTGGTATCCGGTTTCATTGGGTCATACCAGAAAAGCACCTTTCGTTCCGGTGCCTTTTGTTCTGTTTTTTCTGTCTTTTGTGCTGAGTTTACATACTGCCAGGCAGTAACCGATATCAGCCCCCCTGCTATGAGGCTGCTGATAATTATTGCAGCATATTTTATCTTTAAAGAAGCCATACAATTTTCCGCTAAAAAATCAAAACACCTGGCATATGCGCCTGACGGTTAACTCACACATATACCTATGTGAATGTACAGGCGCACAGGATGTAATCGCTCCGGACAGCCAATCAGGACTGCGTCACGTTAATGCTTTTAAGTAAAGAAATATTACCCTGCTGAATAAACGAGAAATCGACATGGTTGCCGGTTTTCAGGGCATTGATAGCGTCGTCTGCATTAACAAAAGTGAAGCGCATGGTCATTGCAGGCCAGCCCACCGCAGGGATTGCTTCGTGCGAAATGGTGATCTTTTTACTATTTATATCAATTTCTTTAACGACACCGGTGCCCTTGATAACCTGCTGTACCGAAGCATCACTGGCAGTATTCATATCGCCATGCTGATGTGTTTCAGCATGAAGACCGGCAGAAAACATGACAGAGAAGGCACCAAATAAAACGGCTTTAAGTGAATTACGCATTTTAAATTTCCTGATTAATGAAATAAATTTACTCTACCCAACCGCCACCCAGTGCGGTAAACAGATTAATTTCGTTAACCTGCCGGGAATAGGTAAGATCGAGAATGGTTTGCTGCGTAGCGAAGAGAGAACGCTCTGCATCCAGCACTTCAATGTAACTGACAGCACCACTGGAATATAATCCTCTGGCACGCTGGAGAGTTATCTGAAGTGAATCAAGATAACGCTGCTGTGACTCAAGTTGCTGGCTAAGGCTGTCGCGCAGCGCAAGCGTGTCGGAAACATCCTTAAAGGCTGACTGAATTTTTTGTTCGTAATTAACCACCGACTGTTGCTGGCGAATTTCAGCCAGCTTCAGATTGGCTTTATTCCTGCCAGCATTAAATATAGGAATTTCAATTTTAGGGATAAAATTCCACATTCCACTTCCTGACGTAAACAGGCTGGACAGCTCCGTACTGCTTGCGGAAAGACCACTGGTCAGGGTAATTGAGGGGAAAAAGGCCGCTCGCGCTGCGCCAATATTGGCATCAGCCGCTTTCAGCTGATATTCCGCTTCCATAATATCCGGTCGCTGCAGCAAAATTTGTGAAGACAGATTTGGTGGCAATTTTACTGGGGCTATCTCCCCGCCTTTCATCCCTTTTTCTGACGGAAGTGCGCGGTACGTTCCCAGCACCAGTTGCAGGGCATTGTTTGCCTGAGCCAGATCGCCTTCTCGTTTGGCTATTTCGGCGCGGGTACTTTCGATTTGTCCTCGCGCCTGTTCAAGTGCCAGAACGTTCGTACTCCCGGTCACGAGCTGCTGCTCAACGAAAGCATAGGACTGTTGATAATTTTTCAGCGTTTCCCGCGCAATACGAAGTTGTTCGTACGCCAGTTGCTGGCTGAAATAGCTTTGTGAAACGTTGGATACCAGCAGGATGTGTACGGCCCGACGGGCTTCTTCGCTGGCAAAGTAGTTCTGGCGATCAGCATCACTCATGTTCTTAAGTTTGCCGAAAAAATCGAGCTCATAACTGAACTCCAGACCTGCGCCGTACTCCTGTGTGGTCGGCTTGTCACCTTTCAGACCACCGCTGTATGTGATCCCGGATGAGGCATTCAGCTGGGGATAACGATCTGCATCCGTGACGTTGAACTGGGCCCGGGCCTCTTCAACCTTCAGTGCAGCCATTCTCAAATCACGGTTATTAGTCAGGGCTTCAGTAATCAGCCGGGTGACCTGGGGATCGACAAAAAAGTTACGCCAGCCCGTATCCTGATAGCCATTCACCGCTGGCGTCAGGCTGTTACGGGACAGTGAAAACTGCTGGGGTACCGGTGCTGCCGGACGCTGATATTCAGGCGCCAGAGAGACACAACCAGCCAGAATGAAGATTGTGCTGATGCTGAGTAGTTTTAATTTGAACATATTGCTTCTCGTCCAGGCAGACCTGGTAAATGGTTCAAATGAAGTTCAGAGTATTACCAGGGTTACTTTACAGAATGCACTCTGTTTGTCGGGTGACAGAATAATGACAATGTTGTCATTTTTACGGTAATTCGTTGATTACGATCGTGTGCGCAATAGAATGACATTAGCAGCCAGACGGGGAGCAAGATGAAAATATTGATCGTCGAAGACGAAATTAAAACAGGTGAATATCTCAGCAAAGGGCTTACAGAGGCAGGGTTCGTAGTGGATCACGCTGATAATGGTCTTACCGGATATCATCTCGCCATGACAGCCGAGTATGATTTAGTCATTCTGGACATCATGCTGCCTGATGTGAACGGCTGGGATATCATCCGCATGCTGCGCACTGCCGGAAAGGGTATGCCGGTCTTACTACTGACGGCCCTCGGCACGATCGAACACAGGGTCAAAGGACTGGAACTGGGTGCGGACGATTATCTGGTTAAACCCTTTGCGTTTGCCGAACTGCTGGCCCGGGTGAGAACCCTTCTGAGGCGGGGAAACGCGATGATCACGGAAAGCCAGTTTAGGGTGGCTGATCTCTCGATGGATCTCGTATCCAGAAAAGTCAGTCGCGCCGGAAACCGCATTGTGCTCACCAGTAAAGAGTTCAGCCTGCTGGAATTTTTCATTCGCCATCAGGGCGAGGTTCTTCCCCGTTCCCTGATTGCCTCTCAGGTCTGGGACATGAATTTTGACAGCGACACTAACGCGATTGATGTCGCCGTAAAGCGACTCCGCGCTAAAATAGACAACGATTACGGGACAAAGCTGATCCAGACTGTCCGGGGCGTGGGCTATATGCTGGAGGCCCCGGATGCATAGCAAACCTTCCAGGCGCCCTTTCTCACTCGCCCTGCGGCTGACCTTTTTTATCAGCCTGTCCACGATACTGGCTTTTATCGCCTTCACCTGGTTTATGCTGCATTCTGTTGAAAATCATTTTGCCGAGCAGGATGTCAGCGATCTTCAACAAATCAGCACTACCCTGAACCGTATACTGCAGTCCCCGGTGGATCCGGATGAAAAAAAAGTAAGCAAAATAAAGGAGTCGATTGCCAGCTACCGCAACGTTGCCCTTTTGCTCCTCAATCCCAGGGGGGAAGTGCTCTTTAGTTCAGCGCAGGGGGCGGCACTACACCCGGCCGTGAATTCCGCAGATTTTAGCGAGCACAGCCGCGCACGGGATGTCTTTCTCTGGACGGTGGAGGATCCTGCGAGACCGATGGATACCGGGTCTGAAATGAAGATGGAAACATACCGGATTATCGCCTCCTCTGGCCAGGCGATATTTCAGGGCAAACAGCAGAATTATGTCATGCTGACTGGCCTCTCCATTAATTTCCATCTCCATTACCTCGATGCGCTGAAAAAAAATCTGATTGCGATCGCCGTCGTGATAAGCCTGCTGATTGTTCTGATCATTCGCATCGCTGTCCGTCAGGGGCACCTGCCCCTTCGTAATGTCAGCAATGCCATTAAAAACATCACCTCCGAGAATCTTGATGCGCGGCTGGAACCGACACGCGTTCCCATTGAGCTGGAGCAACTGGTTATCTCGTTCAATCATATGATTGGAAAGATTGAGGACGTCTTTACCCGCCAGGCCAATTTCTCTGCCGATATCGCGCATGAGATCAGAACGCCCATCACCAATCTGGTGACGCAGACTGAAATCGCACTGAGTCAGGATCGAACCCAGAAGGAACTTGAGGATGTCCTCTACTCCAGTCTTGAAGAGTATAACCGGATGACCAAAATGGTCAGCGACATGCTGTTTCTGGCACAGGCGGACAATAACCAGCTTATACCTGACAGGGTCCGTTTTGACCTCAGAGCAGAAGTCATGAAAGTCTTCGAGTTTTTCGAAGCCTGGGCCGAAGAACGCAATATCACGCTCAAATTTAACGGGATGCCCTGCCTGGTTGAGGGAGATCCACAAATGTTCAGAAGAGCGATCAATAATCTGTTATCCAATGCCCTGCGTTATACCCCGGAGGGACAGGCCATCACAGTCTCAATAAGAAAGCAGGAGAGCTTTTTTGACCTTGTGATTGAAAATCCAGGGAAACCGATCCCTGAAGAACATTTATCAAGGCTGTTTGACCGTTTTTATCGGGTGGATCCATCCAGACAACGAAAAGGAGAAGGCAGCGGCATCGGCCTTGCGATTGTGAAGTCAATCGTGGAAGCACATCACGGAAGAGTGCAGGTGGAATCAGACGTACGCTCCACGCGTTTTATCTTATCCGTGCCCAGACTGGAGAAAATGATCCCGGAAACCCAATGCTGAAAATAAAGATGTAAATGACAAAGATGTCATTAGCCTGTCATGCAGCAAACAGAAGCCATTCGATATAATTAGTGCAACTTATCAGGAAGGCTGGATTGCTTCATCAATACCCGGCGTCAGAGTACGCCAGGAAATGAATATCCAGCCCTCTTCCGGAGAAATAAACGCTGCCGAACTTGTTTCAGTTATGGAACTGAAAACACCGGTTGTACTTCCCCGGACATCACTAATTCAGAAATGGAGAGTTATCATGAAAAATATCGTATTAGCATCTTTGCTGGGCTTTGGTTTAATTTCATCGGCCTGGGCCACTGAAACCGTGAATATCCATGATCGCGTCAACAATGCACAGGCTCCTGCTCACCAGATGCAGTCTGCTGCGGCTCCTGTCGGGATCCAGGGGACTGCTCCTCGTATGACCGGTATGGACCAGCATGAACAGGCCATTATTGCTCATGAAACCATGACGAACGGTTCGGCGGATGCGCACCAGAAAATGGTGGAAAGTCATCAGAAGATGATGGGAAATAACACGGTATCCACGACCGTCCCGTCAACGTCTTACGCGGCGATGAATGAGCATGAAAGAGCAGCGGTTGCCCATGAATTCATGAATAACGGGCAATCCGGCCCACATCAGGCCATGGCCGAAGCGCACCGCCGCATGATCAATGCAGGCTGAATGCGACGGTAGTATCCGTGCTGTTACCTTTTCCCTGATAGATTTTCCTGAAACAACGTTGCTACATTTTTGCCCCCCGTCAGGGGGCTTTTTTGTCTGACTCAGCTACACTTAACCGGTACCTGTCTGAAAGGAATTATTATAGGGGTCTGACGCTCAGTGGAACGAAAACTCACGTTAAGCGATTGTGGCTGAGAAAAACCAAAGGATCCGGCGAGGATCCTTTGGTGTGCTGACATGACCAGTTTCTTTTGGGATATTTTTTCCCTGCATGAAGTCCTTTATGTCCTGATCATAATGCCATTAAAAATTCTATGCTATGGCTTCGCTATTTTAGACATTCCCTAACAGCTTTGTCTAAATCCGCCACATAAATTGGGGTAGGATGCCCAGATTTCATTTTCCATACAGTATATCCTCCCTTTGTTGCTTTGCCGCGCAGCTCTGTCTGCTTTCCTTCTGTGATTGACCTGCCCCCACGATTAGATACAACACTCAGTTAGTAACGTCGGAATCTTCATTCTCAGAATGACCCTTTCTCCAGCCCGCTGCAAATTCAGACGGTGTCTGATAATTCAGCGTGGAGTGCGGGCGGCATTCGTTATAATCCTGCCGCCAGTCATTAATAATTTTCCTGGCATGAACGATATCGCTGAACCAGTGCTCATTCAAACATTCATCGCGAAATCGTCCGTTAAAGCTCTCAATAAATCCGTTCTGCGTTGGCTTGCCCGGCTGGATTAAGCGCAACTCAACACCATGCTCAAAGGCCCATTGATCCAGTGCACGGCAAGTGAACTCCGGCCCCTGGTCAGTTCTTATCGTCGCCGGATAGCCTCGAAACAGTGCAATGCTGTCCAGAATACGCGTGACCTGAACGCCTGAAATCCCAAAGGCAACAGTGACCGTCAGGCATTCCTTTGTGAAATCATCGACGCAGGTAAGACACTTGATCCTGCGACCGGTGGAAAGTGCGTCCATGACGAAATCCATCGACCAGGTCAGATTGGGCGCCGCCGGACGGAGCAGCGGCAGACGTTCTGTTGCCAGCCCTTTACGACGTCTTCTGCGTTTTACGCCCAGGCCACTGAGGTGATAAAGCCGGTACACGCGCTTATGATTAACATGAAGCCCTTCACGGCGCAGCAACTGCCAAATACGACGGTAGCCAAAACGCCTGCGCTCCAGTGCCAGCTCAATGATGCGCCCTGATAAATGCGCATCAGCAGCCGGACGGTGAGCCTCATAGCGGCAGGTCGACAGGGATAAACCTGTAAGCCTGCAGGCACGACGTTGCGACAGACCGGTCGCATCACACATCAACATCACGGTTTCCCGCTTCTGGTCTGTCGTCAGTACTTTCGCCCAAGAGCCACCTGAAGCGCCTCTTTATCCAGCATGGCTTCGGCAAGCAGCTTCTTGAGTCTGGTGTTCTCTTCCTCAAGCGACTTCAGGCGCTTAACTTCAGGCACCTCCATACCGCCATACTTCTTACGCCAGGTGTAAAACGTGGCATCGGAAATGGCATGCTTGCGGCAGAGTTCACGGGCGGGTACCCCAGCTTCGGCTTCGCGGAGAATACTGATGATCTGTTCGTCGGAAAAACGCTTCTTCATGGGGATGTCCTCATGTGGCTTATGAAGACATTACTAACATCGGGGTGTACTAATCAACGGGGAGCAGGTCAA